>NZ_JBNHFS010000030.1:0-207 GCF_059090465.1 Arthrobacter sp. MDT2-3 | reverse complement strand
AGGAACTCGAAGCGTTCTTCCGCGGCGCGGGCTGGAACGTGATCAAGGTCGTCTGGGGCCGGGAATGGGATGACCTGCTCACCCGCGACACCGACGGGTCGCTGGTGAAGATCATGAACGAAACCCCCGACGGGGACTACCAGACCTACAAGGCCGAATCCGGCGGGTTCGTCCGCGAACACTTCTTCGGCAAGGACCCGGCCACCA
>NZ_JBNHFS010000029.1:0-242 GCF_059090465.1 Arthrobacter sp. MDT2-3 | reverse complement strand
GCGGCAACCGCCCCCAGATCATCGCCACCATCAACTACCAGGACCTCCTCCCCCACCCCGAACATCCCAAAACCACCGGCACCGGCAACGGCACCGGGAACTTCGCCTTCACCGGACCCGTCGCCGCCACCACAATCCGCAAAATCGCCTGCGACGCCGACATCATCCCCGCCCTCCTCGGCACCCACGGCGAACTCCTTGACCTCGGCCGCAAAACCCGGCTCTTCACCCCCGCCCAACGC
>NZ_JBNHFS010000028.1:0-253 GCF_059090465.1 Arthrobacter sp. MDT2-3 | reverse complement strand
GGAATGGGACCGGGCGTTTCCCCCACGCTATGACCGCCGTAACCCTTGCTCCGCACCCCTGTGATGCTGGGGGTGGGAAATCTTGTGGTTACAACAAGTTGGGCTCCCCTTGCGGGTGCTGTGGTGTTGTTATGTAGTTGTGTGGTGTTCCCTGGACAACGAACCGGTTTGGTTTGTTGTTTGGGAACCACATAGTGGACGCAAGCAGTCTTGTTATCTTTTTACCGCCCCCGGGGTGCAAACGCTTTTGAAG
>NZ_JBNHFS010000027.1:0-254 GCF_059090465.1 Arthrobacter sp. MDT2-3 | reverse complement strand
CCCCGCAAACGAACTTCAAAAGCGTTTGCACCCAGGGGGCGGTAAAAAGATAACAAGACTGCTTGCGTCCACTATGTGGTTCCCAAACAACAAACCATTTGTTGCAGGAACCAAACAACTGAATAACAACACCACAGCACCCGCAAGGGAGCAAAAATTGTTGTAACCACAAGATTTCCCACCCCCAGCATCACAGGGGTGCGGAGCAAGGGTTACGGCGGTCATAGCGTGGGGGAAACGCCCGGTCCCATTCC
>NZ_JBNHFS010000026.1:0-263 GCF_059090465.1 Arthrobacter sp. MDT2-3 | reverse complement strand
TGCCGCCGGTGGCGGGCAGGGTGTTGGTGGCCAGGGCGGTTTTGACGGCGCTGACGATTCCCTCGAGCTGTTTCTGTGGCCGGGTGCGCCGGTCCAGCTCCACATCGCCGTCCCGCCAGGAATCAGTGCCAGCACCAGCACCAGTACCCGTACCAGTACCAGCAGGAGCGCCAGTGCCTGCACCGGTGGTGGTGGGTGGGGTGGTGCGGGGGTTGGTGGCGGTGTTCATGACGGTGAGGATGTGTTCGTACTGGTCGGTGGTG
>NZ_JBNHFS010000025.1:0-286 GCF_059090465.1 Arthrobacter sp. MDT2-3 | reverse complement strand
AACTCCTTGACCTCGGCCGCAAAACCCGGCTCTTCACCCCCGCCCAACGCCAAGCCCTCACCGCCCGAGACCAAGGCTGCACCTTCCCCAACTGCACCGTCCCCGCCCCCTGGTGCGAAGCCCACCACATCACCTACTGGTCCCACGGCGGCCCCACCAACACCGACAACGGCGCCCTCCTCTGCTCAGGCCACCACCACCTGATCCACAAAGAACAATGGACCATCACCACCATCAACAACACCCCCTGGTACACACCCCCAAAACACCTCGACCCCCACCAAAA
>NZ_JBNHFS010000024.1:0-297 GCF_059090465.1 Arthrobacter sp. MDT2-3 | reverse complement strand
ACGAGGTGGGCTTCAACCACTTCTTCCGCGGCAAGGACCACCCCGGCGGCGGGGACCAGGTCTTCTTCCAGGGCCACGCCTCCCCCGGCATGTACGCGAGGGCGTTTATGGAAGGCCGGCTCTCCGAGGAGGACCTGGACGGGTTCCGGCAGGAAAAGTCCCGCGAGGGCCACGCCCTGTCCTCGTACCCGCACCCGCGGCTGATGCCGTCGTTCTGGGAATTCCCCACGGTCTCGATGGGCATCGGGCCGATGAACGCGATCTACCAGGCCCAGTCCAACCGCTACCTGCACAACC
>NZ_JBNHFS010000023.1:0-317 GCF_059090465.1 Arthrobacter sp. MDT2-3 | reverse complement strand
ATCGTTCGACTTGCATGTGTTAAGCACGCCGCCAGCGTTCATCCTGAGCCAGGATCAAACTCTCCGTTGAAGTAAAACAAAACGAACACAACATGCATCCCCCGGGAAAACGGGAAACACACACTGCAAAATTTGAAACCAGCTGTAAAAACCAGACCACACCACGGGGTGGCACAATCCAGTCAATTCAACCAATCAATAAAAAATTGGTATCAACAAACTTGGCACACTATTGAGTTCTCAAACAACAGACACACCCGGCACCACCCAACCAAACGGTTCAGGATCGCTCCGGAGCAACTTTTCAAACTTACCCG
>NZ_JBNHFS010000022.1:0-331 GCF_059090465.1 Arthrobacter sp. MDT2-3 | reverse complement strand
GACTGAACGGGTCGCCACGCTGGGGTGACTTCGCAACAAGGGGCTGATCAGGACTGGAAGGGCGCGCCGACGGGAGGGGCGCCGATGCATGCCCCGCTACAAGAAGGGGTTCAGCCGCGTCGGCCGTGGGCAGGCCGGAAACGGCCCGCAGCCGGCCCGCAAAACCCTGGCCGGGGCCGCCGTCGGACGCCTCTAAGCCCCGGGAGGAGATGCTGCCAGCCCGGGTCAGCACAGCGGTAGAACCGCCGTACTCCGCAAGCTGATCCCCACTGGCTTCCATAGGACAACTCTGCCAAAGACCACTGACAAAAGTGCCAGCCAAAGACGCTAT
>NZ_JBNHFS010000021.1:0-427 GCF_059090465.1 Arthrobacter sp. MDT2-3 | reverse complement strand
CAGCGGACATCCTGCCAACAACTACCCTCACCGGCGACACCATCCCGGCCACCCGCGAACACCTCGCCGCAGCCCTCACACCCACACCCGCACCCGCACCCGCACCCGCCGGCGACCTCCAGGACACAACGGACACCACCGACGCCGCCAGGGACGGCAGCGGGGAAACACCAACTGCCTGCAGCGCCGCCAGCCCGGCGGTCTCCTCCCGGGCCGGGACCATCATCGCCCTGACCCTGAACCGGCTCCGTCACCTCCTCACACCGGAGCGGCTGGCGCTGATCGAGGAAAACCTCACCACCACCGCCGCCACCGCGGACCCGGACTTCCTCGCCCGCGTCGCCCGCCGCTGGGCCGACACCATCGACGCCGACGGCACCGAACCCAGCGAAGAAGCCCTCCGCCACACCCAAGGCGCCTTCATCCG
>NZ_JBNHFS010000020.1:0-475 GCF_059090465.1 Arthrobacter sp. MDT2-3 | reverse complement strand
CCTTGAACCCAGCACTCTCCAGGGGTGCTGTTTCCCTGCCGACAGGCTCTGAGCGAAACGCTCCCATGACCGCGTTTCTGGCCCAGCTGCCGGGGACGACGCCGTAGCCGGTGAGTCTGGCTGGTTCACTGTCGCCTTGGAAGAGGGTGCGGTCGGTCATCACAAGCTGGATCTCGACCCCGTTGATCCCGCCCGGGGTGCCGGTGACGCGTTCGACGAGGGCGTCGGCCATGATCGCGCCCTTTGGACGTTCATCGCCAGAAGACTTAAGTGCCTCGGCGTGGCGGGTGAGGGCTGCGTAGGCGGCGACGCCCTGCGCGGCCGGAACCAGTGCCGTGAGGTAAGCCATGGTGTCGGGCGCAGGGCGGAGGCTGACCGTTCGCTCTGAGACGGCATGGGAAGCCCGCTTCGCGACAGACTGGCGGTCCCGCCGGTACGCTGCGGCACGGACGGCGCCGGTGATGGCCCGGTCCCC
>NZ_JBNHFS010000019.1:0-483 GCF_059090465.1 Arthrobacter sp. MDT2-3 | reverse complement strand
GCGTACATGCCGGGGGAGGCGTGGCCCTGGAAGAAGACCTGGTCCCCGCCGCCGGGGTGGTCCTTGCCGCGGAAGAAGTGGTTGAAGCCCACCTCGTACAGGGTCGCGGCCCCGGCGTAGGTGGAGATGTGCCCGCCCACGCCGATGTTCGGCCGCTGGGACCGGTGCACCATCACCGCGGCGTTCCACCGCATGTACGCCCGGTACCGGCGCTCGAACTCCTCGTTGCCGGGGAATTCTGCTTCCTGGTCCACCGGGATGGTGTTCACGTAATCGGTGGTGGTCACCATCGGCACCCCGACGCTCTGCGCACCGGCACGCTGCAGCAGGCTCCGCATGATGTATTGGGCACGCTCGGTACCCTGTTCCCTGATCAACGAATCCAGGGACTCAACCCACTCGGCGGTCTCTTCCGGATCACGATCAGGCAGCTGGTTAGTCAACCCGCTGAGGATATGGGAGGTATCTTCTCCTGCAGCCACG
>NZ_JBNHFS010000018.1:0-497 GCF_059090465.1 Arthrobacter sp. MDT2-3 | reverse complement strand
TTGTTGCGAAGTCACCCCAGCGTGGCGACCCGTTCAGTCCAGATCAGCCGCTTGGCCTGAGCGAGATCAGCGGACTCCTGGCCGCTGCCGCGGCTGCTGCCCCCAGGATTCTCGCCGCCGCTGACTACGTCGAGGCCGCTGATTTTGCCGGGCAGGTCGAGGACCTCTCCCGGTCCGTGGAGTACCTGCAGATCCTGGCCGCCGGGACGGTGGACCACACCCGCACGCAGGCCATTGCCGCAGCGGACGCCGCCAGGGCCAGCCGCTCCCGCACGGGCAAGGGCTGGGTCACCGGCTGGGACAACGGCGTGGAAACCCTGCACGAAACCCACACCGCCTGGCCCGGAGACTCTGCACTCAACAATTCACCGGCCAGCGGATCAGCGGCCAACGGTTCACTGGCCAGCGGATCAGCGGCAAGAGGCGCGCGGACGCAGATCGAGACGGACAGCCCCGCCCGGGTAATCACCTCCCCGGCTGATGACGGGTGCGCGACC
>NZ_JBNHFS010000017.1:0-522 GCF_059090465.1 Arthrobacter sp. MDT2-3 | reverse complement strand
AGAAACTCACCCTGGACGACCTGAAGAAGTTCCGCGACCACCTGCGGATCCCCATCACGGACGAACAGCTCGAAAAAGACCCGTACCAGCCGCCGTATTTCCACCCCGGCCATGATGCCCCGGAAATTGTTTATCTTCACGAGCGGCGCAGGGCACTTGGTGGCGCCGTCCCCGAACGCCGGCCGGACCACCAGGCCGTTGAGCTGCCCGAGGCCAAGACGTTTGACGTCGCCAAGCGGGGCACGGGCAAGCAGCAGGCGGCCACCACCATGGCTTTTGTCCGGCTCCTCAAGGACCTGCTCCGCGACAAGAAGTTCGGCCACCGGATTGTGCCCATCGTGCCGGACGAATCACGGACGTTCGGTATGGACGCTTTCTTCCCCACCGCCAAGATCTACAACCCCGGCGGACAGAACTATCTCTCTGTGGACCGGGACCTGGTCCTGGCCTACAAGGAGTCCGCGCAGGGCCAGCTGATCCACCCCGGGATCAACGAAGCCGGCGCCGTGGCAGCGTTCACCG
>NZ_JBNHFS010000016.1:0-873 GCF_059090465.1 Arthrobacter sp. MDT2-3 | reverse complement strand
ACGGACATCCGACAACCCCGAACAGGCGCGACGTTGACTAGGTACGTGACCTGCCCTGCGGAGGTCTTATGAGTCATCTAGAGATCTGGCCTCGTAGAACATCCAGGAGTACCGTCTGTTTAATCGGCAGTGGCCGGCCACAGCGCGCCCGTTAGGGCTAAGCCACGCCGACGTTGGTTCCCAAAGGAGGCCGGCATGGCTGGGTGGAATGTTGACACTGCTGCCGGCCCACTGGGTGCCGGGACGATCACACTCGTAGAGGGATCGTCATTCTGTATCTCAGCGCCCAATGGAGACATGCACGCCGAACTTCCACATGGTGTCTTCGTTCAGGACACCCGCATCCTTTCCGGCTGGAGTCTAACCATTAATGGCCAGCCGCTGGAGTCACTAGCTGCTGAGACGAGGGAGCCTTACCGGGCACTGTTTGTCGGACGCATTCCCCGATCGGACGGGTATGCGGACACCCCCCTCATCGTGCACCGGCTGCGCGAAGTGGGCGACGGAATTCAGGAGCAGATTACCGTCCGCAACCACTCCATGAAGCCCGCCCACTGCGTAATCGCAATGAGCGTTCAGACGGATTTCGCGGACCTCTTCGAGGTGAAAGAAGCACGCATCCAGCGGCGCTGGGAGCAAGCACGCCAGACATCCGGTGACACGCTGACCATCCGCGCAACCTGGCAACAGGTTCGGAAGGGCGTCCTGGTTCAGGCCCCCGGAGCCGTCGTCTCGCCCGAAGCCCTGACGTACCAGGTTTCCGTTCCACCGCACGGGCAGTGGAGCACGGTCCTCACTGTCATGCCCGACTCTGAGAGAGCCCGCACCGAGGGCGCCGCTGTCGCCGCGTTCGCCCACACTGAGGAGGACGGA
>NZ_JBNHFS010000015.1:0-2375 GCF_059090465.1 Arthrobacter sp. MDT2-3 | reverse complement strand
ACACATGGAACGGTTTAGCCTGATCCGCGTTCGCTCGCCACTACTAACGGAATCACTATTGTTTTCTCTTCCTGCGGGTACTGAGATGTTTCACTTCCCCGCGTTCCCTCCACGCACCCTATGTGTTCAGATGCGGGTCACCAGATCACTCGCGCGTCTGGCGGGGTTTCCCCATTCGGACACCCTGGGATCACAGTCCGGTTATCGACTCCCCCAGGCTTATCGCAGATTCCTACGTCCTTCTTCGGCTCCTAATGCCAAGGCATCCACCGTGTGCTCTTAAAAACTTGACCACAAAAGATCAAAAAACTACTTCACGAGAGAACCACGAAAACCAACCACACCCAACAACCACTCCCCAAAGGAAGCCATCATCACGCGCAGCCAGATCCAGGTTCATATTCTTGGAAATTGCTTCTTATAAAAGATGCTCGCGTCCACTATGTAGTTCTCAAACAACAACCCCAAACCACACACCCCACACACACCCCAAAAGAGAGGCAACCATGCGATCGGTGCAGCCAGGAAACCAGAAACAAACACGCACCAGACCCGCCGCAGCCAAAAACCACGACAAACCCGGCCCTGTTGCCTCAGGACCCAACAGTGTGCCAAACACTAAACCACCCAAACCCCCACCCCACCGTTCCAGGACACATAAAGCATCCGTACTGGGCAGAGAAGAAACCAGGCGACCGCTATTCGTTGATATTCCACCCTTGAGCACCCGCCGCAGAACAAACGTCTGCGCAACGGGCATATACTCCTGACAAACATTCCCCCCCGTCATTCAACGGGCGGATGTCTGTAGGTGCTCCTTAGAAAGGAGGTGATCCAGCCGCACCTTCCGGTACGGCTACCTTGTTACGACTTAGTCCCAATCGCCAGTCCCACCTTCGACAGCTCCCTCCCACAAGGGGTTAGGCCACCGGCTTCGGGTGTTACCAACTTTCGTGACTTGACGGGCGGTGTGTACAAGGCCCGGGAACGTATTCACCGCAGCGTTGCTGATCTGCGATTACTAGCGACTCCGACTTCATGGGGTCGAGTTGCAGACCCCAATCCGAACTGAGACCGGCTTTTTGGGATTAGCTCCACCTCACAGTATCGCAACCCTTTGTACCGGCCATTGTAGCATGCGTGAAGCCCAAGACATAAGGGGCATGATGATTTGACGTCGTCCCCACCTTCCTCCGAGTTGACCCCGGCAGTCTCCTATGAGTCCCCACCATCACGTGCTGGCAACATAGAACGAGGGTTGCGCTCGTTGCGGGACTTAACCCAACATCTCACGACACGAGCTGACGACAACCATGCACCACCTGTAAACCGACCGCAAGCGGGGGACCTGTTTCCAGGTCTTACCGGTTCATGTCAAGCCTTGGTAAGGTTCTTCGCGTTGCATCGAATTAATCCGCATGCTCCGCCGCTTGTGCGGGCCCCCGTCAATTCCTTTGAGTTTTAGCCTTGCGGCCGTACTCCCCAGGCGGGGCACTTAATGCGTTAGCTACGGCGCGGAAAACGTGGAATGTCCCCCACACCTAGTGCCCAACGTTTACGGCATGGACTACCAGGGTATCTAATCCTGTTCGCTCCCCATGCTTTCGCTCCTCAGCGTCAGTTAATGCCCAGAGACCTGCCTTCGCCATCGGTGTTCCTCCTGATATCTGCGCATTTCACCGCTACACCAGGAATTCCAGTCTCCCCTACATCACTCTAGTCTGCCCGTACCCACCGCAGATCCGGAGTTGAGCCCCGGACTTTCACGGCAGACGCGACAAACCGCCTACGAGCTCTTTACGCCCAATAATTCCGGATAACGCTTGCGCCCTACGTATTACCGCGGCTGCTGGCACGTAGTTAGCCGGCGCTTCTTCTGCAGGTACCGTCACTTTCGCTTCTTCCCTACTGAAAGAGGTTTACAACCCGAAGGCCGTCATCCCTCACGCGGCGTCGCTGCATCAGGCTTGCGCCCATTGTGCAATATTCCCCACTGCTGCCTCCCGTAGGAGTCTGGGCCGTGTCTCAGTCCCAGTGTGGCCGGTCACCCTCTCAGGCCGGCTACCCGTCGTCGCCTTGGTAAGCCATTACCTCACCAACAAGCTGATAGGCCGCGAGTCCATCCAAAACCACAATAAAGCTTTCCACCCCCCACCATGCGATGAGGAGTCATATCCGGTATTAGACCCAGTTTCCCAGGCTTATCCCAGAGTTAAGGGCAGGTTACTCACGTGTTACTCACCCGTTCGCCACTAATCCCCCCAGCAAGCTGGGGATCATCGTTCGACTTGCATGTGTTAAGCACGCCGCCAGCGTTCATCCTGAGCCAGGATCAAACTCTCCGTTGAAGTAAAACAAAACGAACACAACATGCA
>NZ_JBNHFS010000014.1:0-2949 GCF_059090465.1 Arthrobacter sp. MDT2-3 | reverse complement strand
TGGTTTGTTGTTTGGGAACCACATAGTGGACGCAAGCAGTCTTGTTATCTTTTTACCGCCCCCGGGGTGCAAACGCTTTTGAAGTTCGTTTGCGGGGGTGGTGTGTGGTGTAAGTTATCGGCCTATTAGTACCGGTCAGCTTCACGAGTCGTTAGTCCTCGCTTCCACATCCGGCCTATCAACCCAGTGGTCTGGCTGGGGGCCTCTCACACGCTAGGTGTATGGAAATCTCATCTTGAAGCGAGCTTCCCGCTTAGATGCTTTCAGCGGTTATCCCATCCGAACGTAGCTAATCAGCGGTGCACTTGGCAGTACAACTGACACACCAGAGGTTCGTCCGTCCCGGTCCTCTCGTACTAAGGACAGCCCTTCTCAAATTTCCTGCGCGCGCAGCGGATAGGGACCGAACTGTCTCACGACGTTCTAAACCCAGCTCGCGTACCGCTTTAATGGGCGAACAGCCCAACCCTTGGGACCTACTCCAGCCCCAGGATGCGACGAGCCGACATCGAGGTGCCAAACCATGCCGTCGATATGGACTCTTGGGCAAGATCAGCCTGTTATCCCCGAGGTACCTTTTATCCGTTGAGCGACGGCCATTCCACAATGTACCGCCGGATCACTAGTCCCGACTTTCGTCCCTGCTCGAGATGTCTCTCTCACAGTCAAGCTCCCTTGTGCACTTACACTCGACACCTGATTGCCAACCAGGCTGAGGGAACCTTTGGGCGCCTCCGTTACTTTTTAGGAGGCAACCGCCCCAGTTAAACTACCCATCAGGCACTGTCCCTGACCCGGATTACGGGCCGAAGTTAGATGTCCAAAGTGACCAGAGTGGTATTTCAACGATGACTCCACCCGAACTGGCGTCCGGGCTTCAACGTCTCCCACCTATCCTACACAAGCCACTCCGAACACCAATACCAAACTATAGTAAAGGTCTCGGGGTCTTTCCGTCCTGCTGCGCGTAACGAGCATCTTTACTCGTACTGCAATTTCGCCGAGTTTATGGTTGAGACAGCGGGGAAGTCGTTACTCCATTCGTGCAGGTCGGAACTTACCCGACAAGGAATTTCGCTACCTTAGGATGGTTATAGTTACCACCGCCGTTTACTGGGGCTTAAATTCTCAGCTTCGCCTTGCGGCTAACCGGTCCTCTTAACCTTCCAGCACCGGGCAGGAGTCAGTCCGTATACATCGTCTTGCGACTTCGCACGGACCTGTGTTTTTAGTAAACAGTCGCTTCCCCCTGGTCTCTGCGGCCCCGATCCCCTCCCACCAGCAAGTGGTGTTCAAGGTTGGGGCCCCCCTTCTCCCGAAGTTACGGGGGCATTTTGCCGAGTTCCTTAACCATAATTCTCTCGATCGCCTTAGTATTCTCTACCTGATCACCTGTGTCGGTTTGGGGTACGGGCGGCTAAAACCTCGCGTCGATGCTTTTCTCGGCAGCATAGGATCACCAAATCCCCCCAAACGGGGGTCCCATCAGATCTCAGGCATCATGAACAGCGGATTTGCCTACCGTTCGCCCTACATCCTTAGACCGGGACAACCATCGCCCGGCTTGGCTACCTTCCTGCGTCACACCTGTTAATACGCTTGCCTCCCAGGATCAGGTCCTGCGCTCCACCAAAACCCTTCACCCACAAGGGGTGTCAGGCAGGTCTCGGGCAGTTAGTATCCCCTGTTCAGCATGGGCGGTTTTTCGCCGGTACGGGAATATCAACCCGTTGTCCATCGACTACGCCTGTCGGCCTCGCCTTAGGTCCCGACTTACCCAGGGCAGATTAGCTTGACCCTGGAACCCTTGATCATTCGGCGGACGGGTTTCTCACCCGTCTTTCGCTACTCATGCCTGCATTCTCACTCGTGTAGGCTCCACCGCTGGTTTACACCGCGACTTCACTGCCCACACGACGCTCCCCTACCCATCCAGACGCCTGAACCACAAGGGCTTAGCTAATATCTGAATGCCACAACTTCGGCGGTGTACTTGAGCCCCGCTACATTGTCGGCGCGGAATCACTTGACCAGTGAGCTATTACGCACTCTTTTAAGGATGGCTGCTTCTAAGCCAACCTCCTGGTTGTCTTCGCAACTCCACATCCTTTCCCACTTAGCACACGCTTAGGGGCCTTAGTTGGTGGTCTGGGCTGTTTCCCTCTCGACTATGAAGCTTATCCCCCACAGTCTCACTGCTGCGCTCTCACTTACCGGCATTCGGAGTTTGGCTGACGTCAGTAACCTTGTAGGGCCCATTAGCCATCCAGTAGCTCTACCTCCGGTAAGAAACACGCAACGCTGCACCTAAATGCATTTCGGGGAGAACCAGCTATCACGAAGTTTGATTGGCCTTTCACCCCTACCCACAGCTCATCCCCTCCATTTTCAACTGAAGTGGGTTCGGTCCTCCACGACGTCTTACCGTCGCTTCAACCTGGCCATGGGTAGATCACTTCGCTTCGGGTCTAGATCACGCCACTGCAACGCCCTATTCAGACTCGCTTTCGCTACGGCTTCCCCACACGGGTTAACCTCGCGACGTAACACTAACTCGCAGGCTCATTCTTCAAAAGGCACGCCGTCACAGTAACTATGCGATTACTCGCGACTGCTCCGACGGATTGTAAGCACACGGTTTCAGGTACTGTTTCACTCCCCTCCCGGGGTACTTTTCACCTTTCCCTCACGGTACTGGTCCGCTATCGGTCATTAGGGAGTATTTAGGCTTATCAGGTGGTCCTGACAGATTCACACGGGATTTCTCGGGCCCCGTGCTACTTGGGATACTCATCCGGGCGGTACACAACATTTCGGTTACGGGGCTCACACCCTCTCTGGCCGGCCTTTCAAGACCGTTCACCTATGCCTGCACATCACACCCCACCAACCCGGCAGAGTTGGTACGGAAAGTCCCACAACCCCGACCATGCAACGCCCGCCGGCTAT
>NZ_JBNHFS010000013.1:0-3669 GCF_059090465.1 Arthrobacter sp. MDT2-3 | reverse complement strand
ACCATTACGAGCAGGGCCCTGACAAACGACGTCAGGGCCCTGCCGCATTTAACAAACAAAACACCAAGGCGCCACGGCAGCCGGCCCACCAGATCCCACCCCTGGTGCGACCCGCCATCACCTCCCGCACCAAACGCTGCAACCCGCCATCACCTCCCGCACCAAACGCTGCAACCCGCCATCACCTCCCGCACCAAACGCTGCAACCCACCAACTGCCGGCGCACCACGACGAAAGCTCTTCCTAGCTGAGTCGGGCGTTCACCGGGCTCACCCCGACCCGGTACGTCGAAGTCCAGCGGCGGTTCCTACGCAAACATCCCGGCGACGTGTTGGACGGGACTGTCTGAATAACGGTGTGTGGGGTCCGGCCTGATCCGAAAGGAGACGGCCGTGTCGGTCCACGACCGAGATGACAGGGGTGATGATCGATCCTGTGACGGGAGGGATCATCGATCAGAAGGCACTGGGGGAGCGTTTGCTCGCGCAGGCCAAGGAACAGGGCGTGAGCCTGGTCGGCCCGGGCGGGCTGCTGAATCAGCTCACCAGGAACGTGCTCGAGACGGCACTGGAAGCCGAGCTGACCGAGCACCTCGGGCACGAGCATGGCCAGACACCGGTCGCAGCGAACATGCGCAACGGCACCAGGTCAAAGACCGTGCTGACCGAGATCGGCCCGGTCGAGATTGAGGTGCCCCGGGATCGGGACGGGTCGTTCGAGCCGGTGATCGTTCCCAAGCGGAAGCGGCGTCTGGACGGGGTCGATCAGATCGTGCTCTCGCTCTCCGCCCGTGGGCTGACCACCGGGGAAATCGCAGCCCACTTCGAAGAGGTCTATGGCGCCAAGGTCTCCAACGACACCATCAGCCGCATAACGGAGAAAGTCTCTGGGGAACTGGCCGAATGGTCTGCCCGGCCTTTGGATCCGATCTATCCGGTGCTTTTCGTTGACGCGGTCGTGGTCAAGGTCCGTGACGGGCAGGTGCGCAACACCCCGTTCTACGTCGTCATGGGCGTCACCACCAACGGGGAGCGGGAGATCCTGGGCATCTGGGCCGGCGACGGTGGCGAGGGTGCCCGGTTCTGGCTACAGGTACTCTCCGAGCTGAAGAACCGCGGCGTGCAAGATGTGTTGATCGCCGTCTGCGATGGGCTCAAGGGCCTGCCGGAGGCGATCACGACCACCTGGGAGCGTGCGGTCGTGCAGCAGTGCATCGTGCACTTGATCCGCAACAGCTTCCGCTATGCCGGACGCCAGCACCGCGACGGCATCATCAAGGCGCTCAAGCCCGTCTATACGGCCCCGTCCGAGCAAGCGGCGAAGGACCGGTTCGAGGAGTTCACCGCCGAATGGGGCCAGCGATATCCGGCCATCGTGCGGCTCTGGGAAGCCTCGTGGCCTGAGTTCGTGCCCTTCCTGGAGTACGACGTGGAGATACGCAGGGTGATCTGCACGACGAACGCAATCGAGTCGATCAACGCCCGCTACCGAAGGGCGGTCAGGGCCCGCGGGCACTTTCCGAATGAAACCGCTGCCCTGAAATGCCTGTACCTGGTTACCAGATCTCTTGATCCCACCGGCGGTGGCCGGGCACGCTGGGTGATGAGGTGGAAGCCTGCGCTAAACGCGTTCGCTATTACCTTCGCTGGCCGGTTCGAAAGAACCACTCAATAATGAAAACCGGCCGGCCTCCACACACCGTTTATCGGACAGTCCCTGTTGGACGGCTGGCCGCTGCCGGCTGATGGATTTTTCACCAGAGCGACCGCTCACGAGACGCTAATGTGGGGGCACCCAAAGAAGAGGAGAGCCCCGTGGGCAAGGTGGTCATGTACAGCTCGGTGTCAGTGGACGGCTTCGTCGCGGACGAGAATGACCAGCCCGGATTGCTGTTCGACTGGTTTACCAACGGTGACGTCCCGTTGGACGAGAGCGGCGAGGTGAAGGTATCGCTGCCTTCCTACGACTACACCCGGCTGTCCGTACTGGGACCAGATCGCGGTGACACTCTGCGGCCGCCATGTCTTCGACCTGACGGACGGCTGGGACGGGAAACCTCCGAGCGGGATTGACCACGTGGTCGTCGTGACACACCGGCCGCAGCCAGAGGGCTGGAATCCCGAGGCACCGTTTCACTTCGTCGACGGCGTCGAGGCAGCCATGGCCAAGGCGCAGGAGCTTGCGGGTGACCGCATCGTCGAGATCGCCGCTGGTGATGTCGGTGGGCAGATGCTTGCCGCAGGCCTGGTTGGCGAGGTGCGCATGGACGTCGTACCCGTCGTGGTCGGGGCCGGTAAGCGCTACTTCGGGTCGGTCCACGCACAGCACTTGTTGGAGGATCCCGACCTGGTGATTCAAGGCAACCGGATACTTCACCTGCGTTATCGGGTGGGCGGTTGATCGATTTCAGCGGGTCCGCGACGAAGCCCACTGCGGACGGTGGCACAAGAGCCTCGCTCCTTCCGGTGAGGGCTGTGTTCCTTTTGAAAGTAAGCGCTTGACCGCGTGGTTTCCACCTGTCTGAGGTCTTCCTACCCGAGGTGAGGGCGGGACAGTCCGCCGCCGATGAGCAGCATGCGTAGTTGGTAGTGCTTCCGGTTGCGGAAGCCGGGGCAACGTGGCGGTGGAGTTCGGTGAGGACGTTGCGCCGGGGCCGCCGGTGTTTGCGGTCCAGTGTCGAGGTAGATCAGGGACGCCTCGCCCACTGCTTGGGCGTCTTGTTGAGGCGCTTGATCTCCGGGGTCGGGCAGGTAGGCAGCGACGCGAGGACCGTCTCCGCGACGGGCCGTCCCTCGACCCGGTTCTTGCCCTCGTAGGCCGAGGGGAGTTGTTGGGCGCACGGGCAGGCGACGAGCACTTCGTCCTGGCGTTCCCCCCCCGTCGAGCCGTGCACGTTGCCGCCCCGTGAACTTGCGCTTGGCCACAGCGCAGGATCGTGCGTATGCCATTGATTGGGTCGTTCTTGCATCCGCGGTGGCCGTTCAACGGGTCCAGGTTGGTGACCTCGACGCTGTTCCTAAGTCGTCGCCGCGTTCCTCGAGCCAGTCGCTGTACTCCTTCCACGAATGGCCCGGCCGCAGCTGGTACTGCCCGGAGTCCAGCACACCTGGTAGACACCACAACCTACGCAGCCACGGTTCGTCGCTTGGACTTATGCCGAAGTGTGTGAGCTCCTCCTGTCACGATCGGCCGGGCGCGTTTCAAGCTCTCGAGCCCCGGGGTGCGGACTTCGTGTTGATGTTTGGGGTTCGGGGTTGAGGTGTTGGGGTGTGAGCCAGTCCATAGTGGTGCTTTGCTGGCTGGGGGGGCGCTGAGACCGGGGCTGGGACTCCGAAAACCGCGGGTTTTGGGGGTTTTGGGGGTTTGGGGTGTGTTGTGGGGTGGATTTGCGGGGTGGGCTTGGGGGGTGTATTGTTTTCTGAGTCGCCGCCGCTGAAGCGGAAAGATGGCGGCTTATCCCCCCTTTGTGAACGGCCTGAAAATGGTTCGCCTTTTGGTGTGCCGGTCTTGGGTGGGGCTGGTTGAGGGTAGCGCGGGTCGCGGAAACGCTGATTTGTATTGCTGCTTGAGACCGGGTAAGTTTGAAAAGTTGCTCCGGAGCGATCCTGAACCGTTTGGTTGGGTGGTGCCGGGTGTGTCTGTTGTTTGAGAACTCAATAGTGTGCCAAG
>NZ_JBNHFS010000012.1:0-4405 GCF_059090465.1 Arthrobacter sp. MDT2-3 | reverse complement strand
GGGAGGGTGTGGGAGAGTAGGTCACCGCCGGACAACCATTACGAGCAGGGCCCTGACAAACGACGTCAGGGCCCTGCCGCATTTAACAAACAAAACAACCACCACTGCAGTCCGGCCAGCCGGAAGCCCTGGCCCGCCTAGACTTACCGTCATGGCCCCTAGCTCCCGTGAACCTCACATCCGCAGAGCAACGATTCTGGATGTGGCGGCCGCCGCGGGCGTCTCGCGTCAGACGGTGACGCGGGCCATGAACGACATGCCTGGAATCAGTCCTGCAACCCGGAAACGGGTTCAACAGCTCGCGGCAGAGTTGGGCTACACCCCGAGCCGGTTTGCGAAGGGCCTGGTGCAGGGCGCACGGGTCTCTCTGGGGCTTGCCATCCCGGACCTTACCAACCCCTACTTTCCGGCTTTTGCGTCCAGTGTGGTGGAAGTGGCCACACAGCGGGGCTGGAACGTGGTTGTTGATGACTTTGGCCACGGCAGCGGGAGCGGCCTGGATGCCGTCACCCGCCTCGCACCCCAGGTCGACGCGCTCGTCGGCTATCTTGGCGCCTGCTCGAGTGATGCCCAGGCGATGATGGGCCGGCGCCCGGTCGTGGTGCTCGACGACCCGTCGGGCCACGCGGCCGGCAGCATCGCCTTTGACTACTCCTACGCGGCGCGGACCGCCTTGAAGCGCCTCCAGGCGGCGCACTGCCGGGAGATTGCGTACCTTGATTCGGACCAGGAGGGTCCCGCCACCACGCGCGGGCTAGCCGTCGCCGCTGCAGCAAAGGAAGCGGGCATTGAGCTCACGGTACAGCAGGCCGCTGATTCCGCCCCCGCTGCCCGGCAAGCCGTCCACTCCATGATCGAGCATCGAGGCGGAATTGACGGGCTTCTGGTATTCAACGACCTCATGGCGGCAGGTGCGCTAAAGGCACTGCAGGACGCCGGAAAAACGGTGCCGGGGGACTGTGCCGTGATCGGGATGGACGGGATCCCTTTGGGGGAGCTCTTGACGCCCGAGCTGACCACTCTCGCCCTTGACCTGCGGGCGGTCGGACGCGCCGCCGTCGACCTCGTAGATCACCTGCTGACCGGTGCGGTGGAGGCCGGAAGCGAAGACGCCATGCTGGTCCTAAAGCACGAGCTGGTTCTTCGCCAGTCCGCCTGACCCTACTCAAACCGGAGAAAGTCGACTAAGCTCGGTGTGCGGCCCGTGAACGTTCACGTAGCATCGTCCCCAAGGGAATGCTGTCCGCCTGCAACCCTTCCGACAGACCAGCAAGGAAGCTTATGTCAGTTCAATCGCCCTCCGCCCCCGCCGGCAGCCCCGATGTGGCGGCAGGTTCGCCCGCCGCCAGCCTCGAAATTGGTGCGGAGGGCGTCCGGCAACTGTCCTCCCTGGAGCCCGGCGCCGGCAGCCTGCCGGCGCGGGCCTTCCTGACCAGTGATGCACCAAAGCTGTCGCTCAACGGGGAATGGCAGTTCAGGCTCAGCGCCGGAATCCGGCTGGCACCGGAGGACGGCTGGCAGTTGGGGAAGGACCTGATCGGCTTCGAGAGCCTGCCCGTTCCGTCCAGCTGGCCAATGCACGGACACGGCGCCCCTGCCTACACCAACGTCCAGTTCCCGTTTGCCGTGGAGCCGCCGCACGTTCCCGAAGCAAATCCCATCGGGGACCACGTGGTGCTCTTTGAGGCCAGGCCCGAGTTTTTTCCGCATGCCCTGTTGCGGTTCGACGGCATCGAATCCGCCGGAACAGTGTGGCTGAACGGAGTGGAACTCGGAACGACGCGCGGCAGCAGGCTTGCCCACGAATTCGACGTTTCCGGAATCCTGGAGCAGGGAACGAACACCCTGGCCGTGCGCGTCGCCCAGTTCTCGGCGTCCAGTTACGTGGAGGACCAGGACATGTGGTGGCTCCCCGGCATCTTCCGTGACGTTACCCTGCAGGCGCGGCCGGCCGGCGGCATCGATGATGCCTTCGTGCACGCGGACTACGACCACCGCACCGGCGAAGGCGTCCTCAGGGTGGAGGCAAGCCGGGGCGGACAGGCGATTGACGCCGTCGTCCGCGTTCCGGAACTGAACCTGGAACTGCCCGCAGGCACCCAGGTGCGGCTCCCCGCCGTCGAGCCTTGGTCCGCTGAGGTGCCCAAGCTCTACGAGGCAACCGTCAGCGCTCCCGGGGAGGCCGTGGCACTCCAGGTTGGCTTCCGCAGCATCGCCATTGAAGACGCCCAATTCAAGGTCAACGGGCGGCGGATCCTGCTGCGCGGCGTCAACCGCCACGAGCACCATCCGCGCCTTGGCCGGGTAGTTCCCAGGGATGTGATGGAGGCTGAGTTGCGGCTCATGAAGCAGCACAACATCAACGCCATCCGGACGTCCCATTACCCGCCCCATCCGGAGTTCCTGGCGCTTGCGGACCAGCTTGGCTTCTACGTTGTGCTTGAGTGCGACCTGGAAACCCACGGCTTTGAAAGCGCCGGCTGGGCTCAAAACCCCAGCGATGACCCGCAGTGGGAAGCCGCGCTGGTGGACCGTATGCGCCGCACGGTCGAGCGGGACAAGAACCACCCGGCGGTGATCATGTGGTCGCTCGGCAATGAGGCGGGCACCGGCAGGAACCTCGCCGCCATGTCGCGCTGGACGAAGGACCGGGATCCGTCCCGCCCCATCCATTACGAGGGAGACTGGTCCTCCGCGCACGTGGATGTCTACTCAAGGATGTACGCCAGCCAGGCGGAAACGGCACTGATCGGACAGGGCATAGAGCCGGCCCTGGAAAACTCCGCACTGGATGCCCGACGCCGGGCCATGCCTTTTGTGCTGTGCGAATACGTACACGCGATGGGCAACGGCCCCGGCGGCATGAGTGAGTACCAGGAGCTTTTCGAACGGTACCCGCGGCTGATGGGCGGCTTTGTCTGGGAATGGCTGGAGCACGGCATCACCGTTGCCACTCCCGGCGGCGGCGAGCACTACGCGTACGGCGGGGACTTCGGGGAGCAAGTGCACGACGGCAACTTTGTCACCGATGGGCTGGTGGACGCCGACCGCAACCCCAGGCCGGGACTGCTGGACTTCAAGAAAGTCATCGAACCGCTGCGTATCAGCGTGGCCGCTGACTGGTCGGGCTTCACGGTCCGCAATGGGCAGGATTTCGCTGGCACCGGCGCCTACAGCTTCCGGTATGTGGTCGAGTCCGACGGCGAGCTGATCGACGCCGGCACTGTGGACGTTGCCCCCGTGGCGCCTCACACCGAGGCAGCCGTGAAGCTGCCCGCCAGTCTTGCTGCCCTCGCTGAGTCACTGCCCGACGACGAGCCAACGGTACTTACCGTCAGCGCGGTCCTTGCCGCTGATTCAGCGTGGGCACCGGCAGGGCACGAAGTTGCGTGGGGGCAGGCGGCCCGGGGGCTTGGCGCCGCGATTCAGCCAGTACCGGATAAACCCGTGCTCGTCCAGGAAACCGAGCTCAGCCTGGGACCGGTGGTTTTCAGCCGCGTCACGGGTATGCCCACCTCCATTGGCGGGGTCCCCGTCGAGAAGATGAGCCTGGCATTGTGGTGGCCCGCTACGGACAACGACCTGGGCCGGGAGTGGAGTGGTGCCGACGAGCGGCCTCTCGCCACACAATGGACGGACGCCGGGCTGAACCGCCTCGAAACACGGTTGCTCGGCATCAGTTCGGAGGCCTGCTCTGGGGATGGACAAGCCCTGACGGTTCGCACCCGCGTGAGCGCCGCCGACAAGCAATATGGCGTGTGGGTGGACTACACCTGGAGCAGCGACGGTACAAGCGTTGCACTCCGGACTCAGGTCAGGCCGGATGGCGAATGGGTCAACCGCGGCTTTCCGGTGGAGTGGGCCCGCATTGGACTGGAAATCGTCCTGAGTGAAGAGACCACATCGGTTACGTGGTTCGGGCAGGGCCCTCACCAGAGCTACCCCGATACGGGGCAGGGGACAAGGCTGGGTTGGTTCTCGCTGCCGTTGACCGACTTGGACGTGGACTACGTGCGGCCCCAGGAGTCCGGGGCGAGATCAGGGGTGCGGCGGGCCGCCCTGGAGCTCATGAGCAGTACGCTCGAGATTGCCGGGGATCCTTTTGCCCTAACGGTCCGGCCCTACGGCCAGGACATTTTGGACGCAGCGGCTCACCGCCCGGACCTATCAGCCGATGGCAGGAGTTACGTGTACCTGGACCATGCGCTTCGGGGTGTGGGAACCGCTGCCTGTGGTCCGGGCGTGCTGGAGCAGTACCGGCTTAAGCCCCGGGGTGCGGACTTCGTGCTGATGTTTAGGGTTCGGGGCTGAGGTGTTGGGGTGTGAGCCAGTCCATAGTGGTGCTTTGCTGGCTGGGGGGGCGCTGAGACCGGGGCTGGGACTCCGAAAACCGCGGGTTTTGGGG
>NZ_JBNHFS010000011.1:0-28819 GCF_059090465.1 Arthrobacter sp. MDT2-3 | reverse complement strand
GGCACCACCATCCCCACCACCGACGTCGTAGCCGACGTAGACCTGGGCCTGGGCCTGGGCGGCACCAACGGCACCGGCACCACCATCCCCACCACCGGTGGAGTGGAAGTAGACGTTGATCTGGGCATCGGCGTTGGCATCGGAAACCCGGGAACCGGTACGGAGACTCCCGGAACCGGCACACCCGGAACTGAAGTTCCAGGTGGTGGAACCGGCGGTACGGGAACTGTAGACCCGGGCACCGGCACGGGGACGGTCACCCCGGGTACCGGCACTGGCGGAGGCACGGGAACCGTAACCCCGGGTACTGGCCTCGGCACGATTCCGGGCAATGGCACCTCCACCACCGCCAGCACCAGCACGGGCCTGGCGAACACCGGTTCCGCTTCGATCAGCACCGCTGGCGTCACGACGTCCGGCAGCGCTGTGGCTGCTGCTTCAACCGGCAAGGCCCAGACCCAGGGCGCAGGAGTCCTGGCCAAAACGGGTCTTGACGCTTCGCTGGTTCCGTTCGCTCTGCTCCTCCTCATCGCTGGCCTGCTGCTTCTGCGCAAGCGCCGCACAGCCTAACCAACCATAAAAGGGGGCACAGGAATTGCCCCGCTAATCAGCTCAAGAGATCTCGGGATCACGGTCCGGTGGCGAACGGCAGACGTTCGCCACCGGACCGCTGTCCGGAATCAGAAAGGAATAACGGATGACCGGTCGGGGCAGCGCGGTCGTTGTTGAGGCCAATGACGAGGTCAGAGCCTGTTTGTCAGATGTGCTCAAGCAATCGGGCTTCGATGTTCATCAGGCGTCCTCCGGCAGCGAAGGCGTCGAAGCAGTCAGGGACTACGATCCTGTCATTATCACTATGGACGCTGATCTGCCTGGCTTCGATGGTTTCGAAGCAGCCCGCAGGATTCGCACCTTCAGCAACGCCTACCTAATTATGATCACGGGCTTGATCGCCGAAGAGGACGTGCTGATGGGCCTGGCGTCCGGGGCCGACGATTACCTCGGCAAGCCGTTTCGACCCCACGAACTACGTGCCCGAATCAGAGCCATGCTGCGCCGGCCCCGCACCCAACTGGCCAAGACGCCTTCCATGGCCTGACGTGTCGACCGCTTACGGACGCGTCCGAAGCCACACGAGACAGCGCTGCTTTTCGCGTGAGGCGAGGGGCTTCTACCGCCTCCCCGAAGAACGCCCCATCGTCGGGTCGCACCACGCTGCCCGGTACAGTGCACGGGCATCTTTCCGCGGTGCGGGTACCTTCACCGGTGCCCGGCTGCAGCCAGCGGTCCCGGAAGGGACCATCCCCCAGATTCCCCGAGGAGGGCTTCGATCATGACCATGGTGGATAACGCCGTTTACGTCAACGGCCACCGGACCGACAATCCCCGGAACCTGGACGAGACCTATGAAGTGATGCGTGAACGCGGCGGGATGGCCTGGATCGGGCTCTACCGGCCCGAACCTGCCGAGATCCAATCGGTCGCCGCGAATTCAACCTCCACGAACTCGCCGTCGAAGACGCCCTGCACGGCCCCCAGCGTGCCAAACTCGAACGCTACGGCGAGACTCTCTTCACAGTCCTGCGTCCTGCCCGGTACCTGGACGATGTGGAGAAGGTCGAGTTCGGCGAATTGCACGTTTTCGTCGGCCCCGAGTTCATCGTGACCATCCGTCACGCCGAATCCCCGGACCTGAAGCGGGTCCGCCGCCGGCTCGAAACCGATCCCGGCCTGCTGAATCTCGGCCCCCACGCGGTCCTGTACGCGATCCTGGACGAAGTCGTGGACCAGTACGAACCGGTCGTGGCCGGGCTGGAGAACGACATCGATGAGATCGAGGACGAACTGTTCGGCTCCAGCCCGGACGTCACCCGCCGCATCTACGAACTCTCCCGCGAAGTCATCGAATTCCAGCGCGCCACCCACCCCTTGCGCGGCATGCTCGAAGCCCTCCTCCGCGGCTCGGACAAATACTCCCTCGATATTGAGTTGCAACGCAGACTCCGTGATGTCCACGACCACGTCCTGCGCCTGGTCGAACGGGTGGACGGGTTTCGTTCCCTGCTGCAAAACGCCCTGACCGTTAACGCCGCCCTCGTCGGGCACCAACACCAACACCGGCAGCACGATCCAAAACGGCACTCGAGGCGGTCCTCAACACTATGCGCCTGGTCAGTCCTGTTCAGCATGATGCCATAGGCGAGCTGTGGATCTACGAGCTGCCAGTGAACCGGTACTTTAGCTCGCTCGATGCACCGGCGGCCGCGTCTCGGCGAGTGAATGCTCCAGCAACTCCCGAAGCGCGCTGCGGTCCAGCCCCGTCAAGCGCGTGAGGTAGAGGCATGCCTTGCTCGCACGTGCCTGCCCAGGCGTGCTAGGAGATGGGGCCAGCGCTCCGAAAAGTCGTTGATGAGGTAGATCGTGTGCTTGTCGGGACCCGGCGCGAAAGCGAGCAAGGGAGCACGGCCCCCGCGCCCGCTGTCATCGGCGCGCCGAGGGCCCATGGCGCTTGCGAGTACATCTGCGACGGGCAAGTCAGACGGGGACATTGCCGGGGCCTTCGCTGCCATGAATCTCCTCGCGACCGTGCTGAACTAACCCAGCTAACCCAGCTTAATACGGCCGGGGCAGTCCCCGGGGGTGAAGAAGCGAGAGACAGTAGTTCAGGAAATCAGGCTTCGGGTTTGGAGGTTGGTGTAGGCCGAAGGGTGAGCCCTGATCATCCCTGCAGCCCCAGAGATGCAACACGTTTCCTGTCTCATCTATGGATCCTTTAACAAGACCAGGCGAGCTCGTCGTCAACTATTTCCAGAGCCCTGCATTCCAGCGGTTCCAGCAAACCGTGCGTTGTCTCAGCAATGTGTCTCAGCTGGTCTATTCTCAGCCAAAGGGAAAGTGGCCTTTGATGAGCTTTGGGAGTCGCTTTGGGGAGTATTGGATAAGCCCGGGTCCGTTTTCCCCCATCTACCGTGAGGCCCTGGCAGCCGAGCCCGGATGGGACAAGCCCTCAATGCGAGAGGCCGACGACGCGGCCGAGCTGGCAGCACCGGCTAGAGGAACTGCAAAACCTCCGTGCCGGCATCCGCCAAAGTCCGGGTCGAGTTGGGCCAGATGTACATCCGAACGACGTCGTTCCCCGCTGCCACCGAAAGGGGTGGTCCGGGGCCCGACCGGCAGGCCGGGCCTTTGTCCGGGAGTGCCTCCCCCGCCCTCTCCCCTGGGACCAACCACCGGCCATCGATTTACCGCACGACTGTGTTAATTCCTCGGGCCGACGGCGGCCTCTGCGCGGGGGCCCTATTGTGGTTACACGCTGTAGCGCAGCCATGCTCCTTGTTGAGCCACAAGTTATGCGGTCCATTGTCCGGCCAACAACAGCACATGCCATAAGCCACGCCATAAACCATGCCATATGACCTATTTGACGCTCAGCTACAAGACGCGCTGGACGAATCCTTGGGGCTCAAGCCAATCGTCCCGTAAGAAGTAATGCCTAGCGACAGGCTAATCGAACAATAGGAGCGGTAATAGCTGGCCAAGCCTGACGCCCAACGTGCCGAGAAGTAGGTAGACAGGCGGGGTTCCTCACAGGGACAGCAACGGGCCAGCCAATAAGAGCCAGCACAGGATCTCCAGCAACAGAGAAAATACAGCGCCAAGTTGAAGAGTCAATTGTCCATCTCACGTGGCCCCGGGTGGGGGATAAGGTGTGACGCCCAGCAATGTCCATAACGGGAACCTCAATATATGGCCCTGCTTTGCGCACTGTTATCCCTCTTATGCGTGTCACTACCAACATTCCCAGAGGAGTGCACATAGCGTTGACAGCAGGACAACATGCAACCCAGCAAGTAGGAGAGTCACCGACCGATGGCACGATCACTGCAAACCCCCGCACCCCCCAAACCCCAAGCGACACGGGCCATTGACCGTGTCGTCTCTCTGGCGAACGGCAAGGGCGGAGTCGGCAAAACGACCACTGCAGCCAACGTTGGCGGGTACGTAGCGCTGGCCGGCTCCCGCGTACTGCTGATCGACCTTGACCCGCAGGGCGACCTGGCCCGCGACCTCGGATACGAGCGGCAGTCGGGCAGGGAATTCTTCCAGGCCCTCATTGCCGGCACAACGCCGATGATCCTGCGCGAGGTGCGGGAAAACCTTGACGTCATCCCCGGTGGCCAGGACCTCGAAGACATCCAGGGCCTCATGGTGTCCCGCTCCAGCCGCTCCGATGCCGGCGACTTCGGCGACATGCTCTACGCCGTTCTGGCCCCGCTGGCCGACGATTACGACTTGATCCTGATCGACACCCCGCCGGGGGAGCGGATCCTCGTAGAAGGCGCCTTCGCGATCTCCAGCGCCGTTGTCATTCCTACCCGTTCAGATGATGCGAGCATCGACGGTGTCGAACGCATAGCACGCCGCTTCATGGCGGTACGTGACCGAAACCCGTCCCTGCAGTTGGCAGGCATCGTCCTATTCGGTGTCGGACCGCGCTCCTTGCGCTTGGAACGCAGCGTCCGAGACACCTTGGAAGAAATGCTCGGCACCGTCGCCCCGGTCTTCGAAACCCGCATTAGGAACCTGGAGAGCGCAAGCGCCGACGCCCGCCGTAAGGGCCTGCTCTTCCACGAACTTGAAGGTGCCGTTACCGACGGTCAGAGGAACCGCCTGAAGGCGCTCCGGGCGGGGGAGAAGCCGGTGGACGGTTTCTTCTCGCGCAATGCCGGGGGACTGGCTGAAGAGTACGAGCAGCTGACCGGTGAGATCCTCGCGCGACTGAACGAGATCGAAAGCGGGAACCACGAATGAGCGGTCGACAGAGCCTTGCCGAGGCCTTCGCCCCTGTAGCGCCTGCCCGTGGTGCAGCACTGCAAGGGTTGCTGGCTCCGAAACGGGGGAGGGGTGCCCCTTCGCCGCAACCCGAAACCAGAGAGTCCGGGGAGGCACCGGCCCGGGAACGCACCCGGGTCCTGCCAGCAGCAGGGCCCGTTCCCGGTGACACGCAGGTACCTACTGAGCAGCCGCAGACAGATAAGCACGCCACTGAGCAAGCACCTGTAGAGGAGGCGCCTTTTGAGGAGGCAGGGGAGCAGGAGGAGCCCGCGCCTACATCCGTCAAGGCCCCAAAGGCCACTACGCAGCATCAGCCTGCTACAAAAAAGGCAGCTAACGCGACCAAAGCCTCCGAGCTGGTTCCCGGGGCGCTGCGCAACGTTGGGGTGTACCTGCCGCCGGCGCTCCTGGCCCAAGTCAAAGATGCCGCATATCAGGAGCGGACCACGTACGCCGACCTGTTGATTGACGCCTTCGAAGCCGTCGACGACAAGCAGATCACCAAGGAGTTCAGTGCTGAGACCACGCTGACAAGCTCCGGCATGCCCCGTCGTGCACCGCGGAAACGGGGAGAGGCCGGCATTCAGATCCAGCTGCGCCTCGACGGACTGCAGGTTGCCTGGCTGGATGAGAAGGTCAGGGAGTTCGACGCACCGTCACGCAGCGCGCTCGTCTCGGCCGTCTTCAAGCTTCATATCCAAGCGGGACAGACTGCGGGGGAGTGATGCTGGACCTCTTCGAGACAAGCATGGCATGTCTTCCCGTAGTGCTTATGGCATAACTTATGGCTCGAAAACGGAGAGTGCGAACATTACGTTGTAAGTGGATGATGGGCTCACACACTGACAGGCCTCTGCGCTGACCCTCATCCGATTCTGTTGAAGGCTAGGTCGGACAGTGACCATTCATCGGGCGGCCCCTCGAACACCTCCCAAGGATAATCTTCGTCGGGGGAGAGCAGCTCCGGGACGGTAGCGACTTTCCTGGCGAGCCATTCCCGCCAGATGATCCGATCGTTGCGGTAGCGCTGCAACTGGACGGCAACCGCCTCGAGGACCCCGAATTGCTCAGCGAGCTGTCTCAGTGATGTCCCAGCCACGATTGACCAGACCCGGCTGGGACTACGGACAACCAGGTTCCAAGCGGCGAGGACTTCCAGGGCTTCATGGACAGCGGAACGAGACAGCCGGGTGATCCGCACAATCTCGGCGGTCGGCAACCCGGGGGAGTGCTCCAACGCTTCGTAGACGAACGCGGCCGGCAGCCCCAGTTCCCGGAAGACAGGTCGCAGTGCGTGGATTTTCCCTTTCTGCCAAGTAGCATCCTCAGCAACACTTTTCAGTTCTTCGGGGATGGCCAGCATGTAGAGATCACCTTTGGTTCCCCTGGCTTTTTCAACGAGGGTGACCAGAGGGTCCTTCTCCGCACGCAGCTGCCTCAAGTGCAGGCCAACAGTGGTGTGGTCGAGACCCGTGGCCACGGCAATGGACCGCACGCCGAATTCAACGAACCGAGACGCAGTCATGTGGGCTGCCTCCCCTAATGCCCTAAGAACCATCCGCCGCGCCATTCCAGTCCTGGATTGTTGGTAATTCACCTCCCTGATACGCAAGGCGTTTCGCCAGGTCCGAATAAACCGATGCTCTGCATCGGGATTTGAAATTGGGCGGATCCCCTTTACCTCTGCCGGCTGTGTATTTGGCTGGCTTGTGGGGGATCTGCGGACATTGTCATTCGGGTCGGTCTGGGCCGTCTTTTTGCTCAAGAAGCTGACGGCGCTCATCCAGTCGCGGCGCAGTGACGGGGAGCGGTGGCGGGCCGCGTATCGGGCGTAGAAGGAGGCCAGCCCAGGCCAGGTTCCCTGTAGCATCCGGCGCTCCACATCCACCAGCTCCAAGCCGGCGGCCGCGGCACTGAGGATGACTGCCTGGCGGGCCTCGGAATCAGAGGCGTACCGGGTGGTGTCGTACATGCCGGTCTGGGCGAGCACCTGCATGGCCCGGGACATGCGCCCCACCGGCTGCTCAACCACGGGAACATCAGAGCTAGCCGAAGTCAAAGTTTCCTCTAGCCGAAGTGCCCTGACGGCCTTGATCTCGGCGGCCAGGTCGTCGGTCATGGCCGCCCAGACGGCGGCGCTGTTGGGCCTGCGGGCGATGTCGTAGGCCACGGACAGGCTCATCGCCAGTTTCTGGTAGCCGCCTCGCTTGTGCGGTGAGCCGGGAGTTCGCATGCAGCCGTGAAGCAGGTTCTGGTGTGGGGTCTTGTCCAGGCTCCGGTACCGGGTACCCAGCGCCTCGACAAGGTCACGCGCTTCTGAAAAGGTGACCCGCCGTGCGAGCGGGACATAGACGTGGCGACCGCCGTTGGGGGAGTAGTCCTCAATCCAGCGGGCCCCGACCGAGTACAGCCAGGACTGGACCGCGCGGACGTCGGCCTGTACCCAATCGAGTCCGGCTACTGAGGAGTCAAAGTCGAGAAAGATCGCCGCGCAGGTACCGTCCTTACCGAAAATTCTCACGGCCGCGGGCAGCGAGGGGAGTGCTTCTGTCAGGTTCCGTTCGTGCTTCTGCGGGTACGTTTTACCCGCATCACGAGAGAGACGCATTCTGGGCTGGCCGGCCAGCAAGGGAGCCAGAGCTGCCCAAACGGTTGCTGGATCGTCTGGCTGCGTGGACACGCCAACAGCGGGGCGTGCTGGCAGCACGGAGACGTGCTGATGTACGATGTGAGTAATCCTTCCGGGGATTGAGGTATGAAAAAGGGCCGATCCTGCCAGATCGGTTTCATAGCAACACAAAGGATGGCCTGTTCAGGCCCTCCACGACTTACAATCTGATCCGCCGGCAAGCAATCCAGAGGGTAAGTCTCAAGCTTCGAAGGCCCGCCTAGTGCGGGCCTTCTTTTGTTATGAGGCGATGCGAATGGGCAGCTCCTGCTGGTAGTCGTCCTGATCGAGTGCGGCCAAATCTTCCTTCAGTTGTGGCTCGACAACGGACAAAAGGTACTCAGTGACGGTCAGTCCCTTGTGAGCTGCCACTTTGGCGATACCGTCAGCGGTGGGTTCGGGTGAGCGAAAACCAATGAACTTACGCAGGCCTTTGCTGGGGCGCCCGCCGCCTCGATTTACTGCTACTGCCGTCATTTGCTGTGTCCTTTGATTTTGTAGCCGCCTGAACGGTCGGTTACAGCTTCATCGTTGTATTGCCTGCCACCAGGACTACCTGAAAGCCCCTGCGACTGCTCCGAAACTACCACCGGGCAACTGAACCCCTTGGGATTTGTTTTCAGAAAACGAAAGCGTGTCGCGTATGTGACTTTTCAGCATGTGAGGCCCCTGACGTCTTAAGGCTCTTCGATAGGCGACGCCCTCGGTTGCATGCCATCAAGCCTGTTAGGACGCCCTTCCGCGCGGTCTATCAGAGCACCGACATACTCGCCGAAGGACATGTTGTACCGTTGCTTCGCCTTCCAGGCGGCGTAGTGCTGGTCCGGGTGCACAAGGCAATTCAGCGGTGCCTTCTTACCGAGCATCTTGGGTGGCCAGTATTCCTCGATGTCACTCACCCTCACTTCGGTTCCAGAGAACCTGTAGACCTACAGGTTCTGCCGCGACGGCACCCAGTCCTCCCTTGAAAGAGACCAAGCAATCGACAGACTACATACATGCTCCACACATGCACAACTCACTGCCTGTGCGCTTGGGTAGTCATCGGGTAACATCTCTGTTAGCTGCCCGCCTGCTCTGTGTTGGCGGCCTACACAAGTCGCGGAGCTTGGCTAAGGAGCTGTATAGATGGCAAATGGGGGCCGCAGCGTGTTTCTTACGCAGCATCAGAAGAAAGAACGGCTTGCGGATCGCATGGGCATCCTGGTGGACATTTGGGAGGCAGATAACAACACTGCTCTGACATACCCTCATGTGGAAGAAGCACTTTCGGCCTACGGAATCCACCTGTCACGGACGCGTTGGTCCTACTTGATCAACGGCACCGGCAGCCTGGTGACCGATCAGGACCTGCTAAAGGGCATAGCAGAATACGTTTTTGCTGTACCCGCCAGTTATCTGTGTGACCTCAATAGTGAGACTCCCCCGGAGGTGGAAGCGCGCATGGAGTTCCTTGTGCAGATGCGCAAGCTCAAGGTGAAGAACTTTGCGGCGAGAAACCTGGGGGCCACCTCGCCTGAAATGCTGCGGACGATTACCAAAATCATCGATGCGTCGATGAACGGCGAAGAGGAAGACTGAATGGGCCTCCCGCCGGTCGCAGAAAAGGTCCGGGAGTTATGCGGAGACGGCACGACGTCAATGGCGGAAGTCCTCGAACGTCTGGCCATCATCTGCGAAAAGCCGATCAAGCTGATCGAGCAGGAGGGGTCTTGGGGAACTCTGACAGCCTTCAAATTGGACTTTGAAGATCACTTCAAAATCTATGTCCCGCCGCAAAACTCGACGCAGTACAAGCTTCACTGCATCTATCACGAGCTCGGACACATATATCTGGAGAGCTTCCAAGGCCACTTGGTTCTGCCCGATTTCTCTGAAGAGATGCTGAAGGAGGCTGCCGGCGCGAAAAGCATGAGCTGCTGTTCTGTTCAGAATCATCCCGTAGAACGCTGGGTGGAGGATTTTGCATTCGAGATGTCAAAGAAGACCCGCGCGCGGAACTCCTCCGAGACTGATCCTTTCCTCTGATAGACCATGAAACAGTTGCTCTTTACGCTGCTAGGTGCCCTATGCCTCCTTCGGATCCCCTCGGTAGTCAAGGTGGCGGAAGCCCGGGCATCGTGGGTCGCATCGATGTTCGGCCTGGCGGCGCTTTATGTCCTGGGAACGGTTACGCCGCTGGTGTCCATCGACAGCTACCTCGGTGGCGTCAATGTGACGAACCTTCTTCAAGCCATCTTCGCGCTGTTGGCGATCTTCTTCTTCAACGACAGTGTGCGGCGGTTAGCAACCGTACCAGTCAGGTGGACTTACTATGCTCCGTTGCTGAGCATTCCCATCATGATTGTCAGCTTCGCCCTCATTGAGGACAAAGGTCCAACCTCTGCGGACTTCATTGATTACCGAATGGACCAACTCGCGACCGCCACGTACAGCGGCACTTACATGTTCGCGTTGCTATTCACCGTGCTTAGGATCATCTACATGCTTCGGCACAAGGCCAGGGGCCTGTACGCAACATTCTCAGCGGGCCTGGCCGTGGTTGCGGCGGCCGTCTCGTGCCACATTGCATATGTGCTGCTGTTCCACTTCACGCCCTGGGATGCCTTCGCAGAGTCGATCGGAGCTTGGTTTGACCGTCTTTTCTATGCCGGCCTCTCGGTGACGGCTGCGGGGTGGCTAATTCTTTTCCTGTCCAAGCAGCTGCCGAGGTTGCGGCTCTGGATGATCGATGCGCTTTGGCTTACTGCGCTAAGGATCCGGATAAATGCAGATCAGTCTCGGGTTAGTCCGGCATGGGATCTGTTCAATGAAACGCTGGAAAATGGGGTCTACAAAAGCCTCATTGTTCTGCATAACTACCAGCGGGGAAACATGTGCCCGTTCCCGGAGTCTGTTCAGGGCAGGATCAGCCAGATCGAGGCAAAGCTGGACGCGCGGTTCTAGCCTTCGGGCAGGATCGTTTCGTTGATCCAACTCGTGAGTTCGTTGGTGAAAGTGTGAGGTGACACATTCCACTCCTGGGTGTGGTGCGCCTCAGGTAAGGGAATCAGGGTGACGGTGGCAGGGTTCGAGCGTTGGAACTCCGCCGAAATTTCCCAAGGAACCTCCTGATCCGCGCTCGAGTGCAGAACCAGGGTCGGGATTGACACCCGGTTAGGTACGTCGACCCATTCAAGGGCATCGAAGTTGATCGGTTCGTCCAGCCCGAGCATCTTCGCGAATGGGGGAGCCTGCAGCAAGGACATGACAAGGCCGGCACCTACCGCAGGCACGCCGGCGGCCTCCGCTCCTGCCCTGATGGTTTTACGCCAGCTCGTGACCGGTCCTACCAGGACGATCCCGGCGATCCGGTCCTGGTAGGCGCTGCGCTCCGCTGTGAGCAGGGCAATCGTCCCACCCATTGACCAGCCCGAGAGGATGATTCGCTGCGCGCCGTGAGTCACGGCGTAGGCCACAGCGCTTTCCACGTCCCGCCATTCTGTTTGACCAAGGTGGCTCGACTCGGCCTGTGGCGGGCTGACCTCCAGGTCGCTGCGGAATGAGGGCACCAAGGAGGTGAATCCCAAGGGCCTGAAGGCGTGGACGTCACGGAACATGATCGAGCGGTCGGTCCAGCTGCCATGAATGTGGATCACCCATGTGTCCGCGTTCCTACCTTCGAATAGCCATGCCGGCGCCGCGCCGTAGGCCGTGGGGATGTGTACCTCTTCAAACCGCCCGCCCACGGCGGAGGGCTCGAAGAACACATCGGGCGTCCAGTCGACCAGGGGTCCCAAAGTCACCGGCCCGGACCCCGTCGGATGAATTCGACGCTCCACGAACTTTTGATCTTCGTCGATCAGGGTGACCTCGCCGACTCTGGTGTAGCGCTCGGCCGCAGGGTCGAACACGGCGAAGTCGCCGTCGGCTTTGGTGTAGTCATCCAAGTCGATGCGGACTCTGCGGCCATCAGCTGTCAGCTCGGCGCGACGGTAATCCTTTGGGCCTCGTCTAACGATCTTGCGGGCCATGATGACCGCGAATCCGAATAGTGAGCCCACGGGTACGAGGAACGCCAGACAGGCGAGGCCACGCCTTGTCGTCATCATGTACCGCCCTCCAGCGCCGATCCGGGAAGAGTATCGAAGCCCAATCATCGTAAACGCTCCCCTAACCTTGAATATGTATGAGATGCGCACACTACAAACGTTGCACATGTCCACTACAGGCAGGTAGCCTTGGTCTGGGCCAGTTGGGGGCCCAAAGGGGGAGTTGCATGCAGCGGAAGTCACTCGGTCTCGTGGCGCTGATCGCGGTCCCCGGCATCTTGATAGGGCTGGTCTTTTCCATCCTCGTATTCCTTGCCCCGGCAAAGCCCGCGGCTGCCGACTGCAGCCCGACCGTGTCAGTGGTTATCAACGGCGACACGAAAGTCGATGGCTACAGCGAGGAGCAGTTGAAAAACGCCGCGGCGATCATGGGTGCCGGTAAGGCGCTGGACCTGTCGTTGAAGGGGCAGATGATCAGTGTCATGGTGTCCCTAGGGGAGTCGGGGCTGCGGGTGCTGGACTACGGCGACGGACCGGGCCCGGATTCCCGTGGGTTGTTCCAGCAGCGAGACAACGCGTGGGGCTCCTACGCGGACCGCATGGACCCGACCATCAGCGCCACGAACTTCATCAAGGCCCTGCAGAAGGTCGAAGGCTGGGAGCTGCTGGAGCCGACCATCGTCGGGAACAAGGTCCAGCGCAACGCCGATCCGTACCACTACCAGAAGTACTGGCCGGAGGCGGTCAAGCTCGTCGAGGCGCTTTCGGACGAAAAGTTCTCGCTGGAAGGCGGCGACTGCGCCATCCCTGGGAAGTCGGGTGCGGGGGATGACTACCCCTGGAAAGACTCTCCTACCTGGGTGCAGGTTGGAGCCAACGACGCCAGTACTTCACCGCTGAACTTCTACTACCGGGAGTGCGTGGACTTCGCGCTGTGGCGGGTGAACCAGCAGATGGGGTCCACCGGTGAGCCGTTTGAGTTCCTCAACGGCACGTTCCGCCCCGATGGCCAGCGCCTTGGCTCAGCGCTGACGTGGAAGGCCGGCTGGGACGCCAAAGGCTGGCCCACCGGTTCCGTTCCGCGGGTCGGTGCGGTCGTCTGGTACGCGCCCGGCGCCGGGGGAGCGGACCCGACCTACGGCCATGTCGCCGTGGTCAAGGAAGTCAAAGACGACGGGACCTACGTCGAAGAGGGCTACAACGGCAACCCACCCCCGGATGACCACAACTACTACACCCGGACCGTCAGCAACGATGTCCCCTCAGCGTTCCTGTACCTGCCCACCCAAGAGGAGAAAACGTGAAGAAGCCCCTGGCCCTCATCGCAGTGGCCCTGCTGTGCACCGCGTGCGCACCGGCAGCGAACACCACCCCTGCACCGGCAGAATCGACCGCCACGCCATCCTCGCCGGTTTCGCTGAGCGCCAGCAGCGGACCACAGGCTCCCGGGGGCACCGTCCCGGCCACGATCGGCATCACCTGGGACCAGGCCAGCAAGGACGCGGCCGTAGACGTCGCTGAAAAGGCCATGGCGGACTTTGCCCGCCCCGGTGTGGAGGAAAAGCAATGGGCCAACGATTTCGCTCGCTGGCTCACGCCACAGGCCACCGCCGACTACTCCGCCGTGGACCCGGCCAACATTCCCGCCAGCCGCGTCACCGGCCAGGCCACGCTGAGCGTCGATGAAGCCAACGGCTTCGGGGTCATGGCAGCGGTGCCCACCGACGCCGGGACCTACACGGTGCAGCTGCTCCGCACGGGCAAGGAATCCCCGTGGAAGGTCAACCGGCTCACACCACCGGCTTCCTGATCCCACCCCCTCCACGTTTCAGAAAGGTAGAACGCTATGGTCCTGAACCAGACAGATTTCCCGGCTTTCCCTAAGATCCACGCCATTGTCCGTGCCAACGGCACGGCCGAGGTCGTTGTTGCCGGCAACTCCCGGAATGTGAAAGCGGCAGAGTCCCTGCAGCACCTCCGCGACAACGCACTGTCCCTCGTCGTCAGGGAAGCGAAGACGCTGAACCGCCCGGTCCGGGTCCAGGTCGATGATCCGGATGGCCAGGGTGAGCTGATCGTGAACCCGGACGGTACTAAGGAGTCCGTCAACTACGTGGCCAAAGCCCCACGCCGCCGCGTGGCCGAAGCTCCCACCCCCGCAGCAGCACAGCACGCTGCTGCGGTTGCAGAAACCATCCCAGCGCCCATCAATGACGAGCCGGTTACTGACGGACCGGGAAGCGTCCCATCAGCGACAGGAACATCCATGACCCTGACACCCGCAACCACGACCACGCCGGCCCCGGAAGCGCAGGAGGCACCGACCCGACGCAGCCTGAAGGAAACCTCCTTCCTGGTCAGCGCCCCGGTCCTGGAACCGGCCACACAGGGCTGGCGGGGTGCGCTCACTCGCCTTGGCTTCCGGATGGACCCCTCCGCCGAAGAGCTCTCCGAGCGGGAGGATATCCGCACGGTCAGCCAGCACTGGCCCGGCCCGCGGACCATTGCCGTGGTCAACCGCAAGGGCGGGGCCAACAAGACCCCCACGGTCGTCATGCTCTCGGCCATCCTCGCCCGCTACAGCGGTGCCGCGACAGTCGCCTGGGACAACAACGAGTCCCAAGGCACGCTGGGGTGGCGGACCGAAAAGGGCGCCCATGACCGGAGTGTCCTGGACCTAATCGATTCCTCGACCGAACTGCTCTCCCCGTCAACGAATGCCGCCGAAATCGCCAAGTTCGTCCACCACCAGACCGCCGACAAGTTCGACGTCCTGCGCTCAGACGAGAACGAGGAAGGCGACCACGAAGTCACCGCCGAGGAAGTCGACATCGCCCACCAGGTCCTCACCCGCTACTACCGGCTGGTGGTCATGGACTCAGGCAACACCGCCCGGGCAACGAACTGGCGCCGGATGATCCACCACACCAACCAGCTCGTCGTGCCTGTGACGGCCATCGAAGACCGCGCCGAAGCCGCACGGCTGACGCTGCAGACCCTCGAATCCCGCGGCGGCCACGACGCCGACCTGGCCCGCAACGCCGTCGTGATCGTCTCCGAGTCCACAGACGCCAAGCGCGCCATGTCAGGGGATGCCTTGAAGCGGGCCAAAGACGAGGCCCAGCGGATCGCGGACGGCTTCGAACCGTTCGTCAGGGCCGTCGTGAGGATTCCCTACGACCCAGCCCTGGTCAACGGGCCCATCCGCTACGAAGCCCTCCAGCCCGCCACCCAGCGGGCATGGCTGGCCACCGCGGCCGCCGTCGCCAAAGGCTTCTAAACCCACCCGTCATCCAGACTTCGAGAGGAGGAATCATGCAACAGTCTTTGAACCCTTGGGTCACCAGCCCCACCGCCGACATTGCGGAACAGGAAACACCCGAAACACACATGCCGCCAACGGCCGTCATCAGTGCGCCTCTGAAGGGAATGGTCGAACCCGACGCAGCCGACCGGCTGGCCCGCCGCACCATGACTGGTTCCGCAACCTTGTGGATCATCGGCGCTCACGGGGGAGCAGGCGAAAGCAACATGGCAGACCTCCTCGGCGCCCGGCCCACCGACCACTGCTGGCCCGTCCTCCAGGACGGAAGCGAGCCGCGGGTGCTGCTGGTCTGCCGCGGAGACATGCGCGGCCTCACAGCCGCCAGGAGCGCACTGACCCAATGGGCGTCAGGAGCCACACCGAAAGCTGACCTGCTCGGCCTCGCGATCCTGTCGGACGCACCGGGAAAGACCCCCAAAGCGCTGCGTGACTTCGCCGCCATCGTCGCCGGGGGAGCGCCCCGGCTTTGGACCCTGCCCTGGGTGGAAGCCTGGCGGCACGGGGACACCACGGCCCCGATGTCCCGGGAATACCAACGTTTTATCACCGACATGGCAGCCCTGGCCGCCGACACCAGATTAACCACGAACTGAAAGGTCTCACCATGAACTACGCACTTCCCACCGGCGTCATCCCCAACCCCACTCCGACCATCCCGGCAGAGGCAGACGGGTTGCTCCTGGTCCTGAACTGGGCCTCCGGTATCGGCCTGGTCCTCGGCGTCCTGGGCGTGATTATCGTCGGCATCGGCATGGTCATCCAGCTCCAGCGCGGCGAAGGTGCTCAGGCCATCGGCAAGCTCGGATGGGTCCTCCTGGGCTGCATCATCATCACTGGTGCGGCCGGCATTGTCCGCGCCTTCGTCTAAGCCAGCACCAACAACGGGAGGTTCACCATGAGCCAGTCAGCAGAGAGCACCACCGAAAGCAATCCGTTCACCAAGCCCGGTTTCATCATTGCGGCCGCGCTGGTGGTCGCGCTGATCGCAGCAACCGTCGTGATCTTCCTGCTTCCCAAAGGACAGGGCACCGCCCAGCCCGCCCCTGCTCCGGCAGAAACCAACGCCTCAGCCACTGTCAGCCCCAGTGCTTCAGCTGGTGCTGACAAGAGCGTCTGCGGGCTTCCGTCTTCTTCGGAGACGTCGCTGGGTAGCGCGCCGACGTCAGAGTGGGAGTTGGTGGGCAAGATGGCAACACCAAAGGATCCTAAAATCGGGCCGGGAACAACTGATGAAGGTGGTTTCCGCTCATGCTTCGCGCATTCCCCCACTGGGGCCTTGTATGCAGCAATGAACGTTGCAGCGCTTGGCTCATCTGGCTCCACAGAGCTGCAGCAGAAGCTTGCTGACAAACTGCTTGTCCCTGGCACTGGCAGGGACGCAGCGATGCGTGAAGTTGCCGCCGATACTTCCACGGCCCCTAGTACACCAATTCAGGTAGAAGGTTTCCTGATCAAGTCCTATACGTCCTCGGAAGCCGACATTGACCTTGCCTTTTCAACCGAGACGGGGGCGTTGGGCAGTACAACATTCTCGATGCGGTGGCTGGACGGAGACTGGAAAGTGAAACCGGCAGATAACGGTGTTACTTTCGGCAATATTTCACAGCTCAGAGACCTGAGCGGTTTCATCCTCTGGTCTGGAGTCTGACATGGCCGAGTGCTCTTGGGGAGACTTGGGCTGCGGCTTCGGTAACGCACTCGAAGACCTGGCTGACGACGCTATAGGGAACTTGGCGAAGGCCATCATGGAGGGCATGAGTCAGATGGTGACGACTCTGTCTACCTTTTGGGTTTCGATGCCCACTCTGAACTTGATCAGCGAGGACGGGACTGGGCCAAGTCCCGTGGTGTCGATAGTCAACAGCGAGCTAATGACTTGGACGCTAACGCTGGCGGTTCTCGCCGTTATCCTCGGCGGCATCCGGATGAGCTGGGAACAGCGTGGCGCGCCGCTAAAGGACCTGCTTCGTTCGCTGCTCACACTCACAATGGTGTCCGGCCTTGGCCTTGGAGTTATCTCGATTCTGGTGATCGCGGCCGATGCCTTCGCGGTTTCCATTATCGAGCGCTCCACCGACGGTAAGGGGTTCGCCGATGCTTTTCAGAAAATAGCGGTCATCCAGCAAACCGACGCCGTCTTCATTCTCATCCTCCTCGGGTTGATCGGGTTGATTGCTTCCCTTGTCCAGATCGTGCTGATGGTGGTCCGCAGCGGCATGTTGGTAATTTTGGCGGGCATTCTGCCCACGACGGCCGCGTTCACGAACACGGAGATGGGCCGGCAGTGGTTTCAGAAAGCAGTTGGTTGGACCATCGCGTTCATTCTCTATAAGCCAGCTGCGGCCATCGTGTACTCGGTCGCGTTCCTTTTGATGGGCAGCTACAGCGGGCAGGATGCCCTGGTCGGTTCGATCACGGGCTTCACGTTGATGATCGTTGCCTTGTTCGCGCTGCCGGCGTTGATGCGGTTCGTCACGCCGATGGTTGGTGCCGTTGCCTCGGGCAGCGGCGCTGCAGCCGGGGCTGCCGTGGGTGCGATGGCCACCGGTGCAGTGTCCCTGGGCCGTGGCGGCAGTGGACGAGGCAATGCCGCGCCAATCCCCGCGACAACAAGCACTACGGCCAGTACGCAGAGCACTTCTGCCAGTGCTTCGCCGAAGGGCAGTGACGGAGCGTCTGGTCCCAGGGGCGGGGGTGGTCAGCCCACTTCCGGTGTTACGGGTCCGGGCGGAGCCGCTGGCGCTGCGGCCGCAGGCAAAGCAGGCACCGCAGGAGCAGCGGCAGGGGCAAGCGGCGGGGCAACAGTAGCTGGCCCGGCCGGCATGGCTCTAGCCGCCGGGGCACAGGTGGCGACCAAGACGTCGCAGGCAATCGAAAAGACCGCGCAGGATTCAACCGGGGAGGGCCCCAGTGGCAGCAACTAACACCGAATACAAGGAACCGTCCTACGGCAACTGGCGCGTACCGCGCTCCGCCGGCCTGGGCAACCTCGGCGCTATCGGCACCGCGATTGTGATGGCCGGCCTGTTGATGGGTATCACCACCTTCGCTATCTGGGGCCTGTTCCCTGGCCTCGCTGTCCTTGCCCTTGCCGGGGCCAGCGCCCTGTTGCTGACGGTCAAGGACAAGCATGGCCAGTCCGTTGTAGACCGCTTCGGCACCCGAATGGCCTTCCGGCTCTCCAAGTCGACTGGGACGAACCTCTACCGCTCCGGCCCTTTGGGTGTGACGGGGTGGGGCATGTACCAGCTACCCGGTCTGGCCGCGAAGTCGACCCTGTACGAGTTCGCCGACTCCTACAAGCGCCCGTTCGCCATGCTGCATGTGCCGGCCACCAGCCACTTCACCGTGATTTTCTCCACCGAGCCCGATGGAGCCTCGCTGGTGGACCCTGAGCAGGTCGATGCATGGGTCGCTAACTGGGGTGGCTGGCTCGCCGGCCTTGCCGACGAAGCCGGGCTGGACGCCGCGGCGGTCACGGTGGAGACCGCACCCGATTCCGGGTACCGGCTCCGGAACGAGGTCGAGATGAACATGGACCCGAACGCACCGGAATTTGCCCAGGCCATTCTGCGTGAGGTCGTTGATACCTACCCGGAGGGATCGGCTACGGTCCGCGCCTGGGTATCCCTGACCTTCAATGCCTCCCTGCGGTCCGGGTCAAAGAAGCGCACTCCCGAAGATGTGACCCGGGACCTCGCCTCCCGGATCCCCGGCCTGTCAGCCCGGTTGCAGTCAACCGGCGCCGGCATCGCCCGGCCGATGTCGGCGCAGGAGCTCTGCGAGGTCGTCCGCATCGCCTACGACCCGCCTGCAGCGCTGATCATTGATGAAGCACATGCGGTCGGTTCCCCCGTTGCCTTGGCCTGGGGTGAAGTCGGCCCCACGGCCACCCAGGCAAGCTGGGATGACTACCGGCACGATTCCGCGTTCTCTGTCTCCTGGACGATGACCGGCGCACCGCGCGGGTCAGTGAACTCTTCGGTTCTGTCCCGTCTGCTGGCCCCGCACGGGGCCATTGACCGTAAACGGGTATCCCTGCTCTACCGTCCGATGGATTCCGCGACGGCCGCGACCGTGGTCGAACGGGACCAGAACAACGCCAACGTCCGCATCACCTCCGGAACCCGGCCAAGTGCCCGCGCCCTGGTTGATGCCCGCTCCGCCGTGCAGACCGCCCAGGAAGAAGCCCGCGGCGCCGGCCTGGTGAACTTCGGCATGGTCGTCACCGCCACCGTGACCGACAAAGAACGGCTGCCTGATGCCGTGGCTGCCATCGAACAGACCTCCGGCACCGCCCGGGTGCTCCTTCGCCGCGCCTACGGCGCGCAGGACACCGCCTTCGCCGCCTCACTGCCGCTGGGACTCGTCCTGCCCAAGCACAGCATGGTCCCCTCCGAAATCAAGGACGCGCTCTAATGGCCCTCAAAGACCTGTTAACGTCAATGACAGTAAAGACAGTAATGCCAGCAAAAGACGCGCCAAAGGACAAGACCGGGAAGCAGCCGCGCGAGGCCGGGCCGGGTGCCCGTGGCTGGTCCGGACGTGGCGGGGGCACGGCCCAGCTCGTTCCGTCCGTGAAGGAGTACCGGGGAACCACTGTCCAGGTCTGCGGCCTGTGGCCGTTTTCCTCTGGCGCGTCCTCTCCCATGATCGGCGTCCCGCTCGGCCGTCACGAGGAAACCCAGGCCACGGTTTGCTGTGATCCGATCAGCTGGTTCCAGCGCGCACGCCTCATCTCCAACCCTTCCGCCTTCATCCTCGGCAAACCCGGGCTGGGCAAGTCCACCCTGGTCCGGCGCATGTTCCTGGGCCTTGCCGCACAGGGCGTCAACCCGCTGATTCTCGGGGACCTGAAAGGCGAGCACGTTAAAGCCGTCAAAGCTCTCGGCGGGCAGGTCATCAAGCTCGGCCGCGGCGTCGGCTACCTGAACATTCTCGATCCGGGCCAGGCCGTCGAGGTCGCCCAGCTCCTCGAGGACCACGGCTACCACGAAGCAGCCACCAGGGTACGCGCTGACGCGCACGGCCGCCGGCTGAACATGGTCGTCTCCCTGATCACCATCAGCCGGAACAACCCGCCCACCGACCAGGAACAAACCCTCCTGGACCGGGCCCTGCGGGTCCTCGATGACCGGTTCGACGGCATCCCGGTCCTGAAAGACCTCCTGGACGTGATCGTCTCCGCCCCCGACGAGCTGCGGCAGGTCGCGCTGGACCGCGGCGACATGAACGTCTACCTGCAGGAAACCCGGGCGCTGGAAGCAACCCTGCTGGGCCTGACCGGGGGCGGGAAACTGGGAGAAATCTTCTCCCAGCAGACCACCAACCCAATGAAGCGGGACCGCGCCGTCGTCTTCGACGTCTCCAGCATCGACGAGACCGAAACCGACCTGCAGGCCGCCGTACTGCTCGCGTGCTGGTCCTACGGCTTCGGCACCGTGAACGTCGCCAACGCCCTGGCCGACGCGGGGCTGGAGCCGCGTCGGAACTACTTCGTGGTCCTGGACGAGCTGTGGCGGGCGCTGCGCTCCGGCAAGGGCATGGTCGACCGGGTGGACGCCCTTACCCGCCTGAACCGGTCCGTGGGTGTCGGGCAGATCATGATTTCCCACACCATGTCCGACCTGCTGGCCCTGCCGGCAGAAGAGGACCGGATGAAAGCCCGCGGCTTCGTCGAACGCTCCGGCATGGTCATCTGCGGCGGCCTGCCGGCCTCGGAGATGCCGCTGCTGACCTCAGCGATTCCCCTGTCCCGGCAGGAGCAGCAAAAGCTCATCACCTGGCAGGACCCGCCCGCCTGGGACTCACGCGGGCTCGACATCGAACCCCCGGGCCGGGGCAAGTTTCTCATCAAGGTCGGCGGCCGCCCGGGCATTCCCGTCCAGATCGGGCTGACCTCCATCGAGAAGAACGACGGCCTGAACGACACCGACACCCGCTGGCACGCACCAGCCGGAACGCTCATGGACCCGGCAGCACCAACGTTGCCCACTGAAGAAGGCGCGCTGTGAGTGCACCGAACCGCAAAGGAATGGGCCTCGAAGATGCCCTGCTGGTCTGGCTGGCCATCGGCGCCATCGTCATCTTCGGTGGCGGCACCTACGCCGCCGCGCACCTCGGGTCCTGGATGGCAGGCATCGACGCCCCTCCTGCCCACCCCATCGACCTGGTCGCCGGCCTCATCAAGGGCAAGGTGCCCTGGCCAACCCAGTCCACCGTCGCGGCGTGCCTCATGGCCGGCCTGATACTGGTTCTGGCAATCGTCGTGCTGGTTGCGTGGCGGAAAGGCGCATCCAAGCGTGCCCGGGTCGACAAGGCCGCCCGCTACCTGGGCCGCGGCAAGTCCCTCGCCGCGTTCTCTGAAAAGGGAGCACAGGCCAAGGCAGAGCGGCTGGGTGTAAAGGACACGCCGGGGATCGTCGTGGGCAAGGTGGTCTCCACCGGTCAGAAGTTCGTCCAGTCCTGGGAAGACCTCAGCCTCGACATCTGGGGACCACGAACAGGTAAGTCCACATCACGGGTAATGCCCGCCATCCTGGACGCACCAGGAGCTGTTGTCTCGACGTCGAACAAGCGCGACGTCCTGGACGGCACCCGTGGCGCCCGCGAGGCGACGGCCCCGGTGTGGGTCTTCGATCCGCAGAAGATCGCCCAGGAAGAACCGGGCTGGTGGTGGAACCCGCTCTCTTACGTCATCGACGAAGAGAAGGCCTACAAGCTCACCCAGCATTTCTCGGTCGGTTCGCGGGTGCCGGGGTCCAAGCCGGATGCCTACTTTGATCCCAAGGCCGAGGACATTCTCTCCTCGTACTTCCTCGCGGCCGCACTGGGTGATTTGCCGATCACGCAGGTCTACCTGTGGGTGACGGAGCAGGTCAGCCAGGAACCCATTGAAATCCTCCGGGAGCATGACTACGAGCTGCAGTACAAGGGCCTGGAGTCCACGCTGAAGCTGGCTGACAAACAGCGCGACGGCATCTTCGGAACCGCCGAGAAGATGATCCAGTGCCTCAAGAGCAGGAACACGCTCCGCTGGGTCGCACCGGCCCGCGGCGCAAGCGTAGCCAGTGATCCCCGCCGGCAGTTCGACCCGCACGCCTTCGCCGCCTCTCAGGAGACGATCTACATCCTCTCCAAGGAAGGTGCCGGCTCAGCCGCCCCGCTCACCACGGCACTGACCGTGGCCATCGCAGAGGCCATGGAAGAACGCGCCGAGCGCAGCGGCGGCCGACTGCCCAAACCTGCGCTGTTCGCCCTGGATGAGCTGGCAAACGTGGTCCGCTGGGCCGGCCTGCCGGACCAGTTCAGCCACTACGGCTCCAAGGGCCTGATCGTCATGGGCATCCTGCAGTCCTGGTCCCAAGGCGTCGAACTCTGGGGCGAAGCGAACATGCGGAAAATCTGGTCAGCCGCGAACGTCAAGGTCTACGGCGGCGGCGTCGCGGAAGAAGGGTTCCTCCGCGCACTCTCGGACCTGATCGGGGACTACAGCTACATCAACGTTTCCGTCTCATCAGGGAAGTCCGGGTCCAGTCGCTCACGGCAGGAGAGCAAGGAACGCATCTTCGACGTCTCCAACCTCGCCGAACTGGACCGCGGCCGCGCCGTTATCCTCGCTTCCGGCGCACCCGCCACCCTGGTCCGGACCATGCCCTGGTACACAGGACCCCACAAAGAAGCCGTAGAAGCCTCCATCAAAAAATACAGCCCGCAGCCAGAGGAAGAACCAGTACCGGTAGCAGCGGCGCCGGTCGCAAATCCATGGGTGACCGGGTAGGGGAGTAGGGCATGACGATCGACATTGGCAGGTTCAGTGAAGCTCCCAGCTCGGACGTCGAGGACACTGGCACTCAAGCCGGCGAACAGCAGAAGCCCCCGCAGCTGGTTTACGGCTCAGCCGAAGAGTTCCTGCACGAGCAGCTGCTCCCCACCTACGTCCGCGACGTTGACGGGCGCGCAGCAAAATGGTGCATCGAATGGTATTTCCACCCGGAAGCTGTCTCCCGTGTAGAAGCACTGTGGCGCGCCTGGGAACACCTACGACTCGACGGAGCCACCGGCATCAGCGTCTGGTTCAAAGACCACGCAGACCACCACATGAGCGTGCTCCTCGACCCACGCGGACCCTTCTACAAATGCGACATGCAAAAACACCGCGACCCCGAACACCTTGAGCTCAGAAAGGCCCCGGACGGTTGGTTTCCCGACGTACGGACTCTTGCGACTTAGAGAAACCTGAGGACACGGAAGAAGGGGCGACCATCCATAATGCACTCCCCCTCTTCGCAGTGCTCCAGCCCGAAGGGTGCAGGTTCGTTCCCCTGAAGGACAATCTCCCCATTCCAGTGTCAGGCAACGTCTATGCTGCAAGAAAGACTGCGGCAGGCTGCTGCCGACTAGCGCTAATGCGAGGGCACCATGGATCCTTTTTGGAGGCAAAGAAGACGCCACGAGTATTCCTGGTGGATTATAGCGTTTCTTGGGCTTTTCGCCGCAGGAACCATTTTCATCGCTCGCGTAGGTTGGCCAAGTTGGTTACTCGGCTTATTGGGCATACTTTGCGCAGTAGGGGCGATCGTTATGCAATCTGTGAAGGACAGAGCAAAAGGAAGGGATGTTAGTACTACCACTCGTCAACAATCGATGCGTACGACCGGTCCAGACGCTGCGGAGGGGATAGCTCCGCGAGACGTTTCTTTAAGGATGTGGGGTGTTCACCAAGCCCTGGTTGATGTTCCTTATGTGGAGCGCGACGCTGAGCGGGAGGTTGTGGAGGCACTCGCGGCAGGCCAACCGGTACTCATACTCGGGCCATCCATGGCCGGCAAAACGAGGATGGCGTCAGAGCTCATTCAACATCTTTATTCAGGGCGGCCTGTAGTTATGCCGGACGTTCCAAACGGCTTAGCAACTTTAATGAACGCAGGCGAAGTACCCCGTGAATCTGTCATTTGGCTTGACGACGCCGAGCGATACCTAGGCGACCCCAGGGACTTGAAGGCAAAGTGGCTCGAGGAGTTACAGCAAGCAGATAACGTCATCGTGGCAACAATGCGTGAGGTCGCTTACGAGTCATTCCAGCCTAGTGAAGAGCGCCCGAGAACCCAGTGGGAGACATTGCGATGTTTCCAGGTTGTTCGCCTCCGGAACCTCCCCGAAGAGCGAATAAGGCTGGCTGCCGAAGTCGACAACCCTCGGATTCGCGATGGCATATTGAAATATGGGCTCGGTACATATGTTGGCGGCGGCTTTTTGGCTATCGAACGGTTGGAAACCGGTCGCTCAACCAACCCGATAGGCGCAGCCTTCGTCCTCATCGCCATCGACTGGCAACGTTCCGGCATCGGAGAGGCAATTCCGAAGCACACCTTATTGTCGCTTATTCCTACCTACATCGATAACGACGAGCTTCCGCTCAGCCCAACTGATACAGAAGCCGGCTTGAATTGGGCCACAAACAAGACGGTTGGTGGCGGGGCATTTAGCTTGCTCAATCCCACACCTGATGGCGGGTTTCGACCGTTCGATTATCTTGTGGACTATGTCGCCAGTTCCGGTTCTACTGTTCCCTCATCACTTTGGCGGGCTGCTTCTGAAGCGGATGCGACAGCCGGACGATTGAACAATGCCGGACTTACAGCTTCTTTCGCCGGCGAGACCACATATGCGCTGCGCTTCTTCCAAAGAGCCGCGCAACTGGGAGATGCCGAGGCAATGGCTAATTTTGGTACCGCTCTGGAGCGGCAAGATCGTCTCGCCGAGGCAGAAGAACAGTACACGAGGGCTGCTGACCTAGGTGACGCTCATGGAATGACAGGTCTAGGACTTCTGCTTATGCGTAGAGGGAAACTAGCGGAGGCAGAGCAGCTCTTCATGCAGGCCGCCGAGGCGGGGGTTGGTGACGCAATGTCCAACCTGGGCCTTTTGATCTTTGGTCGAGGTGAAACGGCTGAGGCTATCGAGTGGTACAAACGGGCCGCAGCGGCGGGAAGCGGTCTGGGGATGACCAACTACGGGATTCAACTGGAAGGGGAAGGTAGATTAGAAGAAGCAGAGCAGTTATACCGCGAGGCTGCAGCAAGACGTAACGGCGCAGGGATGTATCAACTGGCCAAGCTCCTGGACGCGCGGGGTCACCAGGACGAAGCTGAGGCCTTGCTGCACCAAGCTGTCGCTAATGGGAATCCAGCGGCCATGTCAGCCCTTGCGATGAAGTTGGCCGAGAGGGGTCGCCAGAATGAAGCCGACCGTCTTTTTGCACGTGCGGCAAGCAAAGACGATGAGGTTGCGCTAGCAGTCATGGGGAAGCGACTTCTCGATACTGGACAATATGAACAGGCGAAACCGTTACTTATGCGTGCAGCGGAGCACGGCTTCGGCTTCGGCATGTTTTATCTCGGCCTCGTCTATGACCATTACGGTGAAAAAGAACGAGCGAAAGTCCAATACCGTCAAGCAGCAGCGACAGGCCATATACACGATCTCAATACCCTACTTAGCCTAGCCGATCGCCTTAATGGCGACCGATCCGCTTGGCCGTTGTACCGCACGGCGGCAGATTCAGGATCGGTGTATGCGATGCACCGATTGGCGTTAATCCTGCGGCAGGATGGGGAACAGGAGGAAGCTGACAGCCTGCTTGAAAGGGCCAGAGCCGAAGAAGCGACCCTAGAAAAGGCCGCCTCCTCGGGTGATATAGAAGCCATACTCCAACTGGGAGCGATAGAGGCAGGCCGTGGGCAATTTGATAAAGCCCGCACGCTTCTAAAGGAGGCCGCTGAACGCGGTAGCGCTTACGCAGTGCAATTCCTTGCAGCTCTTCCGCCCGAATCATAGAGCGCGTCAGACGCGTTGTACGGTTAGTGATATGGTCAGCCGCAACGTCAAGGTCTACAAATAAAAAATCAGGGCCGGAATCATTAATGAATTCCAGCCCTGATTTTGTTTTTGCTGACTCTAGTGAGCCGCTTCGTACTTCTCCACAACTTCCGCCTGGATACGACCACGCGTATTCACTGGTATACCGTTCTCAGCAGCCCACAAGCGTACCGCCTTGGCGTCCGGGCCACCGTGCGAGGAGGACTTAGTCCGGGCTGCCGGACGGCCTCGTCCGCCAGCTACCTTGCGGCCAGCGTTGGCAAAGCGCGCCAATGCTTCACGGAGTTCGCCAGCGTGTGCCTCATTGAGGTCAATCTCGTATTCACTGCCATCTAGAGCGAAAGATATCGTTTCGCTAGCTTCCGAACCGTCAATATCATCTTCCAGCAGAACAACTGTCTTTTTTGCCATCAAATAAGGCTAGCAGCCTAATGAACAAGCAGATCACGCGAGCATCAGAACCTTAAGACGAGGCCTTCGATACTCGAACTGAATGTAAATGAGGAAAATCGGGCACACACGTCGTACCGGCATGCAGAGAACCGAGCAGTCCACAGTTGGGGTCAATCCGGGTTATCCACGGCTGGAATCGGGAGCCATTGGGGTAGCTCCCTCAGCAGCCGTAGCGGTGGATAACCCATTAGGACTGTCCCCGGCTGTGGGCAGCGGAACCGACTGTCCAGACAGTCTCAGGAGAATTGTGCAACAGGCTGTTGCACAATTGCCAAGCACCCGCCGACTCGGCTCTTCAACAGGGTCGGCTGTCAGGTTTGAATCTAAGACTGTGCGCTGGGGATGTGCAGGAACTGGCTTTCGGACCCTATTCTGACGCTCATTTCGCGTCCGTCTGGCGTCAGGTTGGGGTGTACTTCGACCTGATGTGAGGATCCCATCAGGTCTCGCTGAACGCTCGTGTCGTTCCTAATTCAGCAGGATGCCGGTGAAGGTCGTTGGGAGGCATCGGAACCGGCCCGACCCTCACGAAGCGGCTTTATGCATAGGGAACGTGTTCCTCTGCACGGAAAAACAGGCGTCTCTCGCTGGAGCGGCCAATCAGCCAGATGACGTTTCCGTCTTCGGTACGAGCATCGACGACGCCACTGAAGTGAGCTCTCCGGCACGGCAGAGTACTACGCTCTGACCCTCTTCTATGGCAAGCCACGGAATGGTCTGTGCAAAGGGGCGTCCTTCTATTGTTGTCGCCACAGCCTTGTGTCCTAACTGACGATGGAGCGTCGACATTTCCAAGGATTGCGTGAAAAGCAGCTCGAAGGCATCAGTACACCGATGAAGTTTCGACGGCATAGTTAGCAGATTTACTAAAGAGCAGCCGCAGAGGCGCAGCGACGACTACAACAATGGCGAGGCGGCGTGCACGCCGATCCCCGGCACTCTTGTCCAAACCGCATGCTGCTTGTCAGCCCTTTCGGCGGTAGACCCTGACGAACGACTTGCCAAGATCCCGCTCAATCCGGCGCGCTCCTCGGCGCCTTTGCCTTTCGGCCCAGGCTTGCTTGATTAACGAGTTCTGTCATCCACGGCCGGTGCCCGCGGTGGTACACGACTCCGTCGGGCAGTCCCCTGACGGACGGGACTGAATTGGCAATGTCGATGGTTATTCGGCCGTCGCCCAGGGGAGCGTTCGTGATGTGCAGGTCGCCGTATGACTCTGGAAGAACGGGATCCAGCCAGAACCCTCCGCGGGAAACGTGAGTGTCATACCGCATCAGGCTAGTCACCAGCAGGATTGGAGTAGTCGCCGCCCACGCCTGCGGGGAACAGGCTGCCGGGTAGGGCACCGGTGCGGTGAACTCTTCCCGGCTGAAACCGCAGAACAGCTCGGGCAGGCGGCCGTCCGAGTATTCGGCCGCCTCCAGCAGCGCTGTGGAGATCCGTTGTGCTTCCGCCGTGAAGCCGTAGCGCAGAAGGCCGGCCATAATGAGCGCGTTGTCGTGGGGCCAGACGGATCCGTTGTGGTAGCTCACGGGGTTATAGGCCCCCATGTTACTGGCCAGGGTCCTTACTCCCCAACCGCTGAACATTTCCGGGGACATCAGATGTTCGACAACCCGTGGGGCCTTGTCCTCATCCACGATGCCAAGCCACAAACAGTGGCCCATGTTGGAGGCGCAAGAGTCAACCTGCCGCTTCTGCCCGTCGAGGGCGACGGCGTAGTATCCGCGTTCCGGAATCCAGAACTGCTCGTTGAACTGTTTTTTCAGCTGCTTCGCCCGCTCGGCGAGCTCGTCACCGAGAGTGTCGTCGCCGTCGTCGTAGGCCATCCAGGCACGGGCCGAGTAAGCGGCGTAGACATAAGCCTGCACCTCACAGAGTGCGATCGGCGGTTCGGCCAAAGTGCCGTCGGCGAAGTTGATGCCGTCCCACGAGTCCTTCCAGCCCTGGTTGATCAATCCCCCTGGGTTGAGGCGTTGATATTCAACGAACCCGTCACCGTCTCTATCTCCATAATCCCGTATCCAGCCCAAAGCCCTGTCCGCATGGGGCAAGAGAGCATCGATGATGTCTTTGGCGAATCCCCAGCGGCTGACTGATCCCAGGGTCATTACGAACAGGGGAGTGGCGTCTACGCTGCCGTAGTAGATGGACTTGCCTCCCAGGGATAAACCGCTGGATACATCGAGCCTGACTTCATGCAGGATCTTTCCCGGCTCCTCCTCGCTTATGGGGTCAACGACGGTTCCTTGCCGGTCTGCCAGCGTCTGGAGCGTCCCCAGCGCAAGGGACGGGTCCACGGGCAGCGCCATTTCAGAAGCCCATAGCGAGTCCCGCCCGAACAGGGTCATAAACCATGGCGCCCCGGCGGCCACAACCACCCGCTCCGGGTAATTCGGGTCCTCGATACGAAGGGCACCCAGATCGTCATAACTACGCCGCAGGGTCCGTTCGATGGAGCGGTTTCCCATCTGCAGCACGGGGATCTTCGCCACCCACGCCTGCCGGCGCCGGTCTCTCGGAGACAATCCGTCCTCCTCAGTGTGGGCGAACGCGGCGACAGCGGCGCCCTCGGTGCGGGCTCTCTCAGAGTCGGGCATGACAGTGAGGACCGTGCTCCACTGC
>NZ_JBNHFS010000010.1:0-75186 GCF_059090465.1 Arthrobacter sp. MDT2-3 | reverse complement strand
CGGAAACGGACAAGGCCTCTGCGAAGCCTGCAACCACACCAAAGAAGCACCCGGATGGACAGCCACACCCATCCCGGGACCCCGACACTCAGTAGAACTCCGCACACCCACGGGCCATACCTACCGGTCCACTGCCCCACCCCTGCCAGGAACCGCATTACCGATGGCCGCGAAGCACTCGGTCCAGGTACTCGGCCGTGTTGCGCCAAGCAACCTTCCGCCCCAGCGGCGGCGGGTCCTTATCCCGTCGGGCGACCGGGCCGAATAAGCAGACGCCTTGGGTCCCACGGCTTGTAGCGGCTTACCACTGACGGCCCGAACAACTCCTTAAACAGCTCCGTCCCGGGAGGAACCAATGGTTCCTGCCGGGACGGAGCTGCCACCCGCCGTCGGACGTTATGGGCGGAGGAGGCGTCCTCCCAAGGTGTCCAGAGCCGTGTTTGTTGGCGGTGTGAAAACTAGGCGTGAATGCTAACTGCTGATGGCGGACTTCATCTCGTCATGCGCCTTCTTGCCAGCCTCTTCCGTGGATAGCCGCTCGAACAGAACCTCAGAGGTGTAGCGCTTGATGATTTCCTGGATGGAGCCGGCGCCCTTCGGCGGCGGAGCAGGAGCCTCGCCCAGCTCGTCCTTGATCTGGTCGATGAACTTGACCACCTTGACGTCAGCAGGAGTCAGCTTGGATTCAATGGCTGCCCGGACATCCGAGTTCGGGTAGACACCGCGGTCGGCCAGGAGCGCTTCACCGGCCTTGACGTTGTTGGCCAAGAAGTCGATGAACTTGGCCGTTTCCTCAGGGTGCTTGGTGCGTGAGGAAGCAGACCAGAACTGCGAAGCCTTGTACCAGAGTCCGGCGTCATCGGCCTTTCCGGTCTTAGTGGGGAACCGCAGGATCTTCAGGTCACCACCGGATGCCTTTTCGAGGGCAGGAGCCTGGTTGGACCACCAGAACGCCATGCCGTTCTTGCCGGTGGCGAGTCCGCTCTGGTCCAGCGGCGCGGCCTCAGCTTCTACCACCTCGGAAGCGGACGGAACTGCCTTCTTCTCGCTGAGCTGCTTCAGGAACTCCCACCATTCGGCGATGTCGCTCGGCTCAAAGCCCAACTTGCCGTCGGACGTGTACAGGGACTTGCCGTTCTGGCGGAGCCAGACGCCCAGTGAAGCCTCATCGGTTCCGTAAGCTGCGGCGCCGTAGGTGCCCTGGGGAGACTTGGCCGTGATTTCGGTGGCAATCCGTTCGAAGTCCTGCCAGGTCCAGGTGGAGTCGTCGGGCAGCGGCACTCCAGCGGCTTCGAAGACTTTGGGGTTGGCCAGGATGGTTGCGGCGTTAATTCCGGCAGCGATGCCGGTCAGTCCGTCATCACTCTTGCCGGCATTGAGCGCGGCTTCGTCGAGTTTGGAGGTGTCGATCTCGTACTTCGACAGGTCCAGAAGGGCCCCGCGGCTGGAGTATTCAGTAATGTACTTTTCGTCCATCTGGATGATATCCGGGGCATCGTTGGCCGCGACCTGAGTGGCCAGCTTGTCCCAGTAGCCGCTCCAGTCACCAAATTCGGGCTTGATCTTGATGTTGGGGTTTTCAGCCTCGAACTGCTTGATGGCTTCCTGCGTCAGCTGGGCCCGCTTGTCGCCACCCCACCAGGAGAAACGCAGTTCGACGGGACCATCGGCGCTTTCCGAAGCAGCTCCTCCGCCACAGGCACTAAGGGCCATGACGACGGCGGCAGCGGCTGCTACCAGGCCTGTCTTGCGTAGCGGGCGGCGTGAGCCCGTGGTGGGTGTCTCTGCCGATTGCTTGGCAGCAGACGCAGGGCGGGTAAATAGCGGCACTGGATACTCCGATCTTCTTTGATCATGATGCTGGTTGATCAGGTGCTGGGGATTGGGTGGGGGGATGAAACCAGGAGCAGGAGGGGAAAACGGGAAACCGCTTTCTGCACCTAATGCTACAAGTGCTCAACTTGTATTACAAGATGTTTTTGATGACTCTTTTGTAACTGCAGAAACGGCCCGCCATCGGACGGGCCGTTTCGCGAAGTGCCGGAGCGCCATCAGCAACTGCCGCGCTGCTGATCGGCAGGGACTACTTGATGCCGGTTGTCGCGATGCCCTTGATGAGGAATCGCTGGCCAAACAGGAACACCAGGAAGACCGGCAACAGGGACACGATGGACATCGCGAACAGCGATCCCCAGCTCGTGGCCGACTGTGCATCCACGAAGGCCCTCAGTGCCACCGGAACCGTGAACATGTCCGGGTCCGTCAGGTAGATCAGGGCGCCGAAGAAGTCGTTCCAGGTCCAGATGAAGGTAAAGATGGTGGTGGTGGCCAGTGCCGGCACCATCAGCGGCAGGATGACCCGCAGGAAGATGCGCGGGTGGCCGGCGCCGTCGATCCTGGCGGCCTCGTCCAGTTCGCGGGGAATGCCGCGGATGAACTGCACCATCAGGAAGACGAAGAACGCTTCCGTTGCCAGCAACTTGGGAACGATCAGCGGCCAGAACGTGTTCACCCAGCCGATCTGCGAGAACAGGATGTACTGCGGGACGATCACCACGTGGAACGGAAGCATGATGGTCAGCAGCATGATGCCGAACAGCAGTTTCTTGGCGGTGAACTGCAGCCTGGCGAAGGCGTACGCAGCCATCGAGCACGAGATCAGGTTGCCCAGGATGGATCCGATCACCACAATCGCGGAGTTGATCATGTAGTGCCCGAAGGGGTGGGTCAGCGCGGACCAACCGGACGTGTAGTTGCTCATCTCCAGGCTGTTCAGCCACAGGCCGGGCTCCCGGAAGATCAGCTCATTGGGCCGCAGCGAGGACACCACCATCCACAGCAGCGGGTAAATCATGAGCCCGCCGGCAAGGATGAGGATGGCATGTTTCATCAGCGCTTTGCTGCGCTGCGCCTTGCTGAAGGCCAGGGTGCCCCGGGACTCCCTGACTTTGGGCTTGCGGCGGTTCGTAGGCTTGCCCGCGCCGGCAGTCTCCGGGGTGGGCAGCGTCTCAAGCTTAGTCGTCATAGAAAACCCAATACTTAGAAGCGATGAAGTTGATGGCGGTGAAGATGCCGATGATCACCAGGAGGAGCCAGGCCATGGCGGACGCGTAGCCCATGTCGAACTGGCCGAATCCCTTTTGGTAGAGGTACAGGGTGAAGAACATGGTGGAGTCCGAGGGCCCGCCGTTACCGCCGGAGACGATGAACGCCTGGGTGAACGACTGGAACGAACCGATGATCTGGAGCACAAGGTTGAAGAAGATGATGGGGCTCAGCATCGGCATGGTAATCCGCCAGAACTGCTGGAGGGTGGTAGCCCCGTCAACCTTTGCCGCCTCGTAGTACATGGCAGGGATCTGCCGCAGGCCTGCCAGGAAGATGATCATGGGAGCGCCGAAGGTCCACACGTGCAGCAGGATGATGGAACCAAGGGCCGTGCTGGGATCCGAGATCCAGCCCGGTCCCTGGATACCGAACATCGCAAGGACCTGGTTGACCAAGCCGGTAGTGCCGAAAATCTGCTTCCAGAGGATGGCAACAGCCACCGACCCGCCCAGCAGGGACGGCAGGTAGAACACCGAGCGGTAGAACGGCAGCCCGCGCAGGCCCTTGTCCAGGACAAGGGCGATCAGCAGCGCCACGGCCAACTGGAGCGGGACGCCGATGAAAACGTAGGTGAAGGTCACGCCCAGGGAGTTGTGCAGCCGGGCGTCCGTGAGCATCCGGGTGAAGTTCTCCAAACCGACCCATTCCGGAGGCTGGAGGAGGTTGTAGTCCGTGAAGGACAGGTAAAGGGACATCAGCATCGGGCCGATGGTGATGGCGACGAGGCCTACCAGCCACGGCAGCAGGAAGATATACGCGGCCTTATTGTCGCGGCTGTTCGCCTTCTTCTCTTCCGGGGTCGCTTTACCCTTCTTCCGGGAAATCGAGCTGAGTTCGCTGATGGCGCTCACTGCGGCAACCCCGTTCCGTGCAGCAGGCCCGCTGCAGCCGGCATTCCAGCCGGGCGCGATGCCCTGGGTATGTGTTTAGCGGCCATGTGGTCTCCTTTGGTCATCGTGGCCTCCACGTATTTGGTATCGCCGGAGCGAGTACGGACGCCCACCGCCCCGGGCGCAGTTCCTAAAGAAGCGGACCAGGAGTGGCGGTCATCCGTTGCATCACCTGGCGGTGGTTCGGATTCAAAAGCGGCTCGGTACCAAAGTAAACGGTTTCTTGACTCTTGTATAGCCCTTTGTTAGTTTTTGAGAAAACGCTTTCTGTTACCGGCGTCACTTCACCGGAAAACACCAACTGAGGGGCAGGACAATGCGGTTTAGTCTCAAAAAGTCGTCCAAGGCAGTCGCCGGCGCATCGGCAGCGCTGGCACTCGTTCTAACAGGCTGCGGCAGCAGTCCGGAAGCCAGCAAGGTGGGGACTGTTGAAGACCCCGTCACCATCCGCTTCGCCTGGTGGGGCAACGATTCCCGCGCCAAGACCACCCTGGAAGTCATTAAGGACTTCGAAGCGGCGAACCCCACCATCAAGGTGCAGGGCGAGAACACGGAATTCAGTTCCTACTGGGACAAGATGGCCACACAGATCGCCGGGGGCACCACTCCGGACGTCTTCGCCATGAGCGGTGCCTATCCCAGTGAATACGCGAGCCGGGGCGTGCTGCTGGACCTGGACAAGGTCAAGGACCAGATCGATACGTCAGAGTTCGCAGAGGGCACAGTGGACCTGGGCAAGATCGACGGCAAGCAGTACACCATCACCGCCGGCGTCAACTCCATGTCCATGGTGGTCGACCCGAAAGTATTCGAGGCCGCCGGAGTCGAGCTGCCCGACGACGAGACCTGGACCTGGGACGACTACGCCGAAATCGCCGCCGAGATTACCAAGAAGTCTCCGGCCGGAACCTTTGGAACCACCCCCATGACCAACGACTCGTTCCTTGCGGTATGGGCACGCCAGCACGGCGAGGACCTCTACACCGATGACGGCAAGAAGCTGGGCATCAGCGAGGACACCGCCACCGAGTGGTTCGAGATGAACAAGAAGCTGATGGAAACCGGCGCCGCACCGTCGGCCTCCCAGACTGTCGAGGACAACTCTGCCCAGCCCGAGTTGACGCTGATGGGCCAGGGCAAGCAGGGCATGAAGATCTCTTGGAGCAACCAGATGAACTCATACTCGGGTTCACCACTGGTGATGATGAAGCTCCCGAATGAGAGCAAGCAGCCGGGCACGTGGCTGCGGTCCTCCATGGAATACGCCGTCTCTTCGAAGTCGGCTCACCCCAAGGAAGCAGCCATGTTCATCAACTACCTGGTGAACAACGTGGACGCGGCCACCAAGATCAAGAGCGACCGCGGCATGCCTGCCAACACCGAACTCAAGGCCGCCATCACGCCTCTCCTCAAGGAATCCCAGCAGAAGGAAGCGGAATACCTGGACCGGATTGCCGAGCTGAAGATCGAGCCGCCGTTGCCCTTCCCCGCCGGATCGTCGGCCACCATGGAGGTCATTAACCGGCTCAACACGGATGTACTGTTCGGAAAGACCTCACCGCGGGATGCTGCCAAGGCCTTTATCCAAGAGGTCAACTCGAACCTGGGCTAACCCCACGCCCGGACAATTCCGCACTGCAACATCAGAACAGGAGGCAGGCCAGTGAGCCCCGATGCCGAACTGACCTTCAAAGCCAGGCCACCACGGCCCAGCGCGATAGCCGGCTACGGCCACTGGCCTGCCTATGTTCAGCAAAACCCCCGGTACCAGGCCGCCGCCCCGGCGTCGCAGGAACTTGCGGACGCGCTTGGGGTACCTGGCGCGTCCCAGCAGCCTGAGGTAACCGTCCATTGGGCGAAAACGTACGACGGCGTCACCACCTCCCAGCTCAGCTGGCAGTTGGGTTTCGGCCCCCGCACCACTGGCTGGCTGGTCCGGCCGGCCGGGGTTTCCGGACCCCTGCCCGGTGTCCTTGCCCTGCACTGCCATGGGGGCAACAAGTTCGGCGGGGCGGACCGGCTGGTGGAACTCCCGGAATCACATGCCTCGGCGGAAAACGCACGGGCAGGCCACTACGACGGCCGCGCGCTTGCCACCGAGGTGGCCCGCAGGGGCTTCGCCGTCCTCGCCCACGACACGTTCGCCTGGGGCAGCCGCCGCTTTGACCTCTCCGTTCCGCCGTGGCGGACGGCCTCGGCCCTGGAGGCGCGGCTGGCGCAGTGGCGGCAGGACGGCGTCGTGCCTTCCGAAGCTGATGAATACAACGCCGCCGCCGCATTCCACGAGGAAACCGTGGCCAAGACCGCCGGCCTGCTGGGCACCAGCCTCGCCGGCATGGTGGCCCATGACGACCTGGCGGCCCTGGAGATTCTCGCCGGACTGCCGGACGTGGACCAGGCCCGGCTGGGCTGCATCGGCTTCTCGGGTGGTGGTGGCCGCGCCCTGGCCCTTGCCGCCCTGAGTCCGCGGATCCGCAGCTACGTGGTGACGTGCATGATGACCACTTTCCGGTCGCTTCTTCCCGCCCACCTGGACGCGCATTCCTGGCTGCTGCAGACCCCCGGCCTGTGGCGGCTGGGTGACTGGCCTGAGCTCACGGCAAGATCCGGCGCAGGACACCTGCTGGTGCAATACGCCCTGGCAGATGAACTTTTCCCCGAAGACGGCATGCGTGAGGCCCACCGCATCCTGGAGTCTCTGCACCGCCCGGGGAGCTACACCGGAACCTTCTGGCCGGGCGGCCATGTTTTTACGGCCCGGATGCAGGAGGAAGCCCTCGACTTCCTGTCTTCCACGCTGCATGCCACGCAGCCGGACACATCCGGCCCGGCTGCTGCGGGCACACCCGACTTCCAAACCACCTTCAGCCCGGGAGGAACTTCCTGATGACTCAACAATCCGCCACCGCGGAGAACAGCACCCACACGGCACCGGCAACTGACCCGGCAGCGGTTCCGCGCATAGCCTTGGTGGGCGTCCACGGATTCGGCGAACGCCACCTTGCCAACCTCGCCCGGCTCGAGGAAGCCGGGGCCCTGGAACTGGTCGCCGTCGCAGACCCCAATCCTCCCGCAGAAGGACGGCTGGCAGAGTCGGTAGCCGTCTTCGATGACCTGGGACAGCTGCTGGCAGCGGATCCGGGGGTCGACGTCGTTATCCTTGCCACCCCCATCCAGACGCATGCCCCCTTGGCCCTCGCGGCGTTGGCAGCGGGCAAGGATGTCTATGTGGAGAAGCCGCCCGTGGCGTCCCTCGCCCAGTTCCAGGAGGTGCTGGCAGCCGCTGAAACGGCCCGGCTGCTGGTCCAGGTGGGCTTCCAGAGCTTGGGATCCCACGCATTGCCCGCCATTCGCCGTTTGGTGGAAGCGGGCGGGATCGGTGACATCCTCGGCCTGAGCGCGAAAGGGCAGTGGGTGCGGAACAAGGCCTACTTCAAGCGTTCGCGCTGGGCCGGGAAGCGCAGCCTGGACGGCATCGACGTGGTGGACGGTGTGGCAACCAACGCCCTCGCCCACGCCGTGGCCACCGCACTGCATATGGCAGGAGCACACACGCTCGCGGACGTGGAAACAGTGGAGACAGACCTTTACCGGGCACACGACACCCAGAGCGATGACACGTCCATCATCCGCGTCCGCACCACCGGCGGGACCACACTGCTCTGCGGGCTGACGCTGTGCGCGCCCGAGCAGCAGGATCCGTCCGTCACGGTGCATGGAACCCGCGGCGAGATCACGTTTTTCTATACCCGGGACGAGGTGGTCATCAGCACCGCCGACGGCGAGCGCCGCGAGAAATTCGGCCGCACCGACCTGCTCGAGAACCTGTTGGATGCCCGCTCGACGGGTGCCCGGCTGCTGTGTTCCCTGCCGGACACCGGTGCTTTCACTTCCGTGCTGGAGGCCATCCGAACAGCCCCGGCACCCCAAGCCATCCCCGCGGCCGGCATCACGTGGGAAGGCGAGGGCGACGACGCCCATCCAGTTGTTCACGGAATCGGCACCTTGATCGAGCGCGCCATCAAGGCGCAGGCCACCTTTGCCGAGCTGGGAGTGCCGTGGGCGCGGGCCCTCCCGCCTGTCCGCACTTTGACGCTGGACGGCCAGGCCATCGCCCAGTACCAGGACGGCAGCCGTATCCGCGCTGTCTCGTCGCCACGGCCCTACCTGCACCCGGTACGTACCCTTCAAGGCACCGTGGTGACGGACCACCAGCCGCTGGACCACGTCTGGCACCTCGGCGTCGGCGTGGCCCTGCAGGACGTGGACGGCATCAATTTCTGGGGCGGGCGTACCTACACACGCGAAGCCGGACAATACGTTTGGCGTCCGGACCACGGCTGCATCACCAGCACAGCAACTCTTATTGAGGAAACGGCCGCCACGTCCCGCGGCCACGACGGCCGGCTGCAGGAGACCCTGAGCTGGAACGGGCCCGACGGCACCCCCGTCCTGGTGGAGGACCGAACCTGGACCTGGTCCGGCATCAGTTCCGCCGCCTGGCAGCTGTCCCTGGACTTCGCCCTCTCCCCGGCCGGGAACCAGCCGGTCAGCCTCGGAAGCCCCGGTTCCAACGGCCGCCACGAAGGAGGCTACGGCGGGTTCTTCTGGAGGCTGCCGGCCTGCGACAGCGCCGCCGTCTGGACACCCGCCGGCGCCGGCGAATCCGAGGTGCACGGTTCGGTAACGCCCTGGCTCGCCTGGGCGGGGAAGTTCGAGGCGGGGACGTTCGAGGCCGGAACGTCCGACGGCGGGACTGCCCAGGGCGGCACGCCGCACGGCAGCGCCACCCTCGTTTTCGTCGCGGCAGAAGGTTCCACCGACCCCTGGTTCGTCCGGGTGGACGGCTACCCGGGAGTGGGCCAGTCACTCGCCTGGGACACCCCGGTTCTCGCAGAACCGGGCACTTCCGTCCAACGCAGCATCACCGTGTTTGTGGCCGACGGCATCCTGGGCACAGCAGACATCGAAGCATTGATCAACCGGCAGGGGAATCGTTCATGAGCCAGACAACAGCAGACACCGCACCGCTTCCGGGCAGAGGGAGCGGCACCGCGATGCTGGACCCGACGCCACCAGGACCCGTTGCGGCTCCTGGCGTCCGGGTGGCACCAGCCTCCGCGGAGGACCGCGCGGTCAAGCGGAGCCGGGTCCTGGACATCCTCGACGCCAAGGGCCAGGATTCCCTGCTGCTCACCACCCACACGGCGCTGACGTGGTACTTGGACGGCAGCCGGGTGCACATCAGCCTGGCCGGCGATCCCATCGCAGCCGTCCTCGTGGACCGCGACGGCGACCACCTGGTCACCTTCAACAATGAAGCCGGCCGCATCGCTGCCGAGGAACTGCCCTCCGGCGTCACCCTCCACTCGGTGCCCTGGTACGGCAACCTGCACGAGGTGGCAGCCGCCGTCGGCACCACCGGGAAGGCCGCACCCCTTGCCGAAGGAGCCGTAGCAGCTGAGCTGCGCGCGGCCCGCCAGCAGCTGCTCCCGGCTGAAAGCGCGCGGTATGCCCGCCTCAGCGCCGACGTGGCTGCCATCATGACCGACGTGCTCTCAACGGCACGGCCGGAAACCACCGAGTTTGAGCTGGCATCCACGCTGGCCGCCCGGGTTGTAGCCGCCGGTGCGGAGCCGCTGGTCCTCCTGTGCAACGGCAGCAGCCGAAGCGACTTCCGGCACCCGCTGGCCACCCACGCGCCCCTGGGGCGCCGGGCCATGGCGGTGGTGTGCGCCCGCCGGGACGGCCTGGTGGCCAACATCACCCGCTGGTTAAGGTTCGACGCCGGCACCCCGGAAGAGCGCGACGCCGAGGCCCGCATCGCAGCAGTGGAAGCCGATATCTTCGACGCCACCGTCCCCGGCGCCAGGCTGGACCGGATCTTTGCCGAGATCCAGGCCGCCTACGCGCGGCACGGTTTTGGCACCGAGCAGTGGGAACTGCACCATCAGGGCGGGCCAGCCGGCTACGCGGGACGCGACCCCCGGGTCACCGCAGCGGCGACAGACACAGTGGTCCTGAACCAGGCCTTCACCTGGAACCCGTCCGGGCCCGGCGTCAAGATCGAGGACACCGTCCAGCTCACCGAATCCGGACTGCAGGTCCTTACCGTGGACCCCCGGTGGCCCTCGACGACGGTCAACGGCCTCCAGCGGCCAACCACGCTCCAGCTCTAATCAAACGCTCTCTCACTTAATGCGCCAAAACGCGAAACGCTCTCTCAGTCGAAGCCGGAGTACAGGCAAGCAACTGAGAGAGCGTTTCGGTTTAACCCACATCAACTGAGAGAGCGTTTCCTAGGGGAGGATGAGTTCCCCGTCCACCCGGCGCGGGATGGCGAGCGGGTTGCTTTCGCGCAGGGCCGGGTGCAGGACCGTTTCGGGCGCATCCTGGTAGGCAACAGGGCGCTGGAACCGGCGGACCGCCGTCGCACCCACCGAGGTGAAGAGCGAGGTGGTGGCCGGGTAGGGACCGCCGTGCTGCTGTGCCCAGTTGACGGCCACGCCGGTGGGCCAGCCGTCGAAGAGGACGCGGCCGGCCAGGTTGGACAGCTGCTCCACGAGCCCGGACACGTCCTCGCCCGGCTCCGCGTGCACCGTGGCGGTCAGGCTGCCCGGTACCCTGGCCAGGACTGCGGACAGCTCCTCCTGGTCCGTGTATTCGATCAGCATGGTGGTGGGGCCGAAGCACTCCTCCAGCAGTTCCTCCGGGCGCTCAAGAGCCTTCGCCGCGGAGGTGGAGAAGACCACCGGGGCGGCTCCATTGGACACCGCATCCTGGTCCACGCTGCCGCTCACCACGTCAACGCCTTCCACGGAAGCGAAGCTGCGCAGCCCGTCCGGGTACGCCTCGGCGATCCGGGTGGTCAGCATGCCGAGCGCAGGCTTGTCCTTGCTGGCCTCCGCCACTTTCGCGGCGAAGTCCGTTCCAGCCGGAATGAAGACCAGCCCGGGCTTGGTGCAGAACTGGCCGGCACCAAGGGTGAAGGATCCGGCCAGCCCCTCGGCAAGCTGCGCGGCGCGCTCTGCCAGGGCCCGCTCGGTAACGACGACGGGGTTCAGGCTGCCGAGTTCGCCGTAGAACGGGATGGGCTCGGGGCGGGACGTGGCCAGGTCGAAGAGGGCGCGGCCACCGGGGATGGAGCCGGTGAAGCCGACTGCTTTGATGGCGGGATCCTGTACCAGCGCCGTTCCCACCTCGCGGCCGGCCACCAGGGCGAAGAGGCCTTCCGGCGCTCCTGCGGCAGACAGTGCCTCGGCCATAATTTCGGCTGTCCGCTCCGAGAGGCGCAGGTGGCCCGAGTGGGCCTTGACGATGACGGAGCAGCCCACAGCAAGGGCGGACGCGGTATCTCCGCCGGCTACCGAGAACGCGAACGGGAAATTGGACGCGGAGAACACTGCAACCGGGCCGATGGGCCGCAGGATGCGGCGGAGGTCCGGCTTGGGTGGCGTGGAGTTGGGGTCGGCATGGTCGATCACGGCTTCGAGGTAGGAACCCTCGGTGATCACGCGGGCGAACAGGCGCAGTTGCCCGGTGGTCCGGGCCACTTCGCCCGTAAGACGGGTTGCGCCAAGGCTCGTCTCGGAATCCGCGATCTCCACCAGTTCCGCGGCGTTGGCGTCGAGCGCGTCGGCCACGGCCGTGAGCCAGGCGGCACGTTCCGCATCAGAGGCTGCTGCGGAGATTTTGGCTGCCTCCGTGGCGGCGGCCGTGAGCTCGGACAGGGAAAGAGTTGCAGTTGTCACTTGAGGTACCTGTTCTTCGTGTCTGGATGCATCGAGTCTGCGTTGATCTGCTTAGCCTGCGTGGTGGAAGCGAAGGCCGAGTCCGGGCTGGTCGGTGAGCGTCAGCCGGCTGTTGCTGAACCGGACCGGCGAAGGGGCGGCCAGGATCCCCAGCTGCTCAAAGGAGGCCTCCTCCACGTCCTCCACCAGCGTGGGCTCCGCGAGCGTGAGCGCCAGCTGGCCGGACAGCTCCGGCAACAGGTGCGGCATCACCTTGATGCTGTTGGTCCGTGCAAGCTCAACAATGCGACGGAACGGTGTAATCCCACCCACCCGGATGATGTTGGGCTGGATGATGTCCACTGCTTCCGCTTCGATGAAATCGCGGAAGCGGTAGATGGTGTGCAGGTTTTCACCGAGGGCGATCGGCACGGGCGAGTGCTTCCGGAGCCTGCGGTAGGCCCAGAGGTCGTCCGCGCGGATGGGCTCCTCAAGCCACTCAAGGCCAAACCCGGACAGGACGTCCAGGGCTTTGAGCGTAGTGGGCAGGTCCCAGCGCTGGTTGGCGTCGATCATCAGCTTCCGGTCCGGCCCAAGGACGGAGCGGACTGCGGCCACGCGTTCGGCGTCCTCGCGGATGTCCGGCTTGCCCACCTTAATCTTTACTGCCTGGTGCCCGGCGGCAACCCACCGCTCAGTCTGGGCTACGAGCTCCTCGAGGCTGTAGTGCAGGTTTACTCCCGAGCCGTACACCTCCGCGGACTCCTGGCGCTGCCCCAGGAGTCCGGTGACGGAGGTGTTGGCTCGGGAGGCCCGCAGATCCCAGAGGGCAAGGTCCACCCCGGCCATGGCGATGGTGGTCAATCCCCCGCCGCCGGCTTCATGCAGCCGTTTCCATACCGCGTCCCACACAACCTCCGGGTTGGCGGGCAGCCCGGTGATGAACGGGGCGATGTCGTAGTCCAGCAGGGCCTTGACCGCTTGCGGACCAATGGTGGGCGTCCAGGAGAAACCGTGCCCCGCGCCGCCGTCGTCCGTGTGAATCTCTGTGGCGATCACGTGGTTTTCCGGCGCCTCAACACCCCAGCTGCGACGCAGCGGAACGGTGATGAGCCGGGTGCTCAGGCCCGTGATGCGCGGTTCCGTGCGGACGGCAACAGTTGCGGGGGCACTCATCAGCGGCCAGCCAGCTCGTAGCCCTTGGCGAGGATGGCCTTCAGTTGCACCAGCTGCTCCTCGGTGGGGTCAACCAGCGGCGGGCGCACGGAGCCGACGGGCAGTCCGCCCAGGCGCAGGCCCGCCTTAATCAGCGAGACGCCGAAGCCCGGAGTCTGGTCGCGGAGCCGGACCAGCGGTGCGTAAAAGCCTTCCAGCAGGGCGTTGCGGCGGTCCTCGTCGCCGGCCATGTACGCGTCGTAGTAGGCCTTGGCGATCTCCGGTGCCATCGCGAAGGCGGCCGAGGAGTAGAGCGGGATGCCAAGGCCGCGGTAGGCGCCCTGGGTCAGTTCGGCGGTCAGCAGGCCGTTGAAGAACGCAAAGTCCTCCCGTCCGGTGGCACGGACTGCGGACACGATTTCCTGGGCCAGGCCGACGTCGCCCAGTCCGTCCTTGAAGCCGACCACCTTGGGGTTGGCAGCCAGCTGCGCCATGGACGTGGCGGTGAACTTGGCGTTGCCGCGGTGGTAAACGATCACCGGCAGGCTGCTGGCGTTGGCCACAGCCTCGATGTACGCCACGAGCCCGTCGGTGGGGCCGGTGACCAGGTACGGCGGCAGCACCAGGAGTGCGTCCGCGCCTGCTTCTTCGGCAGCGCGGGCCGCAGCAATGGCGTGGCCCAGCGGGCCGCCGGCGCCTGCTACTACCGGAACCTTTCCTGCGACAACCTCGACGGCGGCCGTCACCACGGTGCGGACCTCCTCGATGCTGAGGGCGTGGAATTCGCCAGTGCCGCAGGCGGGGAAAACACCGCCGGGGCCGAACGGGAGGCGGGAGCTGATGTGTTCCTTGAGCAGCGCTACGTCAACGGCGCCTTCAGCCGTAAAGGGGGTGACGGGGAAGAACAGTACGCCGTCGAATTTCATGGTGTCTCCTTGGCTCCGCTGCCGGCGGTAACCAGCGCAGAGTTCTCGTCGTTGAGGGTGGGATGGGACTTCAGTTCGGTGCGCCAGCTGCGCGTGGGGTGCCAGCCCAGGAGTTCCTGTGCTTTGGCAATGGAGAAGGCCGGGCTGGTGCCCGCGAGTCCTGCGCTGAGGGCCTCGCTTCCGGGCAGGAACTTGGGCATCAGTTCGGCCAGCGGCGCGGTGGCCAGGGCATCCGCGGCTCCGACGAAGAAGGTTTCCCCGTTGGGGATGGACTGCATCTTCTCCAGCAGCAGGTCCAGGAAGTCCGCCACGTCCCGGGCATCCACGTAGTTGAACAGTGCGGGCGCGGACAGGGCGGGATCGGCCAGCCGTTCGGCGAGCGTGTGGCCCTGCTGCGTCGGTGCGCCTTCCCATTCCTCCGGCGAGATGACAAAGCATGGGCGGAACGCCGCATAGCGGATCTTCTCACCCTGGGCGGCAGCGAAAGTCTGCATTGTCTGCTCTGCGATGAGTTTGGACAGCGCGTACGCGTTCCAGGGCCGCGGCGGGGTCCGCTCGTCCAGCGGGAACGACGGCGGCAGCCAGCCTGCGGGTGAACCGTAGCCCAGCACGGTGGGGCTGCTGGCGGTGACGATCTTCTGCACGCCGACCTCCGTCGCCGCACTGATCACGGCGAAGGCGAGCCGGGTGTTCGTGGCGAAGATGACGTCCTCAGGCGCGCTGAACGGTACCGCTATCGCCGCAAGGTGGATGACGGCGTCGGGCGTGGTTTCCCGGAGGAGGCGCAGCGCCTCACCCGGGGCCAGGAGGTCGGCAGTTTCCTGCACGACGCCGGCGGGCAGCTGTTCAGCGGGGACGGCGTCGCGGTCCACCGAGATGACCTGATGGCCCTTGCCGGCAAGTCCGGCCACAACGCTGCGGCCCAGGCGGCCGGAGCCGCCGGTGACAAATATTGTGCTCATGGTTGTTCCCAGCCCGCGTCAGTTGCCGCGGCGCAGGTCGACGCCGAGGTCCAGGTCCTCAATGCGTACGGGCAGGGAGGACTCGAGGGAGCGGTTGCCGGCGATGCCGACAGAGACGGAACGCAGCCCGTCCAGGTAGCCCGAGGGGCGTCCCAGCGGATCCTCGCCCGGTCCATTGAAGAGGTCCGAGAGGAGCAGTTCGTCACCGCCGCCGTGGCCGCCTTCGCCGTTGACGATCGGCACCTCGTAGGCGGCTTCCCAGTGGCGCTGGACCACGAGGCGTTCGCCGTTGCGGCGAATGGCGTCATCCTCTTCGATGGGGGTCGCGCTCGGGTCCACTACGGTCTTCTTGTCCGTGCTGCTGGTAACGGCAGCGCGTTCCACGACCTCCAGTTCGGCGCGGCCTTCGGTGCCGTTGACCGCTACCCGGTAGCCCTCCCAAGGGCTGTGGGCGTTCAGCGAGTAGCTCAGGCGCGGGCCACCCTGGTACTCCACCACCAGCGCGAGGTTGTCCTCAATGGTGATGCCGCCGGTGAAGACGTCCTGGTCCCGGCGGTAGCCGTCGTAGTGCTCGTTGTCCAGGAAGAGAGCCTTGAGCCGCTCATCTTCCCGCAGGTCGAGGGTGAACGGATCCTTTTCCGCGGTGGCCGGGGCATCGGCGTCGGGCGTTCCACGCTCGGGGCGCGGACCGAGGCCGCGCTCCGCGGCGTTCTTGTCGCCGTAGAACTTGAGTCCGCCGGAGGCGAAGACCCGCTCGGGAACGTCGTCGATCCACCAGTTGACGAGGTCGAAGTGGTGGGAGGCCTTGTGGATCAGCAGGCCGCCGGAGTTCTTCTTTTCGCGGTGCCAGCGGCGGAAGTAGTCCGCGCCGTGGACGGTGTCCAGGACCCAGCTGAAGTCGATGGATGTGACCTTGCCGATCACGCCACTCTGGATGATCTCCTTCAGGGCGCTGTTGCGCGGCGAGTAGCGGTAGTTGAACGTAACCACGACGTTGCGGCCGGTTTCGTGGACAGCCCGGGTGATGCGGCGGCAGCCGTCCGCGTCAATGGTGAGCGGCTTTTCGACGACGACGTCGGCCCCTGCGCGCAGTGCCTCAACAATGTAGTCGGCGTGGGTGTAGTCCGGCGTGGTCACCACCACGCGGTCGATGTTGTTGTCCTGGATGAAAGGGGTGAGGTCTGCAGGATCGAAGGACGCTACAGGCCCAGGTGCGCCCAGTTCCTGGATGAGCTTCTGGTAGAACTCCACGCGGCCGGGGTTGACGTCCGAGAACGCCACCAGTTCGGCGGTGTCTGCGTGCTTGCCGAAGATGGCGCGGATATACATTTCGGAGCGGCCACCGGTGCCGATCAAGGCCATGCGGGCTTTGCCGCTTCGTCCTGCAGCACCGGCGGCGGCGGCGGTGTCCGCGGCAGTTGTTGCCGCCTCTGCAGCAGTACTCGACTCGGCTGTGTTGACCATGAGGGGTCCCTTTCGAAAGCTATTACCCGGCCGCAGCGGGCGGCCTCTGACGTTCGACAATCGGTGCACTGCTGCACCTGCCTAAGAAAGCGTTTTCTCAGGTCGCTATTAGATTTGTACCAACCGGAACGGGCATCCGTCAACCACTATCAGCATTGGGAGAAAGCGTTTTCTACTGCTTTCGCTGATGAAGCCGCTCACAGTAGCCCGAAAGTTGTGGGAAAACTTGGGAAAACAGTAGAAATCGCTTTCCCGCGCCGGTATATGCTTTGACTCAAGACACCGCCGGAGAACCGGCTAAACCTGCCGGCGGGCAGCAACACGGCTCAGGGCACGGCCCGCCGCGCTTAGGAAGGGACCACCATGGTCAGGAGATCGGCAACCGGCAGGATCGGGATCGCGGATGTTGCGGTCAAAGCTGGGGTGTCCCATGCGACGGTGTCCCGCGTAATGAACGGCAACTTCACCGTTGACCCGGACATCGCCTCCCGTGTCCGGGCCGCTGCGGCGGAGTTGAAGTACCAGCCCAACCCGGTTGGCCGCAGCCTCGCCCTGGGCAAGACCGACACCATCGGCATCGTGGTGCCGGACCTGGCAAACCCCACGTTCCAGGCAATCCTGCGTGGCCTGAGCCGTGCGGCTGCCCAGGACGGGTACCGCGTCCTGATCGCCGACTCGTTTGAGGTTTCCAGCGAAGAAACCATCCTCGCCGGCGAAGCACGCCGGCGCTGCGACGGCCTGGTCCTGTGCGCTCCGCGCATGAGCGACTCTGAACTGGAAGAAATTGCGCCGTCGCTCCGGCCGCTGGTGCTGATCAACCGCACTACTGCAGCGGCGGATGTACCAAGCCTCGTGGTGGACTACGGCCAAGGGGTGCAGGACCTCGCGGAGCACCTGGTGGATTTGGGCCACACCCGGCTGGCTTTCCTGGCAGGCCCACCGCGAAGCGCGTCCAACGGCATGCGGCTCCAGGGCCTGGAAGCATTCAAGGCCGCCCACCCCCACGTGGATGTCCGGATGCTGGAAGGCGGCTCGGACTTCGACACCGGGCATGAAGCCGTGGACGCGGTGCTGGAAAGCGGCGCCACCGGAATTCTTGCCTTCAACGACCTGGTGGCCATGGGCCTCATGAGCGGGCTCCACGAACGCGGCCTCGACGTTCCCGGCGACATCTCGGTAACAGGTTTCGACGACATCCCCTTCGCCCGGTACACCACGCCTGCACTCACCACCGCCGCAGTCCCGATCACAGAACTGGGCGAGCAGGCGTGGCACCAGCTCCGCGCGCTGATCCGCAAGGAAGACAACGACGCGCCCGGCAGCCGGTACCAGCCGCGCCTCCAGGTCCGGGCCAGCAGCGGCCCGGCCAAGGCTCCCCGCTCAACGGTGCACGGCTAAACCCGCACTTCACCATCGTTGGGGCCAACTCCGGCCTCGCGGTAGTAGCCCTCGATGTGGGCTGCCACCAGCTTGGCCGCCCGCTCGCCGTCGTTATTGTGAACGGCGGCGAGAATGTCGTGGTGTTCGGTGCGCAGACGGGCTGCAGTGGCATCCCAGTCCGGCAGGTTGGCCGTCAGCCGGGACGCATAGCCGGTGATGGATTCCCGCAACGATCCCATCATCGCGCTGACCACCGCATTGCCCGCCGCGTCCGCCAGGGCCAGGTGGAAGCGAACGTCCAGGGCAAGGAACTCATCCACTTCCATCGCTTCGGCATCCATCTTCTCCAGGAGCCGGGAGGCGCCGGCCAGTTCCGCTGAATCAGGTTTGGCATGGGACACCGCCCACGATTCCAGGAGCACACGCGTCTCCACAATGTCGGCAACGGGAAGGTGCTGGGTGGCAACGTGCAGCCGCAAGGCCGAGCCGAGGGCCGCCGTCGGATCCGAAATGACTACCGTCCCTGCCTCGGGGCCGGACCCCACTCCCGCGCGCACAACTCCCATCGCCTCCAGAATCCGGATGGCCTCCCGGACGGAGGTACGGGAGACCTTGAGTTGCTCGGCCAGCGATCGCTCCGCTGGCAGGCGGCCGCCTACTGCCAGCCGTCCCTCGGAAAGCTCGTTCTCAATCCAGGACAGGACAAGCTGATGGGTCTTCATGGGGCAATAGTAGTTGATGTGGTTGGACCACATGCCCTACAGTGTGGTTAGACCACAGAACGGTTTGCGCGAACGGCAGACCTGCCACTGGCCCAACGGAGGACGCCATGACCCACACCATCCAGCCCAACAACCCGGAGACCACACCCGCGCCGGACGCCACGGACGTTCCGGTAACATCCGCGCCTGTAGCAGCAGCGGCTCCTGCAGGAAAGGCGTCCGCCGTCCCGGCAGCCCTGAAGCGCCGCATCCCCAAATACGCCGACCTGGCTCCCCTGATGCAGTTCAAAAAGCCCGAGTTCAGCAAGGAAGCCCGGCTCAAGCGCGCCAGCACCGTGTGGGAACTGCGCGACATCGCCAAGCGCCGCACTCCGCAGGCGCCTTTTGATTACACGGACGGCGCGGCTGAGGAGGAGATCACCCTCCGCCGCGCCCGCCAGGCCTTCCTGGACATCGAATTCCGTCCCGGCATCCTGCGGAACGTGTCCACCATCGACCTGAGCACCAACATCCTGGGCAAGCCTTCCCGCCTCCCGGTAGGCATCGCCCCCACCGGCTTCACCCGGATGATGCAGTCCGAAGGTGAGTACGCCGGTTCCCAGGCCGCCGAAGCCGCCGGAATCCCCTACACGCTCTCCACCATGGGCACCGCCTCCATTGAGGATGTGGCGGCAGCCGCTCCGAACGGCCGCAACTGGTTCCAGCTGTACCTGTGGACGGACCGCGACCGCTCGCTGGAGCTCATCGAGCGTGCCGCCAAGGCGGGCAACGACACCTTGATGGTCACCGTGGACACCGCAGTGGCCGGCGCCCGCCTCCGCGACGTCCGCAACGGCATGACCATCCCGCCGGCGCTCACCATCAAGACCGTCCTGGACGCTTCCTACCGCCCTGCCTGGTGGTTCAACTTCCTCACCCACGAGCCGCTCACGTTCGCCTCGCTGTCCCGCTACACGGGTACGGTGGCGGATCTGATCAACTCCATGTTCGACCCCACCCTCACCTTCGAGGACCTGGACTGGCTGCGCGAAACCTGGAAGGGCAAGCTGGTGGTCAAGGGCATCCAGACCGTCGAGGACGCCCGCCGGGTGGTTGACCACGGCGCAGACGGTGTGGTCCTCTCCAACCACGGCGGCCGCCAGCTGGACCGCGCACCCATCCCGTTCCACCTGCTCCCCGAGGTCAAACAGGCGTTCACGGCGGACAACACTGACGCTGCCATCATGCTGGACACCGGCATTATGAGCGGCGCGGACATCGTGGCCGCCCTCGCGCTCGGCGCGGACTTCACCCTGATCGGCCGGGCCTACCTCTACGGCCTCATGGCGGGCGGCCGGGCAGGCGTTGACCGCACCATTCAGATCCTCGAAAAGGACATGGCCCGCACCATGGCCCTGCTGGGCGTCAGCAAGCTCTCCGAGCTGACCCCTGACCACGTGCGCCTGCTGAACAAGTAGGTCCCCGCCCACGTAAGCAGCCTCCGTGTCCCTGCTGGACATGGAGGCTGCTTGCGTGCTTAGGGGGCTACTTCTTTCGGCCGAACTTGGGCAGGTTGGGCAGGTTCGCCAGCAGGTCAGCTGCCTTGGTGGCCGCGCGGCCCACGGTCCGGCCAATCTGCTGGGGCACGCTGTCATCGCTGAGCGGGGCAGTGGTTCCGCCAGGGATGACGACGGCGGGACTCAGGTCGGCGCCATCGGGCGCCAGCACGCCGGCCGAGACAGCCTCTGCCGCCACAGCACCGGCTGTGACATCGCCGCGCCTGGCCGGAGCAGAAGGAGCCGCAGAACCGGCGTCCGGGATGGAGGCGGACGCTGCCGGAGACTCCTGGGCGGGAGCCGCAGCGCCGACGTCGAAGGTCTCAAGCCAACTGGCGATCCCTTCCAGCGGTTTGCGGTTCAGCGCATAGTAGCGCTTTTGGCCCTGCGCGCGCATGCTCACCAACTGGGCTTCCCGCAGGACTTTCAGGTGCTTGGAGATGGTGGGCTGGCTCGCTGCCAGTTCCTCCACGAGCTCCCCCACGGCCTTGTCTCCGGAACGAAGGGAGGTCAGGATGTCCCGCCGGGTCGATTCCGCAATGACGGCAAATACGTCGTCTGTCACCATGCCTCCAACCCTAGCGACATATGCCCCGAAAGGCATCAACTATTTCGCCGGCCAGGGGCAGAAGGAGGACACATCGATCAGTCGAACCAGGGATCCAGTCCATGCAGTGGAAACACCGCCTTGCGGGTGGCCATCACGGTGCGGTCCACGGCGTCGTTGGGGTCGAACCCCACTTCCCAGGACCGCCACCATAGCTCCACGTCGTCGCCCATCAGTCCGGGCGCTGCCGCCCCGAATTTGTCCTCGACGTACCCCCGCCAGTCCTCCGGGACGGCGGTCCGCAGCGGCACGGGCCTCCCCGCGGCGATGGCAATCAGGTGGCTCCAGGAACGCGGAACCACGTGCAGGACGTTGTACCCGCCGCCACCGGTGGCAATCCAGCGGTTATCGCAATAGCGGGCGGCGAGATTCCCGACGGCGGTGGCCGCCTCCCGCTGCCCGTCAACGCTGAGGTTGAGGTGCGTGAGCGGATCCGTGCGGTGCGAATCACAGCCGTGTTGGCTGACGATCACCTCGGGCTTGAAGGCTGCCACCAGTTGCGGAACTACCGCGTGGAACGCCCGCAACCAGCCTGCGTCACCCGTCCCCGAAGGCAGCGCGATGTTGACCGCACTTCCCTCAGCATTTGGCCCACCGATCTCGTTGGCGAACCCGGTGCCGGGGAACAGGGTGAGCCCGCTTTCGTGCAGGGATACGGTGAGCACACGGGGATCGTCCCAGAAGATGCTCTCCGTCCCGTCCCCGTGGTGGGCGTCGACGTCGATGTACGCCACCTTGCGGATGCCGCCGTCGAGCAGCTTCTGCACGGCCAGCGCGGCATCGTTGTAGATACAGAACCCGCTCGCTTTCTCACGTGCGGCATGGTGCATGCCTCCGCCGAAGTTCACCGCGTGCAGGGCCGATCCCTCCAGGATCCTCGAAGCGGCCAACAGCGACCCCCCGGCCAGCCGCGCGGCGGCTTCATGCATACCGGCGAACGCAGGATCGTCCTCGGTCCCCAGTCCGCGGGCTTCGTCAGCCGCATAGGGATCCTCACTGACCCTGCGGACCGCAGCCACGAACTCAGCCGAGTGGACTGATCCCAGCTCAGCGTCGGTGGCCACGCCGGGCTCTGCCACTGAAACGTGGGCGAGGTCGAGGAGTCCCAGGCTTCGGGCCAGGCGTGCCGTGAGGTCCATCCGTTCGGGCGCCATGGGGTGGCCCGGACCGAAATTGTATGCGGTCATGTCGGCACCCCACACCACCGTCGTCGGCGGCGCGGGCTGGCTGAGACCGGGCAGATATGTCATCAATCACAGGCTACCTGAGCCCGCGCCCCTTCCGGCCCGGCCATTACGCCGGCATAAGTGGTTTACTACTGAGGGAAGCAGATTCGACCGAGGACAAGCCACACATGACGCAAAGCCAGTCGAGGCCCCGGAACCCGGCCAGCTGGCATCCCGCGCAGGAGCGGGAGGGCCTCTGGGTTCTGACGCGGCTCCGCGACTTCATTGACGAGATCGCCAACACCTCGCCGGCCCGGCTTGCGCTGAGTGCGTTTGCCGCCGTGTGCCTCGTGTTCACGTTCCTGCTGTCCCTGCCCATCTCCTCCGCCACCGGTACTGTCACGCCACCCCACCAGGCCCTGTTCACAGCCGTGTCCGCGGTCTGTGTCACAGGCCTGACGGTGGTTTCTACGGCCGTGCACTGGTCCTTCTTCGGCCAGCTGGTCATCCTGGTTGGCGTCTTCATCGGCGGCCTTGGCACCCTGACGCTGGCGTCACTGCTGGCGCTGATGGTCAGCAAACGCCTCGGTGTCCGCGGAAAAATTATTGCAGCGGAATCGATGAACAACGCTGGCCGGCTTGGCGAGGTGGGTACCCTGCTCCGAATCGTCATCACCACGTCGGTGGTCATCGAAGGAATCCTTGCGCTGGCCCTTATCCCGCGGTTCCTGACCCTGGGCGAGCCCTTCTGGCAATCCGTCTGGCACGGCATCTTCTATTCCATCTCGTCCTTCAACAACGCCGGCTTCACCCCGCACTCGGACGGTATCGTGCCCTATGAGACGGACCTCTGGATCCTCGTCCCCCTGATGCTGGGCGTCTTCCTGGGCAGCCTCGGATTTCCCGTGGTGATGGTCCTGCAGCAAAACGGGCTGAACTGGAAAAAATGGAACCTGCACACCAAGCTCACCATCCAGGTCTCCTTGATCCTGCTGGTGGCCGGCACGTTCCTATGGGGGCTGATGGAGTGGGATAACACCCGGACGATCGGGGGGATGGATTTCGGCGACAAGATCACGCATGCCCTTTTCGCCTCCGTCATGACGCGGTCCGGCGGATTCAACCTGGTGGACCAGAACCAGATGGAGTCCACCACCATGCTCCTGACCGACGCGCTGATGTTCGCCGGCGGCGGGTCAGCCTCGACGGCGGGCGGCATCAAAGTGACAACCATCGCCGTGATGTTCCTGGCAATCATCGCCGAGGCGCGGGGCGACGCCGACGTCAAGGTCTACGGCAGGACCATTCCCCAAGGCAGCATGAGGGTGGCTATTTCGGTGATTGTCGCCGGCGCCACCCTGGTGTCCGTGTCCGCCTTCCTCCTGCTCCACATCAGCGGTGCTTCGCTTGACCGGGTGCTGTTCGAAACCATCTCGGCTTTTGCAACGGTCGGGCTGAGTACCAACCTCAGTGCCGAGCTGCCGCCGTCGGGCGTTTATGTCCTCAGCGCCCTGATGTTTGCCGGCCGCGTGGGCACCGTGACCCTCGCCGCCGCCCTGGCCCTGCGCCAGCGCAGCCAGCTGTACCACTACCCCGAAGAGAGGCCCATCATTGGCTAGTTCCCCAGACGCCCCCCGGCGCCCCGCACACAACGCCCCGGTGCTGGTCATCGGGCTGGGCCGCTTCGGTTCCTCCACCGCCGAGCAGTTGGTCAAGCAAGGCCGGGAAGTGCTCGCGATCGAACGGGACCGGACCCTGGTGCAGAAGTGGGCGCCGCTCCTGACGCACGTCGTCGAGGCGGACGCCACCAACATCGACGCACTCCGCCAGCTGGGCGCGCAGGAGTTCAGCTCCGCCGTCGTGGGCGTTGGCACGTCCATCGAGTCCTCGGTGCTGATCACCGTGAACCTGGTGGACCTTGGCATTGAGCATCTGTGGGTGAAGGCCATTACGCCCTCCCACGGCAAAATCCTTACCCGCATCGGCGCCAACCACGTGATCTACCCTGAGGCCGACGCCGGCGTCCGGGCTGCCCACCTGGTGTCCGGGCGCATGCTGGACTTCATCGAGTTCGACGACGATTTCGCCATCGTGAAGATGTACCCGCCGCGCGAAACAGTCGGGTTCACCCTCGACGAGTCCAAGGTCCGGTCCAAGTACGGCGTAACGATTGTGGGCGTCAAGTCACCCGGGGAGGACTTCACCTACGCGCGGCCGGAAACCAAAGTGTCCTCCCGCGACATGCTCATCGTGTCCGGGCACGTGGACCTGCTGGAACGCTTCGCTGCCCGGCCGTAGTCCCCGGCCGCACCCTAACCCAGCTGCTTGGTGATCTCCGCGGCCCTGTCCGCTGCTGCGCGCGCTCCGGCGGCGATGATGGACGGGATGCCTCGCTCGTCGAAGGTTGCGATGGCCCGTTCCGTGGTGCCGTTGGGGCTGGTCACCGCTTTGCGCAACGCCGAAGGATCAGCGCCGGGCTCGGCGAGCATAAACCCGGCGCCGGCCACGGTTTCGCGGGCCAGGAGCAGGGACAGCTCCGCGTCCAGGCCCAGCTCCTCCCCTGCGGCGGCCATGGCCTCGGCAAGGTAGAAGGCGTAAGCGGGACCTGAGCCGCTGATGGCCGAGAGGGCGTCCACCTGTCCTTCCGGCACCTCGACGACGGTTCCGGCGCCCTGCAGGATGTCCTTGACCTTTTGCAGCTGTTCCGGGGTGCAGTTGGTGCCCGGAGAAACTGACACAACGCCCCGTCCCAGCTTGGCAGGAGTGTTGGGCATGCTGCGGATCACCGGCTGGCCGGCGGGCAGGGCGGCTTCAAGCTGGGCAATGGAAACAGCGGCGGCCACACTCACCACCACGGTGTCACGAGCCAAAGAACCGCTGATCTCGCGTGCGAGGTCGGTGATGCCAACGGGCTTTACTCCCAGGATCACGACGCCGGAACCCTTGGTTGCCTGCTTGTTGTTATCCGGCTCCTCCTCACCGGCGATCGCGGTGATGCCGTGATAGCGCTCGGCGAGTTCCGCGGCACGCTCCGCGCGCCGTACGGTGGCCACGACGTCGGCCGGATCCGTGCCGGCTTCCAGCAGGCCGCCGAGGATGGCTTCGTTCATGGACCCACAGCCAAGGAATGCGATTCGGTTGCTCATGGCTCCATCATTGCAGTTTGGTCCTGCCGGCGCAGAAACCGCTTAGCAAATTTCCCCTGAACGGGAACTCCCTGTTACGCGTTCACAGGTGGCTCACATGTCCAGTGCAGGTCCCTCACAAGTTGCGCCCCTACTGTAGTTATTACCTCATTGAGGGTGCGAGTGATGCGGCAGGCATGGGGATGTCTGCCAGGGCACCGGTGGCTGGCAACAGGTTTTCCCCCATTTTCCTGTTGCCGGTCCCGGTGCTTCCGCGTTTAACCGCTTGTCCTAGACGGACGCCTCCACGGGTTGCGGGGCCGCAACATGCGCGGCGGGCTCCAGCGGACCGGAGAACACCAACTGGTCGAGGCGCCGGAGGATCAGTCCCTCACGGAGAGCCCACGGACAGATCGTGATTTTCTTGAACTTGAAGAGCTCCAAAGCCGTCTCAGCGACGAGCGCCCCGGCAAGCAGCTGGTGGGCCCGCGCCTCCGAAACGGCCGGCAAGTGGAGCCGGTCCTCGGCTTTCATCGCGGAGATCCGCTGGGCCCAGACCCCGAGATCCGAGCCGCGCAGCTCACGCTTGACGTAGGGGCCCGCCGCGCTGGGAGCGGCACCGGCAATCCGGGCGAGGGAGCGGAAGGTCTTGGAGGTTCCGGCGACGACATTGGCCCGGCCCAGCCCGTCGAACTCGCGCACCGCAGGCTTGAGCGTGGCACGGATATAGCGCCGCAGTTCCTTTACGCTCTTGGCCGAGGGTGGGTCCTCGGCCAGCCAGTCCCGAGTGAGCCTGCTGGCTCCCAGCGGCACCGAGGTGGCGACCTCCGGCAGTTCGTCCTGGCCGAACGCCATCTCGAAGGAGCCGCCGCCGATGTCCAGGTTCAGGATGGGTCCGGCGCCCCAGCCGTGCCAGCGACGGACCGCGAAAAAGGTCATGGACGCCTCTTCGCTGCCGGTGAGTTCCTGCAGCGTGACGGTGGTTTCGTGCTTAACGCGGGCCAGGACCTCGGGGCCGTTGGTTGCCTCGCGGATGGCGGAGGTACAAAAAGCAAGGAGGTCCTCGGCATTGTGCCGGGCGGCGAACTCCCAGGCTTCCAGCACAAATTCGGTGAGCTCGTGCTGGCCGGCGTCGCTGATGCTGCCGTCCGGCTCCAGGTACTGGACCAGGGACAGCGGCCGTTTGTGCGATGCAAAGGGCACTGGCCGCGCGCCGGGATGGGCATCCACCAGGAGGAGGTGGACAGTGTTGGACCCGATATCGAGGACGCCTAGCCGCATGCTGCCATTATTGCCCGGCCCGGTCCTTCTGATCCAACTGGCACGTCACATCAGACCGGGCACAGGAGAAAGTCAGTTCCCGGTCGGATCAGCCGGAGCACCGTCGGGAAGCTCGTCGGCACGCTTGAAGTCGCGCTTGATGTTGGCAACGCCTTCGGGGTTGATCTCGAAACCGTAGGCCGCGCCCGGATTAATGACCATGCCCAGCGCATCACCGATGTTGGCGATAATGGCTGCACCCTGGGTGCCCAGGACGTTGGGAGCTGCTTCCAGGTACTGCTGGTCAACGCGGCTCGGATGAGAGAAGACAGCCAGGACGGGGTCGCCGTCGGCATTGGCCAGAACGAGCGGCTCCACCTGGGAATCCTCGCCCTCGATGCCGTCCGAGCTGACGATGTAAACCTCGCTGTTCAGGAAGGACAGGATGACGTCCACGGGGCTGGCGTCAGGCTGTCCGCCCTTGGCGAGCTTCTCCTCGAGGTCGTTGAGCGGCTGGAGATCCGTGTGCGCGGGCTGTTCAGTCATATACCTACTCGACCACGTTGTGGTGGCCCGCGCAAACGGTCTTCCGATTACTTCTTCGCCGTGGCCTTCTTCTTGGCCGGAGCCTTGCGGGCGGTGGCGGTGCGCTTCACCGGGCCCTTGGCGCGCTTCTCGGCGAGGAGCTCAACAGCCTGTTCACGCGTGAGCTCCTCCAAGGAGGTGGCCCGCGGAACGGTGATGTTGGTGATGCCGTCGGTGATGTAGGGGCCGAAGCGGCCTTCCTTCACCACAATGTTCTTCTCCGACACCGGATCCGGCCCGAACTCCGCGAGCGGCGGCACGGCGGCGCGGGCACCGCGCTGCTTGGGCTGGGAGTAGATTTCCAGCGCCTGCTCCAGCGTGATGGTGAAGATCTCCTCCTCGGAGCCAATCGACCGGGAGTCGGTGCCCTTCTTCAAGTACGGACCGAACCGGCCGTTCTGCACGGTGATGAGGTTGCCTTCGGCGTCCTCACCGAGCACGCGGGGCAGGCTCATCAGCTGCAGCGCCTCATCGAGGGTCACCGACTCCACAGTCATCGACTTGAAGAGCGAACCAGTGCGCGGCTTGGCCTTCACAGGCTTCTTGGGCGGCTTGGGCTTGCCGTTCTTGTAGTACTCCACCGGCTGGTTGGCGATTTGTTCCTCGGTCATCTCGGGGATGATTTCGGTGACATAGGCGCCGTAGCGGCCGTTCTTGGCAACAATGGTGTGCCCGGTGTGCGGATCAGTGCCCAGGACGCGTTCTTCCGGTGCAGCGGTCTCCATCAGCTCAATGGCCTTGGCCGCCGTCAATTCGTCCGGTGCGAGGTCCTCCGGCACGTTGGCACGCGCCGACTCCACGATCTCCCCGGTCTTCGGGTCAACGGTGGCCGCGGAACTTTCCAGGTACGGGCCAAATTTGCCAACCCGGAGCGTGATCTCGTCCGTGATGGGAATTGAGTTGATCTCCCGCGCGTCGATCTCGCCCAAATTGTTGACGATGCTGAGCAGGCCCGGATCGGAGTCTTCGCCGAAGTAAAAGTGTTTGAGCCAGGAAGCGCCTACGGCCTGGCCGTTGGCGATCTTGTCCAGGTCGCCTTCCATGTCCGCCGTGAACTCGTAATCAACGTAGTCGCTGAAGTGCTGCTCCAACAGGCGGATCACGGAGAAGGCGATCCAGCTCGGGACCAGGGCAGAGCCTTGCTTCCGGACGTAACCACGGTCCTGGATGGTGGAGATGGTGGACGCGTACGTGGACGGGCGGCCGATGCCCTTTTTCTCCAGTTCCGCCGTCAATGACGCTTCCGTATAACGCGGCGGGGGCGAGGTCTCGTGGCCCACTGCGATGATCTCGGAAGCGGCGAGGGCGTCCCCCTTGGCCACATTGGGGAGGCGGCGGGCTTCGTCGGAGTCGTCGTCGCCGCGGGTCTCGTCCTTGCCTTCCTCGTAGGCTGCCAGGAAGCCGGGGAACGTGATGACGGTACCGGACGCGGAGAACTCAGCGTCCCGCCCGTCGGAGGCAACGGCACCCAGGCGGATGGTCGCCGTCGACCCCTTGGCGTCACCCATCTGCGAGGCGACGGTGCGCTTCCAGATCAGTTCGTAGAGCCGGAATTCGTCACCCGAGAGCTGCTTCGCCACCTGCGCGGGAGTGCGGAAGGAGTCACCGGCAGGACGGATGGCCTCGTGTGCCTCCTGCGCGTTGGCTGCCTTGCCGGTGTAAACGCGCGGGGACTGCGGGATGTACTCGGGACCGTACAGCTCCGAGGCCTGGCGCCGGGCAGCGGTCACGGCTTCGTCGCTCAACGCGGACGAGTCCGTACGCATATAGGTGATGTAGCCGTTTTCGTACAGCCGCTGGGCCACCTGCATGGTGCTCTTTGAGGAGAACCGCAGTTTGCGGCCCGCTTCCTGCTGCAGCGTTGAGGTGGTGAAGGGCGCAGCCGGACGCCTGGTGTAGGGCTTGGTGTCAACAGAGCGGACGTGGAAGTCCGCGTCCTGCAGCCCCGCCGCCAGGGAGGTCGCCAGCTCCTCGTTGAGGTGGGCAACGTTCTTTGACGTAAGAACGCCGTCGTCGTTGAAGTCCCGGCCGCTGGCTACCTTGGCACCGTCCACGGCGGCGAGCTTGGCTTTAAAGGAACCCGCGTCGGCGCCGAACTGGCCCGTGAGGTCCCAGTAGGAGGCGGCCTTGAAGGCCATGCGTTCGCGTTCGCGGTCAACCACCATGCGGGTAACCACGGACTGCACGCGGCCTGCGGACAGGCCACGGGCCACCTTGCGCCACAGCACCGGGGAAATTTCGTAGCCGTAGAGGCGGTCCAGGACACGGCGGGTTTCCTGGGCGTCCACCAGGGCCGAATCAACATCACGCAGGTTGCCCATGGCGCGCTGGATGGCTTCCTTGGTGATTTCGCCGAAGGTCATCCGATACACCGGCACCTTGGGTTTGAGCACTTCCAGCAGGTGCCACGCGATGGCCTCGCCTTCGCGGTCCCCATCGGTTGCGAGATAAAGTTCGTCGGCATCCTTGAGCGCAGCCTTGAGCTCGGTTACCTTTTTCTTCTTGTCCGCGGACACCACGTAGTAGGGCTTGAAGTCATGGTCAATGTCGACGGCGAACTTGCCTACCGAGGTTTTCTTCAGTTCGGCAGGAAGTTCCGACGGCTGCGGCAGGTCGCGGATGTGACCAATGGAGGCCTCTACGATGAAGCCCTCGCCCAGGTACTTGGCGATGGTCTTGCTCTTGGCCGGAGACTCCACAATCACGAGTTTCTTGCCGGTTTTGGCCTTGCTTGGCACGGTGCTCCTACAGAAAAAGGTTGCTCGGGCAGATGCGCCCATACTGGCCTAGTTCACCATATTTTGGAGAATTGTGCGCATCCATGTGGAAAAGACGGGGGTTCTGCGGAATGCTTTTCGCGCCTCAGTCAGCGGCCGGGATCAGGAAGCCGTCCCGGACCAGGTTGGCCACATCGGTGAGCAAACCGCTCCGGAACGAGCCGGCGTCGAACCCTTCCTCCCCGGTTCCTTGGACATCCGCACCGCCGCCCAGCAGGGCCTCCAGCGCACCGGCAATCTGGCCGGCGGACAGGTCGCCGTCGCAGGCGGAAATAAACCCTGCGAGTTCGGTGCTGAGAAGGTTGGTCCGGCGCAGGCCCGCACCTTGGCGGAGCAGGATCACCCCGGGGTGTTCGGCGCCGGGCCGCTGGTGGCGTTCGTCGGTGACGTCGTCGGCCACCAGCAGGTGCGCTTCGCTGATGTTGTTCGCTGCCAGCCAGTCCTGGCGTTCCAGGGCGGCGCCGAGGTGGGGGCCGATGGGCTGCTCGATGGGGTAGGTGATTTCCTCGAACCGGCTAAAGGCAGCCTGCCCGGGTGAAAGGGGCCGGCGCAGCAGCACCATTCCGAAACCGATACCCGCCACGTTCCGGGACTCGAAGTCTGCAAGGTAGGCCTCGTAGGCGTCACGGTAGTGCCGCCGGTCACGGCCCTCGGACGCGTCGCGTAGCCATGTTTCGGCGTACTCCTCCGGGCCCACCAGCTCCCGCTGGATGAACCAGGCGTCCACGCCCCCGGGCACCCAGCCCTGGGGGCGTTCGTGCCAGGCAGCACCGGCCGGCACCTCCCAGTTTCCGAGCATTTGTGCAGTACCGCCGGGAGCCAGCACGGCCGGCAGCCCGGCCACGAGGGCCGCCACGATTTCATCGCCCGGGAGGCCGCCGTCGCGGTACGTGAACTGCCCGGACGACTCCTCCCCCGTACTCCGCGGAGTGATAACGAAGGGCGGGTTGGAGACCACCAGGCCGAAATCCTCGCCGGCGACGGGCTCCAGGAGCGAGCCAAGGCGCAGACTTACCCTGTCCTCCAGCCGGGCCGGGTCCACCGAAAGCGCCTCTGCGTTAAGCAGGATGTTGAACCGCGTAAAGGCCAGGGCCCGTTCCGAAATGTCCGTGGCCGTCACGTGCTCGCAGTGGTGCAGCAGGTGGAATGCCTGGATGCCGCAGCCCGTTCCCAGGTCCAGCGCACGCTTGGTGTGCCGCCGGAACGTTGTTTGCACCAATGTGGTGGAGGCCTGGCCGATGCCCAGGACGTGGTCGTGCCGCAGCACCCCTTCCTGCTGATGTGCCGCGAGGTCGCTGGCCACCCACAGTTCGGCGCCGCCGCTGCCGTCCTCGTTTGCGTCCCAACCGTACGGCCGCAGATCGGCTTTAGCCGCCAGGAGGGAGCCGCCGAGAGCGGGCTCCACCAGCCCCAGCTTCTGCAGGCCCTCGGCACGGATGCCCGGCAGGGCGGCGTCGAGCGTTTCGCCGGGCTGCGGCTCGGCGAGCAGCCATAAGCGGACGACGGCGGCGAGCGCCTTCGCGCCTTCGTTCCGCCGCTCCGCGCGCTCGGCGGCCAGCAGGGCGGGGATAATCTGGTCACGGTTCAGCGCTGTGTAGGCCGATTCGCCCAGAAGCCCGGCGACGCCGTCGAGCGTGTAATCCACCTGGCGCAGGTCCGCGGCAAGCACCGTGAGGAGATCCTGGAGGTCGCTGCGGGGAGCGTCGGGGATGTTGCCGGCGGTGAACTCATATGGGGATTTAAGCACCGCCCAAGTTTAGTCCGGCGCCGGCTGCCTGAAACCGGGACGGGTGCCGGACGGGGTAGCGTTGAGGTATGCCGACAACGCCTCCCATCCTTTTGCGCGCCCGGAAACAGCCTGTCAACCCAGGGCACCGCCGCCTTTCTGCGTGGGCACTCGCAGGTACCGTGGCTGCGGCCCTGACGGGGTGTTCGCCCGTGATCTCGATCGAGAACGCGGACGTTCCCGGATGGCGCGCCACTGCACTGCCAACAGCCCCCGGCACCCTGATCGAAGATGCCGGCAAGATCCTCAACCGGGACCGCATTGTCCAGGAGGCGCGTGACATCCCTGCCGGCCGCTACACCCTGACGGCGACGTGCGAGGGCGGGGGCAAGGCCTTTTTTGCGGTGTCATTGGACCGGGAGCCTGTGGTGGACGCCGGAGCGGCGTGCAATGGCAGCAGGGAGATCACCAGGATCGCTCTGCCGCGGTCCGGGACCCTCGAAATCAGCACGTCCAGTGTGGACGCACCCCTTATCTACGCCTATCAATTGACGCCGGCCGAATAGGTATGGCCCGCAGCGGCGCGCGGGCTTAAAGTCGGACTATGCCCAGTGTGCGGACCACCTCCGCGCCTTCCCCGGGGCGGACAGCCCGGGCGCCGCGGACGCGGAACCCAGTGGCCGCCGTCGTCCTCGGGCTTGTGCTGGCGGCAGGACCGGCGCTCAACGGCTGTGAATACACGTACGACGACGGCCGGAGCTGGGGCGATACTGCCGAGCCTGCGGAGACTGTGGCCCCTGCGCCTATATTCACAAGGGATCCCTTGCAGCGCGAGCCCGTCAGTGAGGCCGAGCTTGAAGCGTGGGTGGCCCGGACCCTTCCCGATACCGGCCACCCCGTGGTCCATGCCGCGGCCGGACTGCTGGCCATGGGCGAGGTGCGGACCGAAACCACTGCCTTAATGCCAACGGGCACCTACGCACTGGCCCTCACGTGCCGAAGCCAGCGGCGGGTGACTTTCACGGTCCGGAGCGATTCACTCACCTTGGTGGAGCTGGGGCTGCGCTGCGGGGTCAACCGTGAAAACGTCATTTATCTCTCCGCCGAAACTTCCTTGAACATCACGGTGGAGGCCAGGACTTCTGCCAACTACGCCTATCGCGTGCGGCGGCTGTGACTCTTTCTGGCGGACTTAGGCCGGCTTAGGCTGCACAGCCGCCGTCGTCAGGCCGCGCAGCCTTCAGGGCAGCGGAGGGTTTCCGGGTTGGATGCGCACTCCGAGCAGTACAGGGTGAGGGTGCGGCAGCTGGGGTTGGAACAGTTTTCGAACTTGCTGGTGGGGGCGGCGCAGCGGGTGCATTGCCCGATGGTTTTGGCGTCCTCACTAAACTCGAGGTGCATGCGCTTGTCGAACACGTACAGCGAGCCTTCCCACAGCCCCTGGTCCTTAAACGTTTCGCCGTACCGGACGATGCCGCCGTCCAGCTGGTACACCTCTTTGAAACCGCGGTTAACCATCAGGCTGGAGAGCACTTCACACCGGATGCCGCCGGTGCAGTAGGTGACCACCGGCTTGTCCTTCAGGGAATCGTACTTGCCGGATTCGAGCTCCTTGATGAAATCGTGGGTGGTGGCAACATCGGGGACGACGGCGTCCTTAAACCGGCCGATTTGGGCTTCGAAGGCGTTCCGGCCGTCGAAGAAAACAACCTCCTCGCCGCCCTGCTTCTTGGCGTCAACCAGTTCGTGCAGCTCTTCGGGCTTGAGGTGGGTACCCCCACCCACCACGCCGTTGGCGTTCACCTTGAGTTCACCGGGCGCGCCGAAGGAGACGATCTCGTCGCGCACCTTGACGCTCAGCCGCGGGAAGTCCTCGGCGCCGCCGTCGGACCATTTGACGTCGATACCGTGGAACCCCTTGTATTCGCGGGTGGTCTTGACGTACTGCTTAACCGCGCCAATCTCGCCGCCCACTGTGGCGTTGATGCCGTCCTTGGAAATGAGGATGCGGCCGGTCAGTCCCAGCTTCTCGCACAGGGCACGCTGCCAAAGCCGCACCGCATCAGGATCTGCGATGGGGGTAAAGCCGTAAAAGAGCACAATTCGGTTCAAAGCCACGTATTTAAGGGTACCGGCTCGAATTCCGGCAGCCTGCCTGCCCGGCCCACAGCCCTCCCTCATCCCGGCGCATCACAATTGCATAAGCACCACGCTTCAGCCGCGCCTACCCCTGTTGCTTGTGAGCGGGCTGGAATAGTCTCATCCCATGAGCCCGGAAACCATGGTTAACGACATCACTGGCCTTCTCGAAGTATGGGTGGCCGGCTGGGCAGGCTGTCGCGGGTACCGGACATCCTCTGAAGGCCGCTTCCCCGCCGCGCTCCGCGCTGACACCAGCGGGGAATGGGAGTTTTTTGCGTCCGAGCCCACGGATGGGGAGTTTGCGGCTTTGGCTGCGAAGACGGCGGAAGTGCCGGCGCGGGTCCTGACGATCCTGACCAACGACCTCGCCCGGTACTCGGCCCTGGCCCGGCAGCATGGGCTGAACGTCACTTCCGACTCCCAAGCCATGATGATCGTGGATATGGAAACCCAGGACGCCGAGGATCCCTGGCTTTCCGACGATGACCTGGCGCTCACAACCTCCTCGCAGGACGGTGTGCACTACGCGGTTGTCCGGTCCGGGGAGGCTGTGGCTGCCAGCGGCCGCGTCTATGTTGTGGGCGATACCGCGGTGTTCGACAAGATCATCACCGAACCGGCCTTCCAACGGCGTGGACTGGGAAGTTTCATCATGCGGGCCTTGGCGGCGCAGGCTTTTGAACATGACGTGCAAAGCGGCCTGCTGCTGGCATCCCTGGACGGCCAGAAGCTTTATTCCCACCTGGGCTGGACCACCGTCTCCCGCGTGCTGATGCTTTCGGCATCCCACGACGGGTCCGATCTGTCCCTGAGCTAGTCCGCAGTTCCGGGCCGGCTTGCCGGGTTTACCCCGAGGGCGAACCGGGCCCGCTCATTTGTTGCGGAGTGAAAGAATATTGGGGTGAACCCCCATGACTCCCTGATTCCCTTGCTGGGCCGCGGCCCGGACCCGGAACAGCTGCGTCATGTCCGCACCATCCCCGCCCGTGAAGCCGTGCATGAGCCGTGGCCCGAATGGGTTCACCCCGATCTGGTGGCCGCCTATGGTTCGCTCGGTGTCCACCAGCCCTACCGCCATCAGGTTGAAGCGGCGAACATTGCCCAGGGCGGGGAGCATGTTGTGGTTGCTACCGGCACCGCCTCCGGGAAGTCGCTCGCCTATCAACTGCCGGCGCTGGACGCCATCCACCGCTCTGAACTGCGGGTTCTTGCCGACCCCGGAAAGATTCACGACGACGGCGCGGTCACCCTGTACCTGTCCCCCACAAAGGCCCTTGCGGCCGACCAGTTGAACGCCATCAGGGCCATCAAACTGCCCACCGTGCGGGCGGAAACCTACGACGGCGACACCGACCCGGCGTCCCGCCGCTGGATCCGCGACCACGCCAATTTCATCCTGGCGAACCCGGACATGCTGCACTTTGGCATCCTTCCCAACCACGCCTGGTGGGCGGGGTTTTTCCGCCGCCTCCGCTACGTGATCATTGACGAGGCCCACAGCTACCGCGGTGTTTTCGGCTCGCATGTAGCCAACCTGATGCGGCGACTCCGCCGGATCTGCGCGTACTACGGTGCCGGCTCTACTTTCCCTGAGCCTGTCTTCATCGCTGCCTCGGCAACCGCATCCGACCCCGATATCTCCTTCGCCCGGCTCATCGGTGCACCCGTCCGGGCGGTGTCGGAGGATGGCTCACCTCATGGTTCGACCACGGTGGCTTTCTGGGAGCCTGCGCTGACCGAGCTTAAGGGTGAGAACGGTGCCAGGGAGCGGCGTACCGCTGTCGCGGAAACCGCGGACCTGCTGGCTAACCTGGTGTCAGCGCAGGTCCGCACCATAGCCTTCATCAAGTCCCGGCGCGGCGCGGAGACCATCTCGTCCATCACCAAACGCCTCCTGGACGAGGTCGATCCAAGTTTGCCGCAGCGTGTAGCTGCCTACCGTTCCGGCTATCTTCCCGAGGAACGGCGGGCAGTGGAGAAGGCGCTGCGCTCGGGCAGGCTCCTGGGCGTTTCAAGCACCTCCGCCCTGGAGCTGGGCATCGACATCTCCGGGTTGGACGCCGTCCTGGTGGCCGGCTGGCCAGGCACCAGGGCTTCGCTTTTCCAGCAGATCGGGCGGGCCGGCCGGGCGGGGCAGGACGCCATCGCGGCGTTTGTGGCCAGTGACGATCCGCTGGACACGTTCCTGGTGAACCATCCGGAAGCGATCTTCGATGTCTCGGTGGAAGCTACCGTCTTCGACCCGTCGAACCCGTACGTACTCGGTCCGCATCTCTGCGCGGCAGCGGCCGAACTTCCGCTCGGTGTCGGCGAACTTGACCTGTTTGGGAGCACCGCAGAGATGCTGTTGAACCGCCTGGTGGCCCAAGGCTATCTTCGCCGGCGGCCCGCGGGCTGGTTCTGGACCCATTCCCAGAGCGCCGCGGCATTGGTGAACCTGCGGGCTGACGGGGGTGGGCCGGTAAGCATTGTCGATGCTGATACTGGCTCCCTCCTAGGAACAATGGACTCTCCCCAGACCCACTACCAGGCGCACACCGGCGCCGTTTACATTCACCAGGGCGACAGCTACGTGGTGGAGGACCTCAACGAGGACGATCACTGCGTGGTGGTCCGCCGGGCCAATCCCGACTACTACACCACGGCGCGGGATGTGACGCAGATCGAGGTACTGGAAACCCAGCGCACAGCCACCTGGGGTGATGTTTCCCTGCATTTCGGCGACGTGAAGGTCACGACGCAGGTGGTCTCCTTTCAACGCAAGGCCCTGATTTCCAATGAGATCCTCGGCGAGGAACCGCTTGATCTTGGCGCCAGAGACCTGTTCACCAAGGCCGTGTGGTTCGTCGTGGATAACCGGTCCCTCACCGCCGCAGGGCTGATCGAGGCCCAGTTCCCGGGTGCCCTGCATGCCGCGGAACACGCTGCAATCGGCCTGCTTCCCCTGGTGGCCTCCAGCGACCGGTGGGATATCGGTGGCGTCTCCACTGCCCTGCATGCCGACACCGGGGTGCCCACCATTTTTGTGTATGACGGGCACCCTGGCGGGGCCGGCTTCGCCGAACGCGGATTCGATAAGGCGAAGGTATGGCTGGCCGCGACGCGGGACGCCATCAGTGCCTGTGAATGCGAATCCGGCTGCCCCTCCTGTGTCCAGTCACCCAAGTGCGGTAACAAGAACAACCCGCTCGACAAGGCAGCGGCGGTCACCCTGCTCGATGTCCTGCTCAAGGACGCCACCGAGGCCATCGGCATGAGCGTGGACGTCCAGCGCTGACGGGTCACCGGGATTCCTTCTGAGGGGAGGTCCGGCGTTTGGGAATCGGGCGCCAAGGGAGAAGTCGCACGCTACGGCGGAGGTCCTGCCCGGGCATGGCCGGTAGCTGCACCCAAAATGGTTCTCCCCGTCAGCTCGGTGTGAACCTCAAGCGTGTGCCCCTCCCCCTCCGAGCAGCTAAGCACCGAGGCACCATGCCGGGCAGCTACCTCCGCAGCGAGCGTGCATGGTTCCCCGTCCGTGATGCCGCGCAGCGCGTCGGCGCCGGCGAGAGCAGCAAGATCAGCGGCGGCGGCTGCCCTGCTGGCCATCACAGCCGACTGGCCCAGGAGCAGCAGCAGCGCCATGGCCATCATCACCACCAGGGCCAGTCCCGCGGCCAGCACGGTCCCGGACCCTCGTTCCCGGCTGTCCGTGCCGTGCTTCATCTTCGCGCTGAAGCCCATCATCCGGCGCCTGCCCCGGCGCCACCAGCCAGCCGCACATGCAGCTGCCCGTTAGCCCTGCCGTCGTGGGCGCCCCAGTGGTCCGGCCGGTGCGGCCGGTGCGGCATTGCGGATGCCGTTTCACTGCGCGTCGAAGCGCGGGCAGTGAGCGTCCAGGGAATTGACGCCCCCAGCGGGCCGCCTACCCGATCCGTGACGGTCACACTCAGCCACTCCCCCTCTGCTGCGATAACCGTGGAGGCCGACGCACCCGAGAGGGTCCGGACGATCCTTTCCACTGCAGCGGAATCGTCACCGCGGGCCAAGGCCCGGGCGCCGGCCCGTGCTCCCTCTTCCAAACGCAGCTGGGTAACACCAGCCGCCGCACCTGCAAGGAGCATTGCCAGCAACAGCAGGACCGCAGGCAGCGTCACGGCGAATTCCGCGGTGACTGCACCGCAGGACCCTGCCACGTGTCGGCCTTGGCTATGGCAGCGATCCCATAGCGGGCAGTACCGGGCGACTCCCGAAAATGGCCACGGACCCCTCCGGTTGCCTGGACCCGGAGGCAACCGGAGGCGCCACGCGTCCGGTGCACAGGTCATGGCAATGCCAGTGCCGTGCGGATCAGGTTCAGCAGGAACCCCCGTACTTCCTCGCTGCGAAGGATGAAGACCAACAGCCCCGCAAAGCCGACGGCTGCGAGAGTCGCGATGGCGTACTCAGCGGTGGCCATGCCAGCTTCCGACCCCATGAGGCGGCGCACGCCAGAACCGTGACGCGGAAGAGTTGCTCCAGGGTAAAGCTCGACGACGTTGGCCGGCAATCCAGCGGCGCCAGCGCCGCGGGAATACGCGGCCTGGCGGCCGTTCAGGCGTCGTTTAGGGTTCGCTCGGGATGCGGCGAGTGCTGCGGCTCCGGCGGCGTAGTGACGGTCCTGGTTGATGGACATGGGCTGTTTCCTTTCTCTGGGCCGGCAGGGCTGCCGGCTTCTTCGACTCTTCCGGGCCCCGCTGCAACCGCTAAGGCCTGGGCTGGTGTAAGTGGAAAAGTCAGGTCTGTTCCCCCTGTGGAGGGAAAGAGCGTGTCTTTGTGCTGCCGGCCGGGCACCCTTGTGCCGGCTAGGATCCGGACGGCACCAGGGCAAGCAGGACGGGTACCACGCCCAGGCAAATGAAGGCCGGAAGCGAACACAGGCCCAGCGGGACCACCAGCTTCACGCCCAGCGAGGCCGCCCGCTTCTCAGCAGCACGAAACCTTTCGCGGCGGAGCCTGGCAGCCTGCGCATAGAGGATGGCCGAGGACGGCGCCCCCGTGAGTGCCGCGAACCCCAGCGCGTCCCGCAGCTCCAGGATTTCGGGAAGCCGGACTGCTGAGCTGCGCCACGCCGTTTCCCAGTCCGCTCCAATTGCGAGCGCCGAAACAACCGGCCGGAGGGACGCCCTGTACTCGGTGGAAGCACAGGCCGACACCAGTTCGAGGGAACGCCCAATCCCGGACCCGGCATCCAGCATGGCTGCCACCAGTTCGAGCATCATTGCGGTGTCCCTCAGGCCATCGGAACCGGCCCGGTTCCGCGGCCGTCCCTCCGCAGCCGGCGGATCGCTTCCCGAAACGTGGTGGCCGGCCGATGGCAGGTTGATGAGCCGCTTGCGTGCACTGCCTTTGCCAGGACACAGGAGCCACGCCGCCGAGGCCATAACAAGGAAGATCGAAATTGCCAGAACAGTAGCTTCGGTCATGGCACTCCCGCACCGGCCGCTGCTGCCACCAGCTTGGCGGACCACACCCTGCCCGCCACGGTCAGCGCAATCCCGGCCGCCAGGGCTGCGAGCCCCAGCGGAGTTCCCAGCAGTGTGGCCAGCGGGTCCACGCCAAGGGCGATTCCCAAGCCCAGTCCCATGAGCGGAAGCCAGGTCAACAGAGTGACCGTGGCCCTGGGTCCGGCGAGCGCTGTCTGGCGGGCGGCGTCGGCGTCGTCCTCCACTTCGAGCTGCGCCGCGAACCTGGTGAGTACGTCGGCCAGGGGGCAGCCGCTAGCTTCTGCGATGTCGAAGCAGCCGGCCAGTTCCGACCAGATCCGGAGTTCCCTGTCGGGCCGCGAAAAGGCTCCAGATAAGGAGGAGCGGCGGATGGCCTCCGATACCGGCGTTCCGGTGCTGGCAGCCGTGCGGGCTGCAGCCAGTACCACGGCCGAGCCACCGCTCAGGCCGCTCGCCCGCAGCCCTGCGGTTTCTCCCTGCGCCCGGTCGGACGGTGACCATGGCCGAGCCCCGGAACCAAGGCCGGACGCAGTCAGGGCTGCGGCTCCGGGTTCCGCGGCAGTGCCATAGACAGACCACAGCTCGTCCCACAGCCGGGCCGGCGTTCGCCCGCCTTTAAGCAGGGCAGCGAGTTGCTGAACCACAAGAGTCATGGGTACTGCGGAACCATATATTGCCGCTCCCCTGGCGCCGGGCCTGAGCCACCGGAACCGGCGGCCCGAGCGACTGCCTGTTGCTGAGGGAGCAAGACTGCCGGCTGCGCGGCGCAGCCTCGCTGGCGCGCCGCGGGGCGGGCGAAGAATCAATAACGCAGCCAGCACCAGAGCTGCTGCAAGGTAAACGGTCACAGGGTGTTCCCCGGCTCCAGTCCAAGCCGGCCGGCGAGGGCGGGCCATGCCGGACCTGGAACGGCAGCGCCCTCTGGTGCCTCCAGGGCGGACAGCACGTGAAGACCGGTGGGGCCCACGGCAATGACTCCAATACACGTCACTTCCCTGCCACGGCTGGTCCTTTCGACGTGGATCACCACATCCAAGGCACTGGCCGCCTGAAGCTGAACACCCTCCGGGCTTAACCCGGCGAGCGCACCCAGTGCCGTGAGCCGGGCGGGAACGGCAGAAGCGGTATTCGCGTGGATGGTTCCGCCCCCGCCGCTGTGGCCGGTGTTCATGGCTGTCAGTAATTCGCGTACCTCGGCGCCGCGGCACTCCCCGACCACCAGCCGGTCAGGCCGCATGCGCAGGGCCTGCCGGACAAGCTCGCCCAAGCTCACTTCCCCGCCGCCTTCAAGGTTTCCGTGCCGGGATTCGAGGGAGACCACATGCGGATGGACGGGGTTCAGTTCCGAAGCATCCTCAATCAGGACCAGCCGCTCCTCCGGGGCACAGAGACCGAGCAAGGTGGACAGCAAGGTTGTCTTGCCGGAACCTGTGGCGCCACTGATCAGAAAGCTCAGCTTGAGTTCCAGCACCTTTCCCAGCACTTCCTTCACGAGGGAGCCGAACATGCCGGCAGCCTGCAACTCGTCCAAGGTGAAGACCCGCTCGCGGCGGATCCTGATGCTGAGCAGCGTTCCCGCCGTGGACACCGGCGGCAGCACGGCATGGACGCGGTAGCCGCCCGGCAGCCGCACATCCACGCAAGGTGAACCGTCGTCCAGGCGGCGCCCTCCTGCGGCCACCAGCCTGCAGGCAAGTGCCCGCAACTGTGTCTCTTCGGCGAAAGCCACGGCCGCGCGTTCAATGCCCCGGCCGCGGTCCACCCAGACGGAATCCGGTGCATTGACGAAGATATCCGTAACCGCCGGATCCCGGGTGAGCTCCTGCAGCGGTCCCAGCCCGTTCAGCTCCGCGCTGATGCGCTCCACCGCCGCAAGCGACCCCGCCGTGCCCAGCAACTTGCCGGTAGCCTGAACGGCGGCTGCTACCCGGGACGGCGTCACTGCCCCCGCGTCAGCCATCATGGACTCACGGACCGATTCCAGTAGTCCTGAGTCCACTGGAAGGCGGGCATCCCGGCGTGGATCACGGCGCTGGCTTTCAATGTTTCGGGTACGCCGCCGCAGTCCGTCCACCGGTCCCGCTCCATGCGGAGAAGGCTGCTGCTTCATCCCAGCTCGCCTGCGGGCAAGTCATCCCCGAGGGAATCGAGCACGGAGGCAGCAAAATGCCGGACGTTCCGCCGCCTGCCCAAGTCCAGGAGGCGGCCGGACTCCATGGCCGCACTGACACCGCGAAGCTCAGGAACGCGTCCCTGCACGGGAAGCCCGATGGCCTCGGAAATGAGGGATCCGTCCAGTGCCGCCCCGGGCCTGCCCCGCACCAGAAGCGCAGCTTCAATCGGCGGAAACTCCTGAAGCAGGCGTACGGCTGCGACAGCAGCCTTCAGCTGCGCGGGAACCACCATCATGATGCGGTCGCAGTCCCACGCATAGGACTGCAACGGACCGGTTCCCCTGCCAATGTCCACCACCACCAGCTCATACCCCCGGCGAGCGGCATCCAGCACCCCAGTGGTGGTAGCCGCTGCTACCGGAACAGGTTGTTCCCGGCTGGCGGGCCAGGACAGGAACGAGAATCCCCCCGAGACCGGAAGCGAGTCAGAAAGCTGGCCGGGATCGATGCTGCCACGGGCTTCAGAAAGATCAGGCCAACGGAGGCCCGGTGTCTCTTCCGCAGCGATGGCAAGTTCCAGCCCGCCGCCCCACGGATCGCCGTCAACGAGCAGTACCCGGGCACCCATGCCGGCGGCCGCCTGGGCTATCCAGATGGCCGCGGTGGTGGCTCCGGCCCCGCCGCACCCGCCGGTGAGGCCCAGGATGAGTCCGCCAGGGCCCGGAGACCGGGAGCGGCTCAGGTGATCCGCGAGCCAGGCAGCGGCATCCGGCAGCACGGCCACCCTCTCCGCGCCGAGGGCTGCAGCCAGGTGCCACAGGCTGTCACCTTCACCATCCAGTCCCACGAGGACGGCTGGTGCCCGCCGCCGGGGCGGCAGTTCACGGATATCACTCCCCACCAGAACTGCCGCTGCGCCGTCCCAGTACCTGCCGCCCTCAAGTGCATCGGCTACCACGCGAAGTTGGGCCCCCGCGGCGGCGACAATGCGCTCCACTTCGGCCCGCAGGAAGGCGGAGGAGGTGACCAGCAGCACCTCTTCCGCACCGTCGGGCAGCCACGCGCCTCCGCTCCCGCCCGGATCCCCGCCGTGAGCCACCCCATCCGGCGGTGCCCCCGGGAACACATCAGCGATCCGCCCGAACGAGGGCGCAGACCGGCCGGGATCAACGTGGGACGGGGTCAGCTGGTGCCTGCTCATGCAGCCACTGTCCCGCCACGAACCGGAGGGGATAAGGGCAGCGAGTCCGTATGTGAACAACGCCGGTTCCACCCGCCCTGTGCAGGAAGAGTCGCCCGGCATAAGGACCGTCGAAGACAAGGCAGAATTGGACCATGTACCTCCTGCTAGCCGCCCACCCCCAGGGCGCGGTCCTGCAGGAACTCACACAGGCCGGCAGCCCCCATCCGTCCAACCCGGAACCCTCGCCTGTCAGCCTAAGTGAACTGGCCGCCGTCGTCCGTGATCTTGAACGCCGGCCGCGGGGCGGGCAGCCGCCACGCTGGATCTGGCACCGGACCCAGGACTGGTACCCGTCCCTGCTGGCGTCCGGGGTGGAACTGGACCGGTGCTATGACCTGCATCTGTGCGGAAATATTCTTGCGCACTCGCAGTTCGCCGCCCACAGTGACTACGCCTTGAACTCGGACAAGGTGACGCTCGATGACCCGCAGCAGCCGCCCCGGGCCCTCCAGCCGCCTACGCCGTCACCGGAACAGGACGCGCTTTTCGACGATCCGGACACCGGCTTCAGCCCCCGGCACACCCTTGAGGACCTTCGGGAGGAATACGCCGCGCAGCAGGTGGCCCTGGCGTCGGTCAGCCCCGAGGAGAACCGGCGCAACCGGCTGCAGCTTCTTCTGGCCGCCGAATCCGCCAGCGCCATGATCGCCGCTGAAATGCAGCATGCCGGGGTCCCCTGGCGGGAGGACCTGCACGAGGAGATCCTGGCCGATTATCTCGGCCCCCGCCCGCCCGCGGGCCACCGGCCGGCAAAACTGGAGGCGTTGAACCTTGAACTGCGCGGCATATTGAACGCGCCCACGCTGAACCCGGATTCCCCGCAGGACCTGATGCGTGCCCTGCACCGAAACGGGATCGAGGTGAAAAGCACCCGGCAGTGGGAGCTGAAGGAATCGAAGCACCCGGCCATCGCCCCGCTCCTGGCATACAAGAAACTGTCGCGCCTGCACGCGGCCAACGGGTGGGCCTGGCTTGATGCGTGGGTGGCCGGCGGCCGGTTCCGCCCCGAATATGTGGTGGGCGGCGTCGTTTCGGGCCGCTGGGCATCAAGGGGCGGCGGCGCCCTGCAGATTCCGCGCCAGATCCGCGGCGCCGTCCACGCCGACCCCGGGTACAAACTGATCGTCGCGGACGCCTCCCAGCTTGAGCCCCGTGTGCTGGTTGCCTTGGCAAAGGACTCGACCATGGCCGAGGCCGCCCGGGACAAGGACCTCTACGCAGGCATTGCCGCGAAGGGGTTCGGTGGCGACCGCGCCAAAGCGAAAATGGCGCTGCTGGGAGCCATGTACGGAGCCACCTCCGGTGAGGCAGGGCGGCTTATGCCACAGCTCGCCAAAACGTATCCCCGGGCTGTGGACTTCGTGGAACGGGCCGCCCGCGCCGGTGAGTCCGGCGGAACGGTCAGCACCCGGCTGGGCCGCAGCAGCCCGCCGCCGTCGGACCGGTGGTTCCAGAGCCAGCGCTCTTCGTCGGCCGAGGAGCAGCGCCGGGCGGAATCGATTGCACGTTCCAGGGGGCGTTTTACGCGCAACTTCGTGGTCCAGGGCTCGGCGGCGGACTGGGCTGCGTGCTGGCTCGCGGAATTACGACGGCGGCTGCGCACCTTGCACGCGGAAGGTTCCGGCCGGGCGGAACTCGTCTTCTTCCTCCACGACGAGGTGATGGTCCATGCGCCGGAGCACTTGGTCGATGCCGGCATCAGGGCGATCGAGGACGCCGCCAACGCCGCCAAGGAACTGCTGTTCGGACCTATCCCCGTGGAGTTCCCGGTGAGCGTCGCAGTGGTCGATTCGTACGACCACGCAAAGTAGGACCTCCTCCCGGATGCTTCCCAAAGAGGGCCCGCACCGCGACATTTGTCGAGAAATGTAACCTACCCGGCAGTAGCTCGCCGGGCTGCGGTGACGCGGGTTACAGTCTTGTGGTGACTGAAACAGATCGGTCCAAAGGTTGATGCAACGACGCACACCAAGGGGAGGTCCGGCATATGGCGGGCAGGTTTGAAATACATCGGGTAGGGGACGAGTCGTACCGGCTTAGGCTGACGGACGCGGACGGCAACATCGTTGCCGTTTCACCAAACTTCAAGTCCCTCAACACCTTAGTTGAGGGCATCAACGCCATGCGGGAGAATGCGGCCACCGGCATCGTGGTGGATCTCCGCCAGAAGCAGGCCTGACCGCTTGGGACGAGAGAAACCAGCCGGAGCCAAGGACGCCCGGCGAGGTAAATGCCGGCGAGTGAAAGCCACGCAAACAGAAGTCAGACACCCATCGGATGGACCCGGTCCCGGTCCCACGGCACAGCCCACCCGAGTTGCTCAAAGAGTCCGTTCAGGACTATTCCCGTAAATCCCCAAACCACCACACCGTTGACGGTGAACGCGGGGCTGTCGAAAGTACGGCCGGCGCGGTGGACCGTGGCCATGACCCTGTTGTCCGGGTCCAGCAGGTCCCGGACGGGGACCCGGAACACCTGGGCGGACTCGGCATAGTCCACCACCCGGATGGGCGATGGCGACCGCCACCACCCGAGCACCGGCGTGACGAGGAAGTTGCTGTGCGCGAGGCCGAGCTCCTGAAGGGTGCCCAGGACTTCAACGCCGTCCGAGTCCAGGCCCGTTTCTTCCTCCGCTTCGCGCAAGGCCGCCTGTACCGGTGTTTCCCGGGCGTCAATGCTGCCGCCCGGGAAAGCCACCTGCCCGGGATGGGATCCCAGCGTGTGGGCACGCTCCAGGAGCAGGACATCCAGGTCTGCCGGTGCCAGCGGCTTCCCGGACACAGCCGGAACGTCATCCAGCGCACCGAAGAGCATCAGCACCGCCGCCCTGCGCGCCCCTTTCGCGTCCACGGTGAGGGCTGCCCACAGGGGGTCAGGGGAGGCAGCCGATCCCGCCTCCGCCCTGCGCGCCAACTCCATCAGGTCCTCGCGGGCGCTCACGGTCTCCTCTTTTGGGATGCCATCCTGATTTCGGCTGCCCTGTGCGTTTCAGCCTGCAGTTGTGCCAGCAGGGCTTCGCTGCCCGGAGCGAGTTCGTACTTCAGCAGCTTGGCCGCCTTGACCGGATCTGTTTCGCCTAAACCGTAACTGGGGCACCAGTTGGCGACGGGGCACGCCCCGCACGCTGGCTTCCGGGAGTGGCACACGCGCCGCCCGTGGAACACCACCCGGTGGGACAGCATGGTCCAGTCCCGCTTCTCGAAAAGCTCGGCGACGTCGTACTCGATCTGGACCGGGTCCTCCGACTGGGTCCAGCCGAATCTGCGGGCGAGGCGGCCAAAGTGGGTATCAACCGTGATGCCGGGGATTCCGAAGGCGTTGCCCAGCACCACGTTGGCAGTCTTGCGTCCCACGCCGGGCAATGTCACCAGGTCCTCCAGCCGCCCCGGGACAACGCCGTTGTACTCGTCCACTAATTTGGTGCACAGGGCGATGAGGCTGCGCGTCTTCGCCCGGAAGAACCCGGTGGGCTTGATGATGTCCTCGATCACTGCCGGATCCGCCTCTGCCATGGAACGCGGGTCCGGATAGCGGCCAAACAGCAGCGGGGTGATCTGATTGACGGTGACGTCGGTGGTTTGCGCCGACAGAACGGTGGCCACCAGCAGTTCAAACGGGTTGCGGAAATCGAGCTCCGCATGGGCATAGGGGTATTTCTCCGCCAAAGCCCTGTTGATGCGCCTCGCCCGGCGCTTCAGCCCAAGCAAGGACTCCTGGGACACCACGGGCATGCCCGTAGCCTGGCCGGCGGGTACTGCCGCTCCGCCGGCCTTGGAAGCCCGGGGTGAGGCCATGCGTTAGCCGCGCTCGATATTGCTGAGGTCGCGCAGCACGCCCAGCCGCCCGTCGGTGTGCTGGACCAGGAACTCATGCCCGCGGTCCTCGAGGGCAAGCACCCAGCCGCCCGGCTCGATGACGAAGGCAGGCGCCCCGGTACGGGGATCGAATGCGGTCCGGTGCTGGGCCACAGCAAACCAAAAAGCCTCGTGGATGGGCTGTTCCTCTGATTCCTCCGGCCGGCTGGCCGGGTCCACTGTTGCCCCGATGGGCTCCTCGGCCCGGACCTGCTGATGCACGGCCGTCGCTGCGGGCGGCTCCCACGTACCCCGGGCCGCAGAGCCAGCGGGGGCATCGCCGTCATGATGCGCCAGGGCGGAGGAGCCGTTGGCTCCGCCACCCCTCACGGGCACATCTCCGAACTGCGTCTCCTCGGCGGCGGGCGCAGAGGCAGGGCGTACGACGTCGGCTGCCTGGGTGGGCGGCCCGGCATCACCTTCCGGGGCACGGTCGGAAACTTCAGGGGCGGTGGAGACGGGGCCGTTCGCTGCGGGCCCACCGGCCGCAGTAACGCCGGCGGTTGGGACAGCAGCAGTGGCGGGTGAAGGGGACGCAGCTGCCGAGGGAACCGCGGCTGTCGCCGGCGGCTGGTGGGAGGCTCCGGTCTGGACTGCGGAAGATCCGGCCCCGGCACCGCCAAACAGCTTGCCGCCGGCAGCACCGAGCAACTTCCCGACCCCGGGCTTGGAAGCGGAAGCGGATTCCGGACCGCGGGAGTCTGCCGTGTCCGACCCGGCCTTCGGCGGTTTGGGCGCCTGAGGCTTCCGTACGGGAACGGCAGCCTCACGGGCCACCACATGCGCGGGGATTTCCGCACGGTCCTGGAAATCCGGGGAGATGTAAGGAAGGAACCGGCCCAGGACGGTCACGGCGAAAAGCACTACCGCGCCGATCAGGCCCACCATGAGGCTGGGAACGTAGGCTCCTGCCACGGACAGGAAGAAGAAGGCAACGGCGAACGACGCCACCACGGACGCGAACTGGTCGATGGACAGCGAGCCGATCCTGATCTTCGTACCCGGTGCCAGCCTCCGCGCGGCGAAGAGTGCGCTCACCGCCAATGGCAGGACGATACCCAACCCCAGGAAGAAGAGGTTGTTCAGGTTCCAGAGGTTGTAGCGCCCGCCGAACATGGGAAGCAACGAAGCGACAAACAGGGTGACGGTACCGGCAAACACTGCCAGGTCCCGGATGGTGAACGGACCGAGCACGGCCTCATTGCCATTCCGGCCCTTGACTCCGGTGGCGGCCTCCGGGCCTGCACCGGGGGCCGAAGCGGTGGCGGGCCCCGAGCCTGCCTCTGTGTCGGGGCCGGTTTTCTGGCCGAAGCTCTGCTGGTTCATTCTGTTCTCCTTAGCGTGGCGGCACCGGGGCTGTGGCCCGAAACCGTGCCGTCGTACGGCGGTTCCGTCCTTTCCAGGCTCTTGCCAAGCCCGGGAAGGACGGTCCGCAGTGAAGTCACAATCCCATCTCAGCCTAGTCAACAGCCTTACTGATCACTAGCTGGCCATGCCGCCGGGCAGCCGCCGGGGACTGCGCGTGGAACCATTCATCGCTTAATAAATGCCGTTCGCGGGCTGGTCTGTGACACCGCACACATCCGCTGGCCCCACGCATTAGTCTTGATTCCGGAACAGCTCTTTGCGGAAGACCCGTGGGCAGCCGGTGCCCGACGTCGTGCAGGCGGCGGAGCCCGGCCGGCATCGGATCTCCGCGCAGCAAAGATCGATGAATGATGAGGTTCACATGTCCCAGGACACTCCAAGCTCCACCGCCACTGCGCCCTCAGGTTCCGGGCAGGGCGGCCAGCAGGGCGATGCCTTTGAAAACCTGCTGCACGAAACCAGGGCGTTTCCACCGTCCCCGGAATTCGCCGCTGACGCCGTGGCCACCGCAGCGGAGTATGAAGAGGCTGCTGCTGACCGGCCGGCTTTCTGGGCCCGGCAGGCGCGGGAGTTGCTGACCTGGAGCAAGGACTTCAACGAGGCGCTTGACTGGTCCAACCCGCCGTTCGCGAAGTGGTTCGTGGGCGGGGAGGTCAACGCCGCCTACAACGCCCTGGACCGGCATGTGGAGAACGGTCGCGGTGACCGGGTGGCCATCTACTTCGAGGGCGAACCCGGCGACACCCGCACGTACACCTACGCCCAGCTGACGGAAGAGGTGAAGAAGGCAGCAAATGCTTTCGAATCCCTCGGCGTGGTCAAGGGTGACCGGGTGGCGGTGTACCTGCCGATGATCCCGGAGGCCGTCATCACGCTGCTCGCCTGCGCCCGGATCGGCGCAGTGCACTCGGTGGTGTTCGGCGGCTTCTCCGCCGACGCGCTGCGCTCCAGGATCGAGGACGCCGAGGCCAAACTCGTGGTAACCGCGGACGGCACGTACCGCCGCGGCAAGCCCAGCGCCCTGAAACCCGCCGTGGACGAAGCCCTCGCTAAGGACGGCCACACGGTGCAGAACGTGGTGGTGGTCAAGCGCAACGGCCAGGACGTGGACTGGCATGAGGGCCGGGACCACTGGTGGGGGGACACCGTGGACGCCGCCTCCACCGAGCACACCGCGGTGGGCCACGACTCCGAACACCCGCTGTTCATCCTCTACACGTCCGGCACCACCGGCAGGCCCAAGGGCATCCTGCACACCACCGGCGGGTACCTTACCCAGACCGCGTACACGCACAAGGCAGTGTTCGACCTGCACCCGGACACGGACGTGTACTGGTGCACGGCCGACGTCGGCTGGGTCACCGGCCACTCGTACGTCACCTACGCCCCGCTCATTAACGGCGCCACCCAGGTGATGTACGAGGGCACCCCGGATTCCCCGCACCAGGGCCGCTGGTGGGAGATCGTGGAAAAGTACAAGGTGTCCATCCTCTACACCGCCCCCACCGCGATCAGGACGTTTATGAAGTGGGGCCGGGAGGTCCCGGACAAGTACGATCTGTCCTCCCTCCGCGTCCTGGGATCCGTGGGTGAGCCCATCAACCCTGAGGCCTGGATGTGGTACCGGAGGGTCATCGGCGGGGACCGGACCCCCATCGTGGACACCTGGTGGCAGACCGAAACCGGTGCGCAGATGATCGCCCCGCTGCCCGGCGTCACGGCGACCAAGCCCGGCTCGGCGCAGGTGCCGCTGCCTGGCATCGCGGTGGACGTGGTGGACGAGATGGGCGAATCCGTACCCGACGGACACGGCGGCTTCCTGGTGATCCGCGAACCGTGGCCGGCAATGCTGCGCGGCATCTGGGGCGACCCGGAACGGTACAAGGACACCTACTGGTCCCGCTTCGAAAACATGTACTTCGCCGGGGACGGCGCCAAGAAGGACGAAGACGGCGACATCTGGCTCCTGGGCCGCGTGGATGACGTCATGAACGTCTCCGGGCACCGGCTCTCCACCACCGAAATCGAATCGGCCCTGGTCTCCCACCCCGCCGTGGCTGAAGCCGCCGTCGTGGGTGCAGCGGACGAGACCACCGGCCAGGCCGTCGTCGCGTTCGTCATCCTCCGCGGCGACGCAGTGGATTCCGGAGATGAGATTGTCCAGGAACTCCGGAACCACGTTGGCAAGGAGATCGGTCCCATCGCCAAGCCCAAGAACATCCTGGTGGTCCCGGAACTGCCCAAGACCCGGTCCGGCAAGATCATGCGGCGCCTGCTCAAGGACGTCGCCGAAGGCCGCGACCCAGGCGACGCCACCACCCTCTCAGACCCGACAATCATGCAGCAGATCGCGGCGTCACTCAGGAAATAAAGGGAGAGGATTGGCGGTCATCCTCCGAGGAATGCGCAGTCGCTGGTTCCAGGCCGGCGCTTGCAGCTCATGGGTGGGAGTTATCCGGAAGCGTGCGTCAGAGGCGAGGGACGAGCCAGCACGCGGAGGATGACTCCCAGCCATCAGCGTGGTGGGCACCCTAGACTGAGAGCAGCCCCGCCCCCTGCCCGAAGGAACCGCCCAGATGCTCGCCGTCGCACGCCACCAGGCTATTTTGGACGCTCTTCAGCGGGAACGGGTTGTTCGGGTCTCGGATCTTGCCCACCAACTCGGGGTGTCCCTCATGACAGTGCGGCGCGACATCGAAGTACTGGAGGAAGGCGGCCGCCTCGAGCGTATCCACGGCGGCGCGAAGATTCCGGGCGACACCAGTACCCATGAGCCTGGCTTCGACCTCAAGTCCACCCAGCTGACTGCCGAGAAACGGGCCATTGCGGTGGCGGCTGCCGGGCTGGTGCAGGAAGGCATGGCCGTGGGCCTCAGTGCGGGAACCACCACCTGGGCGCTGGCCAAGGAACTCACCAACGGGCCCCGGATCACTGTTGTCACCAACTCGGTGCGCATTGCCGACCTGTTCCATCACGGCGCCTCCGCCGGTTCCGCCCGCTTCGCCTCCACGGTGATCCTGATCGGCGGCGAGCGCACGCCGTCGGACGCTTTGGTGGGCCCCATCGCCACAGCAGCGCTGAAGCAGCTGCACCTGGACGTGCTGTTCCTAGGGGTTCATGGCATGGATGCCGCAGCCGGGTTCACCACTCCGAACCTGTTGGAAGCCGAGACGGACCGCGCGTTCGTGGCAGCCGCGCGCAAAACCGTAGTGTTGGCCGACCACACCAAATGGGGACTGCTGGGCATCAGTTCCATCGCCTCGTTAGAGGAAGTGGACGAGGTCATCAGCGATCCCGGCCTTGGATCCGAGGCACAGCGCATCCTCCAGGAGCGGGTGGGCCGGCTGCGGCTCGCCGCCCTCGAGTAGCACGCCCTTTAGTAGCAGCCGCTACGTGCAGCCGCAGGATTGCCTGACATGCAGGGTGGTGTCGAAAATCCGGTGCCGGGGTTTCTCCCCACGGCTGGCTCCCACCAGCGCCGCTACCGCTGCCTCCGCCATCACGGCAACCGGCTATTCCACCGTGGTCAACGGAGGCCATGAGTATTCGGACTCGGCGGAACCGTCAAAGGATGCCACTGCGATATCCCGCGGAACGTCCAATCCTGCTTCATGGACCGCCCGCAACAGGCCGATAGTCTGCATATTCGATGTGGCGAAAATTGCTGTGGGCCGGTTCACCGACGCCAGCAACTGCTGGCCGGCAACATAACCGCCGGGCCGCTTAAATGCGCTAAGGAACACCGGGACCTCATCCACAGCGGCCGATGGTCCGCGCCGACGTGCCGGACGAGTCGCTGATGCTGCACGGTGCGGTTTCGGGAGAGTCGCCTCAAACAGGCACGACGGCGGCGCTGTTCGCCTTGGTCAGCACGCGCACCGCGTTCGATGAGCAGCCCGGCAAGATCACCATCCCCGGCCTTGAGCCGGACCGGACCTACCGGCTGGAGGCAATCTCGCCGGTTCCCGGTGACAGCCACTACGCGCACGCCTTCACGCAGGTCCAGGCCCCGGCCTGGCTGGCCGACGGGGCAGTGGCGAACGGCCGCTTCCTCGCCGAGGTGGGCGTGCCCATGCCCATCCTCAACCCCGAGCACGCACTGCTGCTTCGTTTCACGGCGCTGTAGCCTCCGCGGGCCAAATGAAGGCTGCCCTGGCGTTCCGTGTTCTTTTGAGCTGCGGGGAACGCCGGGGCAGTCTTCGTCGCTGACGGGCACCGTAAGAATGCGCGGCAGCCCGCCCAGGCGATAGATTTGCTCGCATGACCGAACCCTCTTCATCAATCAGCCGCGGCACCATCCTGGTAATCAATGGGCCCAACCTGAACCTGCTGGGCACCCGTGAACCCGAAAAGTACGGTACGTCCACCCTGGCTGACGTGGAGGAACTAGCCGCCCGGACTGCAGAGGCACACGGGTTCGTGGCCGAGTGTGTCCAGTCAAACCACGAGGGCGTCCTGCTGGACACGATCCACGCCGCCCGTGGAAACGCCGTTGGCATCGTCCTCAACGCCGGCGCCTTCACGCACACGTCCGTTGCCTTGCGGGATGCCCTTGCCGCCGTGCAGCTGCCGGCGGTCGAAGTGCACATCACCAACGTGCACCAGCGCGAAGAGTTCCGGCATCACTCGTTCCTGTCGCCGGTGTGCACCGCCGTGATCGTGGGCGCTGGCGTATTCGGCTACAAACTGGCCATCGACTACCTGGCTGAGGTCCTCTAGGTTTTCCGCTGCGGCCGGTTCCGGAGGCGCTGCTACTTCTGGATGCACTGCCCCGAGGAAACGGGGGCACTCAACGACGGCGCCTGCGCTGCGACCGGGTTGAGGTCGTCCATGGTGATGGCGAACCCCATCTCTGCGTCCGACGTCGCCTTGGCGAAGATCACTCCCGCCACCTGGCCGTCGGTGGTCAGCAGGGGACCGCCGGAGTTTCCCGGCTGGACGTTTCCAGCAAGCCGGTAGATCTCTTCCGGCGAGGGATTGCTGCCGTAGATGTCCGGCACCAGCACCGTCGTGATGTCCTGGACGGTGGCGGGCCGGGACTGGAAGGGTCCGCCATGCGGGTAACCTGCGAAGGCGGCCGGGCTGCCACTGGGCAGGTCCGCGCTCAGTGCCAGCGGTTGGGCAGGCAGGTCGTCGACCGCCAGCACTGCGAGATCATGCCGGGTATCAAAGTAAACCACCCGGCCGGGCATTGCGCCGCCGTCGGGCATCTCCACGACGGGTTCCGACACGCCCGCCACGACGTGCGCATTCGTTACCACCCGGTCCTGGGAAACAACGAAGCCGGTGCCGGTCTGGTTCTGGCCGCACTGGTATGCCGTGCCGGCGATTCTCAGGACTGATTCAGCCGCCCTGTTCAGGGCCGGGGTGTCGGTACTGGCGTTCGGCACGGGCACTGTCGGGCCCTGGTCCAGGCCCTCAATCAAGGTGGGAATGCCGTTACCGATGACTGTTGAGCGCAACTGGGCCATGGTGGCTTTCACGGGGTCCGGAGTCAGGCCGTCGATGAAACGGATAACCCTGGATTCGGCCAGCTGCTGGGAAACAAAGGGCACGCCGAGGGAGCTGACACTGAAGGCCAGCATGGACATCACCAGCGCGGAAACCACCAGATTGACGGCGCCGCCCACCAGCCGGTCAACGGCCCGTAGGGGCCGAATCCGCACTGCGCCGCGGACTTGACGGCCGATCATGGTTCCGAGGCCGTGCCCCAGAACCACCAGTGCGACGGCGGCGGCCACAATGGCGGTCAGCCTCCACCCGGAGTCCTCAACGAAGCCGCTCACAAGGGGGACCGCGAAAAATGCCGCCACGGCTCCTGCAGCGAATCCGGCAATACCGCCAACTGTTACAAGGAAGCCGTTGCGAAGACCGTAAATCAAGTAGGACAGCAGCGCCAGGATCAGGACCAGGTCCAGGACAGTCAAGCCGACCACTAAGGCTCCTTATCAACAGTTGAAACCTCATTCTAGTGGCGTACGCTGACAATCTTCTGTGGGTCCCCTTCGCCTGCGGCACCCGCCGCTTGGGGGTTTTGGCTGCCAAGTTCGTCACAGAACCTTGAAAATTCTGAAACAATGGCACAAGCGCCACAGCCGACACTTTTATTCAGGAGATTTTATGGACATCGAGGTACTGCGCCGAGCACCCCTTTTCGCCACGCTCGACGACGACGCATTCCGTCTGCTGACGGACGAGCTGACCGAGGTGGACCTTTCCCGCGGTGCTTCGGTTTTCCGTGAGGGCGACCAGGGCGACCAGCTCTACTTCATCGTTTCCGGCAAGGTGAAGCTTGGGCGTACCTCCCCCGACGGCCGGGAATCACTCCTTGCCATCCTCGGCCCGGGTGAGCTCTTCGGGGAGATGGCCCTGTTTGATCCCAGCCCGCGCACGGCCACGGCCACCGCGGTTTCCGAAACCCGCCTGGCTGGCCTGAAGAATGAAAGCCTGAACAACCTGCTGCGCACCCGTCCCGAGGTTTCCGCGCAGCTCCTGCAGGCTCTTGCCCGCCGGCTACGCCGCACCAACGATTCCTTGTCAGACCTCGTATTCTCCGACGTTCCCGGCCGCGTCGCCAAGGCCCTCCTGGACCTCGCGGACCGCTTCGGCCGCCCCGCAACCGACGGCGTCCTGGTGGCCCATGAGCTCACCCAGGAAGAACTGGCCCAACTCGTCGGCGCCTCCCGCGAGACCGTCAACAAGGCCCTGGCCGAATTCGTCCAGCGCGGCTGGCTGCGCCTCGAAGCCCGCGCCGTCGTCATCCTGGACATGCAGCGCCTCCGCCAGCGCTCCCGCTAGTCCCAACAGCATAAAGGCCGCCCCAAGGGGCGGCCTTTTGCGTTTAAAACCGAAACGCCCCATCACCTCCCGCCGCCTGCGAACCAAAGCCATGGCGGCAAACAAGCGGTAAAATTGGACCTAGAGGTGCTTGGCGATGTCCGTGGCAATGGCCGTTGTTTTGATCCTGCTGGGCTTGGCTTCCCTTGCCGCGGTGGTCGGCACGGTGGTCCTGGTGATCAAGGACGGCCGGGGCCAGATTCCGCTGGAACCGTCTGTTCGGCCTTGGACTGCAGGGAACCTTCCGAGCCGCCCGTACTCCACGCTCCGCCGAATTTAGCGTTCGCGCTGCGGGTCCCCCGCGACGGTTTTCGCAGCTTCCACTTCGAGCAGCAGCCTGCCGTCTTCTTCCACAAGCCGCGGCTGGTACACATGGGCTTTGCGTTTATAGCTGAGGTACGCAATGCAGCCGTTCGCAGCCGCCATCTTTTCGAGCATGATCTCGGACCCGGGCACCAGGAGCTCGCCGAGGGTGCGGCCCACGGTGTTTTCCTGGCCCACCTCATCGCCGAGGGCTGTGGTGTCACGTCCGGCGATGAGATCGGCAGCGTTTACCCACCTGCCCCACACCCCTTTTCCTTCCAGCAGTGTGGGCTGCTGGTTCAGGGGCACGGTGGCTGCGAAGTAGCGGGTGTCGAACCTGCGGTGGGCGAAGTCGGGGCTGCGCCAGTTCACGAGGGACTTCAGCAGATCGGTCCGGACTGACAGCCCGCGCTTCGCCAAAACCTCCGGGAAGGTCTTTTCCTGTTCGGCAACGGCAAGGCGGGCGCGCATGAATTCCGGCGTGGATGTGGCCTCGACGGTACTCGCCATGTCGGCGCCGGCAAGCAGCACACCGGTTTCCTCAAAGAGTTCCCGGATGGCGCCCACCACGTGGCGCCGCGCCAGCCCGACGTCGTCCGTTCCCATCTGCTCAGCCCAATGCTGTGGCGAGGGGCCCAGCCAGCCGACGGGATCGTCGTCGGCAGCGTCCAGGGAACCGCCGGGGAACGCGAGGACCCCCAGCGGCGAGGAACCGGGCCGGTAGGCCAGCCACGTTTCCAGGCCGGTGGGGGAATCACGCAACAGGACAACGGAAGAAGCGAGGCGCGCTGCCCTCGGGGTCCGTTCGCCGTGTTCGAGCCAGCTCTGCGCTGCCCCTTCAAGATCCTGGGGAAGTGCAAACAAGCGTCGGGCGAGCTGAGGCAAAGGAAGAACCGGTCCTAGCTGAATTCGGCGATCAGTTCGACCTCTACCGGAGAGTCGAGCGGCAGTACAGAAACACCCACGGCGGAACGTGCGTGCTGGCCGGCGTCACCCAGTACACGGCCCAGCAGTTCCGAGGCACCGTTGATAACGCCGGGCTGTCCCGTAAAGGAGGGATCGGACGAGACGAAACCCACAACCTTGACGATGCGCGTGATCCGATCCAAGTCTCCGATGACGCTCTTGACGGCGGCCAGGGCGTTTACGGCGCAGATTGCGGCGAACCGCTGGGCGTCCTCAGGGGAAACCGTGGGCTCATCCGCAAAGCCTTCGGTGCCGACGGAAACCTTTCCGGTGGCTTCGAGCTTGCCCTTGACGAAGGGCAGCTGTCCGGAGGTGTACACGTGGTTGCCGGAAATCACGGCAGGGACGTAGGAGGCGACCGGCACGGCAACCTCAGGAAGTGAGATTCCCAACTCGGCAAGGCGCTGCTCAACAGCTGAGATGGGTGCGGCAGCGGTGCCGGACGGGGCTTCTGCGGAGGCGCTCATGCTACTGCTTCTCCCGCTTCAGATAGGCAACCAGGCCGTTTCCGTCGGGTCCGGGGACTACCTGGACGAGCTCCCAGCCGTCGTCTCCCCACTGGTCCAAAATCTGCTTTGTGGCGTGAATAATGAGCGGAATCGTGGCGTACTCCCATTTGGTCATGAGAGAAAGACTAGTCCTTGCCGGTAAAGTGGAAAACATGGCGACTCGTAAGAACCCATTATTCGACACTGCCACCACCCTCGGAAAGATCCTAGTTTTCCTTGGCGTGAGTGCAATTTGCGGTGTCCTGGTAGCAGGCCTGCTGGTCCCTGCGGCAGCCGTCTCAGGCAGTGCAGCCAGCGGTTCGATCGAGTTCTTCGACACCCTTCCGGCAGAGCTGAAGGTCGATCCGCCCAACCAGACCACCCGGATCCTCGCAGCGGACGGCAGCGAGATCGCCAGCGTCTACAAGGAGAACCGTACCAAGGTCGCCTTGGACCAGATTTCGCCGTTCGTCAAAGAAGCTGTCATCGCAGTCGAGGACAGCCGTTTTTATGACCACGGCGGCGTGGACACCACGGGTATCCTGCGCGCGCTGGTCAGCACTGCGCGCGGTAACAGGCAGGGTGCCTCCACCATCACACAGCAGTATGTGAACAACGTCCTCAACTCCAATCTCGCCGCCGAGGGCCGGGACGAGGACATCAAGCTCAATGGCGTCAACAAGGGTGTGGGCGACAAGCTTCGTGAAATGAAGCTGGCCATCGCCCTGGAAAAGGAGTTCAGCAAGGAGCAAATCCTTGAGGGCTACCTGAACATCGTCTTCTTCAACCGCGACGCGTACGGCATTGAAGCCGCATCCCGCTTCTTCTTCAGCACCTCCGCCAAGGACCTCACGCTCCCCCAGGCCGCGCTGCTGGCCGGTCTGGTCAACAGCCCGTCCGCGTTCGACCCCATCAGCAACCCGGAGAATGCCAAGCAGCGCCGCGACCTGGTTCTGAGCCTGATGCTCAATCAGGGCAAAATCACCCAGGCTGATTACGATGCCGCCGTCGCCACTCCGGTGGAGACCAAGGTGACGCAGCCCAAGCAGGGCTGCGCCTACGCTTCAACCGCGCCGTACTTCTGTGACTATGTCCTCCACCTGCTGGAGAACAACCCGGCCTACGGAGCGGACCTTGCAGAGCGGCAACGCCTTATTTACGGCGGCGGCCTGACCATCACCACCACGCTGGATCCGAACGCACAGGCAGCGGCGCAGGAGCAGGTCAACGCCTCTGCCGGCGCCAACCCGGACAAGTGGGGCGCGGCAATGGTTTCCGTGCAGCCCAACACCGGCAAGATTGTCTCGATGGCCCAGAACACCACGTTCCTGCCGGCCGAAGGGTCCTTCGACTCGCAGGTGAACTTCAACGTGGACAAGCTGGACAAGGACGGCAACGACCTTAACGGCTTGGGCGGTGCCCAGCCCGGCTCCACCATGAAGCCGTTCACCTTTGCCGAGTGGCTGAATGAGGGCAAGTCCATGAACACGGTGGTGAACGCAGCCCAGCGCCGCTACCCGCTGAACTTCCCGTGGCGCAACACCTGTGGCCAGGTCACCGGTGCCTACAACACCGCCCAGAAGGCACTCGGCGCTGCCGACGACCTGCAGAACGCCGAGCCGCAGTGGTACCGGCCCCTGTCCGTGCTTGAGGGCCTCTACAACTCCATCAACACCGTGACCTTCGCCTCCGCCGCTCAACTGGACTTCTGCGGAATCCAGAAGATCGTTGACGCTACGGGACTCCATGGCGGGCTTCCGGCTGACGGCGAACCGAACCCCAAGATCAACATGTCCACGCTGGGCAACCTGCTGGGTTCCACGCAGACCGCCCCGCTGACCATGGCCAGTGCCTTCGCGACGTTCGCCAATGACGGAAAGTACTGCGAGGCCATCGCCGTCACCTCCGTCACGGACCAGACCGGCGCCCAGCTTCCGGCACAGTCCACCAGCTGCCGGGATGCGGTCAAGCCCGAGGTTGCCCGCGGCGTGAACTATGCCCTGCAGGAAGTCCTCAATCGGGGTTCGGGCTCGTTGATCCAGCCCCGGATCTCCACGCGCACCAGCTTCCCGATCGGCGCCAAGACCGGTACGTCCAACAACAACGGCTCCACCTGGGTTGTTGGCCACACCACCGGCCTTGCCACCGCTGCATGGTTCGGTGACGCCCTGGGCGCCCAGGACCGCTCCGGCCAGAACATCACCGTCAACGGGAAGTTCTACCAGGGCATTGACGGTTACATGATTGCCGGGCCCATGTTCTCCAACTTCATGTCCCGGATCGCGCCTGCCTACGGCACGGAGCCCTTCCCCGCGCCGCCCAGCAACCTGCTGAACGGCGGTGGCGGCGGAACCAATACGCGGACTCCCGCAACCACCGCGCCGAGGGCCACCCAGGCGCCGGCAGCCCCAGCGCCCGCAGCCCCACAGCCCGCGCCCGAGCCGAGCAGCAACGGCAACGGGAACGGCAGCGGGAACAACAGCGGGAACAATGACGACTAGCCGGATGTTTTCAACCAGTGCGTTGGCCAGCCGCGCCCGAACCATCGGGCGCGGCTTTGCCGTCACCGCCGGAGCCGGGACCGCAGCGGGTATTGCCGCTTTCGGATATGGCCTGTGGGAAAAGAACCAGTTTGTCCTCCGCGAAGAAACGCTGGACATCCTGCCGCGCGGGCAGGCACCGTTCCGGATCCTGCACCTGAGCGACATTCACTTTGTCCCGGGCCAGAAAAAGAAGGCTGCCTGGCTGGAGTCCCTGGCCGGTCTTGAGCCGGACCTGGTGGTCAATACCGGCGACAACCTCAGTCACGCGAAGGCGGTGGACCCGCTCCTGCAGGCTCTCCGCCCCCTCATGGAGTTCCCCGGCGTTTTTGTCCCGGGCTCCAATGACTACTTCGAGCCCAGTTTGAAGAACCCGGCTTCCTACCTGCTGGGACCCTCCAAGGCCAAGCCCAAACCCACTGTGCTGGACTGGCCGCGGCTGCGTTCGGGCTTCGGCATGAGCGGCTGGGTGGACCTGACCAACCGCCACCAGTCAGTGGTTCTTAAAGGGATCCGCTTCGACTTTTCCGGCGTGGACGATCCGCATTTGAACCGCGAGCGCTACGCGGGTTGGCCCCGTGGCACCATTAACCAGAACGCCACCCCCCACTTAAAGGTTGCCGTCATCCACGCTCCTTACCAGCGCGTGCTGGACCACTTCACAGAGGACGGCGCCGACCTCCTGCTCGCGGGCCACACCCACGGCGGCCAACTGTGCCTTCCCGGCTACGGCGCCCTCGTGTCCAACTGCGACCTCCCCACGTGGCGGGCCAAGGGGCTTAATGATTGGCAAAGCAACGGCAGTACGACGCCGGTCAACGTCTCCGGCGGCATTGGCACCTCCCGCTTCGCGCCCGTCCGCATCGCGTGCAAGCCGGAAGCAGTCCTGCTCACCCTCACCTCGCCCAACTGACTCCGCTGCGCTAGAAAGTCCCGTTTCGAAAAGCAGTTTTCCGCAGGTGGACTGTTCGCGCAACGGGATGGTTGAGGAGCGGTAAGCATTGCGAAGAGCAATAACTGGCCAAGCTTCGAATGCGGTCCGGAAGCCTGTGAATCGGCTCACGGCATGGCATAGGGTAGTTGCTACGGGAAACTACATTCGATTTAGAGCTTGAGAAGCGGGCATGGCCAAGCAAACTCCATTTTTTCGATCCATCAGCCGTCTCTACCCACATGTCAGGCCGATCATCCCCCGGCTTCTCCTGGGACTTCTGTGCGCACTCCTGGCCAGCGTTGTTGCCCTGGCCATCCCCCAGGTCCTCCGGGTGCTGATCAATGAATCGCTTGGCCCGGGGGGCACCACGGAAGCCGTGTGCATCTCGGCCGGCCTCATCCTTGTGCTGGGGGTGGCTGAGGCCGGGCTGGTGGCTCTCCGACGGCAGTTCGTTATCAATCCGGCCACCTCCGTGGAGACCCGGATGCGGATTTCGCTGTATGACCACCTGCAGGACCTGACGGTCTCGTTCCATGACCGCTGGGGATCCGGCCAGCTGCTCTCCCGCGCCATGACGGACCTGAACTTCCTGCGCCGCTGGATGGCCTTCGGCGCCATCATGCTGGTGGTTACCACCCTCACGGTGATCATCGGCATTGGCGTGATGTTCGCCATGAGCTGGCAACTGGCCCTCATCTTCCTGGCCGCCGCCGTGCCCATCATGGCCTACAGTTTCCGGTTTCGGACCCGCTTCAGCAGGGTTGCCCGGCGCAGCCAGGACCAGGCGGGCGACCTTGCCACCACCGTGGAGGAATCCGTCCACGGCATCCGCGTCCTCAAGGCCTTTGGCCGCAGCCGGGAAGCCCTCGAAAACTTCGAGGAACAAGCCGAGGAACTGCGCCAGACGGAGATTGACAAGGCACGCCAGCAGGCAACTTTCACCATGGTGGTCACCCTGCTGCCGGAGCTCGCCCTTGGCGCGGGACTCGTGGTGGGCGTGATGCTGTGCGCCAGCGGCCAGCTGAGCATTGGTGCGCTGGTGGCCTTCTTTGCCACGGCAGCCGTCATCGCCTCCCCCGTTGAATTCTCTGGCATGCTGCTGGCCATGGCACTCACTGCCAAAACCGCCGTCGACCGCCACTTCGAAGTGATGGACTCGGCCAACAGCATCACAAGCCCGCCCGAGCCCCGGCTGCCAGCCCACATCGCTGGTGCCCTCCGCTTCAACAACGCCACCTTCGCCTTCGAGGACGCTCCGGACAAGCCCATCCTGAAGGAGATCAACCTCGACCTCCGCCCCGGTGAAACGATGGCCCTGGTGGGAATCACCGGAAGCGGCAAGAGCGCCCTGATCCAGCTCGTGCCGCGCCTGTACGACGTCACCGACGGCTCCATCACCATCGACGGCGTGGACCTGCGGGACTTTGACGTGGAGGAGCTCCGCCGCATCGTGGCAGTCGCCTTCGAGGACACCACGCTGTTCTCCAATTCGGTGCGCGACAACGTCCTGCTCGGCGCCCCGGTCCGCACTGATGCCGTCCTGGAGGAGGCCCTGGACGTGGCGCAGGCGCACTTTGCCTATTCCCTGCCCGAGGGCCTGGACACCCTCATCGGCGAGGAAGGCCTCAGCCTGTCCGGCGGGCAGCGGCAGCGGATAGCCCTGGCCCGGGCCATTGCCGCCCGCCCGAAGGTGCTGGTGCTGGATGACCCGCTGTCCGCCCTGGACGTCCACACCGAGGAACTCGTGGAAACGCGGCTCCGCGCCGTACTGAAGGACACGACAACGCTGATCGTGGCCCACCGGCCGTCCACAGTTGCTTTGGCGGACCGGGTGGCGCTGCTGGAGGACGGCCGCATCACCGCCGTCGGAACCCATACGGAACTGCTGGCCGGCAACGACCATTACCGCTACGTCATCGCCAGCCTTGACCAGGAACCCCGGGACCTGGACTCCGAGCTGTCGGAGCTCAAAGAAGCGGGTATCCCGGCAGAGGAAGTAACCCGATGAGCACCGCAACGTTTGGCACCGCCAACGAAGACAACGCCCACCTCAGCAAGAGCGACAGCAGGGCCGTACGACGCCGGTCGCTGGCACTGCTGCGCTCCCTCATCCGGCCGGTCCGGCTGCGGTTCTGGCTGACGATAGCCACCGTGGTCCTCTCCCAGGCCGCACGGGTGGCCGGCCCGGCGCTGATCGCCTTCGGCATCGACAACGCGCTGCCCGCCCTGCAGGCCGGAGACAACCTGCCCCTGGTGCTCACCGGCGTCGCGTATCTGCTGGCAGCGATTGCGACGGCGGGACTCACCGCCCTGTACGTAACCTCCACTGCCAAGCTGAGCCAGGCCATGCTGCTGGACCTGCGTCTTCGGGTTTTCCGGCACACCCAGCGGTTGAGCCTGGAGTTCCACGAAAAGTACACGTCCGGCCGGATTATTGCCCGGCAGACCTCAGACCTGGAGGCACTCCGCGAGCTCCTTGATTCCGGTGTCAGCTCTTTGGCGTCCGGCATGCTGTTCATGATTTTCACCGCAATAACGGTGTTCGCTTTGGACTGGCGCAGCGGCCTGCTGGTGCTCGCGGCAGGCGTGCCCATGTACTTCCTGGCCCGCTGGTACCAAAAGCACTCCCAGATCGCCTTCCGGGAGTCGCGGGTGGTGTCTGCCCGGCTGATCGTGCACTTCGTGGAGACAATGACCGGGATCCGGGCAGTGAAGGCCTTCCGCAAGGAACGCGAAAACGCCGAACGTTACGGGAAGCTCGCGGAGGACTACAGGCTGGTCACCGTCCGGTCCATCAACCTCAACGGGATCTTCCAACCCGGGCTGGTGCTGATCGGCAACGTCTGCGTCGCCGTGGTCCTGCTCTTCGGCGGATTCCGCGTCCTCACCGGAGATCTTGCGGTAGGTGTGCTGCTGGCCCTCATCCTTTCCACCAAGAGGTTCTTCCAGCCGGTGGACCAGATGGCGATGTTCTACAACTCCTTCCAGAGTGCCCAGGCAGCGCTGGAAAAGGTGTCCGGCCTCCTGGAGGAAGTCCCCACAGTGCGGCCACCCAAGAATCCTGTCGCCCTGAAGAACGCCAGGGGTTCGATCGACTTCAAGAACGTGGAATTCCGCTACGGCGACGGGCCGGTCATCGTTCCCACCCTGAACCTGCACATCCCTGCGGGCCAGACCGTTGCCCTGGTGGGCCAGACCGGAGCCGGGAAATCCACCTTGGCCAAGCTGATAGCCCGCTTCTACGATGTTTCGTCCGGCTCCCTCACGCTGGATGGAGTGGACCTCCGCAACCTCAGCACCACGGACCTTAGACGGAACATCGTGATGGTCACCCAGGAGGCCTTCCTGTTCAGCGGCTCCGTTGCAGAGAACATCGCCCTGGGCCGGCCGGAAGCGTCACGCGCCGAGATCGAGGAAGCGGCCAAGGCCGTGGGCGCGCACGAATTCATCCTTGACCTCCCTGAGGGTTATGACACGGACGTCAACAAGCGCGGCGGCCGGGTGTCATCGGGGCAACGCCAGCTCATCAGCTTTGCCCGGGCGTTCCTGGCCCGCCCCGCCGTGTTGATCCTGGACGAAGCCACATCCTCGCTGGACATCCCCTCGGAGAGGCTGGTGCAGAGCGGCCTGGCCCGGCTGCTGGCAGGCACGGACGCTGCCCGCAGGACGGCCCTAATCATTGCCCACAGGTTGTCCACGGTAGAGACGGCGGACCGGGTGTTGGTGGTCCACGACGGCCGAATTGTGGAGGACGGGTCGCCCGCAGAGCTGATCGGCGGCGGCGGGCGCTTCGCCGACCTGCACGGGGCATGGAAGGACTCGTTGGTCTAGCCGCCCACCCTGACTCTGCGGATTTCGCATCGGGCACCGGTATCGGCTATTCTTGTAAAGTTGCTTTTGCAGCGGATCGGGATGTAGCGCAGCTTGGTAGCGCGCTTCGTTCGGGACGAAGAGGTCGCAGGTTCAAATCCTGTCATCCCGACCAAATGGAAGAGGGTCTCCTTACGGAGGCCCTCTTTTTGCGTTCCTGGCAGCCTGACTGGATGGACTTCACAGGGAAAGGGAAAGGCCCCGGAGCAGATGCTCCGGGGCCACCCTCGCCTCCTTAGTTGAGGAAGCTACTAAACCGGGTCAGGCCAGTTGCCCGTGTAGGCGGTGTAGGTGCTGCCGGACTTCTTCTCTTTGACCGGCTGCGATACAGGATCCGGCCAGTTCCCGGTCCTCGCTACAGAGACCTGTTCTGTGTCGGCGATGGAACCTGCAGACAAGACGGCCGGAGCCGCCGCAGAAAACGCCAAGGCCCCAGCCAGCGCGGCTGCCGCTGCAATCTTCTTCAACATATATGTTCCTCAATACGAGTCGGATTCGTTACAAAGCCAGCACTGTCCTTGTTGACATACATTGTAAAATGTTTTCCACAGGGGCTGTCAAGCGCTAAACGGAAACCTGTGAAGAAAGGAGGAATCCCGTGGGCAACGGATTCGGGGAGAAGCTCCGGGCGGAGCGACTCGAGCGGGGGCTTACACAGGCTGAACTGGGCAAGGACCTGTATTCACCCAGCTACATATCTCTACTGGAAACAGGCCGTAGGGAGCCAACAGCGGAGGTCATCGAAGAACTGGCACGCAGGCTGGAACTTGCGCCCAAGGCGTTGGAGGCCTGGAGTCAGCCGATCACCCTCAGCGACGCTGAGTACGTTCTGGCCGGGCTGTACGCCCGCCAGGCCTGGGACCTGCGGGACTACCCGCTCGCCGCAAGCCATGCTGCTGCAGCTGCACAGATAGCATTGGACGGAAGAAACACCAGCGCCTGGTGGAACATGAGTTACATGCAGGCCGAGTGCCTGCTGAAGCATGGCGACCTGCTGGAATGCAGGCAGCTGGTGGAAAGGCTGCTCGAACATCCTATGGCAAAGGAATCGGTGGGTTTGGGCGCGCGTGCCCGCCAGATGCTCGCCGTCGTCTACCAGCGCCAGGGCCAGCTGACGGCTGCCGTGGACCATGCACTGGAAGCCGTCGCCTTCGCCGGGCAGTTACCCAAGGGCTCAATTATCACTGTCGGCGCACTGCGGGCGCTGATCGGCGCGTTGGCTGAAAGTGGCCGCCTTGATGAAGCCTGGAAGTATTGCCAGGAATTGCTGGCGCAGGTAGATGAGGACGCCATGTCTCAACTTGCCGGCGAGGTGGCCTGGGTCATCGGCAACGTGGCGTTCATGCGGCACGATTACGTCGAAGGCGTCAAGCACCACGAACGGGCCGCGAAACTGCTGTCACCGGCAAACGATATTGAGTTGTGGGCCCGTTTCAACAAGGCTTCCGCAGCGGTACGGCTGTCGTCCGGAATAGTGGAACCTGAAACGCTGTCGTCCATCGAGCGGGCTGAGCTTGCCTTTTCAATCGTCAGTGGAACCAAGAGTGATGAGCTGGAGGTCGCCTTTATCCGCGCCCGCTGGCTGTACCTGACCGGCGACATTGTTGCCGCAGTGGAGAAGCTCCGGGAAATCCACGCCGAGCGCGAGGCCCTTGCCAAGCACACGGCAGGAGAAGTTTCCCTCCTCCTGGGCAAGTCGCTGAAGGCGGCCGGCGAGTCGGACGAAGCCCTGGTGTACCTCGAGGAAGCCCAGAAGGCCTTCAGTGCGGCAGGAGCAGCAGACCGCGTCCAGCAGGCACTGGACGCGGTCCTGGAAATAAAACTGGCCCAAAAGCGGGCAGCTGCTGCCACGGCGGCCAGTTAGCAGCACACGATTCGCCGGGAGCAGCTGGGGCTCCGTCAGGCGACGGTATCAGGCGAAGGTTTTTCCGGTCAGTTTCTCGTAGGCCTCAACGTAGCGGCTGCGGGTACGTGCGATGACCTCTTCCGGAAGCGCCGGCGGAGGCGTATCGGAAGCCCTATCCCAGCCCGATTCGGCCGATGTCAGCCAGTCCCGGACGTACTGCTTGTCGTAGGAAGGCTGTGCCTGTCCCGGCTGGTAAGTAGCAGCGTCCCAGAACCGTGAGGAATCCGGGGTGAGCACCTCATCACCCAAGGTGATGGAGCCAGAGACGGCGTCGTAGCCAAACTCCACCTTGGTGTCGGCCAGGATGATGCCACGCTCCCGGGCAACCGCTTCCGCCGTCGTATAGATCTGCAGGGTGAGGTCTCTCAGCCGGGCAGCGATATCGTCACCAACCATGGCCACGACGGCGTCATAGGTAATGTTTTCGTCATGCTCACCCACTTCCGCTTTGGCCGACGGGGTGAAGATGGCCTGTTCCAGCCGCGAGCCGTCCACCAGGCCCTCGGGCAGCGGAATGCTGCATACCGTCCCGGACGACCGGTACTCCTGCAGCCCGGAGCCCGTAAGGTAGCCGCGGGCGATGCACTCCACGGGAAACATGTCCAGCTTCTTGCAGATCATTGCGCGGCCTTCGACTGCCTCGGGCACACCGTCCGCCACCGTGGAGCCCAGCACGTGGTGCTCCACATCCAGCTGGTCAAACCACCACAGGCTCAGCTGCGTGAGGATGCGTCCCTTGTCGGGGATCTCGCTCGTGAGGACATGGTCGAACGCGCTGATGCGGTCACTGGCCACCACCAGCACGCAGTCCTGGCCTACGCGCTGCAGGATGGACTCGTCGGCCGGTTCGTAAAGGTCACGGACCTTGCCGGAGTAGACGTGCGTCCAGCCCGGCAGGTCCAAGGTCCTGGCGTTGAAACCGCGTGCTGCAGGATTGTCGCTCATGCTAGGCCTTCGCTTTCGTCACAGGCAGGGAACTGGTCGATGCGGACGGGACCTTGATCTCGCCACGGGCAGCCTTGCCACCGATGTCACTGCGGAACTGCGAGCCTTCCAGCTGCACCAGCTCCACGCCGTCGTACGCTTTTTCGCGTGCCTCCACCAGGTCGCTGCCGAGTGCCACAACCGCGAGCACCCGGCCACCGGCGGAAACCACCTTGCCGTACTCATCAAAGGAGGTGCCAGCGTGGATCACGTGCACGCCCTCCAGCTCCTCCACCTTTTTCAGCCCGCGGATGCGGTCGCCGGTGCGCGGAGTTTCAGGGTAATTTTCGGACGCTACGACGACGGCGACTGCCGTTTCCTTCGCCCAGCGCAGCTCTTCTGCCTTGTCCAATTCGCCCTTGGCGGCTGCCAGGAGCAGGGCACCAAGGGGTGTCTTGAGCCGGGCCAGCACGGCCTGGGTTTCCGGGTCACCGAAGCGGACGTTGAATTCGATGACGCGGGTGCCGCGCGAGGTCAGCGCGAGCCCCACGAACAGTACGCCCACAAAGGGGGTTCCGCGGCGGGCCATCTCGTTGACAGTGGGCTGGGCCACGCGGTCAATAACTTCCTGGACAAGGCCTGCCGGCGCCCATTCCAGTGGGGTGTAGGCCCCCATGCCGCCGGTGTTGGGTCCTTCGTCGTTGTCGAAGATGCGCTTGAAGTCCTGGGCCGGTGAGAGGGGCACGGTGTTCTGGCCGTCGCAGAGGACAAAAATGGAAACCTCGGGGCCGTCCAGGAACTCCTCGATCACCACCGAGCCGCCGGCGTCGAAGCAGGACTGTGCGTGGGCCAGGGCTTCGTCGCGGTTCCTGGTGACCACCACCCCCTTGCCGGCGGCGAGCCCGTCGTCCTTCACCACGTAGGGCGCACCGAAGGTGTCCAGGGCTGAGGCGGCTTCGTCGGCGTTGGTGGCGACCATGGCCATGGCCGTGGGCACACCGGCCTCGGCCATGATTTCCTTGGCGAATGCCTTGGAGGCTTCGAGCTGAGCGGCCGCTTTGCTGGGGCCAAACACCGGGATGCCTGCTGCGCGCACGGCGTCGGAAACGCCAGCTGCGAGCGGCGCCTCCGGGCCCACGACCACAAGGTCCACGGTGAGCTTCGTGGCCAGGGCGGCTACGGCGTCGGGATCATTGCCGTTGATCTTATGGGTGGGGACCAGCTTGCTGATGCCGGCATTGCCGGGAGCTGCATGGACCTCGGACACGTTGGGGTCGGCGAGCAGGGAGCGGACAATGGCGTGTTCGCGGCCTCCGGGGCCGATGACGAGTACCTTCACAGTCTCCAAGGGTACTTTGTGCACCCTGCCCCCTCCTAAGCTGTGTCAGCTCCGGAAAACAATCCCCGGCCCGCTCCGCTCCGAACCTATGTCATGAAAATGCTTCGGAATTGGCTCAAGGGTCCCACCGCAATGGCCGCGCTGGCAGGCGTGGTGGCTGCCGCCGTCGTCCTTGCCGTGGCTGAGCTGGTTGGAGCGTTTTTTACTGCCCGCGCCACACCCGTTCTCGCGCTGGGGTCCACCTTCATCGATTTCACGCCGTCGTGGCTGAAGGACTTTGCGATCGCTACGTTCGGCACCAATGACAAAGCCGCCCTCTTTGTTGGCATGGCGCTGACCATTGGCGCCCTTGCCTGCGTGCTGGGCGTGGTGGCGTACCGCCGGTGGGCGCTGGGCGTTCTGGGCGTCCTGTTTATGGGTACGGTCATCGTGGCCAGCGTGGTGACCCGGGCAGGTGTGGATCCGGTGGACGCCATCCCGTCAGTGCTGGGGACCCTCGCGGGCCTGGCGGCCCTGCGGTTCCTGGTCGCCCCGCTGTGGACGGTGAAAGCCTGGCCTGAAGCCCCCGCCGACGTTGCCGGCGACACGCCGCACCCGGGGACAAGCCGCCGTCGCTTCTTTGCCGCGGCCGGGATCACTGCCACCGCTGCGGGCATTGCCGCCACGGGCGGCCGCCTCCTGAGTGCCGCGCGCAGCAACATCGCCAAGGCGCGGGAGGCCCTGCAGCTTCCCGCGCCGGCAAGGGCGGCGGCTGCGGTTCCGGCCGGCGTCCAGTCACCGGTGCCGGGCGTCGCGCCGTGGGTGACGCCCAACGGCGAGTTCTACCGAATCGACACCGCCCTCAGCGTCCCGGAAATCAACGCGGACGAATGGGAGCTCCGGGTGCATGGGCTGGTGGAGGAGGAGGTCCGGATCACGTTCCAGGACCTGCTCGACGCCGACCTCATCGAAAGTCACGTCACGCTCACCTGTGTCTCCAATCCCGTGGGCGGAAACCTCGCCGGCAACGCCAAATGGCTGGGCCTGCCCATCCGTGAGGTGTTGAAGCGGGCAAAGCCTATGGATGGTGCGGACATGGTGCTCTCCACCTCCATTGACGGCTTCAGCGCGTCCACTCCGCTCGAGGTCCTCCAGGACGACCGGGACGCCATCCTGGCCATCGGCATGAACGACGAGCCACTCCCCCTTGAGCACGGTTACCCGGTGCGCATGGTGGTGCCGGGCCTCTACGGATTCGTCTCGGCGACAAAGTGGGTGGTGGACCTCGAAGTGACCAGGTTCGCCGACAGCAAGGCCTACTGGACTGAACGCGGATGGTCTGAGCGCGGGCCCATCAAGACGATGGCGCGGGTGGACGTTCCCAAGTCGTTCGCCAAAGTTGCCGCCGGGAAAGTGGCTGTGGGCGGCACCGCCTGGGCCCAGACCCGCGGCATTACCAAGGTGGAGATCCAGATCGACAACGCGGAGTGGGTGGAGGCGGATCTGTCCACCGAGGCGTCCCTGGTCACCTGGCGCCAGTGGTCCTATGAATGGGACGCCACACCCGGGCCGCACTACATCAAAGTGCGCGCCACCGACGGCTCCGGCGAGGTGCAGACGGACCAGCGGGCCGATCCCGTTCCAGACGGCGCCTCCGGCTGGCAGTCGGTGATGGTGACCGTGGAGTAGCCGGGATTCCGGGATGCAGGCCCCTAGACTGGCAACATGCCGCATAATCCGCACGCCACCTTCACCGTGGACTCCGCCGTCGAACTGGCCGTGATCGAGCGCAGCGGCTTTGTTGAGTCCCGGCACATCGGCTCGGCCGTGCTGCTGGCGGCGGATGGGTCCGTCGTCACGGAGCTTGGCGATATCAACACACCAATCTTCGCCAGGTCCGCGTTAAAACCGTTCCAGGCCCTCGCCGCCATGCAATCCGGTGTCCCGCTGCGCGGAGCCCAGGTTGCCATCGCGTGCGGCAGCCATACCGGCTCGCTGGATCACATGGACGTAGTGGCCGGGATGCTCAAGGCAGCCGGGGTCCGCGAGGACCAGTTGCAGTGCCCCGAGGCGTGGCCGCAGGACGAGACGGCCCGGAACTGGCTGGTGCGCTCGGAAAAAGGCAAGTCGCGGCTGGCGTTCAACTGTTCCGGCAAGCATGCGGCCTTCCTCTGGGCCTGCACCGAGAACGGCTGGGACACCCACAGCTACCTGGAGCCGAACCATCCCCTCCAGCAGCGGGTCCGCACGGTCATCGAGGAGTACACAGGCGAAAGGATCGCCCACCTGGGAATCGACGGCTGCGGCGCACCCGTGGCCGCAGTTTCACTCAAAGGCCTGGCGCGCGGCTTTTCGCAGCTGGCAAAGGCTCCGGGCGACCAGAGTTTCAGTGCCCGCGCCGCCACGATCGCCACATCAATGCTGGATTATCCATGGGCCGTCCAGGGCCGCGGCGAGGCCAACACGCTGGTGATGGACGAGCTGGAGATCATCGCGAAAGTCGGTGCCGAAGGCGTCCTCGCCATGGCCACCCCTCAGGGTGTCTCCGTGGCCATCAAGATCCTGGACGGCAACGTCAGGGCCACCTCGCTGGTGGCCCTGACGCTACTTGCCGCTGCCGGTGCGGTGGAAATCCCCGGTGTTGCCAGTGTCCTGGAAAAAGTGGTGGAGCCGGTGACGGGCGGCGGACGGCCGGTGGGGCAGATCCGTCTTGGCCCGGCAGTTTCCGCGCTCCTGGACTGAGTGCCGGCTCTCTTCACCGGAAGTCGCTGGGTTCAGACGTGCTGGTCCACGATCACCGGATTGCCGTCCGGATCAACCACGATGAAGCTCGCCGGCCCGGTGGTTCCTTCCTCTGCTTCCGCCAGGAACGGAATGCCCCGGCCCTGAAGTTCGCGCTGGAGCTCACGCACATCGGTGAAGGACTCGAGCGGCTGTGCGTCCTGGCCCCATCCGGGGTTGAAGGTCAAGGCGTTTTTCTCCAGCATTCCCTGGAAGAGGCCGACGACGGCCTGGCCGTTTTTCAGGATCAGCCAGTTTTGGGAGAGGTCGCCCGCGAACCGGCTGAAGCCGAGTTTTTCGTAGAACGCCGTTGAGGCCTCGATGTCCTTGACGTTGAGGCTGACGGAAAATGCGCCGAGCTGCACGGGTGGCTCCGTTCTGTTCTGACGATATTGCTCCCGATGCTACCCGCGCCCGGCCGCAATTCCGTCCCGCCGACCGTCCGCGGTACCCTGATTGCCTTTGCCACTGCATCCCAACGTTAAGGAAGCCGGACACATGCCAGTAGCCCGCCGTCGCATCGACGTTCAAGAAGGCGCCGCAGCGGTGGAGGCGTGGCGGAAAGCCGCGGAGCCGTCGTCGGACGCTCCCGTTCCGCGGGCCATCCTGGCCACTGCCGTACGGTACACGCTGGAGGAAGTCACTGCGCGGGCTCCGGGGAACTCGGTGGAGGTTCGGGTGCCGCCGTTCGGCGTTACCCAGTGCGTGGAAGGGCCGCGGCATACCCGCGGAACGCCGCCCAACGTCATTGAGTGCGACGCCGCCACCTGGCTGGGAATGGTGACAGGCCGGTTGAGCTGGGCGGAGGCAGTCGCTGCCGGCAAGGTGGCTGCCTCCGGCCTGCGCGCCGACCTCTCTGCGCTGCTGCCCTTTTAGCCTCCCGGGACACAACCCACTCCGGGCCGCGCTCCATGTCAATCCGGTTGATCTTCACCTGCCGCCAGCCTGCTTCAAAGACGGCGTCGTCCAGCATCAACCGCAGCCTTGTTTTTCGGCGGCGAGTCGACGCCGACGCGCAGCTGTTCAAGGGCCTCCCTGGCTTTGCGGACGCCATGGATCCCGTTGGCGCCTGCCACGAATTTGCGCAGTTCGGGCAGCGGAACCTTTGGGCGCTTTGGCTCCCCGAAAGTCCTCGAGTGTTCGCTGATAATCGCGTCGCCCGCAACGACAATGTCCTCCAACGGGAGGACCGACCCAAGGTCCGCCCAAGTCCGGGCCACCGAGGTCAGCCGCAGCCCGTCGATATTGATGAGATCGCCGTCGCGCACTTTGAGCCGGTGCCCGGCGATTCCCTTCCGCCGCGGGAGCGTTTCGCCGCCTCGACGGGAAAGATGGAGGAAGCGGACAATCTGCTCATGCTTCATTGAGCCACGCTCATCAACGCTCCGGGCTGTTATCCACAGCCAGACGCCCGCTCCCCCGGAGTTGGGGGGAGCAGGTGGAAAGCCGGGGCTTTGAGGAGGTCAGCCGCGGCCGATGAAGGGCATGCCGGCTGCCGTCACCACCACTGACCCAACACTGGCCGTCGGAGGCATGCTGGCCATCATCAGGACCGCACGGGCGGCATCCTCAACGGGAAACGTGGGTTCAACCCGGCGGCTGCCGTCCGCCTGGAGCGCGCCCTCGCCCACCCCGATGGTGTCCATGATCTCCGTGGCCGTGTTGCCGATGTCGATCTGTCCGCACGTGATCCCGAAGCCCCGCCCGTCCAACTCGATGCTTTTGGTGAGGCCCGTCATGGCGTGCTTGGTCACGGCGTAGGCCACCGTCCGGGGGCGGGGCGAGTGGGCGGAGATGGAGCCGTTATTGATGATCCGTCCGCCCTGGGGTTCCTGCGCCTTCATGGCCCGGACTGCGGCCCCTGCGCACAGCATGGAACCAGTGAGGTTCACCGCCACCGTGGCATCCCAGTCCTCCAACGAAATCTCATCCACGCTCGCCGCCGGTCCGAACACCCCGGCGTTGTTGAACAGCAGATCCACCCGCCCCCACCGCCGGCGGACGGCCTCGAAAAGATTCTCGACGTCGTCGGGCCGGGTGACGTCGCACGTGACCGGAAGCGCGTGCTCGTGTCCGCCTGCTGTCTCAACAAGTTGCGCTTCGCGCCGCCCGGCGAGGGCGACGCCGTAGCCATCGTCCAGGAGCAGGCGGGCCACCGCCCGGCCGATTCCGGAACCCGCTCCGGTAACCACTGCCACGCGCCCGGGCTGCTGGGGATAGTTCACTATTTTCTCCTGTACTGCCGAGACGCCGCCGTGCCCTAAAGGAGCGCCTAAAGGGACGCCGGCACGTCGGTGCTGTTGAGCGGCCAGCCTATGACGGTTTTCGGCCGCGGTGCAGCGTACGTCCGGACTTTGGAGGTGGACAGCCGCATTCGGACCAGGGATTCGGCGATCGCCACGGCTGACGCCACACCATCCACCACCGGCACTCCCGCGCGCTGCCGGATCTGCTCATCCAACCCGGCCATTCCGCCGCACCCGAGCACAATCACCTCAGCCTTGTCCTGGGTAACGGCAAGCATGGCCTGGTTGATGATCGCCTCCACCGCGCGCTCCGGTTCTTCCTCCAGTTCCAGGACGGCCATTCCGCTGGCCCGGACCGAGGCGCAGCGGGCGTCCAGGCCCGCCAGCTTGAGCCGGTCCTCGATGAGCGGGACGGTCCGGTCCAGGGTGGTGACCACCGAGTACTTGTGGCCCAGGAACATCGCGGTGCTGGCCGCTGCCTCAGTGATGTCCACCACCGGAACCTCCAACAGCTCCTGCAGCCCCTCCCGTCCGTGCTCGCCGTAACCGGCCTGGACGACGGCGTCGAACGGCTCCGGGTAGCGGGTCACCGCGTCCATCACGGCGATGGCTGCCAGGTAGCTTTCGAAGTTGCCTTCACAGGAGTCCGCACCGAAGCGCGGCGTTATCCCCACGATTTCCGTTCCGGGCGCTGCATTGTTGCGTGCCTGCGCCGCAATGGAGCGGGTCATGGACTCGGTGGTGTTGACGTTCGCAATGAGTATGCGCATTGGGGTTTCCTTACTCAGGGTGCTGGCTCAGTGGGTGCTGGCAACGGCGATGGCCTCGCCGTCGCGGTCTTCCAACCGCTGCGACCGGTCCGCGATGGAGAAATACACCACCGCTGCGATGCCGGCGGCGAAGAACCACGCGAAGGGTGCTGCCGAGGCCAGTGCCGGTACGAACGCAATAAGGAGAGCGACGACGGCGGCCGGCACCATGGCTATGATCGCCCTCGGGTTGACGCCGTTCCGGTAGTAGTACGTTCCGGCCTCGGATGCGGTGTACAGCTCGGGGACGTTGACCTTACCGCGCCGGATCAGCCAGTAATCCGCCATCACCACGCCGAACAGGGGGCCGAGCAGGGCGCCGAGGCCGCCCAGGAAGTACACAATCACCAGCGGGTTGTTGTAGAGGTTCCACGGCAGGATGACGAGGCCGATGACCGCGCTGACGATGGCCGCCTTACGGAAGTTCAGCCGCTTGGGAAACAGGTTGGTCAGGGCGTAGACAGGAGCCACGAAGTTGGCCATGAGGTTGACCGCAATGGTCAGGATCAGCAGGGCGAGGCAAGCCAGCACAAGGAAGAGCGTGTTGGGAATCGTCTGGACGATGTCCGAGGGGCTTTCGATGATGGTGCCATTGATTTTGAACTGCCCGCCGGCCATGACCACAACGATGGCGCCGAAGACGAGCATGTTAATGGGGATGCCCCAGAAGTTTCCGCGGACCACGGCCTTCTTGGAGACGGCGGAGCGGGTGAAGTCGCAGAAGTTCAGGACGAACGTGCCGTAGATGGAGACCCACAGGGCACCGCCGGCGAAAATGGTAAGCCACATCTCGGGCCCTTCGAGGGCATTGTCCGAGGACCAGGCGATGGCGCCGCCGGCTTCAATGAAGATCCAGACGGCGATGGCTGCCATGGTGGCCAGGATGACCGGGCCGGCGAAGGCCTCGTACTTGCGGATCATCTCCATGCCGAAGCTGACGATGACCAGCTGGACCACCCAAAGGATGACAAAGGCAATCCAGCCCAGGGTGGACAGCCCAAGAATTGAGTCTTTGTCCAGGGCACCGAGGCCCGGGAACATTGCCACAAGCATCACGCGGAAGACCACGGAGGCAAGGTAAGTCTGGATGCCGAACCAGGCCACGGCGACGGCTCCGCGGAGCAGGCTGGCAATCTGGGCCCCGCGGATGCCGAAGCTGATCCGGCTCATGACCGGAAACGGAACGCCCGTCTTGACGCCCATGAATCCGGAAAGGTTCAGGAGGCCGAAAAGCAGGGCCGCTCCGATGCCCAGGGCGAGAAGGATCTGCCAGCCGCCGAGCCCCAAAGCGAACAGCCCGATGGCGAAGGCATAGTTGCCGAGGCTGTGGACATCGTTGGCCCACAGGGTGAAGATGCTGTAGCCGGACCAGCTTCGGCCGGCACGCTTGGTCGGGGCGAGATCCACGTTATAAAGAGTGGGACTGATGGCCTGGCCGGATGCTGTGCTGGCTGACTCGCACAGGGCTTCGACGGTAAGGGAGGGGTGCGCGGGGGAAACTGACGGCGCTGTCAGGTCGGAAGCCGCGTCAACGCCCACCGGTGGAGGGGTCTGCATAGAGGTCTCAATTCTGGGAGGATCCGCGGTGGTGAGACCGGCCCTGGAAGCCGTTTCTGTTATTCCACTATGCGGAATCAAGATATTGAATAGTGAAATAAGAGTATGACCTGCATCACCCATGGTCAAGGGCGGGGTGCGGCCGGCCGTAGTCACAATCGGTTCACAGGACTCTTGGATGGCACGGAGGCGTTCGACACTGCCGCCAATGTTGACCCTCCTGCCGCCGTATCGCTAATCTCGTATAGCAAGAATGTTTTCTCACAATACGAAAACATGAGCCATTCGACGATGAAATGAGGCTCCCGTGGCTGCAGGAGAAGATACCTCCCATATCCTCAGCGGGTTGACTAACCAGCTGCCTGATCGTGATCCGGAAGAGACCGCCGAGTGGGTTGAGTCC
>NZ_JBNHFS010000009.1:0-138532 GCF_059090465.1 Arthrobacter sp. MDT2-3 | reverse complement strand
CCCCTGGTACACACCCCCAAAACACCTCGACCCCCACCAAAAACCCCAACAAAACACCTACTTCAAACCACCACCCCCACCAACACCCCGGAAATGAACGCGCGAAATGGGCTGACGCGAAATGGGGTTGACCCTAGAAAGGGCAGACACGAGAGAGGCGCGCGTTGGTCAACAATCTGCGTTCAACAACCGTCCTTCCGCGAGTGACCTGCTGCTATCGCCGGGCTCCGTTAGGCTTCACAGCATGACGGAAACCATTAATGCCAAGGCCGCTGAGCTTCTCCGACTTCACCAATCAGCTGAGATCCTCCAGGTGATCAATGTCTGGGATGCCATCACAGCGAGGGTTATCACCGACGTACAGGGCACCGTGGCCCTGGCTACGGCAAGCCATTCCATTGCGGCTTCACTGGGCTACCCGGACGGCGAGAACATCCCAGTGAACGAAATGATCGGCGCGGTGGGCCGCATCGCCGCGGCTACCCACTTGCCGGTGAGCGCCGACCTGGAATCCGGCTACGGGGACCCCGGCGAAACAACGCGCAAGGCTATCGGCGTTGGAATTGTCGGTGCGAACATCGAAGACCAGATGCGCCCGCTGAAGGACGCTGTGGAACAGATGTCAGCCGTTGTTAAGGCCGGGGCAACCGAAGGAATCGACTTCGTGTTGAACGCCCGGACGGATGCCTTTCTCAGAGGCAAAGACCGCGATCCCGCCCACGTTCTCATCGACGCCATCGAGCGCGGAAGGGCATTCCTGGATGTTGGTGCCACCACCGTCTTTGTACCCGGCCTGCTCGACGAAGCCTCGGTAGTTGCTCTGGTGGACGGAATCGGCTGGAACAAGGTTTCCGTCATCAACGTCCCCGGCTCCCTGCCTCCGGCCAGACTGCAGGAACTGGGGGTCGCACGAATCTCTTATGGCCCATGGACGCAACGGGTTGCGCTGACAGCACTGGCGGACGCCGCGGCCACCCTTCTAGGCGGCGGGGAGCTTCCGGCCGGTACCCGCGCCCTGAATTAGCAGGAGCGGGCGGTGAATCAGCACCAGGACAGGGCGGCACAATGGCCACTGCCACAGGAACTGCCACTTCCTGTCATCATGGATCAGCGCTGGATGGACGCCGTTTTCCTCCATTGGCGCATTCCGGAATCTGTTGCTGCCCGCTTTATGCCCCGGGCCGTGCAGCCAGACACCTTCGATGGAAGCTCCTGGGCTGGCCTCATCGGCTTCCGCATGAAGGAGGCAGGGATCGGACGCGGACCAGGCATCCCCTACCTGGGCAGTTTCAATGAAGTCAACGTCCGCCTTTACTCCAGGGAACCTGACGGAACCCGTGGTGTCGTATTTCTGAGCCTGGATTCAAACCGGTTGCCCGTGGTCCTGGCCGCCCGGGCGGCTGGCATTCCCTACGTCTGGTCGCGGACGCGTTACCAGCCGCCCTCAGCCCGGACCCCGGTCGCCGGCTACTCCGTACGCAGGTTCCGGCGGGGCGCCAGCAGCATCTTTCGTGCTGCGGCGGATCTTGACACACCGGTTGAGGATCCCCTGTCAACGCATCTGACTGCCCGGTTTGGGCTGCACAGCGTTTTCAAGGGCCAAACCATCTACATCCCCAACACGCACGAACCGTGGCCCCTTTACGCGGCACACCTGCTCGAGCTGGACGATGGATTGATGGGAGCCGCGGGGATCACAGTGGACGGCCCGCCGGAGTCCGTGCTGTACTCCCCCGGTGTCCGGACCCAATTTGGCCGGCCTCGTTTCGTCGGGAAGTAGCTGGACCCGAAGCGAAATATCCTAAACGTCCTGCCAGCCGCGGCCCTCATTGAAAGTGGCCACGAGGGTTCCGACTCCAGCGTTGAGGGAATTGGACGGGTCGAAGTACAGGGACGCTTCAGAGGCACGGCTGTGGGTGATCAGCTGCTCTGCTTCCAGTTTTGCCTCCGGAACTGTGGCGCCGAGGATGCCCGTGCGGGCCGGGAGCTCAGGGGTATGCACAACATCTGCATCCGTCTGGGTCAGCGGGATGGTAGTACCGGAGTTGATCTCGTCGTGCGGGAACTCAAACTCAGCATCATTGGCGGCGGCAGGGATGGTGTACTCCAGGAAATAAGTCATGAATCCACCTTTGCAGAAACCCATCGCCATCGAAAGTGTGGCCAAAGGTCTTGGCATGACGTATTCCCACGTCAAGGGCGCGCTCCTATACTTGCGGCATGATGATGTCGCTGTGGTTCGGCGTCATAGCATCCAGCGCTTTAGTCGTGGGTGCCCTCATCGGTGTCCGCTTCGAACTTCCCAAGCGGCTTTTGGCCATGCTGCTGGCCTTCGCCGCGGGTTCGCTCATCACGGCCCTCGCTTTCGAACTGTTCCAAGATGCCTATGAGCACGGCGGGATCATCCGCGCGGCCATCGGCCTCATGGGCGGCGCTGTGGTGTTCACGGTCCTCAGCGCACTGTTGGACCGGTGGGCGCAGGCCGGAGAACAGAAACACGCCACGCCTGCGGATGAGTTCCAGGGCAGCGCCAAGCTCGACACTGATGCCGCCGCTTCCGATAAGGCTGCCACTTCGGCATCAACCCGTGGAGCGGCCGGGCTGGCACTCCTGGCCGCCGTCACCCTTGATGGCGTGCCGGAGAACGTTGCCCTCGGAATCTCGCTGGGAGAAGGAACCGGTGGCTTGGCGCTGCTGGCTGCTATTTTCGTCTCCAATTTCCCTGAAGCGCTGGTAGGTTCGGCGTCTATGCGGAGCCAGGGCCGTTCGACAGGCAGCATCCTCGGACTATGGCTGGCTTGTGCGGTTCTACTCGTCATCGCCGTCGTAGTGGGAGCTGGACCGCTTTCCGGAGCGGACCCGGAGGCGATCTCCATACCTCTGGCGTTCGCAGCTGGTGCAGTGATCGCCTCGCTCGCGGATACCCTGATGCCCGAAGCGTATGAACACGGCGGCCCGGCTGTCGCCCTGAGCACGGCGGCGGGATTCGTCCTCGCGTTCGTGCTGTCGCTGGCTTAGGCCATACCCGCCGCCGCAACCGCACCTATGACATTGAGCCACCCGAATGGGCTACTTACCCAGGCCCGCCTTCCGCAGCGCCTCAGCCATGGCCGTGTTCACCGGGGCGGCCTGGGGAGCAGAGGTGCGGCCGGACACTGGCGCATTACGCGTCGGCTTTCCGCCCGATCGCCCCTGTTCCTGCTTCGCGCCACGCTCCGAACCTTGGGAGCCACCTCGTCCGGTACTGGGGCTTCCGCCGCGCCCGCCGCTTTGGTTCCTCCCCCGCTCTTGGTTCTGTGGCCGACCGCCGGACTTCCCTGCCGAGGCGGCACCCGAAGCCGGTCCGCCCGAGGAGGGCTCGTCGTCGAGCCGCAGCGTCAACGAGATCCGCTTCCGCTCGGGGTCAGCCTCCAGGACCTTCACCCGGACCACTTGCCCTGACTTCACTACCTCGCGTGGATCGGAAACGAAGCGGTTGGCCAGGGCAGACACATGGACCAGTCCGTCCTGGTGTACGCCCACATCCACGAATGCGCCGAACGCCGCAACGTTGGTCACGGTCCCCTCCAGGACCATCCCCGGCCTGAGGTCGGAAATCTTCTCGATCCCCTCCGAAAACGTCGCCGCAGCGAAGGCTGGGCGTGGGTCCCGGCCCGGTTTGTCCAGCTCCACCAGAATGTCCTGCACAGTAGGCAGCCCAAAGGTCTCATCCACAAAGGCACGCGGGTCCAGCGAGGAGGCAGGCGCAGAACCAGCGGCAACGAGGATCTTGCGTGCCACCGCATAGGATTCCGGATGCACGCTGGAGGCATCCAGTGGTTCCGCTCCCCCGGTGATGCGGAGGAAGCCGGCGCACTGTTCGAACGCCTTGGCACCGAGCCGCGGCACTTTCTTGAGGTCCGTGCGCTTGGCAAAGGGCCCGTGCTCGTTGCGGTACGCCACAATGTTTTCGCTGAGCAGAGGCCCGACACCGGCCACCCGGCTGAGCAGCGCGGGCGAAGCAGTGTTGACGTCCACTCCCACGGCGTTGACGCAGTCCTCCACCACGGCGTCCAGGCTGCGGTCGAGTTTCGACGCCGTTACATCGTGCTGGTACTGGCCCACACCAATGGACTTCGGATCGATCTTCACCAGCTCGGCAAGCGGGTCCTGCAGCCTGCGGGCGATCGATACAGCCCCGCGCAGGGACACATCCATACCGGGCAGTTCAGCTGCAGCGAGAGCGGAAGCAGAGTAGACGGATGCCCCGGCTTCTGACACCACGAGCTTTTGCGGTTTCCGTTCGACGTCCGGCAGCCGCTTGATCAGCTCCGCGGCAAGCTTGTCAGTTTCGCGGGATGCTGTTCCATTGCCAATGGCCACGAGTTCGACGGCGTGCTGCCGCGCAAGCCGCACCAGCGTCGCCAAAGCCTCGTCCCACTTGCGTGCCGGGGCATGGGGGTAAACCGTATCCGTGGCCACCACCTTGCCAGTGCCATCCACAACCGCTACCTTCACGCCGGTTCGAAGTCCGGGGTCCAGGCCCAGCGTGGCCTTGTTCCCGGCGGGCGCGGCCAGCAGCACGTCGCGAAGGTTCGCAGCAAAAACGCGGACGGCCTCATCCTCGGCGGCTGCGAACATCTTGCCGCGGAGGTCCGCCGTCAGCCGGGACAGCACGCGGGACCGCCACGCCAGCTGGGCCGTTTCCATCAACCAGGCATCGGCGGGACGCCCGCGGTCGGCAACCCCGAGGCACCTGGCCACCGCCGATTCATAGCGTGAGCGCGCGGCCGCAAGGGCGCCGTCGTCCGTGGGGTCTGCTTCGGCGAGGTCGAGCTCAAGGACACCGTCCTTCTCCCCCCGCAGCAAAGCGAGTACCCGGTGCGACGGCATACCGGCCGGCGCCTGGGCAAACTCGAAGTAGTCAGCGAACTTCTGGCCTTCTGCCTCCTTCCCCTTCTTGACGCGCGACACCATGCGGCCCTGCGTCCAGAGGCGCTCGCGCAGGGTGGCAGCGAGATCGGGGTCCTGGGCTACGCGCTCAACGAGAATGGCGCGGGCACCCGCGAGCGCGGCGGCGGCGTCGCCAACGGCATGTTCATGGTTGAGGTACTTCGCAGCCTCGCGTTCCGGGCTTAGCTCGGGGCGTTTCAGCAAAACCTCAGCCAGCGGCTCCAGGCCGGCTTCGCGCGCTATCTGCGCTTTGGTACGCCGCTTTGACTTGAACGGCAAATAGATGTCCTCAAGTCGGGATTTTGTGTCGGCAGCGAGGATCGCTTTCTGCAACTGGGGCGTCATCTGGCCTTGCGACGCAACAGCGTCGAGAACCGTACGACGGCGGTCCTCGAGTTCACGGAGGTAGCGCAGGCGTTCGTCGAGCTCACGGAGCTGAGTGTCGTCCAGCGTCCCGGTAGCTTCCTTGCGGTACCGGGCGATGAACGGGACGGTGGACCCGCCGTCGAGCAGCTCCACTGCTGCCTTCACCTGCCAGGCTTTGACGCCCAGTTCGGTGGCGATCTGGCTGTAGATTCCGTCCTCCCTTTTCGTGGGTGTGGACGGAGCAGGGAAAGGGGCGTGCGGCAGTTGAGTCACCAGAACATCTTGCCCTAAGCGCTTGCCCGGCTCCACTGCCGTGGCAGTCAAGGACGTTGGGCAAGGGTATTCCGCTGCCGCCCGCAAAGTGCTGTAGTTGAAATGCCGTCACAGGCACCGAACGCTCGAGGAAGAGGGCATCATGCGGGAACTGCTTATTGTGTTTCAGGAGGGGTTCGAGGAAGCAAACATCACCGTGACGGTGAACGGTAAGCAAGCGCGGCGGGACCTGGACGTTTCCACCAACCCGATCCTCGGCATCGCATCTGAGGTATCCGTAGAGCTTCCGGCGAAGGGCGCGCAAGTGGGGGTCGAGGTAACCAACCGGGGCCTGAAAGCGATCAAGAAGGTCAGCGGAAAGCCCAAAAGCGTGCTCGTGTCCATCGAGGACGGCAAGCTGGTCATGACGGAAGGAACCGGCCGGGAGGCGCTTCTCTAGCCCGCCCGGCAGGTGCCGAAACGGACTCTAGTAAATCTCCATTTGATGGAGTAGCATCTGATCACCGCCGGACCCCAGAGGAGCCCGGTGGGCCAACTTCACCAGCCGAAGGCCGTCGGATGACCTGAGGCGACCGCTGCCGGGACAGCACACCGAGCAGCAAACGACGGCGGCACCCAGAGCCGGGTGCCGCCGTCGTTTGCTGCGTCGTGGTTGCTGTTTGGAAGGGGCTTTTAGCCGGCGTAGGCCGGGTAGTCCGTGTAGCCCTCGGCCCCATCGGCGTAGAAGGTGGAGGGGTCCGCTTCGTTCAGCGGCAGGCTCTCGTTCCAGCGCCGCGCCAAATCCGGATTGGCAATGGCGGGACGGCCCACCACTACGGCGTCAGCATGGCCGTTGGCCACCAGGGCAACAGCTTCCTCGCGGGTGGTGACGACGTTGAAGCCGGTGTTAACCAGGAAGGTGCCATCGAAACGGGCGCGCAGATCCTGGACCAGTTCTCCACCGGGTTCGTGGTGCAGGATGCTGAGGTAAGCAAGGTTTAGCGGGGCGATGCTGTCCACCAGAACCTCGTATGTGGCGCGAACATCAGCTGCGTCAGTCTCGGCAATGCCCTGGACGTTGTGCTCCGGGGAGATGCGAATACCCACCCGGTTGGCTCCGACCGCTGCCACTACCGCGTTGACCGTCTCGATCACGAAACGTGCCCGGTTCTCCGGGGAACCGCCGTAGCTGTCGGTGCGGACGTTGGCGTTCGGCGCCAGGAACTCGTGGAGAAGGTAGCCGTTGGCTGAGTGAAGTTCGACGCCGTCGAAACCGGCTTCGATGGCATTCAGCGAGGCGGCGACGAATTCTTGGATCACCAGAGGCAGTTCGTCAGTGGTCAGTGCGTGCGGCACGGGGTATGGCTGCTTGCCGGACGGCGTACGCACTTCGCCCTCGATAGCTACCGCGCTGGGGGCGACGATGGTGTTGCCGCCCGTGATCTCCGGGTGTGAGACCCTGCCGCCATGCATGATCTGGGCGAACATTCGGCCGCCTTCGGCGTGCACTGCGTCGGTGACCTTCTTCCATCCGGCCACCTGCTCTTCCGTGACGATGCCAGGCTGGCCGGGGTAGGAACGACCAGCAGGGCTGGGGTAGGTTCCTTCGCTGACGATAAGGCCGAGGGAAGCACGCTGCCGGTAATGCTCAGCGAGGAGGGGACCGGGGATGCCTTCGTCGCCGGCGCGGAGCCGTGTCAGGGGTGCCATCACCAGTCGGTTAGGGAGCTCGAGTTCGCCAAGGGCCAGAGGGGAAAACAGCATGCGCGTCCTTTCGAAGTTTTCAACGTTCTGTCTGGCCCAACTGGGAGGCGCGTGCAACTATTCCGAAAGCGGCGCGAATCACAGCACGCTTACACGGCGGTTGCTCTCCGGTTGGGGCTGGCATGACGGCTCCTTAGCGCGTTGCCCCAACTCCCGGGCACCCCTGCCCCTGGGGGTTTGCATTGCAGTCGTCGGCGTAGTTGCGGGTGAGCGACCGCCAGACGCTGATGGTTTGCGGCGGCGCGTTGAATTGGCCCTGGCCAGGGATGGGCAGGGGTGGCCCGGCATTGACGGAGTACGTTCCTTGGAAGGACGTGGTCAGCACAACCTGGAAGTCGCCCGTGGCTCCGTAGGCGTGGCTTGTCCTCGTCTTTTCACCCCAGCGGTCCTGCGGCAGCGGGCCTCCCATGGACGGCTGGGGACCGAAAACAGTTCCATCGCCGTAGTTCCAGGTGTATTGAACCGGCGTCGCGACAATGTGCACCTGCTGGCCGAACATGGTGACATCGAACTGCTGTTCCACGGCCTCCGCGTAGAAGTTGGTTTCAGCGCCCCTAAGCGTGTGGGGGCTGGGCTGGGCCACGACTGTTCCGGCATTCACCGGCAAGCTTTGGAACTGCCGCTGGATGTCGGCGGCGATGCGGGGCAGCAAGTCCTCGGGCCGAGCGTCGTAGAGGCAGGTCGGGCCCGAATGGTGGGCCCAGACTGCGCCGGGAACTCCCCGGGGCCTTGATAGCCAGGTGACAGGGATGCCCTCTTCACCGTCAGGGCCGTCCTTGCATTCGATTTGCCGGGCAAGGCAGGGCGTATCGAAGTCGCCCCCGCCAAGGTGGCACTGAAGCTCGTACTTGTACTCGTTAGGGTCGGCGTTCACGGAACCAGATGAGATAGGAACAACCTCACCCGTAGCAGAATCAAGGGTCCATTCATCGGCTGCCACTTCAAGTCCCGTGTCGACGAATCCAGCCCCGATGGGTGGCTTCGGCTTTGGCTTCTCCTGGGCGTAGACAGGCAGAGAAGAGAGACAAAGTAGCAACAAGGACAACGTAATAGTCAGGAACCCCCTGCATCCTGTACGCATTGCTACCGGATCAGCCCTAGATCACTGAAGATCCAACCATTGGATCCAAAGGTAGCGGTCGCCTGACTTCCAGCGTTTGTGGCTGCGGTAGGTTCCTGATAAGGGCTCCCGTCCGGATTATGAATCAGAAGCTCCTTCTGCAAGACCTGCAGGGTTACATACGTCGGCTCGCCCTCGAGCACTTTTGCCGTCGCGGCAGGAATTTCGATTTGGCCCCCAGATATCCATTTCCCTTCCGCCCAAGCCTCCTCGATGTTGTCGACGAGCCCTTGGCAGAATGTGCAGTCCGGGCCCGATACCGCCGATAGTGATTCCGTATTGCCTGTCTCATATGAATAGCTCAGCACACTGAACCAATACTTTGCGAACGCCTCCGCACCCTCCTTCGTCTCTGTCTTCGCCACTTCGGGCAGCACGGGGACGGGAACGTTTTGGGCGGGGCCGGATGCGTCGGCCGGTTTGTAGACGGCGCTGGTCGTCGGCGTAGGGGTGGCGGAAGGACTAGGGGAGGTCGCCTCTGTAGCTGTCGGGAATGCCGTACCTGGATCTGCAGGAGCTCCACCCGCGCAGCCAGCCAACATCACCGCAGCAGCAACAAGGGTGGCTACAGCGCCGGGACGCAAGAGGCGGGACGTGAATACGTTGTGCGATGTCATGGGCCGCTAATCCCCCAGTAGTCTCAAGACGGCATGTTCCGGACAGTGAGTTAAGGGTAGCCCAGGTCACATTTCAGCTATAAGACTTATCCACAGGCAACCCGTCCTTGGATTAATCACCAAGGCAGAAAATTGGAAAGTAATAAAGCAGCCCAGCAACTAAGAGCGCGGCCCGCATCGCACATAACCAAGAACGCCGGGCGGGGTTCAACGAACTCCGCCTAGCACATTTCTACTGAACGTAGAAGAATGGCGGCATGATGTTTGAGCACGCAGATGGAAATCCGGTCCTGGAACTCAATGACGAGCAGTCCTGGCGCCTGTTGGAGGGGACCAAGCACGGACGGTTGGTGGTCTCGGTTGCCGGGGAACCGGATATCTTTCCCGTCAACTACGTCAGCTCGAACGGCAAGCTGTATCTGAGGACTGCCCCGGGCAACAAGCTCGCCCAGCTAACCATCAATTCGGCGGTGCTCTTCGAGGCTGACGGCATCCTCTCTGACGAGGCGTGGTCCGTGGTCCTTCGGGGAAGAGCGCGGGTGCTGAGCAACTCGGCCGAACTGGCAGAGGTGGAAGAACTGGGTCTGAAGTCGTGGGTGCCAACGCTCAAGGACTTTTACGTCGAGATCGAGCCTGTCGCCATTACCGGGCGCCATTTCCAGCTTGGGGACCAGCCGGAGCGCGGTTTCTAGGAATCTAGACTGAAAGCATGGCGGATAAGCTGAGCCCGGAGCAGCGCAGCTGGAACATGTCCCGGATCCGGGGGAAGGACACCAAGCCCGAGCTGCTGGTGCGCAGGCTCCTCCACGCCAAGGGGTACCGCTATCGTCTGCACGGGAGGATCGGGGGCACCCGGCTTCCGGGTAATCCGGACTTGGTCTTCGCCGGCCGCCGCAAGGTCATTTTCGTCAATGGCTGTTTCTGGCATTTCCATGACTGCCGAGTGGGCCAGCACGCACCCAAAGCGAACGCGGAGTTTTGGGAGGCAAAGCGGTCCCGTACCAAGGAACGCGACGCCGGCCAGCGCCGTCTGCTGGAGGATGCCGGCTGGGAGGTGCTCACCGTGTGGGAATGCGAGCTCAAGGATGGATCGGCACTTGAAGCGCACCTGGTGCAGTTTCTGGAAACAGAACCCCACGCTTCCCATGAGGCCCCGACCAGACAACAATCTTGAGGCAATCTTTAGCCTTTGCCCCAGAAGCTCTTGATGTGGGTCCGGAAGGATGACTCCGTTGTCCCGCTTGGAGGACTGCAGCACCAGGAGTCCGGAGCACCAGCATCCCCTTTCGCCAGCTAACTGCGCCGCGCCAAGAGCGCCGCATTCAAGGCAGACGCCGAGGAAGGACTGCTGTTGATGCGCCAGTCGGCCTCCTTCTGCAAGTGGAACCAGACGAACCCCATGACATCGGGCTGGGCGGCAAGGTAGGACACCAGACTGGTGTTCCATTCGGCTTTCGAACCGCCGGCCTCGCTGGACGCCGTCTCAGCAATCAGGATTGGTTTTACCGGCGCGAGGCTTCGGAGCGCTGCAATACCCGGGCCAAAGAGGTCCTGGGGCGAAACCCAGCTGCTCCACGCCGTGGACGTGCCCCAGTTGTACCCGTCGAGGGCCACCACATCCACGTAGCCCGGTCCAGGATAAAGCCCCGCCAGATCTGTGGAGCCCCAGTAGGGAACATTCGGAGACCACACCCACTGGACGTTGCTGGCTCCGGTGGAGGCGACGAGGTTGTGGACGTGCTGCCAGGCCTGGACGTAGTCGCCCGGCTGATTTCCGTTCGCCGATTCCGCCCACGGATACCAGTTGCCATTCATCTCATGGGCAAAGCGGAGCATCACCGGCTGGCCCCAGGAAGCAAGGGACTGGCCCCACTCACGAATGCGGTCATCAAAGTCGCCGGCGGTGATTCGGTCAAGGGAATATGCAGGCTGCTCAACGCCGCCGCCCCAAACCCACGGCTCCCACGTCACAAGCGGAACGGCACCGCGGGCGCGCACCGCGTTCAGCTCCGTCAGTGGAGGCGACTGAAGAAAGTCTTTGTAAATGAGGATCATGGAGGGGCTCTCCCCCGCCAGTGCAGATACTTCGTCGAGTTCCGCAGCAGCCAGTGCACCGCCAGGAGTGGCCACCCCAAAACGCAAGGAGTCCGTGCTGTCAGTAGGCCGCTCGGGCGCCGGGGCTGCCTCCACAACGAACGGAGCAGAAGCCTTGATGGACGACGTCTTGGCCGTGACTATGACGGTGCCGCTGGACTCAGCAGGGATGGTGATGCCGGTACTGAATTCGCCCGTGGCTGTGGTTTTGAAAGGAAAGGTAGTGGAACCCACAATTACCGTCCCGGTTGTAGATGCCTTGAATCCCGTGCCGGAAATGGTAACAGCAGAGCCAGCCGGCCCGGACGCCGGACTCAAGGCGACTTGGCCAGCCGGGGCAGCATGTGCAGGTTGGATAAAGGCCACAGCCATTCCGGCTGCCACCACAAAGGCTATGACAAAAGTTTTCAGCGACCTCAACACAACAACTATTCTCCGCGTCTCCATGCGACCCACTGCCGCTGATTTTTTTGTACGAAATGCACTGGCTCAAGTATTGGACGTAAAAACCTGCAGTCTCATCAAGAAACACACAATTCTCCACGGAAACCGCTCCTGAGTATGCGCAGCAGCCCTAACCTGAAGGGGCGTTGATGCCCCGCCTAACCCCCCGGTTTCCGGAGTGGAAGACCACAGCCGAAAGGACAATGATGACCCCGTCCAATGATGCCGGTCGCCCACTGGTGGACCAGGCCGTCCTGGACCGGCTGCGTGAGGAACTCGAGGAGGACGAGGGGTATTGCAGGGTCTTCGTGGGGAACTTCATTGACTACCTCCCACATCGTATTGGGCGCCTGCGGCTGGCCCTGACCACCGGAGACCTGGACGGCTCGGTGGACGCCGTCCTCAGCCTGAAGACATCCAGCCAGATGGTGGGCGCCCAGCGGCTCGCCAGTCTGGCAATGGCCCTGGAAGGCGAAATCCGGACCGGAGGGCCGGACGCTGACGCCGCCGTCGTCCTTCCCAGGCTCGCGGCCTCATTCCTGAGCCGGATCAGCCAGTGCAGCTTGCAGACGATGAGCAGGCTGCAGGATCAGCGTTCGTTAGGGGCGAGCCTGTAGCCTACGCCGCGAACCGTCTGGAGCCAGCGCGGCTTCTGCGGAGAATCACCAAGTTTTTTGCGCAGGTTGCCCATGTGGACCTCGACGGATCGCTCGTCAGCTTCGCTGATGTAACCCCCGACGTCGTAATCCTCGTCCCGTAGCCGGCGCACCAGGTCCGATTTGGTACGGACAGTCCTGCCTGCCTCCAGTAGGGCGTGCAGGAGTTCGAACTCGGTGCGGGTCAGGTTCATCTCCGCACCGTCCACGGTTACCGTGCGGGAGGCATAGCTCAGCTCCAGGCCGTTATGGCTGTAATTTCCCCGCTCCGGGTGCGCCTGGCCATCCGCCGATGCCTCCACCCCGGCAGCTTCCGCCGCGTCGGGGACGGTACGGGGGCGGCGCATCATCGCAGCGATCCGGGCGCGCAGCTCCCTGGGGCGGAACGGTTTTGTAAGGTAATCGTCCGCGCCGGACTCAAGCCCTATGAGGGTATCCAGCTCTTCTGTCCGGGCCGTCAGCATCACGATATAGGCGTCCGAAAACTCGCGGATCTGCCGGGAGACCTCAAAACCGTCGATGTCCGGCAAGCCAAGGTCCAGGGTGATGACATCCGGATTGAGGGTCTTCGCAGTAAGGACACCTTCGGCACCGCTGCTTGCCACGGTCACGTCAAAGCCTGCCTGGGTCAGCACAGTGCGAACCAGTTCCCGAATGTCGTGGTCATCCTCGATGACCAGTCCGACACGTGCATCACTCATAGTGCCCCCTCAGCAGCCAACGTCAGAAGTATAGCTGGCTGCGGATATCCTGCTGATATGGCCTCGCACACCTTGTCCCGTAAGTTTCTGCGCCATGACTAACCCTGATGCGTGGTCCTCCGGCCGGATACGGTTCTTTCGGCGTCCTTTCCATGAGTACCGGCTGACGCAGCGGGTGGCGCTCAGCCAGATGCCCCTGTTTGTGACGACGATCCTGACAGCCTTCCTGATCTGGGCGTTCTTCCCGGCCACCATGAACAATCCGCTTTTTATCGCTTTCCTGGTGTCGCAGGCCGCCATCATGGCCCTGTGCTACCTGGTTCCCTGGGAGCGGTTGCCCTACACGAGCTTCCTGATTCTTCCGCTGCTGGATTTCGTCTCCATTGCCCTCGGCAGGGAAGGCGGGCAGGAAAGCCTGACTGGCATCAGCCTGCTTGCCGTGTTCCCGGTGATCTGGCTGTGCGCCTCCGGCTACTACCCGAGGGCTGCTTTGTGGCTGTCTTTCCTGGCGCCGCTGGCCATTATCTGGGTTCCGCTGCTGATCAAAGGAAGCTTTACGGCGCAGGACTTTGCGCGGTCACTGCTCCTGCCCGTCATGATGCTCGGCATCGGTGTTTCCGTGAGTGTCCTGACGCTCAGTATGATGCGGCAGCAGCGGGAGCTGGAGGAAAAGGACGCGCAATTGCAGGCCAACCTGCGCACCAGCCAGCGCCAGGAAGCGCTGTTGAACACCGTCCTGGACACTGTCCATCTGGGGGTGCTCGCTGTGGACGCGGACGGGCATGACGTGCTGATGAACCGGAAGCAGCGGACCAACCACGAACTGGCGCGGCCCAAGGAGATAGCTGACCCGAACGAGTCCCAGCTGCTTGTGTTTGGACCGGACCGGAAGACTTTGGTTCCAGTGCAGGATCGCCCGGTCCGCCGAGCCGTCCTCGGGGAAACCTTCACGGATTACCTTGTGTGGCTGGGCTCGGGTAAGGAGCAGCGGGCTTTCGTCACCACCGCCCGGGCCATGAAGGACGCCGAGGGAAAGTTCTCCGGTTCAGTGATTGCCTTCAGCGACGTTACTGACCTCGTCAACGCCCTGGCGGCAAAGGATGACTTCGTCTCGAGCGTCTCGCATGAATTCCGGACACCCCTCACGTCAATTCTTGGGTACGTGGAAATACTGCTCGAAGATGAGCCGGCGGAGTCGCAGCGGGGCATGCTCGAGATCATCCGCAGGAACTCGGAGCGGTTATTGACGTTGGTCAGCGACCTGCTTGCCAGCCGCAACGGGCAGCTGATTGTTACGCCCCACTCCGTGGACGTGGCCGAGCTGGTGCGCAGCAGCGTTTCCTCGGCGATGCCCAAGGCGGCTGCGTCAGGGGTGGTGCTGGCCGCTGATACGCCGGAGCGGCTGGAGGCCCACGTTGACGGACCGCGGATTTCCCAGGTACTGGACAACCTGGTGTCCAACGCCATCAAGTACTCCCCCGACGGCGGCAACGTGCTGGTCTCGCTGGCGCAGGAGGACGGCCACCTCACCTGCCGGGTCAGTGATACCGGTATGGGCATGAGCGCCGAAGACGCCTCAGAAGTGTTTGCCAAGTTCTTCCGCACCAGCAACGTCCGCAGGACTGCCATCCCCGGCGTTGGTTTGGGCCTGCCGATCAGCAAGGCCATCGTTGAGGCCCATGGCGGGACCATTGGAGTGGCAAGCGCGCTGGGCCAGGGAACCACGTTCACGTTCCGGGTTCCGGTGTAACAGGCCAGCGCGTACGACGGCGGCAGGGCAGCCCCAGCGTTAGGCGCCGGTGCGGGCCTGCCGAACTACCTCTCCCCAGGACTGGCGGGCGAGTTCCGCAATCGAGGCGAGGATTTCCGACGGCGGCCTGGACAGGTCCAGCGGGAACTCCACAATGTCGATGTCTGTGTTCATGATGCGGCGCAGCTTGACCTCACCGGATCCCGCGTAGACCAGCCAGGCCGTGGGCACCGCCAAAGCGGTGCAGTGGGCGAGCATTTGGTAATGGTCGGCTGTGAGCGAGGCACCGAGATCGGACGCGGCCTTGTACTTGGCGTTGTAGACCACCACGGGCCGTCCGCCGAGCAGGTGCACGGCATCCGGCTGCACGGACAAACGGTCCGTGTCCCGCACCGCCTCGCTCAGGAGTGCGTTGTACTGGAGCCGGAGCTCTCCCGGGTAGGCAGCCATCGCCTCCCGCAATGCCGTGCCGACAAAATCCTCAAACACCTGGGCCATATCCACCACGAACGCAGCCGTCTGCTGCTTGCCCTGGCCCGCTTCAGCCGAGGCGTTCCGGAGAATGAGTTCCGCCAGGCGGAGGACGGCGTGGTAGCGAAGGTTCATCCGGCTGGCCGTCCACGGCGGGAGCGGTGCGCCGGGCGGAAGGCGGGTGACGGCGTCGAGCCTTCCCTTGAGCTGGCGCAGCCGGCTCAGCACCTCGGGGCGGACCCGCGGCACCTGGCCCATCCGCTCCAGCGCGGCACGCAGGATGCGGTTTTCGGCGATGTCCTCGCTGAACTCGTCATAGGAAACTTCCAGGGGCACCAGCATGCCGGGCCGCCGGGAGATCTGGTCCGAGATGCGGATGCGTCCCTTGACGGTGCGGAGCGACTCGTCAACGGTGCGGTACCCCTGCAGCACGCCGCGTCCCAGGGCCCGTTCCGCGAGCTGCGCCAACGACTCAGCCAGCGCACTCCAGAGTTCCCGGTCCTCCACGGCGGCCACGGAATCGGGACGGAACCCCTGTTCGCCCGCGTAGCTGAGCAGGAACAGGAGCCGGCTGAGCCCCAGCCGGTCCTTGGGCCGGACGTCCAGCTGCACCGTGGGAGTCCTCACCGAGCCCACCTTGCCCACGGGCTCGATCCGGTACAGCCCGAGCCCCATGGGCGACGCCTTGGCCAGGCCACTGGCGTTCAGGAACGAGGCGCTGGCAGGATCCAGCCGTTCCACCATCCCGCGGGACAGTTCGTCCAGCACCAGGTGCCGGACAAACGCACTGGGGTCAGCGGCCTGCAAGGCGTTCCAGCAGCCGGTCCAGTCCGAAGCGTTCCTCAAGCTGGGCCCGGGTCAGCTGGCCGTGGTAGTGCTCCTCAAGCAGGGGCATCAGCTCGTACTTCCAGATCCGCCGCAGCCCGGAAGGGGTTTGGGCTGCCGGCTTCATAAAGTACGACGGGCCGATCATGAGGTCCCGGTCCCACTCGTCAATGGCGGCGTTGAGGGCATCCAGCAGCAGTGCCGGCGTGGTGTCCAGCTGCCGGGCTTGGAGGAACCGGAGCAACGAGCCCTTCACCGGTTCAGTCTGCGGGTGCAGCTCAATGAAGGCAAAACGGCGGCGGATGGCGGCATCCATCATGGCGATGGACCGGTCCGCGGTGTTCATGGTGCCGATGATGTAGAGGTTGTCCGGCAGCGTGAACGGCTCATTGGGGCTGTATTGCAGGTAAATCCGGTCGTCGCGGTACTCCAGCAGGAAGTACAGCTCGCCGAACACCTTGGCGAGGTTGGCGCGGTTCATCTCGTCGATAATGAGGAAGTACGGTTTTTTCTCGTTTCCGGGCTTGGCCGCTTCTTCGGCGAGGCGGCGGAGCGGACCGGCAACAAGTTTGAAGGACACCTGGCCTTCGTCCGTCTTGTCCGGCCGGTAGCCCTCGAAAAAGTCCTCGTAGGCATACGAAGGGTGGAACTGGACCAGTTTGACCCGCTCATCCGTGGTGTCATCCGCCAACTCCGCCGCGAGGTGCTTCGCCAGGTAGGTCTTGCCGGTGCCCGGCGGACCGTACAGCACCAGCTGCCGGTTCTCCTCCAGCAGTTCGGCGATCTCCTGGAGCGGCTCCAACTCCATGTGCAGGGAATCCGCGAACTCGCGCGTCAGCGGACGGAAGCCCTCCTGAACGGGAGGGACGACGGCGGCCGCTTCAGCATCGCCGTCGGTCTCTGTTTCCGCTTCTGCGGGCAGCAGGGCCTGCAGAGCCTGCACCACCCTGGTCAGATCAACAACGATCCCGGGTGTGGCCAGCTGCCGCTGCACATGGCGGGGAAGGCTGGTGGTGGCGTGGCCTTCGTCGAACCAGCGGACCTTCCGGCGCAGCCGCCGGTTATCCTCGTTGTGTTCGGGCTCCCCGAGTACGACGCCGAGCCGCACCTTTCCGGCGTGCTGGTAGAGCGCCAGGTCCCCCGGCTTCATCACGGTCAGGAACGCAAAGACAGCGGTCTTGGTGTCCTCGCGCTCCACATAGCCGAGGTGCTTGTAGTCCTCGTCCACGGCATGCTGAACCACCCCCGCGGTGACACCGGGGCCCAGCAGGCGGAGATGTTCGACGTCGAGCGTCACCTTTTCCTCGCCCTGCCAGGCGGTGAGCAGCTCAGTGTTGTCGCTGTGCGTGCGCAGCAGCCATGCCCGGCGCCCGGGGTCCCCGACCTTGCGCCACTGGCTGACCAGCTGCCGGGCGTACCAGTCGATGCGCTGCCCGGCCTGCTCATCAAGGTGCAGGCGGATGCGATGGATGTCTGCGGTGATGTCCTCTTCCGCGTCGCCTTTTGCGCCGCCCACCAGCGAGGCGAAGGCATCGCGGATTTCCTGGCGCTCCACGTCCGCCACCACAGGCTCGAAGTAGCTGGGCCAGGTGAGGAATTCGATGCTGCGGCGAATGGCGGGCTGGTCTCCCGGGGTGGCAGCGGCGAAGCGGTGGAACTTCAGCGGGTCCTGCAGGGTTTCGGCAATATCCGCCGTCGTCTTCTGGTCCACCTGCCGCACAAAACGGCAGAGCCATCCCAGGTGGTCCCAGATGGTCCAGTTGAACTCGGCGGTCCGGTCGCGGATGACGCCATGGTCGGTGAGGCCCTGGTACAGCTCCTCGGGCAGCTCCAGCGGAGGCTCGAGCCAGGAGGCAGCCTCGGCCACACGGGCGCGCTTGACCTTCAGCGACTTCACCTCATGGGCCAGGGGCAGCGACTGCAGGAACAGCAGTTCCACGGCCAGCTGCTTCGCTTCCCGCGACGCGCCCTCAAGGTTCTGCCGAAGGTTGGTCATCATGGGCGCCTTCGGATCAGGGGTGCCCCGTTCCAGCCTGTCCAGGAGCTCTGCCGCCGCCTCCGACGTCCAGGTCATGGTGCGTCCATCCAGCGCAGACGGCTTCCCGAGGAGCCCGGGGCCAAGCACGAACCACGCAGCCTCCTCAATTTCCCGGGAGACACCGAGAGCACGGGAGGCACCGAGGGCACGGGGCATGGCAGCAGTGGAGGCGGGGGTCATGAATTCAAATTTACAGGGTGAAGCTGGATGGGCGCTCAGAGCCCAGCAGCGCACCGCTGTGCCCCCGTGATTCTTGGGTGGCTAAGCGACCGGCTTCTTCCGGCCGAACGTAAAGTAGCCCACCGGGCCAATGAAGTTGATGAACGATGCCGCCCGCCAGGCAGCCTTGGGACCGTTAATCATCGCTGCCGGGCGCTTTGAAATGTCCCGCTGCGCCGCCACCAACAGGGACACCTGTGCGATGGCCACCAGTATTGTGCCGGCCTTTGCGGATGGAGACATTTCCTTCCAAGTCTTTTTCTGGGCCATGCCTATTCCTCCTTGGTTGGGGTTCTTAGTTTCCGTTGCAGTCTGCTTCTGCGCAACGGGCTACACGGGCCGGAGCGCCTGCACATTCCGTTCAAACAGTGAACGGTGCCAGCCGTTCCTTTTGTTCAGGCGTGAGGCGCTGCACGCGCCCGGTGGCTTCGAGCACGAACGCCAGATGGCTGCTGGCCTTCACGCAGTCCTCCCGGGTGACCGGGTCCTGGACGAGGTAGTGGATATCGAAGCTCGCTCCCTTGACGGCGCCGATCCACACCTGGACCACGGCAGGGACGTTCCGGTACTCCAGTGTCCTGACGTAGCGGATCTTGTGATCCACCACCAACGCCATGGTTCCCTCCGGGACGTCATTGAACAGGGAGACGTGCGGCTCGATACCGGGCAGCCCTGCTCCCCGCGGCGGTCCAAAAGCGGCAATCCGCGCTTCCTCGAGCATCCGGACGATCTGCACGTTGTTGATGTGCCCGTAGGCGTCCATGTCGCCCCACCGCATGGGAACCAGGACCTCGATCCGCCGGCCGCCCTCGCTCAGCGGCTTTAACTGCGCGTCGGGCTTCGACTGCGCGTCCTGCCGCGCTGTGCCATCCTGCCGCGCCACGCCGTCTTCCTGCAATGATGCGTCTTCCTGCACCGGGGCCTCCTGCGCGCTCAGCTGCGCACCGCCGTCGAATCATCCACCGGCAGTTCCCCTGCGTCCGCACCGGCGAACTGGGACATGTACAGCCGGTAGTAGGCGCCTTCCGCAGCGAGGAGGACCTTGTGGTTCCCCTGCTCCACGATCCTGCCGTTCTCCATGACCAGGATGGTGTCGGCGTCGCGGATGGTGGAGAGCCGGTGGGCGATTACAAAGCTGGTGCGGTCCGTGCGGAGCGCTGCCATGGCCTTCTGCACCAGCAGCTCAGTACGGGTGTCAACGGAGCTGGTGGCTTCATCGAGGATCAGCAGCGACGGATTGGCCACGAAGGCGCGCGCGATGGTGATGAGCTGCTTTTCGCCGGCACTGACGTTGTTGCCTTCCTCATCAATCACGGTGTCGTAGCCCTCGGGCAGGGCGCGGACAAAGCGGTCCACGAAGGTGGCTTTGGCCGCGGCCATGACCTGCTCCTCGGTGGCGTCCAGGTTGCCGTAGCGGATGTTGTCGTAGATGGAGCCGCCGAACAGCCAGGCGTCCTGGAGCACCATGCCCACCTTGGAGCGGAGTTCGGACCGGCTGAGGTGGGTGATGTCCACTCCGTCCAGCGTGATGGATCCGGAGTTGAGCTCGTAGAAGCGCATCACCAGGTTGACCAGGGTGGTCTTCCCGGCTCCGGTGGGCCCAACAATGGCCACGGTATTTCCCGGTTCCGCCGTGAAGGACAGGTCTTCGATCAGCTTCTTGTCTTCCGTGTAGCTGAACGTGACGTTCTTGAACTCGACGTGCCCGTCCGTCTTGGCCGGAAGGTGTTCCGTGGCCGTTTCGACGTCCTGTTCTTCGGCATCCAGGAATTCGAACACGCGCTCGGAGGATGCCACGCCGGACTGGAGCATGTTGGCCATCCCCGCCATCTGGCCAAGCGGCTGCGTGAACTCGCGGGAGTACTGGATGAAGGCTGTGGCATCGCCCAGGGACATGGAACCCGAGGCCACCCGGAGTCCCCCCACAACGGCAATCCCCACGTAGCTGAGGTAGGAGACGAACTGCATCACCGGGAAGATGATGCCCGAAACAAACTGTGCCCCGAAGCTGGCCTTGTACAGGGCCTCGTTGCGTTCCTCGAACCGTTCCAGCATGTCTGCGTCCCGGCCGAACACCCGCACCAGGTCATGGCCGGAGAACGACTCCTCAATCTGGCCGTTCAAAGCACCGGTGTTTTTCCACTGCGCTGCAAAGAGCTTCTGGCTGCGCGAGCCGATGATCCCGGCAGCGACGCCGGACAGCGGCAGCGCCACCAAGGCAATGAGGGCCAGCTGCCAGGAGACGATGAACATCATGATCACAATGCCGATGACTGTCAGCAGCGAGTTGATCAGTTGGGCGAACGCCTGCTGCAGCGCCTGCTGGATGTTGTCGACGTCGTTTGTCACCCGGGAGAGGACGTCGCCGCGCTGGCGGGTGTCGAAGTAGTTCAGCGGAAGCCTGTTGAGCTTCTTTTCGGTGTCATCGCGAAGCCTGCGGATAACCTTCATCACGATGCGGTTCAGGACGTAGCCCTGCAGCCACAGGAAGATGTTGGCAACGAAGTACATCAGCAGCACCACGGCAATAAGGAAGGACAGCTTCTGGAAGTCGATGCCGCTTCCGGGTACCAGTTCCATCTTGGAGACCATGTCTGCGAAGTTGTCCTGCCCCTGCTGGCGCAGTCCGGCCACGAATTCTTCCTTGCTGGCGCCTGCCGGGAGTTGCTTGCCAACCACACCGCCGAAAATCACGTCCATCGCCTGGCCCAGGATCTTGGGGGCAATAACGTTCAGGACCACCGCGACCACCACCATCGCAACCACAGCGTAGATGCCCGCAGCCTCTGGCTTCAGCAGCCCCATCAGCCGCTTGGCGGACGGCCAGAAGTGTTCAGCCTTCTTCGCCGGCATGCCGCCGAACATGTCGCCGTCGGCTTCGGAAGGCTTGTATTCCTCTTCGAAGAACGCCTCGTCCTCAACCGCGCCGTCCTCCACCAGACCCGGGTCAGCCTGGTCCTGGGAGCTTGTTGTCTCTTTTATGTCGGTGGAGTCTCTCTTGCGGGGGTTCATGCCATTTCCTCCACGCTCAGCTGGGATTCAACAATTTCCTGGTAGGTGGGTGAGGTTTCCAGGAGTTCCTCGTGTGTTCCGCGGTCCACGATGCGGCCGTTGTCCAGGACCAGGATCTGGTCCGCTTCGGTGATGGTGGAAATGCGCTGGGCCACGATGATGACCGTGGCGTCGGCGGTGGTGCGCTTGAGCGCCGCCCGGAGGCGGGCGTCAGTGGCGACGTCAAGGGCGGAGAAGGAGTCATCAAAGAGGTAGACCCGGGGCTTGGTGACCAGTGCGCGGGCGATGCAGAGGCGCTGCCGCTGGCCGCCGGAAACGTTGGTCCCGCCCTGCGAAATCCGGGAGTTCAGCCCGTTCTTCTTGTCCCGGACAAAGTCTGCGCCCTGTGCCACCTCGAGTGCATCCCAGAGCTCCTGGTCAGTGGCCTCGGTCTTTCCAAACCGGAGGTTGTGCTCGATAGTGCCGGAGAAGAGGTAGGGCCGCTGCGGGACCAGTGCCACGCGCCTGGTGATCTCCGCCCGGTCCAGGTTGTCGACCGATACGCCGTCCAAGAGCACTTCGCCCTCGGCGATGTCGTACAGGCGCGGCAGCAGGGACAACAGGGACGTCTTCCCTGCGCCCGTGGAACCGATGATCGCGATGGTCTGGCCTGGTTTGGCAGTGAAGCTGATGTTGCTCAGCACGGGCGACTCCGCGCCCGGGTATGCGAACGTGACGTTCCGGTACTCCACCACGCCTGCCAGTGCAGCCGGGGCCTGCGGCCGTTCGGGATCGTGGATGGAGGGCTCGACGTCGAGCACCTCGCCGATGCGGTCCGCACATACCGAGGCACGCGGGATCATCATGGCCATGAAGGTGCCCATCATGACGGCCACCAGAATCTGCAGCAGGTATTGGAGGAACGCGGTGAGTGCGCCCACCTGCATCTCGCCCGAGTCCACGCGCTGCCCGCCGAACCACAGCACGGCAGCGGTGGACAGGTGCAGGATCATGCCAATGGCCGGGAACATCAGCACAAACAGGGCGCCGATCTTCAGGGATACGTCAGTGAGGTCCTTGTTGGCTTCGCCGAACCGCTCGGTCTCAAAGGGTTCCCGGACAAAGGCACGCACCACCCTGATGCCGATGATCTGTTCGCGGAGGACCCCGTTGATGCGGTCGATCTTCTTCTGCATGGCACGGAAGAGCGGCATCAGGCGGACCACCAGGTAACCCACAACCACCACCAGGACGGGCACGGAGACCCAGACCAGCCAGGACAGGTTGATGTCCTCACGGAGGGCCATGATGATGCCGCCGATACACATGATGGGAGTGGCCACCATGAAGTTCAGCCCCATCAGTACCAGCATCTGGACCTGCTGGACGTCATTGGTGCCGCGCGTGATCAGGGTGGGCGCACCGAAGGTGTTGACGTCCTTCGCGGAAAAGCTGGTGACTTTGCGGAACACCCCGCGCCGAAGGTCGCGCCCTACGGCCATGGCGGTCTTGGAGCCGTAGTAGACGCCGGCGATCGCTGTTCCCACCTGGATGAAGGCGACGAGGAGCATCACCCCGCCTGTGCGCCAGATGAAGTCGGTGTCCCCGCGGGATACCCCCTCGTCAATGATCTGGGCGTTCAGGCTGGGGAGGTACAGAGCAGCGATGGTTGACGCCAGCTGGAAGACGATGACGGCCACGATGTATGGCATGTACGGCCTGGAAAACCGCCGTATGAGGGTCAGGAGCATGCCCACGGGTCCTTAAGAAGAGTTCGCGAAGTGGTGAGGGTTAAGTAGTACCAGCCGGGGCTGACATCCTTAGCCTTCCCACTCTACGAAACTCCTTCCGGGGGTGAAACAGCCCGGCGAAAGATCATCCGGGAGGAGTAGTGCCCATGGCTTACCGGGCAGCGGAGGCCGGCTCCGCCGTCGCGCCTTCCTTCTGCTGGGCCGGCTCCTGTGCAGGCTGGATGTCAACGGTGCGCCGCAACGGCTTTTCCTTGATGAACAGCACCGATATCAGCGCGACGACGGTCACGGCCGCGGAGATCAGGAAGACTTCCGCGGTGGCATCTCCGTAGGCGGCCCGCATGATGTCCCGCACCGGTTCCGGCATGTGTGCCAGGTCCATACTGGAGCGGGCCGCGCCGCCCTGCACCGGGATGCCGGCCGCTGTGAGGCCCTTGGTGGCAAGCTCGCTGACCCTGTTCGCCAAGATGGCGCCCAGCACGGAGACGCCGATGGCGCCACCCACGGACCGGAAGAACGCCACCGAGGCACTGGCCGTTCCAATATCCGCGGCACGGACCGTGTTCTGCACAGCCAGGACGAGGTTCTGCATCAGCATGCCCAGTCCGAGGCCGAGCACAGCGGTGAATACGCCGGCGTGCCACAGCTCGGTTGTGTGGTCCATGCTTCCGGCCAGTCCCAGTCCGCCGATCAGCAGGATGGAGCCGGCGATCAGGTAGCCCTTCCACTTGCCGGTCCGGCTGATCAGCAGGCCGGATGCCACCGAGCCGGTCAGGTTTCCGGCGATCATTGGCAGCGTGAGGAGCCCGGCTTCAGTGGGGGTCGCGCCGCGGGCCACCTGGAAGTACTGGCCCAGGAACGTGGATGAGCCGAACATGGCGATGCCCACCGCCACCGAAGCGATGATGGCCAGTGCCGTGGTGCGCTCAGAAATGATCTTCAGCGGGATGATGGGCTGCTCCACCTTGGATTCCACCAGGACCAGCAGCGCCAGCAGGACGATGCCGCCGCCCACCATCAGGGCGGACTGCCAGGAAACCCAGCCGTAGTAGGCGGGGTTGCCGGCGAACGAGACCCAGATCAGGAGCAGGCTCACGCCGGACGTGAGCAGTATGGAACCGAGCCAGTCGATCTTGGCGGGCCGGCGGACGTGGCTGATTTTCAGGGTGACCTGCAGCAGGATCAGTGCGACGACGGCGAGCGGCACGCAGACGAAGAAGGTCCAGCGCCAGCCCAGCGGGCTGTCGACGATGAACCCGCCCAGCAGGGGGCCGCCGGCGGTGCCGACTGCCATCACTGCGCCCATGTAGCCGGAGTACTTTCCGCGGTCGCGCGGCGGGATCATCGTGCCGATGATGGCTTGGGCAAGGGCGGTGAGGCCGCCCATGGCGACGCCCTGGATTACCCGGGCACCAAGGAGCAGGGGGATGGTTTCGGAAAGACCGGCCATCACGGAGCCGGCCACGAAGATGACAATGCTCAGCTGGACCAGGACCTTTTTGTTGTAGAGGTCGGCGAGCTTGCCCCAGATCGGCGTAGTGGCGGCGTTGGCCAGCAGCGCAGCTGTGATGACCCAGGCGAAGTCTGTCTGGGTGCCGTGCAGGTCGGACATGATGGTGGGCAGCGCGTTGGCCACGATGGTGCTGCTGAGGATCGCAGTAAAGAACGCGGCGAGGAGCCCGGTGAGGGCTTCCATGATCTGGCGATGGGACATTTCGGGCGGTGCCCCCGCCGGTGCGGTGGATATTGTGGCCGCGGCGGGGGCTTGGCTTGCCGCAATGTGGGTTGCCATCGGGTTCAGCTCCTAGGAGGTGTGGGTTGTGGTGGTGCCGGCCGCCTTTGCCCGGGCTGATTGCTTAAGTGAGTCGGTGAGCTTGTGCAGGACTTTTGCCGTAGTGCCGGCGTCTTCCTCGCTCCAGTCGCGCAGGTAGTCCTGCAGCGCCGCCGCTCGCTGCTCCTCGATGGAGCGGAGTTTCTCCGCTCCCATGGGTGTGAGGGCAACCAACTGGGCCCGGCCGTCGTCGGGATCCTGCCTGCGGATCACCAAGCCATGCTCTTCCAAGTCCGCGATGTGCCGGCTGAGGACCGGGGCGCTGACGCCCAGCCGCTCGGCGAGCCTGGTGGCCCGGGACTCCCCCTCCCCCACGAAGCGCAGGACACCCTGGAGCGCTACTCCGGTGTCCTGCCCGCGAACGCTGGCAGTGGCTATGCACCGCACTGCGCGTTGGAGATCGAAGATTTGGTACACGAGATCCGCTGCCGTATCCGGTGCTACTGCCATGACTTCAGGCACTCCTTACTTGTTTGCCTGAAGCAACTATATCCCAAGTTGGTTGCTTTGGGAAACTAAGTGCACGTGCGGGTGGGTCAGAGCTCGCAGAATGGGGCACAACTTCCCGCGAACAGAACCGGCCGCAGCCGAAGCTTGAAACGTAAGCATGCTTTCTATTACTCTGGTTTCAGCTACTCCGCTTGTCCCCCATCAGGCGGAGCGGTTGCCAAAAAGGCCCCGCAACACGGACTCGTGCTGCGGGGCCTTTAGCTTTCGGTTCCGGCGCAAGACCGGAGCAGTTAGGCAGGCAAGTGGGTGGGCGCGAACATCTTCAGGAGCGTTTCCACCACGACGACGTTGGGCCCGTCGCCAATGAAGCCCGCCTTCAGCGCCTCCCCCACGTCCTCGGGGGCCACTTTCGTGGCAGGCACGCCGAACGCTTCGGCGAGCTTGACGAAATCCGGCCGGGCGAGTTCGGTGGCGGTGGCCTTGCCGAACGCACCCACCATGTATTCGCGAAGGATTCCGTAGCCGCCGTCGTCCACAATCAGCCAGGTGACCGGCACGTTGTGCTGCTTGGCAGTGGCCAGTTCGGAGATGGAGTACATCGATGAGCCGTCGCCGGACACGGCAAGTACCCGGCCGGGCCTGCCCACCGTTTCCAGTCCCACTGCCGCGCCAATGGCTGCCGGGAAGCCGTAACCCAGGCCGCCGGCACCCTGCGCCGAGTGGAACTGGCCCTCCCGCGCATCCCAGCAGCTCCAGCCCCAATAAGCGGAGATCGTCATGTCCCAGAAGGTTTGCATGTCCGCGGGGACTGCTTCGCGGATGTCGGACATGAACTTCAGTTCCTTGCCCAGGTCCTGGGATTCCAGGCAGGCACGGACCTTCGCGAGCGATTCCTTCACCAGGTCCTCCGGCGACGTCCCGTGCCAGTTCGGCCTGGTTTCCGCATGCTCAACCACCAGCGCTTCGTCCAGGGCGGCCAGTGCCTGCCCGGCGTCGGCACGGATGCCCAGACCTGGTCGATTGGACTCCAGGACCCGGGGCTCGGCGTCAATCTGGATGATCCTGCCCCGCGGCTCAAAGGTGAAGTAGTTGGAGGTGACCTCACCCAGGGACGAACCGATCACCACCAGGACGTCAGCGTCCTCCAGCACATCGGTCATGTGGCGGTCCTCGATCCAGGACTGCAGCGACAGTTCATGGTTCCAGGGGAACGCGCCATTGCCGCCCGGGGTGCAGATCACGGGAGCGCGAAGCTTTTCTGCGAGGGAGAGCAAGGACTTCTCTGCCCGGCCCCGCCGGGTGCCGCCGCCAGCAATGATGGCCGGACGTTCCGCGGCCCGCAGCCATTTCACCGCTTCACGGACCAGCTCCACCCGCGGCGGGTTGTCCGCCGCTTCCGCCAGCGCGTCCTCCACGGGAGGCACCATGATCGGGTCCAGCAGGACGTTCTGCGGGATTTCGATCCACACCGGCCCCTGGGGCGATGAGATGGCTTCGGTCCAGGCGTCCTGGATGGCCGACGGGATGCCCGATGCGTGCTGGATCAGCCGCTGGCTCTTGGTGACGTTGGCGGCCGACGCCTTCTGGTCGTCCAGCTGGTGCAGCATGCCCTTGCGCCGGGCGCCCAGCCCCTCAAGCGGGATCTGGCTCGCCACCACCACCATCGGAACGCCGGTGGCATACGCTTCCTGCAGCCCGGCCAGGGACGTCAGGGCGCCGGGGCCGGTGGACAGGAAAAGGACACCCACCTCGCCGGTTGCCCGTGAATACCCGTCAGCAGCGAACGCGGAATTGTTCTCCACCCGCGACGACACGAACTGCAGGTTGCCGCGCCCCATTGCATCAAAGAGCCCCAGTGCATGCTGGCCCGGGATGCCAAAGACGGTTTTCGCGCCCAGGGCTTCCAGCGTTTCGACTACGAGGTCCCCGCCATTGCGGGCACCCGTCGCCTTTGTGGGAGCGGCCGTACCCGGGTCGAAGTCGATCATGCCGGCTACTCCTTGCCGGCCGCGGCGAAGCCTGCCGGGCGGCGGACTTCCTGGCCGAGGGCCTGGGCCGCGTAGCCCGTGGCCGCTCCGAAGCGGTCCCCCGCCACGGCATTGTCTGCCATCAAGGTGACGAGTTCGAAGGCCACGTGGCTTGCGGCCACGCCAGTTATTTCGGCGTGGTCGTAGGCGGGGGCAACCTCCACGACGTCGGCGCCCACCAGGTTCATGCCGCGGAAGCCGCGGATGATTTCCAGCAGCTCGCGGCTGGTGATGCCGCCGGCTTCGGGTGTGCCGGTACCCGGGGCGTGGGCCGGATCCAGGACGTCGATGTCCACCGAGATGTACAGCGGGCGGTTTCCGATCCGGTCCCTGACCTTGGCCACGGTCTCCAGGACGCCCTGGTAGTAGACGTCCGCGGAGGTGACGATGCCGAACCCAAAGCGATGGTCGTCGTCGAGATCCTTTTTGCCGTAAAGAGGCCCGCGGGTGCCGATATGGCTGATGGCCTCGGTATCCAGGATGCCTTCCTCGACGGCGCGGCGGAACGGTGTGCCGTGGGTGTACTCGGCGCCGAAGTAGGTGTCCCACGTGTCCAGGTGCGCGTCGAAGTGCAGCATCGCGATGGGTTCGCCGGCACGCTCGGCGGCGGCGCGGAGCAGGGGCAGCGCAATGGTGTGGTCACCGCCGAGGGTCACCAGCTTGCTGCCGCCGGCTGTGAGGTCGAGCGCGTTCTGCTGCACGGTCTCGATGGCCTCATTGATGTTGAAGGGGTTGACCGCCATGTCACCGGCGTCGGCCACCTGGATGTTTTCGAAGGGGCTCACGTCCCAGGCAGGGTTGTACGGGCGCAGCAGCCGGCTGGCTTCCCGGACGTGGTTGGCGCCGAAGCGGGCGCCGGGGCGGTAGGAGACGCCGGAGTCGAAGGGAACGCCCACCACCGTGACGTCCGCTTTTTCCACCTGGTCCAGGCGCGGAAGGCGGGCATAGGTGGCAGCCCCGGCGTAACGGGGAATACGGGATGAATCGATGGGGCCAAGGTTGCCGTTGGCTTCGATGCGCAGCTCTTCCAATGGAGGCCTCTCCTTCGAGGAGTTGAGGGACTGATGTGACTGCCATCATACAGATTGTTTCCCTGTGTGCACCAGTTGTTTACTCTTTCGACCCTTTCGAGGGTGTGCCTATCAGGGCGGGAGCGGGATGGGGACAAGTCGTCTTGGGATCAGCGACTGGCAGCCGGGACCAGGACCCAGAGAACTTCCACCGGCTTGTCGGTGGGGTTGATCCAGGTGTGCGGCTCCCGGCCAGGGAAGGTCACGGTATCCCCGGCGCTGAGGTCGTACTCCTCGTTGGTAAGGATCAGCCTGATATTGCCCTTAATGACATGGAGTACGTCCACGTCGCAGTCCACGGCGTAGAGCTCGGTCTCGCCGCGGCCGTGCGGTTCGATGCAGGCCTGGATGATCTGGATGCGCCGCTCTGAACGGGCGGTGAGCAGGCGCTCCACGATGCCTTGGCCGCCGAGCGAGATCCGCGGCCCGTCATTGCGCTTGGTGAGGTGGGTCTCCGGCGCAGCAAAGAGCTCCCCGATGGAGATTGAGAGCACCTGGCAAAGGGTCACGAGGGAAGCCACCGAAGGCGAGGTCAGGTCGCGCTCCACCCGACTGAGGAACCCTTTGGTCAGCCCGGTGGCGTCAGCTACCTGTTCAATAGTGAGCCGCTGGGCCTGCCGTGCGGCCCGGATCCTGGAACCGATGGCAACGGGCACGTTACTCGGCTCAACTGGCAGTGCCTTCATCTGCGTACCTTTCATGGCCGGCCGCCCGGCCCCACTCTGGAGCAATACTAATGGCCAGCAGCTTCTGTGACGCCTGCGTGGCGCGCGTGGCTGCCGGCAGCAACATCCCTTGACTGTTACCACGGTCACAGCCTACTCTTTGGAAAACACTTGTTGCCTATAAGGCAATATCTGAGAACTTACTCTCATCCCACCCCTCGTGCAGCGGCTTCCGGCTTCCCCACCAATTCCCCGGAGGCCACCCCGGCTGCCAAACAGCTCCAAGGAGTCCAACGTGGACGCAAATGTCATCAACATCGCCATCGTGGTGGTGTACCTTCTCGCAATGCTGGCATTCGGCTGGTGGGGCAAGTCCCGCACCAAAAACAACAGCGACTTCCTTGTCGCCGGCCGGCGCCTTGGCCCCTTCCTGTACACCGGCACCATGGCCGCCGTCGTCCTGGGCGGCGCCTCCACAGTCGGCGGTGTAGGACTTGGCTACAAGTTCGGCATCTCAGGCATGTGGCTCGTGGTCGCCATCGGCGCTGGCGTCCTGCTCCTCAGCCTGCTGTTCGCCGGGACCATCCAGAAGCTGAAGATCTACACCGTCTCGCAGATGCTTACCCTGCGCTACGGCAGCCGGGCCACTGAGGCATCGGGCATCGTGATGCTCGCCTACACGCTCATGCTTTGCGCCACGTCCACCGGCGCCTACGCCACCATTTTCGTGGTGCTCTTCGGCTGGGACCGCGCCATTGCCATCGCCATCGGCGGCGCCATTGTGCTGGTCTACTCCACGGTGGGCGGCATGTGGTCCATCACCCTGGCGGACCAGGTGCAGTTCATCATCAAGACTGTTGGCATCTTCTTCCTGATGCTCCCCTTCACCCTCAACGCCGCAGGCGGCATCGACGGCATCCGCAGCCGTGTTGACGAGAGCTTCTTCCAGATCGACGGCATCGGCCTGCAGACCATCATCACCTACTTCGTGGTGTACACCCTCGGCCTGCTGATCGGCCAGGACATCTGGCAGCGCGTCTTCACGGCCAAGACGGCCAAAGTGGCCCGGTGGGGCGGCGCCACGGCCGGCATCTACTGCATCCTTTACGGTGTTGCCGGCGCGCTGATCGGCATGGGCGCCAGCGTGGCCCTGTCAAACATGGAGATTGCCGCCAAGGACGACGTCTATGCCGAAGTGGCCCAGACCCTGCTGCCCGTCGGCATCGGCGGACTCGTCCTGGCAGCCGCTGTTGCTGCCATGATGTCAACAGCTTCAGGCGCCCTCATCGCCGCCGCAACCGTTGCCCGCGCCGACGTCCTGCCGTTTGTGGCCAGCTGGTTCGGCAAGACCATTAACACGGAGGACACGGACAACCCCGAGCACGACGTCAAAGCCAACCGCATCTGGGTCCTGTCCCTGGGCATTATCGCCATCGTCATCGCCATCATCACCAAGGACGTGGTCGCGGCCCTGACTATCGCGTACGACATCCTGGTGGGCGGCCTCCTTGTGGCCATCCTCGGCGGCCTGGTCTGGAAGCGCGGCACCGGTGTGGCCGCGGCCGCTTCTATGGCTGTGGGTTCGGTAGTCACGCTCGGCACCATGATCATCCTGGAGATCAACGCCAAAGCGCCGCTGGACGGCATCTATGCGAATGAGCCCATTTACTACGGCCTGCTCGCCTCCGCCGTGGTGTACGTTGCGGTCTCCCTGCTGACCAAGCCCACGGACCCCCAGGTGATGCGCAACTGGCAGCGCCGGGTCGCCGGGCAGGAAGCCCCGGATGCTCCGGCGGAACCGGTGTCCGCCCCGTAGCAGCAGCTAACTGCCCCGCATACGACGGCGGCACCTCTCCTTCGCATTCCGCGGAAGGGGAGGTGCCGCCGTCGTCCGTTCTATTCGGTCTCGCGGATCTCGTCCGGGTCCAGCGGAACCGGGCGGTCCTCTGCGTCGATGACTATCGGGGCCGGGTGTACCACCGGCTCCTCTTCGTCCAGGAGGTCATCCTCGGTGTCCCAGTCGTCCTCATTGACGGGTGCATCCTCTGCGTAGTCGTAAGCGGGGTCCGCTTCGACGGCTTCCAGGTGCGGCATGTCCGCGTGCGGTCCGGTGGTGCCCATGATCCAACCTCCGTTTGTTCGCCTGACGTGCTCTTACAGGGCGCTGGCGTGCGCCACAGTTTCATCACAGCACCGCCGGGAGCCGCGGTCAAGGGTGCGCTGCTTGCCCCAAATGCCTCCGGAAGCCTGCTGATTTTGAGGGTCACCGAAACCCAGGAGTGAGGGAAGCCAGCCGAAAAACCGCGGATTTCCTCTGTAAGCTGGCGGAGCAATGGGGCCGAACCATGCCCCGTCCAGCCCAGGAGTTTTCGTGTCCCAGCACGCCAATCCAGACCACCACCGCGACTCCCCTGCAGGGTCCGTTCCCTCGGATTCTGTTCCGTCAGTTCCCGCTCCATCCCTGCCAGGCGCGGAAGCCCGGCGCGTAGCCCAGCCCACACCCGCGGACATCCGGCGCTGGCGCCAGTACCTGGCGGACGAACGGGCCGAAGCCGCCGTCTACCGGGACCTTGCGCAGAACCGGCAGGGCGAAGAACGCGACATCCTGCTGGCCCTGGCCGAAGCGGAGGGACGGCACGAGGCCCACTGGTTGGGCCTCCTCGGTAAACACGCCGGCAAGGCCCGGCCGGCGTCAATCCGGAGCCAGCTGCTCGGTTTCCTGGCGCGCCACTTCGGCTCCGTCTTTGTCCTGGCGCTGGCCCAACGGGCAGAAGGCCGCTCCCCCTACGCCAAGGATCCCAACGCCACTGCTGCAATGGCCGCAGACGAGCAGATCCACGAGGAAGTAGTACGGGGGCTGGCCACCCGGGGCCGCAACCGGCTGGCTGGCACCTTCCGTGCCGCCGTGTTCGGTGCGAACGACGGCCTGGTCAGCAACCTTTCCCTGGTGATGGGCATGGCAGCATCGGGCGTAGCCAGCAGTGTGGTGCTGCTCAGTGGCATCGCCGGGTTGCTGGCCGGTGCGATGTCCATGGGAGCCGGCGAATTTATCTCGGTCCGCTCCCAGCGCGAGCTCCTGGCAGCCACCCGCCCCACGCAGGTCACACTGGCAGCCGCCCCGAAGCTGGACATCGAGCACAACGAACTGCTGCTCGTTTATCTGGCCAGGGGAATGTCCCAGGAAGCGGCGCAGCACAGGGTCGCCGAACGCATGGGCCTCCTGTCCTGCGACTGCGACCCCAGCCTGTCCCTGCAGCCGGAGCTTCCCGAGGCCGAGGACCAGCACGAGGCCGTGGGCACCGCCTGGGGCGCAGCGTTGTCCAGCTTCTGCTTCTTTGCTTCAGGCGCCATCGTCCCCATCCTTCCGTTCCTGTTCGGACTGACCGGAGTGGCTGCCCTGGTGGTGGCGGGCGTACTCGTGGGCCTCGCCCTGCTGGTGACCGGCGGCATCGTGGGCCTGCTCTCCGGCACTTCGCCGCTGACCCGCGGCCTGCGGCAACTCGCCATTGGCCTGGGCGCCGCCGCCGTCACGTACCTGCTGGGGCTGGTCTTCGGCACTGTCGTCCACTAGCAGTAGGGTTTCACTGGCAGTAGTGGATAAGCGGGGGGACAGAATAATGGGGATGCAGTAGTGGAGGGCCAGCCGCGCCACGCCGGAAGGCGGGCACGCACTGGAAGTACCGGCAAGGCCCTTCGGTTCGTGCTCACAGGCGCCCTGTTCTCCGCAGCGTTGGTGGGGGCAGCGCTGGTGCTTGACGATCCGCGGTTCAAGGATCTCCTCGATGTCCGCCTTGGTCCGGGGCCCTTTGGGCAGGGCACCGGCGGGCAAGAAGGCGGCGTGCCCCAAGCCGGGACTGCCGGGGAGGCCGGAGCGCAAACCCCTGCAGAGGCACGGACGGGAGCGCCGCCGGTGGGAGTTGAGGAAAAGGATGCTCCCCTCGGCCAGCCCACGCCACCCACGATGGGCAGTGACGCGTACCGGTTCCTGGCAGTCAACGGCGACGGCAGCCCAGTAGGTTACTCCCCGTGCCGGCCACTGCACTATGTCGTCAACGATGCTTTGGCGCCGGCGGGGGCGCAGCAGCTGGTCGCAGACGCCATCACTACTATTTCCGCAGCCACAGGCATTGCTTTCGTTTACGATGGCACCACAACCGAACAGCCGTCGCCCCAACGGCCCCCGTACCAGCCTGATGCCTACGGCGAGCGCTGGGCTCCGCTGCTCATTGCATGGACCACACCGGATGTGGCGCCGCAGCTGAAGGGCAAAGTAATCGGCACCGGCGGCAGCACCCACTACAGCTACGGCGACGGCCCGAAGACCTTTGTTACCGGCGGCCTGGACCTGGACGCACCGCAGATTGCGGACGAACTGCTGAACCCCGATGGCCACCTCTATGCCACGGCAGTGATCCTGCACGAACTCAGCCATGTGATGGGCCTTGACCACGTAACGGACCCCACTCAGCTGATGTACCCGGAGATCGGCACTCCTGAGGGGTTGTCCGCAGGGGACCTCAACGGCCTGTTCGAACTCAGCAAGGCCCAGTGCCGAAAGGATCTCTGAGCAGCCTGATCCACGCCGATGTCCTGGCTAGCCGTGAAGGACGGCCACTGCCTCGTCCACTGTGTCCACCAGGAAGAGCCGTTCGGCCATGGGCCTCCCCTCAGCCAGGCTGCGGAGCATGGGCCACGCCGGATACCGGTGTTCCCAATGGTGCCTGCCCACCAGCACCATGGGCGTGATTTTCTCGCGGGCGCCGTAGTAGTTCTCGCAGGCGTCCTGGAAAATCTCCTGGACCGTCCCTGCGGCTCCGGGCAGGAAGATGATGCCCCCTTGGCACAGCTCGAGCAGGATGGCTTCGCGGATGGCGTTGGCGAAGTACTTGGCGATGTGGGTGGCGAAGTAGTTGGGCGGCTCGTGTCCGTAGAACCAGGTGGGGATGCCAAGCGACGGTGTTCCGCCCGGAAAACGTTCGACGACGGCAGCGGCCGCCCGCGCCCACGCGGACACCGAGGGACGGAACCCCGGAACGGAGGCGAGGCCCGCCAGCGCAGCCTGCAGCCCGCCGTCGTCCGCTTGGCTCAGGTAGGCGCCCAGGTTGGCTGCCTCCATTGCTCCCGGTCCGCCGCCGGTGGCCACCACGTGCCCGTTTCGGGCAAGCAGCCAGCCGAGCCGTGCTGCCTGGGTATAGTCCGCACTCCCCCGCTGGGCAGCATGTCCACCCATCACACCCACCACGGACCGGGCTGCGAACGGCCCGGAATGGATTGCCTCCTCGAGGGCATCGCCGACGGCGTGGTCGTGCAGCGCTGAGGCGAGGGTGGCGTCAAGCCGGTGCCGTTGCCCCGGTTGGATACTCCACTGGTAGATGCGGGCGTCGGGCAGTTGCTCGTACGGGGCATCGGCGAGCCCGGCGTAAAGCTCTGCGGGCGAATACAAACTGCCCCGGTAGGGGTTGAACGGAACGGACTCGAGGCGCGGAAAAATCAAGGCGCCGCGGCGGCGGAGGGTATCCTCTGTCCCATCGTCAAAGGTGCAGCCAAGGAAGATGGCGCCTTCAACGTTCATACCCTCCAGCGCGGCCGTCCTCCCCCGCAGGTCCAGGGACTGCGCATGCCAGCCGTGCATGTCCGGGGCTCCTGCGCCGACCAGCTGGTCGAAGCTTTCAAGGTCCTGGACTTCGAGGGTGTGGGGGTGGGGGCCCAGGTTTCCGGAGAGGTTCACGCTCTAAACCTAAAGCAAAGCGGGGCCAGATACCGCCCGTCCAGGAGTTCCGGATGGGCGGTATCTGACCCCGCGTCTGTGGAGCCAGCATCTGGCCTGTCACAATCATGAGCACATTAATGGTCACCATCCGGCCGCGGAGGTGGGAGGGTGCCATCTCCGCCAGGTACAGCGGGCAGGTGACGGCTGCAGCGCCCACGCCCAGGCCCAGCAGGATGCGGGCCGCGATCATGAATGGCGCCGAAGAGGAACAGGAGCGCGCAAATCAGCAGGGAGCCGCGGCGTCCAAGTATGTCAACCATGCGGCCGCCGGCCAGGGCGCCAACCGCCGCGCCAGGAAAGAGCAGCGCACTCACCACTGTTGCTTCCTCAACGGAGTTCATGTTTAGCGAATCGTTCATGTACAAGAGTGCGCCGGAGATAACGCCTGTGTCGTAGCCGAAGAGCAGGCCGCCGAGGGTGGAAATCACTGTCAGCCGCGCGAGGTAGCCGCGGCTTTTGGCGCCAGGGGATTGGTTCTGCAACAGCATTGTTGCCTCAGATTCTCTCAGGGACGGTTGCTTCGATGTGATGCGTGCCACCGTCTTTAGAGCGCTCTGACAGGGGCTGTCAATGAAAAGTCCTAATGTCAGAACAATTACCTCAGCCCATGCTGCCCTGCTCTATTCCGCCGCGGGCTCTTGACCGGCCAATCCGGCCTGCTACCATCGAGGAGGAGACTATGTCCTATCAAGCGAACATATTGCGAAGTGGTCAAGCGCTTCCTGGCCCCGACCGGGTCGAAGCTGTAACCGAGGAGCAGGAACGTAAAAGTGGCAAACAACCTGGGTCTCAGCGTGGATCGATCTTCCCCTGTGCCCCTTTATCATCAAGTGGTCCAGGGCATAGAAGCGGCGATCTACAGCGGCGTCCTGGAACCGGGCAGCCGGCTGGACAACGAGATCGACCTCGCGGCCCAGCTGAACCTTTCCCGCCCCACCATGCGCAAGGCCATGGACGAGCTGGTCAGGTCCGGGCTGCTGGTGCGGAAACGAGGTGTGGGAACCCAGGTGGTGTCAAGCCAGGTGCGGCGCCCGCTGGAACTCTCCAGCCTCTATGACGACCTCACCAACAACGGCAAGAAACCCACCACCGAGGTTCTGAGCTTCGCCCATATCGAGGCGGACGAAGCCACCCTTGCCACGCTGCAGCTCCCGGCCGGTTCAAAGGTTTACCACTTCACCCGGCTGCGGAAAGTGGGCGGCAAGCCCTTGGCCCTGATGGAGAACTGGGTCCGCGACGACATCACGGATATGGACGAGGCGATGCTGTCCGCAGAGGGGCTCTACGCCATCCTGCGCCGCGGGGGCGTCAACTTCCGGCTGGCCACCCAGCGGATCGGGGCAATGACCGCAAACGAATACCAGGCCGGCATGCTCGACACAGAGCAGGGATCCGCCTTGGTCACCATGGAACGCACCGCAGTGGACGATACCGGCCGCCGGGTTGAAACCGGCCACCATGTGTACCGCGCGGATTCCTACAGCTTTGAAATGACACTCGTACAGCGCTAATCCAAGGAGTCAACTCCATGACCAACTGGGTCTACCCCCTGGGCACCGCCGCCGACGGCAAGTGGGACGTCTCGATCGGTACCTCCGATTCCGCGCTCGCCGTGGAAGGGTGGGCCCACACCGGCCTGAAAGTTGCCACCCTCGCTGCAAGGGCCGACGTCGTCCTCCCGGCCGCAGACGAGGAACGCATTGTGGTCCCGCTCAACGGGTCCTTCACCGTCACCATGGACGGCGCGGAATACGAGCTGGCGGGACGCTCCTCCGTGTTCCACGGCCCCAGCGACGTCCTCTACTCCGGCACGGGGCGGCAGGTCACCATCAGCTCGGCCGACGGCGGCCGGGTGGCGGTTGCCACCGCACCGGCAAAGGATTCGTACCCCACCCGCCTGGTGACCGCCGCCGAAACCCCGGTGGAACTGCGCGGGGCCGGCAACTGCTCACGCCAGGTCCACAACTTCGGGACGCCCGCCGCACTAGAAGCCGACAGGTTCATCGTCTGCGAAGTACTCACCCCCGCCGGCAACTGGTCCTCCTACCCCCCTCACAAACACGATGAGGAAAAGGACGGCGAGACGCACCTGGAGGAGATCTACTACTTCGAGACACAGGTGGCCGCCGGTTCAGCTGCCCCGGCCGACGCCGATGCCATCGGCTACCAGCGCGTCTACGCTTCCGATGACCGTCCCATCGAGGTGTCCGCCGAGGTCAGGACCGGCGACGTTGTCCTGGTTCCCTACGGCTGGCACGGTCCCGCGATGGCCGCTCCCGGCTACGACCTGTATTACCTGAACGTGATGGCCGGACCTGGACCGGTGCGCGAATGGCTCATCAGTGACGACCCCCACCACGGCTGGGTGCGCCAGACGTGGGACGGGCAGGACATCGACCCCCGACTGCCGTTCGGCGCCTGAACGCGGCACGGCCGGACGATGGCATAGTGGACAGTGGACACCTGTGAAGCAGACTTCCCCCGCCCGGTCCGTGACCATGGAGGATGTGGCACGTGAAGCCGGCGTGAGCCGGGCGCTGGTCTCCCTGGTGATGCGCGATTCCCCGAAGGTCTCGCCCGCCAAGCGGACGGCGGTGCTGGAAAGCGCCGCCGCCCTGGGGTACTCCCCCAACCGCCTGGCCAGCAGGCTGGCGAGCCGCCGCACCAACACCCTGGGCGTCCTCTTCCTTGACCTGCACAACTCGGTCTTCGCCGACATTTACGACGGCATTGCCGAGGGCCTCGCCGGCAGCGGCAACCAGGTGATGGTCGCCGTCGGCTCCGCTGATCCCCGCACTGAACTCGAAGCCGTGAAGAACTTCGTGGACCTGCGGGTGGACGGTGTGATCCTGGCCGGCTATACCGGCTCGGCCGGTGAACTGGAGGCCGCACTCCGCGGAACGCCCGCCGTCGTCATCACCAGGGAATTGGAGGCCGACGGCGTTGATTCAGTTTTGACCGATGACTTCCGCTCCGGAGCACTCGCCGTGGAGCACCTGCACGGACTGGGGCACCGGCGGATTGCCCACGTGGATATTTCGGACTGGCTGCCGTACACCGCGCGACGCGAAGGCTACCTGCACGCCATGAAGCAGTTCGGCCTTGAGCCGATGCTGGTGCACAGCGACATGACCGAGCGCGGCGGCCGGGACGTCATGGAACAGTTCCTGGCTTCCGGCGCCGCCCTGCCCACAGCGATCTTTGCCCACAACGACCTCACTGCCATCGGCATCATGGAAGCCCTCGCTTCCCGCGGACTGCAGGTCCCGGATGATGTGGCAGTCGTGGGCTGTGACAACATCGAGGTGGCGGCCTCTCCTCTGATCGGCCTGACGTCCATTGACCAGCACGCCGGGGAACTCGGCCGGCTCGCGGCACAGGTGATGCTGGAGCGCGGGGCGGGCAGCCAAGGACCGCCGGTGACCCGTAAGCTGGAACCCGTCCTGATGGTCCGGCGCTCCTCCGGACTGGCCGCCACCTAGAGTTTTTGTCCACATATGCGGACTCAGGCACCACCTCAAGGCCTGCATATCTGGACAAGAACTCGCACCCGAACTTTCAGCGGACGCCCGCCGTGGCTGGTTCCACCCTCACCGGGACACGAGTGGCCAACGATTCCTGGGCGGCGTCGGCCACCCGGGAGGCGGCCACTGCGTCCTCCGGCGTGCAGGGATTGCCACGCTGGCCAAGGACAAGCTCAACGAACGCGGCCATTTCGGAACGGTAGGCCTGGTCAAAGCGCTCGGCGAACGTCCTGTGCGGCTCACCGGAAGGGAAACCTACGCCGGGCTCGGCCGACGCCATGGCGGTCTTCTCATCCAGTCCCACCGTCAGCGACCGGCTGGACCCTTGGATCTCCAGCCGGACATCGTGGCCGGCCCCGTTGTAACGCGTCGCTGAGACAGTGCCCACGGTGCCGTCGTCGAAAGTCACCAGCGCCAGCGCGGTATCCACGTCCCCTACTTCGCCGATTGCCGGATCACCGTTGTTGGAGCCTTTGGCGTAGACCTCGACAATCTCGCGGCCGGTCAACCAGCGCAGGATGTCAAAATCGTGGACGGAGCAGTCGCGGAAGAGTCCCCCGGACGTGGCCAGGAACTCCACGGGGGGCGGTGCCATGTCACAGGTGACAGCGCGCAGGGAATGGATCCAGCCCAACTCGCCTGCCTGGTAGGCCCGTTTGGCTGCCAGGTAGCCGGAATCGAAGCGGCGCTGGTGGCCAATCTGGACTACGCCGTTCCTGCTGCGGATGTAATCGAGCACGGGGAGGGCATCCGCCACATTCATTGCCACCGGTTTCTCGCAAAAGACCGGGATGCCGGCGTCCACCCCGGCTTTGATCAGCTCGGGATGGGTGGCGGTGCCTGTTGCCACCACCAGGCCGTTTACGCCGGAGGCAAGGAGGGCTTCAACGGACGGCATGAACCCGGCGTCCAGGCCGGCTGCCACGGTCCGCGCGTGCTCTTCGGCCACATCCGTGAGTCTGAGCCTGACGTTGATGCCCTTCGGGTTGAGCACCCCGTTGAGGCCTGCGATGTTGGTGGCGTGCATGACGCCGATCCGGCCAACCCCTACCAGGCCAAGCGTTACATCCTTCATTGTTTTTCCTCTGCATACACGGTAAAGGCGTTCCGGAAGGCATCGAGGGCCTGGGCGCTGCTGTCGCTGGCCCATGCTTCCAGGCCAACTGTGCCCTCGTAGCCGGCATCGGCGAGGGCCCTGGCAACAGCTGCGTAGTTGATTTCTCCGGTTCCGGGCTCGCAGCGGCCGGGTACATCCGCCACCTGGATTTCCCCGATGTACGGCAGGGCGCGCCTCACCAGTTCGATGAGGTTCCCCTCCCCCAGCTGGGCGTGATAGAGATCCAGCATCAGCTTGGCGTTCGGGTGCCCGGCGGCCTCCACCAGGGCGAGGGTGTCCTTGGCCCGTGCCAGTGGAATGCCGGGGTGGTCCAGGATGGTGTTCAGGTTTTCCAGGCAGAACGTCACGCCGTGCTTCTCGCCCAGGTTGCCGAGCCTTTCCAGCGTCCGTGCGCCGGTGGCCCACATGCGGCCGGTGGAACGGTAGGCGGGGCGGGCGGCCCGGCCTTCCACCAATTCCGCCGGGTGCACCACCATCCGGCTGACGCCAAGTTCAAGGGCTGTGGGGAGCAGGGATTCAGCTGTCCGCACCACGTCATCGGCCGTGTCCGGATCCACCAGGCTGCCGGACGCGTAACCGGTCATCGAGGAAAATACTGCGCCGGTGGCCGCTAATGCCTTGACGTCCTTGGTCCGCGAATCCCACAGTTCAACATCGAATCCGGCCTCGTGGACCCGGCGGACCCGTTCCACGAAAGGCAGGTCCAGAAACACCATTTCCGCACAGACGGCCAGCCGCATCAGACGTTTGCCTTCTGGGCGACGGCAGCCGGGGCGCCGCTTTTGACCGACTCGATGCAGGCGAGGGCCATCGCCAGGGCGCGGCGGGCGTCGGCGGCGCCGGGCGTAAGGGTGACATCCGACGACGGCGAGGCCACGCCGTCGCGCCTTGCCCGCACCGCGGCGGCGAAGTCGGCGAGTTCGTCCGTATAGGCCTGGCGGAACAGCTCCACGTTGAGCCGGGGCGTGTCCGCCGAAAGTCCTTCTGCGGTATAACGCCGGGACGCCGTTTCGGTGGCCCGGCCGGCCTGCACCATGCCTTTGGAGCCGAAGACTTCGCCGCGGACGTCGTACCCGTACAGTGCACTGAAATTCGCTTCGGCCACGGCCACGGCGCCGTTGCTGTACCGGATTGTCACCACAGCCGTATCCAGGAACCCTTGGTCGCGCAGGGACGGCTCCACGAGCGCATCCGCCACCGCGTAGACCTCCACGGGCTCGGCCCCCTCGTTGAACCAGTTGAGGGTGTCGAAGTCGTGGATGAGCGTCTCCAGGAAGATGGTCCAGGCCGGGACCCTGGCGGCGTTGGGGATGTTTCCCGTCCCGGGATCGCGGGTCAGCGAGCGCAGGAGTTGAGGGGTCCCCGCCACTCCGGCGGCGAGATCCTTCTTCGCTGCCTGGAAGTCATCCGCGTAGCGGCGGTTGAAGCCGATCTGGAACAGGACGCCGGCTTCGTCCACAGCGGCCAAGGCGGCATCGAGTTCGGCCAGGGACTGGCCGGCCGGTTTTTCACAGAAAACGTGTTTTCCGGCTGCAGCGGCCTGGGCAATCAGGGCGGAATGGAACCGTGCCGGGCTGGCGATGATCACGGCGTCAATCTCCGGATCGGCCAGGATATCGTCGGCAACCGCCGTCACCTTCGCGGTCCCCAGTTCCTGGGCAAGGTTTTGCGCGGACTCCACGTTGGGGTCCGCGATAGCGGTTAGATCGGCACCGGGGACGCGGCGGGCAATGCTTTCGGCATGGAACGCGCCCATCCAGCCTGAGCCGATGAGTCCAATCCGGACCGGTACGGGCGCTGCCGCAGGGTGCTGTGAGATATAAGCCAATGGCTCGTCCTTTCGATGGTGTGAACAGGGATGGATCAGGCGACGCCAACCCGGATCGTCATACTGTCTTCCCGTCTGATGTTGTGGTGCACTTGCGGCATGGCGAGGGGGCGCATTCTAGCCGCGGGTCCCCTCCTCCCCCTGCTAGGCGTGCCGCGGGCTGCTTTCCCTTGGCGTTTCTGCGCCGTGGGTGACGTCGGCGACCTCGGCCTGGACTTCCTTGACCACATCACCGTGACCGCCGAGCTGCTCCAGCTCGTGGGCGAGCTCTGCGAGTTCTGCGCCGCCGGCCATCTGGGCCGTCAGCTCGTCCAGGGAAATGTCCTTCTTGTCGTAGTAGCCGATTGATTTCCCGCGCTTGAGCAGCAGGAACCTGTCCCCCACCGGGAAGGCGTGGTGCGGGTTGTGGGTGATGAAGATGACTCCGAGTCCGCGGTCCCTGGCCTGCAGGATGTAGCGCAGGACGACGCCCGACTGCTTCACGCCGAGGGCCGCCGTCGGCTCGTCCAGGATGAGGACCTTGGCGCCGAAGTACACCGCCCGGGCGATGGCCACACACTGGCGCTCACCGCCAGAGAGCTGGCCGATGGGCTGTTCCACATCGCGCAGGTCGATGCCCATCTCGGCCAGTTCCTTGAGCGTGATGGCCTTCATCTTCTCGACGTCCATGCTCTTGAACGGGCCGAAACCGCTGGTCAGTTCCGAGCCGAGGAAGAAGTTCCGCCAAATCGGCATCAGTGGCACCACCGCGAGGTCCTGGTACACGGTGGCAATGCCTGCATCCAAAGCATCACGGGGGGAAGAGAACTTCCGTTCCTCGCCCATGATGTTCAACACCCCTGCATCATGCTGGTGCAGGCCTGCGATGATCTTGATCAAAGTTGACTTGCCTGCACCATTGTCGCCAAGGACGCAGGTGACCCGGCCGTTATCCACGGCCATGGTGACGTCGCTCAGGGCGATGATGTTGCCGTAATGCTTGCCCACGCCCTCGAGGGAAAGCAGGTGGACGGGGGTGTGGGTGAGGGGGTCCCGTTCGTTCTGGAGCAGCGTTTGCTGGTCTATTTCATGTGCGTTCATTTTCCGGCCCCTTACTTCAGTTCTGCGCGGCGCTTGACGATAAGGTTGACGATGGTGGCCAGGAGCAGCATCAGGCCCAGGAAGAACTTGAACCAGTCCGGGTTCCACTGCGCGTAGACGATGCCCTTGTTGGCCATGCCGAAGATGAACGCTCCAATCGCGCCGCCGATCGCAGAACCGTAGCCGCCGGTCAGCAGGCACCCGCCGATCACCGCGGCGATGATGTAGAGGAACTCGTTGCCCACACCTTCACCGGACTGGACGGTATCGAAGGCGAAGAGGTTGTGCATGCCGAGGACCCAGCCACAAAATCCCACGCCCATAAACAGGCCAATCTTGGTGGCCTTGACCGGCACGCCGACTGCGCGGGCCGCGTTCTCGTCCCCGCCCACGGCGAAGATCCAGTTCCCAACCCGGGTCCGCATCAGCACCCAGGTGGCTACGGCGACCAGTGCGATCCAGATGAAGACCGTGATTTTTACTTCGATGCCGGCGATGTTTACCGCGGAGGCGAAGACCCCGCGGGCCGTATCGAAGCCATCCATGTTGGAGATTGACGGCGATGAGACGGAGCCACCGATCAGACGCGTAAGGCCCAGGTTTAGGCCGGTCAGCATCAGGAAGGTTGCGAGAGTGACGATAAAGCTTGGCAGCTTGGTCTTCATCAGGATCCAGCCGTTGATGAAGCCGATACCGAGGGACACCAGCAAAGCCAGGAGGACCCCTACCCAGACATTCGTGCTGAAGTACCAGCTGAACATAGACGCCGTCAGCGCCGATGAAATCACGGCGACACCTGTGGAAAGGTCGAACTCCCCGCCGATCATCAGCAGCGACACCCCTACGGCCATGATTCCGATTGTGGAGCTGCCGTAGAGAATGGTTGCCAGCGCATTGGGCTGGGTGAACGTCGGGGACACCAACGCGAAGAAGACAAAAAGGACGATTGCGCCCACCAGGGCACCGACCTCAGGCCGGCCGAGGAGCTTCTGCAAGGGATTGCGCTTGGCGACGCGCTCATCGGTCGCCGGTGATGCGATCTTGGTCTGGGTGATGGTCATGATGTTTCTCCTTGCTGCCGGCTGTTAGCGGATTCCCTGTTCGGCAAACTTCAGGACTTCGGTTGCATTGGACTGGTCGACGATTGCCGGGCCAGTGAGGACTGACTGTCCGCCACCGAGCTTGAAGCCGCCCCGCTTGTTCTGCCACAGCGCATCCACTGCGCCGTAGCCCTGCAGCCAAGGCTGCTGATCCACGGTGAACAGTACGCTGCCATCGGCAACCTTCTGCGCGAGTTCCTTGTTCAGGTCGAAGCTGGCAACCTTGGCCGAGCTTCCGGCCGTAGAGACTGACTTCATGAGCGTCAGCGTGATGGGTGCGCCGAGGCCGATGATGACGTCAGCATCCGCGGAAGCCTGGAGCTTTGCGGTCGCCGTCGATTCAACAGACGTCATGTCTGCACCGTTGACATACAGGATTTCGGTACCGGGCACTTTGGCCTTCACGCCGGCGCACCGGGCCTCGAGCCCCACGTGCCCCTGCGCCTGGATGACGCAGACCGGGTGCTTGTAGCCGCCCTCGGCAAGTTTCGAACCCACTGCTTCACCGGCGAGCTTCTCATTCGAGCCGAAGTGGGTGAACGCCCCGAGTTGGGCAGAAGCCGCTTCGCCAGCATTAAAGCTCACGATCGGGATTCCCGCATCAGAGGCCTTCTTGAGCGCACTCTTCAGCGCGTCGGGAGTGGCCAGCGTTACCGCGATCCCGTCCACCTTCTGGTCCACCGCCTGCTCGATCAGTTGCGCCTGCCGGCCGGCCTCAGGATCTGACGTGTAGAGCAGTTCGACATTGTCCTTTGCTGCAGCTTCTTCTGCGCCCTTACGGACGGTATCCCAGAAGGTGTCACCAGCGGGGGCGTGCGCTATCAGTGCTATCTTCATCCGCTCGGTGGTGGCAACCTGGCCACCACCGCCCCCTGTTCCAGTTTCGGGAGTCCGTCCACCACCGCTTGAGCATGCGCTCAACGCCAGCATGGGAACTACTGCTGTCAACAGAGCCGCTTTACGCCAAGAAAAATTAGCCACCATAATCTCCTTTGATCTCAGGTCCCGGGCTGCCACTTTGCAGCCTCCGGGGCACTGCCTACCTCGATCATGGTGATCTAATTCACGAATGTCAAGAGTTTGTCCTGACATTAGGATGTTTAGACCAACGTCTGGCGCTCGGCCTCCTGCACCCTCAGTCGGATAGCGGAGCAGTGGTTCCGCGGACAACCAATGTCGGCGCAATAAGGGTCCGCCCTGGGCTTGGGGCAGCGCTTTCTATCCGTGCGAGCAGCGCTTTAGCCACTTCCTTACCCACAAGGTCGCTTCGGTTGTCCACGGAGGTCAACTCCAGATAGCGGGACTTGGCGAGGGTTGAGTTGTCATATCCGATCACGGAAATTTGAGACGGGACCGCCAAGCCGCGCGCCTTGATGGCTCCAAAGGCGCCCAGCGCCATGGTGTCGTTGGCAGCGAAAATAGCCGTTGTGTCAGGATGGTGGTCCAGCAGCCAGCAGGCCGATGCGTACCCGTCCTCCTCCGACGTACCCCCCGTCTCCCCAACGACGCGCATATCAGCGCCTGCGTCCCGAAGGCGGCTGGCAAAACCCGCCCGGCGGTGGGCGGCGGCGCCGCCGAACCCCGACAGGTGCCCAATCCTGGTGTGGCCGAGACCCAGCAGGTGGTCGGCAGCCATGGCACCGCCGCCGTCGTCGTCATTGGTGATTAGGTCCGCGCCGGCGGGTACGCCGTTCCGCCACCCTGCCACCACCGTGGGCACGCCAGCGCCGGTGAGCATTGACTCGCTGGGTTCAGCCGCAATCACCAAACCGTCAACATGCATGGCGAGCAGGCCGTCCACAGCGTCACTGATCCGGTTCTCGCCGGGCCGGGAGTCAGCCAGCATCACCCGGTAGCCTTCCTGCGTCAGCACGGACTCCATGCCCCGCAGAAGATCAACGAACCACAGGTTTCGGTAGTCGTCGATCACGAGGCCTATGCTCTTCGTCCGGCTGCTTGCGAGGGCCGTGGCTGCCTGGCTTGGGCGGTAGCCAAGTTCCGTGATTGCCGCCTGCACAGCCTCGCGCCGCTTCTCGCTTACCCGCACCGGATTCTGCAGCACCAGCGAAACCAACGACGGCGAGACTCCCGCCTGCTTTGCGACGTCATAGATGGTGGGGCGCCGGGTTTTGGGGCGATCATTCGTCATCAAAAAGCCTTTCATCTCTGGGTTGAGAATATCCCGGCGGATGATTGACAGGACAAATAGACATGGCTACGCTCAAGGTCAGCGTAAAAATTGTAGCGCTACAAAATGCCGTCGGACCTTCATGCCGCGGCTGAATTTCAAAGGAGAAATTAATGGCTGAAAGCCTTGGTGTAGCCGTCATCGGTGCAGGCATGGCCGGCAAGGCCCACGCCGCCGCATACCGGACGGCGTCCGTCCTCTATAGCCCGGTCCTTCCTCCGGTGCGCCTGGTTTCGATCGGTGACGTCAATCCCGAATTCGGCTCCCTGGCCGCCCGGCGCTTCGGTTACGAGCGTAACGACACCTCATGGCAGGCAATCGCCGAAGCCGATGACATCGACGTGGTCAGCGTGGTCATCGCCAATTCCCTCCACCGTGAGGTTGTTGAGGGCCTGCTCGCCGCCGGCAAGCACGTGCTGTGCGAAAAGCCCCTGAGCGATTCCATGGAAGACGCCCGGGCCATGGCTGACGCAGCCCGCAGCGCGTCCAGCATCGCGCGGATCGGGTTCACTTTCCGCCGCACACCGGGCATCGCCTATATCCGGGACCTCATCCGGACCGGAGTGCTCGGCAACGTCCTGCACTTCAGCGGCCGCTACTGGACGGATTACGGCTTCAGCCCGTCCGCTCCCATGAGCTGGCGCTATAAAGGCGGCCCCGGCTCAGGCGCCCTCGCCGACGTCGGATCCCACCTGACGTACATTTCCGAATTTCTGTGCGGCGACATCAAGTCCGTTTCCGGCGGGCAGCTCAGCACCGTCATCAACAAGCGGCCACTGCCGCTCACTGCTGTAATGGGCCATGACCATGCCGCTGTCAGCGACACCTTCCAAGCCGTCGAGAACGACGACTATGCGGCTTTCAATGCGGAATTCGCCACGGGCGCCGGCAGCTATGAAGTCTCCCGCGTTGCGGCCGGACACGCCAACAGTCTTCAGTTCGAGGTGTTCTGCGAAAACGGTGCCGCAAAGTTCGACCAGCGCCGTCCTTCCGAAATCCAGCTGTTCCTCAACGACGGCTCCGGCAACGAAAATGGTTACCGGCAGGTCATCCTGGGCCCGGGCCACCCGTACATCGCCGGCGGGCTCGCCATGGACGCCCCCGAAGTGGGCTTTGGCCAGAACGATGCCTTTGGCTACCAAGCACGTGCATTCCTCGAAGAGATTGCCGGCCTCAGCGAAGAAGAGTCTCTCCCCCGCTGTGCCACGTTTGACGAGGGCGTGCGGAACATGGAACTGCTGGGCGCCGTCACCGAATCCGCCCTTAACAACGGAAAGAAAATCACGCTATGAAACTCGGTGTCTACAACGCGATCCTGCATGACCGTCCACTTCCCGAAGCGCTGAAGGTCATAGCCGATCTTGGCCTCACCGGCATTGAAATCAACACGGGCGGATTCCTCCCTGCCGTCCATGTCCCCACCATGGACCAAATCCTGGAAAGCGACGCCGCGCGGGACGACTACCTTGCGATTTTCGAAGGCACCGGCGTCTCGATCGCCGGCCTGAACTGCAACGGCAACCCGCTGCACCCCAAGCGTGAGATCGGTGAGAAGCACGCCGAAGACATCCGCCGTTCCGTCCGGCTGGCACACCGCCTGGGGCAGAACCGGGTGGTTACCATGTCCGGTCTGCCCGGAGGCGAACCAGGCGCGACCACCGTCAACTGGGTAGTCAACGCCTGGAACTCGGCTGCGCTGGATGTACTGGACTATCAGTGGGGCGTGGCAGCGGAGTTCTGGAAGGAAACTGACCGCCTTGCTGCTGACCACGCCGTCAAGGTGGCTCTTGAGCTGCACCCCCAAAACCTCGTTTTCAACACCGCCGATGTCCGCAAACTTATCGAGCTCACGGGTGCAACACACGTCGGAGTGGAACTTGATGCCTCCCACCTGTTCTGGCAGCAGATGGACCCGGTGGCTGTGGTCCGCGAACTCGGCCCGCTGGTGTTCCAGGCAGCAGCAAAGGACGTCCGCGTGAATACGGAAAACGCCGCGCTCTACGGCGTGCTGGACAACAGTTTCCGTCGGCTCGCGCCGGAGGAGAACCGCACCAATCTTGGTGGCGACGAGTGGGCCAACGAGTGGCCCAAGAACTCCGCCTGGGACTTTGTGGCACTCGGACGCGGGCACGACACGGCCTTCTGGACGGAGTTCCTGCGCGCACTGCACGAGGTAGATCCGGACATGTTGGTCAATATCGAGCACGAGGACGTTTCGCTGGGCAGGATCGAAGGACTGGAAGTAGCCGCCAAAGTTTTGAAGGACGCTGACGCAGCCCTCGTGGCCTCATTGAACCCGACCGCCTGATAACCCGAGGGACACCCCGACAGCAGGAGGGGCGGCGCAAACGCGCCGTCCCTCCTGCTGTTTTCCACCCGAACAATAAATTCAACAGGCAAAGGAAACGAATGATGCGGATCGGCATTGTGGGCTCTGGAGCAGGCGGCCGGTACCTCCATGCCCCGTTTGTGGAAGCGGCCGACCGCGTGGAACTCGCCGGGGTGGTGGCCAGGTCGGCGGCGAACCGGCGCCCACAGCGAAAGACGCCAGGGAGCTGGAACTCGCGGCCAGCCAGGCCGGGGTTGTCCTGAACGTCTATCACAACCGGCGGCGTGACGCCGATATCATCACTCTCGCGAACGTCCTCGCATCAGGGAAACTCGGTGAGCTGTGGCGGGTCCACTCGTTTGGTCCCAGTGGCGGACTCCTCCGGGATTTTGGCCGCCACCTTATGGACCAGATGCTGTGGCTCCTGGGTCCTGCCATCTCTTTATGCCGGCTTCTACGCGGAATTCGCCCGCGCTGTCAGGGGGGAAGGCCCCGAACCGGTACCGGCGACTGAAGGGGTCCGGACACTGGAGGTTCTTGACGCCGCCGGGAAAGCGCGATGCGGAACGCGGTGATTGCGCTCTAGCACCGCCCTCATCCTGGACGCAGAAACGCCCGACGCCGGCAGGCGTCGGGCGTTTGTTGTGGCGCCCGGTGCGCCGCCCCGTGGTTGAGGGCCTTAGGCGTCCACGCGGGAACGTTCCTTGAACAGGTGCTCGAGCTCCTCGAGGGACTTGTCCTTGGTTTCCGGGACCACCCGCTTGACCCAAACGATGGCGCAGAGCTGCAGCGCCACAAAGATGAGGAACGTAGCCGAAACACCGATCCACGCGACCATCTGTGGGAAAAAGAAACCAATGAGGAAGTTGACCATCCAGAGCACAAAAACGCAGATACCCATAGCAACGCCACGGACGTGCATCGGAAAGATCTCGGACATGGTAAGCCAGGTGACGGTGCCAATGCAGCCCTGCATGGAGGCCAGGAACGTCACCATGAACAGCAGAACCAGGTAACCGCGCAGGGTGCTTTCCGGCAGGGCGAAGGAGATAATCGCGATCGCCAGCAGGGACGAGGACGTGCCGCACAGTCCCACTACCAGCATGGGTTTACGGCGTACCCGCGACATCAGGTACATACCTATGACCACGGCCACCACAGAAGTGATGCCGTTGAGGACATTCGCGATCAGTGCGCCACGGTCACCGAATCCCGACGAGGACAGGATGGACGTACCGTAGTACATGATCGCGTTCACGCCGCTGATTTGGTTGATGATGGCCATGCCGAGACCCACTACGAAGATCCTGCGGATCCACGGGACGGTGAGGTCCTTGACCGTTCCGAGTTTGGCCTGGTAATCCTCCCTGGCCGCCTGCCGCACCTCGTCGAACTCTGCTGACACGTCCCCGGCAGCGCGAGTGGAGCGCAGCACCTCCAGGACGGCGCCGAACCTGCCGGCGGACGCAAGCCAGCGAGGGCTTTCCGGCAGGACGAGCATCCCGAACCAGAGCACTACGGCCGGCAACGTAGCAATCACGAGCATCCAGCGCCAGATGTTCGCTTCTTCAGGAAACAAGTTGCCCAGCACCGCGTTGAACGTGAAGGCCAGGAACTGCCCGGTGACGATCATCAGTTCGTTCTGCGTGACGATTCGGCCGCGCTGGGCCGCCGGCGACATCTCCGCGAGGTATACAGGGACGATCACCGAAGCACCACCCACGGCGAGGCCCAACAAGGTCCTTGCCGCTATCAGCAGTTCAGTACTCGGCGAGAGAGTGCAGAAGATGGTGGCGACGACGAAGATCAGTGCCAGCCCCATGATGGTTTTCCGCCGGCCGAAGCGGTCCGACAAGCGTCCGGCACTGATGGCACCAAATGCTGCACCGAAGAGGAGCGTGGAGGTGACGAGCCCTTCAGTCAGCGGAGTAAGGCCAAGATCCCGCTGCATAAAGGGCAGTGCGCCGTTGATGACGCCAGTATCGTAGCCGAACAGCAGGCCGCCGAAGGTGGAGAAGAGCGCCACCTTCCGCATGAATTTCTTCGGGTCGGAGGACTTTGACGGTGTGGAGTTTCCTGCAATGCCGGACGTTCCCACCGCGCGGGGCGCGGTCGTGGTTCCTTTGCTGTTTTCCATCCGCGCCTCCACTACTTCGTTTTGGCGATATAGTCCTGCATCGTCTCCAGCTGGTACCGGGAGACGTCCTCGGCCTTCTCGTCCTCAGCGAAGACGCTGGACACCATCACCGTGTTGTCCTTGTCCAGGAAGCCGATCTCCTTCAGGCCGCCGAAGAACTCGTCCCAGTTCACGTCGCCGTCGCCGATTTTCAGGTGCTGGTGCACACGCACGGCGTTGCCCGGCGGGTTGGTGATGTAACGCAAGCCATGGGAGGCGTGGTGGTCCATGGAGTCAGAAACGTGGACCAGGCGAAGTTTGTCACCGGCGGCCCGCATGATCTCCAACGGCTTGTTGCCCATGTGGAACGAGTGCGAGGCCACGTAGACCATGCCGATGTTGGGCGAGTTGACTCCGCGGATAACGCGAATGGCGGCCAGGCCGTCTTCGACGAAGTCGTCCGGATGCGGGTCGATCAGGACATCCAGTCCCTCGCGCTCAATGATCGGGAGCAGTTCCTCCATGGAGCGGTAGAAGGCCCGTTCGGATTCTTCGGCTTTCTCCGGGCGGCCACTAAATTCAGTATTCATGGTGCTGACGCCCAGGTCCACCGTGATTTGGATGGCACGCTTCCAGTAGCGGACAGCTGCCTCGCGGGCATCCTCGTCCGGACCGGACCAGCGGAGCACAGGGAGCACTGAGGCGATTTCCACGCCGGCATCCTTGCAGGCCTTGTTCATCTTCGTAACGAGTTCGTCGTCTGCTTTTGGGTGGTTATAAAAGGGGATCAAGTCTGCATGCGGTGTCATCTGCAGGTATTTGTAGCCCAGGTCCGCAGCCACGCGGGGAAATTCCAGCAGGTTGTGGCTGTGGTGGAACGGGGTGGGGTCAAGCGCGATTTTCACGGGGAACACTCCATTATGGATGAGTCAGGAATAGAAGGGCTGCTAGCTGTAGAGGGCTGGCTTGGCGGCCAGCTTTACTGCCACCTTTTCGCCGTTCTTCTGCGCCTCGACGCCGGCTTCGCAGCAGGCCGCAGTGGCGTAACCATCCCAGGCGGTGGGGCCACCGATCTCGCCCTTAAGCGCAGCGTCCACCCATGACTGGATTTCGACGTCGTACGCCGCGCCGAACCGCTCTTCGAACCCGGGAGTGACGTTGCCGCCCCAGCGGCCGGCGCTGCGGGTGTAGGGTCCCTTGTCGCCGCCGATGCTGACAACGCCTTCTTCGAATGACGCCTGGGTTCCAACCTCATAGCCGTACTTTGCGTTGACAAAGATTTCGACGTCGGCCAGGACTCCGGATTCAGTTTCCAGCAGGACGTGCTGGGGGTCGTGCTGGCCGGCCGGGGCATTCCTGGTGGCCTTGCCCAGGCGGACCTGGATGCTGGTGATTTCCTCGCCCGTGAAGAACCGAATGGCGTCAAACTCGTGGACCACCGAGTCGTTGATCAGCATCTCATTAGTGAAGCCGGCCGGCGTCGTGGGGTTGCGGTGCTGGTGGTGCAGCATCAGCAGCTCACCCAACTCATGGTTGCGGATGATCTGTCCGAGTGCGGCGTATTCGGCGTCAAAGCGGCGCATGAATCCAACCTGGATGCGCTTGTGGCCCAGTGCAACCTCGGCCTGGACGATCTTCCAGGAGGACTCGGCGTCCGGGGTCAGCGGCTTCTCGCACAGGATCGGGATGTCCTTGGCAATCGCCTTGAGAAGGATGTCCTCGTGCAGGAAGCCGGGCGTGGCAATGAGTACTGCGTTGACATCACCGTTATTGAGGGCTTCCTCGGCGTCGGCAAGGGCCACGGCGCCTGGGATGCCTGCGACAGCTGCCTGGGCGCGGGCAAGGTCAACGTCCACGACGGCGGCAATTTCGGCTCCGTGAATGCGGGTGTAAAGGCGCTGGATGTGGTCAGCGCCCATGCGCCCGGCGCCGATGACGGCGACGCGGAGGGTTTCAGTCATTGTTTCGTTCCTTAGTGTCTGTGGCGGATGCGGTTAGCTGACAGCAGTACGGGAACCGCAGGACAGCAGATAGTTGCGGGTGCGCTTGGCGATCGGCATGGGCACATCGAAGGCAACCGGATACATGTCCTGTTCCACGATGCCGAAGATGGGCCGGTTGAGTGCCTCCACGGCTTCGATGACGGCCTGGAGGTCCGGCAGGCCGTTCGGCGGCTCGGTCATGACGCCAGCCAGGTTGGCTGCGGCCCAGGTCATGTTTTCCTCGTTGACCTTCTTCAGGATCTCCGGATTGATCTGCTTCAGGTGCAGGTAGCCGATCCGCTCCGGGTAGTTCTTGATGAGCTCAAGGCTGGAGGCGCCGCAGTATTCGGCGTGGCCGGTGTCCAAGCAAAGGTTCAGGTACTGCGGATCCGTGGCGGCCAGGAGATTTTCAATGTCCTCCTGCGCGCCAACGTGGGAGTCGGCGTGGGAGTGGAATTGCTGCTTCAGGCCGAAGTCCTCCAGCAGGGTCTTGCCCAGGCGGTTGTGCCCGCCGAACAGGTCGCTCCAGGCCTTGTCGCTGAGCGTGCCGCTTTCCACGGCTTCACCGGTAACGTCGTCGCGCCACATGGCCGGGATGACCACGATGTGCTCGCCGCCCATGGCTGCCGTCAGTTCAGCCACCTTGCGGGCCGGCTCCCAGGCGGTCTCCCACTGGTCCAGCCCGCGGTGGAAAGCGGTGAAGACGGTGCCGGCGGTGACCTTGAGGTCGCGCTGCTTGAGCTCCTCCGCGAGGCGGCTGGGGTCGGTCGGAAGGTAACCGTAAGGGCCCAGCTCAATCCACTTGTAGCCGGATTCGGCGACCTCGTCCAGGAACCGCTCCCACGGCGTCTGCTTGGGGTCATCCGGGAACCAGACGCCCCAGGAGTCCGGCGCGGTGCCGATGATGAGCTTGTTCTCTTGGTCTGTCATGACAGCGTTGTCTTTCTGTTGTCGGGGTGCTCAGCTGGGATGGCGTAGGTCGAAAGGGGTCAGTCGCGCCGTCCGCGGCCTTCAGTTGCATCGTCGGCCCGGCCCGGAACGGAGTCTTCTCCGTGCGCCAGCTCGTCAGGGAGTCCTTCTGCGATTCCGTCGTGGCGCACTGCATGATCGTCGGCGTGGGAGGGAAAGTTGTAGGAGGCGCCCGAAGCGGCGGTGGGTTCGGGCCAGCGGGAGGTGATGACCTTGCCGCGGGTGTAGAAAGAGACGCCCTCGGGGCCGTAGATGTGCTTGTCACCGAACAGGGAGGCTTTCCATCCACCGAAGGAGTGGTACGCCACAGGAACGGGCAGCGGCACGTTGATCCCGATCATGCCGACGGTCACGGAGCGTTGGAAGGTACGGGCGTGGGCGCCGGAGGAGGTGAAGATGGCGGTGCCGTTGCCGTACGGGTTGGCGTTGATCAGGTTGATGCCGTCTTCGAGGCTGTCGACGCGGACAACCACGAGGACGGGTCCGAAAATTTCCTCGGTGTAAGCGGTCATTCCGGTCTTGACGTGGTCGATGACGGTGGGGCCTACCCAGAAGCCGTCTTCGTGGCCCGGGACCACCACGTCGCGGCCGTCAACCACCATGGCGGCACCGGCTTGTTCTGCCTCGGTGACGATCTTGACGATGCGTTCCTTGGAGGCAGGGGTGATGACCGGGCCCATTTCCGCGTCGGGCGCGGTGCCGTTGTTCACCTTCACGGCCAGTGCGCGCTCTTCGACCTTCTTGACGATCAGGTCCGCGGCGTCCGCAACGGCGACGGCGACGGAGATGGCCATGCAGCGTTCCCCGGCAGAGCCGAAGGCAGCGGCGGCGAGGTGGTCGGCGGCGTTGTCAAGGTCGGCGTCGGGCATGACGATGGCGTGGTTCTTCGCCCCGCCCAGGGCCTGGACGCGCTTGCCGTGCTTGGTGGCGGTTTCGTGGACGTACTGGGCGATCGGGGTGGAGCCGACGAAGGAGATGCCGTCCACGTCCGGGTGGGTGAGCAGCCCGTCGACGGTTTCCTTGTCGCCGTGCAGGACCTGGAACACGCCGTCGGGCAGGCCGGCCTCCGTCCACAGCTTGGCCAGCAGCATGGACGCGGAGGGGTCGCGTTCGGAGGGCTTGAGGATGAACGCGTTGCCGGTGGCGATCGCCATCGGCGCCATCCACAACGGCACCATGACGGGGAAGTTGAACGGGGTGATCCCGGCGACCACGCCGAGGGGCTCGCGGAAGGAGAACACGTCGATGCCGGTGGAGACCTGGTCCGAGTAATCGCCCTTGAGCAGGGTGGGGATGCCGCAGGCGTACTCGATCACTTCCAGGCCGCGGCCGATCTCGCCCTTGGCGTCGGAGAGGACCTTGCCATGCTCGGCCGTGATCAGGGCGGCGAGCTCGTCCACATGGGCGGCGACCAGTTCGCGGAACTTGAACAGGACGGCGGTGCGCTTGGCCAGAGAGATGTCGCCCCAGGTGTCGGCGGCTTCGCGGGCGGCGGCGACGGTGGCGTCCAGGTCGGCGCGGTTGGCCAGCCGCAGCTCCGCAGTAACCTGACCCGTGGCCGGGTTATAGACGGACGTGGTGCGCTCACCCTCGCCGGGAGTTTCGGCACCGTTGATGAAGTGGTTGATGGTGGAGGTCTCGGTGGTGACAGTCATGGCGACTCTTCCTTGAGTTGTAAACGTGCGGGGTCGAGGAGGGATTCAGCCGAGCAGTTTGCGCTGGCGTGACTTGTGATCGGTGTAGGTCTGGAAAGCAGCTTTGGTGGAGTCCAGTTCGGAGACCTGGGAGACGGGCACATCCCACCATGACTCGGAGGACGGGGCGTCCAGCAGCGGATCGGATTCGACATGGATCAGGATCGGGCCGCCCCGCTCGGGGGCGGCCTTGGCGTCGCGGATGGCCTGCTCCAGTTCGGCGATGACTTTTTCGCCCGGTTCGACCCGGATGACCTTCACGCCGAGTGATTCGGCGTTCAGGGCCAGGTCGACGGGCAGGATTTCACCTTCGTCGAAGCTGTGCTGTTCCTTGTTCAGTGCCCGGTACTGCGTGCCGAAGCGCTGGGAACCGAGCATTTCCGAGAGGGAGCCGATGGAGGCGTAGCCGTGGTTCTGGATCAGGACCACGATCAGCTTGATGCGTTCGGCGACGGCGGTGACCAGTTCGGTGTGCATCATCAGGTAGGAGCCGTCCCCCACCATCACGACAACGTCGCGCTGGGCCCCTCCGGCGGTGGCTTCGGAGAGGGCTGCACGTTTCACACCGAGGCCGCCCGGGATCTCATAGCCCATGCAGGAGTACGCGTACTCCACGTGGTAGCCGAACGGGTCGCGGACCCGCCACATCTTATGCAGGTCACCCGGCAGGGAACCGGCCGCGCAAACGACGACGTCTTGAGCGTCCATGGCCCTGCTGGTGGCGCCGATAATTTCGTTCTGTGCAGGCAGCGGGGTGTAGCGGGTATCGAATGCCTCGTCCACGGTGGCGTTCCAGCGCTTCTTCTCGGCTGCGACCTTCTGTTCCAGGTCCGCGCCCACACGGTAACCGCCGAGCTCTGCGTTGAGCTTCACCAGTGCCTTCCGGGCGTCCGCCACGATCGGCAGGGTGGTGCCGTGCTTGTACGCATCAATCGGTGCGACGTTGATGTTGATAAACCGTACGTCCGGGTTCTGGAACGCCGTCCGCGAGGCGGTGGTGAAATCCTCGTACCGGGTGCCGATGCCAATGATCAGGTCCGCCTCTGCCGCGAGGGCGTTGGCCGCTGTCGTGCCGGTGGAGCCGATGGCGCCCAAGGAGAACTGGTGGTCCCAGGGCAGCACGCCGACGCCGGCCTGGGTGTTCCCCACCGGGATGCCGGTCAGCTCGACAAACTTCGCGAGTTCCTCGTTGGCGTAGGCGTAGAGGACACCGCCGCCGGCGATGATCAGCGGCCGCTTCGCGGCACGGATGGCCTCGGCTGCTCGCCGGATGTCGTCGTCGTCCGCGTCCGGGCGGCGGATCCGCCACTCCCGCTCGGCCAGGAACTCCTCCGGTACGTCGAACGCTTCGGCCTGGACGTCCTGCGGCAATGAAATGGTGACCGCACCGGTTTCAGCCGGGTCGGTCAGGACGCGCAGGCCGTGGTGGAACGCCGAGAACAGCTGCTCGGGCCGGTTGACCCGGTCAAAGAACTTGGACAGCGGCCGGAACGCATCATTGACGGTGATGTCGTAGGCGTGGGGCTGTTCCAGCTGCTGCAGCACCGGGTCCGCGGCGCGGGTGGCGAACGTGTCGGATGGCAGCAGCAGCACCGGGAGCCGGTTGGTGGTGGCCAGCGCGGCGCCGGTCAGCAGGTTGGAGGAGCCCGGGCCGATCGAGGTACTGATCGCAAAGGTCTGCCGGCGGCGGGTGTGCCGGGCATAGCCCACAGCCTGGTGGACCTGGGCCTGCTCGTTCCGGCCCTGGTAGTACGGCATGATCGCCGGGTCCAGCTGCTGGTACTGCTTCAACGCCTGGCCCACACCGGCAACATTGCCGTGCCCGAAAATACCAAACGTCCCCGGAATCAGGCGCTCACGGTACTCAACACCATCGATCGAATCGACCGTGTACTGCTTGGAAAGGTATTCCACCACGGCCTGGGCGACCGTCATTCTGCGGGTTGCAGTTCCTAATGTTGTTCCCATGGGGAGGCTACTCCGATACTTCTTCGGTTCGGTCTGGGGTGGTGTGGCTCAGCAGTGAGGCGGCCATGGCCACGGCGCCGGCAACATCGCCGTCGGCCGGGTAGAGCAGTGTCCGTCCAACAGTGAGGCCCTGCACTCCGGGCAGGGCCAGTGCTTCCTGCCAGCTCGCGAAAACCTCGTCCTGGGTTCCATCGGGGTCACCGCCCAACAGGACAGTGGGCATGGTGGTTGCCGCCATGACGCGCTCCATCTCCGCCACCACGGGCAGCTTCATCCAGGTATAGGCGCTGGTGGAGCCCAATCCTTCAGCGATAGCGATGGACTTGATCACGGCGTCCGTGGAGAGGTCGTTACGGACCCGGCCGTTCTCCCGGACCGACAGGAACGGTTCCACCATAGCGATGAGCCTGCGCTCAGCCAGCGAGTCGATGGCCTTGGCCGTGGCCTCGAGAGTGGCAACTGTGTCCGGGTCCCCAAGGCAGATGCGGGTGAGCATCTTGCCGCCGTCGGCACCAAGCGCCTCCAGGGCAGCTGCCGTGTGGCCGGTGAAGCGGTCATCGAATTCGTTGACAAGGCCTGTCAGCCCGCCGCGGTTCATCGAGCCGAAAACGAGTTTGCCTTCCAGTGCACCCAGCAGGAGCAGGTCATCCATAATGTCGGGTGATGCCAGCACGCCATCCACGTCCGGGTTGGCCAGCGCAATCTGCAGCCGGTCCAGGAGCTGCCGGCGGTCCGCCATAGCCACCGGATCATTGCCGACGGCGAGGGCACCGCGGGCGGGGTGGTCAGCGGCGACGATGAAGTTTTGTTTGCCGTATTTGAGGCCGGGATGGCGGCGCCGTGCTTTCGCTGCCCGGGCTATAGCGTCCGGGTCTTCGAGCCGGATGGTACTAAGGTGGGCGTAGCGGCGCGGGTCGTCGTCCACGCCGTTGTTCGAGGCAAGAGGCGTGAGAGTCACAGTGCTGCTCCTTCCGTCGAGAACTGACCAGGCACCAGGCGGCCGCGTTCGACCAGCAACGAGGTGACCTCTTCCGGCGTCGGCATGGCGTCGGCGCACGAGAGGCGGGAAGCGACGATAGCGCCGGCGGCGTTGGCGTAGTCCAAAACTTGGGCCAACGGCCAGCCGGACAGCAGTCCGTGACAGAAGGCGCCCCCAAACGAGTCGCCTGCGCCCAGGCCGTTGAGGGTTTCCACCGGCACCGGCGCTGACACCACGCGCTCAGTCCGGGTTTTGGCCATAACCCCTTCGGGGCCAAGCTTGACAACGGCGATCTCAACGCCGGCGGCCAGCAGCCGGTCCGCCTGCTCATCGGGAGTGCCCTCGCCAACGGCTACGGCGCATTCCTTGTCGTTTCCGATGGCGACGGTCACGTGCGGCAGGATCTTGGCGACCTGGGCGCGCGCTTCTTCTTCGGAGTCCCAGAACATGGGCCGGTAGTCCAGGTCCAGGATGGTGAACTTGCCGTCCGCCAGCCCGGTACGCGGCCGGGCCTCATGGGCGGCAAGGTGCGCGCTGCGGCTGGGTTCCTGGCAAAGGCCCGTGACCGTGGACCAGAAAATACCGGCCTCGCGGATGGCCTCAAGGTCCAGTTCCTCTGGCCTGATCTGCAGGTCCGGAGCAGTGGGGAACCGCCCGTAGAAGTACAGCGGGAACTCGTCCGTAGCCGGCTTTATGGCACAGAAGGTCACCGCCGTCGGGTACTGCTTGACGGGTGACACGAAGGTGCCGTCGACGTTGAACTTTCGCAGTTCGCGGTGGAGGTACTTGCCGAACGCATCGTCCCCGGTGCGGGTGATGACACCCGTCCGGCGGCCATGCCGCGCGGCAGCGACGGCGACATTCGACGGAGAACCGCCAAGGTACTTCCCAAAGGACGTCACGTCCTCCAGGTCAACCCCAATGTCGTTCGGGTAGATATCAACGCTGATGCGCCCGATCGTGAGAAGCTCGTGGGTCACGGTGATCGCGGACCTTTCTGGTGTGGAACTCTAAACCTGTTCTGAGGGAGCCCTGGACTTTCTGCCGTGACCTACGCCACGGGCACTACTTTGCCCTAGTTTGGATGTCCTGTCAAAGGTTTGTACTGACATACTTACAACATAGTTAGAGCGCGCTACTTTTGGCATTCATCGTGCTGCGCCTACTTCCGGGGCACAGCCAGCTCCCCGGTTACATACTGGGCCCGGCCGAATCCGAAGGACCAGTCGCCGGCAGTGTTTTCTACGTAGCCGATGAAAACATCCTCGCCCGCGACCCCCACCTCAGAGAGTTCACTCGCAACCGCCGCGAACAGTCGCTGCTTCGCCTCCTGCGTCCGGCCGGCCTGGGTAAAAATCTGGATCATCACCACTCCCCCGGTCCGCTCGAACCCGAGACCGGCATCCTGGGCGAAGATCTGCCCCCGCGGGTGTTCGGTGAGGATATGGAAGTAGTCCCGCTCGGGGATGCCATATTCGGCAAGGATTGCGTCATGGATGCCCCGGCTAAGCCGCTGCAACTCCTCTGCGCTGCGGCCTTCATTCACATCAATACGTACAAGTGGCACTTTTACTCCTCTTCAACTTTGTATTGACATACTAACAAAGCTCGTCCCGGCGAAACAAGGGTCGAAGGGTCTTGAAGTGGATGGCGCATACGCGTAGTCTTAAACAACCAGAACGTTGATAAACATCTAGGTTGAATAAGAAGGCCGCGATGGACACCGAGAGCACAGCGCTGGACTCGGCCTTTATGGCCCTGGCCGACCCCGTGCGGCGGAGCATCATCGCACGGCTCAGCCGGGGACCGGCCACGGTAAATGAACTGGCGGAACCATTCGAAATCTCCAAGCAGGCAGTTTCGAAGCACATCCAGGTACTCGAGCAGGCGCAGCTGGTCACCCGCACCCGGGAGGCCCAGCGCAGGCCCGTTCACCTGAACCCCGCACGGCTGGAGGCACTCACCGCCTGGATCGACCAGTACAGGTTGGTCCGCGAGGAGCAGTTCCGCAGTCTCGACGCCGTGCTTCAATCCAGCGCCGGGCATGACGGCGCCAAGGCAAAGGAAAAACAATGACCAACGCACTGAAGCTCACAGTTCCCGAAGGCCTTCCCTTCATCAACTACGAGCGCGAGTTCGATTTCCCCGTCGCGGACGTCTTCCGGGCCCACAAGGAACCGGACCTGATCGTCCAGTGGCTTGGCCCGCGGGGCTACAAGATGGATATTGACCACTACGATTTCCGGACTGGAGGCAGCTACAGCTACCTGCATACCGGACCGGAAGGTGTCCCCTATGAGTTCAAGGGCATCTTCCACACGGTGCGCGAGAACGAGTTCGCCATCCAGACCTTCGAATTCGGCGGGTACCCGGATGTGGTCAGCCTGGAGTTCATGACGTTTGAGGACCTGGGCAACGGCCGGACGCGGCTGCGTGGACACTCGGTCTACCCCTCACAGGAGGCACGGGACGGCATGGCCCAGTCCGGCATGGAAGGCGGCATGACTGAAGGCTACGAGCGCCTGGATGAGCTGCTCACCGGCGCCAAGGTCTAGGACGCAGGAGTACGACGGCGTCAGGTCACCTCCCGGGGGAGGGTAACCTGGCGGCGTCGTCCTTAAACACCAACGCGGGGTCACTCCGTGCCCGATCCGAGTGAAGGAACGGGCCGGGAGTGACCCCGCGTGGTTCTAACTGAACTGTTAGAGGGCTGCGTAAACTTCGCGCAGCAGTTTGGCGGTCTCGGACGGCGTCTTGCCGACCTTTACGCCTGCAGCCTCAAGGGCTTCCTTCTTGGCCTGGGCGGTGCCGGCGGAGCCGGAGACGATGGCGCCGGCGTGGCCCATGGTCTTGCCTTCGGGAGCCGTGAAGCCGGCAACGTAACCAACAACCGGTTTGGTGACGTTGGCCTTGATGAAGTCCGCCGCACGCTCTTCAGCGTCACCGCCGATTTCGCCGATCATCACGATCGCCTTGGTCTCGGGGTCGGCCTCGAACGCGGCCAGGGCGTCGATGTGGGTGGTGCCGATGACCGGATCACCGCCGATGCCGATGGCGGTGGAGAAGCCGAGGTCGCGCAGCTCGTACATCATCTGGTAGGTCAGGGTTCCGGACTTGGAAACGAGGCCGATGGGGCCCTTGCCCGTGATGTTCGCCGGGGTGATGCCCACCAGCGCTTCGCCCGGGGTGATGATGCCGGGGCAGTTCGGTCCGATGATGCGGGTGACCTGGTTGCCATCCGCGTCCACCGTTGCCTGGGCGAGGGCCCAGAATTCGGCGGAGTCCTGGACCGGCACGCCTTCGGTGATGACGACGACGAGGCCGATGCCTGCCTCGATGGCTTCCACAACGGCGCTCTTGGTGAATGCCGGCGGCACGAAGACGATGGAGACGTCAGCGCCGGTTTCTGCCATGGCTTCCTTGACGGTGCCAAAGACGGTGATCTCTTTGTCGCCGTGCAGGACCGTGGTGCCGGCCTTGCGGGCGTTCACGCCGCCGACGATGTTCGTGCCGGCTTTCAACATCAGTGCGGTGTGCTTGGTGCCTTCGCCGCCGGTGATGCCCTGGACGATGACCTTGGAGTCTTTGTTCAGATAGATAGACATGTGGCTGTCCCTTTACTTAGCTGCGTTGGCGAGCTCGGCGGCCTTGTCGGCGCCCTCGTCCATGGTTGCGGCCAGGGTAACCAGCGGGTGGTTCGCCTCAGCCAGGATGCGGCGGCCTTCCTCAACGTTGTTGCCGTCGAGGCGGACTACCAGCGGCTTGTTCGCGTTGTGGCCCAACTCGGCCAGCGCGCCCACGATGCCCTTGGCGACGGCGTCACAGGCGGTGATACCGCCGAAGACGTTCACGAACACGGACTTGACCTGCTCATCGCCCAGGATGACGTCAAGGCCTGCGGCCATGACCTCTGCGGAAGCTCCACCGCCAATGTCCAGGAAGTTGGCGGGCTTGACGTTGCCGTGGTTTTCACCGGCGTAGGCAACAACGTCAAGGGTGGACATGACCAGGCCGGCGCCGTTGCCGATGATGCCCACTTCGCCGTCCAGCTTGACGTAGTTCAGGTCCTGCGCCTTGGCCTTGGCCTCAAGCGGGTCAGCAGCGTCCTTGTCCTCGAGGAGGGCATGCTTGGCGTGGCGGAATTCCGCGTTTTCGTCGAGGGTGACCTTGCCGTCCAGTGCGACGATCTCGCCGGCGCCGGTCTTGACGAGCGGGTTGACCTCAACGAGGGTGGCGTCTTCCTTCTTGAAGACGTCCCAGAGCTTGAGAATCACGGCGGCCACCTTGCCGCGGAGTTCCTCAGCGAAGCCGGCGGCTGCGACGATTTCGTCGGCCTTGGCCTGGTCAATGCCCACTGCGGGGTCGATGGCGATCTTCGCCAGCGCCTCGGGGCGTTCGACGGCGAGCTGTTCGATTTCCATTCCGCCTTCAACCGAGCACATGGCCAGGTAGTTGCGGTTGGCCCGGTCCAGAAGGACGGAGAAGTAGTACTCCTCGGCAATGTCTGCACCCTGGGCAATCATCACCTTGTTGACGGTGTGGCCCTTGATGTCCATGCCCAGGATGTTGGTGGCGTGCTCAAGTGCCTCGTCCGCGGACTTTGCGACCTTTACGCCGCCGGCCTTGCCGCGGCCGCCAACCTTGACCTGTGCCTTGACGACAGTTACGCCGCCGATCTTATCGGCAGCTGCCTTTGCTTCTTCTGGGGTGTGCGCCACGATGCCGGCAAGCACGGGTACACCGTGCGCCTCGAACATATCGCGCGCCTGGTATTCAAACAGGTCCACGGTTTAGTGTCCTTCTACGTCGAAGTAGTTTCTGTACAGTCGGACACCATCGAAGACGATGACCGGGCTGCGGAATTGCACGCACCGGCGGCCTGTTGGAAACGAGCCACGCGGCGTGATGCTCCACTGGGAACTCTAGTCCTTTGAAGGGACCGGCCCGTCCAAGACTACCGCTTATGTGAGTAAGGACACTATTCTATGGAGCGTAGAAAAACCGCGGAATTACGGGGTTTTTGAGGCCTCCGGCGGTGCTGGTGGGGCGCTTCCGGCGGACCTGGAAATCAACTCGTAACGCTCCGGTGAAACAAAGAATCCGACGCCGGCGGACACGTTTCCGCATGCCACGCCACCGTTGTAGGCCGAACAGCGAAGTCCGTTCCCTTCGAGGTTCTGCCCCTCCCTCAGTACCTGCAACTGGGCCAGGGGACCGGCCTTGCTGCCGCTGGGGCCATACGTTGCTTCCATTTGTGTGACGCCGGAACGGCATTCTCCGTAACGTGCGCTGTCCGGGGCCAGTACCGCAACACCGCCCAAATAACCCAGGTTGGTTCCAGCACAGTCGTCCTTGACGTCAAGCTGCTCCGGCTTGGGGTACCGGGCGAGTTCACAATGCGCCACGGGCACGGTTGCGAGCTTGTTGTTGGCCGTATCGCTGAAGTTGTTGGCCTCATAAGGGAGGTTGACGTGCTCACCCCGGGCTGACGTGAGGGAACAGGCAACGCTGCGGTCTTCCGTGATGAAGGAAATAATCCCGTCACCGGTGGAAAATCCTTCGGGGCTCACCAGCGCCGCCCGTTCCAGCTGTTCCAGGGGCGGCAGCGGTGCAGGCGGGACGTAACCCGGATCTTCAATAGTGATGGTGCAGGCCGTGGCCGCCGTCAGGATCAAGGCGGCGAAGATCCCCAGAACAGTCCGTCGCATGGCCCCATTATGCTTTATGGCGCCGGTTCACCTGGAGCTATGGGGCCCTTGCGGTTCCGCTTCCGCTGCTAGGCGTCAAGCTTTGTGAGCGGCGCGTACCGCAAAAGCAGCCGCTTTTCACCGACGTCGAACTTTACCTTTGCCACGGTCTTGTCCCCCGCTCCCTCAAGCGCCAGGACGGTTCCGTTACCGAAACTCGTATGGTTAACCTTGTCCCCCACATTGACCGCAACGATCTCCTTCTGCGGCTGCACCCGGTTCCGGGCAATGACGGCCGGGACATCTGCGTTGAAACCGGCCGACGAATCAGCCGCTGCGCCACGTGCTGTTCCGGCGCCCCAGAAGGATCCGCTGTAGCGGTTCGAACCGATGGATCCGCCGCCCCAGGCGCCGGCCTGCCTGCTGGTTCCTTCACGCTTCCATTCCACGAGTTCGGCGGGGATTTCCTCCAGGAATTGGCTGGCGGGGTTGTACTGGCTCTGACCCCACATGCTCCGGACCTCGGAACGCGTGACATAAAGACGTTTGCGGGCCCGGGTAAGGCCCACGTAAGCGAGCCGGCGTTCTTCAGCAAGTTCCTTCGGGTCCGTGGCCGAGCGCTGGTGCGGGAACAGTCCGTGCTCCATGCCAGTGAGGAATACCACGGGAAATTCGAGCCCCTTGGCGGTATGCAGGGTCATCAGCGTTACCACGCCCAGCCGCTTGGCCTCCGCAACGGCGGCAGCAGTGTCCTCGGCGTCACCACCGGGGGCATCGGGGATCTGGTCGGCATCTGCCACCAGCGAGACCTGCTCCAGGAAAGCGGCGAGCGACCCTTCCGGGTTCTCCTGCTCATACTCACGCACCACGGCCACGAGTTCCGCGAGGTTCTCCACCCTGGACTCGTCCTGGGGATCAGTGCTGGCCCGCAGCGCGGCGAGGTAACCGGTTTGCTCCAAGACTGCTTCAAGGGCCGCTGCTGCGCCTGAGCCCGCGGCCACTTCAGCGAGGTCATCCAGCAGCTTCACAAAGCCGAGGACCGCGTTGACGGAACGGGTTGCCATCGCCGGCGCCTGCTCGGCGCGGCGGGCTGCTGCCATAAACGAGATGCGCTCACGCTGGGCGAGGGCGGCAACAGCTCCCTCGGCGCGGTCTCCGATGCCGCGCTTAGGTTCGTTGAGCACCCGGCGGAGGTTGACGTCGTCGTCCGGATTAACCAGGACGCGAAGGTACGCGAGGGCGTCCTTGATCTCCTTGCGCTCGTAGAAGCGCGTGCCGCCCACCACCTTGTACGGCAGGCCAACCCGCACCAGAACGTCTTCGATGGAGCGCGACTGGGCGTTGGTGCGGTAGAAGATGGCAACATCCCCCGGGCGGAGGTTGTCCTCATCCTGGAGCCTGTCAATCTCCTTGGCTATGAACTGGGCCTCGTCGTGCTCGTTCTCTCCCACGTAGCCAATGATTTTGTGGCCATCACCTTCGGCCGTCCACAGCCGCTTCTCAGGGCGGTTGGGGTTTCGCGAAATAACCGAGTTGGCCGCAGTGAGGATGTTCTGCGTGGAGCGGTAGTTCTGCTCCAGCTTGATGGTCCGTGCCTCGGGGTAGTCCTTTTCGAACTCCACGATATTGCGGATATCCGCGCCGCGGAAAGCGTAAATGGACTGGTCCGAGTCGCCCACCACAGTGAGCTCGGACGCTCCCGGCCCTTCCCCCACGATTTCCCGGACCAGTGCGTACTGGGCGTGGTTGGTGTCCTGGTATTCATCCACCAGGACGTGCCGGAACCGGCGGCGGTAGGACTCGGCGAGCGCCGGAAAGGCACGGAACATGTAGACGGTCTCGGCGATGAGGTCATCGAAGTCCATGGCGTTGGCCTGGCGCAGCCGCTGGGTATAGCCCTTGAAGACCTCGGCCACGGCCTGCTCGAAAGGATCGTTGTAGTTCGCGGCGGAGGAGTACGAATCGGCATCGATCAGTTCATTCTTCAGCGCGGAAATCTTGTGCTGGATGGCCTTGGGCGCAAACTTCTTGGGATCCAGGTCCAACGCTTTGGACACCTGCGTGACCAGCCGGAGCGAGTCTGCGGAATCGTAAATGGAGAAGTTGGACTTCAGCCCGACGTTGGCAGCTTCCTGACGGAGGATCCGGACGCAGGACGAGTGGAACGTGGAGATCCACATGATCTTGGCGCGGCCGCCCACCAGCACTTCAATGCGTTCCCGCATTTCCGCCGCTGCCTTGTTGGTGAAGGTGATGGCGAGGATTTCGCCATGGTGGGCCCGGCCGGTGGCGATCAGGTAGGCGATCCGGTTACTGAGCACCCGGGTTTTGCCCGACCCGGCACCGGCCACGATCAGCAGCGCGGAACCGGCGTGTTGGACCGCCTCCTCCTGCTGCGGGTTCAAACCCTCCAGCAGCTGCGCGGCATCCGGGCGGTGGCTGCTGTGGCGGCGCACCTGTCCCTGTTCCCCCTCCTCCTGCCGGCTGCCAGGCAAACCGGGGCCCGGCTGGCTCTCCCAGGGCAGGCCACCGCCGGGACCGGCCGAGGTTACGACCCCTTCAGGGCGGGCCCTGGTGCGGGCAGCGGCTGCGGGAGCGGCCTTGAAAGGTCCGTCAGAGTACGGGTCAAACAACATATCCATGGTGCCTACAAGTCTAGGCGGTGGGACCGACACCCACTTCCAGCCTGTGGATTACGTGTTCAAGCTGCCGCCGAATCCTAGGCCACCGAACCGGACTCGAGCGCGGCACGCAACTCACGCACCGCCGTCGTGCCGCCTGCCATAAACCATTCCAGGCCGTTCACCCGGACTGTATCCACCGCACCGCCCGCCGCGCGGACGATTGCCTTTCCCGGCAGCCAGTCCCACTCCGGGCAGCTGTGCTGGAACCAGCAACCGAGCTGCCCGTCAGCTACCCGGCCGAGGTCGCAGGAGCCCGAACCGAGCATCCGCAAGGCGGCGGCAGAGGTGGCAGCCGCATGCCAGGGCATCGCGCAAAGTGGGTCCATGAGCCAGCTGGGGTGGATGTAGGTGGCAGCGCCGAGCTCGGCTACGGCAGTGCCGTTGCGCGCTCCTCTGTCCTCGTGGAACACCGTCAGGGATTCGCCGTTAAGAGTGGCGGGATGCGTCCGTCCGCCCAGCCAGAGCTTGTCCTCCTCAGGCTGGAAAATGGCGCCGAGCACCACGTCGGAGGAATCCTTCAGGGCGATGGCCGAGCACCAGTACGTGGACCCATGCAGGAAGTTGTAGGTGCCGTCCACAGGGTCAATGACCCAGGTGCGTCCGCTGGTCCCCTGCACCGAGGCGCCTTCCTCCCCGAGGATTCCGTCCTCGGGACGGCAGCGCTGCAGCTGTTCCAGCACGTAGGCCTCGGCGGCATGGTCTGCGGCGGTCACCACGTCCGAGATGGACGTCTTCTGCTCCGACTGCAGGCCTGCCATCCGCATGAGCAGCGCCAGCTGCCCGGCTTCGCGGACCAGGGCTGCAGCCAGCTGGTAGTCGTCCAAGGAGGAGTCGAGTTCAGCAGCACTGTGCCGGCCAATGGTCATGGCTTCAGTTTATGGGGCGGGATAATGGTGGCATGGCCAAAACCCCTGCCCAGCGGATCAAGAAGCACGGCTCCAAGGCGGCTGTACCGCAGCACCACCTCCCGCCCGTGGTCAATCCCACCACCGCGCGCACGCCGGAGAAAGCCGAAAACAACGGCAACCTCATCCTGATCGCAGGCGTGGTGGCCAGCCTGTTCCTGTTCTGGTACCTCCACCTGCTGACGCTCGACCAGTTCCGGCAGCTCTCCGGCGGCCTGGCCATGCCGGATTCGCTGATCAGCGGGTTCGACCCGGCCTACATCAACCAGCTGCACCTGGCCATGAACGAGGAAGCGCGCGGCCAGCTCAACTACGTCCACAAGACGGCCGGCACCCTGTTCCCGCTGATCTTCGGGTTCACCTGGCTGCTGCTGATCGGGACGAGCGTGGCCAGGAAGGCCCTGCGCTGGGCTTTGTGGGCGCTCCCCCTGCTGTTTGTGGTGGTCCGGCTGTGGGGCAACGCGGCCATCGACGGCATGCTGGCAGCGGGAACGCCCGACGCCGGCCAGGTCGCCCTGGCCTCGGGCCTCACCGTGGCCGGCTGGGTCCTGCTGGTCCTGAGTTTGCTGGCAGGGGCGGCGGCGGTCTTTCTGCGGGCGCGGAAGCCCAAAAACCTCGAACCCTAAAGCCGCTGACCAGCCGCTGCCCGGACCTGATTCCGGTGCCGATGCACCCGCTGCGCGATAACCAAACCTGCGGCGGCCATCCCCACGGTAACCGGGTAACCCATAAGCCGCTCCAGGGCGCCCGGTTCCGGCACATGCATGCCGGTCAGCCCGCCCGTAACCAGGGCGGCAGCGGACACGGTCCCGCAGGCCAGGATGAACCAGGCCATCGCTGTCTTCCCCAGCCAGAGGAACCCCAGGACCAACAGGGCGACCGCCCCGGCAGTGAAGTACATGATTGCGCCGGCCAAGTGCCAGCCCGAGCCAACATCCTCCGGCACCAGCCCCACAATCACCGTCCCGGCTCCCGCCGTTCCTGTCAGCACCCGGACGGCCACGGCGGCCAGCCATGGTACCCGCCGGCCCGGGCGGACCCGGGCGCCGGCCAGGGCAGCCACGCGCAGCAGCCCCGAGCTCAGGAGCAGCGCCCCCAGCAGCATCCCCAGCCCCTGGACCACGAACGATGCGTTCATCAGCCAGTTCAGCGGGGAACACACCTCGCGGCCGTCAAAGACGCCGCAGTTGATGGCCCCGAGGTCGCTGATGTAGCCGGTGCGCAGGTCATAAGGCCGGGGACCGGCCCAGGCGCCAATCACCGCCGCCTCCGCCGCGAAATACTGCAGCACGCTGAGCACGGACCATGCACCGATGTACTGCCGGGTGGAGGTGGTGTCCGGGATGAACGCCACGGATCGTGCGGTGGACGGCACTGAACTCATGCCTTGAGCGTAGTACGGCTCCGCACCTTGTATGCTTGTATCCGTGTCCGGCCGGACCGGCCTTGCCGATCCATCGGACGCCCGCCCTCGTAGCTCAGTGGATAGAGCACGGCTCTCCTAAAGCCGGTGTCGTTGGTTCGATTCCAATCGAGGGCACTTGAACTTTCCTCCCCCGGAGTTCGCCCTCCGCCCCTACCTTCTCGGCCCAGCCGTCAATGGGCACGCCGGGCAGTGGACCGTTCAGCGGGACCTGCTGGACCGGACGAATGGCACCCGCGGAACCTTTGCCGGCGTCGTCCACTTTGTTCCCATGGACGACGGCGGCTTGACCCTCCGGGAGGAAGGAACCATGCGCTGGCCCACCTTTACCGGGCCCGCCTCCCGTGAATACCTGTTGAAGACCACCGACCGGCCCGATGCCATGGACGTATTCTTCCCGGACGGGCGTCCCTTCCACACCATGAGCTTCACGCCGGAGGCCAACCTGGACCAGCACTGGTGCGCTCCTGACACCTACCGCGTGACGTACGCCTACGAGGGCCCCCACACGTTCAACTACAGCTGGGACGTGCAGGGGCCGCGGAAGGACCTCCTGCTGAGCTCGCGCCTGGTGCGGCAGGAGCGGGACACATGAAAAACCGCATCGTGGTGTCCGCCGTCTGCGTCTTTGACAACGCCGGCCGCCTCCTGACCGTGCGGAAGCGCGGCACCTCCATGTTTATGCACCCCGGCGGCAAGCCCGAAGCCGGGGAAACGGCCGTGCAGGCCGCAGCGCGGGAGTTGGCCGAAGAGGTGGGCATCGTGCTTGATCCAGCCAACCTGCAGCTGATGGGCGTCTGGATTGCGGACGCCGCCAACGAGGCCGCCACGGACATCGAAGCCACCGTGTTCCTGGCGCCGGGCACGTGGGAGGCCCATCCTTCCGCCGAGATAGCGGAGATCCGCTGGCTGGAACCCGGCGGCGAACTGCCGCAGGACCTGGCCCCGCTGCTGACGGAGCACATCCTGCCGGAACTCGCCGCCAGGCCTCAAACCGTGTGGACGGAAGGCTAGAACTCGGGAACTGCTTCCTGGGCCACGGCCGTGGCTTCGGCGAACTGCGTCCGGTACAGCTCGGCGTAACGGCCGTCAGCGGCCAGGAGTTCCGTGTGGGTGCCCCGCTCCACAATCCGGCCGTCCTCCACCACCAGGATCGCGTCAGCGGCACGGACAGTGGACAACCGGTGTGCGATGACGACGGCGGTGCGCCCCTCGAGTGCGGCGCCCAAGGCAGCCTGCACTGCGGCCTCGTTGGTGGAGTCCAGCGCGGCCGTCGCCTCATCGAGGATGACCACGCGGGGCTGGGCGATGAGCAGCCGGGCGATGGTGAGCCGCTGCCGTTCACCACCGGAGAGGCGGTAGCCACGTTCACCCACCACCGTTTCCAGTCCATCCGGCAGGGAGCGGATCATGGCTTCAAGCCGCGCCTGCCGGATGACCTCCCACATATCCGCTTCCGTGGCATCGGGCTTTGCGAGCCGGAGGTTGGAGGCGATGGTTTCGTGGAAGAGGTGGCCGTCCTGCGTCACCATGCCCAGGGTGTCCCGCAGCGAGTCAAAGGTGGCGTCGCGCAGGTCCAGCCCAGATCCGGCAGTGGTTCCGCCCAGGCGCACGGCACCGGAATCCACGTCGTAGAGCCGGGCCAGCAGTTGGGCGATCGTCGATTTTCCTGCACCGGAGGATCCGACCAGTGCCACCGTCTGGCCTGGTTCCACACGGAAGCTGATGCCGTGCAGCACTTCCTCCCCCCCGCGGGTGTCCAGCGTGGACACCTCCTCGAGGGAGGCCAGTGAAACCTTGTCAGCGGAGGGGTAGGCGAAGCGGACATCGTCGAACTCCACGGAAACCGGGCCGGGCGGAACAGCTACAGCCCCGGGTTTCTGCTGGATCAGGGGTTTGAGGTCCAGGATTTCGAAGACCCGCTCGAAGCTCACCAGGGCACTCATGATCTCTACCCGGGCATTGGACAGGGCTGTCAGAGGGGCATACAGCCGGGTGAGCAGCAGGGCCAGCACCACAACATCGCCGGGTGCGAGCTGGCCAGTGATCGCCAGCCAGCCGCCCAACCCGTAGACCAGTGCCAGGGCGAGCGCGGAGACCAGCGTCAGGGCCGTCACGAAGGTGAACTGCAGCATGGCGGTCCGAACGCCGATGTCGCGCACGCGGCCGGCGCGGACGGCGAACTCCCGGGATTCCTCGTCCGGGCGCCCGAACAGCTTGACCAGCGTGGCGCCCGGCGCCGAAAAGCGTTCGGTCATCTGAGTGCCCATGGCGGCGTTGTGCTCCGCCGCCTCGCGGCGGAGGTCGGCGAGTTTGGAGCCCATCCGCCGCGCCGGGATGAGGAAGACCGGCAGCAGGATCATGGCCAGGACGGTCACCTGCCAGGACGTGCCGAGCATAACGATGAGCGTGAGGATCAGTGCCACCACGTTGCTGACAACACCGGACAGGGTGCCGGCGAACGCGGACTGGGCGCCGATGACGTCGTTGTTCAGCCGGCTGACCAGGGCTCCGGTACGGGTGCGGGTGAAGAATGCGATGGGCATCTTCTGCACGTGGTCGAAGACCCGCGTGCGAAGGTCCACGATGACGCCTTCGCCGATGGTCGAGGAAAGCCAGCGGTTGACCAGGCCCACCCCCGCCTCGGCGATGGCGACGACGGCGATGAGCACAGCAAGCCTGAGCACCTCGCCGGCGCCGGCCTTGGCCACGATCGCGTCCACCACCTGCCCGGCCAGGACGGGGGTGGCCACAGCGAGGAATGCCATCACAATGGACAACGCCACAAAGGCAAGAAGTTTGCCGCGGTGCGGCCGGGCAAATCCGAGGACACGCTTCAGGGTTGCCTTGGAAAACGGCTTGGAACCGCTCTTGGCCCGGGTGATCTTGTACAGGGAGTTCCAGGCCACCCCTTCCATGCTCATTGCTGCTGCTCCTCTATCATTCCGTTTTCAACATGCCAACGTACATCCAGCCGCACGTTCTCGAGCAGCCTCCGGTCGTGCGTCACCAGCAGGAGGGCGCCGTCGTAGCTTTCCAGCGCCTCCTCAAGCTGTTCGATGGCCGGAAGGTCAAGGTGGTTCGTCGGCTCATCCAGGACAAGCAGGTTCACGCCTCGCGCCTGCAGCAGTGCCAGGGCGGCCCTGGTCCGTTCGCCCGGCGACAGCGAATCGACGGTACGGGCAGTGTGGTCCGCCTTGAGGCCGAACTTGGCGAGCAGGGTCCGGACGTCTGCCGGGTTCAGGTCCACCAGAACTGCCTCGACCGCCTCGGCCAGGGCAAGATGGCCTGCAAGCAGCCCCCGGGCCTGGTCGATCTCGCCGATGGCCACCGAAGCGCCCATGGCAGCGCTGCCGGACTCCGGTGCGAGGTCGCCCAAAAGAAGGCGCAGCAGGGTGGACTTGCCTGCACCGTTGGGACCCGTGATGCCGATCCGCTCCCCCGCATTGAGCTGGAGGTTGACCGGCCCGAGGGTGAAGTTACCCTGACGGACCACAGCGTCGCGGAGGGTGGCCACCACGGCGCTTGAGCGCGGCGCCTTGCCGATGGAGAACTGGAGCTGCCATTCCTTCCGGGGCTCGTCCACCACGTCCAGCCGGGCGATCCGTGATTCCATCTGCCGCACCTTCTGGGCCTGCTTCTCGGAGGACTCGGTGCTGGCGGCGCGGCGGATCTTGTCGTTGTCGGGATTTTTCTTCATGGCGTTCCGAACGCCCTGCGAGCTCCATTCCCGCTGTGTCCTTGCCCGTGACACGAGGTCCGCCTTGGTGGCGGCAAACTCCTCATACTTCTCGCGTGCGTGGCGCCGCGCCACTGCACGTTCTTCGAGGAAGGCGTCATAGCCGCCGTCGTAAACGGCGACGGAGTTCTGCGCCAGGTCCAGTTCAACTACCGTGGTGACGCAGCGGGCCAGGAACTCCCTGTCGTGGCTCACCAGGACAACGCCGCCACGCAGCCCGCGGACAAAGTCCTCGAGCTTTGCGAGTCCGGCAAGATCAAGATCGTTGGTGGGCTCATCCAGGAGGACGACGTCGAACCGGCTGAGCAGCAGGGCTGCAAGCGCCACCCGCGCTGCCTGGCCGCCGGACAAACCTGTCATCTCGGCGTCCGCCCCGGTGTCCAGGCCCAGATCGGCCAGTACGGCGGGGATTCGGTCGTCAAGGTCCGCAGCACCGGAAGCCATCCAGCGGTCGAAAGCCCGCGCGTAGGCGTCATCGGCACCGGGCGCGCCGGAGCCAAGCGCCTCTGCTGTGGATTCCATCTCCGCCGTGGCCTCGGCGCAGCCGGTCCGCCGGGAAATGTACGCGGCAACAGATTCACCGGGGATCCGCTCGTGCTCCTGGGGAAGCCACCCCACGAAGGCGTCGGCCGGAGCAAGGCTGACATTGCCGTCCTGCGGCTGGTCGACGCCTGCGAGGAGGCGGAGCAGGGTGGATTTGCCGGCACCGTTGGCACCCACCACACCTACAACGTCGCCAGGGGCAACGGTGAGGGAAAGTTGGGAAAAGAGCAGCCGGTGGTCGTGGCCGCCGGATACATCCTTTGCCACAAGGGTCGCAGTCATGGGATCCATCCTTTCACCGGAGCGCACAGCAGTTCTGGGCGTTTTTCGGCCCGCAAAGCCTCGCGCATTCCGGCTGGAGGACGGCGCCCGGAGCCCGGACATAAAAGAACCCGCTGGTCCGGACTTGGGGGGTGTACGGACCAACGGGCTCGACCATCAAGCATAGTCGAAACATGCGGGCGGGTAAAATCGGCGTCAATGTCGTCAGGCTAAGATCGACAAACCATCCGTTCTCCAGAGAGCTCCCTATGACCCTCCCCGCCAAGGCGTTCCAGCGCTGGCTGCAAGGCATTGCGCCGGACGCCAGCACGGCAGACGTCTGCAGGATTTCCGGGATCAAGCGGACCACCCTGGCCCAGCAGCTGGTCCGTGGGAAAGTCTCGGTAAGCACAGTGGTCAGCATCAGCCGCGCTTACAACATCAACCCGGTAGCGGCTTTGGCTGACTTCGAACCCTACCGGGAACTGGCCGGTCCCCAGCAGCCACCTACGCGCTGCGAGTTGGTAAGCCAGATCTCCACCGCCGACCTCCTGCGCGCCATGCTGACGCGTCCGGGGATGGACCCTGCCGGGCCACCGGGTGATGAACCGCCCGCACTGTCGCCGGCGCCGCACGCCACGTCCGTCAGGAACTGGGTTGATGCCATTGACGACGGCGAGCTGCGGCACCGTGTTTCCGCCGCTACGGGCATCGCACCGCAGAATTATTCCGCGCAACTATCGGCAAACCGGCTGTCAGCCGGGCTGGCGGTTGCCACGGCTGCCGCAGCAGGTGTTGGACTAACCGATGGACTGGTGGCCACTGGCCTGATCACAGAGGAAGAAGCAGGCTGGCCTCCGGGCGCACGGCAGGGAGCACTGGACAGCCTGTCCGACGGCGACCTCGCGGTCCTGGCCGGCGACAGGCTGCAGGCACTGGGCAAGGTGCTGCGGCGCCAGGAGCAGGACCAAGCGCAGACGGAAAAGATTTGGGAGAACCTGGGATGATCGAAACCCTTCAGTGGTCCACGCTGGCCATCTGTGGCCTGATTGCCGCAGCCCGGGTGCCCAGCGCCGTCCGGGGAGAGAACAGGTCGCTTTTCTACATCTTCGCCCTGATGACCGTGGCCATCCTTCTAAGCATCGAGGCTCCCTACATCGCCGTTGACACGGCTTTGGGAGGCGTCAACCTCGCCAATCTGCTGTTGCGCTTCATCATTTTCGCGGCCATTTATTTTGTTGGCATCCGGGTCACCCGCGGGTTCGGAGCCGAGCATGGTTATCGGCTCATCACGGGAAGGATTGGCCAGGCCGTCCTGCTGGTGGTTTCCCTGCTGATGCTCGGTGTTTTCTTCCTGATGGACACTGCAGGTTCCTCGGCCGGTTTGGGCGCCATCGCCGGGAAGGACCACCGTCACGGTGTCCTGGTGGAGTACTACGGCGCAGCCGGACGGGCCTATCCCTCGTATGTCTCCCTGGTACTGCTTCCAGCGATGGTGCGCGCAGCCCAGAGCAGGTTGCCGGTTCTGGTCCGGCTCGCCGCCGGGCTATTGGCGGTAGGTGGAGTTGCTATTGCGCTGACCCTCCTGTTCCCCCTGGTGCCGGAGGAATGGTCTGCAGGCAAATTCATTGTCAACTACACAGCAGTGCTCTGTTACGTCCTCGGCCTGGCCCTGATCTGGGTAGCCAGGGTTAGAAGCAGCAAGAACTTCAAGCCGAAAAGGACATCTACCGAAACGTAACCTTTTGGGCTTTCACAAATTCATTAGAGTGTGAAACAATCATGAATGTGTGAAGGTGGGAGCCCGGGGCGTTTACGAACGGGGATACTTTCTTGAACGATGTGGCTCCCGGGGGCCTTTGCACGCTTTGGGGGGATGAGTGGTGGCGGCCGTTGGGGACCGCCCCCACTCAGCCATTTAAGGGCCCTTTCTGCTCTTTTCCAGGAAACACGCGAATAAGCCGGATTTCTAGGCGCGAGGGCGCACAAACCGCAGCGTGACCAACTGGAACGGCCGCAGGAGCAGCTGCGCTCCCTCCGGTCCTGCTTCGACGCCGGACGCCTGCACGGGGCGCTCCAGCAGGTCCACGGCCTCGACCTGCTGAACCGGGAAGTTCGCTGCGAGCCGTCCCGCGGAGCGCTGCCCCAGCGACTCGTACAACCGGACAACCACATCTCCGGAGCCGTCCTCCGCCAGCTTTACCGCCTCGATGACCAGGGCAGGGTTTGACACGGAAAACAGCGGCTCCACCGGCGCGGCGCCAGTGACGAGCCGCGGAGCGAGATTCGTCCGGTAGCCTTCCTGGACGGCATCGGCGATGTCGGCGCCGGGCCGGATAGTGACCGTCAGCTCGTGGTGTCCGCGGTCTGCATCCGGATCCGGGAACTTCGGGGCGCGCAAAAGTGACATACGCACGGTGGTGGTGGTGCCGCCGTCGGCCTCCCTGATACTCCTGGTGACGTCATGACCATAGGTAGACGAGTTGGAAACTGCGACGCCGTAGCCCGGCTCGGCCACGTGGATCCAGCGGTGCGCGCAGATTTCGAACTTGGCCGCTTCCCAGGACGTGTTGATATGGGTGGGGCGGAAGACGTGCCCGAACTGCGTCTCCGCCGCCGAACGGTCCGCCCGTACGTCCAGCGCGAAGCCTAGCTTCAACAGCTTTTCCCGCTCCTGCCAGTCCACAGAAGTGGTGACGGAGAGCGAGGGGCTTCCGGCGGCCAGGCTAATGCGCTGGGTAATGGCAGAGGATCCGGCCATCCGCTCCACCACAACAGTAGCCTCGCCGTCGTGCTCCGCGAGGCGCACCGACTCCGCGCAGGTCAACGGTGTGACGTTGCGGCGGTAGAACTCGTCAATGTCCCAGGCGTCCCACTCGTTGGGTGTGTCACGGTGCAGTTCCAGCAGGTTGCCGCGCTCCCCCGGGGCAATCGCCTCCCGGCCGCTCGCGTAGTCCCGAAGCGAGGTGAGCAAACCGTCTGCGTCCAGGACCGCCCGGATGATGCCGTTGTCCAAAACGAAGCCGGCGTTGCGGGCTGCGGCACGGGCCGGTAGTGGTGACCCGACCGGCTCGCCTGCTGCCAGTGCCGGGACGCCGTCGCGGGCATGCGGCGCGGCGTTCAGCAGGAACTGCCGCTCCCCGTTGCCTAGGACTGCCCTGGCTGCCTGGGCGATCAAACCTTCGAGGGCGGATTCGATGGCCTGGTAATTGCGCTCGGCGTCCTGGTGGACCCAGGCGATGGAACTGCCGGGAAGGATGTCATGGAACTGATGCAGCAGCACCAGCCGCCACAGCCTCTTGAGCTCGGCAGCGGGGTAGGCAAACGAGCCTTCTGTCCGGACAGCGGCCGTGGTGCACCACAGTTCTGCTTCGCGCAGCAGGTGTTCACTGCGCCGGTTGCCCTTCTTGGTCCTGGCCTGGCTGGTGTACGTGCCGCGGTGCAGTTCGAGATACATCTCGCCCACCCACACAGGCAGCGAGGAATATTCGCCCTCAGCCTGCCGGAAGAAGCTCTCCGCGGATCCGATCCGTACCTTTGGCGAGCCTTCAAGGTCCGCTGTCCTGGCCGCCGCAGCAAGCATTTCCCGCGTGGGGCCGCCGCCGCCGTCGCCATAGCCGAAGGGCACCAGCGATACCGAACCGCGGCCATGGTCACGGTAGTTCCGCTCGGCGTGGGCCAGCTCGCGGCCGCTGAGCTGGGAATTGTAGGTGTCGACCGGCGGGAAGTGGGTGAAGAGCCTGGTGCCGTCGATTCCCTCCCAGTTGAAGGTATGGTGCGGCATCCTGTTGGTCTGGTTCCAGGAGATCTTTTGGGTGAGGAACCACCGGCTGCCGGCGGACTTGACGATTTGTGGCAGGGCCGCCGAGTATCCGAAGGAGTCCGGCAGCCAGGCTTCCCGGCACTCGACGCCAAATTCGGCCAGGAAGAAGCTCTTCCCCTCCACGAACTGCCGCGCCATGGCCTCGCCGCCGGGCATGTTGGTGTCCGATTCCACCCACATTCCGCCAACCGGCACGAATTGCCCTGCATTCACCTTTTCCCGGATCCGGCCGAAGAGTTCAGGGTAGAACTCCTTGATCCAGGCGAACTGCTGGGCGGATGAGCAGGAGAAAACGAAATCGGGGTATTCATCCATCAGGGCAACTACGTTGGAGAACGTCCTGGCGCATTTGCGGATGGTTTCGCGGACGGGCCAAAGCCACGCGGAATCGATATGCGCATGCCCGGTGGCAACGAGCTGGTGGGCGGAAGCATAGGCCGGGCTGGCCATCACTTCGGCCAGCGCTTCGCGTCCGGCAGCGGCGGTCCCGGCAACGTCGTCGGGGTCCATCACATCCATCATGCGCTCAAGTGCCCGGAGGATTTCGTGCCGGCGCGGCAGCTCCAAGGGAAGTACGTCCATCAGCCCGGACAGGGTCCAGATGTCCTGCTGGAGTTCCCACACGGTCTGGTTCAACTCCGCGATGGAGATGGTTCCCAGCCTGTACTGCGGTGCTGTTCCGGCCGTTGATTTGTCCCCATAGGGCGTGGCCGCGAAAGTCCAGCCTTGGGCGACATCGGGATTGGCGGCGGCCTCCACATAGAAGTCCACCGCCATTCCCCCTCCCAGCAGCTTCAGCGGGATGTACTGGTTCCGGGGGGATACGGCCTTGATGATGGTGCCATCGGCGCGCCAGGCGATCCCCTCGCATTGGAAGCCGGGCACTTCGATGGTGAAGCCGAGGTCAACCACCACTTCGATAGTGGTGTCCGGCTCCGTGCCCCAGAACTCGGGTACTTCGCCTTGGAGGCGGAGCCACTTGGTACCCCAGGGCTTTCCCCATGGCGCGCCGTGTTCCTGCGGCTGGAACTTTTGCCGCATGGCTTCGAGGGCCGGCACCGGTTCGTCCGGCACGTCCCAACTGCTCAGCGTCAGGGGAAGGCTCCGGCTGTATACGGCGGGGTTGATGCGTTCGCGGACGAACCTTTCGAGGCGGACTTCCGTAATCCGGCGGTCGTCATGCAATGTTGGCCCTCTTCAGCGCTGGAAACGTGGACCATGGTGTCCATTCGGTGGATAAAACTACCCGCTGGTAGCTTACTCGCCATTCGCGGCGGATGACATCCCTGGAAAAGCGGTTTCCGAAAAAAGTGGGGCTTGCGGCTAAACGGGTGGTCAGCTCCGCGCGCCGGCGGGAGCCTGGGCGACAGGCCTGACAATACGGTGGTCCCCCGCGTAGATGTTGAGGCTGGTTCCCCGGCTGAACCCGGCGAGGGTCAAGCCGCTGGCCTCTGCCAGTTCAACAGCAAGGCTGGAGGGAGCGCTGACGGCAGCCAGCACGGGGATTCCCGCCAGGGCTGCTTTCTGTACAAGCTCGAAGGAGGCGCGCCCTGATACCTGGAGGACCGTGCCGCGCAGCGGGAGCAGTCCTTCACGCAAGGCCCAGCCCACAACCTTGTCCACGGCGTTATGGCGCCCTACGTCCTCGCGGAGGCACAAAAGCTCCACGCCGCCGTCGTCCTGGATCCTGAACAGCCCGGCCGCGTGCACTCCGCCCGTATCCTCGAAAAGGCGCTGGGACTTCCGCAGCAGGCCCGGCAGGGATGCGAGGAGCTCCGCGTCGATGGTCAGCGGATCCGCGGCGGGGCTGTAGTGCGAGGACTTCTGGACAGACTCCACCGAATCGGTCCCGCAAATGCCGCAGGAGCTCGAGGTATAGATATGGCGGCCAATGGACGGAACTGTGACATCGGGCCGCAATTGGACCTCAACCACGTTGAACGTCTGGACGCCGTTTTCATCCTCGCCGGCGCAGAAACGCAGTGACACGAGCTGCTCTGAGGTCCAAATGATGCCCTCCGACACCAGGAACCCGGCCACCAGGTCAAAGTCGTCCCCTGGCGTCCGCATGGTGACAGAGAAGGAGAGCTGGCCCAACCGGATCTCCAGCGGCTCCTCCACAGCGAGGACATCTTCACGGTGCCTTACCGGAAACTCCAGTGCCTTCGGAGAACCGTCAAGCACATACTTGTGCACCTTGCGGCGCTGGGTCACGCGGCCCATGGCCACACCTGCCTTTTCATAGGTCCATCATGACAACTGCCGTACCCGGATACCAGCAGAGTACGGGCTGGCCACGGAGTGTGGTCAGCCAAGAAGCGCGCTCCAGTCCACGGGGCCGCCGGACGCCGCTTTGCCGGCTGTCCTGCCTGGCCGCGCCGCGTTCCTCGGCCTGGCTTTGCCGGCACTCTCCGAAACCACTGGGATGGGTGGTCCCCAGGGCAGCGCAAACGCCGGCACCGGCTCGCCGAACTGGACCCCATGCGGCGGCACCACCATCACGCCGGCGGCCGACGCCAACCCGCGCATCATGCCCGGGCCGGTGTGCTGTGCCGGAGACGCCATGCCATAGAGGAGCCGGAACGGCATCAGCCGGGTGCGCCCCGGATCGGGTTCGATGGCGCTTCCGCAGGGCACTTCGTGGATTTCGGGCAGCCGGCCGTGACCGAGCGCGGCGAGCAACGGGGCCCCCACAGTGCACAGCGCCATCATTGCGGCGAGGGGGTTCCCTGGGAGGCCGAGTACGAAGCGGCCGTCCGGCAGTTCCGCCAGGACGGCGGGGTGGCCTGGCCGCATTGCGATCCCGTCGATAACGAGGCGCCCGCCCAGTTCCGCCACCGCCCGACGCAGGTGGTCCGTGCCTGAGCGGCCCGTCCCGCCAGTGGTGATAACGACGTCGGCCGGCAGGTCCGGAGCGCCCGGCGCCTCGGGCACCACGTCTTCCAGGGCCGCGAGCCACTCCTCGTAGGAGTCCCCGATCCGCTGCTGTCCCCCCGCTATTCCTCCCAGCATTCCCACCACGGCCGGTAATTGTGGACCGAACGTATCCCGCACTTGGCCGGGATCTGGAACACCCTGGCCTATCACCTCGCCACCGGTCAGCAGGAGCCGGACCAGGGGTTTTCCCTGGACCTGCAACTCGTCGTAGCCGGCAAGGGCAGCCACTGCGAGATGGGCAGGGTTGAGTTCCGCTCCTGCCTTGACCAGGATGTCCCCGGCAAGCGCTTCCTCGCCGGCTTTCCGGATGTGCTGGCCGTTCCGCGGTTCGCCAGGCCTCGCGCTTCCTCCGGTCATCAAGACAGGCAAGCCGTCATCGTCCTTGCCAAGCACCGCGCTCTCACTGCGCAGCACCGCTTTGGCGCCGGGAGGAATGAGCCCGCCGGTGACGATCGGACTGGCCTGATGCGGGGCCAGCCGGGTGCCTGGTTCGGCAAGGATCCATGGCCCGGTCCCGTTAACCGCCCAGCCGTCCATGGCCGAGGACGCGTAGTGGGGCATGTCCTGCAACGCCACAATGTCCTGGTCCAACGTACGGCCGAGGGCCAGGTTCAGGGGAACCGGCCCGGCAGGGATCGGGGTGGCTGCGTCAAAAGCTGCCTGCCGGGCTTCTTCCCACGTATGGTCCAGGTGCTCCGGCGCTTCCGGCAGGTCGGTTGGACTCCGTTCTTCCCCGGGTTCCTCAGTCATTCGCCGGGAGTCCCGGCGGCTTCAGCATCGTAGTCCGCGGCCAGGGAACGTGCCACATCCAAAGCCCCTTCCATGGACGCGGCATCGGTGCTGCGTCCGGACGCTGAGGCTAAGCCGGCGGCATAGCCGGCGATGAAGGTGGTGAGTGGCGCCGCGGGCCGCACAACGGAGTGGGCGGCTACACCCGCAAGGGCGAGGATGGCGTTGACGTCCACCTGGACGTCCTCAAGCTCATACGCCTGGAGCAGGGACCTGCACCATTCCTCCAGCGTTTCATCCTGGCTTTTCACGAACTGCCTCCCAATTTAACTGCTGCCGCGCCGGTCCTGGCCCTCGTCCCGGCGTCCGGCGTTTACTCCAAGTGCGGCGGCATCATCCCAGGTATCCACATCGGCTGTGGAACCGGCCGGGACGGTAACAAGCTGCACGTCAAGACTAGCAAGGAGCGCCCGCATGGAGCTGTTGTTTAAGGCACCTCGCGAGGCCAGTTCCCGGGCGGCTCTTTTTAACACGAGTGTGCGGTAAAACCCGGCGAGCTGCTGGGCCCTGCCGTCTTCGGCGCACGCGATGATTGCATCGGCCCCCGGGTCACCTGCCAGTGCTGCCGTTAGTGCCTCCACCGCAGCCGAGACCTTCGGCATGTCGCATGCCAGTACCAATGTGTAAGGCCGTTCGCTTCCGGCCTGGGCCAGTGCCTCCAGACCAGCAGCCACCGCGGCAGCCGGCCCTGCAAACTCCGGCTGCTCGCGGCACGAGAGCACCCCTGCGGGGAGCGCGCCGGGGTCTGGACCAACCACTACTGTGCGGATCGCCCCTGACGCGGCAGCAAGGGACCGTTGCAGGAGGGTGTCACCATGAAAGACCAGCCCTTGTTTGGGTACGCCGCCCAGCCTGGATGACCGGCCGCCAGCCAGGATCAGGGCGTCGAAGTCCAAGCGGTCTTGTTCCACTCCCCCAGCCTAGCCCTGGGACGGCGGAGGCAACCTATCCGCTGCGTCAGGCAGCGCGCTCGGGCAGCAGGAACGGATCCCACGCGGGCGTTGGCTTCTCGAGTTCCTTGATCTGCCACATGGTGCCGTGTGGAGGCTCAGGAACGAACCGCAGCTTCCAGCCCATCTCGGCCGGGGTGTGGTCGCCTTTGAGGTTGTTGCACCTCAGGCAGGCAGCCACCAGGTTTTCCCAGGAGTCCCCACCCCCGCGAGACTTTGGGTGAACATGATCGATGGTGTGCGCAGCTTTCCCGCAATAAGCACACTTGTGCCCGTCACGTCGAAGCACCCCTCGGCGGCTGACAGCGGTGGACTGGTTATATCTGGGACGGATGTAGCGGTTCAGGAGGATCACGGACGGGCGGCCCAGGATCTCCTGGGGGCCCACTACGGGCTCATCCCCTTCAGCCACAACGCTCGCCTTGCCCGTGAGCACAAGCACCAGCGCCCGGCGGAAAGTAATAACCGCCAGCGGTTCATATCCAGCATTCAGAACGAGAGTGCGCATGCACGTACCTCTTCACGGCCGCACCCGTCAGGGGCACGAGGGCCGGCTGCCCTCGGCATGTCCGGGCTATGGATCGACACCACAAGAGTAAACAAAGAAGTGCACTATCAGCTAATTGCTGGAGCACGCGGTGCCGTGTCCGGCCGGAATTCGTGAACTCCCGCATCTTGCCCAGTTCGCTGCTCGCAGCTTGCCGGGAGTCAACACCATGCCGGGAGTTAACAGACAAGACCCCCGCCGCAAGGGCAGGGGTCCTGTTTAGGGATCAGACGCGCATCCGAGGCCGGAGAGCATTAGCTAACGCGGATGAACACCGGGCCGGAACCAACGTTGGCGCTGAAGACTACGGTCTGGTTACCGTTGTAGCCGCCGTGCACTGCCTGGCCGTTACCGGCGTAGACAGCTATGTGGGCCATGCCGGAGCCACCATCGGCGTAGTAAATCAGGTCGCCCGGCTGGGCTTCAGCAGCGCTCACGGTGCGGCCCAAGGAGAGGTAGCCTGCAGGCCAGTCGTGGAAGTTGATGCCCACGGCAGCCAGCGAGTTGGTCACCAGCATGGTGCAGTCCTGCATAACGCCAAGCTGGGCGTAGGCTGCGGACAGGATAGCTGCACCCTTGCCGCTTGCCGAGGCAGGAGCGGCGGGGGCTGCTGCAGCCGGAGCTGTAGCGGTCACCTTCGCAACAGCGGCGGTCCTTGCGGCCGGAGCAGGAGCCGGAGCGGCTTCCTGGACCTCCACCTCGGGCTCCGGAGCTTCCACAACGGGAGCCGGCGTGGTGGTCACAGCAGGCTTCTCGAAGGAGATGGCAATGGTGGACGCAGCGGAGATCGGAGCCTCAACCGTTGATTCGACTTCCAGCGTGGAGGCCGGAGCTGAGTCACGCTGGACGTTGGCGTCAGCAGCGTTCGCCGCGAGGCCGCTGGTCAGGACCAGGCCGGAAGCGGCTGCGATAACGGCTGCCTGGCGTCCTACACCGCCGGCGTTGTCGCCGACAGCCTTGGCAATGATGGCGAGCGAGTTGGTCTTGGTGGCCTCGGCGCGGTGCCGTGCGGTTGCACGAGTAGTCATCAGTTCTCTCTTTCGTTTCCTTCAAAGCCGCATGTGGGCAGCCAAAGGTGTTTGGACGCGCCGGCATCTTGGGGGTACGCCGGCACGTCCCGAACGGGGATGTGTGGTGATTTAGCGAAGAGCTGTTTGGGCAAAGAAAAAGCCCTTGGACCGTGAGGTCGAAGAACTAGTTCATAGTGAAGAATGCTGAGGAGCCGGTAGCAGCTACCGAGTGCAGCAGCGTTCCCTGGGAGGGGTTCAGGGCACTGATCATCATGCCGTTGCCGACGTAGATGCCGACGTGCGCGCCGCCGTTCTGCATAACCAGGTCACCCGGCTGCGGCGTGGAGGTGGGCTTCATTGCGGTCCACGCGTTGACGCGGGGGATGCTGATGCCGGCCTGGGCATAGACCCACTGGGTGAAGCCTGAGCAGTCCCAGCCGTTGGGGGTGGTGCCGCCCCAAACGTACGGACGGCCGATGCCGGTGTAGGCGAGGCCCGCAATTCCGGAAGTGGACGCGGAGGCAATTGTCTCCACGGCCTTGTCCGCAACGGAGTCGGCCGACGCGGTGGAAGCGGTGGTCACTCCCTGCTCATCGTCTGAGTCCGTGGACTGCGCAACTACCCGCTCAACAACGGGTGCCGGGGTGGTCTTGACCACGGGGCGCTCGAAGGAGACGGTAGCCGTGGGCGCCGCCGTGACAGCGAGGGCACTTTGTGCCGATCCGGATTCCGTGGAAGCGGAGACACCAGCGGTGGTGTCCGCTGCATTGGCCGGCAGGCCCATGGTCAGGATGAGGCCCGAGGCAGCTGCGATGACTGCAGCCTGGCGACCTACTGTCCCGGCATTGGCACTAACAGCCTTGGACATGGAGTCCAGGGGGTTGGTACGAACCGGTTGCGCACGGTGGCGCGCAGAATTATGGCGTGAAGACACGAAGGTAGCCTCTCCCAATGCCTACGAGGTGAGCTGTCGGATTCGGATGGGAGTCACCCGGCCGCGCGGCTTCCTGGGAAGCTTTTGCGACTTAACCCCAAGGCCTTCAAAAAGCTGAAGGCCAAAATTGGTTCCCCCGCCCCTGCCAGACGATGAAATGCGAACGGACCTTGAGCGGTGGCAGAGTTAGGCAATCCGCACAAGAGCGTCAACTTCGGAAAAGTTGACGCGAGTTAGACGGTACAGCAGTTTTGGAAGAATGTCACATTCAGGTCACGGCATGTCAACACCAAGTGATAGCTCACCGTCATTTGACTAAAGCCAACCGGTCGGGTCAACAACTTCGCCGTTGACCTGGACCTCAAAGTGGAGGTGGCACCCGGTGGAAGCCCCCGTGGTCCCGCTGAGGGCCACGACGTCCCCGCGGGACACCGTCTGCCCTTCCTTGACGCTGAAGGACGACAAGTGGTTGTAAGTGGTTTCCAGGCCGTTGCCGTGATCCACTACGACGCGGTTGCCGCCGCCGTACTGGTGCCAGCCGGCGAAGGTGACCGTTCCAGTGGCTGCGGCCAGAACAGAGGTGCCGCACTGGGCTACGTAGTCCTGTCCGCGGTGGAAGTCGCCGGAGCCTCCGGTGATCGGACTGACCCGGTAGCCGAACGGCGACGCAGTGGTCAAAGCAGCGAGCGGGGCGCCAAGACTTCCTGCGGAAGCGGCGCGGGTGATGGCACCGGCAGACTGGGCACTGAGCAGCTGCTTCAGTTTGCCGTCCGGGTCTGCCTGGGTAACCACAGCAGAGCGGCTGAAGTCTATCTGGGCACCTGCTTCCGCGGAAACCTGCGGCTGGGGCACAACAGCGGACGCGGCGACAGGAGTGGATCCCGAGGCATCCGTGGCCATCACGGGACTGGTGGCCGGCACGGTCACGGTGAGCACCAGTCCGGTGGCGGCCAGGGCGATGCCGGCCTTTTGGCCGATGCCGCTGGCAGCGGCGAATTCAGTAATTTGGCGGAAGGGACCCCGACGGCGGCGCGCATCACGGTGCGGATCGCGGGGGCGTTCCGAGGTGATGACTTCGACAACACGCGGTGTCGAAGCAGGGACCGCCGCGCGGCGGCGTCCCCTGGAATTCTGCATGGTCAAGAAGGGTTCCTCTCTGGAAAGCCTGCGAAGTTAGCTGTCGGATTCGGGTCAGAGAGTACAAAGACCCGGTCCGCCGTAAGCAAGCTTCGGCACAGAGATATCCCCGGAGGAATCCTTCACTGGAAGAGGCTTGCTGCTGACGGACTTCACCCCAAGGCAGTCCCCCGCTGCCGCTTGTGGTTCCCCCGCCTCTGCCAGTTACGACTCGTGCTCCTGATCCGCTGGCAGAGCTCGGCTCCAGATCAGGTAACGCTTTAATATCAACGCTTGGTTCAACTATAGATGCTTAAGCCCGAAAGTAACAATTCCGTTATCTTTGCGTAACGCAGTTCACACGGAGTATGGCGTCCGCTCTTTGCCTTTCAGCGGATCGCCACGAACACATGGGCGGCAACTTCCGGAGGCAGCTCCAAGGCACCTTCGATACCCGGAACCCGGACCGAGATGTAGTCACCCACCCGTTCCAGCGACACAGCCGCACCCGGCCGGATACCGCCTTCATCAAGCTGGGAGAGCAGTTCAGGCTCTACCTGGATGGGCTCGGCGAGCCGGCTGATGGTCACCACCGAGGCAGGACCGTACGACTTCATCGCCTCCAAAAGGCTAATGGCGCCATCCGCAAAACCCAGGGTCGGCACGCCGCCCAGGGCAGCAAGGCCGGGGATCGGGTTCCCATAAGGGGACTCAGTGGGATGGTTCAGCAGCTCATAGATGCGCCGTTCCACCCGCTCGCTCATAACATGCTCCCAGCGGCAGGCTTCGTCGTGGACGTAGGCCCAGTCCAAACCGATCACATCGGCGAGAAGACGTTCAGCCAGGCGGTGCTTGCGCATTACTTCGGTGGCACGCTTCCGGCCCGTCTCGGTGAGCTCCAGGTGGCGGTCGCCGGAGACAACCACCAGGCCGTCCCGTTCCATGCGCCCGATGGTTTGGGAGACGGTAGGCCCGGAGTGGCGCAGCCGCTCGGCGATCCTGGCGCGAAGGGCAACGATGTTCTCTTCCTCGAGCTCCAGAATGGTCCGAAGGTACATCTCCGTAGTATCGATCAGATCCGTCATCCAGCTCAGCTCCTCGAGCACAGTACCTAGCGTTGTCCCACCGTATCGCCTTCACCGCGACGTAGTCCGTGGAAAAGCTTAGCCTATTTTGACTTTGTCCGAATAGTTCACCGGGGCGCGGGCGGGGCGTCTCATTGGCTGGACTATGACGGTTCCGGTTCCCGCCTATTGTGCCGTTCAGGCAGAATAAGGGAGGCCCTGGTTGCAGCCGTCACCGGCTGCCGGCCACCAACACCCGTCCGGACCAAAGCCATGTCCAGCCCGAAATTGGAGCACCCGTGAGCGAAACCAGCATCACTATTCCCGCCGACCTCCTGCCCAAGGACGGACGGTTCGGCGCCGGGCCTTCCAAGGTCAGGCAGGAGCAGATTGATGCGCTGTCCGCCGCCTCGAAGAACATCCTTGGCACCTCCCACCGGCAGGCCCCGGTCAAGAACCTTGTTGGCTCCGTCCGCGAGGGTCTCAGCCAGTTCTTCCGTGCCCCAGAGGGCTACGAAGTGGTCCTGGGCGTTGGTGGCTCCACGGCTTTCTGGGATGTGGCCAGCTTCGGCCTCGTTGAAAACAAGGCCCAGCACCTGTCCTTCGGCGAGTTCGGCTCCAAATTTGCCGCAGCCACCAACAAAGCGCCCTTCCTGGACTCCTCGTCAATCATCGTGTCTGAGCCGGGCACGCACCCTTCAGCCAAGGCGGAAGCCGGGGTGGACGTCTACGCGTGGCCGCAAAACGAGACCAGCACGGGCGTTGCTGCCCCGGTCCAGCGTGTTGCCGGCGCAGACGAAGGAGCCCTGGTACTGGTGGACGCCACCTCTGCCGCGGGCGGGCTGGACGTGGACGTAGCGGAAAGTGACGTTTACTACTTTGCGCCGCAGAAGAACTTTGCGTCCGACGGCGGCCTCTGGCTCGGACTGTTCTCCCCCGCTGCACTCGAACGTGCAGGGCGGATCAAGGCAGGCGGCCGCTGGATACCTGATTTCCTTGACCTGCAGACGGCCATCGACAACTCACGCCTGAACCAGACCTACAACACTCCCTCACTGTCCACGCTGGTAACGCTGGACGCCCAGGTGCAGTGGCTGAACTCCAATGGCGGCCTTGACTTCGCTTCTTCGCGCACGGCAGACTCTGCCGGCCGCATTTACAGCTGGGCAGAGGCCTCGGAGTTCGCGACCCCCTTCGTCACGAACCCGGAGGAGCGCTCAAACGTTATTGCAACCATCGACTTCGATGAGTCCGTGGATGCCGCAGCGGTCGCCAAAGTCCTGCGCGCCAACGGGATCGTGGATACCGAGCCGTACCGCAAGCTCGGCCGCAACCAGCTGCGTATTGCAACGTTCGTGGCCATCGAACCGGCGGATGTTTCCGCCCTGCTGGCCAGCATTGATTTCGTGGTGGGCGAACTGCGGAAGTGACCGAAACTGCGAAGGTCATCCGGCTGACGTAACGCTCCAGCCCCAACGCACGACGGCGCCGCCCGGGTTCTGCCCGATCGGCGCCGTTTGCGCGTCTTAACTCAGTTTTCCGTGCCTGGGCGCGCTATTCCGCGCCTAATCCGTCCCGGCGTCGTGGCCTGAGGGTTGTTCCCGCACGTGCGCGGCTTCATCAACCCGAACTTGGTCATTCCGGGCTATAGCGTCCAGGGCTTCATTGTCCACGGCTTCATTGTCCAGGGCTCCAGCATCCCCGTCAGCATCCCCGCCGGCAGGCAGGGCGATGGCGGGCTCAGTGGTAGCGGGCTCAAGGGCGACAGTTTCCGGTACATCGCCCTCGTCTGCGCGTACACCAGCCTGCTCTGCACCGGCGTCGGGCGTGCCGGCTTCCGGCTCGTGCACCGGGTCTTCGCCGCGCTCCGATTCCTGTTCCTGCTCATCCTCAGGCCGGACCCGTTCCGCCCACGGAACCCATTCGGGCGCCAGGATGGACTCCTCGGACGGCAAGAGGCCAAGCTCGTTGACCGTGACCACCTTGGACCGCGAATTCCGGGTCAGTACTGCGAACCACTGCCACCCGGCATAGCCGGGCAGCCTGCATTCAAAGAGGTGGGTTACCAGGCGGTCGCCTTCGCTTTTGGCTGCCAGGTGCTGCCCAACGTCCGATGCCGCGGTGATGCCTTGAATGGCGGTCCGTGCCGTGTCCACCGCAGCAGCTAGGAAAGCGTCCGGCTTGCCCGTCCGCCAGACGGGCACACCGGCGCGGCGCTTGGCTGCTTTTGCCGCCCCAGGCGCCTGGCCGGCAGGCTCAAGGCCGGCAGGCTCAAGGCCGGCAGGGGCCGCGGTACCACCGGCCGCCCCGCCGGCGGCGGCACCTGCCTGCGGCTGCGCCATCTCCAACGACACCGGGCCCATCGATTCATCCGGCGACTCCAACCCCTTCGCCAAGGGCGTTGACTCCGGATCGAGTGACTCCAGGTCCTGCTGATCAGCTTCCCGGTTCATCAGGGCCTAAACGTCCAGCTCGTCGGCAACCTTACGCAGGGCGGCGGCGATGGCCTTGCCCTTATTGCCTTCCGGGTACTTGCCTTTGGAAAGGGTTCCGGACAGGTTGTCCAAAACAGTCACCAGGTCCTGGACCAGCGGCGCAAGGTCCTTGGCACTGGGCCGTTTGGCCTTGGCGATGGACGGCGTCTTGTCCAGCACCCGCAGGCCCAGGGCCTGGGCACCCTTGCGGCCATCGGCCACACCAAACTCGACGCGGGTGCCGGCCTTCAGCTCGGTTACACCCTCAGGCAGCGACGATTTGGGCAGGAAGACTTCCTGGCCATCTTCGCCCGCGAGGAATCCGAAACCTTTTTCCTTGTCATACCACTTGACCTTGCCGGTAGGCACGTAATCAACCTTCTTCGTTCTGACGTCTTGAGACGCGGCCAGCCGTCACCGCATCCACATTGTTGTGCGGGTCCAGGGTATGACGGCTAAAGACCGCGTTGGTCTGTATCCCTCAAGGTTATCCTGCCCGGTGCCGTAATCCTGCTTTCGATACCTCTCCGCAGCGCCACCCTGCACTCATGCCCGGACTGTCAGACCGGGCTGTTAGCGTTACGTTCATGACACCCTCGCGTTACCGGCGTCCCCTGACGATCTTCGCCGCAATTATTGCCGTGCTTTCGCTAGTGGCGGTGGCTGCCGTGATGGCCTTCGCCTTCGCCGGTTCGGTTGCTCCTGCCTGGGTCACCTATACCGCCCTGTACGGCCTGCCGCTGGCGTTCCTCCTAATGCTGTTCCTTGTTTTGGACAGTGTTGCCGGACGCCGCCGGGCAGGAAAACCGGGCGGGCGGTAACGTTGGACTGATGTCCCTTATTCGCGCGCTCAGCAAGGACCTGGAGGCCCGCAGCGACGACTCGTTGCGGGCGCTGTTCGACGCGCGGCCGGACCTTATCTCCCCCGCTGTACCCGACTTCGCCGCCCTCGCTGCCCGGGCCAGCGGCCGCGTCAGCGTCCAGCGCGCCCTGGAGCGCCTCAACCGGCCACAGATGCAAGTCCTGGAAACCCTCCACCTGTGCACCAACACGGACACGGAGCACAGCGCCTCCGCCGCCGGCTTGCGCAAGCTGATTTCCGGTTCCACGGTTGCCGCTGTGGAACGAATCCTGGCGTCCCTGCAGGAACTCGCCCTCGTACACCGTGCCGAACCGCCGCACGGGTCACCCGCCACCGGCAACAGGCAGCGTTATTTCCTCCCCGTTGGCAGCCTCAAGGACGTGGTGGGAATCTATCCGGCAGGGCTTGGCCGCAGCTATACGGAACTGGTGCGCCTCCAGCCGGCCTTCGCGCAGCGGGCGGTCCAGCTCGTTTCCGAACTTCACCGCAGCGGCGCGGCCATCCATGGGGCCACAACGCCCATGGAGGCGGCGCTGGCCCTGCAGCACTGGACGTCCTCGCCGGATGCCCTGCAGGACATTTTGGCCACGGCTCCGGAACGGACGGCGGCCCTGCTCGCCCGGTTCAGGAACTGGGCCATGGGCGCCGTTCCCCAGGCGCAACGCAAGGCGTCCATCACCACCGAGGGATCCGACGTCGGGCCCATCGATTGGCTCCTGGCGCGGGGCCTGCTGGTGCCGCTGGACGCCGCCCATGTGGAGCTGCCCCACAGCGTAGGGCTCTCGCTGCGGGGCGGCGCCGTCATCGACGACTTCAGGCTGTCGCCCCCGGTCCCGGAACTTGGCCGGACCAGTGCCGCGTTGCGGCGCAATGCTGCCTTGGGCGCCATTAGCGAGACGCTGCGGCTGGTGGGGGAAGTACTTCAGGCTGTGCGCGAACAGCCCCTGGCCACACTGCGCAGCGGCGGCGTGGGTGTCCGCGAGATGAGACGGCTGGCCGAGATGCTCCGGATCGAACAGCCCCGGGCCGGGCTGCTCCTGGAGCTTTGCGGGCTTGCAGGGCTGATCCGCCTGGATGTCGACTCATCATCCTGGGTCCAGCCACCGGAGCTGGAGTGGCTTATCCTGCCCAGGCAGGAACAGTGGCTTTGGCTCGTCAACGCCTGGCTGGCCAGCGAGCGCGTGCCGTCCATGGTGGGGCAGCCGATCGCCGGAACCCCGGGAGCGGCAGCGCACCGGGCTGCTTCCGGGAGCACCATCATCGCGTTGTCCGCCGAAGCGCAGCGTCCCGACGCCCCCGTGGTACGCAAACGGATCCTGGAGATCCTGAACGAACTCACCCGTGAAGCAGCAGCCCCGGACGGAACTGCGCCGGTCCTGGACGCACCAGCGGTACTCCAGCGTGCAGAATGGGCCCAGCCGCGGATGGCCCGGCGGTTCAGCTCCCTGATCCGCGGAGTCCTGGCCGAAGCCGAAATACTCGGGCTGCTGGGCTCCGGGGCCTTGAGCCAACTGGGAAGCGCCATCGCGGACGACGATCCCGAGGCCGCCCTCTCCATCCTGGGCGAGCACCTGCCTGCCGAATTGAACCACGTGCTGCTCCAGGCGGACCTCACCGCCGTTGCGCCCGGCTACCTCGCCCCGGCGCTGACGGAGAAACTGCTTCTGATGGCCGATGCCGAAGGCCAGGGGCCTGCCACCATCTACCGTTTCTCGCCCGCCTCCATCCGGCGTGCTCTGGATGCCGGCCACGACGCCTCCACCGTGCTGGAGTTCCTGAAGGAGCACTCGGCCACTGCCGTACCCCAGCCGCTGCAGTACCTCGTGGAGGATACGGCTGCCCGGCACGGCCGGCTGCGGGTGGGTGCAGCGGCCAGCTTCGTCCAGAGCGAGGATGAGGCTGCACTGCTGGAGCTGTTGGCCGGGCCTAAGACGGAGGGGCTGGGGCTGGTACGGATTGCGCCCACGGTCCTCATCTCTTCGGCGCCGCCGCGGGAAACAGCGCAGGTTCTCCGGAGCCTGGGCCTGTCCCCGTCGTTTGACGATTCGGAGCCGCCCGTGCTCCGGCTCCGGCGCGTTCCGGCACCGCACAGCCCCTCCCGCCCCATCTACACTGCCCCGCGGACAGCCCCGCCGGCGGAGGAAGTGCAAGCACAACTTGATGTGCTGCGCCACCGTCCTGCCGCCGTCGGGACTCATCACGGCGCGGACGCAGACCACACCGGTGAAGCAGCGACTCAGCTTGGCCTGGAGGCGCTGCAACGGGCCATCCGGCTCAAGCAGCGCATCAGCATGAACGTAGTGGACGGCCTGGGGAATGCCAACCTGGAAGTTGTTGTTCCCCTTTCAGTAAGCGGCGGACGGGTGCGGGTCTTCGACCCCGCGAAGGACACCGAACGGGTGTTGTCCATCCATCGCATCATTGACATTGAGGCAGCAGAGGAACTGCGCCAGTGAAGGACTCCCCCGCGTGAACGACGGCCCCTTGATAGTCCAGAGCGATAAGACCATCCTGCTCGAGGTTGATCATGAGCTCGCCACCGAAGCCCGGCATGCCATCGCGCCGTTCGCAGAGCTGGAACGCGCCCCTGAACACGTTCACAGCTACAGGTTGACTCCCTTGGGCCTGTGGAATGCCCGTGCGGCCGGCCTGGACGCCGAGAAGGTCCTCGACACCCTCCTGAAGTATTCCCGGTTCCCCGTGCCGCATTCGCTGCTGATCGACGTCGAGGAAACCATGTCCAGGTACGGCCGGCTGCGCCTGGAAAAGGACCCGCAGCACGGACTGGTCATGCGGACTGACGATTACCCGGTCCTCGAGGAAGTGATTCGTTCCAAAAAGATCCAGCCGCTGCTGGGACCACGCATTGACGGCGAAACCGTGGTGGTGCACGCCTCCCAGCGTGGACAGCTTAAGCAGCTCCTGCTCAAGATTGGGTGGCCGGCAGAGGACCTGGCCGGCTACGTAGACGGCACCCCGCACCTGATCGCGCTGAATGAGGACGGCTGGAAACTGCGGCCGTACCAGCAGATGGCCAGTGACAACTTTTGGGCAGGAGGCAGCGGGGTTGTGGTGCTGCCCTGCGGGGCGGGCAAAACCCTGGTGGGTGCCGCAGCCATGGCCACCGGCTCCACCACCACACTGATCCTGGTAACCAACACCGTGGCTGCCCGGCAATGGAAGGACGAGTTGCTTAAGCGCACGTCCCTCACCGAGGACGAGATTGGCGAGTACTCGGGGGCTGTGAAGGAAGTACGGCCGGTAACCATTGCCACTTACCAGGTCCTCACCACCAAACGCGGTGGCCTGTATCCGCACCTTGAACTGGTGGATGGGCATGACTGGGGCCTGATCATTTACGACGAAGTCCATCTGCTGCCTGCGCCGATCTTCCGGATGACCGCGGACCTGCAGGCCAGGCGCCGCCTTGGCTTGACAGCAACCCTGGTGCGGGAAGACGGCCGGGAGGGCGAGGTGTTCAGCCTGATTGGACCCAAGCGCTACGACGCGCCATGGAAGGACATCGAGTCCCAGGGCTACATTGCCCCGGCCGACTGCGTGGAGGTCCGGGTGGACCTGCCGCGGGACGAGCGGGTTGCCTACGCGATGGCGGACGATGCGGACAAGTATCGGCTTTGTGCCACCTCCGAGTCCAAAACGCAGGTGGTGGAGCAGCTCGTGGCCCGGCACAGCGGGGAGCAACTGCTGGTCATCGGCCAGTACATCGACCAGCTGGACGACCTCGGCGAGCGCCTTGGGGCGCCGGTCATCAAGGGCGACACCTCCGTGAAGGTACGCCAGAGGCTTTTTGATGCCTTCCGTGCCGGGGAGATCCAGACGCTCGTGGTCTCGAAGGTTGCCAACTTTTCCATCGACCTTCCCGAGGCCTCGGTGGCGATCCAGGTTTCCGGTTCCTTCGGGTCGCGGCAGGAAGAAGCACAACGGCTGGGAAGGCTGCTGCGGCCCAAGAAGGACGGCCGGGCGGCGCGGTTCTACTCGCTCGTGGCACGGGACACCCTGGACCAGGACTTCGCCGCGAAGCGCCAGCGGTTCCTTGCCGAGCAGGGTTACGCCTACCGCATCATGGACGCCAAGGACGTGGAAACGGCCGAATAGCCGAACCTCCCGCAGGAACCGGGCGCCCGTCAAGTGGGAACCGGGCGCTTCTGCAGTCTGAATTTGGGCGCCCGTCCAGTGCGAACTGGAGTGGTGAGGCGCACACTGGAGCCATGCTTCCCGAGAGAAGGCTTGTCATTCCCCTGCCAGGCCAAGAGTCAGTGTGGGACTATCCGCGGCCACCGCGCGTGGAGCCGAGCCAGGAACGGATCCGGATCTTCCTGGGCGGCGAACTCATCCTGGAAACCACAGATTCGCTCCGCGTTCTGGAGACGAGCCACCCTCCGGCCTACTACCTGCTCCGGTCAGACTTCCACCCGGATGCACTGGAGCCTGCACCTGGAAGCAGCTTTTGTGAGTTCAAGGGCTCGGCGCGGTACCTGAATGTCCGCGGCGGCGGGAAGCTCGCGGAGCGGGCAGCGTGGTTCTACCCGGAACCCGTCGCCGCCTACGCTGCGCTCTTGGGCCGCATTGCGGTCTATCCCGGCAGGATGGACTGCTGCGAGGTCGACGGGGAGCGTGTGCTCCCCCAGGCCGGCGGCTACTACGGTGGTTGGATCACCAGGCGGGTAGTCGGCCCCTTCAAGGGTGAACCCGGAACACTCGGATGGTAAGCACAGGCGCGCCCTGCTCACAACAACTATCCAGACAACTCCCAGATTTCGGGAGCATCATGGAAGCATGAACAAGAACGGCCCTGAGGCAAAGCTCCTGGTAGTGGATGACGAACCGAACATCCGGGAGTTGCTCTCGACGTCCCTGCGGTTCGCCGGGTTCGACGTCGTCTCCGCAGCAAACGGACGCGACGCCCTTGCCGCTGCCGACCTGCACGCACCGGACCTTGCCGTCCTGGACGTTATGCTCCCTGATATGGACGGGTTCACAGTCACCCGCCGCCTCAGGGCTTCAGGGAAGCACTTCCCCGTTCTGTTCCTGACAGCAAAGGACGATACAGAGGACAAGGTCACAGGCCTCACTGTCGGCGGGGACGACTACGTGACCAAACCATTCAGCCTCGATGAAGTAGTTGCCCGAATCCGCGCCGTTCTGCGCCGAACGCAGCCCCTGCTCGACGACGACGCCGTGATCCGCGTCGATGACCTGGAGCTCGACGACGACGCCCACGAAGTGCGGCGCGGCGGCACCGTCATCGAACTGTCCCCCACGGAGTTCAAGCTGCTCCGCTACCTCATGCTCAACCCCAACCGGGTGCTGTCCAAGTCACAGATCCTGGACCATGTGTGGGAGTACAACTTCAACGGTGATGCCTCCATCGTGGAGTCTTACATCTCCTACCTGCGCCGGAAAGTCGACATTGACCCTGCAGCTCCTGCCCTGATCCAGACCAAGCGGGGCGTGGGATACGTGCTCCGGACGGCAGAAAAGCGCTGACCTTGCTGCAGCGGTGGAAGTCGTCCTCGCTCAGGACGCAACTGGTGGCCATGATCATGGCGCTGCTCATTGTTGCCCTGACAGTCACCGGTGCAGGCACGCTTGCCTTGCTCCGCAGCTACCTGCAGGCCCAGGTGGACGACAAGCTGTACGCAGCGGTGGATCTCGCGAAGGAGCAGCAGTCTTTTACGCCGCTGCAGGCACGCAACCCCATGGTCCCCACCGATTATTCGCTGATTCTCTTTGTTCCGGGACAAAAGCCCTATCCGTTCGGCGGCGACCCTGACGACGGCGGCCCGGACATCCCTGCCATCACCGTGGAGCAGGCCCGGGACCGCGGCGCGGTTCCCTACCAGGTCCGCGGCGATGACGGCCAGAACTGGCGAGTAGTAGCGGTCCCTGTGCAGACGGAGGAATCCGAAGCAGTGGTGGTCATCGGGCTGCCGCTCCAAAGCGTGGATGATGTGCTTAAACATGCCAGCCTGGTGGTTACCGGAGTGGGCCTGCTGACGCTCCTGCTGGCGTCCATGATTGCAAGCTGGACTGTCTCGCGCTCCTTCCGGCCGCTGGCACGGGTGGAAAAAACCGCCGCCGCCATTGCTGCCGGTGACCTTTCCCGCCGCGTGGACGTGGAAAATCCCGGTACCGAACTGGGCCGGCTCAGCAGCTCCCTGAATGCGATGCTCGCCCACATCGAAACGGCCTTTTCCGCACGCACGGCGTCTGAGGCGAGGATGCGCCGGTTCGCAGCCGATGCATCCCATGAACTGCGGACCCCGCTGGTGACCATCCGCGGTTTCTCCGAGCTGTACCGGCACGGCGCGCTGGCCACGGACGAGGACGTGGCCACTGCCATGGGCAGGATCGAGAGCGAAGCCAAGCGCATGGGCTCCATGGTGGAGGACCTGCTGCTGCTGGCCCGTCTGGATGAGCAACGGCCGTTGCAGCAAAAGCCCGTGGACCTCCAGCTGATAGCGCACGACGCGGTGGTGGACACCCAGGCCAGCGCCCGCTCACGGGTGATATCGCTCACCGGGCTCGACGGCGGCCCGGCAGCCCCCGCGCCCGTGCTGGGCGACGAAGCCAAGCTTCGCCAGGTGGTGGGCAACCTCGTAGGCAATGCACTGCGCTATACCCCCGAGGACAGCCCCATCGAGCTGGCTGTGGGCGTCCGTGCCACAGAGGGCGGGCAGCTCAGGTCAGTCATCGAAGTCCGCGACCACGGGCCCGGGATCTCGGAGGAGGACGCTTCCAAGGTTTTCGAGCGCTTCTACCGGGCAGATACCTCCCGAACAAGGGAGACGGGAGGCAGCGGGCTGGGACTGGCCATTGTCGCCGCGATCGTGGGCTCCCACGGCGGTTCCGTCCGGGTGGAAAATACCGACGGCGGGGGCGCAACTCTGGTGGCCACGCTCCCGCACCGCGATGACGCACCGGAGAAGGACGCAGCGGACGGCGAGGAAGCAGAAAGCCTGGGTTCGTTTCCCAGGCCCGCCGGCAGTGACGCCCGGGGCAGCGACGGCAGGGTTATCCACATATAGGTTCCCGGTAATGGCAGCAGCGCCTCCGCTTTCCTAGGCTCGGGGCAGTAGCCCGGACAGCCCGGGTGCGGGAGCAGAAGCTGCCCGTTCCAGCGAAAGGCCCTGCCATGAGCATCATTTCCGTCGACACCGAACTCCTCCAGCTCAAGTCCGCCAACGTCCAGGCAACCGTGGACCGGATCAGCGCCGATGTCCAGGCCATGAAGCGCGGGCTTGACGAGCTTCAGGGCTCTTGGCGGGGCTCCGCTGCCACCAACTTCCAGGCACTCATCACGGAGTGGACCATTACCCAAGGAAGGGTGGAGGCATCTCTGGCCTCAATCAACATGGCCCTCGTTTCGGCTGCGGCCACGTACGCGCAGGCGGAGCAGGGGAACACGCAGAGGTTCAGCTGATCTCGCCCTGTTTGCGGTCCTAGGCTTCCGGGGTGCCTTGATGGAACCGCAGGCGCCAGCGGTCGCCGTCCAGCACCCACAGTGAGCTCCTGAGAGTCGTGCCGGAGCGAGCGTAGCTCCGGTACGTCAGCAGGACGACGCTGGTGCCGATACGGTCCGCGCCGAGGATCTCGATGTCGGTCCGCTCGCCCGGGTCTTCTTCGAGCGCCATCATCATGGCGTCCCGCGTCCAGACCCTGCCCGAGCTGCCGATTTCCAGAAAGTCCGGGTGCAGCAGGACAGCTGTCCTGCCGATGTCGCCGCGCACCAGGGGTCCGAGCAGTTCGCGCTCCAGCTCTTCCACAAGCGCTTCGGGCGGGGCTGCTTCCGCCTGGCCTGCCGCCCCCGCGAGGTCAAAAGCGCCGTCCAGCTGGGTGAAGTCCAACTGGGTAAAGTCCAACTGGGCGGCTTCGCCTGCGGCCGACTTCTCTGGGGCAGGTTCCTTTTGGGTGGCATCTTGCCGGGCAACTCTCCGCCGGGTGCTCTCCGGTTGGATGGTCCCCGCTTGGGTGGTCCCCGGTTGGGTGATGTCCTGCTGGCTGAAGAGGTCAGGTTCGCCGGAGGCGGCTTCCGGGGGTTCACCGGCGGCAGGGGCTCTGCCGGCTGCATGCGTAACGGAAGCAGGCGCAGGGTGGGCGCCGGGAAACCCTGGTCCCGATCTGGCCGCCACCCCCTGCTGATAGGCGGTCGCAGCGGCCCGCGCCCGCTCATCGGCGGCTTCGTTCAGGTCATGCCCGGCGTGCCCCTTGACCCATTCGAACCTGTACTTCCGTCCCGCGAGCTCCCGATCCAGCTCTTTCAGCAGATCGACGTTCAGCACCGGTTTGCCGTCCGCCTTCCGCCAGCCTTTGCGTTTCCATCCAGGCATCCACTTGGTGATCGAGTTGATGACGTACTGGCTGTCGCAGAGGATGTGCAGGTCCTCGTGGCGAAGGTGCGCGGTGGCCCGCAGCAGATCCAGGACAGCCATCAGCTCGCCCTGGTTGTTGGTGCCATGCGGCCAACCGCCGGCCCGCCAGCAATCGTCATTCACGTACCAGGCCCAGCCAGCCGGGCCGGGGTTTCCCAAAGCCGAACCGTCGGCCGCTGCAGTAATTGTCACCGGTCCATCCTGCCAGAAGTCGGTGACAATGCGGATGCGGGCTCCTCCGAACCCTCAGAGCGGCTTCAGCATAGCGAACGGACGTCGGCAGGAAAGGCATAGAAGACCGTCGAAGGAAAGCGTGTACCGAAACCTCTTGACGCAGGGTTCAAAGCACCGGCACAATCGGACGTTATACGAGAAAACGCTTTCTCATCTGAAGCCTGTCAGCGACGACGCGTGACGGGGAGACCTTGGGGAAGCAAGTTCAGCAGACCAAGGAAGGCACATCAATGACGATTCCAACCGTTAGCCGGAGGAAATTCCAGCTCGGCGCGGCAGCACTTGCGCTCTCCCTCCTCGCAACCGGCTGTGGTGCGTCCACCAGCCCCAGCAGCAACGAGGAAGTGACCCTGCGATTTGCCTGGTGGGGCAACGAGTATCTCAATGCGCAAACCGAAAAGGTCATCGACGCTTTCGAGGCAGAGCACCCGAATATCAAAATCGAGTCCGAACCCGGCGAGTGGGCCAGCTACTGGGACAAGCTGGCTACCAAAACGGCCGCCAACGATGCCCCTGATGTCATCCAGATGGACCAGAAATACATTGCCGAGTACGGCGGCCGCGGAGCCCTGCTGGACCTGTCCAAGCAGAAGGGAATCGATACCTCCAAGCTGGACAAGGAGGCGTTGGCCTCGGGCCAGTACGACGATGCCCAGTATGGGCTGAGCACGGGCCAGAACGCTTATGTCATTATGGCGAACACGAAGGTCTTTGAGGCCGCCAACGTGCCCTTGCCCGATGACACCAAGTGGACCTGGGACGAATTCATCGAGACCGCGTCCAAGATCAGCGCTGCAGGAGAGGGCAAGAACTACGGCGCGGCCTACGGCAGCAATGAGGCGGACCTGATCATCTGGCTCCGCCAGCATGGGGACAACCTTTACTCCGAGGACGGCAAGCTGGACTTCGACATTAAAACGGCCGCCTCCTTCTGGGAGCGCCTGAAGGAACAGCGCGATTCCAAGGCGAGCCCGCCGGCGACGGTGGCCACGGAGGACTCCGGTGCCGGCCTTGAGGAGAGCCTCTTCGGCACTAACAGGGTGGGCATGGCGTGGTGGTGGACAAACCAGCTCGGCTCCCTCGAAGCCACCACTGGCAGCAGCATCAAGATGCTCCGGGCGCCCAGCAAGGACGGCTCCGCGGAAAGTAACGGCATGTACTACAAGCCAACCATGTTCTGGTCCGCTTCTTCACGGACCAAGCATCCCGAAGCCACGGCCACCTTCATCAACTACCTGGCCAACAGCCCGGATGCCGGCGCCATTCTTATGACCGACCGGGGCGTGCCCACCAACCCGGAGATTGTCGACAGCATTACGGCCTCCCTGAAGCCTGCCGACACCACTGTGGTGGGCTTCCTGAAGGACATCGCCCCTGACATGAAGGAAGCGCCGCCCGTTCCCCCGGTAGGCGCAGGCAGCGTGCAGAACGTGATCAAGCGGTACACCGACGAGGTCCTCTATGACCGCCTGACGCCGCAGGCGGCTGCCGAAGCATTCAAGAAGGAAGTTGAAGGAATGCTGGCCGGCGCCAGGAAGTAGTTCCTGTCCTGCAGAACCCCGACAAATGCAACAGCGGCCCCCTCAAGCGAGGGGGCCGCTGTTGCGTGTGGTGCGTGCGGGACTGGCCCGGCGGGAAGGCTAGAAGCCGCCCATGCCGCCCATGTCATCGCCGCCGCCAACCGGAGCAGCATTCTTCTCCGGCTTGTCGGCCACAACTGCCTCGGTGGTGAGGAACAGGCCGGCAATGGAGGCCGCGTTCTGCAGGGCAGAGCGGGTTACCTTGACGGGGTCGTTCACGCCGGCGGCCAGCAGGTCGACGTATTCGCCGGTTGCTGCGTTCAGGCCGTGGCCGGCGGGCAGGCCGCGGACCTTGTCCACCACAACGCCCGGCTCAAGGCCGGCGTTGAAGGCAATCTGCTTCAGCGGTGCATCGATGGCAACGCGGACGATGTTCGCACCGGTTGCCTCGTCGCCGGACAGCTGCAGGTTGGCGAATGCCTTGGCACCGGCCTGGATCAGGGCCACGCCGCCACCGGCGACGATGCCTTCCTCAACAGCAGCCTTTGCGTTGCGCACTGCGTCTTCGATGCGGTGCTTGCGCTCCTTGAGTTCAACCTCGGTTGCGGCACCGGCCTTGATGACTGCCACGCCGCCGGCCAGCTTGGCCAGGCGCTCCTGCAGCTTCTCGCGGTCGTAGTCCGAATCGGAGTTCTCGATCTCGGCGCGGATCTGGGATACGCGGCCTGCGATCTGGTCGGCGTCGCCTGCACCCTCGACGATGGTGGTTTCGTCCTTGGTGACAACAACCTTGCGTGCCTTGCCCAGGAGTTCCAGGCCGGCGTTTTCCAGCTTGAGGCCAACTTCCTCGGCGATGACCTGGCCACCGGTGAGGACGGCGATGTCGGCAAGCTGCGCCTTGCGGCGGTCACCGAAGCCCGGAGCCTTGACGGCGACCGACTTGAAGGTGCCGCGGATCTTGTTGACGATCAGGGTGGCAAGTGCCTCACCCTCGATGTCCTCGGCGATGATCAGCAGCGGCTTGTTGGACTGCATGACCTTTTCAAGGACAGCAACCAGTTCCTTGACGTTGGAGATCTTGGAGTTGACGATCAGGATGTACGGATCTTCGAGGACCGTTTCCTGGCGCTCCGTGTCGGTGACGAAGTAGGCGGAGATGTAGCCCTTGTCGAAGCGCATGCCTTCGGTGAGCTCAAGCTCCAGGCCGAAGGTGTTGGACTCCTCGACCGTGATAACGCCTTCCTTGCCCACCTTGTCCAGGGCTTCTGCAATGAGGGCGCCGATTTCCTCGTCGCCGGCGGAGATGGACGCCGTAGCGGCGATCTCTTCCTTGGTTTCGATTTCCTTAGCGGAGTTCAGCAGTTCGGCCGTGACGGCCTCAACTGCCTTCTCGATGCCGCGCTTGAGGGACAGCGGGTCGGCGCCGGCCGCAACGTTGCGCAGGCCTTCCTTCACCAGTGCCTGTGCCAGCACGGTAGCCGTGGTGGTGCCGTCGCCAGCGACGTCGTCCGTCTTCTTGGCAACTTCCTTGACCAGCTCGGCGCCGATCTTCTCGTAGGGATCGTCCAGCTCGATCTCCTTGGCGATGGAAACACCATCGTTGGTGATCGTGGGGGCGCCCCACTTCTTCTCGAGGACGACGTTGCGTCCACGCGGGCCGAGGGTGACCTTAACGGCGTCGGCGAGGATGTTCAGGCCCCGCTCAAGGCCGCGGCGTGCCTCTTCATCAAATGCAATGATCTTGGCCATAACGGCAATAGTCCTTTCGGGACAGTCGTTAAGAATGAACCTTCGCTGCAGTGCCCGCGACGGACGATCCTTTGCCGTTGGCCTCTGTATGCCTCCGGGTGCGGATCTCACTCCAGTTAGGTGTTTCTTCGCTCCTCGACCGGTGCCGCGCGCCGCAGGCCGGAACCAGCATTGCTTTAGCAGTCGGTACGTCAGAGTGCTAACTCAATAATTAGCACTCCCCACGTGAGAGTGCAAGCGAAAGGGACGGAAAACAGTGCCTCCCGGCAGCGGCGGCTGCGATCAGTTCGAAGCCCGCCCCGCCGTCTCGTGGCCGCTTATTACGGGGTTGTTGTCGGCCCCGTAGGTGAAGACGGTGAAGGTGGCTGCCGTGACGTCCCCGTTGGCGTCGAAGGCAATCGGCCCGGACTCGCCGTCGTAATTGGCATCCGGCCCGGACTTCAGACGTGCCAGGCAGTCTTTGTAGGACTGGCACGCCTCCGCAGCAGCTCCGCCCGATGATCCTTCCGCTGTTCCTCCCGAAACGGCAATCAGGTTGGCGGCGATAGACCGGCCGGCGTCGTCCTGTGCCCTCACGGCAGCCAAGGCGGCAACGGTCACGGCGTCATAGGCTTCGGCGGCGAAGGACACGTCCTCGAGGCCCGGGTCCACCGTCAGGAGCCTTGCCTGGAAGTCGGCATCAGGAAGCTGGCCGGGAACCACCGCCCGGGCGCCCTCCAAGTAGCCGGCTGCCACCCCTGACCCGTACCGGCCGAAGGCACCGTCACTGAGGATGAGCAGCTTCCCGTCAACACGTGAATTTGCCAGTTCTGCCAGCGCACCCTGCGCCCCATCACGGGCGATGACAATGACGGCGCCCGCGTCGGCGTTGCCGGCAGCGTCGGCTGCGCTGCCGGCAACGCCCTGCGTGAAGGCGGCAGTTGCCAGCACTTCCACACCAGCCTGCTTGGCAGAAGCTGCGACGGCGGCGGAAAGGTCCTTGCCGTAGGAGCCTTCCTGGTACATCACGGCCACTGAGGTGGCACCGGCGTCCTTGGCCATCTTGACCAGTACCGGGCCTTGTGCGACATCGGCCGATGCGGTCCGGAAGTAATAGCCGCCGCTACTGATGTTGCTCAGCCCGGCGGCCGTGTTGGCGGGTGAAATAAGCGGAGTCCGGGCGCGGGAGAGGACGTCGATGGCCGCTGCGGCATGGCTGGAATCGGTGGGGCCGATGACGACGTCCGCTTTCGCGGCAACCAGCGCCTGGGCCTGTAATGCCACATCCTGCCCCGCGTCGGTGGGCAGGAGCTCCACCGGCCTGCCTTTGTGTCCGCCGGCGGCGTTGATCTCCTGCACGGCGAGCTTGGCGGCGGCCAGTTGCGGGGCGTTGAGGAAGCCGTTTTGCCCTGTGTTGTCCAGGATCAGGCCTACGCGCAGGGTACCGTCGCCAGAAGCCTCTGCGGCTTCCACCCGCGCGTTGCCGGTGACGCCGGAACAGGCGGTCAGCAGCAGAGTGGAGCAGGCGGCAGCCGTGACGACCGTCCGGCGGAGGTTTCCAGGACGAAGGATCAGATCGTTCACCCGGCTGGCCGGACGCTTTCCGCCTGCGGGCCCTTCTCGCCTTCGCCAACTTCGAGCTCCACGCGCTGGCCCTCGTCGAGGGCCCGGTAACCTTCACCCTGGATGGCGGACCAATGGACAAAAATGTCATCGCCCGAGCCGTCAACGGTGATGAAGCCGTAGCCTTTTTCAGCGTTGAACCACTTGACGGTTCCCAGTGCCATGCTGACCACTCTTTCCGTTATTTCCGGACGCCCCCGGCCGCTGTGTGCCTGCCGGCATGAACGGACCCTGAAAACTCACTCTAGCCAATTCAGTGCCGGTGGCACCGGGATGGCCTTGGCCGGTCCTTGATAGTTATTGAGGCGTGACCCTGCAGTTGGACACCACTTAGCGGCGCACTGCTTACCGGTAGCCGGGCCCCAGGACCACAACCAGCGGTACCTGGAAATCCGTGCTGTTGACGACGGTGGGAATACCCAGAAGCGCCGCAAGGGCCTGTGCGTTGGGCAACTGGTCTGCCCCCTGGTAGAAGATGACGGAGGCCTGCTGCGGGGAACCTGCCCAGTTACCCACCTGTCCCAGAGTCCAGCCGTCCGCCTGGACAGTCCCGCCAACCCGGCTGGCCAGTCCTGCCGTCCCGGCGGCGTTGTAGATGGCGACGCTTTGCGCCTTGTCGATAAACACGGGAGCAGGGTCTGAAGCGCTTGGTTCCGGTTCGGCTTCTGCACTGGTTTCGGGCTCACCGGATGCAGAGGGCGATGCCTCTGCAGAGGGTTCCGGAGAAACGTCCGGAGTGGCGGAAGGTGTGGAACCGGTGCCGGCCAGAGGGGATGCCTCCTGGCTCGAAGCGGCCTGGCTGCCCGGCGCGCTGAAGCCGAGCTTGGGAAGGATCAGGAAGGACACCAGTCCAATGGCCAGTGCGGCCATGCCCACCGCAAGAATGGGCCAAAGCCGTACCCGTGACGGGGCGGAAGCCGTGCGGTGGACACCTTGTCGCGACGCGGTCTCAGGGACCTTGTCGAATTCATCGCGGGCGTATTTGGTCATGATGGAACGACATCCTTGTTGATTGCTGCTGAAGGCTCAGCTTGAGCGTCTTACGCGTCGGACCCCAGGCGCCGTGCAGTACGTGCACGGTGACGCGACGTACGTAGTCTACGCAACCGCTTGACCAGCATGGGGTCGTGGGCCAACGCATCCTCGGTGTCGATCAGTGCGTTGAGCAGCTGGTAGTAATGGGTTGCGGAGAGGTCGAAAAGCTCCCGGATGGCCTGTTCCTTGGCACCGGCGTACTTCCACCACTGCCGCTCCAGGGCAAGCATCTGCTGGTCCCGCTCGCTCAGCGGCGACTCCCGGAGTTTGAAGTCGGCCAGGAGGGACGGCCGGGGTTCCTGCTCCGGCAGGTGCTCCCGGGCTGGTTCCGCCACGGCGTACTCCTTAGCTGGTTACGAAAAATGTCTGACCCCCATGCTACGGACGAATAACAGCATTGTCATTTGGCGCTGCGAAGGGCCCGCCTGCGCCCGGATAGTCTGCCCTGCAAGAATGGGACCGTGTTTGAATCAGATGCCTTGTTCGAACTCGAGCAGGAGCCGGCTCGGGGAGCCGGCTTCGGCGAGTTGGCGCAGCTCCCGCTTGACGAGCTTATGGCTCCCGACTGGGCCGCTGCCCTGGCGGGCGTCGAAAACGATCTTCGGAAGGTGCTCACCTTCCTCGCCGACGAGGTGGCAGCCGGGCACCAGGTGCTGCCGGCGCCGTCGAACGTCCTGCGGGCCTTCCGGCAGCCGCTCGCCCAAGTTAAGGTCCTGATCGTGGGCCAGGATCCCTACCCGACCCCGGGGCACGCGGTGGGATTGTCCTTTTCCGTGGATTCGTGCACCCGGCCCATCCCCCGGAGCCTGGCGAACATCTACCGGGAGCTGGAATCCGATCTCGGGTTGCCGGCCAGAGTCCATGGCGACCTTTCCGCTTGGGCGGACCAGGGCGTGCTGCTCCTGAACCGCGTGATGACGGTGCGGGCGGGTTCCGCCGGCTCGCACCGCGGCAAGGGCTGGGAGAAGATCACGACGGCGGCGGTCTCGGCGGTCGCCCAACGCCGGGACGGGAGCGGGTCCCGGATGCCGCTGGTTGCCGTGCTGTGGGGAAAGGACGCCGAAGGCGTCCGCCCCCTTTTGGACGGGGCCCCTGCTGTGGCGAGCGCCCACCCCAGCCCGCTGTCCGCATCCCGCGGCTTTTTTGGGTCCCGGCCCTTCAGCCGGGTCAACGAACTCCTGATTGCGCAGGGTGCCCTGGGCGTAACCTGGGAGCTCCCCGCAGCACCCTAGCTTAGGCTTGCCTTATGAGCACCCTTCCCGCCGCTACCAGCGCCACCAAGAAAAGCCGTCCGCAGATCAACCTCTCCGTGCTGCGCAGGGAAGAGCTTTCCCCGCACATGGTTCGAATTGTGGCCGGCGGGGACGGCTTCGCGGACTTCGTGAACAACGGTTACGTCGACCGCTACGTCAAGATCGTCTTCCCCCAGCCCGGCGTGGATTATCCCTCCCCCCTGGACCTGTGGAGCATCCGGGAGATCATGCCCCGGGAACAGTGGCCCTTCACCCGGACCTACACCCTTCGCTGGGTGGACACTGCGGCCCGCGAACTCGCCATCGATTTTGTGGTCCACGGTGACGAGGGCCTCGCGGGCCCCTGGGCTGCCAAGGCCCAGCCCGGCGACTCGCTGACCTTTACTGGCCCCGGGGGCGCCTACAACCCGGCACCGGACGCGGACTGGTACCTCTATGCCGGCGACGAGGCCGCGCTGCCTGCGATTGCGGCATGCCTGGAGTCCCTGCCGCCGGAAGCGGAAGGGTTGGCCTTTGTGGAGGTGGATTCCGACGCCGAGATCCAGACCATCGCTGCCCCCGCCGGAGTGAAAATCCACTGGCTCACCCGCAATGGCGTCCCGGCCGGCGAGAGCGACCTCCTGGTGCAGGCCGTCGCACAGGCCGAATGGCCCGCGGGCCGGGTGGATGTTTTCGCCCACGGCGAGCGGGGCTACATGAAGGCCCTGCGCGGAGTCTTTTTCGACCAGCGGGGCCTGCAACGCAGCCAGGTCTCCCTCTCGGGTTACTGGGCCAAGGGCCGCGTGGAGGATGTGTTCCAGGCCGAGAAAAAGCTGCCGGTGGGACAGATCTAGCCAGGTCAGATCCAGCCAGGATCCATGCAGGCGCTGGTCCCCCCAGCCCCTGTCCCGTTGTCAGCGGCGGCGGGCGCGCCGCCGCTCATTGCTCGCCAGGCTGCGCGTCAGTGGCCGGGCAAGGGTGTCCCCGAGGACAATGCCGCCCGCCGTCCCCAGCACGATGGCGCCTGCATTGAGCATTCCGCCGGCGCCGAGCAGGATCTCGGCTTCCTCGATGGTGAGCACATACATGGAGCGGAAGATGGTCAGGCCGGGCAGCAGGATCAGGGCTGCGGGCACGGCAACCACCAGCTGCGGCGCCCCCATCCTAAGGGCCACCACACGCCCCAACAGGCCGATGACCACGGCGGCCAGGGCCGGTGAAAAGCGGTCACCCACGCCGAGCTGGCCGGCCGCGAGCAGGACGAGGTAACCGGCCACTCCCACGGCCGCTGTAGGCAGCAGGAGCTGCCAGCTGGTCTGTTCGGTGATGCCAATCGCCATCACGGCCACCGCCACAAAGATCACCAGGACCCACAGGTCGTAGGCCGGCGGGAAGGTTTCGGTGACGTCGATGCGCTGCATCCCGGTCAGCTCACCCACGACGAAGGCGACGGCGATACCGGCAACGATGGCGCCGAACGTCAGCAGTGTTGACAGGAACCGTCCTGCTGCCGTCACGGGGAAGCCGTTGATGGCGTCCTGCACCGACGAGACGAGGCGTCCTGTCGGCAGGAGCAGGAGGATGCCGCCCACCACCACGATGGCCGGGGACGTTGTCAGCCCGAACTGCCAGAGCACCAGCGCCAGCTGTGTCACCACGAAGGAGCAACTGGCGGTGATGAAGAAGTCCGGGACGCGCCAGCGCCCCAGCTGGCGGGCCAGCAGGCTGATTCCGATGTTGGCCACGAAGGCGATCGCCGAGGACACCGGTCCGCCGCCCAGGACTCCCACAAAGACGGCCGCGAACGTACCGAACGCCACGGTGACCATCCAGCGCGGAAAGGGCTTGGGGCTGGTGATGGCCTCATCCAGCCGGCGGATCGCCTCGTCCCGGCCTACTCCCCCGGCCACAATGTCCGTCACCAGCTGGTGAACTTTTGCCAGGCCGGCGTAGTTGTTGGTCCAGGAACGCACCACCCGCAGCAGCGAAATGGGTGTCTGGTCCTTGGGTGCGTAGTTGATGCCGACGGACTGGTTGGTGATGTCCACTTCGATGTTCTTCAGGCCCAGCGCCGCAGTGACGGCGATAATGCTTGTTTCCACTTCGAGCGCACCGGCTCCGTACCGGAACATGGTTTCGGCCAGGTGCAGGGCGAAGTCGAGGGTCTTGCGGGCAGAGGTGTCAACGCCGCCCACCTGGATGGTGGGGTTGGCGTAGGGACTGCCCGTCAACCGGTCCACGATGCTCATCGGCGCCGTGGGCGGGTTTTCACCCTGGACCAGGCGCCGCAGCATTCTTTTGGCTGCGGCGTTCTGCCGGACCTGGGCAGGGGTCAGCGGTTCAGTTCGGGGCAGGCCGTCCGTGTGCGGCCTGCGCCCGGGACGTTCGGGCCGGTCAGTCATGGTTGCCTCCTCCCGGTGCGGTGCTGTGGTTGGTAGTTCAGGCGGGACGCTTCAGGGGCAGCTTGCCGAGCAGGGTGCGGGCAGCGGCGGCCGCCGCGCGGGTCAGCCTGTTGGCGTGGAAGACGGCGGGACGGACCGGCATTACGAAGTCACCCACCAGCTGGACCACCTCTCCCCCGAAGCCCTTTTTGAACGCATACCCGCCGTGGCCTTCCTCGTCCTGGCCGGAGATGCCGAAAGTTCCGTAGAAGTTGTACCGCGGGTACCCCTTCTCCAGTGCGTGGAGCATCATGCCCCAGTACAAGGACGTGGCGCCGTTGAAGTAGATGTAGTCCTGCACGGTTCCGCCGATGACGCAGACCACCTCGTCCCCGTAGCAGACAAAGTGGATCGCGGCCACTGTGGCGACTCCCACCGAGTCGGGGAACCGCTCAATGTCCTTCAGGCTCCGTTCGTAGCTGTCCACGAGGTCCTGGACCACCTTGAGCCGGTTCGCCTTTTTCTTGCTTCCGGTCTCTTCCACCTCGCGGCGCAGTTCCGCGGCCGTCGCGGATTCCGCCTCCAGCCGCTCGGTGATGGATTTCCGGTAGGCCGGGATATCGATCTTGGCCATCATGAGCTTTGTGAACTCTGCCGAGGTGGTCCGGAGCAGGTGCTCATAGTAGGCACGTTCGCGGTAGACGAAGCCCTTTTCGTCCCCGGCCTTGCTCAGGGCGCCGTAGAAATCGTCAAGGGTTTCCAGCGTGGCCTGTTCCAGGAAGACGCCGTTTTTCTCGGCTTTGCGGATGGCCTTGCGGGTTCGGTAGCTGGTGCCCATGATGAGCTCTTCGGCGTCGCTCACGCCGGCAAGGCTCTTGATGAACATCCAGTTCACGTTGACGAAGTTCATGTCCAGTCCCTGGTGCTGGAATCCCAGCCCCGAAAGCCGGGCCACCAGCTCCCGGTTGTCCTCAACTTCAGGGTGTTCGGCGCCGTCGGCGTCGCGGGCGATGTACTTGAGGTTGGGCGAAATCCTCAGCTCGGCGGCTTTGCGTTCCGCGGCGCGCTGGCGGAGGAGGCCGACGACGGCGCGCACCAGGCCAGCATCCGTGTAGTCCATCAGGGGTCCCTTGGCGCATTCGCACACGGTGTAGCCCAGGCGGGTGGTGGTGTAGTTCAGTTTGCCGGCCGCCACCAGTTCGCCGTTGCGGCGTACGCCGAACAGCTCCACCTGCTGGCCCCGGGCGCGCTGGAATGCCGCGAAGTCAACGGACTGGAGAAAGCTGTTTTGCGGGTGCTTCAGGGCATAGGCCTCGAAGTCTGCGTCGGTGAGGAGGGCAAATTCAAGATCGGTGCCGGTGGTGACTGGATTCAAGGGATTTCCTCATTCGCTGTTGTGCGTCCTGGCAATGGCAGGCTCAGGGCAATGACGGGCAGGGGGCCGGCCGGCCGGTGCAGCGGCTGGTCCGGGCGTAACAGGTCAGTAGAACTGCTGGCCGGTCCGGGCGGTTTCGATTCGGCGGAAGACCCTTTCGGCGCCTTTGACCCACAAACGGTGCTTGAGGGGAGCCAGGACGTAGTCGTGGCACCCTACGAAGTCGGTGACCGTTTTGGTGAAGCTGGTCTTGAACATGCCCATGCCGTACAGGTTGTGGCTCTTGTCTTTGATCCGGGCGGAGGGCGGCGTGCCGCAGAAGTCGTACTCGGTGCAACCCAGTTCCTGCATGCGCCGGATGGCTGCCCACTGGACCAGGTGCGAGTCACCGTACTGCTTGCGGTTCTGGGTGGAACCGCCGTCCTTGTAGGTGGCCTTGGCTCCGTAGTTGATCACGAACGCACCCACGCTGGGTTTGCCGTCCTCATAGACGAAGAAGAAATTGCCCTGGCCGCGGTTGCAAAACTCGTCCCAGAACTCGGCGTAGTACTCATAGCTGCGAAGGGGCATGGAACCCTTGGCGCTGACGGTGTCCGCCATCAGGTCGTAGAGTGCCCGGTAGGTTTCCGGGCCGTGTTCTTTCCGGAGCACCTGGCAGCCTTCCCGCTCTGCGCGGCGGATCGCATTGCGTGCGCGGGAGGAAATGGCTTTGAAGACGGCTTCCTCCGGGCCGGAGATGTCCAACAGGGCCGTGGAGTCGTTGGACTGGATGTTGGGGGCCTTAACCAGGCCGGCTTCAGCCAGGTGGGCCTGTGCATCGGCCGAGTCCACGATGTCCGGTTCGATCTTGATGGTGAAGACGCTGAGCTTGCTGGCGCGGGCGAAGTCGGCGCAGGCTTGAAGGGCTGACTTCAGGTCTCCGGCGTCAGCGAGGTCAGGGCCCTTGATGAGGTACCAGAGCCGGCCCAGCACCGGGAACTTCTTTTCAAGTACCAGGTTGTAGCTGGCGGTGCCGGAGCTTTCCAGCACCAGGAACCGGACCTTCCAGCCAGTGCCGTTCTTTACCGACGCGTATGCCGCGGACTGCAGCATATTGCCGCCATTCGGGTTGGCCGTGACGTGCTTGTCCCAGTTTTCAATTTCCTCGGCTGTGGCAAAACGTGCGGTGAATTCTCGCAAGGGGGCCGTGTCCAATCAGGGGTTGTGCGCGGTTCTGTACTCGTGGCTGCGTGCGGACATGCAGCCTCAAGTCTAAAGCCTGGCGGGGTGGGGGCTTTCCAGCGTGGTGGACCGAAGCCATGCTGCCGACCCTGCCGGGGATGCCAAAGCCCCGCTGCCTTGACTCGGGAAAGCGTCCTGGCAAGGGTTGAAGCATGCAGCCGTATCCCGGACCTTTGAGGCACGAGCAGGATCAGAGTGTTGAGCGGCCGGGGCTTGGCAGGCAGATCGTGGCCTTGGTGGTGTTCCTTGCCGCTTCCTTCCTCGTGGCCGGGCTGGGTGCCCTGGCCACCGCGGGCAACGTGGACGGGTGGTACACCACTGCGGACAAGGCCCCCTGGTCGCCGCCGAACTTTGTCTTCGGTCCCGTCTGGACCATCCTCTACACGGCGATGGCGGCTGCAGCCTGGCTGGTCTGGCGGAAGCAGGCAGCAGGTGGCCGGCGTGCCCTGACTGCGTATGCAATCCAGCTGGCCCTCAACCTGGCCTGGACCCCTGTATTTTTCGGTCTTTATCCAACCATCGGTACAGCTGCACTGTGGTTGGCGCTGGTGATCATCCTCGCCCTCATCGCCGCCGTCTCGGTGACGGTCCTGTCCGTCGGCCCCATCAGCCGGGCCGCCGGCCTGCTCCTGCTGCCGTACATCACCTGGCTGGTGTTCGCAGCCACGCTGAACTTGTGGGCCGCCATCCATAACTGACGGCGCGCGTTATGCCGACGCGGCAGAGATGTCAGCATACGGCCACGTTGACGGCGAGGCCGCCCATGGCCGTTTCCTTGTATTTGGAGCTCATGTCCTTGCCGGTCTCGCGCATGGTGATGATGACCTCGTCCAGGGAGACCCGGTGGGACCCGTCGCCCCAGAGCGCCATTTTCGCGGCGTTGATGGCCTTGGCAGCGGCGATCGCGTTGCGTTCGATGCAGGGCACCTGGACCAGCCCGCCGATGGGATCGCAGGTCAGGCCCAGGTTGTGCTCCATCGCGATTTCGGCGGCGTTTTCCACCTGCGCAGGGGTCCCGCCCATCACCTCGGCCAGCCCCGCGGCAGCCATCGACGACGCCGACCCGACCTCGCCCTGGCAGCCCACCTCGGCCCCCGAGATCGATGCCTGCTCCTTGTACAGTACCCCGACGGCGGCGGCGGCGAGCAGGAACTTCACCACCACGTCCTCGCGGTCCTCCTGGCTGGCGTTCTCCATGCCGGGCGCGAAGTGCAGCGCGTAGTACAGCACCGCCGGGATGATCCCGGCAGCCCCGTTCGTCGGGGCGGTGACGACCCGCCCGCCGGAGGCGTTCTCCTCGTTCACGGCAAGGGCGATCAAGTTAACCCACTCCTGCCAATACTTCGGGTCGTGGAAGTCCTCATCCTGGCCGTCACCGTCAGGCCGGGAGCTTTCCTTCTGGAGCCGCTCGTACCAGTCAGGGGCACGGCGGCGGACCTTCAGCCCGCCCGGCAGCACGCCTTCACGCTTAAGGGATGTGGCAACGCAGCCCTCCATAACGGAGTAGATATGCAGCAGGCCCGCCCGGATTTCCTCCGCAGTGCGGCTCTCTTCCTCATTGACCCGCATCACCTCGCTGATGCCCAGCCCGGTCTCCCGGCAGTGCTCCAGCAGCTCGGCGGCGGTCCGGAACGGCAGCGGCAGTTCCTTCTTGGATTCCTCCAGCTCCTGCTGGGCCGCGTCCTCCTCACCCTCACGCACAATGAACCCGCCGCCCACGGAGAAGAACGTGGCAGTGTGGAGGATCTCGTCCTCGGCATCAAAGACGGTGAACGTCATCCCGTTGGTGTGCCGCGGCAGGATGGTCAGCGGCCGCAGCACCATGTCCTTCACCCCATACGGCAACGGCACAGCGCCCGCCAGCTGGAGAATTCCAGTCTCGGCGATAGCCGCCAGGCGTTCCTCCACCTCCTCCGGCAGGATCAACTCCGGATGAAACCCCTCCAGCCCCAGCAGGATCGCCGTCATGGTCCCGTGACCGTGTCCCGTCGCCGCGAGCGACCCATACAGATCCACCCGAAGCGAGGCCACACGGTCCAGGGCACCGAAGGATTTCAGCTCCTCCGCGAACACAGCAGCAGCCCGCATCGGCCCCACAGTGTGCGAGGAAGAAGGCCCGATCCCAATAGAGAAAAGGTCAAAGACTCCAACAGCCATTACGGGTATTCCTCACTAAGAGTGTGCGTGGGTTGCGTGGTGGGTAACCGGACTCCGGCAGCATGCGTCTAAGGGAGCGTCACGTCCGCCCAGCGGGCGTCTTCGCGCCCGAGCATGCAGAGGAGTTCAGACCCGACGGGCCTTACGCCAGCCACCAAGCCCTATCTGGCGCGTTTATAGAACGGGAGATCAACTACTTCGAACGGCTCTGCCTTGCCGCGCAGATCAACCTCCAGTGGTGTGCCGACTTCGGTGAATCCGACGTCGACGTATGCCATGGCGATCGGGTATCCCAGGGTGGGGCTGGGCTGACCGGAGGTGACTTCGCCAACGATATTGCCGTCCTTGAGGACCGGGTAATGTGCACGGCCGGCGCGGCGTCCCAGGCCCTTGAGGCCTACGAGCCTGCGGCCGGACGTGCTGCCCGCGCCGGCCTCCTTTTTGGCTGCCAGCGCGGCCTTGCCCACGAAGTCGCCTTCCTTGGAGAGCGCGACGACAGGTCCCAGGCCTGTGGCAAAGGGGTCGCCCTGCAGGGACAGTTCGTTGCCGTACAGCGGCATGCCTGCTTCAAGCCTGAGCGAATCGCGGGAGGCGAGGCCGGCGGGAGTCAGCTCCCCTTCGTCAGCGATGGCGACGAGTGCCTGCCAAAGGCCAGCGGCGTCGTCGTTGGCCACAAAGATTTCAAACCCGTCCTCGCCGGTGTAGCCCGTGCGGGCGAGCAGGAGGTCCAGTCCGGCGCCGCCCACTAGGATGGGAACCACCACAGCGGCGTAGTACTTCAGCTCCGTCACCAGGTCGTGCTGCGCGGCCGGGACCAGGCGCAGCAGCAGCTCCTGCGCCTTGGGGCCCTGGACGGCGATCAGGGAGGTGGCGGCGGAAGCGTCGTCGACGGTGACGTCGAATCCGGCGGCCCGCTGGGCAAGGGCAGCAGCAACAACCCCGGCGTTACCTGCGTTGGGGACCACCAGGAAAACATCGCTGCCGCCTTCCGAGGTGCCCTCACCTGCAGGGCGGCGGTAGGTAATGAGGTCGTCGATGATGCCGCCGTCCTCATCACAGATCAGCGAGTACTTTGCCTTTCCCACGGGCATGGCGGACATCTTTCCCACCAGGGCGTAGTCCAGAAATGCGGCGGCATCCGGCCCGGTAACCCAGACTTCACCCATGTGGGAGAGGTCAAACAGGCCGGCGGCGTTACGCACCGCATGGTGCTCGGCCAGCTCGGAGCTGTACTTCAGGGGCATCTGCCAGCCGCCGAAGTCGGTGAAGGACGCCCCCAGTTTCTTGTGCTCGTCGTAGAGTGCGGTGTACTTCTCAGTCATGGCGCGGACCTTAGTTCTCGAACTCGGAAAGCGGCGGGCAGGAGCAGATCAGGTTCCGGTCGCCGGCCGCGCCGTCGATGCGGCCCACCGGCGGGAAGTACTTGTCCTGCTTCAGTGCCTTCACCGGGAACACGGCCTGCTCACGCGGGTAGGCGCGGTCCCAGTCACTGCTGATGGCAGCCGCGGCGGTGTGGGGAGCGTTGCGCAGCGGGCTGTCAGCAACGGAGAAGTCGCCCTGGGCCACCTGGTCGATTTCACCGCGGATGGAGATCATGGCCTCGATGAAGCGGTCGATCTCGCCGAGGTCCTCGGATTCCGTGGGCTCCACCATCAGGGTGCCCGCAACGGGGAACGCCAGGGTGGGGGCGTGGAAGCCGTAGTCGATGAGGCGCTTGGCCACATCCTCAGCTGTGACGCCGGTCTTGGCCGTGAGCTCACGCAGGTCCAGGATGCACTCGTGGGCCACCAGGCCGCCTTCACCGGTGTACAGGACCGGGAAGAAGTCGTTCAGGCGGGCAGCGATGTAGTTGGCGGCGAGCAAGGCGGACTTGGTGGCCTCGGTCAAACCATGTCCGCCCATCAGCTTCACGTACGCCCAGGAGATGGGGAGCACGCCGGCGGAACCGTACTTGGAGGCGGAGATGGGGACGTCGTTGCCTTCGGTCCAGGTGGCCGCGTTGCCGGGCATAAAGGGCGCCAGGTGCGCCTTCGCAGCGACAGGGCCGACGCCGGGTCCGCCGCCGCCGTGCGGGATGCAGAATGTCTTGTGCAGGTTCAGGTGCGAGACGTCGCCACCGAACTTGCCCGGCTGCGCCAAACCGACGAGGGCGTTGAGGTTTGCGCCGTCAATGTAGACCTGGCCGCCGGCAGCGTGGATGGCGTCGCAGACTTCGCGCACGTCGGCGTCATACACGCCGTGCGTTGACGGGTAGGTGATCATGATGCAGGACAGGGCGTCCTTGTTGGCCTCGATCTTGGCGTACAGGTCGGCGTGGTCGATGGTACCGTCGGCGGCGGTGGCCACCACAACCACCTTCATGCCCGCGAGGACAGCGGAAGCGGCGTTGGTGCCGTGCGCCGACGCCGGGATCAGGCAGACGTTGCGCTGCTGGTCCCCGCGCGAGTGGTGGTAGCCGCGGATCGCCAGCAAGCCGGCGAGCTCGCCCTGGGAACCGGCGTTGGGCTGGATGGACACCTGGTCGTAGCCGGTGATCTCCGTGAGCTGCGCTTCGAGGTCCGCGATCAGTTCGCGCCAGCCTTCGGTCTGCGAGTCCGGGGCGAACGGGTGGATGGAGGCGAACTCGGGCCAGGAGATGGCTTCCATCTCGGCTGTGGCGTTCAGCTTCATGGTGCAGGAGCCCAACGGGATCATGGTGCGGTCCAGCGCCAGGTCCCGGTCGCTGAGCTTGCGGATGTAACGGAGGAGCTGGGTCTCCGAACGGTAGGTGTTGAACACGGGGTGCTGCAGGAAGTCGGAGGAGCGTTCGACGGCGGCATCCAGGCCGAACCCATCCGCCACCTCAGCCAGCCCGGCACCAAAGGCGGCCAGGACGCCGTCGACAATGTCCGCGGTTGTCGTTTCATCGGTGGAGAAGCCCACCGTGTGCGCGTCGATGCTGCGCAGGTTGATTCCCCTGGCCTCTGCTGCGGCGATGATGCCCGCGGCCTTGCCGGGAACGGAGACCGTGACAGTGTCGAAGAAGCTGGTGTGCACTACCTCCAGGCCGGCGGCCTTGAGCGAAGCGGCAAGGGTCCTGGCGTGGGCGTGGGCGGACTGCGCAATCGCCTTCAGCCCCTGGGGTCCGTGATAGACGGCGTACATTGAGGCCACGATGGCCAGCAGGGCCTGCGCGGTGCAGATGTTCGAGGTGGCCTTCTCGCGGCGGATGTGCTGCTCGCGGGTCTGCAGGGCCAGGCGGTAGGCAGGAGTTCCCGCGGAGTCCTTCGAGACGCCCACCAGCCGTCCGGGCATGGAGCGTTCAAGGCCTTTCTGGACTGCCATGTAGGCGGCGTGCGGGCCGCCGTAGAACAGCGGGACACCGAAGCGCTGTGCCGAGCCGACGGCGATGTCCGCGCCCTGCTCACCGGGGGGCGTGATGAGGGTCAGCGCGAGCAGGTCGGCCGCGACGGTCACGAGGGCGCCGCGCTGCTTAGCGTCGGCGATCACGGCGCTGTGGTCAAACACCCGGCCGGAAGCCCCGGGCTGGTGCAGGACCACGCCGTTGATGGGGCCGTCGGGCAATCCCGTGGAGAGGTCCGCCACCTCAACCTCGAAGCCGAGTGCCTCGGCGCGGCCCTTCACGATGGCGATGGTCTGCGGCAGGCAGTCGGCGTCCAGCACAGTCTTGCCGTCCCGCACCTCTTTGTTTTTGTTCGCGCGGCGCATCATCAGCACGGCCTCGGCCACGGCGGTGGCTTCATCCAGCAGGGAGGCGTTGGCGATGGGCAGTCCCACCAGGTCCTGGACCATGGTCTGGAAGTTCAGCAGCGCTTCGAGCCGGCCCTGGGAAATCTCGGGCTGATAGGGCGTGTACGCGGTGTACCAGGCCGGGCCTTCGAGGATGTTGCGGCGGATCACCGGCGGCGTGACGGTGTCGTAGTAGCCCTGGCCGATCATCTGCACGGCGGTCTTGTTCTTGGCTGCCAGAGTGCGCAGTTCGGCGAGCGCCTCCACCTCGCTCAGTGCGCCCTTCAGTTCCAGCGCGGAGTCCTGGCGGATGTCCTTGGGGACCGCGGTATCCACCAGCGCGTCCACGGTGTCGTAGCCCACGGCCTTGAGCATGGTGTCGACGTCGGCCTCCCGGCGTGCGCCGATGTGCCGGTCAACGAAGGTGGCAGCAGCGGGGGCGGCAATAGCCGGAGAGGCGGGGGCCGGAGATACAGTCACGGGGAACTCCATAGCTAAGGCGGCATCAGGGTACGCCGCATCGATTCGGGTTCCTCCCCGCTCTGTATTGGACCTGAGAGTTTCCGCGTTGCCTGCATCCGCTGGCCCCGCTTGCACCGTCGGTGAGCACAGCAGTCCAGGTATCCGGGGAACCGGATGCCAGGCGGACGGCCTGCTACTTTCCAGAGTTGCCTCGCCGCGGCGGTACATGGGCCTGTGAGATTCCTGGGGAGGTATTGCTCCTACGGCGCCTGCTTGTACCTTCTGGCAGAACTCTCCCGCCGCAGATCAAAGGCTATTCATTTGGGTTTTCCTGGTGGCCGGCGACGGCCCACACATGCAGTAATTCTCCTATGCCGCGGGCTCAGGAGCAAATACCGGCTAGCCCCTGAGCCTCTCGACGGCGGCCAGGAGTTCGTCGACCTCGGCCTGCCTGTCGCCGGCGTTTCCGGACGGCCCGCTTTCCCACATGGCGTTGAAGTACAACCCGTCCCCCATATACAGGACGGCCTTTGCCATCGCAGCGCCCACGTCCTTGCCGATCAGGTCCAGCCATTGCTGCTGGATGACTGCGAAGCGGCGGCGGGCATCCTCGTGGGCCACCTCGGCGAGTCGCGTCACGGCGACAAAAGAACGGTCCATGGGGGTATCGGACCAGAGGGAGGACCGGATGAAGTAGGCCGCGGCCCCCTCGGGCGCGGCGGCCATGGCTGCGAGGTCATCTCCTGCCAAGCGGTCCAACCGCTCCAGGGTGGCAGTGATCAGCGCTTCCTTGTTGGGGAAGTGGTACAGCAGGCCGCCCTTGGAGACGCCGGCCCGCTTTGCCACCGCATCCAGCGTGGCGGCCCTCTCCCCCACGTCGATCAGGAGTTCTTCAAAGGCATCGAGGACTGCATCTCGCGCTACGGGTTTTCGGGGCATGCCTCCCATCATGCATCGCGGGTAGTGGATTTCTTAACTATACCGTCTGGACGGTATAGTTATTCCATGACACCGTCCACCGCCTCCCAGCAAGCACTCACCCGCACTGCCCCGACGGCCCCGGATCCCACCAGGGGCACGTGGCGCGACTGGCTTGCGCTCGGGCTGCTGATGTTCCCTGTCCTCCTCGTGGCAGTGGACAATACCGCCCTGACGTTTGCGCTGCCGGCAATTGCGCGCACGCTGGGAACCTCGGGAGTGGAGCTGCTGTGGATTGTGGATGCCTATCCGCTGGTGCTGGCTGGATTGCTCGTGGCCATGGGGAGCCTGGGCGACCGGATTGGACGCCGGCGGCTCCTGATCATCGGCAGCATCGGCTTTGCAGCCGTATCAGCAGTAACGGCCTTCGCTCCCAGCGCCGGCTGGCTGATTGCCGGACGCGCGGCCCTGGGTTTCTTCGGCGCCATGCTGATGCCCTCCACACTTTCCCTGATCCGCAACATTTTCGTCGATCCCAACCGCCGGCGGCTGGCCATTGCCATCTGGGCTGCAGGGTTTTCCGGCGGCGCCGCCCTGGGCCCAATATTTGGCGGGTGGCTCGTTGAGCAGTTCTGGTGGGGAGCGATACTCCTGGTGGCCGTGCCCATCATGCTGCCCCTGCTGGCCTTCGGACCCGCATTCATCCCCGAGTCCAAGGACCCAACACCTGGGCGGGTGGATGCGCCGAGCATCCTGCTCTCGCTGCTCACCATGGTTCCGGTGGTCTACGGCATCAAGGAATTCGCCACCGAAGGTGCCGGACCGCTGGCCCTGGGCAGCCTGGCCTTCGGCCTGGCAATGGGTGCCACTTTTGTCCGGCGGCAACAGCGGCTCAAGAGCCCGCTGCTGGACATGTCCTTGTTCCGCAACCGGGTGTTCAGCATGGCCATCACGGCAAACGTCCTGGCCCTGTTCTCCTTCAACGGCTTCATCCTCTTCCTGGCCCAGCACCTACAGCTCCTTGAGGGCATGTCCCCTTCCGCTGCGGGAATGGCAATGATTCCGGCGCTGGTGGCAACCGTCGTGGCGGGCCTTGCGGTGGTGCCGGTGGTGCGGAAGGTCCGGCCGGGTTTCGTAGTGGGCACCGGCCTGGCCATGAGCGCCGCAGGCTACAGCATGGTGACGTTCGGCAGCCATGCCGACGGGCCGGCACTGCTGCTCGCTGCCCTGCTGGTCCTGGCCCTGGGCGTGGGAACGGCCGAAACCATCTCCAATGACCTCATCCTTGGCAGCGTCCCGGCGGAAAAATCGGGGGCAGCCTCGGCGATCTCGGAGACAGGCTATGAGGTGGGCGCACTGCTGGGAACTGCCGTCCTGGGCTCCATCCTGACCGCCTCCTACCAGCAGAACCTGCAGCTTCCTCCCGGAGCGGTTGAAGCCGCCGGCCAGGGCAGCGCGCATGCCAGCGAAACCCTGGCCGGCGCCATGGAACTTGCAGCCGGGTTGCCGGCACCCTTGGCGGACGCCGTCCGCCATGCCGCCGGCTCCGCTTTCGACTCCGGCGTGCACGTCACCGCGGCGATCGGGCTGGTGCTGATGGCGACGGCGGCAGTCCTGGCCGCCGTCGTGCTCCGGAAGGTGCCCAAGGCACAGTAGGGGCGCAGGCTGCATAACGGGCTCGCGCGGGCAGGCATAAAAACAGCGCCCGGCTCCGGACTTCGTGTCCGGGCCGGGCGCTGAAGGCCGTGCGTGGTGCCCCGCTGGCTAAGCGTCAGGTGCCGTGACGCTCGCCGTCGGCTTCATGGTTTCGGCGTTCACCATCCAGGCGAACTGCTCGAACTTGGCGATGAACTCGTGGAGCAGGTCAGCCGACGTAGGGTCTTCCTCGTCTACTTCATCATGGACCTTCCGCATGGTGCCTACGGCAGCTTCCAGGGCTGCGACAATCCGCTCGATGGCATCCTTGGTGCTAATCAGGCCCGCAGGAAACGGAGCGAGACTGGTGGACTCCGCCACGGTGGAGCTGCGTCCATCCGGGAGGGCATGCAGCGCGCGCATCCGCTCGGCGGTATCGTCGGCAAACTGGCGGGCGGCGTCGATGATCTCGTCCAGCTGCAGGTGCAGGTCGCGGAAGTTGGTTCCCACGATGTTCCAGTGGGCCTGCTTGCCCTGGAGGTGCAGCTCGATCAGGTCCGTCAGCACAGCCTGCAGGTTGTTGGTCAGTGTCGGTGAAGCTTTCATGCGTCCTCCTCGATTGGTCCAGTAATCCCGACGCTACCAGCCCGGCACCGGGCAGAGGACGGTACCTCCGGGAAATTTCTCAGTGAGCTTACTAATTCCTTTTTCCCGACATAAACGAACGCGATTCATATCTCCCCTTGCATCCGGGGCGATGGGACCGCATACTAAATGAACGTCATTCATTTAGTGACCGTCGTCTCACTGGAGTAGCAAACATGATTGAAATTTCCTGCCTCGACGCACCCGCTTCCCTGGCACGGACATCGCCGTCCAGCCGGAAGGCCCTGCGCGTTGGCGTGGTCCAGCACCGGTGGCAAGCTGACAGCGCCGCTGTCGAGGCCGAACTCAACGAGGGCATCAGCCGGGCCGCTGCACTGGGAGCCTCTGTGGTTTTCCTCCCGGAGCTCACGCTGTCGCGCTATCCGGCGGACACGCGGCCGCACAACGATCCGGCAGAGGGGACACACCGTACCCGGCCCTCGGACATCGCCGAAGACCTGCTGACGGGGCCTACCTTCCGCTTCGCCGCAGACGCCGCCCGCCGTCACGGGGTATCGGTCCACGCGTCCCTGTACCAGCGGGCAGAAGACCCGGACGGACAGGACGACGGGCTGGGCCTGAACACGGCCATCCTGGTCTCGCCGGAGGGCGAACTCCTGGCGCGGACCCACAAGCTCCACATCCCCGTCACCGCCGGGTACTACGAGGACAAGTTCTTCCGGAAGGGCCCGGCAGCGGCTGACGCCTACGAAGTGCACGCCCCTGCCGAACTCGAAGGCGCCCGGCTGGGCATGCCCACCTGCTGGGACGAATGGTTTCCTGAGGTGGCCCGGCTGTACTCGCTGGGCGGTGCTGAAATCCTGGTCTACCCCACGGCCATCGGCTCCGAACCGGACCACCCCGATTTTGACACCCAGCCGCTCTGGCAGCAGGTGATCGTAGGAAACGGCATCGCCAACGGGCTGTTTATGATCGCGCCCAACCGCTGGGGCAGTGAAGGCACCCTGAACTTCTACGGTTCATCCTTCATCTCCGACCCCTACGGCCGGATCCTCGCCCAGGCACCCCGTGACGCGTCCGCCGTCCTCGTGGCCGACCTGGACCTGGACCAGAGGAAGGACTGGCTGACCCTGTTCCCCTTCCTGGCAACACGCCGTCCGGACACCTACGGCCGCCTCACCGAGCCCGTCCGCCCGAATGAATCCATCGGCGGCGAGCGCGGGTTCGCGGAGGTGTGCTCGTGACCGCCCCCGCGGCACAGCAGGACGCGGCTGTCCCGGCGCAGGCCGGACAGTGGCAAATGCCCGCCGAAACAGCGCCGCAGGAGCGGCTCTGGATGGCGTTTCCCGCCGGCGGCTACACCCTTGGCGAGTCCACTGAGGCTGCCCACGCAGCAAGGTCCACCTGGGCTGCAGTGGCGAACGCCGCCGTCGAATTCCAGCCCGTCACCATGGTGGTGGATCCCGACGACGTCGAAACGGCCGCCGCCTATCTCCACCCTGAGGTTGAGGTACTTGCAGCCCCGCTGAATGATGCGTGGATGCGCGACATCGGCCCCACTTTTGTCCTGGACGGCGCGGGAAACCTTGGCGCCGTGGACTGGGTGTTCAACGGCTGGGGCGCACAGGACTGGGCGCAGTGGGACAAAGACGCCCTGGTCGCCGGCGAGGTGGCTGGCCGCTCCGGGGCACACCACATCGTGTCGGCGCTGGTCAACGAGGGCGGCGGCATCCAGGTCGATGGCCAGGGAACGGTCCTGGTGACGGAAACAGTACAGCTGGATCCCGGACGCAATCCCGGCCTCAGCCGGGCCGACGTCGAGCTGGAACTGGCCCGCACCATCGGCGCCACCCATGTGGTGTGGCTGCCCCGCGGCCTGACCCGGGATTCCGAGCGCTTCGGCACCCGCGGCCACGTGGACATCGTGGCGGCCATCCCCTCGCCCGGCACTCTGCTGGTCCATTCCCAGAGGAATCCCGAACATCCGGACTTCGAGGTATGCCGGGAAGTCATCGACTTCCTGCGCGGCACCACGGACGCGGCCGGCCGGACGTGGAACATCATCGAAGTCCCCGCCCCCGAAACACTCCGGGATGAGGAAGGCTTCGTGGACTACAGCTACATCAACCACGTGGTGGTCAACGGCGGAGTGATTGCCTGCAGCTTCAACGACCCCCAGGACGACAAGGCCCTGCAGATCCTGGCCGAGGCCTACCCCGGACGGCGTATCGTCGCCATTGACGCACGCGAGCTGTTCGCCCGCGGCGGGGGTATCCACTGCATCACCCAGCAGCAGCCTGCTGCCTCCCAGAAAGTGGTGTCATGACAGAAACCATCCGCACCGGGACAACCGCCGCAGGCGGGCATGCTCCCGGTACTGCCCACGGGATCACCCCGAAGGGCCTGAAGGGCGGGCAGCTGGGACTCCTCGCCGTCGTCGTTCTCGGCATTTCCACCATCGCCCCCGCCTACACGCTCACCAGTGCGCTGGGCCCCACCGTCAACGAGGCCGGGCTCCAGCTGCCGGTCATCTTCCTCATCGGGTTCATCCCCATGATCCTGGTATCGCTGGCCTACCGGGAGCTCAACGCCGACTCCCCGGACAGTGGCACCACCTTCACCTGGGTGACCAAGGCTTTTGGCCCCTGGGTGGGCTGGATGGGCGGTTGGGGGCTCCTTGCGGCCAACATCATCGTCCTGTCCAACCTGGCCGGCGTCGCCGTCGACTTCTTCTACCTGTTCCTCTCGCAGCTCACCGGCCAGCCCGGACTGGCCGACCTGGCGGCCAACAAAGCCTTGAACGTGCTGACCTGCTTTGTGTTCGTGGCCCTGGCGGTCTGGGTCAGCTACCGCGGGATGCACACCACCAAGCTGGTGCAGTACGGCCTCGTGGGGTTCCAGCTGCTGGTCCTTGGCCTGTTCGTGACCATGGCGTTCGCCAACTGGTCCAGCTCCGAAACGGCCATCCCCTTCAGCTGGGAGTGGTTCGATGTCACCAAGATTGAAACCTTCGGCCAGATCGCTGCCGGCATCTCGCTCTCCATCTTCGTGTACTGGGGCTGGGACGTCTGCCTCACCGTGAACGAGGAAACGGCTAACGGCAAGAAGACCTCCGGCCTGGCCGGCACCCTCACCGCCGTCATCGTCCTGGCCATCTACCTGCTGGTCAGCATCGCCACCATGATGTTCGCCGGCGTCGGAGACACCGGCAACGGCCTGAACAACACGGAAATCCACGAGAACATCTTCACAGCCCTGGCCTCGCCCATCATGGGCCCGTTCGCCATCCTGATGTCCCTTGCAGTCCTCTCAAGTTCCGCTGCCTCCCTGCAGTCCACGTTTATGTCGCCCTCGCGCAGCCTGCTGGCCATGGGCCACTACGGTGCCCTGCCGAAGCCGTTCAGCCGGATCAGCACGAAGTTTGCAACACCGGGCTTCGCCACCGTCGCGGCGGGCGTTATGTCGGCGGGATTCTACGCCGTGATGCACGTGGTCAGCGAAAACGTCCTCAATGACACCATCCTGGCCCTGGGCCTGATGATCTGCTTCTACTACGGCCTGACTGCCCTGGCTTGCGCCTGGTACTTCCGGCACAGCGTCTTCACCAGCGCCCGCAACTTCGTCCTGCGGCTCCTGTGCCCGGTGCTGGGCGGGGTGGGCCTGTTCGTAGTGTTCTTACAGACGGCCGTGGACAGCTGGGCGCCTGAGTTCGGCAGCGGCTCTGAGGTCTTCGGCGTGGGGCTGGTCTTTGTCCTTGGGGTAGGCATCCTGGCCCTGGGTGCGGTGTTCATGCTCATCATGGCCCGGCTGCACCCAGGCTTCTTCCGCGGCGAAACCCTTAAGCGGGATACTCCGGCCCTGGTTGTCCCGGAGTAGCCCCTAACAGCAGCGCACACAAAAGGTGCCGCACCCCCGATCGTTGGGGATGCGGCACCTTTTGGGTGGTGTCACCAGAAGTGCGCCACGTCCACAATCAGCCGTGAGCCGGATCCCGGGCCATCGAGCGTGAACACACGGTAGGGCAGCCGGGCGCGGACGCCCAGACCGATGGTTGTGTAACCTTCAAAGCTGCCCGCCCAGGCGAGTTGACGGAAGGTCTGGTAGCCGTTGACGTTGGTCAGTTCGGCCTGGTTGGCCGGGCTGTACGTGGCATTGCCGTTGTCGTCGTAGGACGGGGCGGTCACCGTGACCTGGAGGAACGCCTGCCCCCGGAGAGGAACCGGATTTCCGGAACCGTCCTGTGTCACGGTGTGGACGTAGCGGGCTTTGTAGCCGGCAACATCACCTTTAAGGTCAATCACCATCCGGTCGAAGCAGTAGTGCTGCCCGGTCCGGATGTTGGTGACGGCGGCGGCGCTCATGGTTTCAACGGCTTTCGCCTTCGAACCCCATTGGAGACCGCAATACGATGTGGTTGCCGAGGCGGGCCCCGGAACCAGAATTCCCAGCCCGACAGCCATTAAGAGCGCCGTGAGCCAGATGAGGAGCTTTTTCATTGTGGTGCCATCCATGTTTGGTGGAGCGGTTGGATAGCTCAAGAGTAGGAGCGCAGGACTGCCGAAACGAGGGTTGTGGCCGCTTCGGCGCGCAACCGTGAGGAAGCCAGGATCCGCATCACGCGGCAGTAAATCCGGGGCCTTTTTGCCGCCGTCCTTAACCGTTCCGGTGCCGTTTCTGGACCCGGCCGTTATGCCGGATAACGGTGCCGGAAAGACGAAACAGCGCCGGACGCCCAATGGAGTGTCCGGCGCTGTTCTTCGTATGGAATTTCAGCCTTCGCAATCGCGGCAGTACTTCATGCCGTTCTTTTCGCGGGCCACCTGGGACCGGTGGCGGACCAGGAAGCAGGAGGAGCAAGTGAACTCATCTGACTGCTCCGGAACAACGATGACTGTCAGTTCCTCGTTGGAAAGGTCGGCGCCGGGCAGGTCGATACCCTCGGCCGTGTCATTTTCATCGAGGTCGATCACTGCCGTCTGCGCGTTGCCGCCACGGGAGGCTTGCAGGGCCTCCAGGGAGTCGGCGGGAGACTCTTCTTCTTGCTTGCGTGGAGCATCGTAATCGGTAGCCATTGCATGTTCACTTTCGTTGCTGCACAGCGCCATTTCAGGCACCTCAGTGAAGCAGTTTAGGTCATTATGCCCTCACGAGCGCAAAAGTGTGCTCAACCAGACATACTGCCCGGTTCCGCCGCAGATATCAGGTGCTTTTCCCGCGCTTGGTCTGCTCCGACAGCCACGCCGCTGAGAGCCGGAAGCCAGCCCCACCGCGTCGCATCTGCCATGGCATCTGCAGCTTGGCCGGGAGTGTCGCAGTAAAAGGTATCCGCGAACCAGGCCTGGATACGGGCTGGAAAGTTAGCTGTCATGCCCCCGACCGTACGCAGCCAATGTTGTGGCCGCGTTTCGTCCCTGTCTCGCGGACATTAATCCTGTTCTCCTGTTGAAAGCGGATGCGGCCTTGGATTCGGGACGGCCGCGGCCGAAAGAAGAGGCTATTGACCGGCCCGCGGAACTGCTCCTAAACTCCGGGCATCGGGATCCCCTGTGAGTAGTTTTCGCCCTTTGACCCGGAAGCATCAGCGATGGCCACAGTTCATCACCACGATCCGGAACGTGACGTCCAGCAGTCACTGCATGAGTTGCGAGTGCGGCTGCAGGGACCCTTAATCGAGCCACAGGATCCGCTGTACGAGGAAGCCCGGGCCGTATGGAACGGCATGGTCGATCTCCGCCCACGAGCCATCGCAAAGGCTGGGGCAGTCTCGGACATTGACGTTGTTCTGGATACTGCGCGGCGCAGCGGGCTGGCGCTGGCGGTCCGCGGCGGAGGGCACAACATTGCCGGCCACGGAACTGTTGACGGCGGCCTGGTGCTGGACTTGGGATCACTCCGGGCTGTCCAGGTGGACTCTGAACGACGGCTCGCCACCGTTGAGCCGGGAGCTACCCTGGCTGATGTGGACCGGGCAACGGCCGCACAGGGGCTGGCTGTTCCGCTGGGGGTCATCAGTGGAACAGGGGTGGCAGGACTCACCCTTGGCGGCGGGGTGGGCTGGCTGACCCGAACCGGAGGCCTGAGCCTGGACAACCTCGAAGCCGCGGACATCGTCACCGCCGCAGGCGAACACCTGCACGCCAGCGCGGACGAGAACGCGGAACTGTTCTGGGGGCTGCGCGGCGGTGGCGGAAACTTCGGCGTCGTATCCTCTTTCACTTTCCGCGCCCATCCCCTGCCGGCGGCACCCTTGGGCGGCAACCTCTTCTACCGGCGACAGCACTGGAAGCACGCCCTGCTGGCCTTCGATGCCTGGACCCGGGACCTGCCCGATGAGATGAACCCGATCATCTCCTTCCTGGTCTTTCCGCCCGATTTCGGCATGGGCGACGAGCCCTGGATGATTCTTGGATTCGCCTGGGCCGGCGACGACCACCAGGCCGGCCTCAACCTCGTTGACCAGCTCCGGGCCGATGCCCCGCCTGACGAGGAGGAAGTGGGGCCCACGTCGTGGCTGGACTGGCAGAGCGCCATGGACGCGGTGTTCCCCAAGGGCTCACGCGGCTACTGGAAGAACGTTTCGTTTTCGCGGCTGGACGAGGAGGTGGCCGACGTCGTGGTGGGTTTCGCCTCCGAGCTGGCGTGGCAGGGAACCGGTATCGACATCCACCACCTGGAGGGCGCGTTCGGGCGGGTCCCGGAGGAGGCAACAGCGTTTCCGAACCGGTCGGCGCGTTACTGGCTGAACGTTTACGGGTTCTGGCGTGAGGCCGCCGAGGACGAGCGGCTGACCGCCTTCGCCCGCAAGGCCTACGCCCTGATGCGGCCGTTCGCTGAGCAGGGGGAATACGTCAACTTCCTGGGGGCGGAGCTGGGCATCAAGGAGGCGGACGCCGCGCGGAGTGCCTACGGCCAGGATAAGTACCAACGCCTCGTGGCACTCAAGAACCGCTATGATCCGCAGAATCTCCTGCGCCTGAACCACAACATCCCGCCGACGCAGGCGTGAAACGTCCCTCAGGATGGACTGCCGCTCTGAGCCCCCTGTCGGATTCGAACCGACGACCCCCGCTTTACAAGAGCGGTGCTCTGGCCAACTGAGCTAAGGAGGCATTGCCCTTGCGGGCGAGCGCCTGAACGGCGCTAGATAAGGTTAGCCCAAGTCTTCCCGGTGGTAAAAACGCCGCCTCAGTTCCGGCACGGAAGAAGCGGGCAACGGAAAAGCCCGCCTCCGGAAGCGTTCCGGAGGCGGGCCCCTCATGTTCGGCGGAGACCGTTAGGCCTTGGCGTCGATGGCCGCCTGGATCTCAGCGTTCAGGTCGGTTGCGCCGTCCCACTGCTTGCCGTCAATGAAGACGGTAGGCGTACCGGTGATACCCGTGTTCGCTGCCAGCTCGGTGGAGTACTTCACGTAGGGGCGGAAGGTCTTGTCGTCCACGCAGCTGTTGATGTCCGCACCGATGTCACTGGCAAGGGACTTCAGCTTGTCGTCAGAGAGTCCGGCTCCGCCTTCGGCAGGCTGGTTGGCAAAAAGAACGTCCACATATTCGGCGTACTTTTCCGGCGCCTTGTCGGCTACGCAGGCGGCAGCGTTGGCGGCGCGTGAGGAGTAGTTGGTGCTGGACTGGCGGTCCAGGAAGCCCAGCGGACGGTACTCCATGCTGATCTTGCCTTCATTACGGAGCGTGGTGAGGGCTTCGTTGTAGGTGTTTTCAAACCGCAGGCAGACCGGGCAGATGAAGTCGATGTAGGCAATCACCTTCACGGGCTGGCCGGCCTCGGCCTCGGCGCCAGGTGCCACCACCGGGCTGGGCTGCGCATCCGGCTTGGCCGGCAGGTTGGCCATGTCCACCGTCGCCGTGTCTGTCTTCTTGACTTCGGTGTTGGCCAAGAGGGTCACACCACCGTTGACGTTGGCGCTGGCAGGCACCGGGCCCTGGTCTGCGATGGGCGTGTTCTGCCGGATGCCCGTCGTCACCACCAGCGCGATCACCGCCAGGATGGCCACAACGGCCACCACAATTCCCCACCCGATCAGCAGCTTGTTGCGCTTGTCCTTTTTCAGCTGGGCTTCACGGATCAGCCGCGCTTTCTCGCGGGCCTCCGCGGTTCGCTCAGCTTTGGACTTACGTACTTCGTTTGCGGGGCTCATGTGTTCCTTGGGTCGATTGACGAGGGGGACCAATTCGTGGCAACCCCATTATTTTAGGGGAGAAAGCTGAGAGCTTGCCTTTTCAAGTATTCTGCCGGATTGACCAACGGACGAATAGCATGGAAGATTCCGTCCCGTTAGGGTGGGCTGAGAGGCACAAGCAACCCCAGGGGGCCGCAATGCAAACACCCGTCCAGGAAAAACCTGCCACCGCAGCCGGGTCCGGCGCCGCCGGCTCCGGCCGCAGCGGGAAAACAAAGTATGACTTCATGGTGGTCTCGAACAGGCTGCCCGTCGACCGCTGCGCCCCGGGCGAAAGCGGCGACGACGGCTCCGGGTGGCGCCGGTCCCCCGGCGGCCTGGTGACGGCACTGGCGCCGATGATGACCAAGACCGACGGCGCGTGGGTGGGCTGGCACGGCGCCCCGGATGAGACGGTGGAACCGTTCAGCCACGGCGGCATGGACCTGGTTCCGGTCCAGCTGAGCGCTGACGACGTAGAGCTCTACTACGAGGGTTTCTCCAACGCCACACTGTGGCCGCTCTACCATGACGTCATCGCCCCGCCGGAATTCCACCGGACGTGGTGGGATGCCTACCGCACGGTCAACAGAAGGTTCGCCGACGCCGTCGTACGCCATGCTGACGATGGCGCCACTGTGTGGATCCAGGACTACCAGCTGCAGCTGGTGCCACGGATGCTTCGGGAGGCGCGGCCGGACCTCCGGATCGGCTTCTTCAACCACATCCCGTTCCCCCCGCCGGAGATCTTCGCCCAGCTGCCCTGGCGCCAGGCCATCATCGACGGCCTCCTCGGCGCGGACCTGGTGGGCTTCCAGCGGCCCAGCGACGCCGGAAACTTCATGCGCTCCGCCCGGCGCTTCCTGGGCGCCAGTGTCAAGCAGCAGCAGGTACACGTTAAGGGCCAGAACGGGGAAATTACCCACATCGCCCGCGCCCAGGCGTTCCCCATTTCCATCGACGTCCAGCAAATCATGGAGCTGGCCCAAAAGCCCGAGATCATTGAGCGCGCGCGCCAGATCCGCCAGGACCTCGGCAACCCGAAAACCATCCTGCTCGGAGTGGACCGCCTCGACTACACCAAAGGCATCCGGCACCGGCTGAAGGCGTTCGAGGAACTCCTGGCCGACGGCAAGCTGTCCGTTGGTGATGCCACGCTGATCCAGGTGGCCAGCCCCAGCCGCGAACGCGTTGAACAGTACCGGCTCCTGCGGGAGGAGGTTGAGGGCACGGTAGGCCACATCAACGGCACCTACGACACCCTCGAGAACACCGCGGTCCGCTACCTGCACCACAGCTACCCTGTGGAGGAGATGGTGGCCCTGTACCTGGCAGCGGACGTCATGCTGGTAACCGCCCTGCGGGACGGCATGAACCTGGTGGCCAAGGAGTACGTCACGGCCCGCACCAACAACGACGGCGCCCTGGTGCTCAGCGAGTTCGCCGGCGCGGCCGACCAGCTCAAACAGGCGCTGCTGATTAACCCGCACGACATCGATGGCTTGAAGGGCGCGATCATGCGGGCTGTGGAGCTGCCGCCCCGGGATGCCTCGCGGCGGATGCGGGCCATGCGTAAGCAGATCCTTGAGCACGACGTGGACTACTGGTCTGCCGAGTTCCTCCGGGCCCTTGAGGAGAAGGCGGTCCGTGATGACTCCTGAGGACCGGGCCGGCAACGGCAAGTTGGCACTGACACCTGAGCTTCGCGAGGCCCTTCGGCGCGTCGCTGCAACGGATCACTTGCTGGTGGCCATGGACTTCGACGGCACCATGGCTCCCATCGTGGGCCACGCCGACGACGCCCGCCCCCTTCCCCGCGCCGCCACGGCGTTCGCCGGCCTCGCCGTGCTGCCGAGGACGACAACGGCGCTCATCTCCGGACGCGCCCTTGCGAGCCTGCGCACGGTCGCGTCGCCCCCGGTGGACACCCTCCTGATCGGCAGCCACGGGGCAGAGGCCTGGCTGGGGCCGGGATCGACCGGACTGACGCTCGATGAGGAGCAACAGGCCCTGCTTGCCGAGGTCCGCAGCATCCTTGCGGAAATCGTCGAGGAGGCACCAGGCACCAGGCTGGAGGACAAGCCCGCCGGGGTGGTCCTGCACACGCGACTGGCGGACGACGACGTGGCGCAGGACGCGGTATCTGCCGCGCGCTCGGTGCTGGAGGGCCGCAAGGGCGTCTTCCTCAAGGACGGGAAGCGCGTCCTGGAAACCTCTGTGGTCAACGCCTCCAAGGGCGAGGGCGTTACCTTCCTTCGCCAGGTCACCGGGGCCACCGCCGTCCTGTTTGCCGGCGACGACACGACGGACGAGGATGCGCTGGCCCGGCTGGAGCCCGGGGACGTGGGCGTGAAGGTGGGCCTGGACTTCACCCAGGCCCAGTACCGCGTGGAGGCACCGGTGCACGTGGCGGAGATGCTGGAAGTGCTGCTTCAGGAGCGGAGCCTTGCTGTTGCCGAGGAAGACCAACAGGGCTTTCAGGGCAGAAGTTGAGCAAGGTCATATGTGACGTCCGTAACATTTGCGACTAAAAGCACAACATCTGACATACTCTTGCTTGTGATGTGGCGCACAAGTACCGTGCGGCGTCACTCGACGCTCTCCAACCCCGGTTGAAGAACGTTTGCAGCACAAAACTGAACAAACATGAACCATTCACAACGGATCGTCCGGCACGTACCTGCCGGTGAAGGGATTGATAACTGTGGCTACAGTTACTTTTGATAACGCTACGCGTCTGTACCCGGGCACAGAAAAGCCCGCCGTCGATAAGCTCAACATCGACATCGCCGATGGCGAATTCCTCGTCCTCGTTGGACCCTCCGGTTGCGGCAAGTCCACCTCCCTGCGCATGCTCGCAGGTCTTGAGGACGTCAACGCAGGCCGTATCCTCATCGGCGACCGCGACGTCACCGACGTTCCGCCGAAGGACCGCGACATCGCGATGGTTTTCCAGAACTACGCGCTGTACCCGCACATGACTGTGGCCGACAACATGGGCTTCGCCCTGAAGATCGCCGGCGTCTCCAAGGAAGAGCGCGCCGAGCGCGTCCGTGAAGCTGCCAAGCTCCTTGACCTCGAGCCCTACCTGGACCGCAAGCCGAAGGCGCTCTCCGGTGGCCAGCGCCAGCGTGTTGCCATGGGCCGCGCCATCGTCCGTAACCCGCAGGTCTTCCTCATGGATGAGCCGCTTTCCAACCTGGATGCCAAGCTCCGTGTGCAGACCCGCACCCAGATCGCATCCCTGACCCGCCGCCTGGGCGTCACCACTGTCTACGTGACGCACGACCAGGTCGAGGCAATGACCATGGGCGACCGCGTCGCTGTGCTGAAGGACGGCCTGCTGATGCAGGTGGACACCCCGCGCAACCTGTACGACAAGCCCAAGAACGTCTTCGTGGCCGGCTTCATCGGCTCCCCCGCCATGAACCTGCTCGAACTGCCGGTCGTCGACGGCGGCGTGCAGTTCGGCGGCACGGTTTACCCGGTACCGCGCGACGTCCTCCAGGAAGCACATGGCTCCACCGTGACGCTGGGCTCCCGCCCGGAGGACCTTGAGACCGCTCCGCACGGCGAAGGCCTGAAGGTAGAGGTCGACGTCGTCGAGGAACTGGGTGCCGACGCTTACGTCTACGGCCACACCACCCTTGACGGCAAGGACCACGACATCGTGGCACGTGTCGACGGCCGCCGCCCCCCGATGAAGGGCGAGTCCATCTACGTCCGTCCGCAGTCGGGCCACGTGCACCTGTTCGACACCAAGACCGGCCTGCGCCTGGGCGACTAGTCCCCACCGCATAAACCGACGGCGGCCCTCCTTGACTGGACGGCCGCCGTCGGCCTTTAACCGTGCCGGCAGAAGAATTAGCTGGCCACGCCTACGTACGGAAGAATTGACCCATGACCGAGGAATACAGCGCCCAGTGGCACGACGAACCCACCGACTATGGGCAGGTGGGGAAGCTGCCCCGGTTCGTGGCGGCGAGTGCGGACGACGGCAAGCTCGCTTCGGTCTCCAGTTCGCTGAACATTACGGCAGCAGCGGCTGATCCTGAACTGCTTGACCTGCCGTGGCACATCGCGCTGGAGGACTGGCCAGCGGAGAACCTGGCTGCCCTCCCCCGCGGCATTTCCCGGCACATCGTCCGCTTTGCCCACCTCGGCGGCTCGGTGATCGCCATCAAGGAAACCTCGGAGCACGTCGCCCGGCATGAATACCACATGCTCCGCAAACTGGCACGGCTGGATGTTCCCTGCGTCGAGCCCGTCGCCGTCATCACCGGCCGCACCACCTTGGACGGCAGGCCGCTGAACCCGGTGCTGGTCACCAGGCACCTGAAGTTCTCCATGCCGTACCGCGCCCTGTTCTCGCAGATGCTCCGCAAGGACACGCTCACCCGCCTCATCGATGCGCAGGCGCTGCTGATGGTGCGGCTGCACCTGATTGGCTTCTACTGGGGCGACGTCTCGTTGTCCAACACCCTGTTCCGCCGCGATGCCGGGGCCTTCGCCGCCTATCTGGTGGACGCCGAAACCGGTGAGTTGTATCCGGACCTGTCCACGGGCCAGCGCGAGTACGACCTGGAAATCGCACGCGTGAACATCGCCGGCGAGCTGATGGACCTGCTGGACGGCGGGCTGATCGAGGAAAAGGTCGACCCCGTGGCCACGAGCGAGCTGATCATGGACAGCTACCGCCGCCTGTGGGCAGAACTGACGGAGAAGGAGTCCTTCGAACTCGGTGAGCGGTGGCGCGTGAGTGCCAGGATCCGCCGGCTCAACGAACTCGGCTTCGACGTCGAGGAATACGCCATCAAGACCACCCAGAACGGGTCCACCATCCAGCTGCAGCCCAAAGTGGTGGACGCCGGACACCACCAGCGGCGGCTCCTGCGGCTTACGGGCATCGACGCGCAGGAAAACCAGGCCCGCCGGCTCCTTAATGACATGGACTCCTTCCGGGCGGACAACAACCCGGACATGGACGAGGAATACAGCGCCCACCTCTGGGTCAGCCAGATCTTCGAGCCGATCGTCAGGTCCATCCCGCGGGACCTTTCCGGGAAGCTGGAGCCCGCAGAAGTGGTGCATGAGGTCCTGGAGCACCGCTGGTACATGTCCGAAAAGCAGGAACGGCACATCCCCCTGGCCGAGGCCGTCCAGTCCTACATCGACTCCATCCTCCGGCACCGCCGGGACGAGGCCGCGATCATGCTTAACCCGGACACCGGGCTGCTGAAGATCCTCGAGGTGGAAACTGAAGAGTCCCGCTACGGCGCAGACGAGTCGATCGAGGAATACCCGGACTCGGACGACTAAGGCTAGATTGCCTTGCCGGGATTCAGGATGCCGGCAGGGTCAAACAGTTCCTTGATCCTGCGCTGGAACTCCCGGACCGGTTCCGGCTGCTCCTGGCCCAGCCACCGCAGTTTGTACTGCCCCACGCCGTGTTCCCCGGTAATGGTTCCACCCATTTGCAGGGCTGCGGTGATGGATTTATCAAGGACCTGCTGGAGCCTCGCCATGGCGGCGGTATCCACCATGCTGTCCTTCCGGTCTATCCAGAAGGTGGGGTGCAGGTTGCCGTCGCCCGCGTGGGCCACCACCTTGAGGTGCACGCCGTGGCTGGCGGCCATGGCCTCAAGGGCAGCGACGTAGTCAACCAGCCGGGAGCGGGGCACGGCGACGTCCTCTCCCACTCTGTACTCATCATCCACTTCCACGCCCCTGCTGTGCCGTCTGAGCTCCACCAGCCGTTCTGCCTCCGCGCTGGCTTCGGTGGTGACAGTTGCCCCGCCGGCCTTCAGGACCTCCCGGACCACTTCCGCCTCGGCTGCGGCACCGAAGCCGTCCGTCTGGACCAGGAGCAGGGACTTGCCGCGTGCCGTAAGGTCCGATCCGTGGATCTCATCCAGCTGGGCCAGCGTACCGCCGTCAAGCAATTCCATGATGGCGGGCTGCACCCGTGCCCTGCCTACGGCAAGGACCCCGGCCGCGGCGAGACGGAAGTCCGGGTAGAAAGCGGCAACTGTGTGCACTTCCCGGGGAAGATACTTCAGGCGCACGGTCACGCCCACCACAATGCCAAGTGTTCCTTCCGAGCCGACGAACAGGCCCGTCAGGTCATAGCCAGTTACGCCCTTGAAGGTCTGGTGGCCGGTATGGATGAGGGATCCGTCAGCCAGCACTACGTCCAGCGCAAGGACAGAGTCCCTGGTGACCCCGTATTTGGCGCACCGCAGGCCGCCTGCGTTGGTGGCAACGTTGCCGCCGATGGTCGAGGTGCGGAAGCTGGCTGGATCCGGCGCGTACATCAGGCCATGCACCGCTGCCGCCTCATTTAGCACGGCATTGATGACCCCTGGTTCCACCACTGCTGTTTCGTCGTCAGGATTCAGGTCCAGGATCTGGTCCATGCGTTCGAGGGACAGGATGATGCAGCCCCGGGTGGCATGGGCACCGCCGGAGACTCCGGTCCCGGCGCCCCGAGGCACGATTGGCACTGCACTGTCCGCGCAGATCCGCACCACAGCCTGTACGTCCCGCACTGACTCCGGGAACACCACCGCCAGCGGGAGCTGGTAGTCGAGGATGGGCGCCTGGTCCACCGCGTACCGGCTGAGGGTCGCTTCCGCACGGTCCACCTGGCCGGCCGCCAGTACGGTCTCCAGCTCCTCAACTACGCTTCCCACGAAGCCTCCATCCGTCGTCGCACACGTCCCACCAGTGTAGGACGGTGCTGTGGGGCGGCAGCGCGAAGGGCTCCGCTGGCGGTAGTAAGCGTTTGAAAAACTCTTGCAAGCGCTTCCAGTGCCTGACCTGCGAAAAGGCTGATTCTGAGCGGCTGCCCCTGTCTTCGGGTGTGGAAGCGTTTCCATAATCGGCGGCAAAGCGTCTAAGCTTACTTCCATGTCTGTCGAAACTGTGACGCTCACCACCACTCCCCGAACCGGGCCGCTGACCCTGGTCCACCAAGAGGACAGCCAGCCCGGCTGGTGGCGCTCCGCCGTGATTTACCAGGTCTACCCCCGCTCGTTCCGTGACCTCAACGGCGACGGCGTGGGGGACATTGCGGGCATCACAGAGGAACTGCCGCACCTGGCGGACCTCGGAGTCGACGCTGTATGGTTGTCCCCCTTCTACCGCTCCCCCCAGCGCGACGCCGGCTACGACGTCAGCGACTACTGCGACGTGGACCCGATCTTCGGCACCCTCGGTGACTTCGACGTCATGATGGCCGAATCCCACCGGCTGGGCCTGCGCGTCATCGTGGACCTGGTGCCCAACCACTGCTCGGACCAGCACCCGTTGTTCCAGGCAGCCCTCGCGGCGCCGGCCGGCAGCCCGGAACGGGAGATGTTTATCTTCCGCGACGGCCTTGGACCTGGCGGCCATGAACCGCCCAATAACTGGCAGTCCCACTTCGGCGGACCAGCCTGGACCCGAGTGACCGGGCCGGACGGCCAGCCGGAGCAGTGGTACCTGCACCTTTTTGATTCATCCCAGCCTGACTTCAACTGGGACAACCCCGCCGTCCGCACCGAATTCGAACGGATTCTCCGGTTCTGGCTTGACCGCGGCGTTTCCGGCTTCCGCGTGGACGTGGCCCACGCGCTGGTCAAGGCCCCGGGGCTCCCCGCGTGGGGAGGTCGGGCCGACGGCGGAAGTTCGGACGGATTCCCGGGCCATGAGGCACCGATGTTCGGCCAGCCGGCCATCCACGGGATCTACCGTGAGTGGCGCAGGATCCTGGACCAGTACGGCCCGGACCGGATTCTTTGTGCAGAGGCCAGCGTTGACCTCCCCCGGCTTGCGCAGTGGGTCAGGCCGGACGAGATGCACCAGGCCTTCAACTTTCCGTACCTGCACGCAGGGCTGGATGTATACCGGCTGCGTTCGGTCATCACGGACTGCCTGACGGTCTTGGACGCCGTCGGCGCTCCCAGCACCTGGGTGCTTTCCAATCACGACGTCGTCCGGCACGCCAGCCGCTTCGGCTATAACGGGCATGGGCCCCGCGATGGTGACGGCATCGGACCCGCAGATCCGCAGCCGGATACGGCCTTGGGCCGGCACCGGGCCGCTGCTGCCTCGCTGTTTATGCTCGGGCTTCCGGGGGCGGCCTATGTCTACCAGGGTGAGGAGCTTGGACTTCCGGACGGCATCGACATCCCTGAGCACCTTCGCCAGGACCCCACGTTCGCGAGAACTGGCGGGGAACGGCTGGGCCGGGACGGCTGCCGGGTTCCGTTGCCATGGCGCGCCAACGAGCGCCACCTTGGATTTGGTTCCGGGAGCGACCCCTGGCTGCCGCTGCCTTCCTCGTTCAACGGACTGGCACGGGACGTACAGGCCGAATCGCCGTCGTCGCACCTCGCCCTGTACCGGCGCATGTTGGCCGTCCGCCGCGAGCTGGATCTGGGTCGTGGGTCATTGGCGTGGGCGGAGGATTGGTGCACCGGTTCATCCCTGGCGTATGTTAACGGCACTACGCTGGTGCTTATGAACCTTAACCACGAGCCGCTGGAAATGCCTGCGGGCCAGGTCCTCGTCCGCAGCACCTCAACAGCCTCGGGTCTCCTTGCGTCGGGCGAAACCGCCTGGATCAGGATTGGATCGGACAACCCAGCAGAGTGAGCATGGCGGGCATCAAGGATGTTGCTGACAAGGCGGGCCTGTCCGTAGCCACCGTTTCGAGGGCGCTGAGCGGTAAACCGAATGTCTCGGCAAAGAGCCGAAAACTGGCGCTGGAGGCGGCAGGGGAACTGGGGTTTGTCCCGTCCTATCATGCCTCCAGCCTTGCCTCCGGGCGGAACCACAACATTGGCCTCGTGGTTCCCGCCATCCATCGCTGGTACTTCTCGTCGGTTCTCGAGGGTGTATCTGAAGTCCTTCTGGACGCCGGCTACGACCTGACCCTCTACAACGTGGGCCACGAGCCGGAGCATCGTCACCGCGTGCTCAACGATTTCCTGCTCCGGAAACGCCTCGATGCGGTAATTGCCGTGGCCCTGGTGCTCAGCGATGCGGAGATCCAGCAGCTGCTGGCCGTCCATCGCCCCATTGTGGGCATCGGCGGCGCCTTGCCCGGTGCTTCTACCATCAGGATCGACGACGAGCGGCTGGCCCGTATGGCCACCGACCACCTGGTCCGGCTCGGGCACACCCGGATAGCCCATGTCACCGGCAACGCGGCCCTCGACCAGGACTTCAAGCTGCCGGGTATCAGGCACGCGGGCTATCAGAAAGCCATGGCGGCCGCCGGCTTGGAGGTCCGCCCTGAATGGCAGATCGCCGCCGACTTCACTGTCCAGGGCGCATACACGGCTGCCCGCCGGCTACTAGGCACTACCCCGGAACGCCCCACAGCGGTGTTCGCTGCCTCCGACGAGATGGCCGTGGGCACTATCCTCGCCGCCCGGGACTTCGGCTTACAGGTTCCACGCGATCTCTCGGTGGTGGGCATGGACGGCCACGAATTGGGTGAAACGTTCGGCCTGACGACGATCGACCAGGACCCCCGCGGACAGGGCGCTTTGGCCGCCAGGACAGCCCTGCAGCTGCTTGAGTCCGCGAGAGAACGCGACGGAGCCCAGGTATCGCCGGATGCTGACCAGGAGTATCCGACCGAGTTCGTCATCAGGACCAGCACGGCGGTGCCGCCGGCCTGACTGGGGCAGCTGCCTTGACGTCAATGCCGTTGACCCCAAACTGCGGGGCCTGTCGTAGAATTTTGGGACTGCGTCAGGCTTTGGCCACGTCGGCGTCAGGGACGCCCATAAACCGGCAATACTTGGCAAGAATCGTCGGCCAGGCGGCAAGGTACCGTGCGCGCTCTGCGGCCGGGTTCTCGGCCCCTTCCCAGCCCTCGTGGAACACCCGTACTTCCGTGCCGTCAGCCACTGCCCGGAAGACCACCAGCAGTTCGGTGGACCACAGTGCGCTGGAGCCGGGGTGCCACGTGGCGTGGAAGGACAGCGGCGGTTGCCAGTCGTCGAGGGTGCCCCAGATACTGGTCCGGCCGTCGTCAGCTGTTTCAAGGATGAGGTTTTCCTCGAACTCCACATAGGACCCCGAGCCGTACACGCCGAACGTATCCAAGGGCCACCAAAGGTGCGTGTGGTCGGTGAAGCCGGCGAAGGCGTGAGCCACGCTTCCGGGCACAACCACTGTGTTGACCACAGGTTCGAGGAGCTCGATGGGACTCTTGTCATTGCTTCCGAAGGGTTTGCCGTGGCTGAAGAGGCTGTCCATGGTGTTCAACTCTACCCGCGCCACCCCTCCCCAACGCCCCATCACCTCCTGCGCCCTTCCCGGTCACGCCCCATCACCTCCTACGGGTTTTCGTCCAACCCTCCATCAGCTTCCACGGGTGTTGGCGTGGCGGGCGGACCTTTGGCGGGGTGTTCGACGGCGGCGTTTGGTGCGGGAGGTGATGGCGGGTTGCAGCGTTTGGTGCGGGAGGTGATGCCGGGTTGCGGCGTTTGGTGCGGGAGGTGATGGGGGGTTGCGGCGTTTGGTGCGGGAGGTGATGGCGGGTCGCACCAGGGGTGGGATCTGGTGGGCTGGCTGCCTTGGGTGCTGTGGTGGTGTTTTGTTTGTTAAATGCGGCAGGGCCCTGACGTCGTTTGTCAGGGCCCTGCTCGTAATTTATGTCCGGCGGTGACCTACTCTCCCACACCCTCCC
>NZ_JBNHFS010000008.1:0-185101 GCF_059090465.1 Arthrobacter sp. MDT2-3 | reverse complement strand
GGACTCAACCCACTCGGCGGTCTCTTCCGGATCACGATCAGGCAGCTGGTTAGTCAACCCGCTGAGGATATGGGAGGTATCTTCTCCTGCAGCCACGTCCAACCTCTCTTTGCGCGCATTGATGGCGCACTCAGGCCGGGCAGGGTGACCGCCCGGCGTATATACGCCGTGTGCGACGTATCGGTTACAACAGCCCGGTCATGTGTGCCGGGCAGGGTCCTAGCATTCCTACGTCTGCATTGGAGTTACAGGGTTGTTGCCCCGCAGGCATAGTTGTCACCTGCCACTCTAACTCTGTCCGCAACGCGATGCGTAGCCGCGGCTTGGACGGCTCTGTTGTATTTCGCCGTCATACTGGTTGTGTGACGAAAAGCCGCTGCGTGCGGGTTGGCCACACTGGTGTGACGCAGAATATGCGCCATCCCGGGGCGCCAGCTTGAAGCGCAGGCACAAAGGGTGTTGGCTTGGGAGTAATGGAAATCACTATGCGCACTGCATATATGAGGCATTGGAGGAACACGTGAGCGAGGCCGACGCCGCCACTTCGGTAAATGTGGCGGAAAAATTGGGTTTCAAGAACGGGGATCTGATTCAGGAGTTCGGTTACGACGACGACGTCGATTTCGACTTACGTGACGATATTGAAGACCTCACGGGCTCGGAGCTGTTGGATGAGGACGACCATGAGGTGGCGGATGCCGTCATCTTCTGGTGGCGCGACGGCGACGGAGACCTTGTGGACAGCCTTATGGATTCGCTGACCACCCTCAGCGAAAACGGCGTTGTCTGGGTCCTCACTCCGAAGTCCGGCAGGGCCGGGTACGTTTCGCCGGCTGATATCCAGGAAGCTGCGCCGACCGCCGGGCTGCACGTCACAACCTCGGCAGGCGTGTCCAAGGACTGGAGTGCAGCCCGCCTGGTGATGAGGAAAAACAAGTGACGGCAGCGCTTGACGCTGCTTCTGTAGTTGTGCCCGCGGTTGGCGGGCCCGCACCTGACTTCGAACTTCGCAATCAGTTCGGCGAACCCGTCCGGCTGTCATCCCTTCGAGGCCGGAACGTAGTCCTGGTGTTTTATCCGTTCGCTTTTTCCGGCATTTGCACCGGGGAACTCTGCGAGATACGGGACAATCTTGCGATGTTCGAGGATGCGAACGCCACGGTCCTGGCCATCTCCGTCGACAGCAAGTTCAGCCTGCGCGCCTACGCCGCGCAGGAAGGCTACAGCTTCGACCTGCTGGCCGACTTCTGGCCCCACGGCGGCGTGGCCAGCGCCTACGGCGTCTTCGATGCGGACAGCGGCATGGCGAAGCGCGGCACGTTCATCATTGACGCCGCCGGAAACGTCCGCTACTCGGTGGTGAACCCGCGTGGCCAGGCCCGGGACCTTCAGGAATACCGCATCGCATTGGCCGGCCTGGGGCAGGCCTGATCGGCCATGGAACAGCAGCGGGCGGGTGTAGGCCTGACAGGCTTCGCCAGCATGCCGCCCGTGACGGCAACACGTCCTTCCGCTGATGAGCTTGACGTCCTGCTGCGGATTCGCGGGGTCCTCGCAGGGAACTCCTTTGCCCTGCTGACTGGCGCCGGGCTGAGTACCGATTCGGGCATTCCGGACTACCGCGGACCGGGCTCGCCTCCGCGTTCCCCCATGACGTACCAGGAGTTCATCAAGGACGGGGCCAACCGTCAGCGCTACTGGGCACGAAACCACATCGGCTGGTCGCACCTCCGGCATGCTGATCCCAACCAGGGCCACCAGGCGGCTGCCGAACTCGAGCGGCGCGGCTACCTCACCGGCTTGATCACCCAGAACGTTGACCGGCTCCATGAAGACGCCGGAAGTGTCAATGTGGTTGACCTGCATGGCAGATATGACCAGGTGGTTTGCCTCCAGTGCCGCCGTACCTACTCCCGGCGCTTGCTTGCGGGAGTGCTTGAAGAGCTGAATCCGGACTTCCTGACACGCGCCGCGGAATCGGGTCTTGTGGAGATAGCGCCGGATGCAGACGCCACCGTCGAGGACCAGGCGCTGATAAGCAGCTTCGTGGTCGCTGTCTGCCCTGCCTGCGGCGGAACACTGAAGCCCGACTTTGTGTACTTCGGCGAGAATGTGCCCAAAGATCGTGTTGAGCGCTCATACCGGATGGTTGACGATGCCCATGCGCTGGTAGTCGCCGGATCATCACTGACAGTGATGAGTGGCTTGCGCTTCGTACGGCACGCCGCCAAGGACGGGAAGCCGGTGATCATCATCAACCGGGGGGCGACCCGCGGCGATGACAAGGCAACGATAAAGCTCGACGCCGGTGTCAGCGAATCGCTCACCTGGCTTGCCGCTGAGCTCCCGCCCCTGTAGGGGGTGCGTCGAGGGACGGGGGCGGCGCCGATTCGCGTTTCGCGGCCTGCGTCAGGTAGAGTCTATGTTCGTTGGTTGCGGCGCTGAAGCGCCGGATTCAGCGCAATGGGTCTTTAGCTCAGCTGGTAGAGCGCCACGTTTACACCGTGGATGTCATCGGTTCGATCCCGGTAGGACCCACAAGGAAACCCTGTAGTTTTGGCCGTAGCGGCGGAAACTGCAGGGTTTTTTCGTTGCGGCCCAATGTCAGTGCCCCGCCGTAGATTGCAGGCATGGAACATGTGATGGTGCGGGCGGGAAGCAACGAAATGCCGACGGCGGTAGTGACCAACGGCAGGGAATGGACTGTGGGTGCGGAACCAGTCCGGTGGTTTGAGCGGGTCAACTGGTGGGAAGTCAACCGCAGGATGCCCAAAGGCCTCAGCCGGGTGGACGTCGAGGTCCTGCAGGTCCAGGTGAGGCTCGGAGGAAACAGCGGCTCTGCGCTGACCACCATGCTGCTGGAAAGGGACGGCATGGGCGGTGGGTGGCGCCTGCGCGAAGCAGTCGCGGACGCGGCCTAATACGTGCGCTTGGACGTATCCGGGCATTGGAAAACCCTCCACCGCGACTATTGGGGGATGCCGCGGTGGAGGGCCTGTGATGAATATACCGTGAACTGCACGAAACAAAAAGTTGTCCGCATTGTGTCGGCTGTGTCGGGATGCTTCCCAGGGACCGGACGCAATGACGCCCCAGCCATTAGAATGGTTGGTGTTCAGCTGGATGAACAGCACGATCCAGCGCAGGCGCCTACATAAGGAGAATCATGGCCGATTCCCGCACCTCCCGACCCGCTGACGGCCTGGGAAGCGCCTCGCCGGCGCCCGCCGTCACCCGGGCAGCCGCTGTATTGGATGCCCTTGCAGCATCGGCAACCGGAAGGCTGACCCTGAGCGACCTGGCCCGCGAACTCGGCATTCCCAAGTCATCCACGTCCAATCTGCTTTTGGCACTGGAAGAGGCACGCCTCATCAGCAGGCATGGAGCTGAATTCACCCTCGGCCGCAAGCTGGTGGAACTCGGCGCCGCCTATCTCAGCCGTCTGGACGAAGTGCAGGAGTTTTACCGGTACTGCGAGCAGGCTCCCACGCTGTCCGGGGAGACGGTCCGGATCGCCATGCTGGATGGAACCAACGTCATCTACCTCGCGCGGTATGAGGGACATCCCGCCGTCCGCCTGACCTCCAATATCGGTGACAAGATGCCGGTTTCCCTGTGCGCCGTAGGAAAGGCGCTGATCGCCCGGCTGCACGATCATGACATCGACGACATGTTTCCCGACGATGCTCAATTGCCCGTCCTGACGCCGAAGTCGCTGCGCACCGGTGCAGAGCTGAAAGCCCAGCTCCACACGATCCGGCAGCAGGGCTACGCGTTCGAAGACGAAGAATCCACTACCGGCGTGGTGTGCCTTGCTGTGTCCGTTCCCACCAGGGGTGCGCACGGCCCCAGCCTGGGACTTTCGGTGACTGCACTGAAGGCCACCTATACCGAAGAGCAGGGTTCGCAGATGGTCAAGGAACTCCGCGAACTCGCGCGTTCCCTCGGCAACCCCATGGGCTGAAGGGCCGAAAACGCGGCTGGTTTCACAAAATAATTGTCCAGCACCTTGCCGGGTGTTCAACTTGCTGTACGCTGTTCAATACAGTGACCAGCACGGCTCGTGCCGCCACTGACCCACCAGGCCAACGGGGGCCTGGAGTGTGATGAGGGAGTTCTTGTGACAACTCGTACTAATGCACCGCAGGCCGAGGACGGCGCCGTCGTTGAACCGGACCAGCTGCGAAGGGCAACTCTTGCCAGTTCCGTAGGTTCCGCCCTGGAATACTACGACTTCTACATCTATGGCCTCGCCTCAGCGCTGATCTTCGGGCCGCTGTTCTTTGCCCCGCTGGGTGAGAGCGGTGCCGTCATCGCTTCCTTCGCCACGTACGGTGTGGGCTTTGCCGCCCGTCCCTTCGGCGGGGTGGTTTTCGGCTACATTGGGGACAGGTTTGGACGCAAGATGGTCCTCATCCTCACCATCGGCTTGATGGGCATGGCCAGCTTCGCGATCGGCCTGCTGCCCACGTTTGAGCAGGCCGGCATGCTGGGTGCCGTCCTCCTGGTGGCACTGCGCATCATCCAGGGACTGGGCGCCGGTGCAGAGCAGGCCGGCGCAACCACGCTGATCTCGGAAGTCGCGCCGCGCCGCCGTCGTGGCTTCTTTGCTTCCCTGCCGTTCGTCGGCATCCAGCTCGGTACCCTCCTCGGCGCCGGCACCTTCGCACTGATGGCGCTGGCCGACAAGTCTGTCCTGCACGGCTGGCTGTGGCGTGTGCCCTTCCTGGCCAGCTTCATCCTGATCGTTGTTGCCGTCTTTATCAGGCTCCGGCTGAAAGAGACTCCGGTCTTCCAGGAGCTCGAGAAGCACAAGGCCGTCGTGAAGAACCCGGTGGGCCAGATCTGGAAGCACTCCAAAAAGAGTGTGCTGGTGGGAATCGGCCTGCGGATGGGCGAAAACGGCAACTCCTCCATCTACTCTGCCCTTTTGGTGTCCTTCATCAGCATGCCTGCAGGCGTCTTCGCCGGCGATAAGTTCATCGGCCCCACCGGCCTGCTGATTGCCGCCGCATTCGCAGCAGTCATGGTGGTCACCTTCGGTGCACTGTCTGACCGGTTTGGCCGCGTCCCGGTCTATCGGTATGGCGCGCTGTTCCAGGCAGTCATCGCGCTGCCGGCGTTCTACCTGGTGACCCTTGGCAACGTCACGCTGGTTTGGGTGGTCATGGTAGTGGGCATCGCCCTTGGCGTGCAGTCGATGCTTGGCCCCCAGTGCGCAATGCTGCCAGAGCTTTTCGGATCCCAGCACCGGTTCACGGGCGTTGCACTGAGCCGCGAACTCTCGGCAGTCCTCGCCGGTGGCTTTGCCCCGATGATCGGTGTCGCCCTCCTCGCCGCCACCAACCACTCCTGGCTTGTTCCGGCCATCTATTCGCTGGTCCTGGCATCCATCTCCTTCTTCACCACCTTCTTCACTCCCGAAACCCGGGGCAGGGACCTGGTCCTGGTGGAGGACGCAAGCTAGCCCGACAGCTCCTTGCGGGGGCCGCTTTCCCTGACGGGGAAGCGGCCCTTCCTTATGCACTGGGGCGGCGGAAGGGGCGGTGGGCAGCAGGTAGTGGGCAGCAGGCAGCAGCAGACGCAAGCGGCAGCGGGTGCGTGGCGTGAACCTGGTGCTGCATGCGAAAGGCCCCGGCTCGTTCCTCATGGAAAGGAACCAGCCGGGGCCTTGCATTGGGTGCCTGGCGCCCCAGCGGGGAGTCTGTTGGGGCGGGAGCTGCCGTTTAGTAGAAGTGCACGGTGTCTACGAGGTGGGGCAGCTCGCCGCCGGCCAGGAAGATGCGGAGGTTGCTGCAGAACCGCTCCGTAATCAAACGGTTCTCTGCTGCACTCAAGGCGGAGGTGTGCGGCGACACCAACACCTTGGGGTGGCTCCAGAGCGGGCTGTCCTGCGGGAGCGGTTCGACCGCAAAGACGTCAAGGCAGGCGTAAGAGACCTGGCCATTGTCCAGGGCCTCGAGCAGCGCTTCCTCGTCCACCACTGTGCCCCTTCCCACGTTGACGAAAACAGTGCCGGGCTTCATGGCCGAAAAGACGTCCCGGTTGAAGAGCCGTTCCGTGTAAGGGGTGCCGGGCAAGGTGTTGACCACAGCGTCTGCGGTGGCAAGGAGGGTCGCGAGGCCGTCGTTGTCCGAAACCTGCTCAATCCCCTCCAGCGGTTCCACGGTGCGCTTGGTGCCGCTGACCTTCATGCCGAGGGCACGGGCCAGGCGGGCCGTCTCAAGTCCGATTTCGCCCAGGCCGGAAATGACCAGGCGGGAACCGTTGACAAGCCGGGTTGGGGTCCTTAACTCAGGCCAGACTTTGGTCTCCTGGTCCCTCACGAGCTCAGCGGTTCGTTTGAAGCCGTTGAGAATTCCCAGGGTGGCGAACTCCGCCAGGGGAAGGGCATGGACTCCTGCGGAAGTTGTCACCTTGAACTTCTGCAGCGTTTCCTGGTCCAGTCCGGAGGCTTTGACGGCTCCGCCGGCTCCGGCTGCCATGGCGTGGACCCACTGGAGGTGCGGGTTGTCTGCAGCGATGCGGGCAAGGCCGGCCGGGCTTTCGTTGGGGATGCCGTACAGGACCTGGGCTTTGTTAAGCATGTCCCAGTACCGTTCCTCCTGCCCGGGGGAGCGTTTGAACGCGGGATCGCCGGTATGGTCGGCCGGGTACCGCTCCGGAGGGAGCAGTTGTGGGTCGTAGAGGACTGTGACAGACGGGTCGACGGCGCGTATGCGCTCGACGAGCTCCTCTTCGAGGGGGACGGCGATGGCCACGGTAATGGGAGAGGTCATAGTGTCCATCATACTGAATAGCGGCTAAGATACTGAACAATTCTTTGAGCACAACGACGTGAGGCTGACGTATGCACGGTAGGAGAGCGGGCTTTGTTGGATTGGGTCTGATGGGCTTCCCGATGGCCGCCAACGCCATCCGGAACGGATGGCAGGTCACGGGTTGGAACAGGTCGCCCGGTCCCGCGGTCCAGCTGCAGAAGGTCGGCGGCGCAAACGCAGCGAGGATCGAGGACCTGCGTGACCTCCCGGTGATCGTCTTTATGCTGCCGGACCTTGCCCATATCGAGGAGGCGGCGGCCAGGCTGCTTGGGAGCTGGGAACACCAGCCGCCGGCGCCGGGAACCATCGTGCTGGTCATGAGCAGCGTCTCGCCCACTGCGGTAAGGGGCTTCGGCGAACGCGTTGTGGCACTGAGCCGCGGCCACGTGCAGGTAGTGGACGCTCCAGTCAGCGGAGGAACAAAGGGCGCTGAGGAGGGAAAGCTCGCCATAATGGCCGGGGGAGATACTGCCGCTTTCCAAAGTGTGGAGCCCCTGCTGCGGTCTATGGGTACCACCGTGCGGCATCTGGGCCCGCTGGGGTCCGGATCCCTTGCGAAGGCATGCAATCAGCTGGTTGTTGGAACCACGACGGCGGCGCTCGCCGAAGCTGCCGAGCTTGCCGAGCGTTCCGGGCTGGACCCCGCGGCGCTGTTCGAGGTGCTGGCGGGAGGGCTCGCCGGCAGCAGGGTGCTGGACATCGTGGGTCCGCGGCTGGTCAGTAAGGATTACGCCCCCACGGGCCCCGCTAAATTCATGCACAAGGACCTCTCCTTTGTTGTGCAGGCAGCACGGGCGTCTGGGACAGCAGTGCCCATGGCGGCAGCCGGCGTCGAACTTTACGCAGAATTGAAGCGCCAGGGCCTCGGCGAGCAGGACCTCGCCGTGGTGCGCCAGGCTATTTCCCACCTCAGCGAACAAGCCACGGAAACCGTGGCGGAAGGAACAGTAAAGTCATGAGTTTGCTATTCGATTTGACCGGCCGGGTTGCGCTGGTGACGGGTTCGAGCCGGGGGATCGGCAACGCCTTGGCCCGCGCTCTGGCCGACGCGGGGGCAACGGTGGTGCTGAACGGTGTCAACGGGGAGCGGCTCAAGGCTGCCGAAGCCGCGATGGCCGCGGACTACGCTCCGGGCCGGGTGCACAGTGTTGCCTTTGACGTCACGTCCGACGCCGAGGCGGCGCGCGGCGTCGCGTGGGTGGAGGAGCATGTGGGGCCGCTGGAGATCCTGGTGAACAACGCGGGCATCCAGCACCGGGTGCCGATGCTGGAGTTGGACGTGAAGGACTGGGAACGGGTGATTTCCACTGACCTGACCAGTGCTTTCCTGGTGGGGCGGGAGGCGGCGCGGTTTATGATTCCGCGCGGGCACGGCAAGATCATCAACATCTGTTCGGTCCAGACGGACCTGGCCCGGCCGACGATCGCGCCGTATATTGCGGCAAAGGGCGGGCTGCGGAACCTGACCCGGGCGATGACGGCCGAGTGGGCCGCGTCGGGGCTGCAGATCAACGGGATCGCACCGGGTTACATCCGTACCGAGATGACGCAGAACCTGGTGGACGATGAGGCCTTCAACTCCTGGATCCTGGGCCGGACGCCGGCGAACCGGTGGGGGACGGTGCAGGACCTGGCCGGCCCGGCGGTGTGGCTGGCGTCCAGCGGTTCGGATTTTGTGAACGGGCAGACGATTTTTATCGACGGCGGAATGACGGTGGTGGTCTGATGACACTGGATACAGCGCTCCCCGCCCCGGTCCTTCCCGTCACCGGCCCGGCCGTGGTGGCCCACGCGGCCGGGGACCTCCGGATCGACGAGCTCACCCTGGCCGCCCCGGCCGCGGATGAAGCCGTGGTCGAGGTGCACTACGGCGGGATCTGCGGATCGGACCTGCATTACTGGCTCCACGGAGCCGCGGGCGAGTCCATCCTGAAGGCGCCCCTGGTGCTCGGGCACGAGATCTCCGGGACCGTCGTCCGCGCCGCCGCCGACGGTACCGGCCCCGCTGCCGGGACGGCGGTGGCTGTCCATCCGGCCACGCCCGGTCCTGGTGCTGCCCGGTACCCGGCGGACCGGCCCAACCTGTCCCCGGGCTGCACCTACCTGGGCAGCGCGGCCCGTTTCCCGCACAAGGACGGCGCGTTCAGCCGGTACGTGAACCTCCCGGCCCGGATGCTCCGGACCCTACCGGGCAGCATCGACCTGCGCACCGCAGCACTGATCGAGCCGGCCTCCGTGGCCTGGCACGCGGTGGCAAGGGCGGGGGAGGTGGCCGGGAAGTCAGCGCTCGTGATCGGCAGCGGCCCCATCGGCGCCCTGGCCGTCGCGGTCCTGAAACGGGCCGGCGCGGCCAGGATCACCGCCGTCGACATGCACGAAAAGCCGCTGGACATCGCCCAGGCGGTGGGAGCGGACCAGGTGCTGCAGGCCGGGGACGCTGAGGCGATCGCCGCCATCGAGGCCGACATCGTGATCGAATCCTCCGGCAACCACCACGGCCTCGCCTCCGCCATCCAGGGCGCAACCCGCGGCGGCACCGTAGTGATGGTCGGGCTGCTGCCAACCGGCCCGCAGCCGGTCCTGATCTCCCTGGCCATCACCCGGGAACTGGAGCTGAAGGGCTCCTTCCGGTTCAACGACGAGATCGACGACGTCATCGCCGCCCTCGCCGACGGCACCCTGCACATCGACCCCGTCATCACCCACGAATACCCCGTCGAGAAAGCACTCGAAGCCTTCGACGTCGCACGAAACTCCGCCGAATCCGGCAAAGTACTGCTGAGTTTTACTTCCTGACAGGGCGGTGGGGCTAGCGGCGCACGGGAATGAAAACGCGTGGTTGTTCTGTCCAGGTATCCGACATCTGGGACATGGTCCGGCGCATGATCCGGTCCGAGGCGTCACGCGCCGCCTCGGCATCGCCCCGGGCAATGGCCTCCGCGACGTCGACGTGCCACTGCAGGGCGGCCTCGTGCGGATGGTCGGGCATGAGGCCGTGGACGGTGCGCCCCGTCAGGGTTTCGGCCACCTGCCCCATCAGGTTGGCGAACATTTCGTTGCCCGAGCCGGAGAGCAACAGGGAATGGAACTGGATGTCCAGCTCCAGGAAGCGGGGCACGTCACCGTTGTGTCCGGCATCCCGCATGGCGTAGGCGACGTCCACGAGTTCCAGGCGCAGCGGCGCGGGGGCGTTCCCGGCGGCCAGTTCCGCCGCTGCGGGTTCGACGGCGGCGCGCAGCTCGGCGAGTGAGCGCAGCTGGGCGCCCCGCGCGTCGCTGGCCAGGCGCCAGCGGATGACCTGGGGATCAAACGGGTTCCAGCGGCTCGGTGGCAGGACCCGGATGCCCACCCGCTTGGTGGTTTCCACCAGGCCCAGGGACTGCAGGACGCGGACCGCCTCCCGGATAACCGACCGGGACACCTTCAGCTCGTCCTCCAGCTGCTCCGCCAGTATCACGTGGCCAGCGGGCAGGTTGCCCGAGACGATTCGGGTGCCCAGATTCTCGATGGCACGGTGGTGGAGGCTGGTGGTCATGCTGCTAAGCCTAGTGGCAGCCACTGCTCCGCCTGCCTTTCGCCCTGGACGGGAAACGACACAAAAGGTTCCAATAGGTGGGCGTTACTTTCCTGTGACCCCGGGAATATATATGCTTTATTCAGACCCATGGTCTGCAACCGTGCTTCCGCGCAAAGGGAGCCACTGCACATCCAACGCACGTATGAATTGGAGTTTTGATGTCTGCACACATCGGTGTCACCGGCCTAGCGGTGATGGGTGCCAACCTGGCCCGCAACCTCGCGCGGAACGGCTTCACGGTCGCACTGCACAACCGTTCAGTGGAGAAGACTGACGCCCTGCTGGAGAAGCACGGCTCGGACGGCGACTTTATCCGCACCGAAACCCTGCAGGAGCTGGTGGACTCCCTGGAGAAGCCCCGCCGGGTCCTGATCATGGTGAAGGCCGGCAAGCCCGTTGACTCCGTCATCGAGCAGCTCGAACCGCTGCTGGAGGCCGGCGACATCATCATCGACGCCGGCAACTCCCACTATGAGGACACCCGCCGCCGCGAAGCCGCGCTGGCCAAGAAGGACCTGCACTTCGTGGGCGTCGGCGTCTCGGGGGGTGAAGAAGGTGCCCTCAACGGCCCCTCCATCATGCCCGGCGGTTCCAAGGAGTCCTACAAGGCCCTCGGTCCGCTGCTGGAAAAGATCTCTGCCAAGGTCGACGGCGAACCGTGCTGCGCCTGGGTGGGAACCGACGGCGCCGGCCACTTCGTCAAGATGGTCCACAACGGCATCGAATACGCCGACATGCAGGTCATCGGCGAAGCGTTCGACCTGCTGCGCTCCGGTGCAGGCATCGAGCCGGCTGAGCAGTCCAAAATCTTCTCCGAGTGGAACAAGGGCGAGCTTTCCTCCTTCCTGATCGAAATCTCCGCAGAGGTCCTGGGCCATGTTGATGCCAAGACCGGCAAGCCTTTCGTCGACGTCGTGGTGGACGCCGCAGGCCAGAAGGGCACCGGCCGCTGGACCGTCATCTCCGCCTTGGAACTGGGCTCCCCGGTCTCCGGCATCGCCGAATCCGTGTTCGCCCGCGCCCTGTCTTCGCAGGCGGGCCAGCGCAAGCTGGGCCAGGAGCTCCTGGCCGGCAACGAGGCTTCAGTGGAAATTCCGGAGACGTTCGTCGAGGACGTCCGCCAGGCCCTGTACGCCTCCAAGCTGGTGTCCTACGCCCAGGGCCTGGACATGCTCACGTCCGCAGCCAAGGAATACGGCTGGGACCTGAAGCTGGACGAAATTGCTTCACTGTGGCGCGCCGGCTGCATCATCCGCGCCGAGCTGCTGAAGGACATCACCAAGGCTTACGCAGCTGACGAGAAGCCTGCCAACCTGCTGTTCGCTCCGGCCTTCACCAAGGCCATCGCCGAGGCTGTTCCGGCCTGGCGCCGCGTTGTTGCCACGGCTGTCCAGCTCGGTATTCCGGTGCCCGTGTTCTCCTCCTCGCTGGCCTACTACGACGGCCTGCGACGCAAGCGCGTTGCTGCCGCCCTGATCCAGGGCCAGCGCGACCTCTTCGGCGCCCACACCTACGGCCGCGTGGATGCAGAAGGCACGTTCCACACCCTCTGGGGCGAGGACAAGTCCGAAATCGAGGCAGTGGACACCCACTAGTTCCGCAGAACGCCGAATGGCCCGCAGCTCCTGGAGAAATCCAGGAGCTGCGGGCCATTCGTTCAGGTCAGCAGGGCGTCAACGCGCGGTGACGGTCAGAGATGGTATTCGATCTCGTACTCAGCCGGATCCACTGCGGGCTTGGTCTCCCGCTGCGCGTCCCGGTGGCGCCACTTGGCGGGAACGCCGGTGACGATCGATTCCGGCGGCGCGTCCTTCACAACCACCGCGTTGGCGCCCACGGCACTGTCCTCGCCGATGGTGATCGGTCCCAGGATCTTCGCGCCGGCGCCAATGGTTACGCGGTCGCCGATGGTGGGATGCCGCTTGATCCTCGCCAAGGAGCGGCCGCCCAGCGTGACGCCGTGGTACATCATCACGTCTTCGCCGATCTCCGCCGTTTCACCGATGACCACGCCCATGCCGTGGTCAATAAAGAACCGGCGGCCGATCGTGGCGCCGGGGTGGATCTCGATGCCGGTGACGAATCTGCCCAGCTGGGAGATCAGCCGCGCGGGGAAACGCAGGGCCGGGTTCTGCCAGAGACGGTGCGTCAGCCGGTGGATCCAGATGGCATGCAGGCCGGAATAGGCGAAAAAGTTCTCGAAAGAACCTCGAGCCGCCGGGTCATGGGACCGGGCGGCGTCGAGGTCTTCCTTTAGTCTTGCGAAAAAGCCCACAAAGTTCTTTCTACAGGAAACGGGCGGATGGCGGTTCTAATCAGTTGCGGATGTCGTCATAGAGCACCGTGGAGATGTAACGCTCGCCGAAGTCGCACACCACGGCCACGATCAGTTTGCCTGCGTTCTCCGGGCGCTTGGCCAGTTCCAGCGCGCCCCACACGATAGCGCCGGAGGAGATGCCGCCGAGGATGCCTTCCTTGACGCCGAGCTCACGGGCTACGCGGACCGAGTCCTCGAGCGTGGCGTCCAGGACTTCGTCGTAGACGTTGGTGTCCAGGATTTCGGGGACGAAGTTTGCACCGATGCCCTGGATCTTGTGCGGGCCGGGTGCGCCGCCATTGAGGATCGCGGAGTCCTTGGGCTCTACGGCCACGATCTGGACGTCGGGCTTGCGTTCCTTCAGGACCTGCCCGACGCCCGTGACGGTGCCGCCGGTGCCAACGCCCGCGACGAAGATGTCCACGGCGCCGTCGGTGTCAGCCCAGATTTCCTCAGCGGTGGTGTTGCGGTGGATTTCGGGATTCGCCTCGTTGGCGAACTGCTGTGCCCAGATGGAGTTCTCGGTGTTGGCGACAATTTCCTGGGCCTTTTCCACGGCACCGCGCATGCCCTCGGAGCCCGGCGTCAGGACAATCTCGGCACCGAAAGCGCGCAGCATGACCCGGCGCTCGGTGGACATGGTCTCGGGCATGGTCAGGATGACTTTGTAGCCGCGGGCAGCTCCCACCATGGCCAGGGCGATGCCGGTATTGCCGGAGGTTCCTTCAACGATGGTTCCGCCGGGCTTCAGGGCCCCGGACTTTTCCGCGGCGTCGACGATGGCTACGCCAATCCGGTCCTTGACGCTGTTGGCCGGGTTGTAGAACTCGAGCTTGACGGCGACCGTGGCTTCCAGCCCCTCGCTGAGCCGGTTGAGCTTGACCAGCGGCGTGCCGCCGACCAGCTGTGTTACATCGTCATAGATCCGTGCCATGGAGATACGCCTATCTTGTGAGGGGTGAATACTGAGGTCAGCCTAACGAGGCCTCGTAACGCCCGCTAAGCGTTAAGCCATGCAGAGTAATATTTCCTGGCCTTGGCGAGTTTGGGGTTGATGATCACCTGGCAATACCCCTGCTCCGGATGCTTGGCGTAGTAGTTCTGGTGGAACTCCTCGGCAACGTAGAACCGGGGGAGGCGGCTGACCTCGGTGACGATGGGGTTCGCCCACAGAGCCTGGTTCCGTTCGATGGCTTCCTCGAAGAGGATCTTCTCTTCGGTGGTCTCGTAGAACATTGACGAGCGGTACTGGGTGCCGACGTCGTACCCCTGCCGGTTGAGCGTTGTGGGATCGTGCAGGGCGAAAAACATGTCGAGGATGACCTCCGCCGGGATCACGTCCTCGTCGAAGGTCACAGCCACCACTTCGGCATGGCCGGTGGTGCCATTGCAGACCGAGTAGTAGTCCGGGTGGGGATCGTGGCCCCCCGTGTAGCCGGACACCACTGAGGTGACGCCCTTGGTCTTCTGGTAGACGGCGTCGAGGCACCAGAAGCAGCCTCCGCCTAAAACAAAAGTTTTCATGACCTCTTCAATGGTTCGCGGCACCGGATGATTCCCCGGCCGTTGTGCAGCGCCGTTTCAAACATGCGTTACGGACGGGGCGATGGGGTAAAACTAAGACTATGGAACCTGTGGACACTGACGTTACCGGCCAGGAGAATCACGACGGCGACGCCCCCTCCGGCGCGGAGGCAGCGGACGGCCAGTCCCAGGCTCCCACCCTGGGTGAGCTGCTCCTTGCTGTGGAGGAGCTGTGGCCTGAGTCCCTGGCGGAGCACTGGGACGAGGTTGGGCTGGTGGCGGGGCACCCCTCGGCCGCGGTGACCCGGGTGATGTTTGCCGTGGACCCCACGCTTGAGGTGATTGAGGAGGCGGTGGAATGGGGCGCGGAGCTCCTGATCACCCATCACCCGCTGCTGCTGAAAGGTGTCACCACTGTCGCTGCCACCACCGCCAAGGGCCGGGCCGTCCACCGGCTCATCGAGTCGGGCACCGCGCTCCTGACCGTGCACACCAACGGTGATTCCGCCGTCGGGGGTGTGTCCGACGTACTCGCCGACGCCCTGGGCCTGCAGGACGTCGCCCCGCTCACTGTGGCAGCCAATGGCCTCCCCGAAGAGGGAATCGGGCGCGTCGGTGACTTGGCGGACGCAATGACCCTGGGTGACTTCGCAGCACGTGTCTTCGGCATATTGCCCTCCGTGGCGGGGGGCGTGCGCGTCTCGGGGGACAAGGACGGCCTGGTGCGGCGGATTGCAGTCTGCGGCGGTGCCGGGGATTCGCTGTTCAATGAGGTGCGCGCCAGCAACGCGGATGTGTATGTCACCGCCGACCTTCGCCACCACCCGGCGTCCGAGGCCCGGGAAGCGGCGCTGAACGGCCGGCCTTACCTGGTGGACGTCTCGCACTTCGCCAGCGAGTGGCTATGGCTGCCGGCAGCCGCCGCAGCGTTGGGCAACGTCCTCGCCGACCAGGGCCACGACGTCGAAATCCAGGTCAGCACCACCAACAGCGATCCGTGGGACTTCATCCTGACTCCGGGCTAAGCCTGGCGTGCGGGTTCGTCGCGAGGCAGGGGAGCAGGGCAGGCGCTAGAGTCTAGGAAGCGCCGTTCAGGTGCCCGGCTCCGGCCGGAAGTATTCAAGCGGAGGTAAAAGTGGCGAAGGCAGCACCGGCGGAACAGTTGAAGTTGCTTGAGCTGCAGGGACTGGACGCCAGGCTGAAGTCGCTCGCCAACCGCCGCCGCTCGCTGGAGAACGATCCCAGGATCAAGGATCTCGAAGCTGCCTTGTCCGTCGCCAATGGTGAGTTGGGCGCCGCGAAGGTGGCCGTCCACGATGCCGAAGCCGAACTGAAGCGCGCCGAGGCGGACGTGGAGCAGGTTGCCTCCCGGATCGAACGGGATGAGGCAAGGCTCAACAGCGGAACCGGGCTGTCCAAGGACCTGGTCGCCTTGCAGAAGGACATCGCTTCCCTGAACAAGCGGCGCTCGGACCTGGAAGACGTGGAACTCGAGGTCATGGAACGGCTCGATACGCTCCGGGCCAGGCAGGCCAAGCAGCAGGGGATCGTGGACGACATCCAGGGATCCTTCGGCAGCATCCGGGCGGAGCTGGACGCAGCCCTCGCCGAAGTTGAGGCAGAAGCCAGTGGGCTCCGGAGCCAGCGTGCAGAGTTTGCCGCCGCCCTCGACGCCGGAATGCTGGCCGTGTACGAAAAGACCCTGGCGAAGCGCGGGGTGGGCGCCGCGAGGCTGTTCCACGGAACGTCCGAGGCGTCGGGAATGAAGTTGAGCCCCGGCGACCTCGCCGAGATCAAGGCTGCGTCCGCGGACGACATCGTGTTTTGCCCGGACTCCGGCGCCATCCTGGTGCGCTCGGAGGAGTGGGCGTGACCTAACTGGGTAGCGTTAAGTGTCGTTTTGACGGGTCTTAGCGACACTTAGCGCTACTTGGTTGGGGGCTGGCGGGAAATCAGCCCGGCAGGATGATGTTCAGCGCGTGTGGCTTCCGTGCCGAACCCTCCACGAGTTCGGCCTCCCACTTTTCGCGGCTGGCCTTCAGCAGCTGCTCGGGCGACTCCGGTGTCTTTCCCCTCCGGGCCAGGAGATGCCGTGCCAGCTCACCGCGGGTGTGCTTTGCAAAGTGGCTGACGACCTTCCGGACGCCGTTGACTTCGGTGAAGACGTTGACGGTAACTGTTTGGGTGGCCGGCGGAGCCCACGCTGCCGCGTAGGTGCTGGACCGGCAGTCCACCAGCAGGTGCCCTGAAACGGCCCCGGCCAGCGCATCGGCGAGTTGCGGTTTCCAGAATGAGGCGAGGCGTCCGACGTCGGGCAGCGCCGTTCCCATGGATAGCCGGTAGGCAGGCACATTGTCGCCGAAGCGGATGGCGCCCCAGAGCGCCGAAATGACGAGTACCGACTCGTCCGCCTTGCGGCGTTGGCCGGCAGTAAGTGTTTTGTAGCCCAGTGCGTCGTACAGCACACCTGAGTAAATCTGGTGCGCCGGAGCCGCCGGTTCAGCATGCAGCCGGGTGTTGCGTTCGACGTCGTCCTTCAGCGATGCCCCGACCCCCAGCAAGGCGAGGGCGTCCTCGTGCGCGCTCACCGTCCCCAGCGCGTCCAGCACCTTGGCACGGTAGGAATTCAGCTGCGGGAAGCTCAGGGCGGGCCAGTCGACGGCGGATCCACGGACCGCGGGTGTCTTGCCTTCAGAGGGGGGAAGCAGAATCAGCACCGTCCGATCCTACCGGCGGCGGGAAAGCGGCACGGCGCCGGTAGACTGGATCCGGATGGGTTGACCAGGCGGCCGCGCGTCACGCAAGTGGCTCGAGGAACGTCCGGGCTCCGCAGAGCAGGGTGGTGGGTAACGCCCACTCGGGGTAACCCGCAGGCCAGTGCCACAGAAAACAGACCGCCTGGGTCGCGCCGGTTTTGAAAGCGGCACGAAACAGGTAAGGGTGAAACGGTGGTGTAAGAGACCACCAGCTTCCCGGGTGACTGGGAAGGCTAGGTAAACCCCACCCGGAGCAAGGCCAGACAGGGCACGTTTGAGGGCTGCTCGCCCGAGTGTCCGGGTAGGCCGCTGGAGGGCGCCGGCAACGGCGTTCGTAGATGGATGGCCGCTACTCCCGCACCGGCAACGGGGCGGGAGCACAGAACCCGGCGTATCGGTCAACCCATCCATTCAACCGGTTTGACCTTGGAAGCTCTGTTGGGGATGCTAAACCGTGCCCTCTAATACTGATGGACAACCCGGGACGGGAACGGCCCAGCCGCCGGTCCGTTCCCCGGGCAGGCAAGTTGTTGCGCTGCTTGGCTTCCTTGCCCTTTCGTATGCCGTCTGCATGCTCGCCTCCATCCCGATCATCCTCAATTCCAACGGCTGGTTTGCGGACTCGGTCAAGGCCCCCTGGATGCCGGCGGGATGGATGTTCCGCGCCGCCTGGCTTTCGCTGTATGCCGGAATCGCCGTGGCCGCCTGGCTGGTCTGGCGGAGGGGAGCCCTGGTCCGGCCGGTCGCACGCTTGTATGGTCTGCAACTGTTGCTCAACCTGGCCTGGCCCATAATCTTCTTTGGCATGTACCCCATGCTCGGCGCAGCGGCTTTATGGATCGCCCTCGCGGTGATCGGCGCATTGGCTGTTGTCCTGGTCCTCCTCATCCTGCGGTTCGGGCCCGTCAGCACGGCGGCCGGGCTGCTGGTTTTGCCCTACTTCTCCTGGGTGGTTTTCTCCGCGAGCCTCAACCTCTACTCCGCCATTCACAACTGAAGCCCTACCAGAGCCGCCGGAATCCTGGTGTGAGTGATTTCACGCGGCTCGAGCCACCCCCGGGCAGTCCGCCAAATTAGAATGGATAGCGGACGCAGGAGTTCTTCCGCCGGAATTGCGTTCGCACCCGGCGGTTTTCTTTTGCACACGATCCAGGCACCTGGGGGACAAACCCCGCAGGTGCCGGCGCCCCTGGACATCATCAGGTGGCCGACATCCGTGTACGAGGACGTACGCGGCTGAACCGAGGAAGGTATTTCTGTGAGCCAGACGTCTGATTCTTGTCTTGATACGTGGATGGGCCGGGAGGCCCTCGCCGAGGCCATGATTCCGGTTATCGGCCGGCTGTACCGCGAAAACAATGTGGTGACCAGCATCCACGGCCGGAGCCTGATCAACAAGTCCACCATGAACATCCTCAAGGCGCACCGCTTCGCGCGCAGGATGAGCAAGGATGAGCTGCTGCTGGAGGAGACCGCGCCGCTCCTGAACACCCTGGCGGGGCTGGAGCTCGGTGCGGCCGCGATCGACATCGCCCGGCTGAACCAGAAGTTCAAGGAAGAGGGCGGCGACGCCACCCTGGAGGAGTTCCTCCGCGAGGAACTCGCCGAGATCGTGGGCAAGCGCGGCGGCGACGACCGCACCAGCACCGACGTCGTGCTGTACGGCTTTGGCCGCATCGGCCGGCTCCTGGCCCGCCTCCTGATCGAAAAGGCAGGTGGCGGCCACGGCCTGCGGCTGCGCGCCATCGTTGTCCGCAGGGGCTCCGATAACGACCTGTCCAAGCGCGCCAGCCTGCTGCGCCGCGACTCGGTGCACGGCTCCTTCGAGGGCACCATCCGCGTTGACGAGGCAGCCAACACCATCACCGCCAACGGTGTCCAGGTGCAGGTTATTTACTCGGACAACCCCGCCACCATCGACTACACCGCCTACGGCATCAACAACGCGCTGGTGGTGGACAACACCGGCCGCTGGCGCGACGCCGAAGGCCTGTCCCAGCACCTGCAGAGCAAGGGTGTGGCACGGGTGCTGCTGACCGCCCCGGGCAAGGGCGAGCTAAAGAACATCGTCCACGGCATCAACCACCGCAGCATCGAGGACACCGACCAGATCGTGTCCGCGGCCTCCTGCACCACCAACGCCATCACACCCGTCCTGAAGGCCATCAACGACAAGTTCGGGGTAGTCCACGGGCATGTCGAGACGGTCCACTCGTTCACGAACGACCAGAACCTGATTGACAACTTCCACAAGGGCGACCGCCGCGGCCGTTCGGCAGCGCTGAACATGGTGATCACCGAAACGGGAGCAGCCAAAGCAGTGGCAAAGGCCCTGCCCGAACTTCTGGGCAAGCTCACCGGCAGCTCCATCCGCGTCCCCACCCCGGACGTCTCCCTGGCCATCCTGAACCTGAGCCTGGAAAACGGGACCACCAAGGATGAGGTCAACGAGTACCTGCGGGAGATGTCCCTGCACTCGGACCTGCGCAAGCAGATCGACTACATCGATTCACCCGAGGTGGTTTCCACGGACTTCGTCGGTTCCCGCCGTGCAGGCATCGTTGACGGACTCGCCACAATCTCGAACGAAAAGAACCTGGTGCTCTACGTCTGGTACGACAACGAGTTCGGTTACAGCTGCCAGGTTGTCCGCGTCATGGAGGAAATGGCCGGTGTGAACCCGCCGTCCTTCCCCGCCAAGGAATCGGCCGCAGCCCTGGCCGCAATTTCCGTCTGATCCAGCCCTCCGGCCAATCTCGATTTCCCGGCTGATTCGCTGGAATCAGCCGGGAAACGGGACCACACTTGTGCCATGGATAAAGATTCGACGCTCCAGCATGAAACTACCCTGGAACACGCACTCGATGTGGCAAAGGCCAACCACAAAGAGGCCGTCCGCCTGCTTGAAGGCGCCCGCGCCGGCCACGCAGCGGGCGACGTCAGCGAGGACCGGGTGCGGCAGCTTGAGGGACTCCTGGCCATCGCCGAGGAGGACCTTCGACGGGTGATGCGGGAGCAGTAGCTCCATCAGTCTGACCCTCACCCGCCCTCCACAGTGTGGATATCGGCAGGGATGATGCTCGGCTGTCCTACGCTCTTCTGGTGCATCAACAAACCGGAAGGGCAGGAACCCCATGACTGTGAGCTGGTCCGCCTACCGCCGTGCCCGGCGCCGTTCCCGGCAGGCGTGGGGAGTGCTCGCAGTTGCTGCCGTCTCGGCGCTGGGGGCTTTGTTCTGGTTCTTCACCGCTGGCCAGTTTGCCGTAACGGAGCCCGCCGCTTCCGGGCCCACAGAAGCTCCCGTCTTTGACCCCGGCTGGATGAAGCCGGTTGTGCCGGTCCATCCGGTGCCCCTGGGAACAGCCCTCTCGGTACTGGACGGACTTGTCGTGAAGGGACGCGCGGGGAAGGACAACTACAGCAGGGAGGCGTTCGGCCAGGCCTGGCAGGATGTTGACCGCAACGGCTGCGATACCCGCAACGACATCCTGCGGCGTGACCTTACGGACGTGGTCTTCATGGAAGGGTCCACGTGCCGCGTGGCCGCCGGGACCATCCATGAACCCTACCTCGGACAGTTTGTGGACTTCCGCCGGGGCTCAGAAAGCAGCCGGGCAGTCCAAATAGACCATGTCGTTGCCCTGGGTGACGCATGGCAGAAGGGCGCGCAACAGCTGACGGCAGGGGAGCGGCAGAGCCTCGCCAACGATCCCCTGAACCTCATCGCAGCGGACGGACCGGCCAACCAGCAGAAGAGTGCCGGCGATGCCGCCACCTGGCTTCCCGGGAACAAATCGATCCGCTGCCACTATGTAGCCCGCCAGATCTCCGTCAAGGCTGCTTACGGACTCTGGGTCACGGAGGCAGAAAAGGACGCCATGAAGCGGGTTCTAGGGTCCTGCCCGGACCAGCAGACCGTTTCAGCCCGCTGATCCCTGAACCCGGGCGATCCTGGCGCGTCGAGGCAGCCGGCCATCGTCCCGCTGTCGGGCCTAATGGCCGAAGGGGTCCGGGTCCACGCCGGGCATCCAGGTCAGTCCGGGAACGCCCCACCCGTTTTTCTTGGCCTGCTTCATGGCCTTGCGGGCGTAGCGGTCCATCAGGCGGTTGACGTAGAGCTTGCCGTCAAGGTGGTCGTACTCATGCTGCATCACTCGGGCGAACCAGCCGGTCGCCTCGAACTTGACCGGCTGCCCAAAGCCATCAAAGCCCTCCACGCGAGCCCACTCGGCGCGCTTCAGCGGGTACTGCCCGCTGGGGAAGGACAGGCAGCCTTCCTCTTCCTCGTCGGGGTCGGGGACAGCCCCGGAAATTTTGGACAGGGTGAGGACCGGGTTTACCAGCACGCCAGTGGGGGGAGCGCCGTCGTCGTTGGCGAATTTGTACACGAAGATCCTCTTGCCCACCCCAACCTGCGGGGCCGCAAGGCCCACGCCGTTGGCTGCATCGTTCGTTTCGAACATGTCCGCGATGAGGGACCGCAGTTCGTCGTCGAAAACTTCCACTTCGGTTGCCCTGCGGTGCAGCACGGGCTCTCCCCAAATGGTGATTGGCAGAACAGTCATCCCTCGGTCCTTCGGCGGTATCTTGTGCAAAAGAAAGGAGGCTGCACCGGATATCCGGTGCAGCCTCCTTTATGGACGGCTGTAATACCATCCCGTGAGGGTGAGCTACGGGGGTTGAACCCGCGACCTCCTGGACCACAACCAGGCGCTCTGCCAACTGAGCTAAGCCCACCATGCGCCCTGCAGATTTACCGGCGAACCGGCTCTCTTGAAAGGCAACTCAAATAGCTTACCTGCTCTTCAAGGGTGCTTTGTCCACTTTTGCCGATTTCACCGAAATTTCCCGCAAACGTGGTGCAGATTACGCTTCCGGCTGCTGGGTGTCGCCGGCGGCGGAGATGCGCTTCGCGATCCGCTGGGCCGTAGCGCTGTCGGGTCCGGGCGGCGGCACAAACACGGCTTCCCGGTAGTAGCGGAGTTCATCGATCGAATCCTTGATGTCCCCCAGTGCGCGGTGGCCGCCCTTCTTTGCCGGCGACTGGAAGTAGGCCCTGGCGAACCAGCGGCGGGAGAGCTCCTTGATGGTGCTGACGTCGATGACGCGGTAATGCAGGTGCTCCACCACGGAGGGCATGTCCCGCGAGAGGAAGACGCGGTCAGTGCCTACCGAGTTGCCGCCCAGGGGTGCCTTGCGCGGGTCCGGTACCCACTTTTCGATGTACTCCATAACGGCGGCTTCGGCTTCGGCCATGGTGGTGCCGTGGGGGAGTTCCTTGAGCAGCCCGGACTTGGTGTGCATGTCCCGGACGAAGTCGTTCATCTGGGCAAGGGCCGCATCATCAGGTTTGATCACTACGTCCACCCCGTCACCGAGGATGTTCAGTTCGGAGTCCGTGACCAGGGCTGCCACCTCGATCAAGGCGTCGTTCTTGATGTCCAGACCGGTCATTTCGCAGTCGATCCAGACGATTCGTTCGTTAGATATAGGCACCGGACCAGCCTACCGTTACACCTCCCGGCTGCCTGCCGGTGCTAGGATTTCGGGTACGCGGCGGGACCACTTGCTGTCGTTGTAACCCGCCTCGGCCGGCCGTGCAGCCCGCCGGGCAGAATCGCGCCAAGCCAAGAGCGCAAACCAAGAGATTGGACGATCCTGAGATGACGGCGCCTTTGCCTGCAGCGGGGGAGCTTGCGGCCGTTGACACTGCCGCAACTGTGGCCGACGTCGATAATCCCCGCTCACCGCTTCTGGCCGGATTCGTGGGCTCGATGTTTATGCTGATCGGTTCCTTGGGAGTGGGCTGGCTGGCTCCCGTCTCGGAACTCCGCCGGATGCCCCTGTTCATCTGGATGCGGGCAGAAGCAGGCGGCGTGGCCTTGTCCATCGTTCTGTTGGCGGTAGGCGGGATGCTTCTGGTGCGCGCCTGGCTTCGGTTGGGCCAGCGCGTTCATGTCTGGGGAGAAGAAGCCCGTAAGGCGACACTGATGGCAGTGGTCGCCTGGGGGCTGCCCATGATGTTCAGCGTGCCGCTGTTCAGCCGCGACGTCTACGCCTACATCGGCCAGGGCCGCCTGATGGTGGAGGGCTTCAACCCGTACGAGAACGGCATCTCGGCGCTCTCCAACTACTTCCAGCTGGGCGCGGACAAGATGTGGACCGAGGCGCCGGTTCCCTACGGGCAGTTGTTCCTGTGGATCGAGCAGTTTGTTGTGTGGGTCACCAACGTCCAGCCGGAGACCAGCGTGATGCTGTTCCGGCTGGTGGCCGTGGCCGGCGTGGTCCTCTGCGTGATCTATGTGCCGAAGCTTGCGGAGCTCCATGGGGTCAATCCCCACCGGGCCCTCTGGCTCACGGCCGCCAACCCACTCTTCCTCACCAACTTCATAGCCAGTGTCCACAATGACGCACTCATGATCGGATTGGCCCTGGCGGGCCTCTACTACTCAGCCACCCGCCGCGTGGTCAGGGGCATCGTCCTGGTGACACTCTCGATCGCCGTCAAACCCATCACCATTGTTTTCCTGCCCTTCATCGGGCTGCTGTGGGCAGGGAAAAACGCAGGCTGGCTCCGGAAGTTCGCCTTCTGGGGGCTGACCGCAGGATTGAGCCTGGGGATCCTGGTGCTAATGAGCCTGGTGAACGGGTTCGGCTTTGGCTGGATCAACGGGCTTTCCGCTCCGGGCAGCATTTACATCTGGTATGCGCCGGTGGGGCTGATCGGCATGGTGGTCGCCTCACTGGGTAACTCATTCGGGATGGACGGATGGCTCCTCGCCGATTGGGTGTTCGACGCCGGGAAGCTGCTGGCGGTGGGCATCGTTGCCTGGCTGATCTTCAGGGGTGAGCACGACCGCCTGATCCGCCGGCTGACTCTTGCGTTTGCGGGAATTGTCCTGCTGGCACCGATGATCCAGTCCTGGTACGTGGTGTGGCTAATTCCGTTGTTTGCCGTGACCGGCATCCGCAACGACTGGCAGGTCAAGGCCCTCTATTTTGTGGTCTCGTTCTTTATGATTTACGCCATTTCGGACCAGCTGGAGGTTTTCCCTTACCTGCAGACCGCGGACCTTGGGTTAGCGCTGGCATTGGCGCGTGTAGCCGCTGCCGTGACCGGCCTGCTGTTCGGCCTCTACCTGATCTTCTGGGATCCGAGCACGCGAAGCCTCTTCCGGAAGACTTCCGATCCTGTGGTGGAACGCCCCGTCATCTAGTCAGGTGCTTGAGCGCTTCCCGGCGTGACAGTGGGCTTATTCTCTCCCCGTGTCCAGCCACGAAATCCGACACCCAGCCCGGCGCGGTCTTGGCGTACTCCCGCAGGGCCCAGCCGATCGCTTTCCTGATGAAGAACTCGGGATCGGAAAGGTTCTCGCCTCGATAACACGGCGCAGGAGTTGGGGATCGGTGTCCCCTTTGGCCTTCAGCTGCGCGGTGATCGATGCACGCCTGATCCAGAGGTCCGGGTCGGTGCTCCACTCCAGAATTACCGCCGACACCTCGGTACGGTGGGCCTGCAGAAGCGAGCAGATCCGGCCTGCCACACCGTCGGCGAAGTCCCACCAGCCACCCTGGCGGATGATCTCCTCGTAGACCGGAAGCATCGTCAGGTCCTCGGCCACCAGCTTGCCGAGGGTCAGGTCGATGGCCGCATACCGCTCCTCGCGGAACTCCGCATCGCGCCATAGTTCCAGCACGGTGGCCCGCTGCACGGCTGCTGACTCGAAGGGATACCGGGCAACGGCAGCCGTGGTCAGCCGGCGTACATCCGGAACCCGCACACCCAGGAACGGCATGGGGGATTTCATGTACGCCTGCGCACCGGCAGCACGCACCGGGTCCGCCGCTTGCTGGAGCCGGATGCGGATGGCATCGAGCACATCCCGATTGACCATACGGGGATCAGGAGGGGTCGGTCCAGCCCGCCCGGCCCAGCCAGCCCGCACACAGCGAACTCCATTGATCAGGCCCGGGCTCGCCGTCGGCAAGGCCCAACCCATGGCGTCCGTGCGGAAAGACGTGCAGCTCAGCGGGCACGCCGGCGCTCAGCAGCGCACCTGCGTAGCCGAGGGTGTGGCTTACCGGTACGGCGGCGTCGTCGGCCGTGTGCCAAAGGAACGCGGGCGGCGTTTCGCCGGTTACCTGCTGTTCTGCTGACAGCTCCGCCAGGACGTCCGACGTCGGCGCCTCGCCAAGGAGGTTGTCCACCGACCCCTGGTGCACTTCCCGGGTGTAGGACACCACCGGGTAGCACAGGACGGTGAGGTCGGGGACAGCACCGGGAACGTCCAGGTCAGCGCTGCCGGTGGCCACCGCTGTGGAAAGCGTCGCCGCAAGGTGTCCGCCGGCGGAAAACCCGAGTACCCCCACGCGTTCCCGGTCAACAGCGAGGCCGTGCGTTCCGCCACGGATGTGGAGCATTGCCTGCTTTGCATCCTCAAGCGGCGCCGGGTGCCGGTCAGGGGCAACACGGTACCGCAGGACAAACGCGTGAATGCCCAGGCCGGCGAGCCAGTCGGCAACAGGCTCCGCTTCATGGTCCGCCTGCCGGGCGTAGCCGCCTCCGGGGAGGACCAGGACTGCGGGCCGGTCACCGGCGGCGCCGGTGCTGGACGGGACGGCTGTCAGGCGGGGCGCCACGTTCAGGCCGCCGTCTCGGTGCTGCGGCGGAGCGTGACTTCGCCGGTGATCGGATACGGCTGCACGACGGCGGCGCCTCCCTTTTCTGCACCGCCGGTTCCTGCGTCCCTGGATTCCCGGTCCGGCCCTGCGCCGGTCGCGAGGGCTCCCGGAGCTGTGGCACGGGTGGCAAGGCGCCCGATCTCTTCGAGCGGGAGGCGGACCGTGGAGAGTGCGGGGCGGAAATCGCGGAGTGTCTCGATGTCGTCGAAGCCGGCGATGATGGCGTCGCGCGGAATGCGGAGCCCCTGTGAACGGAGTGCAGCCGTAGCGCCGATGGCCATGACGTCGTTGACGGCAAAGATGCACAACTTCCTGCCGCCGGCCGCATCCCCGGATCCCGCCTGGCGTTCCTTGATCAGCCCGGCAAGCTTGAGTCCGGCCTCGTAGCCGCCCGCCCGGTTGAATGCGGTGCGCAGGATGTCCGCAGGCTCGCGCCCTGCCGCTGCCAGGCCCTCCTGGAAACCGCGCACCCGGTCGTCGGAGGTGAAGAGTCCCTCCGGGCCGCCGATGATCACAAAGTCACCGTCCCAGCCGGCGGCAAGTTTGAGCGCCAGCGCTGCGGCGAGTTCCTGGTTTGGCACGGCCAGCACGTGGTAGCCCTCCTCCGCCGTCGCACCAACTACCGGGTGGCCCACAACCGCTACCCGGCCGCCGTTGCGGCAATACCTGTCCAGTTCGGCAGCCAGTTCCGCATTGTCCTCCTGGTTCTCCGGCTGGGACGAGCGGGAACCTGCGATCACGATGGAGTCGGCGCGGCGGGCTGCGAAGGCTGCCACCGCTTCCTTCTCTTCTGCCGGAGCTCCGCCGGTGGTGGCCAGCAGGACCATTTTGCGCTGCTCACGTGCTGCTTCCTGGACGCCCCGGGCAATGGCGGCGAAGTAGGGGTCGGCGATGTCGTGGACGATCAGGCCTATCAAGCCGGAGCTGGACTTCGCCAGGCCCTGTGCCTGCGCATTGGGAATGTAGCCGAGGGAATCAGCGGCCTGCCGGACCCTGTCAGCGATGTCCTGGCCGGGCTTGCGCGCGGAACCGTTGAGGACGCGCGAGGCGGTGGCCGGCGACACGCCGGCGAGCCGCGCCACCTCGGTAAGGGTACTTGCAGCCACAGCAACTCCTGGAGGCTTTAGAGGAACAGTAAGCGTGCTCACATTATGGCAGTTTTACGCCCTTTCCGGAAAGCGCTTGCCAATACGTCTGCCCCGGTGCATCATGGATGTAGTGGGAATGCGCTTTCCCAATTAGCTTGAGTACTACTGCTCACTCACCGTGGAGGACACATGGGCTTCGAAACTAAGACGATCCGCATCGCCATGAACGGCATCACCGGCCGGATGGGCTACCGCCAGCACCTGCTGCGCTCCATCCTCCCCATCCGGGACGCCGGTGGCTTCACCCTGGAGGACGGCACCCGCATCCAGGTTGAGCCTATCCTGGTAGGCCGCAACGAAGCCAAGATCCGCGAACTCGCGGAAAAGCACAAGGTCTCCGAATGGAGCACCGACCTCGACGCCGTGATCAACGATCCCACCGTCGATATTGTTTTTGACGCCTCCATGACCAGCCTTCGTGCTGCCACGCTGAAGAAGGCCATGCTCGCCGGAAAGCACATCTTCACGGAGAAGCCCACGGCCGAGACCCTCGAAGAAGCCATCGACCTGGCCCGCATCGGCAAGGCGGCCGGCGTGACCGCGGGTGTTGTCCACGACAAGCTGTACCTGCCCGGCCTGGTCAAGCTCCGCCGCCTGGTGGACGAAGGCTTCTTCGGCCGCATCCTTTCCATCCGCGGCGAATTTGGCTACTGGGTCTTCGAAGGCGACGTCCAGGCTGCGCAGCGCCCGTCCTGGAACTACCGCAAGGAAGACGGCGGTGGAATGACCACGGACATGTTCTGCCACTGGAACTACGTCCTTGAAGGCATCATCGGCAAGGTCAAGAGCGTCAACGCCAAGACCGCCACCCACATCCCCAACCGCTGGGACGAAGCGGGCAAGGAGTACAAGGCCACCGCCGATGACGCCTCCTACGGCATCTTCGAACTCGAGACCCCGGCCGGCGACCCTGTCATCGGCCAGATCAACTCCTCCTGGGCCGTCCGCGTCTACCGGGACGAGCTCGTGGAATTCCAGATCGACGGCACCCATGGTTCCGCCGTGGCAGGCCTGAACAAGTGCGTTGCCCAGCAGCGTGCGCACACTCCGAAGCCGGTCTGGAACCCGGACCTGCCCGTCACGGAATCCTTCCGCGACCAGTGGCAGGAAGTGCCTGCCAACGCTGAGCTGGACAACGGCTTCAAGCTGCAGTGGGAAGAGTTCCTCCGCGACGTCGTTGCCGGCCGCGAACACCGCTTTGGCCTGCTGTCCGCCGCCCGCGGTGTCCAGCTCGCAGAGCTCGGCCTGCAGTCCAACGACGAACGCCGCACCCTCGACATCCCGGAGATCACGCTCTAATGACCTCGCTCATCCTTCCCTCCCACGACGGCGGTACCAGGGAATACCGGCTGCAGGGCGCTACGTCCTGGGCCCGTCCCACAGCCCCGCTGACCACCCGCCGCGCCTACGCCGCAGCACACGTCATCCCCGAGGTCCTGGCAGACAACACCCCCGGCGCCCCGGCCCGGCTCGACTGGGAAGCCACCATGGCCTACCGCCACGAGCTGTGGTCCTACGGCCTGGGCGTTGCCGATGCCATGGATACCGCCCAGCGCGGCATGGGCCTGGACTGGGCCGCCACGCAGCAGCTCATCAAGCGCACCGGCGTCGAGGCTGCCTCTGTGGTCTCGTCCGGCAACGCGGCCACGGCCGGCAAATCGGTCCGGGACCTCGTCTCCTGCGGCGCCGGCACCGACCAGCTGGACATCGACTCCCTGCCTGTTGGCGAAGCGGGACTCAAAGCCGTCCTCGAGGCGTACCGCGAGCAGATCGCCGTCATCACCGAGGCCGGGCCCAAGGTCATCATCATGGCCTCGCGGGCCCTCGCCAAAGTGGCCAGCGGCCCGGAGGACTACCTGAAGGTGTACTCCGCCCTGCTGCAGGAAGTGGACCAGCCGGTCATCCTGCACTGGCTCGGCACCATGTTCGATCCCGCCCTCGCCGGCTACTGGGGTTCGGATGATGTTGCGACAGCCACGGACACGTTCCTCGGGCTCATCAAGGACAACGCGGCGAAGGTGGACGGTGTCAAGGTCTCCCTGCTCGACGCCAGCCACGAGGTGGCCCTCCGCGCTGCGCTCCCCAAAGGCGTCCGCCTCTACACCGGTGACGACTTCAACTACCCCGAGCTGATCGACGGCGACGGCAGCCACCACTCCGACGCCCTCCTGGGCATCTTCGCCGCCATCTACCCGGCAGCTTCAGTAGCCCTGCAGAACTACGATGCCGGCAACGGCGCCAGGGCCCGGGAGATTCTGGATTCCACCCGCGAACTGGGCAAGCACATCTTCAGCGCCCCCACGTTCTACTACAAGACCGGGATCGCGTTTATGTCCTGGCTCAACGGCAAGCAGCAGGGCTTCCAGATGGTGGGCGGACTGCACTCGGGCCGGTCCGTATGCCACCTCGCCAAGACGTTCGAACTGGCAGACCAGGCCGGACTGCTCCGGGATCCGGCGCTCGCCGCTTTCCGGATGTCTGATTACCTGCGGATCAACGGAGTAGGAGTATGAGCGACTTCTCCCGCCTCGCCATCAACAGCGCCACCACCAAGAAGTGGACCCTCGCCCAGGTGGTGGAGGGCTGCGTCAACGCCGGGATCCCGTCCATCGGCCCTTGGCGGGATCGGGTGGAGGAAGCTGGTCTGGACAAAGCAGCGCGCCTGATCAAGGACGCCGGCCTGCGCGTCTCTTCCCTGTGCCGCGGCGGATTCCTGACCGCTGCTGACCCTGAGGGCCAGGCCGCCGCGCTGGCCGACAACCGCGCCGCCATCCTGGAAGCTGTGGCCCTGGGCACCAAGGAACTGTTCCTTGTTGTTGGCGGACTGGCGGCGGGCGAGAAGGATGTGGTGGCCGCACGCCGGCGCGTCGCGGACCGCCTCGCCGACCTCGCTCCCTTTGCGGAGGAAAACGGCGTCCGCCTGGTCCTTGAACCGCTGCACCCCATGTACGCGGCGGACCGTGCCCTGATCTCCACGCTGGGGCAGGCCCTCGACCTTGCGGCGCCCTTCGATGCCTCCACTGTGGGCGTCGCAGTTGATACCTTCCATGTCTGGTGGGATCCCGAGCTCAAAGGCCAGATCGACCGCGCCGGCCGGGAGAACCGCATTGCCTCCTACCAGGTGTGCGATTTCAACATGCCCATCGCCGCCGATCCGCTGCTGTCCCGTGGGTACATGGGCGACGGCGTAGTGGACTTTGCCACCATCGGCACCTGGGTTCGGGATGCCGGCTACACCGGTGACATCGAAGTGGAAATTTTCAATCAGGACATCTGGGACACGGATGGCAATACCGTCCTGGCCACAGTGAAGGAGCGCTACGCGGAGCTCGTCCTCCCGTACGCCTGACACGCTCTGGATGTCCTGTCCAGACCGCGGGCTCCTGCCACGCCTTTTCCCAACATGGCTGCCAGGAGCCTGCGCCCCACCCCAAAAAGACCCGGCCCGCCATCGGCGGTCCGGGTCCTTTTGTTGGTGAGGATACCTAGGCGTACAGCGAGGCGCATCTGCGGTAGCGGGCCAGCACCCCGCCGTCGTCCTGCCCTGCGGGGAGGTCGACGGCGTCGAGCGCCCACTGCGGAAACTGCCCCGTGAGTGCCGCGGCGGCCTGGCGCGCGGCGCCGTCGGCTACGTATTCCCCGGGACGCGGCACGGTGACCTCGATTCCCAGCAGCTGCGCTACGGCCTCCTGCACGGCCGCGGACTGTGCTCCGCCGCCCACCAGGATGATCCGCCTGGCCTCGACTCCCTGCTGCTGAAGGGCCGCCAGCCCGTCAGCCAGCGAACACACCACGCCTTCGACGGCGGCGCGTGCCAGATTGGCCGGGGTGTAATTGCGGCGGGTAATCCCATGCAGGGAACCTGTGGCGTCGGGCAGGTTTGGCGTCCGCTCGCCGTCGAAGTAGGGCACGAGGGTCAAGCCTCCGGCACCGCTTTCGGCGGAGAGCGCCAGCTCGGTGAACTCCGGCAGGCTGACATCCAGCAGGGCTGCGGTGGCATCAAAAACCCGGGTGGCGTTGAGCGTACACACCAGCGGCAGGTAATTCCCGGCGGCGTCCGCAAACCCTGCCACCAGCCCGGACGGATCGGCGGCGGCGGTACCGGACACGGCAAAGACCGTTCCGGACGTGCCCAGCGACATCACCACATCGCCGACGCCGGCACCAACACCCAGCGCTGCTGCGGCGTTGTCCCCGGCGCCGGCGGCCACGAGGGCGCCGGCGGGAGTCTTGCCTGCGACGTCCAGCGGGCCCAGCACTTCGGGCAGCAGCGGAACGTGCCCCAGTGAGGACTCCAGGACGTCCGGAAGGTACCGGCCCGCCGCCGTCGAATAATAGCCCGTACCGGAGGCGTCCGACCGGTCCGTGGTCAAGGCCTTAAGGCTTCCCGGTCCGCTGCCCTCGCCATAGCCCAGAAGCCGCCAGGTCAGCCAGTCGTGCGGCAGGCAGACCGCAGCAACCTTCGCCGCGTTCTCCGGCTCATTCCCGGTCAGCCAGTGCAGCTTCGTGAGCGTCAGCGACGCTACCGGGACGGTGCCCGTGGCGCCGGCCCAGTAGCTGGCGCCGGCGGCAGGGTCGCCGTCACCCGCGGTCCGGATCAGCTCCAGGGCCGCACCGGCACTGCGTGTGTCATTCCACAGGAGCGCAGGCCGGATCACCCGGCCGTCGCTGTCCAGGCAGACCATGCCGTGCTGCTGGCCGCCCACTGAAACCGCCGCTACGTCGTCCAGTCCGCCGGCCTTTGTGATTGCCTCCTGCAGGGCTGCCCACCAGTGGTCCGGGTGGACTTCGGTGCCCTCCGGATGGCTGGCCCTGCCTTCGCGGATCAGTGCTCCAGTGTCCGCATCACGGATCACCACTTTGCAGGACTGCGTGGAGCTGTCGATGCCTGCTACCAGTGCCATGGTCAGCGTGCGTTGAGGAGGTGTTCGATGGCGAGCTGGTTGAGGCGGACGAAGGCGAAGGAGCGTTCGGCTGCTTTGTCGGCGTCGAAGTCTTCGAACGCGGTGGTGTCGTTGAGCAGGTCGGTGGCGGTTTCGCCGGCGGTGAGGGTGGTTTCGCCGAGTTCGAAGACGCCGGAGGCGGCGAGGGCTTCCTGGACCTGGGGGTCGGCGCGGAACGCGGTGGCGCGTTCTTTCAGGAGCAGGTACATGGACATGTTGGCTTTGGCGGATTCCCAGACGCCGTCGTACCCATCGGTGCGGGAGGGCTTGTAGTCGAAGTGCCGCGGGCCCTCGTAGCGGGGGCCGCCGTTGGGGAAGCCGTTTTCGAGCAGGTCCACGGTGAAGAAGGCGCTGGTGAGGTCGCCGTGGCCGAAGACGAGGTCCTGGTCGTACTTGATGCCGCGCTGGCCGTTGAGGTCGATGTGGAACAGCTTGCCGGCCCACAGGGCCTGGGCGATGCCGTGGGTGAAGTTCAGCCCGGCCATCTGCTCGTGCCCGGTTTCGGGGTTCAAACCCACGATGTCGCCGTGTTCGAGCTGGGCGATGAACGCCAGGCCGTGCCCGACGGTGGGCAGGAAGATATCGCCGCGGGGTTCGTTGGGCTTGGGCTCCAGGGCGATCCGCAGGTTGTAGCCCTTGTCCTTGATGTACGCGGCGGCGGTGTCCACGCCCTCGCGCATCCGGTCCAGGGCCGCGGAGAGGTCCTTGGACCCGTCGTATTCGCTGCCCTCACGCCCGCCCCACATCACGAACGTCTCGGCGCCGAACTCCGCGGCGGAATCGATGTTCCGCAGGACCTTGGACAGGGCAAAGCGGCGGATGGAGCGGTCGTTGGAGGTGAACCCGCCGTCCTTAAATACCGGGTGGCTGAACAGGTTGGTGGTCACCATCGGGACCTTCAACCCGGTCTCGGCCAGGGCCGCCTTGAAGTTCTTCAGGATCAGCTCCCGCTCCGAGGCCGTGGCCTCAAACGGGACCAGGTCGTTGTCATGGAAGGTGATGCCGTAGGCGCCCAGCTCCGCGAGCCGGTGCACCGCCTCCACCGGATCCAGCGCCGCACGGGTCGCAACACCGAACGGGTCGGCGCCGGTCCAGCCAACAGTCCAAAGACCAAAAGTGAACTTCTCAGCGGGGGTCGGGGTAAGAGTCATGATGCGTCCTTGCACTAGTTGTTCCGCCGTCGGTCCGGCGGTTAGTTCATCGCTTGAACTATATAAGCGTGATTACGCTAAGGTCAATAGCAAAGGGAACGCAACCCACGGTCCCGCATCGAGTACGAGGAGGCCGGCCATGGCGAACACGGCAACGGCGACAGCGGCCGGCGCCGCCACGCCGGGGAGCATGGGCGACGTGCGCCGGAGTAACCTTGCCCTCGTCCTCGGCACGGTGGCACAGTCCCCGGCCGGATTCCACCTGACCCGGGCGCAGATTGCAGCAGCCACGGGACTGACCAAGGCCTCGGTGTCGAGCATTGTCCTCGACCTTCTCGAAGCGGGCATTCTGCATGAAATTGGCCTGAACCCCCAGGGCGAGCGCGGCCGGCCGGGCGTCGGACTGGAATTAAACCCTGCACGCGGTGTGATGGGTATGGAAATCAACGTCGACTACATCGCTGCCGGCGCTACCAGTCTTTCCGGGGCCGTGGTGGTGCAGGAGATTCGTGAACGGGACAACCGCGATACTGCAAGTGCGCCTGTGATGGCTGCCCTCGCTTCCTTGGCTGCCGAAGTCCGGGCGGCGGCCGCGGCCAAGGGCATGGAGGTGCTGGGCGGAGGACTGGCTGTTCCCGGACTCGTGGATGCCGGCAGTGCAACGGTCATCACTGCCCCCAACCTGGGGTGGGTGGACGTAAAACTGGACGTTGCCCAGCTGCTTCCCGGCTTACCGTTGGGTGTCACGCTGTTCAATGAGGCCAATGCTGCTGCCCTCGCTGAACTGGCCCACGGTCCCCACCGCAAGCAGGACTTCCTCTTCATCTCCGGCGAAGTGGGTGTTGGCGGCGGGCTGGTCATCAGGTCGGAGCTTTTCACCGGCCCGGATGGGCATGCGGGGGAAGTGGGCCATATTGTGGTCGACCCCGAAGGCAGGCCATGCTCGTGTGGTGGAACGGGCTGCCTGGAGACAATAGCCGGGCAGGATGCGATTCTTGCCGCCGCGGGAATTGAAGGAAAACGGCAGGCGAGGTCGGAAAGCATGTCCGCCCTGGTGGAGGCGCTTGCTGCGGAGAAGCCGGACGCAGTGCTGGCCGTGCAGCGTGCCGGGCGGTCCCTGGGCGTCGCGATTGCCTCCACGTCACGGGTTACCAACATCAGGGCCGTTGTGCTCGGCGGGCACTTCGCCGTCCTCGAGCATTGGCTGCGCCCGCCGTTGATCGAAAGCCTCAGCAAGTACGCACCCGGAAAAGTTCTCCCGGAAAACATCACCACGGCCGCTGTGGGGGAGGGCGGAGCCCTGCTGGGTGCCGCGGGAAGCGTGGTCCGTTCCCTCCTGGAGGCGCCGCACCGGCTCCACTCCTAGCGTCCTGCCGCGGCACTGGCGCGTATGGGAGCCGGGCGGACAATGGGAGCACTGTTCCTTCGGCTTCACCGGAGCCGAAGCCGCCCGCGTGGAAGTGATCTACTTCGTCGTCGTTGTTCCCGGGGTTCTGGCCACTGTGGCGATGGACCGCGGGGCCCGGCGCACGGCACCACGCCGTGCCACCGCGGTCGCCGCTTTCTCCCTCAAAAGGCGCCCCATGTAACGACGGAGGCCGCAGGCGCCGGGTAGAGGGCGTGCCCGTTCACAGCCAGCACTCACCGAAGGCCCTGTGCGGGACTGAAGCGGAGTCTTTCCACCGGGCCTGAGCCTGACGCAACAGCACCTGAGGCTGATAAGAAACCAGTAGTGGCCCGCGCCTGCGATACCGCAGGCGCGGGCCACTTCCATAAGTGCCCCAGGAGGGAATCGAACCCCCGACCGGCGGATTAGAAGGCCGCTGCTCTATCCCCTGAGCTACTGAGGCAATGGTTTCGGAGCTAAAATCCTGCGCCTCAAAAAGTTTACATTGCCGGAAGTGCCGGTGCTGTCACAGCTGCGCAACGGCGACCGTTCCTCCACAGGCAGCCGCGGAGGGCCGGTTGTGCACATACGCAAGGCGAAGGCTCCCGGGTGGACCCGCATGGGCGGGATGCTGGTCTTGCCTGCTAGGGCAACACCACATGAAGACAAGGACGTAAAGATGAGCGACACCATAACGATCCGGGGCTTCGTTGCCACCGAGATCAAAAGCTCCACCACGCCAGGGGGAGTGGCCACCGCTTCTTTCCGCATCGGATCCAACTCCCGCCGCTTCGATAAGCAATCCGGCACCTGGGCCGATGGCCACACGAACTGGTTCACGGTCCAGGGCTACCGCCACCTTGCGGGAAGCATGGGTTGCAGCATAAGGAAGGGCCAGCCGGTCATCGTGGTTGGCAAGTTGAAGATCCGCAGTTGGGAAAAGGACGGCCGGGTCTACTACTCACACGTCATAGATGCCGACTCCGTGGGCCATGACCTCACGTGGGGTACGGCCAACTTCATCCGGTCCTCCACCAAGCCAATCCTGTCGCTCGTGGAGCAGGAGGCTCCCATCGAAGCCGAACCCCGTTCCGGCGCGGACGGACCCTTCGACGAGCCGGAGGACAGCGAAGAAGACCTGGACGACGGCGGTGATCCTGCTGCCTTCGTCGAGGACAGCAATGGCGACCTTCTTGCCCTGGACCTGGAAACGGGGGAACTCGCCGAAACCGGAGTCTAATATTCCCTGTCTCAACGTCCCCCTTGGATCCCTTGGCGGGCAGGACCGCGGCACCCCCCGGCTGCGCCCTGCCCGCCCAGGTTATGAGCGGCCGCCGGACCACATGGCAGAATGACAGCATGCGGATCAGCCCTGACCACCGGCAATACAGTAGGGCCGGTGCATCCTCGGCCGCTTTTTCCGCTTCACGGCACGTTGCCGCACACCGAGTGCTGGCGGCCATCACTGGCGCCGCGTTGGTAGCTGTTTTGTCAGGCTGCGTGGGCGGGGTGCCGGGTGCCCAGCCTGGTGCAGCTGAACCGGCAACTGCGGCGTCACGCACTGCGGCCTCGTCCACCGGTCCCGGGTCCTCCGGAGCCCCGGCCGGGCCGCTGGCGGATACATCCGGAGGTCAACTGACTGACGGCCCGGCGGCCGCCACCGAAACGGTCAAGAAAACCGTCACGGACGCCCTGGGCCGGCTGGCGGCGGGATCTCCCAGGCCCGCTACCGCGCAGGTGACCGAGGCCCTGACCGGAGCGGGAGTGGACCCGGCGGCGTTGCAGGTCTCGCAGAGCCGGACCCCCACCGGCCTGGAAGCCGACGCCATTGAAGCCTCCGTGCTCCAAGGCAGCGACTGTGTCATCGGCCAGGTCCGCGACGGGGCCGTCACAGTGACGGTCCTGCCGGTACTCGCCAGCGGCAAGTGCTTCGTAGGCTCCTGATCCTGATTCCCCGAATGTGAGATATGCCCGCCAACCCACTAGATTTGGAACCATGGCGGAATTTATCTACACAATGACCAAGGCCCGCAAAGCCGTTGGCGAAAAACTCATTCTTGATGACGTAAGCATGTCCTTCTTTCCCGGCGCCAAGATCGGTGTTGTGGGCCCGAACGGTGCCGGTAAGTCCACCATCCTCAAGATCATGGCCGGGCTGGACACCCCCTCCAACGGTGAGGCCCGGCTCAGCCCCGGCTACAGCGTTGGCATCCTCCTTCAGGAACCACCCCTGAACGAAGAGAAAACCGTCCTGGGCAACGTCCAGGAAGGCGTCGGGGAGATCTACGGCAAGATCCAGCGCTTCAACGAAATCTCCGAGGAAATGGCCAGCCCCGACGCTGACTACGACACCCTCCTCGAAGAGATGGGACACCTGCAGGAAGCCATCGACGCCGCAGATGCCTGGGACCTGGACTCCCAGCTGGAGCAGGCCATGGACGCGCTCCGCTGCCCGCCTGCGGACGCCGACGTCACCAACCTTTCCGGTGGTGAGCGGCGCCGCGTGGCCCTGTGCAAGCTGCTCCTGCAGAAGCCGGACCTGCTGCTCCTGGACGAGCCCACCAACCACCTGGACGCAGAGAGCGTGCTGTGGCTCGAACAGCATCTGTCCACGTACGCAGGCGCAGTCCTGGCCGTCACCCACGACCGTTACTTCCTGGACCACGTGGCCGAATGGATCGCGGAAGTGGACCGCGGCCACCTGTACCCCTACGAGGGCAACTACTCCACGTACCTGGAGAAGAAGCGGGCCCGCCTGGAAATCCAGGGTAAAAAGGATGCCAAGCAGGCCAAGCGCCTCAGCGAGGAACTGGAATGGGTCCGGTCCAACGCCAAGGGCCGCCAGACCAAGTCCAAGGCCCGCCTCGCCCGCTACGAGGAAATGGCTGCAGAGGCCGACAGGACCCGCAAGCTGGACTTCGAAGAAATCCAGATCCCGCCGGGACCCCGCCTGGGTGGCCTGGTGCTGGAAGCCAAAAACCTGCAGAAGGGCTTCGAAGACCGGACCCTAATCGACGGACTGTCCTTCAGCCTGCCCCGCAACGGCATCGTCGGCGTCATCGGCCCCAACGGCGTCGGCAAAACCACGCTCTTCAAGACCATCGTCGGACTGGAGCCCCTCGACGGCGGCGACCTGAAGATCGGCGACTCCGTCAAGATCTCCTACGCGGACCAGAGCCGCGGTGGCATCGACCCCAACAAGACCCTGTGGGAGGTCGTCTCGGACGGCCTGGACTTCATCCAGGTTGGCCACGTGGAGATGCCGTCCCGCGCGTACGTTGCCGCCTTCGGGTTCAAGGGCCCGGACCAGCAGAAGAAGGCCGGTGTGCTCTCCGGTGGTGAGCGCAACCGCCTGAACCTTGCCTTGACCCTCAAGCAGGGCGGCAACCTGCTGCTCCTCGACGAGCCCACCAACGACCTCGATGTCGAAACCCTCAGCAGCCTCGAAAACGCGCTGCTGGAATTCCCCGGCTGCGCCGTGGTGGTCTCGCACGACCGCTGGTTCCTGGACCGGGTGGCCACCCACATCCTGGCCTACGAAGGCGACGAGGAAAACCCGTCCAAGTGGTACTGGTTCGAGGGCAACTTTGAATCGTATGAGGAGAACAAGGTGGAGCGCCTGGGTCCGGACGCGGCCAAGCCGCACCGGGTCACGCACCGCCGCCTCACCCGCGACTGAGCCAATCGGAGCTGAGCCAACCCACGCGGTATCAGGCGCTGGCGGGACACAACAATAAACAGGCCGGCACCCTCAGGGGTGCCGGCCTGTTTTGCATTGTCCGGGACAAAGCGCCGGAGGTTAGTCCCGGGAAGCCTTGCGGATCTGGTGCTCCATGACCTTGGACTGGAAGGCGCCCACCACCTTGTTCTTCAGGTCGGTGGGCACGCGGACCATCCCTTCCTGGGCTACCGACGCGACGTGCTGGCCGGCCTGGTTGAAGATCTTGCCCGTCGCCAGTCCGCGGGCGCCCTGTGCACTCGGTGATTCCTGGACATACAGCAGCCATTCATCCACCCGGGCCGGGCGGTGCCACCACATTGCGTGGTCCAGGCTCGCAACATTCATCCCGGGAGTGATCCAGCTCAGCCCATGGCGTCGCAGGATCGATTCCAGCAGGGTGTAGTCGCTGGCGTATGCCAGGGCGGCACGGTGCAGGTTGGGGTTGTCCGGCATGGGGCCGAAGGTTTTCATCCACACGGCATTGCGTGCTGCCCGCTCACCGTTCGCTGATACGTACAGCGGAGGATCAACGTGCCGGATGTCGAAAGGCCGTTCATAGGCCCAGTGCCGCGCTACCGGATGGTCGAACTTTCCCAGCAGGTCCGCTGTGCTGGGCAGGGACTCGGGGTCGGGAATTCCGCTGGGCATCACGGACTCGTGCTCGACGCCTTCGTCCTCGCCCTGGAAGGAGGCGATCATTGACAGGATGGGCACGCCTTCCTGGTACGCATGGACCCGGCGTGCCGAGAAGGACCGGCCATCGCGGAGGCGCTGCACACCAAAGGTGATGGGCTTGTTCGCGTCGCCCGGGCGAAGGAAGTAGCCGTGCATGGAATGGACAAAGCGGTTCGGATCCACCGTCCTGAATGAGGCAACAAGTGACTGCGCCAGCACCTGGCCGCCAAAGACCCGGTGATGGGGCTGCTGCTGCGACGGGCCCAGGAAGATGTCCTCGTCCGTCCGGGCCCCCTCCAGCTCACCAAGGTCAAGAAGGGAGATGAGCGATGAGGTGGGGTCTCCGCTGGGGAGCGCCAGGAGTCCGGCGTCGGCTTCAGTCATGGTTCGACTCTAGACGGCACCCCGGGACTGCTCAACAAAGGTACAGCCGGTAGTGTTCTTGGTGTGTCTGATCTACTCACCTCGTCCTTCCGTTTCGCCGATCCCCGGGATCTCGCCGACCTGAAGACCTTCGCCACACGCGCCAAATCCATTGACGACGGCGCCATCCGCCTTCAGGCCGCGGGTTCCGTTCTCGCCGCGTACGTCTGCGTGCTGCGGCCACGGGTGCTCGGCGAATCGACCCCCACGATCCTCGGACTGCGCACCATGGCCCTGGCCGAGCCGTCCGGGACTGACGTCACCGTCCCCCTCGCGGCAGTGCTTGACCGGCTCGCGCGGGCGGGGGAGGACGACGTCGAACTGCCGGTTCCGCCGTCCACCGTCACCGAGTCCTGGACCGGCGTCGGCGCGCCAAGGAGCGGGTGGGAGCTGCTGGGTTCACGCAGCGATGCAGAGTTGCGGCGGGCCGCAGAGGCGGGCATCGCCGAAGTGGCCGGAATCGTGCCGGACAGGCCCGGCGCGCTGATCGTCAACAACGCCCGGGCAGCCGTGTGGGGCAGGGAACTTGATGACTCCGGACTGCCGGCAGGCGCCGCCTTCGCAGCACTCGCCCTGGGCTTCCTCGCCGACGGCGACCAGAAGCTCTACCGCGCCGGCCGCTGGTTCCGGCTCACGGGTCCGCGCGGACACGTCCTCGCCCGGACGGGAAGCGGACTGCTCTAACGGTAGGCCGCGGCGACCGGATTGAGGGCGGCAACCACTGCTGATGCCGCAGGCGATTCGGTCACTGCCCGGCCGGGCTGTTCACCATGGACAAGGCTGCGCGCTCCATATAGTCCCAGAGGGTCCCCTCGTACAGGGGCGGGAGTTCCAGTGCGTCCACAGCTGTGCGCATGTGGAAGAGCCAGCGGTCCTTGGCCTCCGGCGTCACCTTGAAAGGCATGTGGCGCATGCGCAGCCGGGGATGGCCGCGCTCTTCCCCGTACGTGGTGGGCCCGCCCCAGTACTGCTCCAGGAACATCAGGAACCGGCGCTTTGCGGGTGCCAGGTCCTCTTCGGGGTACATCTGCCGCAACACCGGATCCGTCGCCACGCCGTCGTAAAAGACGTCAATCAGCTTGACGAAGGTTTCGTGGCCGCCCACAGCGTCATAAAAGTTGTCGGTGTAGCCGGGCTGGCTGAACGGATCGTTCTGCATCAGCTGGCGGGGCAGCTGCGGTTCGATGGGGATGGTCATTGCTAGTCTCCGGCCTTCTGGTCCGTCTTTTTGGGTTCGGCGTGATCTGTGCCCTGGTCCGTGGTCCCGTCCGGCGACTCGTGCAGCGGCACGTAATTGCCCTGCGAACGGTTGCCGACGCGGAGGATCTCGCCATTGCGGAGGTACCAGATGGCGCCGTCGTCGGACCGTACGCGTGTGATGCGCAGGCCCATGGACTCCACCACACCAACAACCTCGCTGGTTTCGATCACATCGCCGATTCCGTACTGGTCTTCAATGGTAATAAAAATCCCGGCCAGGAAGTCGCGGATCAGCTGCTGGGCACCAAAACCGATGGCCACACCCAGGATGCCCACGCTGGTGAGGAGGGGTGCGATGTTGATGTCCAGGTTCTGCAGGACGTACATGCTGGTGATAACCACCACCAGCACACCGACGATGCTGTTCAGCAGGGAACCGATGGTCTCAGCGCGCTGCACCCGCCGTTCATGGTCCAGTGCCCGCAGTGCGGGCGCCGCCCACTTGAACGTCGGCCTCTTGAAGAAATTGCTGCCCGCCGCCACCCGGGTGGTGATGCGGGAGATCACAAAAGTGGCAACCAGCCAAATGGCAACACCCACGCCGAGGCTGATCACGATGCCCGTGATGCTGATGCCGTCCGGCTCGGTGGTAGCGGAAGGAATGATTGACAACATACTGACCATAGGGGGGAAATACTCCTGGGGTTCCCCGGCGGCGCCGGGATGCGGGGCCCGGAGCGCCGGTTACGCCCGGCGCGGAAGGCTCTGTTCTCCTTCAACCCTAGCGCCGTAGCGTAGCCGCATGCGCATTCTTGTCCTGGGCGGAACCGCCTTCCTGTCCGCAGAAATCGTCCGCCAGGCAGTCGCCAGGGGGCATGCGGTAACGTGCCTGGCCCGCGGCTCGGCTGCTGATCCGCCAGAGGGAGCGGCGTGGCTGAAAGCCGACCGCTCGCTGGGCGCAAAAGCCTTCGACGGCGTTGAAGGGGAGTGGGACGAGGTCATCGACGTGGCCCGCGATCCGGTGCCCGCGTCAGCAGCGCTGGACGTCCTCGCAGCCCGGGCAGCCCACTGGACATTCGTCTCCAGCTGCTCCGTCTACGCCGATGCTGCGGTGCCCGGCGCAGCCGAGGACGCCGCCCTCCTCCCGGCCCTGACCCCGGGGACTTCTTCGACGCCGGAAAATTACGGAGAATCCAAAGCCGCCATCGAGGAGGCAACCCTCGCGGCGGCAGGCGGGAAGGCACACCTGTGCCGTGCAGGCCTGATCGGGGGACCAAGCGACGGCTCGGACCGCTACGGCTACTGGCCCGCCCGGTTTGCCAGGGACAGCAGCCCTGCCATCGTTCCGGCCATCGCTGGCCACGCAACACAGGTCATTGACGTACGGGACCTTGCCGCCTGGATCCTGCTTGCCGCTGAGCAGGGAAACACCGGGGCACTGAACGCCCTGGGGGACCAGGTCCCCTTCGGGGACTACATCAGCGCGTCCCGGGTGGCGGCGGGCCATGATGGAGAAGTGGTCCCCGCGCCTGAGGACTGGCTGGCGGCTCAAGGCGTCAGCTACTGGGCGGGGCCGGATTCGCTGCCGCTGTGGCTCCCGCCCGGGCACGAGGGCTTTATGGCCAGGAGCAACAAGGCCGCGGTGGACGCCGGCCTGCGGATCCGGCCGTGGCAGGAGACTCTGGTAGACACGCTGGCTGACGAACGCCGGCGCGGCCTGGACCGGCCCCGGAAAGCCGGCCTGACGCCGGAAACGGAAGCGCGGCTGGTCGGCATCCTGCGGAACCGGGTGTGAACTGCAGGCCCGGGAGCCAGGAAGAGCCCTGGTTAGCGCTGGCCGGCCACCGTGACGGGGGCATGCTCCACCGGGAAGTTCACACTGCGGGCGATAAAGCACAACTGGTTGGCCTCATGGTGCAGCTGCCCGGCCAGCTCCAGGTGGCGCCCGTCCGCCACCGTCACCTGCGGGCGCAGCGTCACACTCTCGAACTGGCCGCTGCCGTCGCGGTTCAGCTTCATCAGCCCGGTTGCCTCGTCGCGGTAGTCCGTCACCACAACGCCATGCTTCACCGCCACATGCAGGAAGGACAGCATGTGGCACTGGGCAAGGGCAGCCAGGAGCAGCTGCTCCGGGTTATAACGTTCCCTGTTGCCGTGGAACGTGGGGTCGGCTGAGCCCTTGAGCGCAGGCAGTCCCGGAATCAGTATGTCGTGGTCCCGGGAGTAGCCCCGGTAAGACGACGTTCCCCCGCCCAGGTTGCCTGTCCACTGGACGGTCAGTGCGTAGTGGTGCTCGCTGAGCGTCACAATGCCGGCCCTGCCTCACCAGGAAGGACGTCAGCGGCGCGTGCGCGCAATGCCCGGGCAACGCCGTCGCGGTTTTCCAGCATCATCCGCCGGAGGGCGGCGCTCTGCGGCGGGAGCGCGGCGAGGAAGCCGTCGGTGCGGTCAACGGTGGCCTGGGTGGTCAGCAACGCCGGGTAGAGCCCGACGACGATCTGCTGCGCCAGTGCGTGGGTCCGGGTTTCCACGATCCCCGGCACCGCCGCGAAATACTTCTCCGCGTACGGCTCCAACAGGGACCGGTCCAGGACCCGCATGAAGCCGGTCACCGCCGACCCTTGAAGGGCGTTGGAGAGTTCGCCTTTGACCACAATCGAGTGCCAGGCTGCGGCCTTCGCCTCGGGCGTGGGGATGGCCGCCTTTGCCTGGGCTGCCGCGTTCTGGCCGCTGGAGGTGTTGTCCCGCTGCAGTTCGGCATCGATGCCGTCCTGCGCCAGCCGGCCGCCCACCACCAGTGCAGTCACCAGCTCCCAGCGGAGGTCCTGGTCAACAGTCAGCCCGTCCAGAACCAGCGAGCCGTCAAGGAGGCCCGCCACTGTGTCCAGCTGGCTTCCACTGCGCGCCAGCAGGGCGAAGGATTTCACGAACTGCAGCTGGGCGTCCGAGCCGCCGGGCACCTCAGACGCCAGCTCCCATAGCCGGTCCGTTGCAGCCACGGCCGTGGCCTCGCGGTGCTCCTCGGCGACGTAGAAGTTCAGGGTGGTGGCCAGTTGGCGGAGCTGGACCAGGATCACCGACGAATCGCTCTCCGCGGCCACATTGGCAAGGATCAGTTCCGCGTAGCGCCGCGCGGGCGTTTCGCCGTCCCGGGCAGCATCCCAGGCGGAGTTCCACACCAGTGTCCGCGGCAGGCTTTGGCTGAAGTCCTTCAGGTGGGCGGTGGCGGTGGCAAGAGACTTCTCATCCAGCCGGACCTTGGCGTAGGCGAGGTCGTCGTCATTCACCAGGATCAGGTCCGGCTGCGCCATGCCAACCAGTTCCGGAACTTCGGTGCGCTCGCCGTCCACGTCAAGTTCCTCGCGGTGCACCCGCTCGAGCTTCCCGGCGTCGTCCAGGTTGTAGAAGCCCACCGCGAGCCGGTGCGGACGGATGGTGGGCCACTCCTCGACGGCGGACTGCAAAATCGCAAAGGAAGTCAGCCGGCCGTCGCTGTCCACTGCCAGTTCAGGCTTGAGGGTGTTCACGCCGGCCGTCTCCAGCCATTGCCGCCCCCATTCGTCCAGGTCGCGGCCGCTGGCTTTCTCCAGCTCCACCAGGAGGTCGCTCAGTTCCGTGTTCTGCCAGGAGTGCTTGGCGAAATACTCCCGGACGCCGGCCATAAACTGCTCCGGTCCCACCCACGCCACCAGCTGGCGCAGGACAGAGGCGCCTTTCGCGTACGTGATGCCGTCAAAGTTCACCTCAACGTCCTGGAGGTCGTTGATCTCGGCGAAGATCGGATGGGTAGTGGGCAGCTGGTCCTGGCGGTACGCCCATGACTTTTCCACCGAGGCGAAGGTGGTCCAGGCGCTCGTGAAGGAGGTGGCCTCCACGGCCGCGAGGTGCGACATGTACTCGGCGAAGGACTCGTTGAGCCACAAATCGTTCCACCAGCGCATGGTCACCAGGTCGCCGAACCACATGTGTGCGAGCTCGTGCAGGACGGTGATGGCCCGGCGTTCGATCTGGGCGCCGGTTACCTTGCTGCGGAAGACGTAGCCCTCAAGGATGGTCACGGCCCCGGCGTTCTCCATGGCGCCGGCATTGAACTCCGGAACGAAGAGCTGGTCGTACTTCTCGAAGGGGTAGGGGCAGCCGAACTGCGCCTCGAAGAATTCAAAGCCCTGCCGGGTCAGCTCGAAAATGTTCTCCGCATCGAGGTACTGCATCAGCGACTTCCGGGCGAAGACGCCCAGCGGGATGACCCTGCCGTCAGAGCTCGCCACCTCGCTGCGCACCGACTGGTACGGCCCGGCGATCAGGGCCGTGACATAGGAGGACAGCCGCGGGGTGGGGGAGAAGGACCAAACGGAGCGGGCACCGCCGTCGTCCCCCGGGGTGGTTTCCACTGGCACAGGGGTGGGGGAGTTGGAGATGACATCCCAGTGCGAAGGTGCGGTGACCGTGAAGGTGAAGGCTGCCTTCAGGTCCGGCTGCTCGAACACCGCAAACATCCTGCGCGAATCGGGAACCTCGAACTGCGTGTAGAGGTAGACCTCGTTGTCCACCGGGTCCACGAACCGGTGCAGGCCTTCGCCGGTATTCATGTACGGAGCATCCGCCACGATGGTGAGCTCGTTGTTCTCCGCGAGGTCCGGCAGCTGGATCCTGACTCCGTCCGAAACGGCGACCGGATCGAGGCTGCGGCCGTTGAGCATCACACTGTGGACGGCGGCGGTGACGGCGTCAATGAAAGTCGAGGATCCCGGCCTGGCGCTGAACTTCACCGTGGTGGTGCTGCCAAAAACCTTCCCGCCGCGGGTCAGGTCCAGGCTGACATCGTAGGACTCGACGTAAATCAGTTCGGCACGCGCGCTGGCTTCAGCGCGCGTCAGATTCATACCTGGCAAAGTGGGGCCTCCAGAATAAGTGCGTCAGCCGGCTGGCGATGCCCAGCGGCGGCACTGATCATTCTTGCATTCCTTCACCGCCGAACAAGTAGCGCCGCTCACAGTGGGTATGGAGGGTGGTGGGAAGCCATTGGCCGGCGGCGGGAGTAGCGTTAAAACATGGGGAAGTTCATGGAGTCGGTGGACACCAAGGCCCTGCGCTTCGTGGCGGGGTTCCCGGTGGTGGTTGGAGCCGCTTTCGTGGCCTGTGCTTTTATGCTTCGGCCGGACCTTCCTGAGCCGCTTGCCATTCGGTGGAATGACGACGGCGGCGCCGCCTTCGCGCCCTTCGCCGCCTATGTCACGGTGGGCGCCCTGATGATTGTGGCCGCTGGCTGGCTGGTCCTCTTCCAGGCGCTGCCGGTCAGCAGGCCGGTTCCCATGCGCCGGATCATGATGGGCGCCGGATTGTTCCTGTGCCTCTTCGTTGCCACCGCCCTGGCTGCCGGACTCGTTGGCCAGACCGGCCTGGCAGACGCCCGCGAGTCCCGCGTGGACCTCACTGTCCTCGCACTGGGAAGCGGGGCTGCCGTGTCCCTCGGCGTCATTATCGCCCTCGTCTACAAGGCGGACCAGCAATGGTCCGCCGACGACGACAAGGCCCTCCAGCTTGCCATCGCCAGGGAGCTGGACCCTGACCTGTCGCGGGACACTATCCGGCTCTGGGTCCATGCCCGCAGCTCTGTCTTTGTCATGATCGGCATAGCCTCGCTGTTTCCTGCCGCGTTGATTGCCATCGCCGTGCCTTGGCTCGGAGTCTTGCTGGTGGTCCTGGCCGTCGTCGGCGCGGCTTTCCTCTGTGCCCGGATCAAGGCGGACCGGCGCGGGCTGAAAGTCCTGCTGGCCGGCGTCGTGCCTGTTATGGATGTCCCCGCAGGCGCCATTTCGGCGGCGGACGCGGCAGATGTCCGCGCCGCCGACTATGGCGGCTGGGGCTACCGGCACCACAGCGGAACCGCCGCCATGCTGGTCAGCAGCGGCCCCGCCGTCGTGGTGAAAAAGACCGATGGGCAAAGCCTTGCGGTGAGCGGCGGGAGCCAGGCCTCGGCGGCGCGGCTGGCCGAGGTCCTCACGCGCGTGGCGGCACGGGCCCGTGGCGGCAGCGGCCCGTCCGCGGCCGGTCAGCCGGAGTCCTAGTATTCTTGTCCGTGTTGTTCACCCCGGCCTGCACCCTTCATGCAGGCCGCCAGCGCCCACACCGAACGGATTCTGCTCGTGACTTCTTCCCCTGCCTTCCCGCGGGTACACATTGCCACCGACCACGCCGGCATGGAACTTAGCGCCCACCTGGTAACCCACCTGACGGCCAAAGGCTATGAGGTGGTGGACCACGGTCCGAAGGTCTACGACGCCCAGGACGACTACCCTTCGTTCTGTATCAATGCAGCCCTGGCCGTGGTCGCTGACCAGCAGGCCGGTGTCCACGCGTTGGGCATCGTGTTGGGCGGATCAGGAAACGGGGAACAGATTGCAGCCAACAAAGTGAAGGGTGTCAGGGCAGCACTGGCGTGGAACCACTCCACCGCCACCCTCGCCCGCGAGCACAACGACGCCAACGTGGTGGCTGTGGGCGGCCGCCAGCACACCGTAGAGGAAGCAACGGAGCTGATCGAAGCGTTCCTGGCAGAGCCCTTCAGCAATGATGAGCGCCACGTCCGCAGGATCGGCAAAATCGCTGCCTATGAATCTACCGGCGAGGTCATCGAGTAGTGCCGGAAGGGCATACACTCCGGCGCCTGGCGCGGCAGTTCGGGGACGTTTTCGGCGGCCAGCGGCTCGCTGTGTCCAGCCCGCAGGGCCGGTTCACCGGGGGAGCCGCGCTGCTGGACGGGCACACCCTTCTTGCTGCCGAGGCCCATGGAAAACACCTGTTCCTGCACTTCGATCACTCGCTGGTGCTGCACGTCCACCTGGGCCTCTACGGGGCGTGGACCTTCGGCGGAGACAGCACTTTCGCTGGGTCCTCCAGCATCGGCGCTCCCCGCCGCGTGGGGGAGCAGGAAACCTTCGGTGGCGACGGCGATGACTCCGGTGTGTACACCGGCCCGCCGGAGCCAGTGGGGGCTGTGCGTGTCCGGATCGTGGGCAGCAACGGCTGGGCGGACCTGCGCGGGGCGACGACCTGCGAAACCATCACCATTGCCGAGGCCGACGCCGTGCTGGCCCGGCTGGGCCCGGATCCACTGGTCAACCGCCGCGGGGACGCCGGCCGGTTCGCCGCGAATCTCCACAGCCGCAAAACCCCGCTGGCTGCGCTGCTGATGGACCAGAAGATCATTGCCGGAGTGGGAAACGTGTACCGTGCGGAAGTCCTTTTCCGGCGGCGGCTGGACCCGTGGCTGCCGGGCAGCGACGTTCCGGACACCGAGGCACGCAAGCTGTGGCGCGACGTCGTCTCCGTGATGGGCGACGGCGTCTCGGACGGCAGGATCATCACCACCACGCCCAGGTACTGGTCCGGAAACGGCAAGACGGCCAAGGCTGCGGCTGACGCAACTGCGCTCAAGAGCGAGAGCTTCCCGGCCAGGGAGAATGCCCACTTCGTCTATAAACGCAACGGGCTGCCGTGCCGGGTGTGCGGTACCACGGTGCTGATGGCCGAACTGGTGGCGCGCAAGCTCTACTGGTGCCCGTACTGCCAGCAGTCCTAGCAACACCAAAGACACGACGTTCCGAACGAGTGCCCACCACAAACAAAAAAGGCCCCTCGCTGAGGGGCCTTTTGATCTGTGGAGGGGACGACGGGAATCGAACCCGCGTAATCAGTTTGGAAGACTGAGGCTTTACCATTAAGCTACGTCCCCGAAAGAAGGTCCGACTGTTAGGCCGTGAGGCGCTGGCGATCTGACAACTTCGGGCTGGCTGTTGAAGCCGGATATAACTAAACCTAATTCATGGGGTACGTGTCAAATGTGCAAACTTGGCGCGTATGACCGTAGACTTGCCTGTGCACTTACGGGGTGTAGCTCAGCTTGGCTAGAGCGCCTGCTTTGGGAGCAGGAAGTCGCAGGTTCAAATCCTGTCACCCCGACTCTGCGGCCCGGACCTGTCGGCCTGGACAAAACATTGCGTTTGCAGAAACCCATCCCACAAACCCAGGAGTACTTAGACCGTGAAGAGCGCTGTCGAGAACCTCACCCCCACGCGGGTCAAGCTCAATGTTGAGGTCCCCTTTGAGGAATTGAAGCCCAGCATCGACTCGGCCTACAAGACCGTTGCTTCGCAGATCCAGGTCCCTGGCTTCCGTAAGGGCAAGGTCCCCGCAAAGCTGATCGACCAGCGCGTCGGCCGCGGCTACGTCCTGGAGACGGCCATCAACGAAGGCCTCAACGGCTGGTACCAGGCTGCTGTGCAGGAATCCGGCATCCGTCCCCTGAGCCGTCCCGAGGTGGAGATCACAGAGGTTCCTGATCCCTCCGCCACGGATGGCGGCCTGAAGTTCGCCGCCGAGGTGGACGTCCGCCCCGAAATCGAGCTGCCTGACTACGCCGGCATCCAGGTTGAGGTTGCTGCTGCCCAGTCCTCGGACGAAGACGTTGACAAAGCCCTCGATGAACTGCGCGGCCGCTTTGGCACGCTGAAGTCCGTGGAGCGTCCGGCTGCCGACGGCGACTTCCTCACCATCGACATCACCGCCACCATTGAGGGCGAAGAGGTGGACTCCGCTGCCGGCCTGTCCTACCAGGTTGGCTCGGGCACCATGCTCGAAGGCCTCGATGAAGCCGTGACCGGCCTCAGCATCGACGAGGACGCCATCTTCAACACCACCCTGGTGGGCGGCGACCACGCCGGTGAAGAAGCACAGGTCAAGGTGGTTGTGAAGGCCGTCAAGGAACGCGAGCTTCCTGAAGCGAACGACGACTTCGCCCAGCTGGCTTCCGAATTCGACACCCTTGCCGAGCTCCGCGAAGACCTGGCTAAGCAGGCGGCAGACTCCAAGGTCGTAGAGCAGGGCGTCGAAGCCCGCGACAAGGTCCTGGACAAGCTCGTTGAGCTGGTAGAGGTTCCCGTTCCGGATTCAGTGGTGGAAGAGCAGCTCGAAGCCCACTTCAAGGAGGGCAACGGCCACGGCGAAGGCGAGCATGACACCGAGGAGCACCGTGAAGAGGTCCGGGCCAACACCGCCCGCGCTTTCCAGAACGAGATCATCCTGGACGCCATCGCGGAAAAGGAAGAAGTCAACGTCAGCCAGAACGAGCTGATCGACTACATCGTCACCACTGCGAGCCAGTACGGCATGGACCCCAACCAGTTCGCCCAAATCATTGATCAGAGCGGCCAGGTCCCCATGATGGTTTCCGAGGTCCGCCGCCGCAAGGCACTGGCAGTTGTCCTCGGCCAGGCCACGGTGACGGACACCGAGGGCAACGCCGTTGACCTCAGCGACTTCGTCCGTCCCGGCGGCGAAGAGGAAGCTCCCGCCGTGGAGACCGAAGAAGATGCAGTAACCGAAGCACCTGAGGCTGCTGCTGAGGAAGACAAGGCAGAGGCCAAGGCCTAGGACCTCGCTGTAAGCGCAGTACTTAGCTGTAAAGCACTGTGAACGGCCCCCGGATCAGGCGATCCGGGGGCCTTTTGCATTGGTTCAGGCCATGTCCCCGCAAGGGGCCTGCCGATCGTGCGCCGTCAGCGAACAGCCCATGGTGCGCGAACAAAACGTCGGTGAAACCGGTTAGTGTCCAAGTAGTGATTTTCAGTGATGTCACCGTCACCAGCGAGAGGTAAGTACACATGTCACAGCACGCAGAGGCCCCCCGGATGGCTACTGTCGATCCTGCAGCCCAGGACAACTACATCTACAACCGCCTCCTGAAGGAACGGATCATCTGGCTGGGCTCAGAGGTGCGTGACGAGAACGCCAACGCCATCTGCTCGCAGTTGCTCCTCCTGTCCGCGGAGAACCCGGACAAGGACATCTACCTTTACATCAACTCCCCGGGCGGATCCGTCACGGCAGGCATGGCCATCTACGACACCATGCAGTTCATCCCGAACGACGTCGTCACCGTCGCCACCGGCCTTGCCGCTTCCATGGGGCAGTTCCTGCTTTCCTCCGGCACGAAGGGTAAGCGGTACGCGACGCCGAACGCACGCGTGCTGATGCACCAGCCCTCCGGCGGCATCGGCGGCACGGCCTCGGACATCAAGATCCAGGCCGAACTCATCCTTCACATGAAGAAGGTCATGGCAGAACTGACGGCAGAGCAGACCGGCCAGACCGTCGACACCATCCTCAAGGACAACGACCGCGACAAGTGGTTCACCGCTACGGAAGCGCTCGAATACGGTTTCTTCGACAAAATCGCCGCCCACGCAGGCTCTGTTGCCGGCGGTGGCGGCACGTCGTCGAACGGTACCTCAGGCGAATCAGCCTCCGAGAAGTAAACCGGCACAAGAACACTCAGATCAGGAGCAAAGAAATGAACTACAACTTCGGGTGGTCCGCCGGTAATCTTCCGTCCAGCCGCTACGTCCTGCCCCAGTTCGAGGAGCGCACGCCTTACGGCTTCAAGCGCCAGGACCCGTACACCAAGCTCTTCGAGGACCGCATCATCTTCCTCGGCGTACAGGTGGACGACGCCTCCGCAGACGACATCATGGCGCAGCTGCTGGTCCTGGAATCCACGGACCCGGACCGCGACATCACGCTCTACATCAATTCGCCGGGCGGATCCTTCACCGCCATGACGGCCATTTACGACACCATGCAGTACATCCGCCCTGAGATCCAGACCGTGTGCCTGGGCCAGGCGGCCAGCGCCGCTGCTGTCCTGCTGGCGGCCGGCACGCCGGGCAAGCGCCTGGCACTGCCGAACGCGCGCGTCCTGATCCACCAACCGGCACTGTCCGGCGGCCAGGGCGGCCAGGCCTCCGACCTTGAGATCCAGGCCGCCGAGGTCATGCGCATGCGTTCCTGGCTTGAGGACACGCTGGCGCACCACTCGGGCCGGACGTCGGAGCAGGTCAACAACGATATTGAGCGCGACAAGATCCTGACCGCGGAAGAAGCGCAGGTCTATGGCCTGATCGACCAGGTCCTGGATTCGCGCAAGATCAAACCGCAGGCCATCACCAGGTAGCGGTAAAGTAAAGCGCCGGTGGCGCCAATCATTTGGCTCCACCGGCCTTTTCCTTCCACCCTCGGGAGCGAATGTGACCTAGAGTGGATGTTGTCACAACCGGTCCACGCAGGCTGGTGGAGATTCCAGCAACGGTGCAAGGCTGCCTGGCAGCAAGATACTAAGGGGTTCACATATGGCTCGGATTGGCGAGAGCACGGATCTGCTGAAGTGCTCTTTCTGTGGAAAGAGCCAGAAGCAGGTGCGCAAGCTCATTGCCGGGCCCGGTGTCTACATCTGTGATGAATGCATTGAGCTTTGCAACGAAATCATCGAAGAGGAACTGGCGGAGGTTGCCGACCTTGGCAGCTTCGAGCTTCCCAAGCCGCGCGAAATCTTCGACTTCCTGCAGGAATACGTCATCGGCCAGGAGCCTGCGAAACGCTCTCTCGCTGTCGCCGTCTACAACCACTACAAGCGGATCCAGGCCGGCCACGCGCCGAAGTCGGGAAGCCTGGCCGAAGGCGGCCACCACGACGACGTCGAGATCGCCAAGTCCAATATCCTCCTGATCGGCCCCACCGGCTGCGGCAAGACCTACCTGGCTCAGACCCTGGCCCGCCGCCTGAACGTGCCTTTCGCCGTAGCTGATGCCACGGCCCTGACCGAAGCCGGTTACGTGGGCGAGGACGTGGAGAACATCCTCCTCAAGCTCATCCAGGCCGCGGACTACGACGTCAAAAAGGCTGAACAGGGCATCATCTACATCGATGAGATCGACAAGATTTCCCGCAAGAGCGAGAACCCCTCCATCACCCGCGATGTTTCAGGTGAAGGCGTCCAGCAAGCGCTGCTGAAGATCCTGGAAGGCACCGTTGCATCGGTGCCTCCGCAGGGCGGACGGAAACACCCGCACCAGGAATTCATCCAGATCGACACCACCAACGTCCTGTTCATCGTTGCCGGTGCCTTTGCCGGCCTCGAGGAGATCATCGGCTCCAGGTCCGGACGCAAGGGGATCGGCTTCGGCGCACCGCTCAATGACGCCAGCAAGAAGATCGACTCCTATGGTGAAGTGATGCCGGAGGACCTGCTGAAGTTCGGCCTCATTCCCGAATTCATCGGCCGGCTCCCCGTGATCACTACCGTGTCCAACCTGGACCGTGACGCCTTGATCCAGATCCTCTCCACGCCCAAGAACGCCCTGGTGAAGCAGTACCAGAAGATGTTCCAGATCGACGGCGTGGAACTGGTGTTTGATGACACTGCCCTGGATGCCATCGCGGAGCAGGCGCTGGAGCGCGGTACCGGTGCCCGCGGCCTGCGGGCCATCATGGAGGAAGTGCTGCTTCCCGTGATGTTCGACCTGCCCAGCCGGGAGGACGTAGCCAGCGTGGTCATCACGGAGGACGTCGTCCTGAAGGGCGCGGAGCCAACCATGATCCCGCACGTCACCAAACGCCGGAAGTCTGCCTGATTACCTTGCGCAGCACGCCGTCAGATGCGGCTGCCCCCTGCGCGGCCGCCTGCCCCTGAAGGAGTAACCCCTATGACTGAAACTGCACGGAACAAGGCCGATTTCTGGTTCGACCCGCTGTGTCCCTTCGCCTGGATCACCTCGCGCTGGATCGGCGAAGTGGAGGGCGTCCGCGATATCGAAACCGTCTGGCATGTCATGAGCCTCGCCGTCCTGAACGAGGGCCGCGACCTGGAACCCGCGTACCGCGAATCCATGGACAACGCCTGGGGCCCGGTGCGCGTCATCATCGCCGCGCAGCAGGAGCACGGCCAGGAAGCGGTCAAGGCGTTGTATGACGCCATGGGTTCGCTGATCCACGAGCGCGGCGAGAAGGACCGCTTCGTTGTCATCACCAAGGCGCTGGCCGAATGCGGTCTTCCCGCCGAACTGGCATCCGCCGCCACCACTGACGCCTTCGATGGCCAGTTGCGCGCCAGCCACGAGGAAGGCATCTCGCTGGTAGGCCAGGACGTCGGAACGCCTGTGGTGGCCTTCAACGGAACCGCGTTCTTCGGACCGGTCCTCACCCGCATCCCGCGCGGCGAAGAGGCCGGCAAGCTGTGGGACGCCACCACCGCCCTCGCCTCGTACCCGCACTTCTTCGAACTGAAGCGCAGCCGCACCGAGCGGCCCGAATTCAGCTAGGACTGCTCCACGCGCCTCCGGCAGCACAGAGAGAGCCCCGGTAGAACTACTCGTTTGTAGTTCTACCGGGGCTCTTGCGCTTGCAGATGGGCAGGACAAGAATGGTCTTTACCCGCTTCGAAAGAAGTGGGACGCAGAAACCAAAGATTCAGTGATATGTCTTCGACGCAGCCATCGGCAAAGTCAGAAGCAAGCTACCAGTGACGAGGTAGGAAGACCTGAAGATCCGAGGATTCTGCCAGACCATCAAAGACGTCACCGGGATGGCCGAAAAGTCGAAGCCCCACCAACGGCAAAACGCTGATGGGGCTTCCCCTTTGCCCTAAAATGGGCGGCAATACAGTCAGGCCTGGGCGGGCTCCTCCGTGGTGGCCAGGGCGACGTCGCTGACAGCCAGGTCCCCGTCTCCGACCAGCAGCGTGATCTCCCGGGCATTCGATGCGGCCTTGAGGTCGGCGAGCCCCGCCTTCAGCTGCGTGGTGAGCGCCTCGGACGCCGTGATGGTCGCCGAGAGGACCTCGGTCCGCTGCTTGACCTTCGCTTCGGACTTCGCCTTGCGGACGCCGCTGAGGGCAACACCAACGGTGGCAAGCATCGTGGTGTCACCGCCCGGAACGTCCAGTTGTGCGGGCCACTGGGCGCGATGGACAGAACCGGTGCGCCACCAGCCCCAGACCTCTTCGGTGGCAAAGGGCAGGAACGGCGCGAACAGGCGCAGCAGGGTATCCAGGGTGGTGGCCAGTGCTGCGAGGACGGAAGCCTGTTCCGCGTCGCCCGCGGCGCCGTAGGCCCGGTCCTTGATGAGCTCGACGTAGTCGTCCGTGAACTGCCAGAAGAAGCTTTCGGTGATCTGCAGTGCGCGCGCATAATCGTAGTTCTCGAACGCCTTGGTGGACTGGGCCACGACCTCCGCGAGCTGGGCAAGGACGGCCCGGTCCAGCTGGTTGGTCAGGACCGACAGGTCACCGGACAGCACCGACGCCTCCGTGGCGCCGAGGTTCAGCACAAACTTCGAAGCGTTCAACAGTTTGATCGCAAGACGGCGGCCGATCTTCATCTGCGCAATCTCGTAGGCGGTGTCTGCCCCGAGTTTGGCTGAGGCCGCCCAGTAGCGGACGGCGTCGGAGCCGTATTCCTCCAGCACGTCGGTAGGTACAACCACGTTGCCCTTGGACTTGGACATCTTTTTGCGGTCGGGGTCCAGGATCCAGCCGGAGATGGCAGCGTGCTTCCACGGCGCACTGTTCTCCAGGGCGTCGGCACGCACCACGGAGGAGAAGAGCCAGGTCCGGATGATGTCGTGGCCCTGGGGCCGGACGTCAAAGGGGAACACTTTGGCAAATAGGTCCTCGTCGCGCTTCCAGCCGCCCACGATCTTGGGCGTCAGCGAGGACGTGGCCCAGGTGTCCAGGATGTCGGCGTCGCCGGTAAAGCCGCCGGGAACATCGCGCTGGGCTTCGTCGAACCCGGGCGCGGCGTCGGCGGCGGGGTCTACGGGCAGCTGCTCATCGGACGGAACGATGGGGGCGTCGTAGTCCGGGTTACCGTCGGAATCCAGGGGGTACCAGACGGGGATGGGCACGCCGAAGAAGCGCTGGCGGGACACCAGCCAGTCACCGTTCAGCCCGGAAATCCAGTTCTCGTACCGGGAACGCATGAAGGCGGGGTGGAAGTCGATTTCCTGCCCGCGGGCGATAAGCCGCTCCCGCCGGTCCTCGTCGCGGCCGCCGTTCCGGATGTACCACTGGCGGGACGTGACAACTTCAAGGGGCTTGTCGCCCTTTTCGTAGAAGTTCACGGGGTGCATGATCTTCTTCGGCTCGCCCTCCAGCAGGTCGGCGGCGGTGAGGAGTTTCACCACCTCTTCCTTCGCGCTGAAGACAGTCTTGCCCGCAATCGCGGCGAAGGCTTCACGGCCAATGTCCGTGGTGATCCACTCGGGAGCCTCGCTGACGATCCGGCCGTCCCGGCCCACGATGGCGCGGGTTGGAAGCTGCAGTTCGCGCCACCAGGTGACATCGGTCAGGTCGCCGAAGGTACACACCATCGCGATACCCGAGCCCTTGTCCGCTTTGGCCAGCGGGTGCGCCTTGACCTCTACCTCAACGCCGAACACGGGGGACGTGACTTTCTTGCCGAACAGCGGCTGGTACCGTTCGTCGTCGGGATTGGCCACCAGCGCGGCACAGGCGGCGAGCAGTTCGGGACGGGTGGTTTCGATGTAGATCCTCTCCCCGTCTTCGGTGAAGAACGGGTAGCGGTAGTACGCCCCGGGCACCTCGCGGTCCTCCAGTTCGGCCTGCGCCACTGCCGTACGGAACGTCACGTCCCACAGCGTCGGCGCTTCGGCCATGTAGGCGTCGCCGGCGGCGAGGTTGGCCAGGAAGGCGCGCTGCGATACGGCCCGCGAGTTGTCGTCGATGGTGCGGTATGTGAGTTCCCAGTCCACGGACAGGCCAAGGGTCTGGAACAGGTTTTCGAAGACCTTCTCGTCCTCGACGGCAAGCTCTTCACACAGCTCGATGAAGTTGCGGCGGGAGACGACATCGAAGTCCCGCTGGTTCTTCGCAGGCTGCGCCGGCGGCTGGTAGCCGGGGTTGTACGGGATGGAGGGATCGCAGCGGACGCCGTAATAGTTCTGTACGCGGCGTTCGGTGGGCAGGCCGTTGTCGTCCCAGCCCATCGGATAAAAGACGTTCTTGCCGGTCATGCGCTGGTAGCGCGCCAGTACGTCGGTCTGCGTGTAGGAGAACATGTGCCCCACGTGCAGCGATCCGGACGCGGTGGGAGGGGGAGTGTCGATCGAGTAGACCTGTTCCCGGGTGGTCTCCCGATCGAACTTGTAGGTCCCATCGGCCAGCCAGCGCTGCGTGAGGGCAGCTTCGAGGCCCTCGAGGGCGGGTTTGTCCGGAACGTTGATGGGGGCGGTGGTGGGCGTGTCTGTACCCTGCGTGTGTTCAGCCATCCGACAATTGTTTCATGGACGGGCCCTTCCGCCGGTCCGCTGCCGCTCCCGTGCAGCCAGGGTCCCTGTGGGTCATGGGGCGGCGTGCTGCGGGTGCCTGCCGCTAGTGTGGTGCCATGACTCGGGACTTGCAGAAAAAGGCAGCTTTGGTAACCGGCGCGAGCAGCGGAATCGGGGAGGCAACAGTCCGCGCCCTGGCAGCGCAGGGGTGGGCCGTGTTTGCCGTGGCCCGCCGCGCAGAACGTCTCGCCGCCCTCGAAGCCCAGACGGGCGCCGTCGGAATTCCTGCCGACATATCCGAGGACGACGACGTGTCCCGGCTGCTTGCCCGGGTGACTGAAGCCGGGGGAATAGACACCCTGATCAACGTTGCCGGCGGCGCGCGGGGAGCGGACGCCATTGGCGCCGCAAGCACTGAGGACTGGGAGTGGATGTACCGGGTCAACGTGCTGGGCACCATGAAGCTCACCCGGGCATTTCTGCCGATGCTGCGCGCCAACGGCGAAGGCACGGTCCTGAACCTGACGTCCACGGCCGGCCTGGCAGCATACGAGGGTGGAGGCGGCTACAACGCGGCGAAGTTCGCCCAGCATGCCATGACCGGGGCGCTGCGGCTCGAGGAGGCGGAAAACAACCTGCGGGTCATCGAAGTAGCGCCCGGGCTGGTGTACACCGAGGAATTCGCCTTGAACCGGCTCGGGAACCGGCAGGCAGCCGAAAAGGTGTACCAGGGCGTGGAGAAGCCGCTCACGGCAGAAGATGTGGCGGAAGTGGTCCGGTACGCCGTCACTGCCCCGCACCACGTCAACCTGGACCAGATCGTGATCCGCCCTGTGGCGCAGGCCGCAAACCACAAACTGATCCGAAAGGGCTAGGAAACCCTGAGATCAAGGGTTGCCACCACTGCCGCATGGTCGGTCCCACGGATCTGATGGACCGAGTAGTCCCGCCCCGCAAGATCCGGGCTGGTGACCAGGTGGTCCAGCGTGACGCCGGGAAGCAGATACCCCCGCGTTGGCCACGTGGGGACCAAGCGGCTTCCCAGCGCTGACGCCACATCCACCAGCTTGCGCCGGCCGGTGGTGCCGTCCAGCAGGCTGCGGAACTCCCAGTGGTCATAGGTCGCATTGAAATCGCCGGCCAGCAGCAGGGGTCCGGAACCGGTACTGATCCCCGCAAGTTCCCGGAGGTCACTGCGCCACTTCTCCACTCCGTCGCCCACCGGTGCTACAGCATGTACGGCCACCACCCGCAGGGCTGCACCATCCCGGCCGTCGCCGAGGTCAAGGCTGGCAACCGGCATGGTGAACTGGGTATCCGGCAGCACGCCGGTCTCCGTCAATCCGAAGGAGGAATAGATAGCGCTCCCGCCGGCCCCGTCTTTGGGATGGGAAACCCGGTGCGGAAGCAGTCCGTCCAGCCCGGCGGCGGACAGCCTGGCTGCCAGTTCCGGGGTGTACTCCTCCACCACCAGCAGATCCACGTGCCGGTCGCGGACCAGGGCAACGATGTCGTTTGCGTGGGCACCACCCACCTCCGCATTGATGGTCATGGCAACGAACGTAGTCGTGGTTCCAGCAGCTTCGGCGGCAGGTTGCCGGATGTCCAGCGGGAAGAGCCAGAATGACTGGCATCCGATCAGGACCAGTACCAGCACACCCTGCCAGCGGCTCCGTCCCAGGAAAGCCAGGACCAGTGCTGCTGTTGCCGGCACCGCAAGCCACGGCGTAAAGGCCAGCAGCTGCACCACGAGGACAGGCCACTCCGCCGGCACAGCACGGAAGACCGACATCACCGCCACCGGCAGGGCGGCGGGAAGGAACAGCCACCTGGACACAGCGGCTGTGCGCGTCCCCCGGGCGGGGCGGGCGGAAGCTGTCATGAGGTGAGTCTAGGCAACGGCCTTCCCTGCGTCAGCCCCGCCGTCGGGAACTGCAGGAACTGGTCAGAACATGGTCAATACCCAAGCGGCGGCACCGGGAGGTTTCCGGGCGGGGGAGCGCGCCACAGGCATGTTCCCCTGCCGGGAATGGCAATGGGCGCCGCGGAAATAGTAGACTCGAAAGTGGCTATGACCCGGCTATCACCGGTGAGCTTCCGGAAGAACGCGCGAAACCGCCTCCCAGGCGGCGAGCGTCAGTAGAACCGGACGGGTAAGCCCGTCACAGCAGTAATGAGAGGCCGGAGCAGTCACGTTCCCAAGGAACTGGCAGCGCCGGTAAGTGAGGTGGTACCGCGGTGAGCGTGGAGTCCTGAGGACATCACGGCAGCCGTCCTCGCATCCTGAACGGAACTGTCAGGCGCAAACCGGCAGTTCGCCAAGCTCAACCCAGGATGTCGAGAATGACGTATTACCCCAAGGCCTCAGCCTCCACCAGTGGCACCTCTTCCAGCCGCAACGCGGGTGTGTCCGCCTCCGTGAAGTTCCCGGAAGTCGAAGAGCGCATCCTCAAATACTGGGACCAGGACGGCACTTTCCAGGCCAGCATCGACCAGCGCAGCGCGGACGCCCCCGGCGGTGAACCCGGCAGCAACGAATTCGTGTTCTACGACGGCCCGCCGTTCGCCAACGGCCTGCCGCACTACGGCCACCTGCTGACCGGTTACGCCAAGGACCTCGTGGGCCGCTACCAGACCCAGCGCGGCAAGCGCGTGGAGCGGCGCTTCGGCTGGGACACCCATGGGCTGCCGGCAGAGCTGGAAGCCATGAAGCAGCTGGGCATGACGGACAAAACCCAGATCGAAGCCATGGGCATCGACAAGTTCAATGACGCCTGCCGCGCCTCCGTGATGAAGTACGCGGACGAATGGCGCAGCTACGTCACCCGGCAGGCACGCTGGGTGGACTTTGACAACGACTACAAGACCCTCAATGTCGAGTACATGGAGTCGGTCCTCTGGGCGTTCAAGCAGCTCCATGAAAAGGGCCTGACCTATAACGGCTACCGTGTACTGCCGTACTGCTGGAAAGACGAAACCCCCCTTTCCAACCATGAACTACGCATGGATGACGACGTCTACAAGAACCGCCAGGACCAGACCGTCACCGTGACCTTCCCCATCACCGCAGGGGAGTCCGAACTGTCCCGGCAGCTCGACGGCGTCCAGGCGCTCGCCTGGACCACCACGCCCTGGACCCTTCCCACCAACGCCGCGCTCGCCGTCGGCCCTTCCATCACCTACGCCGTACTGCCCGCGGGCCCGAACGGCATCAAGGCCGCCTCCGCCGACGCACCCGTCACCGGCAGCTTCCTGCTGGCTGCGGACCTGCTGGCCAGCTACGCCAAGGACCTGGGCTACGACGATTTCGAGGCAGCACAGGCCGCCGTCGTGTCCACCCACACGGGTGCGGAGCTGGAAGGCCTGGCATACCGGCCGCTGTGGCAGGACTTCGCCGACAACGAAAAATACGGCATGGAGAACGCCTGGCGGATCCTGGTGGCCGATTACGTGACCACCACGGACGGCACGGGCATCGTCCACCAGGCACCCGCCTACGGCGAGGATGACCAAAAGGTCTGCGAAGAGGCCGGCATCCCGGTGATCCTTTCGGTCGACGAGGGCGCCAAATTCCTCCCGCTCTTCAAGCACGGCGACCTGCACGACATCGTGGGACTGCAGGTCTTTGAAGCCAACAAGCCGATCACCCAGGTGCTGCGCGCCCAGGGCCGCCTGGTCCGCCAGGCCAGCTACGAGCACAGCTACCCGCACTGCTGGCGGTGCCGCAACCCGCTGATCTACCGGGCCGTGTCCTCCTGGTACGTTGAGGTCACCAAGTTCAAGGACCGGATGTCCGAGCTGAACCAGGAGATCAACTGGATCCCCGGCAACGTCAAGGACGGCCAGTTCGGCAAGTGGCTGGAGAACGCCCGCGACTGGTCCATCAGCCGCAACCGCTACTGGGGCAGCCCCATCCCTGTGTGGCAGTCCAGCGACCCCGAATACCCCCGCACGGACGTGTACGGTTCACTCGCCGAGATCGAGGCGGACTTTGGCCGGCTCCCGCTGAACAAGGACGGCCAGGTTGACCTGCACCGGCCGTTCATCGACGAACTGACCCGGCCAAACCCGGACGATCCCCGCACGCCCGAAGAGGGCCAGTCGGTGATGCGCCGCGTGGAGGACGTGCTGGACGTCTGGTTCGACTCCGGCTCCATGCCGTACGGCCAGGTGCACTACCCGTTCCAGAACGAAGCCTGGTTTGATACCCACAACCCTGCCGACTTCATCGTGGAGTACATCGGCCAGACCCGCGGCTGGTTCTACATGCTGCACATCCTTTCCACGGCCCTGTTCGACCGGCCGGCCTTCCGCAACGTCATCAGCCACGGCATCGTGCTGGGCTCGGACGGGCAGAAGATGTCCAAGAGCCTGCGCAACTACCCGGACGTTTCCGAGGTGCTGGACCGCGACGGCTCGGACGCCATGCGGTGGTTCCTGATGTCCAGCCCCATCCTCCGGGGCGGCAACCTGGTGGTCACCGAACAGGGAATCCGCGACGGCGTCCGCCAGGTGATCTTGCCGCTGTGGAACGTGTACAGCTTCTTCACGCTCTACACCAACGCCTCCAACGGCGGGGCAGGCTACGATGCGAAGCTCCGCTACGACGGCTATGCCGACACGCTGGACCAGTACCTGCTGGCCAACACCGGTGACCTGGTGCAGAACATGACCGCCCAGCTGGACAGCTACGACATCTCCGGGGCCTGCGATGAACTGCGCACCTACCTGGACATGCTCACCAACTGGTACGTCCGCCGCAGCCGCCAGCGGTTCTTCGACGAGGACCAGGACGCCTTCGACGCCCTGTTCACCGCACTGGAAACTGTTACCCGCGTAGCGGCGTCCCTCCTGCCGCTGGTCTCCGAGGAAATCTGGCGCGGGCTCACGGGCGGCCGCTCTGTGCACCTGGCCGACTGGCCGGATGCGGACCTGTTCCCGGCCAACCCGGACTTGGTGCAGGCCATGGACAAGGTCCAGCAGATTTGCTCCACCGGTTCCTCGCTCCGCAAGGCAGCGAACCTCCGCGTCCGCCTGCCGCTGCAGGAACTCACGGTAGTGGCACCCGGTGCTGACGCGCTGGGCGGTTTCGCCGCCGTCGTGGCCGATGAGCTGAACCTCCGCTCGGTCCGCCTGCTGGACGCAGCCACGGCCTCCCCGGAGGAGTTCGGGATCCAGCAGAAGCTGGTGGTCAATGCCCGCGCTGCCGGTCCGCGCCTGGGCAAAAACGTCCAGGCAGCCATCAAGGGCGCCAAGTCAGGTGACTGGTCAGTGGATGATGACGGCGTGGTCACCGCAGGCGGGCTCCATCTGGAACCGCAGGAGTACACACTGGAGACAGTAGTGGCAGAGTCTGAGGGCGGCAGCGCCACTGCATCGTCTGCTGTCGCAGTATTGCCCGGCGGCGGGTTCGTGGTCCTCAACACCGAGGTCACCCCGGAGCTGGAGGCCGAAGGCCTGGCCCGTGACATGGTCCGCTCCATCCAGCAGGCCCGCAAGGATGCCGGACTGAATGTGAGCGACCGGATCCGGACCAGCATCACGGCTGCGCAGGATGTTGTGGACGCCTTGAAAGCCCATGAAAGCCTCATTGTCAGCGAAACCCTCACCGTGGAGCTCGGTTTGCATTCCAGCGGCGATGGCACGGAGCTGCAGATCGCCGTCGAAAAAGTAGAGGCATAATCCATGACTGACGAATTTTCCGTAGAGAGCGTCTACGCCGAACTGCTGGGACGGGCGCCGGAAAACAAGATGGAACCGCGGCTTGCCCCGCTGTTCCGGGCGATGGACGTGCTGGGGGAGCCGAACAAGGCCTTCCCGATCATCCACGTCACCGGAACCAACGGCAAGACGTCCACCGCCCGCATGATCGAATCGGTCCTGCGGGCCCACGGCCTGAGCACCGGGCGGTACACCAGCCCGCACCTGTCCAAGGTCACCGAACGGATCAGCATCGACGGGCGCCCGGTATCGGATGAGACGTTCGTCCGGATCTGGGACGAAATCCGCCCGTACCTGCAGATTGTGGACTCCGAGCTGGAGGCCGACGGGCAGCCACGCCTGACGTACTTCGAATGCCTCACCATCCTGGGCTTTGCCATCTTCGCCGACCAGCCCGTCAACGTGGCAGTCATTGAAGTGGGCCTGGGCGGCATCACGGATGCCACGAACGTGGGGGACGGGCAGGTCTCGGTGGTCACCCCCATCTCCCTGGACCACACTGACCTCCTCGGTGACACCACCGAGGACATCGCCTACGAAAAAGCCGGCATCATCAAGCCCGGCGGCTACCTCATCAGTGCCGCCCAGCCGCTTGACGCGGCTCAGGTCCTGCTGGAGAAGGCTAAGGACGTCGGCGTGCCCTTCAAGTTCGAGGGAGTTGAGTTCGCCGTCGAATCGCGGACCGTGGCGGTTGGCGGCCAGATGGTCACCATCCAGGGCATTGCGGGACGTTACCCGGATCTGCTCGTGCCGCTTCACGGCGCCCACCAGGCGCAGAATGCGGCAGTGGCAGTGGCTGCGCTCGAAGCGTTCTTCGGCGGTGAAAAGGAACTCGGATTCGACGTGCTGCAGGAAGGCTTCGCCGAGGTCACCTCCCCGGGACGGCTTGAGGTGGTGCGCACCGCACCCACCATTGTGGTTGACGCTGCACACAACCCCGACGGCGTCAAAGTGTCCGCGGCTGCCCTCCAGGAGGCCTTCACCTTCACCAGGCTGGTCCCGGTGGTGGGAATCCTGAAGGAGAAGGACGCCGAGGAGATCCTCCGCCAGCTCAAGGAATCCTTGGGCGGCATGGCTGAGGAGTACTGCTTCACCCAGTCGAACTCCCCGCGCGCCGTCCCGGCAGCCGAACTCGCCGAACTTGCCATCGACCTCGGTTTCGGCGAGGACAACGTGCACGTCGCGGAGAAACTCGACGACGCCCTCGAATGGGCAGTTGAACGCGCCGAAGCAAACGATGACCTTTCCGGCGGCGTGCTTGTAACCGGCTCCATCACCCTGGTGGCCGAGGCACGCATCCTGCTGGGCAAGACGGAGGCCTAGGCGATGGCCAAACTGACCAAAGCCCAGCGCGAATGGCGGCCGGGCATGCCCAAGAAGCGGCGTTCCACCAAGGTGATGTTCGCTTCCACGGTGCTGCTCCTGGAAGCCTTCGTGATGTTTTTCGCCACCCTTGCGGTGTTCGGCCTGCGCCGCGGAGAGTTCCCGCCGGCGTTGATCCTCGGCGTGGGCATCGCCCTGAGCGTCGTGATGATCGTGGCCTGCGCCTTCCTCACCAAGCCCTGGGGCATCGGGCTCGGGTGGATCCTGCAGCTCGTCCTGATCCTCACCGGCATTTTCGAGCCCGCCATGTTCCTGGTGGGCGGCCTGTTCGCACTGGCCTGGTGGTACGGAATCCGCACCGGAATCCGGTTGGACCGGGAAGCCGGCGAGCGGGCCCGCGAGCAGGCCAAGTGGGAAGCAGCCCATCCGGACCAGGCTGCCGGGCCGGGCCAGCAGCCGCAGTCCCCGTAGACTTGATCCGAAATCCGTTACCAACGCATTGGAGCAGTTGTGACTACTGAGCGCACACTCGTCCTGATCAAGCCCGACGGCGTCGCCCGCAACCTTACCGGGGCAATCCTGGCCCGGATCGAAGCCAAGGGCTACACCCTGGCCGAGCTGAAGAAGGTCGACGCGTCCCGTGAGCTGCTGGAGCAGCACTACGAGGAGCACGTCGGCAAGCCCTTCTACGAGCCCCTGGTGGAATTTATGCTCTCCGGGCCGGTAGTGGCAGCCATTTTCGAAGGCCACCGCGTCATTGAAGGCTTCCGTTCCCTGGCAGGAACCACCGACCCCACCACGGCAGCCCCAGGCACCATCCGCGGCGACTTTGGCCGCGACTGGGGCGTGAAGGTCCAGCAGAACCTGGTCCACGGCTCCGACTCCACCGATTCCGCCGACCGCGAGATCAAAATCTGGTTCCAGGCGTAGCTTCACCTGCACGACAGATAAGGCCGATGTTCTTCACGAACATCGGCCTTATCTGTCACTTCACGGGAGGCGGCTTTAGAAGCCCGAGGTTCCGGCGAAAACCTGGATGAATGCGAAGAAGATGGTGGCGATGACGGCCACGTAAAGCAACGCGGTGATGATCCAGCCCGAGTCGCCCAGCATGCGGGCGGCGTTTTCCGGCATGGGGATCACCCCTGCCGTGACGTTCCGGAGGGTCACCCAGACGAACAGGGGAATCATGGCCGCCCAGACAATCATGCAGAACGGGCAGAGGATGCGGATGTCGTAGAGGGCCTGCGACCACAGCCACACCACGAAGGCGAAACCAAGGGTGACCCCCGCCTGCAGGCCCAGCCAGTACCAGCGGGCAAAGGTTGCTCCGGCGAGTAGTGCCATACCAACGGTGATGACGACGGCAAAGGCCACGATGCCGATAAACATGTTCGGGAAGCCGAACAGCGAGCTCTGCCACGTTTTCATCACGTCACCACAGGAAATCCAAGGATTCACGTCGCACACGGTGGTGTGGTTGGGATCCTGGAGCACCGCGAGCTTTTCCAGCACCAGGGTTCCGGAGGCGAGCCAGCCGATGGCGCCCGTGATCACCAGCAGCCAGCCGAAGGGCCGGTTACGGGTCATCGCCGGGACGGTTCCGGCTGTCCTGCCGGCCGGGTCGCTGTCCTGGTTCAGGCTCCGTTCCTGGGCAGGGGTGCCGCTGAGGGGGGAGATGCTGGGCATTGGTGTGGCGTCCTTTTCATCCGGTGCTCCTTGCCTGATTGTAACGCCGGAGGCTGAAAGGACCGTCCAGACGAGGGGAAGGGGCCAGCGCGTTTGGTGCTGCCTCCGCCGTGATTTAGTCCGGGTATGAGAGAATGAACGTGGCTGGAAGACGATCCACATTCGGACTCCGGTCCGGTGGCTTGTTCCCAAGACCGCCAATGACGAGCAGGGCAGGCATCGGTCTCACCGACGCAGTCTCCCGCGACTCCATTGAGCGGCACCTGGTTGTGGCACGTAGAACAACGGGTTTCAGAACATCCCGCCGGCCCCCACGGGCTGCCGCACCCCACTGCCGGTGCGAACCTGGGGGTATCCACTTGACTTCTGTCAACGCCTGCGGGTTTTGACAATATGTGCCCCAATGGGTGCCGGATGTGGCGGTACGTCAGGGGCAGGAGTGTTGCCACATATGGATAATGAACAAGTTTCAGCCGTTAACAGCGAAGCAGCGGCCGCAGAGGCAGACGCTGCACCCAAAAAAGCCACGAGGACGCGCCGGAAGGCTGTGCCCAAGGCCGACGCCCTGATCCCGGAGGCAGACGTCACCGGCGCCGGCACTTCGGAAGGCGCCCCGGCCAGCGTCGATGCTTCGGAAGCCACCGCTGCCGCTGCTGCCGATCCCGGCGCCGCGGAGGCCAAGGCTCCAGTCCGGCGAACCCGCGCCCGGAAGAAGGCGGACACCGCCGAACCGCTCCCGGCTTTCGCCCCAGAGCTAGGATCCCCAGAGGCAGAATCCGCAGTGGCAGAACCGGAAGCAGAATCCGGCGTCGAGGCCACTGCCGGTGCAGGCGCAGACACTCCTGAGGTACCGGCCGTGGAGCCCGCCGTCGGGGCCGCCGAAACGAAGCCCGTCCGCCGCCGTCGGGTCGCCACCCGGAAGACCTCCGCACCTGCCGCCGAAGCGGAACCGGCGGATCAGGCAGCCGAAGTCCAGCCTGCCGAAGTGGTCAGCGTGCTTCCGGCCGGGATGCCCGAAGCGGTTGACGCTGCTGCCGTCCCGGCAGCAGCAGGTACTGCTGAGGTACCAGCAGCCGATGCGGCTTCACCGGTGGAAACCACCGAAGAAGAGGCCACTGAAGAAGAGGCTTCCGAAGAACCAGCGTCGGCCGGGCAGGCGCAAGCGGCTCCTTCCAGCCCCTTCGGCACCCTGTTCATGGAACCGGCGTCTCCCACCTCCGTGCTGTTCCAGGCACCGGACCTGAGCACCGTGGTGCGTCCGGTTCCCGCCGCTGTTGAAGAAGCAGGCGAGGACGACGCCGATGAGATCGATTCGGAGGACGCGGGCCGCCGCAGGCGCCGGGGCCGCGGACGCCGCGGACGCAGCCGCGCCGGTGAGCGTGAAGCTGACGCCGAGCTTGAAGGCGGCGAAAGTGCCGACGTTGATGCCTCCGACGACGCCGACGAGGAGTCTGCGGGGCAGGTGGAAGAAGGCGTGACGTCCCGTCGTCGCCGCCGCCGCCGCCGCGGGGACCAGGACCTTGAGCTGACCGGCGGCGGGGATGACGATCCGCCCAACACCGTCACCCGCGTCCGCGCTCCGAGGCCGGTCACCGAACCCGCCGTCAACAACCGCGTGACCAGCGTGAAGGGCTCCACCCGCCTGGAGGCGAAGAAGCAGCGCCGGCGCGAGTCCCGCGACACCGGCCGCCGCCGCACCGTCATCACCGAAGCCGAGTTCCTGGCACGCCGTGAGTCCGTTGACCGGCAGATGATCGTGCGCCAGCGCGACGACAGAATCCAGATCGCCGTCCTCGAAGACGGTGTCCTGGCCGAGCACTTCGTATCAAAGACCCAGCAGGATTCCCTGATTGGCAACGTGTACCTGGGCAAGGTCCAGAACGTGCTGCCCTCCATGGAAGCTGCCTTCGTGGACATCGGACGCGGCCGCAACGCTGTCCTGTACGCCGGCGAGGTGAACTGGGAAGCGGTGAACCTCGAGGGCAAGCAGCGGCGCATCGAAAACGCCCTCAAGTCCGGCGACACCGTCCTGGTCCAGGTGACTAAGGACCCCGTGGGACACAAGGGCGCACGCCTGACCAGCCAGATCTCGCTGCCTGGCCGCTACCTGGTGTACGTGCCCGGCGGTTCCATGACCGGCATTTCGCGCAAGCTGCCCGACGTCGAACGCAACCGCCTCAAGCGCATCCTCAAGGACCGCCTCCCGGAGCAAGCCGGCGTCATCGTCCGCACCGCGGCCGAAGGCGCTTCCGAGGAAGAGCTGACGCACGACATCAACCGGCTGCGCGCGCAGTGGGAGGGCATCGAGAGCCAGTCGAAGTCCACGAAGATCCTTGCCCCTGAATTGCTCTACGGCGAACCGGACCTCACCATCAAGGTGGTCCGCGACGTCTTCAACGAGGACTTCTCCAAGCTGATCGTCTCGGGCGAGGAAGCCTGGGACACCATCGAGGCCTACGTTACGTACGTAGCGCCGGACCTGGTGGGCCGCCTTGAGAAGTGGACCAAGGACCAGGACATCTTCGCTGCCTGGCGCATCGACGAGCAGATCCACAAGGCGCTCGAACGCAAGGTCTTCCTGCCCTCCGGCGGTTCGCTGGTGATTGACCGCACCGAGGCCATGACCGTAGTGGACGTCAACACCGGCAAGTTCACGGGCAGCGGCGGCAACCTCGAAGAGACGGTGACCAAAAACAACCTTGAGGCTGCGGAAGAAGTCGTCCGCCAGCTCCGCCTCCGCGATATCGGCGGCATTATCGTCATCGACTTCATCGACATGGTCCTGGAATCCAACCGCGACCTCGTGCTCCGCCGCATGGTGGAATGCCTGGGACGCGACCGGACCAAGCACCAGGTTGCGGAAGTTACGTCACTTGGCCTCGTGCAGATGACGCGCAAGCGGATGGGTACCGGGCTCCTCGAAGTCTTCGGCGAGCAGTGCGAAGCGTGCGCGGGCCGCGGCGTGGTAACCCACGACGACCCCGTGGAGCACCGGCGGGCCAACATTGTGGCCGCCGAGCACCACATCCAGCGGACGGACAGCAGGCCGGAGGCCCGCAGCGAAGGCCACCGCAACGACGCCCAGCGCGTCGACAACAACCAGCCCGGCGCGCGCCCGGACCGCAAACGCCGGCGGGGCCGCGGTGGCCAGCAGCCGGAGGTTGCCCCGGCAGCAGCAGCCGTGCACGTCCACACGGTGCACCCTGACCCCTCGGACGCTGAACGGCATGCCAAGGCGGAGGCCACAAGGCTGGCCCTTGCCAACATCGCCGCCGCCGCGCATGCAGCCCACCTGCACGACGACGAAGTGGCGGCAGCCAAGCAGGCGGCCGCCGACCAGCCCGCCGCTGCCTCCGCAGCGGAGGCTGCGAAGCGCGACGACGAAGCGCGTCAGGCTGCCGTGCTGACCTTCGGCGGCGAGAAGGTGGTGCTGCCGTTCGTTGAGCACGCTGAAGAGCCGCAGCAGAAGCCTGCCCTGACCCTGGACCGGCTTGCGGAGGCCTTCGCCCACCTTGGCCAGCCGGCACCTGCCGAAGACCAGCCCGAGCAGGCAGAACCGGAGCAGAAACCGGTGGAGCCCGTGCAATCGACAGCGCCGGTACAGGCGCCCGCTGCTGCAGCACCGGCGAAGGACTACAGCGACCACACGCTGGAGCAGTCCCGGCAGCGCCGGCCGCGGCGCAACCGCAGTGCCAGCCGTGCCCAAGGAGCTGCAAACGAAACCACTGTGCAGCATCACGAAAACGTGGCGGCAGCCGGCACAGGGCATACCCACGAGGCAAAGGCCCCCGAACCGGCCGGTGCCGGCGGCTCCAGTGACGGCAATGCCGGCACCAGGAAGCCGGCCGAGGCGCCCATCATCCTGGGCGTCGGAGTTCCGGCCTCGGAGCTCTAAGCGTTACCGGTAAGTAGATGCCCGGCCAGCCACAACAGTGGCCGGCCGGGCATTTTCGTGTGTAGCGCCAGCCATGCGGCGACAGGTCGGCATTTCAGTGCACGGCGCCCGGTCGCAATGTGTCACCTTCGGCCTGGGCCAGGCAAAAAAGCTAGGCTGGGGAACCGACACGGGGTGCCGCGCAGAGAGCCGGCTGAGATTCACACCCGTTGAACCTGTCCGGCTAGCACCGGCGAAGGGATGTCTCTTGTCTACGACTCTTGTAATGCCCACTGCCTCCTCGGCAATATTCACTGCTGCACCAACACGCCCAGGCAGGCCCGTACCCCGGGTCCTTTCCATAGCAGGTTCCGACCCTTCCGGCGGCGCCGGTATACAAGCCGACCTGAAGAGCATCGCCGCGCTCGGCGGTTACGGGATGGCTGCCATCACTGCCCTGACCGCCCAGAACACCCGCGGAGTCCGATCCGTCCATGTGCCGCCCGCAAAGTTCCTGAGCCAGCAGCTGGAGGCGGTCAGTGACGACATCGGCATCGACGCCGTGAAAATTGGAATGCTGGGCAGTGCCGAGGTGATCGAGGCAGTGGTGGCATGGATCCGGAAGGTGCGCCCCGCCGTCGTGGTCCTGGACCCGGTGATGGTGGCCACCAGCGGCGACCGGCTCCTGCAGGAATCTGCCGAAGCGGCACTGCGCGGGCTCCTTCCGCTGGCGCACCTCATCACCCCAAACCTGGCAGAGCTCGCCATGCTCGTTGGGGGCCAACTGCAGGACACCTGGACCGGGGCCCTGGAACAAGGCCGCGCCCTCGCTGCTGCCACCGGCGCCACTGTGCTGGTCAAGGGCGGCCACCTGATCGGTGACGAGTGCCCCGACGCGTTGGTCAACACCTCAGGCCTTCTGTCCGACGAAGTGGTGGTGGTGCCGGGGGAGCGGGTGGCAACGCGGAACAGCCATGGCACTGGCTGTTCACTGTCCTCTGCCATGGCAACGGCGCAGGCACGGCTGGGGGACTGGGAGGTTTCCCTCCGTGAAGTCAAACCCTGGCTGGCCGGCGCGCTGGAGGCATCCGGAACACTGGAGGTGGGAACAGGCAACGGGCCGGTGCACCACTTCCACCACCAGCAGCCGCTGCTTTCCGAAGGGAGCTTCGCCGCCATACTCTGGCGTGAGGCGCAGCAGGACCTGGACGACATCCATGCCCTGGACTTCATCCGCAACCTGGCCTCGGGCAGCCTGGGCGAGAAGGAGTTCGCGTACTACCTCGCCCAGGATGCCATCTACCTCAACGGCTATTCGCGCGTGCTGGCCAGGGCCAGTGCACTGGCACCCACCGAGGCGGAGCAGCTCTTCTGGGCGGCCTCTGCCCGGCAGTGCCTGGAAGTCGAGTCGGAGCTGCACCGCTCCTGGCTGAGCACGCGAACCGTGCAGCCCGGGCTTGGCCCTGTTACGAAGTCCTACGTGGACCACCTGACGGCGGCATCGGCGTCGGGCAGTTATGCGGTCGTGGCGGCGGCCGTTTTGCCCTGCTTCTGGCTCTACGCCGAGGTGGGAGCAGCGCTTTACGCCCGGTTCGTTGCCGCCGGTGAACCGCCGGCGCACCCGTACGCGGACTGGCTGCGCACCTACGCGGACGAAGACTTCGCAGCTGCCACCCGCAGGGCCATTGCGATCGTGGACGAAGCGGCACGCTTGGCCTCGGCCGCGGACCGCGCCGCCATGGTCACGGCGTTTAAGCAGTCCTGCCGCCTGGAAGTGGACTTCTTCGACGCGCCGCGCCTGTACTCCTGACGCACTGCCCGTTGCCTTGCCGGTACTATGGTGGGGCACGGTGCGGACGCCGGAGTTGAGCTGTGGCACCTATCACAGTCCACCCGCCGGAACCAGCCTCATTTGCGGCCGAAGGCAAAATTAGCGTATTCTAGATCTTCGGTGCTTACGCCAACACTTGGGTTATGACCCCACGGCGTTGAGGCACAGCGAGAAACCAGGCTTTTACAGGTCGGTTCCGCACGCAAATTTAGTAATAAACGTCGAGAGAAGTGAGTTCCCAAGTGGTGTACGCGATTGTCCGCGCAGGCGGCCGCCAAGAGAAGGTTTCCGTTGGAGACTTCGTTACCCTGAACCGCGTCGCCGGTGGAGCTGGCAGCACCATTCAGCTGCCCGCACTGCTCCTGGTTGACGGTGACAAGGTCACCTCTGCCGCTGCTGACCTGGCCAAGGTAACTGTTACGGCTGAGATCCTGAACGACCTCCGTGGTCCGAAGATTGTGATCCAGAAGTTCAAGAACAAGACCGGTTACAAGAAGCGCCAGGGTCACCGCCAGGAACTGACCAAGGTCAAGATCACTGGTATCCAGTAACCTTCGTTACTGTTCAGGTTTTTCAGCAGATCCCCAGAATTTAGAGGCAGGCATTTCAAATGGCACATAAAAAGGGCGCGAGCTCCACTCGCAACGGTCGTGATTCCAACGCTCAGTACCTCGGCGTAAAGCGCTTCGGCGGCCAGGTTGTTTCCGCCGGCGAGATCATCGTCCGCCAGCGCGGCACCCACTTCCACCCGGGCGCCGGTGTTGGCCGTGGCGGCGACGACACCCTGTTCGCACTGACCCCGGGAGCTGTCGAGTTCGGCACCCGCCGCGGTCGTCGCGTCGTCAACATCGTTGCTGCTGCAGCTGCAGAGTAACAAATAGTTCTGAAGCGGTGGAGCGGGCCAGTTGGTCCGCTCCACTGTTCTTTTAACCGCATTACAATCGTCTTGGCGCCCCGCGGCGTCCAGGAAACAGCACTGAGGAGATCCACGTGGCCAGCTTTGTAGACCGGGTAGTACTGCACGTATCCGGCGGTAGCGGCGGCCATGGGTGCGTCTCTGTCCACCGCGAGAAGTTCAAGCCGCTGGGCGGTCCCGACGGCGGCAACGGCGGCAACGGCGGCGACGTGATCCTTCGCGTGGACCACCAGACCACCACCCTCCTGGACTACCACCACGCACCCCACCGCCACGCCAGCAACGGCGGCCCGGGCATGGGCGACTGGCGCGGCGGAAAGAACGGCGAGACGCTCATCCTCCCCGTCCCGGACGGCACCGTGGTCAAGTCCAAGGACGGCACCGTCCTCGCGGACCTGATCGGAGAAGGTGCCGAGTACGTAGCCGCAGCAGGCGGCATCGGCGGCCTGGGCAACGCTGCCCTTTCATCGCAGAAACGCCGCGCTCCGGGATTCGCCCTGCTCGGCATCGAAGGCGAAGCCAGCGATATTGTCCTGGAACTCAAGTCGATCGCCGACATCGCCCTGGTGGGCTTCCCGTCTGCCGGCAAGTCCAGCCTCATCGCCGCCATGTCTGCAGCCAGGCCAAAGATCGCCGACTACCCCTTCACCACTCTTGTTCCCAACCTTGGCGTCGTCCAGGCGGGGGACGTCCGCTTCACCATCGCCGACGTCCCGGGCCTCATCGAAGGCGCCAGCGAGGGCAGGGGCCTGGGCCACCACTTCCTGCGGCATGTTGAGCGTTGCGCCGCGCTGGTCCATGTCCTGGACTGTGGCACCCTCGAATCGGACCGCGACCCCCTCTCCGACCTCGCCGTCATCGAGGCCGAACTGGAAAAGTACGCCGTTGACATGAGCTACGCCGGGCAGGACGGCGAAGTTGTTCCGCTGAACCACCGCCCCCGCCTGGTGGCGCTGAACAAGGTGGACCTGCCCGACGGCAAGGACATGGCAGACTTTGTGCGCCCGGAACTTGAATCCCGCGGCTACCAGGTATTTGAAGTGTCCGCCACCAGCCATGAGGGCCTACGCCAGCTAGGTTTCGCCATGGCCGGGATCGTCAAGGCCGCCCGTGATGCTGTGGCCGCTGCGCCGCCCAAGGTCCAGCCGGCCGTGCTGCGTCCGCGTGCGGTCAACGAGTCAGGCTTCAGGATCCGCCGTGAGGAGAAGGGCCTCGAGCCGTTGTTCCGCGTCATTGGCGAAAAGCCGGAGCGCTGGGTCAAGCAGACCGACTTCACCAACGAGGAAGCCATTGGCTACCTGGCTGACCGCCTCGCAAAGCTTGGCGTGGAAACGGAACTGTTCAAGCAGGGCGCCAAGCCCGGCGACACCGTGGTCATTGGCGAGGACGACGGCGTCGTCTTCGACTGGGAGCCCACCATGATGGCAGGCGCGGAGCTCCTCGCGTCCCCGCGTGGTACCGACGTCCGCTTCGCTGACCTGGGCGACCGTCCCACCCGTGGCCAGAAGCGTGAAGAGCAGCAGGAACGCAAAGACGCCAAGGCCGCCGCCCGCGCGGAGTTGGAAGCGGAACGCAAGGCCGGCATCTGGACCGAATCAGTGAGCAGCCGCAGGGTAGCCAAGCCCCTCAAGGAGAGTGGACTGGACGCAGGCGATGAGTTCTAGGGCTGCAGCCGTGGAACCGCTGGCCCGGTCCGTGGACAGGAGCGTACTCGCCAAGGCAGGCCGCGTTGTGGTCAAGGTGGGTTCATCGTCGCTGACAAGCATCAAGGGCGGCATCTCCGAGGAGTCCCTGACGGCCCTGGCGGACGCCCTGGCTGCCAAGCGGAATACGGGAACCGAAATCATCCTTGTGTCCTCCGGCGCCATCGCCGCCGGCCTGGCTCCGCTCGGCCTTGCCAAGCGTCCGCGCGACCTGGCCACCCAGCAGGCGGCCGCCAGTGTGGGCCAAGGCTTACTGATGGCCCGCTACACCCAGGCGTTTGGCGCACATGGCGTCACCGTCAGCCAGGTCCTGCTCACCGCCGAGGACCTGATGCGGCGCAGCCAGCACACCAATGCATTCCGTGCCCTGGACCGGCTGCTCAACCTCGGGGTGGTACCCGTGGTGAACGAGAACGACACCGTAGCCACGCACGAGATCCGGTTCGGCGACAACGACCGCCTCGCAGCCCTCGTGGCGCACCTGGTACGGGCGGACGCCCTGGTGCTGTTGTCCGACGTCGACTCCCTGTACGACGGCCCGCCGTCGCTCGGTGCAAAGAGGATCCCGCTCGTTGAAGGTCCCTCTGACCTGGAAGGCGTCTCCATCGGCAGGACAGGCAAGGCAGGCGTCGGAACCGGCGGGATGCTGACCAAGGTGGAGGCGGCAACCATGGCTGCCGGCTCGGGCATCCACGCCCTGGTCACGTCAACGCCCAACGCCGCAGCTGCGCTGAACGGCGAGGACGTGGGCACCTGGTTCACGGTCAACGGGGCCCGCAAACCCGTCCGCCTGCTGTGGCTGGCGCACGTGGCGTCGGTGCATGGCCGCCTGGTCCTGGACGACGGCGCCGTGAAGGCTGTGCGCCACCACCGCACTTCGCTGCTGCCTGCGGGGATCTCCGCGGTGCATGGAGACTTTGAAGCGGGCGACGCCGTCGAGATCGCCAGTGCCGACGGCACCGTGGTGGCCCGCGGACTGGTGAACTACTCGTCTGCCGAGCTGCCCCAGATGCTGGGCAGGTCCACCAGGGACCTTGGCGAGGCGTTGGGCAGCGGCTATGACCGTGAAGTTGTTCACGTAGATGACCTCGTGCTGGTTTGAGCTTCGGGCTCGCCTAAACTTGGAACATGACTGAGGCCCTGATCCACAAGACCGCTGAAAACTCCGGAGACACTGCTGCGCCCGCAAGCGTTCCTCCCGTCGAGTCACCCACAGCACCGGTCCCGGCTGAGGTTCCGCTGTCCGCCGGTGACGTCGAAGCAGCTGTCCACGCAATCGCTGACCGTTCGCGTCAGGCAGCGCGCCGGATGGCCATGGCGAATCGTGCCTGGAAGGACCGGGCGCTCCGCGCTGTAGGCTCGGCCCTGAAGGAGAGCACAGCGGCCATACTGTCCGCTAACGCAAAGGATGTGGCAGCAGGAAAGGCCAACGGCACCTCCGCCGCCATGCTGGACCGGCTTACACTGACCGAAGCGCGGATCGCAGGGCTCGTGGCTGCCCTGGAGAACCTCGCCGGCCTGCCCGATCCGGTAGGCAATGTGGTCCGCGGACAAACCCTCCCCAACGGTCTGCGCCTTCGGCAGGTCAACGTACCCATGGGCGTTGTGGCTGCCATTTACGAGGCACGGCCGAATGTCACCGTGGACATCGCCGGGCTGGCCCTCAAGAGCGGCAACGCCGTGATCCTGCGCGGCGGAAGTGCTGCGGAGGCCACCAACCAAGTCCTGGTGCGCCTGTTGCGCGAGGCACTCGAATCCGTGGGCCTGCCCGCCGACGCCGTCCAGACAGTTGACCAGTACGGCCGCGCGGGGGCCAGCGTCCTGATGCGTGCCCGCGGCAGGGTTGACGTACTCATTCCCCGCGGCGGCCGTGAGCTGATCCAGACCGTGGTCACGAACTCCGCCGTTCCTGTCATCGAGACGGGGGAGGGGAATGTGCATATCTTCATTGACGAGTCTGCCAATGAGGACATGGCCGTGGAGATCCTCCTGAATGCCAAGACACAGCGGCCCAGCGTCTGCAATACCGTTGAGACCCTGCTGGTCCACTCCGGCTCAACGGTGCTGCCCGCCGTCGCCGATGCCCTGCGCAAGGCCGGTGTGCGGCTGCACGCCGACGAGCGCGTCCGGGCTTCGCTTCCCGCATCGATTGAATCGGAACCGGCCACCGACGAGGACTGGGGCACCGAGTACATGGACCTTGACCTCGCTGTTGCCATGGTGGACAGCCTGGACGAGGCCGTAAAGCACATCCGCACATGGTCAACCGGTCACACCGAGGCCATCCTCACCAACGACCTTGCCAACGCCGAGCGCTTCATCGCCGAAGTCGATTCCGCCGCCGTCATCGTCAACGCCTCCACCCGGTTCACTGACGGCGGGGAACTTGGCCTTGGCGCTGAGGTGGGAATCTCCACCCAGAAGCTGCACGCGCGGGGCCCGATGGGGCTGACCGAACTCACCACCACCAAGTGGATCGTGCAGGGCGAGGGCCAGGTCCGCGGGTAGCGACGCGGTAACATAGACCAGAAGTCAGAAACGGCGGAGCTTTCCGCTGCCACAATCGTTTGAACCCAAGGGGAGAAAATGCTGTTCCAGCAGATTGCCACGACCATCGCCGAAGGCGAAGAACATGAACTCGCCCCGCTGTGGGCCGAGCCGTGGGTCTTCGGAGTGGTCATCTTCGCCATTCTGCTGGTGATGATGTTCATTACCCTGTCCTACTCGAACCTTGGCAAGCGCCACGCTGCCACCGAGGAGCATGCGGATCCGCACCGCCAGCACCCGAACAAGCACGATCACGGGCAGGGCCACTAACATTTCCCGCGTTCTTCACCACAACGGTGCCAATGGCAGGCTGCGCCTGGGCGTCATGGGCGGGACTTTTGACCCCATCCATCACGGCCACCTGGTGGCAGCCAGTGAAGTGGCGGCCGAGTTCGACCTGGACGAAGTGGTTTTTGTCCCCACGGGCCAACCGTGGCAGAAGTCCCACAAGCAGGTCAGCGAACCCGAGCACCGCTACCTCATGACCGTCATCGCCACGGCGTCCAACCCGCGGTTCACGGTCAGCAGGGTGGACGTTGACCGTCCCGGCCCTACCTACACCATCGACACGCTGCGTGACCTTCGGGCCCAGCGCCCGGACGCGGATCTCTTCTTTATCACCGGCGCCGACGCCCTTGCGCAGATCCTGTCGTGGAAGGACATCGACGAGTTGTGGTCACTGGCCCACTTCGTTGGGGTGACCAGGCCGGGGCACGTGCTGGACGGTATGGGCCGGAAGGACGTCAGCCTCCTTGAGGTGCCCGCCATGGCCATCTCATCGACGGACTGCCGTTCACGGGTGGCCGCGAACAACCCTGTGTGGTACCTCGTGCCGGACGGGGTGGTCCAGTACATCGCCAAGTACGGCCTTTACCTGGACGCCCCGGCGGCTGCCAATGCTCCAACCTCCGAAGCAAGCGAACCAGCCAGCACTGAATGAGTTCTCCATGAGCCAGGAACAGCCCCCCATCCGCAGCCGCCGGGAACTCCGGCAAGCCAGGGATGCGCAACAGCCATCCGTGTCCACGGCCACGGATCAGCTTTCGCCTGCCACGAAAAAACCCACGGCGAATCGTCCTGCCCCAGGCACTGCAGCGCCGGCTCCTGAACAGACGCACACCCAGCGTTCGTCGCAGATCCGTGCGCGGGACCGGGCGGCACTGCGCACCATCAAGGAATTGGAAGAAAAAGAGGACCAGCTGGCAGCCGGAGGTCCGCCCACACGGCGCCAACTCCGCCTGCAGCAGCTCAAGGAACAGGCGCTTACCGCTGCCAATCCCATCGTTGCCCCTGCCGCGCCCGCTGACCCGGGCGCCAAGATCCCCGCATCCCCGGCCTCCCGCAAGAAGGCGGCGGGGGAGCAGGATTCCCCCGCCGTAACCAGGGCGCCTTCCCTGATCTCGGATGCCCCTCACGGGATGACTGTGGAGCAGGCGCTGGCAGCGAGGGCGCTGATCGCCGAACAGGCCAAAAACCAGATCGCGAAGATGGAGCACATCGCCTCCCTCGATCCCGAAGCCGTGGATCCCGAGATCCTGGCGGAACAGATCGCCCTGGCGGAACGCGCTGCCGTGCTGAACCGGCGGGCCATGGCCAAGCAGAAACTTGCCGAGCAGACCGGCGTACCTGCCCCGGCCAACGATCCTTCGTCCGACCAGGAACCTGCACCCCAGCAGCAGGGACAGAAGGCGCCGGCCGTTCCCGCGCAGCGGCCGGCACCCTCGACAGCCAGCAACCTGGCCATGGTCACCCCCCTGGAATTCGTCCAGGTGCCGGGCGTCGACCGGCCGGTCATGAAACCGCCGGCCACCAGCCACGTTCCGGTCACCACCCGGCCCGGCACAAAAGTCCCGCCGCCCGCCACCAAGAAGCGGCGCCCCGCCGGCGGACCCCGGCCGGCAGCGTCCGACGCCGGATCCGGCCGTTCGCAGGTCATTGCCCGGGCTGAGGCCGCCGCCAAGGCTGCTGCCCGGCCCAAGCCTGCTGTCCTGCCACCGGCAGTGGTGGCGGAGAGCCACGCCGAGGAGGCCTTCGAGGACCTGCCCCGGGTCCCGGCCCGGTCGGCCCACGGACTGGACCCGCTGGACGCGGCCACGGCGGGGCTGGCCCGCGCCACGCGCAGCCGCATCCTCCAGTTTGCTGTCCTGGCCTTCGGGATTTTGGCCCTCGTCGCGGGCATCTTCCTGATCATCAGCGGAATGTCCCGCTAACCGGCGCTGCCGGCACCACAAGCTTTTTAACCAACAAGGAGTCCCGTGACTGCATCAGATTCATCCATCATCACAGCCCGTGTTGCCGCCAAGGCAGCTGCGGACAAGATTGCCCAGGACATTGTGGCCCTGGACGTGAGCGAACGCCTCGCCCTGGCCGACGTTTTCCTCATTGCCTCTGCTCCCAGCGAGAGGCAGGTCAACGCCATCGTTGACGGAATTGAAGAAGAACTCGCGAAACAGGATCTCCGCCCGACCCGGCGCGAGGGGCGTTCCGGCGGCCGTTGGGTCCTGCTTGATTACTCGGACATCGTCATCCACGTCCAGCATGAAGAAGACCGCGTCTTCTACGCGCTGGAGCGGCTGTGGAAGGACTGCCCCGTGGTGGACCTCCAGCTCGGCGACGACACCTCGGCGAAAGCTGCCGCCTCCACCGATTCGGAGTAGCTGCGCGGGGACCAGCCCGAATATGCCCGATTTGGAATTTTCGGAATTGCTGTTCTAAGATATTTGAGTTGCTCCGGGGAAACCCGGAAGAAAAGCTCGTAGAGCAGCAATAGTTCGGGGCTGTGGCGCAGCTGGTAGCGCACCTGCATGGCATGCAGGGGGTCAGGGGTTCGAGTCCCCTCAGCTCCACCAATAATCCGCCGGAATCAACAGATTCCGGCGGATTTCTTCGTTCTGGCCGGCGACTGTATCGCTCCTGCGCCACTGGTGGCGCGCCGCCACACACCAGAACGTGCCGATTGGCGCGCGGCGCGAAAGTGCATTAAGCTGATCAGGTTGCTTCGGCGGGCCTTCTCCCACTCAAGCAAAGTCCGGGGCTGTGGCGCAGCTGGTAGCGCACCTGCATGGCATGCAGGGGGTCAGGGGTTCGAGTCCCCTCAGCTCCACCGGTCATCCTCCCGCCAGGGAGGAAGCAAAAGGGAACCATCCTCGGGGATGGTTCCCTTTTTCGTTCCTCAGCAGTTACGGCGCCCTTTCCTTACAGCCACTGCGTCCTGCGCAGCGGCGGCGGGTCGCCGCCAGGCCGCTGGACCAGAACCTGGTTGACGCCCGTCAGTCCGTTTTCAAAGCCGAGGGCACTGGAAGCCATGTACACCCGCCACACCCGGGCCCGTCCGCGGCTGGTCAGCTTCACTGCCTGGTCCCACTGCTCCTCCAGCCGGCTGACCCAGGCACGCAGGGTGAGCGCGTAATGCCGGCGTAAAGCCTCCACGTCCAGGATCTCGAAGCCAGCTGATTCCAGGGCAGTGGACATCTCGCCCAGGCTGATCATCTCGCCGTCCGGAAAGACGTACCGGGGGATAAAGGAGTGCGGGTCCGGGTCCGTGGGGCCGGCGTTCCAGGAAATGGCGTGGTTCAACAGCCGGCCGCCGGGGCGCAGCAGGCTGAACAGCGTGGCGGCGTAGCGCTGCATCTCTGCCCGTCCCACGTGCTCCGACATGCCAATGGAGCTGATGGCGTCGAAGGGCTGGTCCTGGACATCGCGGTAGTCCTGCACCCGGATATCAATTCGCTCGGTAAGGCCGGAATCTGCGGCACGCTTGCGTGCAAGGATGGCTTGCTCCTGGGACAGGGTCACGCCCACCACCGAGACGCCATACTTTTCCGCAGCATGCAGGGCGAAGCTGCCCCAGCCGCAGCCCACGTCCAGCACGCGCATCCCCGGCTTAAGCCCCAGCTTGCGGCACACGAGATCCAGCTTTGCCTCCTGGGCGGCGTCCAAACCCTCGGCAAGCCGGTCGCCGGCTGGAATTTGGCCGTCCTCCTCTTCAGGCCAGACGGCGCAGGAGTAGACCATGGACGGCCCCAGGACCAGGGCGTAAAAGTCATTGCCGACGTCGTAATGGTGGGAGATGGCGGCGGAATCCCTGCGACGGGAGTGAAGCCTGCCTTTGCGGGCAACCCGCGCTTCCTCCGCGGGAGGAGCAGGATTGGGGCCCAACGCCCCCAGCCGCACGGCGGTACGAAGCAGCGTCCAGAGTTCGCCCACGGTGAGCGGCCGGAACGGACCGGGCTCAGCAAACTTACCGGCCGAGCTCAATGCGTTGTAGGCGGCAAACACGTCCCCGGGCGCATCAATGTCACCGGAAACATAGGCCCGGGCCAGGCCCAGCTGTCCCGGCGACCAAAGCATCCACCTCAGTGCACGCCGGGAACGGAACTCCAGGACAGGCGCCCCCTCCGGTCCTGCCTCGGAACCGTCCCAGGCCCGCAACCTCAGTGGTATCTCCTCAGTACCGAGCACGATGGCCAGGGCCTTGGCGAGCCGTGCTGCCTTTCCGGTTCTAGTGGTCATGTGGTCCTCCTGTCTCATGGGCCAAGACTAAGGCCGGGAAGCCCGGTCCGACTATTATGGGTGGGTGAATCCTGCCCGAGCCGACGTTGTTGTCATCGGCGCGGGCCAGGCGGGGCTTTCCGCCGCCTACCATCTGCAGCGCCGGGGGCTTGACTTTGCAGTGCTCGACGCCGAGGAAGGTCCGGGCGGCGCGTGGCGGCACCGGTGGAAGAGCCTCCGGATGGCAACCGTGAACGGCATCAGCGATCTCCCCGGCATCGCCAAGCCCGCCGTGGACCCCACGGAACCGAGCTCGGAGTTCCTGTCGCGCTACTTCCGCGCTTATGAGGAGGAACTGGGCCTGTCCGTCCAGCGGCCTGTGAAAGTAAGGTCTGTCAGCCGCGAAGACACGGACCCTGCCGGCAGGCTGCTGGTCAGCACGTCCAACGGTGAGTGGAGCGCTGCCGCTGTCATCAACGCCACCGGCACGTGGACCCGGCCGTTCTGGCCCATCTATCCCGGCCAGTCGACGTTCCGGGGCAGGCAGCTCCATGTAGCTAATTACGTCTCGGCCGGGGAGTTCGCGGGCCGGCATGTGATTGTGGTTGGTGGCGGGATTTCCGCCGTCGGGCTCCTGGACGAAATTTCCCGTGTCACGTCCACCAGCTGGTTCACCCGGCGGGAGCCGGTGTGGCGGGACGCCGAATTCGACGCCAGGGCCGGCCACGATGCCGTGGCACTGGTGGAGGAGCGCGTGCGCCAGGGCCTGCCGCCGCAAAGCGTGGTGTCGGTGACCGGCCTCATCTGGACGCCCGCTCTCCGGGCAGCGGCAGCACGCGGAGCGCTCAACCGGCAGCCGATGTTCACGTCCATCGAACCCGACGGCGTCCGGCTGGCCGACGGGCGCTTCCAGGCGGCGGATGTGATCCTGTGGGCCACCGGGTTTCGGGCCGAACTTGAGCATCTCGCGCCGCTGCACCTTCGTGGACCGGGAGGGGGAATCGCCATGGACGGCACACAGGTGGCAGCCGAGCCACGGGTCCATCTGGTGGGCTACGGGCCGTCGTCGTCAACCATCGGTGCCAACCGGGCAGGCCGCGCTGCGGTAGCTGCCATTCTGAAACTGCCGGGGATCCGGCCGTCCGCCAGGACGGTAAGTTGGGGCTGACGGCGGGCCCGGGCCAGGGACAACAGGCCAGGACAAACACTACAAGGCGGCAGGAACAGTGGCACTAAAGACTCTTGAAGACGTCCTTCCGGTACTTCGGCGGCGGCCGGATGTCGAAGCGCCCAACCTCCAGGCATGGGATGCCACGGACCGGCTGCTGCTTGATTCGGCCGCCGCGCACGTGTCCGCCGGAAGCACTGTGGCGGTCATCGGTGACCGCTACGGCGCCCTGACCCTGGGCGCCCTTGCAGTCCTCGATCCCGGCGCGGTCCGGGTGCACCAGGACCTCATCACCGGTGAGCAGGCGTTGCGGCTCAATGCCGCCACGGTGCTCGGAAATGAGGCAGGGGGTGGGCTGCCCTTTGCACAGCTTCCCCTCGGACCCGAACTCCTCGAGGACGCAGGGACGGTCCTGCTGCAGCTGCCAAAGACCCTTGCGGAGCTGGACGAAATTGCGGCAGCAGTGGCCACCTACGCCTCACCGGAGGCGGTGCTCCTGGCCGGCGGCCGCGTAAAGCACATGTCCCTGGGCATGAACGCCGTCCTCGAACGCCACTTCGGGTCCGTCACGCCGCAGCTCGCCAGGCAGAAGTCCAGGGTGATCGTGGCCACCGGCGGGCAGGGGAGCGGGGATCCGGAGCGCTTTCCCGTCGTTGAGCACTTGGCCGAGATCGATCTTGACGTTGCAGCCCACGGCGCGGTTTTTGCCGGGCCTCGGCTGGATATCGGTACCCGGTTCCTGCTGACGTTCCTGCCGTCCATGCGGCCCGCGCAGCACGCCATCGACCTGGGCTGCGGCACGGGAATCCTTGCCGCGATGTACGCCCGGCAGCATCCCCGCTCCACAGTGACCGCCACCGACCAGTCAGCCGCCGCCGTGGCCTCCGCACTTGCAACGGCCCGTGCAAACGGCCTGGCGGGGCAGGTCCGCGCCCTGCAGGACGACGCCATGGGCACCCTGCCGGAAGGGAGCGCGGACCTGATACTGCTGAACCCGCCCTTCCACGTCGGCGCCGGCGTCCATGCAGGAGCGGGGCTGAAACTGATCGAAGCAGCGGGCCGCGTGCTTGCCCCCGGCGGGGAGCTGTGGACCGTTTTCAACCGCCACCTGGCCTACCTCCCCACGCTTGAGCGGCACGTCGGCCCCACCGTCGTGAAAGGCCAAAACCCCAAATTCACGGTGACCTTAAGCACCCGCCGCAGCCTGCGGTGATCATTCTTTAGTGAGCAGGCACAGCCAGAAGAGAAGGCTCGCCAAAGCTGCGCCGCGCCGTCGGCCGCTCCTATGGGTCTGCGCCTGTGCGTAACGTACGATTCAGACATCAGTAACTATGTGCCGGAAACGAAGGGGACGCCGTGACTGAGATCCGCCAATCCTCACCAAGGCGCGGCACCAACCTGCCCCGGATGGGTGACTTCAACCTGACGGTGATCCTCGACGCCGTCCGCCGCTCATCCGGCGGGCTCAGCAGGGTGGAACTTGCCCAGATCGTGGGCCTTTCGCCGCAGACCATCTCCAACATTTCCCGCCGCCTGCTGGACCAGAACCTTATTGTTGAGGCAGGCAAGGAGGGCAGCGGTCCCGGCAAACCCCGCACCATCCTCCGCCTCAATCCGGGCGGCATGTTCGCCGTCGGCGTGCACCTCGACCCCGCAGTGACCACGTTCGTGGTCCTGGACCTCGTGGGCGCGGTGGTCCAGCACTCCCGGATCAAAACACCCGGCGGAAACGATCCTTCCGCCGTCATTGCCACCATCGCCGCCGAGATCTCCCAGCTGGTGGAGGATTCCGGTGTGGACAGGGACAGGATCGCCGGCCTTGGCGTGGCGGCCCCCGGCCCCATCGACCTTGATAACGGCACCGTGGTCGACCCGCCGCTCCTCCCGGGCTGGGACCGGGTGGAACTGCGCAACGCGCTGTCGGAAGCCACCGGCTACTCCGTGCTCATGGACAAGGACGTCACCAGTGCGGCCGTTGCGGAAACTTGGGCCGGCGGCCCGAGCGGAGCCGGCAGCTTCATCTTTATGTACATGGGCACCGGAATTGGCTGCGGGATCGTCCTTAATGACGAAGTGGTCCGGGGCACGTCCGGCAACGCGGGGGAGATCGGCCACATCGTGGTGGATCCGGACGGTCCGCCGTGCGACTGCGGCCTGCGCGGGTGCGTAAAGTCTTCCTGCATCCCGCAGGTCCTCGTGGCCGAGGCCGAAGCCGCAGGCATCCTTGACGGCTCCCGGTCGGGCAACAGCGGGGCCGAGATCCAGCAGAGCTTCTCCGCGCTGTGCGACCTTGCCGACCAGGGTAATGAACAGGCGCTTGCGATCATCGACAAGTCCGCGGTACTGGTCGCACGGGCCGCTTCCGTGGTGACAAATACCCTGGACGTGGAGCGGGTGGTGTTCGGCGGACCGTTCTGGAGCCGCCTCGCAGAACGCTACCTTGAAAAAATCCCGGCCCTGCTCGACGCCAACAGTGACACCCGGCTGATCCATCCCATCGAGGTGGTGGGGACCGGCGTGGGGGAGGACGTGGGGGCCATTGGTGCGGCGTCGTTGGTTTTGGAACACACGCTGGCTCCCCGCGCCCAGAGGCTCCTGCTGGAGAGCTGAGGGGGTGCCTTGCCCTTGCCTGGGGCCGGGCACGGATCTAGCATTTGCGTATTGCCGCGGCTGGGGGGCCCGCAGACAAAGGGCCCCGCAGCCATTGATTGAATGGAGCACCATGCGCCGCCCGGCCCTGAAGACCTTGTCCCTGATCGCTTCCGCACTGGTCGTTTTGACGGCATGCACCCCCGGTGCTTCCGAGGATGGATCAAAAACGCTCAAGGTGGTCTATCAGAAGACCGACTCCTTCACCGCCCTGGAGACCATGTTCCAGGCAGCCAAACAGGAGTTCGAGGCTGCAAACCAGGGAGTGACGGTTGAACTGCAGCCGATCCAGGGGAACGACGACGACTACGGCACCAAGCTGGCCCTCGCCCTGAGGTCGCCCGCCACCGCGCCGGACGTCTTCTACGAAGACACCTTCAAGGTCCGTTCCGACGTCGACGCCGGCTACCTCCTGAAGCTGGACAGCCACCTTGAGGGCTGGGAGGACTGGGACAAATTCGATGACGGCGCCAAGGCGGCGGGGCGGGCGGACGACGGTGGGACGTACGCGGTGCCGCTGGGAACCGACACCCGGGCCATCTGGTACAACCGGAAGGTCTTCGAAGCCGCCGGGATCACCCTCCCCTGGCAGCCGCGCACCTGGCAGGACATCCTGGACACTGCACGGAAGATCAAGGCGAACGATCCCTCGGTGGTCCCGTTCAACATGTATGCCGGCAAGGGCACAGGTGAAGGCACCGTGATGCAGGGATTCTACGAACTGCTCTACGGAACCGGGTCCTCGCTGTACGACGAGGAAACAAAGAAGTGGGTAGTGGGTTCCGCCGGTTTTACCGACTCCCTGGCTTTCCTCAAGACCCTCTATGACGAAGGACTCGCCGTTACCCCGGCAGAGGCACTGGATGCGAACGTCTGGAAGAAGGTGTTCGGGGAATGGTTCCCGAACGCGAAGCTGGGCGCCACCGTGGAAGGCTCCTACGCGCCGTCGTTCTGGCAGGACGGCGGCAGCTACGAATGGCCGGGCTATGAGCAGGACATGGGTGTCGCCCCGTTCCCCACGCAGGACGGCGGTGACCCCGGAGCGGTGAGCATGTCCGGCGGTTGGACGTTGGCCATCGGCGCCGGGACGAAGGAGCCCGACCTGGCGTTCAGTTTCCTCAGCACCGCGATGAACCGCGATAACTCGCTGGCCTTCACGCTCGACAGTTCGCAGATCGCCGTCCGCAGTGACGTGGCGGAGGACGCCGGCTACCAGTCCGCAAACCCGTTCGTGAAGGACGTCTCCGAACTCGTCTCGGTGACGCGCTACCGCCCTGCAACATCCGATTACCCTCGAATTTCCGCGGCAGTCCAGGAGGCAACGGAGGCCGTGATTACCGGTGCCCGGTCACCGGAACAGGCGGCGGCGGATTACGATGCTGCGGTTGCGGATATCGTGGGTGGCGACAACACCGTCCGGAAGTAAGCGGTGGCGGCCCAAAGCGGGGGACGCGGGCTGCTGCGCTACCTGCCAGTCCTGCCTGCCGCCGTGCTCCTGGCGGTTTTTCTCGCCGGTCCCGTGCTGTGGGCTTTCCACGCGTCCTTCACCAATGCGGGCCTGACAGGCCGCAACGCGCGCAATCCCGACTGGATCGGGTTGGAGAACTACCAGCGGCTCCTGGTGGATCCCGTGTTTCCCCTTTCCCTGGGGCTGACCGTGCTGTTCGTCCTTGGCTCCGCGGTCTTGGGACAGAACCTGCTGGGGCTGGCACTTGCCGTGCTTATGCGCCGCGCGCGCCGGGCCGTGTCCGCCCTGGTTGGAACAACGGTGGTGGCCGCCTGGGTGCTTCCCGAAATCGTCGCTGCCTTTGCCGCCTATGCCTACTTCAGCCGGGACGGGACGCTTAACCAGCTGCTGGGCGGCCTGGGGCTGGACCAGCCCGACTGGCTCTATTCCTGGCCCATGGTGGCGGTAGTGCTGGCCAACATCTGGCGCGGTACGGCCTTTTCCATGCTGGTGTACCGGGCGGCCCTGAATGACATTCCGTCCGAAGTGGCCGAAGCCGCGCAAATGGACGGCGCCGGGGCCTGGCAACGGCTTGCTTACATCACCCTGCCCATGATCCGGGGGAGCATCGCCACCAACCTGATGCTGATCACGCTGCAGACGCTGGCGGTGTTCACCCTGATCTGGGTGATGACCGCCGGTGGCCCGGCCAATGCGAGTAGCACACTGCCCATCCTGGCCTACCAGGAGGCCTTTAGGTTCGGTGACATCGGTTACGGCACTGCCGTAGCTACGGTGCTGATCCTCATCGGAGCGGTCTTTGGCGCCGTCTACATCCGGCTGCTCCGGGAGTCGAACCGATGACCGCGCCCGCCAAAGCCTCAAGGGTTGTTCCTCCCGGCGAAGCCACCGGCCGGACGCGTACCCGTGGGCCGTACCGCAGCAGTACTCCCGCAGATGTGGCCCTGCTGTTGCTTGGTGCGTGTTTCCTGCTGCCGCTGCTCTGGCTGGTCCTGGCCTCACTGGACGCCGACGCCAGCCACGAAACCCGGGTGCCGGCCCAGGCCGGGCTGGAAAACTTCGCCGCCATCATGACACCCGCGCTGCTGCTCCAGCCGCTGTGGAACAGCCTGGTGCTCTCCACCGGCACCGCCGCCGTCACCCTTGTGGCAGCCGTGCTGGCCGCCTATCCGCTCTCCCGCTACCGGTCCAGGTTCAACACTCCGTTTATGTACACGGTCCTGTTCGGCACCTGCCTGCCCATCACGGCCATCATGGTGCCGGTCTATGGACTGTTCGTCCAGCTGGAACTGCTGGACTCGATGCCGGCCACCATCCTTTTTATGGCCAGCACAGCCCTTCCCATGGCCATTTGGATGACCAGGAACTTTATGGATGCGGTGCCGGCATCCCTGGAGGAAGCGGCGTGGGTGGACGGCGCGTCGAGGATGACCGCACTGCGCACCATCGTCCTGCCGCTTATGCGGCAGGGCCTGGGCGTGGTGTTCATCTTTGTGTTCATTCAGGCCTGGGGAAACTTCTTTGTCCCCTTCGTGTTGCTCCTGTCCGAGGCGAACCAGCCCGCCGCCGTGTCCATCTTCAGCTTCTTCGGACAGCACGGAGCAGTCGCTTACGGCCAGCTGGCCGCGTTCTCCATCCTGTACTCACTGCCGGTCCTGGCCCTGTACGTCATTGTTGCCAAGGGTGCCGGCAGCCCGTTCGCCCTCTCCGGAGCGGTGCGGGGCTGAGCACGCGCCACAGCACAAACCCGGCGCCTTCCTAGTCGATATCCTCAAGGACCACCCCGAAGGGGATGCTGTCGTCGAGGTGGGCCTGGTGGCCGGTAGAGCCGGGGTTGTAAACAACCCGGACGCCGTGCAGCTTGTCCGCCGCTGACTGCTGCAGGACAGGCTTGACAGTGTCGATGAACATCTCGCTTTTGTCGGCGAGATACTCCTTGTAACTGGCTGGAAGCTCGCTCATGTCAAAAGGATAAACCCGGGACGCCGCGGTGGGGAGGGGCCGCGTTGCCGGAAGGTCCGCATCGCCCTTGGTAACGGGGCGGGCAGTGGCCGCCACGGGAAGGGCCGCCGCGGCGAATAATGTTCTGCCGGGTGAAGAAACAAGGCGTAAGACTGCGTCTTAATTCGGAGTTGAACTTGAATGCCCATCCAGCCGCTCCTAGAGTTCTATACAAGTTACCGCGGTAACGTGTCAGCGATCCTCCGTTGCGGAGGGTGTGGGTGCCCCCATGTGGGCCTGACATTTGCTCACGGACAACTTCATTCCAGGCGTAACAGTCGCGGCTGCGTCCTTGTGGAGTTCTTCCGTGTTCCCCAAACTCAATTCATTGCCGGCGTTCCGTAAATAATTCTTTGCGGGCAGCCCTCAATGGCCCAAAGCCAAGGACGCAAATGTCACCACCAAGCCTTATTGACACACATCCGAATCTCTCCGACGCCGCCCCGGTGGCGCTTTCCTACGAGTTGTTCCCGCCCCGGTCGCCGGCAGCCGCGGAGACCCTGTGGACCACCATCCGCGAACTCGAAACCACCGAACCGGACTACGTCTCTGTCACCTACGGTGCCAGCGGCTCGAACCGGGACACCGCCGTCGAACTCATCAACCGGCTCGTGCTCGAAACCACCCTTCGGCCGCTGGCCCACTTGACCTGCGTGGGGAACACGCCGGAGGAACTTGCGGGAATCATCGGTCAGCTGCTGGATACCGGAGTACGCGGGATCCTGGCACTGCGTGGTGACCGGCCGCAGGACGGTGCACCGCCCGTTGCCGGGTCCCTGCGCTATGCGCAGGACCTGATAGAGCTCATCCGCCGTGTTGAACAGCGCCGATCGGCGTTGTTGTGCGCCGGCAAAATTGCAGTGGGTGTGGCTGCATACCCCACCCGCCACCCGGAATCACCCAGCGAGGACCACGACGTGGAGGTGCTGCTGGCCAAGCAGCGCTCCGGCGCCGACTTCGCGATCACGCAGGTTTACTTCCGTGCTGAGCAGTACGCGCACCTCCTCACCCGAGCCCGTCGTGCGGGGGTAACCATCCCGATCATCCCGGGCGTTATGCCATTCACCAGCCTGCGCCGGGTGAAGCGGCTGGGCGAACTCAGCGGAGTGGAGCCGGCACCGGAGCTCGTTGCCCGCCTCGCTTCCACAGACAGCGACCTCGAACGCCTCCGGATCGGCGTCAGCGCCACGGTGGACCTGGCCAACGCCGCCCTGGATGCAGGAGCACCGGGCATCCACCTGTACACCTTCAACGAACACCAAAGCGCCTTGGACGTACTGGACAAGCTGGCTCTTCCGCGGCGCTCCCGTGCCGGCAGCCGGCGTGACGCCGTGGCCCGGCCGCAGCTCGCCAGCTGAACATCCCGCCCCCGGCCGCACGGCGATAGCCCCCGGCCACAAAACCCAAACTTTCAGACCCCGTCCCTACCTGAGGATTTGCCATGCCTAAAAGCAACACCCCTTTCCCGTCCGCCTCACTCCTCGGCTACCCGCGTATCGGCCGCCGCCGGGAGCTCAAGAAGGCCGTGGAGGCCTACTGGGCCGGCAAGATCGACGCCGCCGCCCTGGACGCCGCCGCCAAGGACATCCAGCTGACCATCGCCAGGCGCCTGCAGGAGCTCGGCCTGACCGAAGCCGCAGCCGTTCCCGGCACCTTCTCCTACTACGACCAGGTCCTGGACACCACGGCCCACCTCGGTGCGGTCCCGGCCCGCTTCGGCAGGCTCCTCACTGCAGAGGGACAGCTCGACGTCGACGGCTACTTCACGCTTGCCCGCGGCACCAAGGAACAGCAGCCGCTGGAGATGACCAAGTGGTTCGACACCAACTACCACTACCTGGTGCCTGAGATCGGCCCCGAAACCGAATTCACCCTCGCCTCCACCGCCAAGGTTGACGAGTTCGCCTTCGCCCTGGCCAACGGCATCGAGACCCGCCCCTATATCGTTGGCCCGGTCACCTACCTGCTGCTTTCCAAGGCTTCCGACGACGCCCCGGCCGGCTTCGCGCCGCTGTCCCGCCTTGAGGACATCCTGCCCGTCTACGTCCAGCTGCTTGAGAAGCTCGCCGCCGCAGGCGCCGGCTGGGTCCAGCTCGACGAGCCTGCACTGGTGGTGGACCAGGACATCCCGGCCGGCGAAATCGAAGCAGCGGTTGCCCGCGCCTACGAGGTCCTCACCGCTGCCGCCAACCGCCCGCAGATCCTCGTTTCCACCCCGTACGGTTCGCTTGACGGCCAGCTCGGCACACTCGCTGCCACCAACATCGAGGCACTGCACATCGACGTCTTCAAGGGCGCCGTTCCCTCTGGCGCCGCCCTGGCCGGCCTGGGCAACAAGACCCTTGTTGCCGGCGTCGTTGACGGCCACAACATCTGGCGCAACGACCTTGCCGCTTCCGCCGCAAAGCTGGAGGAACTGAAGGCCGCCGCCGGCACGCTCGCCGTCTCCACTTCCACCTCTACCCAGCACGTCCCGCACGACGTGGCCGAGGAAACCCAGCTCTCCGCGCAGCTCCGCAGCTGGCTGGCGTTCTCGGACCAGAAGGCCGTGGAGGTCAAGACCCTCGCGTCCTACCTGGCCGACCCCGCCTCCGCCAAGCCAGCCATCGACGAGGCAACCGCAGTGATCGCTTCCCGGGCCACCGCCGAAGGCGTCCGCCGGGCAGACGTCCGGGCCCGCACCGGTGCCCTTACCGCCGCTGACTTCAGCCGCTCCGAATACTCCGTCCGCGAGGCTGCGCAGGAAGAGGCGCTGGACCTGCCGCCGCTGCCCACCACCACCATCGGCTCCTTCCCGCAAACCTCGGAAATCCGTTCGGCCCGCGCCCGCAATAACAAGGGCGACCTCACGGACGAGCAGTACGGGAAGCTCATGAAGGACGAGATCAAGCGCGTTGTGGCCCTGCAGGAAGAGCTCGGCTACGACGTCCTGGTCCACGGCGAGCCCGAGCGCAACGACATGGTGCAGTACTTCGCCGAGAACCTCGAAGGTTTCGACGTCACCGTCCATGGCTGGGTCCAGTCCTATGGCTCACGCTGCACACGCCCGTCCATCCTCTGGGGCGACGTCACCCGCAGTGCCCCCATCACGGTGGAGTGGGCCAAGTACGCACAGTCCCTCACCAGCAAGCCGATGAAGGGCATGCTCACCGGTCCGGTCACCATCCTGGCGTGGTCCTTCGTCCGCGACGACCAGCCGCTGGGTGAGACCGCCAACCAGGTTGGCCTCGCGCTGCGCGACGAGATCGCCGATCTGGAAGCCGCCGGCATCAAGGTCATCCAGGTGGACGAGCCCGCACTGCGCGAACTCCTCCCGCTGCGGAAGGCCGACCACGCCGATTACCTTAAGTGGTCCGTGGACTCCTTCCGCCTCGCCACCGCCGGCGCTGCGGACGCCACCCAGATCCACACCCACCTCTGCTACTCGGAGTTCGGCGTGATCATCGACGCCATCGACGGCCTGGACGCGGACGTTACCTCCATCGAGGCCGCACGGTCCCGCATGGAGGTTGTGCACGACCTCGAATCCCACGGCTTCGGCCGCGGCGTTGGCCCGGGCGTCTACGACATCCACTCGCCGCGCGTTCCCGGCACCGAGGAAGTCACCGAGCTGCTCAGCACCGCCGTCAAGCACGTGCCGTCCCGCCAGCTCTGGGTCAACCCGGACTGCGGCCTGAAGACCCGCGGCTACACCGAGACCGAGGAATCCCTGCGGAACCTGGTGGAGGCCACCAAGACAGTCCGCGCCGAACTGCTCGCAGCAGCTAAGCAGTAGCAGCCATGTAAAGCAGGCAAACGATCGGCCGGCCACCTCGACAGGTGGCCGGCCGCCGTCGCTTAATCTACGTCAGGACCAAACGATCTCGTCGTCCACTACGCCGTCCTCATCCGCTGACGCCACCAGGACCTCGTCGGTGAAATGCTCGCCCAGGGTGAAGTCCAGAACGAAGTAGCGCTCGGGCTGGCCGGGGTAGATGCGGACGTGGCCAAGCTTCAGTGCCTTGAGGAACACTTCGTTGGTGAGCTGGCTGCGCTCGGTCACCCCAAATACCTTCTGCAAGTGCTCATCCTTGAGTGCGTTGCAGTGGAAATGGAGGTACTCCTGCGGGCTGGTGCCTTCCTGGTCCAGCTCCTCGGCGATCATGTCCCGCACCTCGTCAACCAGCTCGGGCAGGAAGCGCAAACGGTAATCGACCTTGCGCAGCGCGGCCTCGTCGAAGTGGTCATGGGCGGTGACGTTCAGGTCGATTTCCAGCGGATGGCCACGCAGTTCATGCTTGGCGGCGATGAAGTGATCCCTGCCGTGGTTGAGCTCGATCTCTCCAAAGTGCTGGCTCGCTACCTTGTTCATAGTTTCAACATAGACCCGAACTGCGGTGCATTCCAGCGTTCAGGCCTAATTCACTGCGGTGCGCATCCCGGCGAGGGTCTCAGCGAGCAAATCAACAAACAGCTGCACCCGGGCGGTTTTCCTGTCATTGATCAGCAGCGCGAATACGTTGCGGGCCAGCCGGATCTCTGGAACGTCAAGGACTACAACGCCTTCGGGCCGGTGGCGCAGTGCCAGTTCTGGAACCAGCGCGGCCCCCAGCCCTGCAGCAGCCATCTCGAGGCTTGCATGGAAATCGTCACTGTAGGCGACCACACGTGGATGCAGGTTGCAGCCCGCGAAAAGGCGTTCAATGACCATCGCATCGCTGGTGCCGGGATGGTGCATGATCCACGGCATTTCGGAGAGGTGGTCCGCTGCCACCTTCGCGTCAGTCCGGAAACCCCAGCCGGCGGGCAGCACCACCCGGAAGTTGTCGTCGCCGATCCACTGCCGGTTGATGGTGTTCGGCCAGGCGAAACCGGTCTGCCCTACCTGGAAGACCACGGCCAGGTCCAGGTCACCGCCGGTGCGCAGCCCCTGGATGGTCTGGCCCGGTTCCGCCACGGAGACCTTCAGGTCAATGCCCAGGTTCTTCCATGCCGGGTTCTTCAGAATCCTCGGCAGGACGTAGGTTGCCAGGCTGGGAAAGATGCCGAGCCGTAGTTCCTGGTTGGCTGTGTCCTGCGTCTTGGAGGCTGCGGCCATCAGTGCCTCCATGTCCGTGAGTACCTTGGCGGCGTGGCGCGTCATCACGACGGCGGCTTCCGTGGGCACCACGCTGCGCGCGGAGCGCTGGAAGAGGACGACGCCGGTATCCCGTTCCAGCGCAGACATCTGCTGGGAGACAGCCGAGGCCGTGTAGCCAAGCGTTGATGCGGCGGCGGCGAACGAGCCGAGCCGCGTGACCTCCAAAAGGGTCTTCAGGTGTACCGGATTTACCACCTGCCCACAGTACTCCGCCGCCCAGCGCTGAAGAAGCTGGCAGGCACAGTACCCATCCGCGGCCGCTCCGGCGTCGAATTGCCCTCTGTATACCCACCCTTGGCAAATGTTCAGCAGAGGAGCATAAGTTGTCACCTGACCCAGCAGCATCCGGAGGCCGACGACGGCGCGTGGCCGTCATTGGCAGCGGCGTGGCCGGTTTGACCGCCGCCTACGTCCTCAACCGGGAGGACGACGTCACCCTTTTTGAGGCGGACCCGCGGCTGGGCGGGCACGCCCACACGCACGATCTTCCGCAACCGGACGGGTCCGCTGTCGGCGTCGACACCGGCTTCATCGTCCACAACGAGCGGACCTACCCCACCCTGCTTCGGCTGTTCGCTGAGCTGGGCGTTGAGACGCAGGACTCCGAGATGAGCATGTCCGTCCGCTGTGACGGCTGCGGGCTGGAGTACGCCGGAGCCCGCGACGGCGGCCGGGGAATCATTGCCAGGCCCTCCAGCCTGCTGCGGGGACGGTACCTGCTGATGCTGCTGGAGGTGACGCGCTTTTACCGGAAGGCGCGGGCCCTCCTGAAGACAGAGCCCATTCCGGCCACCAGTCCGCATGCCGCGCATTCGGAGCTGACCCTCGGTGAGTTCCTGGAACGGGAAGACTTCAGTCCGTACTTTATTTCCCATTTCATGACCCCGGTGGTCAGTGCGGTCTGGTCCTGCGACCCCACCACCGCGCTCGCCTATCCGGCCCGCTACCTCTTCACCTTCCTGGCCCATCACGGGATGCTGGGCGTGAAGGGTTCGCCGCAGTGGCGCACCGTCACCGGCGGTTCAGCCCGGTATGTGGAGAAGCTCGCAGCCACGCTGACTGATATCCGGCTCAACACTCCTGTTACTGCCATCCGGCGCCTGCCGGAAGGCGTGGAGCTCGCAACAGAGCACGGGCTGGAAGACTTCAACGCCGTCGTGATTGCCACCCACCCGGCCCAGGCACTCGCGTTCCTCGCTGATGCGACGCCGGCTGAGAAGGAGGCGCTGGGCGGGATGCCCTACTCGGTGAACCACACCGTGTTCCACCGGGATCCGGCTGTCCTGCCTGCCGCCGGCAACGCGAAGGCATCCTGGAACTACCGCCTGCCGTCCTGCGGCGCCCGGCCGGACAAGGTCCTGGTCACCTACGACCTCACCCGTCTGCAGCGGCTGGACCCGGTTGATGGCCGTCCGTACCTGGTGAGCCTGGGGGAGTCGGAGCTGATTGCCGGTGATGCGGTGCTTGAGCGCATGGTGTACGAGCACCCGCAGTACACGCCGGAATCGCTGCAGGCGCAACAGGCAATAGCCGCACTCAGCGACCACCGGATTGCCTACGCCGGCGCGTATTTGGGATGGGGTTTCCATGAGGACGGTGCACTTGCCGGTGTCCGCGCGGCGGAATCGCTGGGCCGCTCCTGGCCTGGTGCCCTGGCCGCTGAGCCGCGTGAGGCTGCCGACAGTGCGGAGCGGGAGCTGCTTTCCGCCGCGGATCCCTCATGAGCGCGGCGATTTACCGCACCTCCATATCGCACGTGCGACGAACCCCTTTCAAGAACGCGTTTACGTACCGCAGCTATAGCTGGTTCGTGGATGTCGACTCGCTTCCGCGGCTTCCGCTCCCGCTGCGGCCGCTGGCCGTATTCCGCGCCGGGGACCACCTGGGCGATCCGGACGGCACCATCCGCGGCAACGTGGAACGATACCTGCGCACGCAGGGGATAGAGCCCGACGGCGGCGCTATCCACATGCTGGCCAGCGCCAGGGTTTTTGGCTACGTCTTCAACCCGCTGTCGCTGTTCTGGTGCTACCGGTCCACCGGGGAGCTTGAGTGCGTGGTGGCCGAAGTCCACAACACGTACGGGGAGCGCCACTGCTACCTTCTCCGGACGGATACCGCCGGGCGGGCTGCTGTCCCCAAGGCCTTTTATGTTTCGCCCTTCAACAACCTGGATGGGCAGTACCGCATGAAGCTGCCCGCACCGGGGGAGCGCCTCGGGGTCTCCATCGTGCTGGACCGTGAAGGCCACCGCCCGTTCGTGGCCACCATGGACGGCACGCGCCGGCCGGCCACGGTTCCGAACATCCTGGCAGCGGCCCTTGCTGTTCCGGCCGCTCCGTTGCTGGTATCCGCGCTCATCCGGGTGCAGGGCATCAAACTCTGGGCCAGGCGCCTGCCTGTCGTCGCCCGACCGCACCACCCCTCACAGGAGGCAGTTCAATGACACTGATAGACGACAACGCAACAACTGCAGCTCCTGTTCTCGCTAAAGCGAGGGACAAAGCTGGACTTTCGGACGTGGCCGCCACGCACTATGCCGCGGCCCGGACTGCCACCGGAGTCCCGGCGTCGCCCACCACCATCGATCCCGGCGTATGGCCGGAAGTTGCGCAGCCGCCGTCGGGCGTCAAAGCAGCGGTGGCAGGCAAGGCCGCAGGCCTCCTCTTCAAAGGGGCCGTAAAGCGGCTGCCCCTGCGTGTTGAGTACCCGGACGGCACGGTACTGGGCACCGGCGGCGCCGGCGGCCCGGTGATGGTGATGGTCCGGCCAGAGGCGTTTGAAGCCAGGATCGGCGACAACGGCCTGATCGGGCTGGGCGAGTCGTTCATGGCCGGGGACTGGGAGGCAAGCGACCTGGCGGGTGTCCTGGAAGTGTTCGCCGCTTCGGTGGATACGCTGATTCCCGCCCCGCTCCAGAAGCTGCGGGCCCTGTACCTGCCGCGCACGCCGCGGCAGGAACGCAACGCCGAGCAGAACACGCGCAGCAACATCTCGCGGCACTATGACCTGTCCAACGAGCTGTTCTCCACGTTCCTCGACTCCACAATGAGCTATTCCTCGGCGCTGTTTCCGCTGGAAGCCGGACCGCTTTCTGCTGTTGGCTGGGAGGTTCTGGCCGAAGCGCAGCGGGCGAAGATCGACAGGCTGCTGGACAAGGCAGGGGTCGGCGCCGGGACCAGGCTCCTGGAAATCGGAACGGGCTGGGGCGAGCTGGCTCTCCGGGCTGCGGCCCGCGGCGCCATTGTCTACAGCGTCACCCTCTCCAGCGAGCAGCAGGCACTTGCACAGGAGCGAATCGCGGCCGCCGGTTTTGCAGACCAGGTGACAGTGACGCTACAGGATTACCGGGCCGTTGAGGGCGAGTACGATGCCATCGTCTCCGTCGAGATGATTGAAGCTGTGGGCTACGAGTACTGGCCCATCTACTTCCAGACCATCGACCGGGTGCTGGCGCCCGGCGGGAAAGTGGCCATCCAGGCGATCACCATGCCGCACGGGCGCATGCTCGCCACCCGGAACGCCTACACGTGGGTCCACAAGTACATCTTCCCGGGCGGGTTCCTGCCGTCCGTCCGCGCCATCGAAGGCGTGACCCAGCAGCACACCACGTTGCGGGTGCGGGAGCGGATGGGCATGGGGGACCATTACGCCGCCACCCTGCGGCTCTGGGAGGAGCGGTTCCTGGAGCGCTCGCGCGAGGTGGGCGAGCAGGGGTTCGATGCGGTGTTCCAGCGGATGTGGCTGTTCTACCTGTGCTACTCCCGGGCCGGGTTCCAGTCCGGCTACCTGGATGTGCAGCAGATCGTGCTGGACCGCCGGGAGGTCCAGCTCTAGCAGCCGCAGCTGCCGGCGCCGTGACGAAGGTGCCGGCAGCCGCGGTCGTGCGGTCAGTGGGATTCGTCACCACAAGGGGTTCCGAAGGTCACTTCGGGGCCCCTTCCGGCTGTCCCGGGCGGCGCGGAACCTGCCCCTTGACTGCGGGCGACACGCCGTCTTTTCCTCGACACGCTGGGCGTTAAATGTGGCTAAGTACTCCACAGGATGTGGATTGCGTCCGCAAAAACAGCGGAATCCCGGACATTTTGAAGACCCCTCCCTGTGGATTAAAGGTGCATTAAATGACATACTTGTAATACATCATCTTGGGGTTCCAAAGAGGCGTCTGCACTAGATGTAGTATCTAGGTACAGCTTGGGCGGGAACACCGGACGAGCAAGTTTTCAGTAAAGGGGACAGGAACCATGACCGTAACGGTTTACACAAAGCCTGCTTGTGTTCAGTGCAACGCCACCTACCGGGCGCTCGACAAAAAGGGCATTACCTACCAGAGCGTTGACATCTCCCAGGACGCCGAGGCCCTCGAGCGCCTGAAGGCACTGGGCTACATGCAGGCTCCTGTTGTGGTCACGGACCAGGACCACTGGTCAGGCTTCCGCCCGGACAAGATCGAGGAACTGGCGCTTTCCGCAGTTTCCTCCGTGGCCTAGAGGTCACACTTTTTTCTGCCGGCAATCAACAACCAGCTGAGGTGACTCCCACGGCAGCACCAGCAGCCCAGGAACTCGACACAGCATCGGAATCCCGCACTTCCCAGGACGTTCACGTGGCTCAGCGCGTGGCGGATCCCGGGGCGGTTCAGCCGGTTGTTACCAGCAGCCAACTCATCTTTTTTTCCTCGGCATCCGAGAACACCACCCGCTTTGTTTTGAAGCTTGGCCGCGAGGTGGCCCGGATTCCGTTGTTCGCCAAGGACGCACCCCTCCTCGCCACCCGGCCGTTCGTGCTGGTGGTGCCCACCTACGGCGGCACCGGGGGAGAGGGTTCTGTCCCGAAGCAGGTCATCCGCTTCCTGAACATTCCGCAGAACAGGCAGCTGCTCCGTGGGGTGATCGGCGCCGGCAACACAAACTTCGGGGACAACTACTGCCTGGCGGGAGACATCATCGCCGCCAAGTGCGGAGTACCGCACCTCTACCGCTTCGAATTAATGGGCACGCCAGAAGACGTGGCCCGCGTAAACAATGGATTGGACACGTTTTGGACACGACTGTCGCAGACACAGAAGTAACCAGGGCCCAGAAGCCCGAGATGCCTGCCGCCTATAAGGGCCTGGGTTATCACGAGCTGAACGCGATGCTGAACCTGTACGGCCCCAGCGGCGAGATCCAGTTCGAAGCGGACCGCGAGGCCGCGCACCAGTACTTCCTGCAGCACGTGAACAACAACACCGTGTTCTTCCACGACCTGGAAGAAAAGCTCGAATACCTGGTCAAGAACGACTACTACGAGCGCGAGACGCTTGACCAGTACACGATGAACTTCATCCGTGACTTGTTCAACCGCGCCTACAAAAAGAAGTTCCGCTTCGAGACCTTCCTCGGCGCCTTCAAGTTCTACACGTCCTACACACTGAAGACGTTCGACGGCAAGCGCTTCCTGGAGCGCTACGAGGACCGCGTGTGCATGGTTGCCCTGCACCTGGCCCGCGGCAACGAGCAGCTTGCCCTGCAGATGGTGGACGAGATCATCGAGGGCCGCTTCCAGCCGGCCACGCCTACGTTCCTGAACGCCGGCAAGAAGCAGCGCGGCGAGCTGGTTTCCTGCTTCCTGCTCCGCATCGAAGACAACATGGAATCGATCGGCCGGTCCATCAACTCCGCGCTGCAGCTGTCTAAGCGCGGCGGCGGCGTGGCCTTTGCGCTGACGAACATCCGCGAAGTGGGCGCACCCATCAAGCAGATCGAGAACCAGTCCTCAGGCGTCATCCCCGTGATGAAGCTCCTCGAAGACAGCTTCTCCTACGCCAACCAGCTCGGCGCCCGCCAGGGTGCCGGTGCCGTGTACCTGCACGCCCACCACCCGGACATCTACCGCTTCCTGGACACCAAGCGCGAGAACGCTGACGAGAAGATCCGCATTAAGACCCTCTCGCTGGGCGTCGTCATCCCGGACATCACATTCGAGCTGGCCAAGCGCGACGAGGACATGTACCTGTTCTCCCCGTACGACGTCGAGCGTGTCTATGGAATGCCGTTCTCCGACGTCTCGGTCACCGAAAAGTACTACGAGATGGTGGACGATTCCCGGATCAAGAAGACCAAGATCAAGGCGCGCGAGTTCTTCCAGACCCTCGCCGAAATCCAGTTCGAATCCGGCTACCCGTACATCATGTTCGAGGACACCGTGAACCGGGCCAACCCGATTGACGGCAAGATCATCATGTCCAACCTGTGCTCGGAGATCCTCCAGGTTTCCCAGCCCACCACGTACAACGATGACCTGTCCTACGCTGACACCGGCAAGGACATCTCCTGCAACCTGGGCTCGCTGAACATCGCCAAGACGATGGACTCGCCGGACTTCGGCCTGACCATCGAGACGGCTATCCGCTCACTCTCGGCCGTGTCTGACATGTCCAACATCACCTCGGTTCCGTCCATCGCCAAGGGCAATGACCAGAGCCACGCCATCGGCCTGGGTCAGATGAACCTGCACGGCTACCTTGCCCGTGAGCGGGTGCACTACGGCTCCGAAGAGGGCCTGGACTTCACCAACATCTACTTCTATTCGGTGGTGTACCACGCGGTCCGTGCCTCCAACCTGCTGGCAATCGAAACCGGACAGACCTTCGGCGGCTTCGAGAAGTCCAAGTACGCGTCCGGTGAGTTCTTCGACAAGTACACGGAGCAGGAATGGCTGCCTCAGACCGAAAAGGTCCGCGAGCTGTTCAAGAACGTGCACATCCCCACGCAGGCCGACTGGATGGCGCTGAAGGCTTCCGTTATGGAGCACGGCATCTACAACCAGAACCTGCAGGCTGTTCCGCCGACGGGCTCGATCTCCTACATCAACAACTCCACCTCCTCAATCCACCCGGTGGCGTCCAAGATCGAGATCCGCAAGGAAGGCAAGCTGGGCCGCGTGTACTACCCGGCGCCGTACCTGACGAACGACAACCTGGAGTACTACCAGGATGCGTACGAGATCGGCTACGAGAAGGTCATCGACACCTATGCAGCCGCCACGCAGCACGTGGACCAGGGCCTGTCCCTGACGCTGTTCTTCAAGGACACCGCCACCACGCGCGATATCAACAAGGCCCAGATCTACGCCTGGAAAAAGGGCATCAAGACCATCTACTACATCCGTCTCCGCCAGCTCGCGCTGGAAGGGACCGAGGTTGAGGGCTGCGTCAGCTGCATGCTTTAGTCTTCAACTAATTGTGCCAGTACGACGGCGGGTGCCCGCCCGCCGTCGTACGCTTTAACTTAGAGAAACCACCCAAAACATAGGGGATGACATGACCGAGAAGGTCAAGCTGCTTAGCCACGTCGAGGCCATCAACTGGAACCGCATCCAGGACGACAAGGACGTGGACGTCTGGAACCGTCTCGTCAACAACTTCTGGCTGCCGGAGAAGGTGCCGCTGTCCAACGACGTCCAGTCGTGGAACACGCTGACGCCTGCCGAACAGCAGCTCACCATGCGTGTGTTCACCGGCCTGACCCTGCTGGACACCATCCAGGGCACCGTCGGCGCAGTCTCCCTGATTCCGGATGCCCTGACTCCGCATGAAGAAGCCGTGTACACCAACATCGCCTTCATGGAGTCCGTGCACGCCAAGAGCTACTCCTCCATCTTCTCCACGCTGGCCTCCACCAAGGAGATCGACGAGGCATTCCGCTGGTCCACCGAGAACGCGAACCTTCAGAAGAAGGCGCAGATCGTCATGGACTACTACCAGGGCGACGACCCGCTGAAGCGCAAGGTTGCCTCCACGCTGCTGGAGAGCTTCCTGTTCTACTCCGGCTTCTACCTGCCCATGTACTGGTCCTCACGCGCCAAACTGACGAACACGGCCGACCTGATCCGCCTGATCATCCGTGATGAGGCCGTACACGGCTACTACATCGGCTACAAGTTCCAGAAGGGTCTTGAAGGCCTGTCCGAGGAACGCAAGCAGGAGATCAAGGACTACACGTTCGAGCTGCTGTTTGAGCTGTACGAAAACGAAGTCCAGTACACGCACGATCTGTACGACGGCGTCGGCCTGGCCGAGGACGTCAAGAAGTTCCTGCACTACAACGCCAACAAGGCCCTGATGAACCTCGGCTACGAAGCCATGTTCCCGGCTTCCGTCACCGACGTAAACCCGGCCATCCTTTCGGCGCTCTCCCCGAACGCGGACGAGAACCACGACTTCTTCTCCGGGTCCGGTTCTTCCTACGTGATCGGCAAGGCCGTCAACACTGAGGACGAGGACTGGGACTTCTAGTCGGCCCGTTCTCGTCTGGGCGCTGCCAGTCTTCCTGCCCTCGCTCGCAGTGGGATGGTGTGTAGCAGTTATGAGCAGGGCTGAAAGAGTATCCGCCGGCCGCCATTGCGTACCGGATTAATCGATCGATAGCGGGGTTATTAGTGGCACCGAGAGCGTTTATTAGTTTCGAAATGGAAGACCGATGGTCGCGGGATTTCTTGGTACAGCAAGCCAAGGACTCGCGGAATCAGATCGAATTCATTGACTACTCGGTTCAGAATCCCTTTGACAGTTCCTGGAAAACACAGTGCAAGGAACGGATCGCCCGCACTAAAGGCACCGTAGTTTTGATCGGTCCCACAACAGCGTACTCAGACGCTGTTCTTTGGGAAATTGAAGAGACGAAACGTCAGGGACATTACATGTTCGGAATTCAGATTCACTCGGACCGAACACACACCGTACCTTCAGGTTTGCCTGCGGCAAATGTCATCCGGTGGGATTCCCAGCAGATAACTCAATGGCTGGCCACGTGGGTTTAGGATGAATTACCTAGACAAGATCGCAGAGAAGATCCGAGCCGAAGTGCCTCCGGGTGATCTCCCGGTTGAGGACACGAGCAAGCTGTTCCGTACATACGCCGTGCTTCTGCTTGCGAAAGGCGAGAGCGTCACGCTATCTGATGTTCACAATGCATGGGTTGCGTGGATGACGGATCGCGAACCGAACCACGATGCGCTAGTACCGTTCGACCAGTTGGATGAAAAAGTGGCCAGGGAAGACGGCCCGTATGCGGCGGCGATATGGGCCGTGTGCAAGTCGTTGGCGCGGTCACAGTGACGCACCCGGATCCTCTAGACGTTCACCTTTTCCCTCATGGTGTGCCGACGGAGGAAAAGGACATTGCTCGCCTTTTTGAGCTCTACAAGCTCATGGTGGCGAGCTCGGAGTCATTGGTTGCACGGCGTCAGGGTGTCAACACATTCTTCCTTACCATGAACGGAGCAGTTCTGACCGCTGCTGGGTTTCTCCTGACCAACGGAAAAGACGCGCGGCTCCAGATGCTGGGCTTAATGGCTCTTACTATTACTGGCGGCATACTATCGTTCGCTTGGAGAAGCCTCATTCTGTCATTTGGCCAGCTGAATGCAGGCAAGTTTGTTGTGATCAACCGGTTAGAAAAGATCCTTCCTGCGGCTATTTATCTCGCTGAATGGAAGGCTCTCGGCGAGGGTAAACAGCCTAAGAAGTATAGAACCTTCACTTCCAAAGAAGTCTGGACGCCGTGGGCATTCTTTGCGGTGTATCTCATTGCCACCGTGGCTGAATTGGTGGCTTTCTTACTGAGTCAGCAATAAGGGTATTGCTGGGAAGATGGGTCGATTCGCGCTTGGCGGTCCTAGGAACTGGGGCTGATCGCCTGAAGTCCGTGGTCAAGGGTCCACAGGCGGATCGTTTGTGCTGATGGTGTGTTGGTGGAAGAACGGTATCGTTCCATCTCGTGAATGATACTCGCGTCGCCCACGCCGACGCCCTGGGACGCAAGGTCCACCAAACTTGCTAGCGCTCCGTGTGGGAGGCCATGCACGACATTCCGTATGAATTCTCTATCCCAATGAGCGTTGCCTATTACCCACGGAGCCGTCGCGCTAGAGCTGTCGATGAGCAGTCTCGTCAACGCCTCCATCCTGTGCCTGCGTAGGCCCCCTTCGGAGAGTTGCGCGATGTGGTTCCCTGTCTCGATGATCGTTGCTACCGGAAGGATAAGTGTATTCCCGGGAGTGGTCACGAGGTTCTTGAACTCCTCAACTAAGGGGTCTCGGTTCTGGTTTTTACCGGGAATATCGAGGATGCATAGCAGCACGCTGGTGTCGATGAAGACAACATCTGCCACGATCAGATCATCCTCAAGAATTCGTCAATACTGTCACGTGAACTCACTGGGTTCTCGAAGGCCTCAGCAATGCGGCCGTTCTCGACGAGGCTGCCGAGGGGCTCCGAAGCCAAGGCCCGGTGGTAACCCGGAAGGTCCACAAGACGCGACACCGAGCTCCACCCCGAGGACTTGTCCCGCGAGACTATTAGAACTCCACGGTGCTGATCGCCACTAAGAGCGTTCAGGAGGGCTGGGGAATGGGTGGTAACTACGAGCTGCTGCTCACCAGAGTGAATTGACTCAACAATCAGCTGCAGCAATGTGTGCGCCTGTGATGGGTGCAATCCGTTCTCCAGCTCTTCGATGAGAAGAGTGGGAGTGGATTTGGCTCCTGAGAGGGACGGTGAAATGGCAAGGCTTGACGCGCCGCCGAGGATGGACGTCGTAATGGCCAACATTCGGAGCATTCCGTCGCTCATCTGTCGAGCTGGGATCACCTCGCTATGCGCATCAAAAAATTCTCTGATGCCAGCCATTACGTCGCCAAAGCTGGTGCTAACGAATTCAATGCCGGAGATAGGGTGTTCAGGGAGACGCTGGATCGCAGTAGTGAGTCGGGTCCACGTGTCCGGAGCGCCGCTGTTTTTTAAGTGTGACAAGACCGCTGAAAGATTTCGCGCGTCTCGGTGGAGATCGGTGTCCTTTTCAGGTACATACTGGCGCATTGCACTGGGAATAGGATCCAGATGGAATACGCCCAGGAGGCTTGCTAGAACCCGGTTGCAAAGGTCGCTGACTAAGCGTTTTGCTGCGGACCCTGAGTCGAGTCTCTGTGGCACCTGAAATGTAAGGAGCTGAGAGGATCGCAAGGTGGTTCGGGGGTTTACTCCTCTTTTTCCACTGTAGACTCTTGCATCGATATCGCCGCGCCAAGCATCGTCTTGCGGAACCGATTCGAATACCGTGAAACTCTTTTTCCCTCGAGAGCCTGTCAAGCTCAGACGTTCGAAAACCACTTTTGGTTCCGGATCCACCGCAATTTCGGTTTCCATCGTCAATAGTCCATACTCAGGGTCTTCGACTTCTACAGCCAGCCTAATGGATCGTTTTTTTGATCCGGCAGGGGCGAGACCAGTGGAACCTCCCCGGATTGGCGCGAGGCCGTCGAGGCTTCCGTCGAGGGCGTCGCGGATCTCTAATCCTCTGGCAAGACGTCCGAGTACTTCGAAAGCATCTAACGCGTTCGACTTCCCACTCGCGTTCCGGCCGATTAGGACCGTCAAGGGCTCAATTGGAATGCGGACGCTCTGGTACGACTTGAAAGGGGTGAGAGAAATTGCGACGAGTCGAGGAGACATCATACCTAGGATTGTCCAATACTTTGAGTCGGGATTATGCATTTACGTCAGCTTCGTTGATCGAGTCTCGTCCTGAGGAGTTTGTCCATCGCGGCGTCTTGAAGGCCACTCTTAGGGCTAGTCCCGCGCCTCAGCAAACCGCGGCGCCATCGACTCCATCTGCTCCATCACCAGCTTGATGGCCTGGGGCTGCTTGTCAGGCGGGTAGCCAAAGCGGACCAGAAGCCGCTTGATGGAGGACCGAAGCTTCGCCCTAACGTCATCACGCACGGTCCAGTCGGTCCGCACGTCGCGGCGCATCACCGAAACCAGCTCCCGGGCGATGTCTGCCAGGACGCCTTCGCCCTGGGCCTCCACCGCTGACTCGTTCTGGGCCACGGCGTCATAGAACGCCAGCTCGTCAGAGTTCAGCGGGGGAGTGAACTGTTGACCCCGCTTGCCCTCTGCGGCCACCTCCCGAGCGAGCTCTACCAGCTCCGCAATAACCTCGGCGGAGGTCAGCTGCTGGTTCGTGTACTTCTTCATCAGCTCAGTGATCCGCTCGGAGAAAGCACGCTGCCGGATCACGTTGTTCCGTGTGGAGGAGGCGGACTCGTCCGCAATCAGCTTCCGCAGCGCCTCAATGGCCAGTTGCGGGTTCCGAGCCTTATGCGTCTTGGCAATGAACTCGGGCGTCAGGTCATCCAGGGACGGTTTCGGCATGCCAGCCGCGTCGTAGATGTCCAGCACCTCGCCCGAGGACGTTGCTGACGCGATCAGGTTCCCCAACAGCCGCTGGATTTCCTCAGGCACCGGCTCACCACTGGCCTGCCGGTCGGCTGCGTCGTACTTCGCCATCCAGACACGGATCTCCTCGTACACCTGGATCTCCGGACGAAGCTCTGCCAATGTCTCGGACCCAGAGCACAGCGCCCACGCGCGGGACAGCTGGCTGGAGTACTTGCGGTACTTCGCGGCAACCGACTCTTCGCCGTCTGCAGGCTGGTTGCCTGGCGTAGCAGGATTGCGCAGGTAGCTGACCGCGCCGGTCACCGCGTTCAGGAACGACTTCGGCCCGCACTTCATCAGCACGGCTTTCCAGTCGTAGCCGGCCAGCAGCGAGCGGAGCGTCTCCACCAGGGACACCGTCAGCCCAACGGCCTCGTCGATGTTCTTGCCCACCGGCTTGTTCGCCCGGTCCGACTGCGTGTACTCGCCCAGCGCCTTCGCCAGGTTCTCCGCCAGCGGCGCGTACGCCACCAGCAGGCCATCCTCCTTGCCGCGGAAGGTCCGGTTCACGCGCGCCAGTGTCTGCATCAGCAGCGCGCCCTTGAGCGGCCGATCCAGGTACAGGGTGTGCAGCGGGGGAGAGTCGTAGCCGGTGAGCATCATGTCCTTGACGATCACCAATTCCAGCTCGTCGTCGACGTTCTTGAGCCGCTCCTTGAGCTGGGCATTCAGCGAATCCCGGCGCACGTGGTCAGACACGGGTGGCACGTCGGTCGCGTCGCCTGAGTACACCACCTTGATCTTGCCCTTCGACAGGTCGTCAGAATGCCAATCGGGGCGCAGCTCCACGATGGCGGAGTACAGCTTGGCGCAGATCTCCCGCGTCCCGCCCACGATCATCGCCTTGCCCGGCGCCTCGATGAACTTGCCCATCCGCTCGCGCCGGTTCTCCCAGTGCGCCACCAGGTCCTCGGCCAACGCGGCAATGCGCTGCGGCGCACCACAGACGGCGTTGACGACGGCGACACTCGCCTCGATGCGCGCCCGTTCCGTATCGTCGAGCCCCAGCGTCAGTTCATCGGCGGACTTGTCCAGGTCCTCTTCCGTGACGCCTTCGGAAAGTCCTACTTTGATCAGCCGCGGTTCGAAGTACACGGGCACGGTGGCGCCGTCTTCCACCGCCCGGGACAGGTCATAGATGTCGATGTAGTCGCCGAAAACATCCTGGGTATTGCGATCGTCGAACGAGATTGGTGTGCCTGTAAAGGCAATCAGCGTGGCATGGGGGAGCGCGTCGCGCAGATGCCGCGCGTAGCCGTCCAGGTCGTCGTAGTGCGAACGGTGGGCTTCGTCCACCACCACGATGATGTTGCGCCGGTCGGACAGCAGTGGATGGTCCGCGCCGGCGTCCTTCTCCGACTTGCTCCGGCCGAATTTCTGCAGCGTGGTGAAGTAGATGCCGCCGGTGGTCCGGTTGCTCAGCTCGTCCCGCAGCTCGGAGCGTTTCCTGATCTGCTTGGGCGATTCGGCAAGGAGCAGGCTCCGGTCGAAGCTCTCGAACAGCTGGCCGTCCAGTTCGTTCCGGTCGGTGATGACCACGATAGTGGGGTTCTTCAGTTTGGGCGCCCGTGCCACCATGTTCGCGTAGAGCTCCATTTCCATGGACTTGCCCGACCCCTGGGTGTGCCAGACGACGCCGGCCTTGCCGTTGCTTTCCACGGCCTGGATGGTGCTGGCAACGGCCTTGGTGACGGCGTAGTACTGGTGCGGCTTGGCGATCCGCTTGGCCAAGCCGCCCGACCCCTGGTCGAAGGCGGTGAAGTTCCGGACGAGCTGCAGGAAGCGTTCCTGGTTGTAGAGGCCGTCCAGCGCTGTGTCGAGGGCGGTGACCGCGTCGCCGTCGACCATGTAGCCCTGGGGGACGGGGACGCCGTCGTCGTCTACGTTCCATGGTGAGAAGTGGTTGAAGGGTGTGAACGGCGTTCCGTATTTGGCGTGGATCCCGTCAGTGGCGAGCGTGAAGACGCAGAAGCGGAACGCTAGGGGGAATTCGCGGAGGTAGGTCTGGAGCTGGGCGTGAGCGCCGGGGAGGTCGGCGTGGGCGCTGCCGGCCTTCTTGAGTTCGATGATGCTGACAGGCATGCCGTTGCAGTAGAGGACGACGTCGAAGCGCCGTTTGTAGTCGCCCTGCACCAGTGTGACTTGGTTGACGGCGAGCCAGTCGTTCTGGTCCGGTGCCTGGCTGAGCAGCCTGATGGTCGGGTTGGCTTCGTTGCCGTCGGAGTCGATGTAGGCCAGTCGGTAGCCGTTGACGAGGCAGTTGTGGATGCGGTGGTTCTCCGCCATTGCGTCGTTGGACTTGGGCGAGGCGATTTCCGCCAAAGCCTGCTGCAGGTACTGGGCGGGCACCGCCGGGTTGAGGCGCTGGAGGGCGGCAAGGAGGCGGGGCCGCATGAGAAGCTCCGACCAGGACTCGCGTTCCCCGGTTCCGGGCGCAATTGCCTGGCCCTCCAATGGCTTCCAGTCCAGCTCGCCAAGCCGCTCCTTCGCGGCGCCCTCCCAGTCGGCTTCCGAAAAGGCTACTGCTGGTGCTGTCACGGTAATTCCCCCACAATCAACTTGTTGTTCAGCATACTCATGCTTTTGGCGGCTATCCTCAAGCGCCAACTACAAGCGCGCTGCGCGTTTACACACCGGCGTTCTCCAGGACCTTCTCCGCGTCCCTGACTCGAAGCTTGCCGGACATGAGTTGAGGGAGGAGGGCGTCGCGAGTTGATGCCAGCGAATCACTCTCGTACTCGAGCGAGTCGCGAAGCTGCAGAATCGGACGCGCTACGGAAGCGTAGTTCTCCTGTATGTCCGGTGAAACCAAAGGTGCTTGGAACGATGAAATTGCATCAGAGGCCAGATGCAGGACTGTAGTGCCGCTTGTTCTGCTCCTGCAATGCGCTCTGAAGCGCCCCTGCAACATCACGCCGAGCAGGAATTCGACTGGCGAGTCCTGGCTCGGACGAACGATGGCCAGGTCCAAACTTGCGATGAGCTTTTCATAACCGGCGGCCCTTGGGACGCGCACTGCTCGTCCGACCACTTCTGCTGCTTGGGTCAAATCAGTTTGGGCCACGACCAATTCACCAGGCGCGACCTCTTGAGCAGGCTTGAAGGGGCCAGCATACTCCTTTAGTCCTCTGAGGGAGTATCCACCGTTTCTGTCGAATGACTTTAGTGTGACAAGGGCATTCGACGACTCTAGGAGATCAGCGCTTTTGTAGGAAACGCCCTTTGTGATTGACGCTATCTCGCTGAACGGGACTGTCTCCTGGATATGTCCACACAACAGTGCGAACGAGGTCTCTAAGACTTCGCCGGTCTTGGAGATGAGTCTGGTGTTGGAGGCGATCTTGTCGTCGAGTGCCCCCAAGACGTCTGCAATGGCCCGCTGTTCCGACAACTCAGGGATCAAGAATTTGAGCCTGCACAGCGTCGCCAGATTGATGTTGTCCTGGACCGAACCTGAACCCGCTGCTTGATGTTGCAGACCGGCTTTCAATGTTCGGAACGCGTACTCGATGAAGCGCACATCGGCCACTTCTGAATCAGCAATAAATCCTACGATGCTGTCGGGGAAGCATGCAGGAAAGTCGAGTACGCCTGTCTCGGCAATGTTTGCAGCAATGGTGATGCACATCGTCCCCGCTGGCCACAAGCGGCTTTGAGCGAGCCCAGATTCGCTGTACGTCTGGCTGAACTGAGAGATTCGACCCCCAGATGCTTTGACGTCGCCAGTCTGAATGAAGGGGTACGTGCCACCGTAGAGATGTTCGGCGTACCTAGGCCTGTGCCTGGAGCGTCCCCGATTCACTTCGCCGAGCTGACTCAGAGTGACTTCCCGCCATTCGCTCATGACACCCTCCCTAGCTGCTCGCGCACAACTGCCGCCAGCCTTTCAGACTCTTCGAACTGCTCAAAAAGCTCCTTCGACAACCTGGCGATCTTCTCCTCGATCGGCTCGCCGTCGTCCTCCACGTCAGCAGCACCGACGTAACGTCCGGGCGTTAACGCGTAGTCCGCGGCCTTGACCTCCGCAAGTGAAGCCGAATAGCAAAAGCCGGCCTCGTCGTCGTACTTCAGCCCGGCCTCCACTGCGGAAGCCGTACCGCGCCACGCGTGGTAGGTGTTGGCTATCTTGGCGATGTCCTCGTCGGACAGTGCACGCTCGGCGCGGTCCACCATGTAGCCGAGGTGCCGAGCATCGATGAAGAGCACCTGCCCGGTCCGGTCCACGGACCCACGCGGGCCCGCAGCCTTGTCCTTCGCGAAGAACCACGTGCACACCGGGATTCCGGTGCTGCGGAATAGCTGGGTGGGCAGGGCCACCATGCAGGAGACCAGGTCAGCCTCCACCAGTTGGGCGCGGATCTCGCCCTCGCCGCCGGAGTTGGAGGACATGGAGCCGTTGGCCATGACCACACCGGCGCTGCCGCCGGGCGCCAGCTTGGAGATGATGTGCTGGATCCATGCGTAGTTGGCGTTGCCGGCCGGCGGGACGCCGTACTTCCACCGCGGGTCGGACTCGGAGCGGGCCCAGTCCTTGATGTTGAACGGCGGGTTGGCCATGATGAAGTCCGCGCCGTTGTTCCCGCTCAGTTCCGGGTGCTGGTCGCGGGCGAACGTGTCGCCCCAGCGGGAGGCCAGGTTGGCGTTGAGGCCGTGGATGGCAAGGTTCATTTTGGCCATCCGCCAGGTGCGCTCGTTGAGCTCCTGGCCGTAGACGGAAATGTCCGAACCCTCCAGGTGGTGCGCCGCAAGGAACTTCTCGGCCTGGACGAACATGCCGCCCGAACCGCAGCAGGGGTCATACACACGCCCGCGGTGCGGCTCGAGCACCTCCACCAGCACCCGGACCACGCCGGCGGGGGTGTAGAACTCGCCGCCGCGCTTGCCCTCGGCCTTGGCGAACTTCTCCAGGAAGTATTCGTACACCTCTCCCAGCAGGTCGCGCGCCTTGCTGGCACCCTGGCCCGTGAACCGGGCGGAGTTGAAGAGGTCCAGCAGCTCGCCCAGGCGGCGCTGGTCCACGTTGTCCCGGTTGTAAATCTTGGGAAGCGTGGCGGCCAGGCTCTTGTTGTCGGCCATGATGAGCTCCATCGCTTCATCGATCAGCAGCCCGATGGACTTGGGCGCCGCACCGTCCACCGCGTCCAGGCCCTTGGCGTTCTCCGCCAGGTAAGTCCAGCGGGCCCGGGGCGACACCCAGAACACGCCGCGGCCGGTGTACTCATCCACGTCGTCAATGAGCAGGGCGATCTGCTCCTCGTTGAGCCCCTCCGCCTCCAGCTCGGACTGGATCTGCCCGCGCCGCTCCTCGAACGCGTCCGACACGTACTTCAGGAACACCAGTCCCAGGATCACGTCCTTGTACTGCGAGGCATCCATCGAACCGCGGAGTTTGTCCGCCGCCTTCCAGAGGGTGTCCTTGAGTTCCTTCATGGTGGACGGGGCGAGGTCCACCTTCACTTTCGGGGGCATTATGCAGTTCCTTCTTCTGGTACGGCGTGGGTAATAGGGTCTGTCAGGGTGAGGCTTCCGCCCGCTACGCCGTCCGTAATCAGGGTAGCGAGTTCTTCCAGTTGCTTGAGGCGTTCCCGGGCTTGGGCCTGCTCGTGTTGCAGGGTCTCCAGGGTGTTGATCAGCGGCTGGCGCTGGGCGTCCGGCGTGCGGCGCAGCCGCCAGTTCCGCCAGGCTTTGTCCGCAGGGTTGAGGTTGTTGATGTCACGGGCTACGACGTCGGGCACCAGGCCGCCCGGGTCTCCTTGGTCAATCCTCAGGATCCGGGCAGGAAAGACGACAACGGCGCCACCTTCCGCGTCCACCATCGCCGCGGGGCGGGGGCTGGTGCAGAAGACGACGTCGCCCGGCTCGGTGAGACGCCCCGCGGGATACTTAGCGGCGAAGTCCAAGAGGGCGATGAAGCGTGGCTGGGCAGTGTGCGGATCCATCAGTTCCTCGCGGCCCAGGATCCTGCTTCCGGCCTTGCCGTTGAGGTCAGCCTGCTCAAGCCGGATGCCCTTCAGGTACTTGAGGTTGCGGGAGTTGATGAGCCCTTGAACCGAACCCGGGCGCTCTGAGGCGCTGGCGGCGGCGGTCGGCTGAACAGCAGGAAGTGCGAGCGGCTGGGCCGCGCCGGTGGACAGGACCCGGACGAGTTCTTCGATCCGAAGGGCGGCCTCGGCGCCGCCTGACGCCGCCGTACTCTTTGCATGCGCGGCAGTCACCAATGCGCCGGTCCGTGCAAGGAGGACGCGGGTCTGCACGAGGCGGGCGAACCGGAAGGAGTGCGCGCGGATGGTGGCGCGGTCACCCATGGAGGCAACGACGTCACTGATCAGGTCCTGGCTCACGTCGAGGGTGAGCGGGGTGGTGCTCAGGTCCGCCACCATTGTCCATCGGTCCGCGATGGGAATGTCCGCGAAGGACGGCCCCAGCACCCACAGCGCCTGCGGCTCACGCGGCTTGGCGCGGAGCATCCCCTGCTGAAGCCGGACGATGGCACGCACGCGGCCGGACCGCAGGAGATCAGAGCGGAGGTTGCCGGGTGCTCTGGTGAGAACGTCGCACAGCACCCGGGCAGGAGCGATGACAACCGCCCGCTGGGAGTCATCCATCGGAAGGACGATGTTCTCGATGCCGGACAGGATGCCGGTCGTGTCCAGGGCCGGATCTCCCGGTGCCGGATACTGCGCCACATGGACAGCAGGGCCGCCGACGGCAAAGGCACCCTTGTCGTCCACCCTCACCGGCCCGCTGTCCGTGCCATGCACCGCGAGGCGCCGACGCGCCAATCTTGAGGCGCCGCCGTCGTGATCCGCAGCAAGGAAGGTGACAGGCGCAGATTCGCCGAACTGCTGGACGATGCTGAGCATCACATCGCTCCCGCCCGGGGTGGAGTCGACGAAAAGGGGCCTGCTGTCCAGCGTGGACGCGAGCTCCGTGGCTGTTGCAGCGACGAGCCTTAGTGCAGCGTCCGTAAGCGCGGTGTCTGAATGCTCGCGCAGGCCTTCCTTGAAGCGGTGGGCCAGCAGCTTCTCGAACGCCGCCGACGCACTGAACGCACTGTCCGCCAGCCTCTCAGCGAAGTTGGCAAGGCCGGGAAGTGCGGAGCCGAGGGCCTCCAACTCCGAGTAGAGGAATACATCATCCGGATCCGCTTCGTCTGCAGCGTCCAGCAAATCCGCGGCGCTGCTTTCGCTCAGCGTTTCTCCCGTGATGACCTTCAGGGCAAGGAGCGAGGTCAGGCCGGCGAACGTCTGGCGGCTGTTCCTGGGGGCTTCTGCTGCTGGGACCGTGAGCTTGGCGTAAACCGCGACGTCGTTGTGCGCGTCCGGATTGTTGCCCCGGCCGGTTGCCTGGAGCCAGGCGGTGACCTCATCAGCGTCGAAAAGTTCTACCCCATTGGCTGTCCCTGCAGCCCCCGGAAACGGAAGCGGGCCTCCGCTGCTGCGCTTACGCCACATGGATACGACGGGGCGCTGGACCTGAGCCAGCGAGGCGACGTCAGCGAGCGTCATGCGCAGTGCGCCGGTAACTGCGTCCATGGCTGCCCCCTTCAGTCGGAATCGTCCCACCAGCCTAGTGTCATACGTCGACATTCACGTTTCCGGGCTGATAGGCCGGGTTATCAGTTGTTTCTGCTTCGCCTGCGGTGGACGCCCGTAAGTTCGTTCTGCAGCCAAGAAGGAATCTTCCGGAGCTGCGGCGGCGGCGGGGAACCGCGTATTGGGGGATCAGTACCCCGCCGCCGTTCTGCGGTTATCCACGAACAGAGGAAGAGGACATGTTGAACAACCAAACCAGCTACGGGCCACGGCCGGAGGGCGGGGATTTTCCGGAAGGTTCTCCCGAACTTGCTGAAGAGCAGACCGCGGCATCAGCCAAGCCGGGCAGGAAGAAGCCCATCCTTCTGGCGACGGCCGCCGTCGTACTCCTTGCCGGCGGCGTGGCATTGGGAACCGCACTGCCCGATCCAAAAGCTAGCGACGCCTACAAATCCCTGGCCGGCGAAAAGTCGACGGTCGAGATAGAGCGACGCGGCGCTTTCCAGCTACGCATCGCTGAAGGGCAAGTACGACACGCTTAGGAACGGCATGGCGTCCCGTGAGTCCAAGGTCGCGGCCAAGGAAGCCGAGGTGGGCAAGGCCGACGCTGCGGTCAAGACTGCGGAGGCCGCGGTCAAGGCCCGGGAAGAGGCAGTGACGGGAGCCGAGAAGGCGAAGGCGGCCAACACGATGGGGGACGGCACCTGGACGGTTGGGGCCGACATTGAGCCCGGCACTTATAGGGCCGCCACTGCAGTGGGATCCACCTGCTACTGGGGGATCTACCGCAGCGGGAGCAACGGCGGCGACATCATCGAAAACGACATCCCGGGTGGCGGCCGCCCGGTGGTCACACTTTCAGCGGGACAGGACTTCAACTCCACCCGCTGCGGCAAATGGGAAAAGCAGTAACTTCTGCTACCTCCCGCACCATCCATCGCATCACCGAAAGGCACACTATGTCTCACCCTAACTTTGCCCCTGTTCCGCCCGCCGCTCCGGCGCCTGCACCGCGGCCGTTCTACAAGAAGAAGCGCTTTGCCATCCCGGCTGGCGTGCTGTTCTTCGGCATCCTGCTCGGTTCCTGCTCCGGCGGGGGAGCCGGGACTCCGAGCGGCGCGGACGTTCCGCCTGCTTCCGCTGAGGCAGTCCAGCCGGCGGCAGCACCGGCGTCGGCCGCTCCCGCACCGGCTCCTGCGGCGCCTGCTGCACCGACGGTGGGCACTCCCTTTACTGTGGAGATGCGCAACGGGGACGTAGCCCGGATCACCGTGGTCTCCGCGGTCAGGACGGACACCGTGAGCACGACAGCGTTTGCCACTCCGCCCAAGAACGGCACCTACCTGCTTCTGGACGTCCTGTGGGAGACCGAGAAGGGCACCACCTCTTCCAACCCGCTGTACTTCTCGGCTAAGGACGCTAACGGGCGTAAAGCCGATATGAGTCTGTTCGCGGACAACCAGCTGGGCTCCGGCGAGGTCCTGCCCGGAGACAAGTCCCGAGGCTTTATTGCTTTCGATATTGCTCCCGGGGCTGCCACAGTCATGATTTCTGATCCGCTGCTGCAGGAAGCTGCTCGGATCCAGATCCCTTAGGAGGTCCTGGCCAGACTGGGGTGGAAGGAGACCTTTCGGTTTATGCCCAAGCGACAAATCTCCTTCCACCCGTACGGTGAGATGTGCTCGCCGCACTCCCACAGCTAAACAACTTTCAGTAATGCGCAGTGATGACACACAGCGCCGTCACCCATGCGTCTCAACTCGTAGGGCAACATGGATCCAGCAATCACAGTCGAATTGGAGAATCTCAGTGAGCACATACACAGACCCGCTCGTCCACGGCGCAACGCCGATGAGTGCCTACGAGGGGCAAGTGTGGGACAAGCTCAACGAGCACTGGCAGCGGCGTAACAACCGCCGTGGCCTGCCGAACTGGGCGAGCAATGCGCTCGAGCGCACCGGCGAGGTAACAGGAAAGGCCGTGAACAGGGTCACGGCGGTTGTGCCAGAGGCGGTGAAGGAACCGATGCGACGTGCCGGCGATGCTGTTGCCACCACGGCCGTGCGGCCAGCGCTCGCAGGCGCGGCATCGCTTCTCGAACTGGTTAACGACTGGGCTTTGGAGCTTAACGACCCGAAAAGCGTAGAGAAGCTCGCCCGGAAGCGGGGTCTCGACCTCAACAGTTTTACCGAACTGCGGCAGCATGACCTCAAGGTCTGCGACCGTTTGCTGAAATTCAACACTCTGACGTGGCGGACGGCGGGCGCGCTGGAAGGTGGGACTATGGGTGTCCTGGCTCTGACGCCCGTGGCTGGTATCCCTGTCGCGATAACAGCCGACATTCTCGTCATCCAAGTCCTGAGCACATCGATTGCGTCGCGCATCGCATACTCCTACGGTTACGACGCAAAAGACCCCGATGAGCAGATTTTCATCCAGCGCCTGGTACGCCGGTCATTCATGGCACAAGCAGCGAAGGTCGAACCGCTGCGTGACGTCGCACGTGCAGCTGAAGCGATCAACGGACGCGTTAGGTGGTCGGACAAAATCCGCGCCGACCACCGCCTGCTGGCCGGCCTTGAGAAGTTGATGCAGCACCTTGGACCGGCCGGATCCACGGTTCCGATCCAGAACGTCGCAAAGGTGGTGCCGTTCGTAGGCATCCTCATTGGTGCCGGCATGAACTCAGCGGTCCTCGGCAATGTGGCCGCGGACGCGCAGCGGTACTGCCAAACCCGGTTTCTGTGCGAGAAGTATGGTTTGCCGCTACCGGCCGCGCTCGCAAGCGACTCAGATAACGAGCCTTTGGCTGAGACTCCTTAGGCAAAAACAGCTGTTTCGGCCTCAGCACCTTGGCTCCCGACGGCGCGACTTCATTTTGGTAAGCTGTAATCCCGATTTGCATGTGTAACGCAAGCGGTCTCACAATACGTGACAGGAGCAAATTAGCAAGCCGGGCCAGCGCCATGTAATCAGCACCTTGTCCAGGGTGCCAACAGAGCCGATCGCGCCAAAAGCCACCCAGAACAGCGCTTATTGATTTGGTAACGCAGCAAAGAATATAATAGAAGCAGTGAAGGCCTCCGGATCGCCCCCGGGGGCCTTTTGCAATTCCTGACCTACGTCTTATCGCGTGACTAGATCCAACTGCCTTCCCATAAACAAATAGTCTTTTCAAAATTCCAGCCCTTGGCATCCGCCCGAGGGCGCTTCGCTTTAAGCCACCTAGAGGAGAAACCATGACCGAGCAAGATATCACCCCGTACCTCAATTGGACTAAGAACATGTTGCGTAACGAGGAGCGGCCTGTTGTATCCCGGATGCCGGGCATCCGTGAATGGGCTGTGTGCTTCAGCGCAACGGCTGCTCGCGTCGACAGGTTCTTGCAGTTGGGGCATGAGGAGTCCAAGACTCTGCCCCAATCCCTTGCACTCGATCTAATCGAACTCGACCAAGCGGCGCTCACTGATGCCCTTGACGATGAAGGATTGCTCAAGAACTTCGTCTTCTTTTGGAGTGCCGTGGCAGATGTCTATGGCAGTACCGGCACCAGCTCTCAAACCGAGGCGAAGCGTCTCGATCTCCTCGTGGAATGGTCCTTGTTGCTGACTGCCCTGCCAGGGTCAAGCTACCCAGGAGTGAAACTGTTGGCGCCTCAGTACCGACACGAGCGCGCGCGTCTTGCACTGACAGAACTGCGGAAAGAGAACAATGACTTCGCGCACGTGGCATTGGCCCTCCAACTTGTGCAGGAGCATGAAGCCACGCTCGGCATGCGCTGGGATATGCAGTCGGCATCGTTCACGAGGCCTGACGAGACTGCTGGCAGAAGACTGAAAAGCGCTCGGCAGCCTTGGGATGAATGCGGTGGCAAGCTGGTCAACCGCGACCCGGAATTTTCGGTCGCGGCTTCAGTTGTTCGTGGTGCGGAGGAGCCCACCTTGAGGTTCGAACTTTATGGCAACTGGCGGGATCACTGGAGGAACACGATGCTTTAGCTCTTGCCGGGCGAGCTAGCGTCCCTCGCTGGCTCGGTCCACTACGTAAACCTGGCGGAGTGGAATACGGGTTTTCCACCGCGGTGATATTTCGTCGTAATTCTGCAGGGTCAGTTCTACGACATCTGCGCCCGTTAGGAGACGAAGGTTTTGCCTTTCGCGCTCATAGCCCAGTGCATCTTTGCTGAAACTTCCAAGGCAGACGAAGAGGGCAAGTTCACCGTGTGCGAGCGTCCCACTAAGGCGCTGAACGTCCGGGCGGGACTGCTGGGCGGCGGTGTGTTTGCACTGGACCTTAATGACGGGAGGTTCAAGACCGAGCGGGTCCCTGTGAGCGATGACATCGACACCGCCGTCAGAGGAGTAGGGCGTTACCCTCGCTTCGTATCCCATCGCCCTAAGCAAATCAGCAGTAAAGTGCTCGAATTCTTCGTGCGAGAGGTCCTGCAGCAGCGTTTTCAAGATGAAGTCATGCGTGAACTGGTCCAACCGAGCGGCACTGGGCTCGTTCTCAATCCAATCATCAGCGGCCTGCCGCTCGATCGAATCAAGTGGCATGCCCGGCGCCACCGCATTCGGACCCGCATTCAGGAAGTTCATGAACACCTGAACATTCTTTTTGACGCGGAAAAGCGTCATGGCGGACCCAATCTCGTAGAGCGCTTCCTGGGGAAACAGACCTCGCGAAACTCCCGTTTTTAACCATCTGACCTTGCGGCGATGTGGATGGATGGGCGCTTCGGACATGTACTCATATTCCCCTGTGATGACACCGAAATTCAGGGTGCTGTCAGCACGGTACGGCGCTATGACGATGTCGCCTTCCTTCATCTCGAAACCAAAGCGGTACAGAATCCCGGCCCAGACGGGGATTGCCCCCGCCTTGGCATCAGGGTATGCGCCAGCTAAAGCTCGCTTCAAAGAATCGCGGTCACTACCAACGGAGTGAAGATTAGGAATGACGGACCAACCAATGCTGATAAAGCCTTCCTCAACCAGTTCATTCGATAGTGCGTCGTTGTGAATGCCCCAGACTGCAACCAACACGTCCCCAATCTCTCCTCGCCGCTTCGGCCTCCTTAGCCTACCGTCGGCCCAGAGGACGCCGGAGCCGCGGACCATGACCCTGTACGGGGAAAGCCAATTCTGCGAGCAGGGCGAATTCAAGGGCGGTACCGAGAACCAAGTAGCGTATAGCTATGCGAGTAGTCTCTTGGAACTGTGCTATGGGTTATGCCAAAAAGCGCTGGCTGGTGGAGGCGCTTCAGCCCGATGTCGCGGTCTTACCGGAGGTCTCGCAGAAACATATCGCTGAAACTGATGCTCTGTTCAAAGCCTGGGTTGGTTCCAATCCTCACAAAGGCCTCGGCGTCATTGGTTTTACTCACCGCTCCTATCTACTCAAGGAAGCGGGACGACTCCTGCCCTGGCATATTCCGTTCACCGTAGACGGCATGAACATTGTCGCACTATGGGCCCACGTTCGCGACAAAGACCTGAAGTATGTCCGGGTCACTCACGAGATTGTCGATCGCCACGCTGACTTCCTGACGTCGGCACCTTCGCTGCTTATCGGCGACTTCAACAGCAACACCATCTGGGATAGGGACCACCCAGGAAGGAACCATTCCCTCTTGGTCGACAAACTTCATGGGCTCGGGCTCCGAAGCGTTCACCATGGAGCTGAGGAAATCACTCACGGGGCCGAAAGTACGAAAACCTACTTTCACACAAAGAAGTTGCACTTCGGACAACACATTGATTACGCCTTCCTCCGTGGAGCCTCAGCGTCCCTCGAGATTGGCCTGCCAGAGGACTGGCTGCAGTACAGCGACCACATGCCCCTGATTTTGGACATTGAACCTTCACAAAGTACCTCCGTTTATGGGGCCCCCGCTCTGGAGAGTCCTGCACGAGTGCGGGCATCCGCCCGTTCTAGTCCTGACGCTGGAGACCGATACCCGGCGCCTGACAGCAGCTGCGGATCCGGCTAGGCCAGCCAGCGCCACCAGCGTGGCCGCTCCGGTTCGGGCATCCGTTCCGGTTCCGGTTCCGGCTGCTCGCCCAAGGCCAGCGCGGCCTGGACGATGTCGTCCGCGGTGAGCGTCATGACGGCCTCACGATCGAGTGCGTCGAGACTTTGTTCCTTGTTGAGCGACAGCCGTAGCGCCTGGCGGTTGAGCGCCTGCTCGAACAGCGTGCGGGCGAACCGTGCGTTGCCGGAGTCCTCGCTGGCGTGGAGCCCGGTGAAGATGCGGCGCAGCATCTGGTCAGCACCCGCCTCCAACGTGTACTCGTGCTGGGCCAGCATCTGGTGGAAGATCGTCTGCAGTGCGTCGACGGAGTAGTCGGGGAACGTGATCTCGCGGGCGAACCGGGAGCGCAGTCCGGGGTTCGAGAGCAAGAAGGACTCCATCAGCCTCGGGTAACCGGCCACGATCACGACCAGGCGGTGGCGGTGGTCCTCCATCCGCTTGAGCAGGACCTCGATCGCCTCTGGGCCGAAGTCCATACGGCCGTCCTCCGGGGCCAGCGCGTAGGCCTCGTCGATGAACAGGACGCCGTCCAGCGCACGCCGGATCACCCGGTCCGTCTTGATGGCGGTCGCACCCACGTATTGCCCCACCAGGCCCGAACGGTCGACCTCGACCAGGTGGCCCTTTTGCAGCAGTCCCACCGCGCGGTACATCTCGGCCAGGAGCCGCGCCACGGTGGTCTTGCCCGTGCCCGGATTTCCGAGGAACACCAGGTGCTGTGATGTGGCCACCTCCGGCAGGCCGTGCGCCTTACGGCGGGCCTGGACCTGGAGCAGTGCGACGAGGGCCCGCACCTGTTCCTTCACGGTCTCCAGCCCGACCAGCGCGTCGAGCTCGGCCTGCACCTCGGACAGCGGCCGGGCCGGCCCGGGCCTCACACCGATGAGATCGCCCACCAGGTCGTCCACGCGCTCTGAACCGGGCAGCTTGAGCTGATCGGCCAGATGGCCGATGGTTTCGCGCAGGTCGTCGAGCGGATTGCGGCTGGGAGCCATGCATCCACTGTAGTACCCGATTCCCACCTTGATGCAGATTCGCCGGGTGGCCCTCAGAACAGCGGCCAGGGCACCGCCGGCATTTCACCGCTCGGAGCAGGGAACCGACCCAACTGGCGCAACCGGGCGCAGCGCACGGCGGCCGACGCAATTTCTTGGGCGGAGAGCAGGTCCGCCAGGCTTCGGCCCAGCTCACCGTCCAGCCCTTCGCTGACACGATCGATGCCCTCAAGTTCCTCAACGGTCAGAGCGTCTCCCAGCCACCCCCACAGCACCGTGCGCAGCTTGTGGTCACGGTGAAAAGTGAGTCCATGGTCCACGCCGTGGCGGTGCCCGTCCGTCATGGCAAGGATGTGTGCGCCTTTGCGGTCGGCGTTGTTCACGACGACGTCGAACACCGCCATGCGTCTCAGTGCCGGTGTGTCCTCGTGGACGAGGGCGACCATCCGCCCCTCCTCATCCTGACCCTCAAGGACGTGTTTCCAACCGCTTTCCGGGACGTCGTCCGTTGCCACAAGGTCCACCGCGTTCTGGCCGGGGTCTGTCTCCTGCCAGAGCTGCACCATCCCTATGCCCAACGGACCATCGCGGAGCCAAGTGCGTGGCACTATGTTCCAGCCGAGGACCTCAGAGACCAGGTAGGAGGCAACCTCCCGGTGGGCGAGGAAGCCATCGGGAAAGTCCCACAACAATTTCTCCCCGACTATCGGTTTATAGACGACCGTCGTGTCGCCGATACTACCCACGAATGTAGCGTTCGACGCCGTCGTGATGCGGCCGGTGAGCGTCAACTCGGCAGTCAGCAGGTCGGGCGCCGGCATCAGACCTCAGGAAGAGTGCAGACGTGTCCGTCTGGGTCCACAGGGTAACCGCAAAGGGGGCATGCGGGACGCCCGGCCCCGACAACCTCACGGGTGCGCTTGGCGAAGGCACGGGCGGTACCGACCGGCATCCGCACCAACAGCATTTCGGGCACTTCAGCGTCGTCTTCCTCGAATGACCCGTCGTCCTCAGCATCAACTTCCGCGAGCGGGTATGCCTCGATGACCACCTGCGCCGTCGTCGGGTCCCAACCCAGGCTCAGGGCGCCGGTTCGAAACTGCTCCTCGACCGCCTCGAGCTGGTCATTGTCGACGAGCTCAATGGGAGTACCTGTGGGAACGCTGAAAGGGTTGCCCTCGAGGGTCATGAGCTGATCGAGGATTTCGTCAATCTTCTCGGCGAGCTGGGCCGACTGCTGCTTCTCCAAAGCGATGCTCACAATTTGCTGACCTGTGCGTACCTGCAGGTAGAACGTGCGCGACCCCGGAACGCCGATGGTTCCAACGACGACCCGGTCGGGCCAGGCAAATTCATGAACACGTGTAGGCATAAGAGCATTTTAGGCACGGGTGCTTCATGGTGCCTGATTAGTTGCAAGGGTGGCGAGGTCGCGGATTACTCGTTGGATCTCATGTTCCCGTCTCCTGGCAAGGGAAGTTTGTTGTACTGCACGCGGCTTTACCAAGGGTTTGGTGGGCGGAGCAGGAACAGGAGCGTCCGTGATATGTGCTTCCTTTGCCTTGGGCGGAATACTGCTCATGTTCATACGTCCCCCCGACGTAGATGTTTTGCTGCCGTGTGGGGACACTCTATGAAGCCTGAAGAACAAGATGGAAGGGTGTTTTTCCACCTTTGGGATTTTTTGCGGCGATCTTGAGGTAGGCGGTCAGGCCCTCTGCCAACTTACCGGGAGCGCCTTCAGCCCATAGATGATGGTGCTTTCCATTCGTTCCAGGTGGGCTCCCTGGTCCAGAGCAAGCCCGGGCAAACGGGACAGTAGGGCACCCAGCGCGATCCTGGCTTCGAGCCGGGCCAGCGGGGCGCCGAGGCAAAAGTGAATGCCGTGGCCGAACGCCAGATGCCGGTTCTGGCCGCGGTCCACGTCGAACTCGGCAGGCCGCTGGAACTGCCGCTCGTCGCGGTTCGCGGAGCCGATCCAAGCCACGATCGGTGCGCCGGCCGGAATCAGTTCGTCTCCCAAGACAGTCGCCGTGACCGTCACCCGGTACATGGACTGGACCGGCGATCGAAAGCGCAGCACTTCTTCGATGGCCTGGGGAAGCAGGGCGGGTTCCCTCAGCAGGCGGTTCATGGTGCCGGGGTACTCAGCCAGGCACAAAACCGCGTTGCCGATCAGATTGGTGGTGGTCTCATTGCCGGCGACGAGCAGCAGGGCGCAAAAACCGAGCAGTTCGGGCACCGTCAGTTTTTGGCCGTCAATCTCCGCTGCCAGCAGGGTGCTGATGAGGTCCTGGCCTGGCCGGCGCCTGCGTTGGTCGATCAGGGCCAGGAAATACTCCGTCATCTCCACGTTTGTGCCGGAGTGGTTCTCACTGGTCGAATCAGTCCGCGTCTGGCTGACAATCACGTCGGACCATTGTTTGAAGCGCTCACGGTCCTCCGCGGGGATACCCATAAGTTCGGCGATCACTATGACCGGCAGCGGGTAAGCCAATTCCTTAATCAGGTCTGCGCTGCGGCGGGCCGCGATCCCCTCCAAAAGCTCGTCAGTGAGCGCCGCGATACGGGGAGCCAGCGCGTCCACGGCTTTGGGCGTGAACGCCTGGGTCACCAGGGATCGTAGCTGCCGGTGCCTTGGGGGATCGGTGGCAATCAGGCTCGCTGCGAATAGTTGGCCGGTCCCCGATGCATCGTCCCCGCCCATGCGCGACGAGAATGTTGCATATTCGGACAGTGCCCGCTGGACGTCGTCGTACCGGAAGACGTGCCAACTTCCGGATTGTTCGTCGTAATGGACAGGGGCAGTTTCCCGCATTCGTTCGTAGTGGGGAAAGGGGTTGAGCTGATGTTCAGCGGACTGGATGAAGTCCACGGCTGGCCTCTCTGCTCGCCGGGAGCCCTATCGGTCGACCGGACGGTGGGCCTGGGTCGACTGAGCGTCGAGCCTTGATTTTAGCCAATGCCTGCTCCTGGGTCATTAGCAGGCGGTAAAGCGGTTGGTTCTGGATTCGCCGTTACCGGTGGATGCGTTCTTGCCAGTCCGCCGGTACCTTGTCTTCCGGTGCAGGTGCCGGCTGCTCCGGTGGCCTCGACTGAGGATCCGGAAGCCGCGGGCCGCGGAAGAATCTCTTCGTGGTGTGGTCGTAGAACCAGTCCTCCCCAGGTTCAAAGGACCTCATGACGGGGTGACCGACGGTGCGCGCGTGGGCACTGGCATGCTGCGAGGGTGATGAATCGCAGCATCCGATGTGGCCGCATTGGGCGCAGCGGCGGAGATGTAGCCACCACCCCGGGCCGTCACCCCTGAGGCACTCCAGACACCCTGTTCCACTGGGTATGGCGACGAGGCTGATTCCCGGAATAGGACGATTCTCCATCGTGTCCTCCAAAATCTCCGTGCCTTGGGAAAATGCCAGAATCAACGGGACAACCGGGGCTGATATTACTCCGTTCCCGGTGGCTAAGGACCTTCCCGGAGGCAGCGGCACCCCTTGTCCCCACTGTCCCGGCGCGAGTATCGTGAGCGCCACCGAACCATTGAACCGGAGAGACGGCGGCTATGGATCACTCGGTTCCGATCATGCTGATTGCTACCGGAGACTCAGCCTCTCGGCGCATTCTTGAAGACGAGTTACGTCGTCGCTACGGTGCCGACTACGAGGTGGTGGCCTGCGCCGACCACGCCCACGGGCGGGCGGTGCTTGAGGGGCTCCGGCGCTGGAATCGCCCGGTTGCCCTCATACTCGGGTGCTACGGGCCGGCTGACCGCGGTGGGCTCGATTTCCTCCGGCGTGCGTATGGCTTTCACCCGGCCGCCAAGCGTGGCGTTGTAGTGACATGGGGCGATTTCGCTAGCGCCCCCACTGTATTCCGGGCGATCGGGCAGGGCTACGCCGAATTGGTGATCATCCGTCCCGAACGATCGCGCGACGAGGAATTCCATGGGGCTATTACCGACGCCCTCGATGACTGGCACCTGGCCCAGGGGCTTGGGTTCGAGGCGGTCCGGCTGATCGGGGAGGTAGGCGACGAAAGAACGCATACGCTGCGCGACTCCTTGAGCCGAAACCACATCCCGGTGGGTTTCTACCCTGCCGGGTCCGAACTGGCGGAACGGACGCTCGAGAGCGTGAACCTGCGCGACCCCGTGCTGCCGGTCCTAGTGCTGGAGTTCACGGCTCCACCCATTGTCCTCGAGAACCCCAGTGACTTAGAAATTGCCGAAGCAATGGGGGTGACGCGACCGCCACCGGCGGACAAGATCTTCGATGTGGTGGTTGTGGGAGCCGGCCCCTCCGGTCTCGCGACCGCCGTATATGCCTCCTCCGAGGGCTTGTCCACCATGGTGGTGGAGGGAGAAGCTGTGGGAGGCCAGGCCGGCACCAGCTCGTTGATCCGCAACTACCCTGGCTTCTCCCGCGGTGTGAGCGGTGCCCATCTGGCCTACCGCTCATTTCACCAGGCATGGACTTTGGGCACGGACTTCCTGTTTCTGCGGAAGGTGCAAGGGCTCGGTGTGGATGGAGCGGTGTACGCTGTGTCGATTTCCGATGGCACTGTCGTACGGTGCCGTGCAGTTGTAGTGGCCACCGGCGTGGACTACCGTCGCCTCGGCATTCCTCAGCTGGAGGATCTGGTGGGCAGAGGCGTCTTCTACGGGGCCACAGTCTCCGAGGCGCCGTCGATGGCCGGAAAGAACGTCTGCGTGGTGGGTGGCGGCAATTCGGCCGGACAGGCGGTTCTGCACCTCGCGAAGTACGCGAAAAAGGTGACGCTGCTGGTGCGTGGACCCACACTGTCAGTCAGTATGTCGGAGTACCTCATCTCCCAACTTGAGGCCACCCGGAACATTGCGGTCCGCTATAGCACCAGGATCGTGGGGGCCCGCGACCAGGACGGATTCCTTGCCGCCGTCAGGGTGTCCGCATCCGGCGCCGCCGACGGAACCCCGGATGAGGAGATCGAAGCGGGCGGCCTGTTCGTGCTGATCGGTTCGGTTCCGCGGACTTCCTGGTTGCCCGAGACCGTAGAGCGTGACCCGGCCGGTTTTCTGCGCACAGGAGCCAGCCGGGATGTCAGTGACGCCGGGTCCGCCAGGACGGACAGGCCGCCATTGGCGCTGGAAACCAGCATGCCCGGCATTTTCGCGATCGGCGACGTGCGGGCCGGTTCGATCAAGAGAGTGGCTACCGCAGTGGGGGACGGCGCCACTGTGGTCTCGATGCTTCACAGCTACCTGGCCGAGAACCCTTTGCCTGTCCCACCGTCTAACCCCGGAGAGGCAGCCGCACCCGAGGAACTGCCCGGTGACGTCCGCTTCACCTGAGGCCACGCCCTTGATTCCACCGATGCGGCGGCTGCTCTACCTCGCTGCATTCCTCGTGTTCCTTGCCGGGCTGGTGCTGTTCGTGTTTCCGCTCCGGACTGCGGAATGGTTCGCGTGGACAGTCAATCCGCCCATGACCGCCGTCTTCCTCGGCGCAGCCTACTGGTCAGCAGCCGGCCTGGAGGTGGCGGGCGCCCGCTCAGCGAGCTGGGAATCAGCGAGGCTGGCTGTCTTGCCGGTGTTCGGCTTCACGGCATTGACCCTCGGAGTCACCCTGCTTCATCTCGACCGTTTCCACCTGTCGCCAGGCACTGCCACCCTTGCGCAAGTAGCCGCCTGGGCATGGCTGGCGATCTATGCGATCGTCCCGGTGGCAATGCTGGTCATCAGCTGGATACAGATCCGCTCCCGGCGTCCTGCCTCAAGGTCCCTAGCAGCGGGATGGCCGGTGCTGCCCCCTGCGCTGCGGCTGCTCCTGGTGGGAATCGCCGCGATACTGCTGTTGTATGGCGTGGCGCTCCTGGCAGCACCCATTCCCGCCGCGGCATGGTGGCCGTGGCCGCTGTCCGAGCTCACAGCCAGGGCGATCGGAGCATGGCTGGTCGGTCTTGGGTGGGCGGCCGCGCAGGGCCAGATGAGCGCCGACCTTCGCACCGTCCGCCCCGTAGCCCTGACCTCTGTTGCCTTCGTCATTCTGCAGGCGCTTGCCCTGCTGCGGTATGGCGGTGCCCTGGCCTGGGCGAGCGCACCGGCGATCGGCTTCGTAACCGTACTCCTTGCCATCGGAGTGGCCGGCGGATGGGCGCTCGCGCTTTCTTTTCGCCGGTAGCGCGGGCCTAAATTACGTGAGCGGCCTTCCAGTCCCCACTAAGCTCTAAGCATGGCGGTTCAAGATTCTCCGGGAAATACGACCAAGGCCATCCATCAGGACCTTGGTCAACGCCGTGGCTGGATTTTGACGATCGCCGTGGGATTCGCCGTCCAGATCCTCAGTGTCGTTATCGGCTTGAAGACAGTGGGGCCGCTGTGTGGCAGCCCGCTGCTCCCGCAAAGCCGTGCAGCTGAAATGGCAGACGTGCAGCTGCGGACTACCGAACTGGCGGCAGAATGCTACCGGAACATCGATTCCGCGTCGGTCCCTGTCTGGATCCTCATGGCGTTGGGAATCGGCCTTGTCCTGACCGGAGTGGCCGTCAGGATCGTCGCTATCCGCAGGTCTATTGATCTGACCCGGAGCTGACCGAAACCATCACCTGCGGACCTTCCCGCGGCGCAGCCGGCGTCGGTTCGCTCTTTGTCCTGTTAAGGGCCGGACACGGCGCCATGCCCTGTGCGGACGGCTACTGCCGGCCTCGGCAGGAGGGGGAGCCGAGGCCACCAGTGAAGACCCGTTCCGGCGGCGGCGCAGCCTCAGGATGGCGAATGCCGTCAAACCAATCCAGGCGAAAGCGGCACCGATAATGACAATCACCGCAGGAATCGGATCCATGGCTAATTTTAGGGACCGGGCCGCGTGGATGGCCGCCATGATTTCCAAGGGTTACTAACACGTGATTGAAGTAGTACCGCCGTTACCCGTTCATGACCTCTGTACAACTGATGGATCTCACCCCGTAGTAGTAAGCAATCATTTTCCTTGACGGAACAGAATGGCCCCTGTAACAGTTAGGCGTGGGCGGATCGATGGAGAACCACCAAGGGAATGGCGCGGCGTCAATCCCCGGTGGGCTCACTCAGGGTTCCGCGGCCCCGCCGCCACTCCTGGAAGTCCGTGGACTGACCAAAAGCTTCTTCGGCATTCCCGTGCTGGAAGACGCCCACCTTACCCTTCACCGGAGCCAGGTTCACGGGCTCGTGGGCGAAAACGGCGCCGGGAAGTCCACCCTGATGAAAGTGCTCGCGGGGGTCTACCAGCCGGACGCGGGAACAGTGCTTTTGGACGGCGAGGAAGTCAACTTCAGCCACCCTACGAAGGCCCACGAAGCCGGGCTGTCATCGGTATTCCAGGAGTTTAATCTCCTTCCCGACCGGACAGTGGCCGAGAACATCTACCTGGGCCGGGAGCCGCGCCGCGGAGTCCTGGTGAACAAGGCGCTGATGAACGCGAAAACGGCGGAGCTGCTTGAGTCGCTCGGGATCACTGCCATCCGGCCTACCGCGCAGGTGCGGACCCTGACGGTGGCTGAGCAGCAGGTAGTGGAGATTGCGAAGGCTGTCAGCTATGACGCCCGGATCGTTTCCATGGACGAACCCACCGCCGCACTGGCCGGCGCCGAAGTTGAGCTCCTCTACCAGATCGTGTCCCGCCTCCGGGAACGTGGAACGGCGATCCTCTATGTGTCCCACCGGCTTCGGGAGCTCTTTGACCTGTGCGATGTCATCACCGTCCTGAAGGACGGCCGCGTGGTCAGCACCGGCCCCGCCTCGGAACTCGACGATACAAGGCTGGTCCGGCTGATGGTGGGCCGGCCCATTTCAGCATTCTTCCCGGACAAACTGCCCCGGACGGACAGCGGTGCCGATGTCCCCGCAGGTCCGATCCTCGAACTGGAGGCGGCTGGAAACGGCCAGCTGGACGGGATCAGCTTCAGCGTTCAGCCGGGTGAGATTGTGGGGCTGGCCGGCCTCCAGGGCTCCGGCCGGACTGAGCTGCTGCACGCCATTTTCGGCGCCGCCCCCTTTACCCGGGGCACCATGAAGGTGGAAGGCCGTGAAGTCCTGCCGAAGTCGCCGCGGGAGGGGGTCCGGGCGCGGATGGCCCTCATCACGGAAGACCGCAAGGCTGAGGGCCTGAGCCTGAACCAGTCCATCCTGAACAACGCGCTGACCGTGATCAGGTCCGTTTTCCCGCGCCGCACAGGCGCCGCCCGAACCGAGATCCCCGGTGTGTTTTCCTCCCTGGAAGTCGTGGCCCGGGACCTGGACCAGGAGGTGCAGTACCTCTCCGGCGGGAACCAGCAGAAAGTGGTCCTTGCCAAGTGGCTGGCCATCCGCCCCCGCCTGGTCCTGCTGGATGAACCGACCCGCGGCATTGACGTGGGAGCCAAAGTGGCGGTGTACCAGCTGATGCGCAAGCTGGCAGCCGAAGGCAAAGCCATCCTGATGGTCTCCAGCGAATTGCCGGAGGTCATCGGCATGTCGGACCGGATCCTGGTCATGCGCGACGGGCGCCTGGCCGGCGAACTTCCGGCCGGGACGTCCGAGGAAGCCGTCCTGCAGCTGGGAACGGGCGCCAGGACCACACCTGGAGGAGGAACATGAAACAACGGGGCAGCTTCATCGACCGCCTGTCCTCCACAGAGATTGTCTACCTGGTGGCGCTGCTGACCCTGATCGTTGGTGCCGTTCTCGTGAGCACGATCGGGCGGAATTTCTTCAGTCAGGGCAATATCTCCAGCATCCTGACCGGAACCAGCGTCCTCGGTTTCATCGCGATCGGACAGACGCTGGTCATCCTCGCCGGCAGCCTGGACCTCTCTGTCCCCTATGTTGCCAGCCTGGCCAGCCTTATTGCCGCCGGGGTGATGGCCAACAACCCGGGTAATGTCGTGCCCGGGGTCCTGCTCACGCTGGGCGCCGCGGCCATCATCGGCCTGGCGAACGGGCTGATCGTGGCCCGCCTCAACGTGCACGGGTTCATCGCCACGCTGGGCATGGGCCTGATCATTAGCGGCTATCTCGCTACTAATTTCAAGGGCAGCTTCGGGCAGACCCCGCTCTCGTTCCGGCTGATCGGGGCGACCGGCCTGGGACCAGTTCCCATTTCGACCATCATTATGCTGGCCTGCGCGGGGCTGGCCATGCTGCTGCTCCACCGCACCCGGATGGGCCACCACCTCTACGCCGTCGGCGGTGATATTTCCGTGGCCCGGACGTCTGGAATCCGCATCGACTTGCCTGTCATCACGGCCCATGTGATCTGTTCGGTGATGGCCGGAATGGCGGGGCTGCTCCTTGCCAGCCGGCTGGGTGTGGGCAGCCCGACGGTGGGCTCGCAGGGCGGCTACGACCTGCTTTCCATCGCCGCCGTGGTCCTCGGCGGCACCCTGCTTGCCGGCGGCAAAGGGACCATCACCGGAACCCTGGGCGGCGTCCTCATCTTCGCCATGCTGGACAACATCATGTCCGTCATGCAGATCAACCCCTTCCTCAAGGACGTAGTCAGGGGCGTGGTGATCGTCGTCGCGGTCGCCGTGTACGCCCGCCGCAGAATCGTCAACAGGCCGGAGCGCTTCAGTTCGAAGGGCTCTGCGGAAGCGCCTGCCGCAAAGGCTGCATTGGCGGAGGGGCCATGAGCGCGGCACTGCCCTCCGGGCGCAGCGCGGTCCTCCGGCAAAACCGCGCCAGCCGTTCCCAGCGGCTCCTGCGGGCTTTGCGGACCCCCGGCGGCGCCGTTTTCATCCTGTTGATCGGCCTCCTGGCGGCCATCATCGCCCTGAACCCCTCCTTCGGGGAGCCGGGCTCCTTCATCCGGTTCATTGGCAGGACAGCGCCGATCGCCATCGCCGCCGTCGGCCAGTACTTCGTCATTGTGGGCGGCGAATTCGACTTGTCCATGGGATCGGTGGTGACAATGCAGGTCATCGTTGCCGGCAACCTCATCCGGCAGGACGATTCCAGGGTGATCCCGGTGCTGATCCTCATGTTTGTGCTCGGCGCCTTCATCGGACTGGTGAACGGACTGATCACAACGCTGCTCAAGGTGCCCAGCTTCATTGTGACGCTGGGCATGATGCTGGCCCTGCTCGGGCTGGTCCTCTACTGGACGGGCGGCGCGGCCCAGGGAAACCCGGCGGACAGCTTCCGCCAGATAGGGCGGGGCGGGATCCAGGATGTCCCGGTTCTGGACATCATTCCCTACCCTGTGATCATCCTGACGGCGGTGGCCATCCTGGCCGTGGTCCTGATGCGCCGCCCCTTTGGCCGCATGCTCATCGCAGTGGGCGACAACCCGAGGGCTGCTGAACTGTCCGGTTCCCGCGTCTGGTGGGTGCGGACTCGGGCGTTCATCATCTCGTCACTGTCGGCCACCGTGGCAGGCATCCTGCTCGTGGGCTATGCCGGAGTCCATCCTTCGGTGGGGCGCGGTTACGAGTTCACGGCGATCACCGCCGTCGTCCTCGGTGGCGTGGTGCTGGGAGGCGGACGCGGCTGGGTCCTGTCTGCGGCAGCAGGCGCGTTTGCCCTCGAGGCGCTGTTCACCCTCCTGAACTTCATGGGCGTCCAGGCCACGTGGCGGGACACGGTCCAGGGGGTCATCATCATCATCGCTGTGGCAGCAGCGTCCAAGTCATGGCAGCGAAAACGCAAGGGCGCCGCATCCGCTGCCCATGACGAACGGCACCGGCTAAGCGCAGCACCTATGCCCCGCGAGGGCACCGAACAAGGAGGAGATCGAGTCTGATGCGCAAACACTCTATCCGCGCTGTCGCGCTTGGGGCGGCGTTGCCGCTGGTGGTGCTGACCGCCTGTACCACCACGGATCCGTCAGTTACCGAAACGACGGCGCCGGGTACCGGCTCGCCCGCGGCAACCACTCCGGCGAGCCAGGACTGGTTTGACCAGAAGCTGTACGATGACCAGTTTGAGCAACGCTCAGCGACCTTCGAAGGGAATGCGGAGCAGCCCTACCTGCAGTACATTGCCGGTGACATGACGGACACCGCGAAGTTCGCCTCAACGGGGGCAAAGAAGGTCTGCTTCGCCAACGCGTCCATCTCGAACCCGTGGCGCCAGACCGGCTGGATCACCATGAACCAGCAGCTCAAGGTCCTGCAGGACTCAGGGGTCATTTCCGAGATGGAAACCCGGGACGCCAAGGACAACGACAACACGCAGATTGCGGACATTGACTACTTCATCGACGAGGGAAACTGCGATGCGTTCGTCATCTCGCCCAACTCGACGGCGGCCCTGACCCAGGCTGTGGAACGCGCCTGCGAGACCGGCAAGCCGGTGGTTGTCTTTGACCGGGGGGTGGAAACGGACTGCGCCACCACGTTCATCCACCCGATCGGCGGCTTTGCCTGGGGCATTGACACCGCCACGTTCCTGACCGACAAGCTGCAGTCCGGTGACAAGGTGGTGGCCCTCCGCATCCTTCCCGGCGTGGACGTGCTGGAACACCGCTGGGCGGCGGCGAAGAAGATCTTCGAGGAGAAGGGGATCGAGGCCAAGGACTACTTCACCGGGGCGGACCCCACCGAGATCAAGAAAATCATCTCCGATGAACTGGCCACCGGCGACGTCCGGGGCGTCTGGATGGACGCCGGCGACGGTGCCGTGGCTGCCCTCGAGGCGTTCGAGGATGCCGGCAAGGACCTTCCGGTGATGACCGGCGAGGATGAGATGAGCTTCCTGACCAAGTGGAAGGAGACCGGCATCGATGCCATGGCCCCTGTCTACTCCAACTTCCAGTGGCGGACCCCGCTGTTGGCCGTGGAAAAGATCTTCAAGGGTGAGCAAGTCCCGGCAGAATGGATTCTCCCGCAGAAGCCCATCCTCGCGGACGAGCTGGACGACTGGCTGCAGCGCAACCAGGGGATGCCCGGCGGCCACTACGCCAAGTTCGGCGGAGAAGACCTCCCCGGCTACCCGCAGGTTTGGCAGCAGCGGCAGATACCCTGACACTGTCCCTTTGCGAGCAGCGTGGAAGGGAGTGGCGTTGGAGGGAGCGGCGTGAAGCGTTCCATCGGGATCAGCACATGGGTCTGGGAATCTCCCCTGACCGATGCCAACCTGGGCGGGCACCTGGCGAGGATCGCCGCGCTGGGGTTTGACGCCGTCGAACTCCCGTTGGAAAACCCCGGCGACTTCACTGCCGCCGCGGTGCGCGAATCGCTGGAGTCCACGGGGCTTTCACCGTTTCTTGTTGGTGCCATGGCGCCGGGCCGGGACCTCGTAGCCACGGACCCGGCCTCCGTGGAACGGACCCAGGCCTACCTCATGGCCTGCGTCACCATGGCCAGCAGTATCGGTTCGCCCACTGTTTGCGGTCCCTTCTACGCCCGGACGGGCCGCGTCTGGCAGATGTCGGCGGGGCAGCGGCGGGAGGCCTACGCCGAGCTGCGCCGGAACCTGGAGCCGGTAGCCGCCCGGGCCCTGGAAGCGGGCGTAGTGCTCGGTATTGAGCCGCTGAACCGGTATGAAACGTCGCTGATCAACACGGTGGACCAGGCGCTCGAGGCCCTGGAGCCGTTACTTGGCAACGGCGTGGGCCTTGCTCTGGACAGCTACCACCTTCATATCGAGGAGCGTTCGCTGGCCGCCGCAGTCCGGGCGGCCGGCGAACACGTGGTGCACGTGCAGGTGTGCGGGAACGACCGGGGCGCTCCCGGCGGAGACCAGACCAACTGGGAAGGCTTCCTGCAGGCCTTGGACGAGGTGGGCTACAGCGGACCGTTGAACATTGAAAGTTTCACTGCCGATAATGCCGCGATTGCCGTTGCTGCCTCCATCTGGCGGCCGCTGGCCCCGAGCCAGGACGAGTTGGCCGCAAGAGGCTTGGCTTTCCTGCGCGGCCTGTAGTCGAAAGCGCCTGGGGCTGTGGCAGCGGCAGGATCGGCCTGGTTACCTACTGAAGGTCACCCGGTCCCGCTTACACGCACACCGCCAACCGCCCCCGTCCACGGCGTATCGCCCGGGCTGGGCAGGAACAGATGCGCGAAAACGTACCCCTGTTGAAGTGCGATGACCTGTGATGTGGCCCCGGCGCAATCCAGCTCGAGCTCCACCGGCCGAAAGGGTGCCCCGGGATGCTCCTGTCCAACGAAGACCTTCGCGCCTGCTGCACCAACACAGGCCGCGGTGACCGTGTACTGACCGGCCGCGGACACCTTCTCGAACGTGCCAAAGCCCCTGTCGGGTCCGTCCAGTGGCCCCACTTCGGAAAGGAGGACTGGTCCCGGTGATGTCCTGAGGAGCCGCTCCAGCTGAGCGTAGTTCCTTGCCTCCTGCTCCAGGACGTGCCTGCTATTGTATGGCGGGAGCGACGCTGTTGCTGGCGCGGGGGCTGTTGGGGTGTTCACCGTCCCGGGCTCCGGGTAGTCATAGGAGCACCCCGTCATACCGCCAAGAGGGAATGGCAGGCACAGCGCAAGCGCAACCAGGTGGCGCCTGTCCTTCATTCCCACCCTTCAATGGTGGGCAACCTTGCCGTTCAATACAACAGCTGCGTAACCGTATAGAAGTCTGCCGCTCCAGATGGCCCCCTCAGGCAGCACCGCCACAAGCATGGTTCACGGCCTTTAACCAGTAACGGTGTCGCCGTGGCGGTGTGCGACTTTCCAGTCGCCGTCTTCGCGGCGGTATATCTGCGTGGCCCGCAGGACGTAGCTGCGCGGCTCACCGTCCACTGAGGTCGAGGTGTGCTCGAGGCCGGCGGTGTATGCCATATCGCCGTTGTGGATGGCCAGTTCCGCGTTATACAGCGCAGTCCTCACCCACGCCAGAAAATCAGTCCATTTCCAACGGCCTGGCCAGATCGAATCGCTCCACCAAAACTGGAAGTGAGTCCGGCTAACGCAGTTTACGGGAGTAGGACGAGCCCGAGGCGGTCCGCTCCAACAGTCCGAAGTCCACCATGTAGCGGCGCAGCATCACAACGTCCTCGGTATAACTGAGGAGCCGTTCATTAACCTGCTTTTCGGTAAGGTTCTCGCCGGGCTCGATGGCTTCGCTGATGATCCAAGCCAGCAGCTCGCGCCGCTCCGACATGTTGGCTGGATACCTTTCGATCCTGCCCAGGCGCATAAAGCGGTCCACTCCGCTCTGCGGCTGGCGCCGAGGTTGCTGAGCCAAAAGGTCCCGGAAGATCGATTCAGGTGCCACCAGTTCGTCCGCGGCATTCCGTTCGACGAGGCCAGACTCAAGCAGGCTATCCAGCGCCCGGTTTCGCCGCTGATCCTGTGCGCCAGCAAGCACCTCGGGAAGCTCTGCTCCGAGCACAATTTGTGCGTAGGCCGTTCGGGCGTCGCTGTTGGCGAGGGCAGCCACCACTCGCCGCCAATGGGGCCCGCTAAACCTCGTCCCTCCGGCCACAGCATTTCCTCACTCTGCATCTGCGCCCACCTGTACCGATCACGGTGCTGAAATCGTAGTCCTGGTGCCAGTGCCTGCGGAACCGCGGGCGGCCCGCCTCCAGCCCTTCGGCAGGGTCTGGATCACGATGGGCAGCGGGTCTACATTGGTTCTGGCGGTGCAGTAGGCCCAGCCACCACTAATCCAGGAGGCGACGATGAGCCCCAACCCAAAACAACCGATAACCGATGACAGCATCCAAGTCCGCCAAGTCAACCATTACCAGTTCAGCTGGGTGGCCGGAGAAGCAGCGAAACCTGGCACCTGGACCCTCCAGTTGGTCCTTGACCAGGGCGCGTGGGAAGAAGTGCTCACGCTCGATGCGGAGGACGCCGAGGTTCTCCAAAACCTCTTGAAGCGCTCGGCAACGGTGTATTACGACGTGCGGCGCCGGACCCTGATGTTCGGGACCACACCAGCCGGACAGTAATTGGCGCCGCCGTCCTTTTCGGTCCTGCCGGCATGTCAGTCCTGGCGCCCTTCGAGGATGCGCCGCGCATCCTCCTGGGCTTGGAGGGCCAGCTCGCTGACCACCTCGCCCGTCATATGGCCGGCGGCGGAAATGATGCTCCGGAGTTCCGAGACTGTCCGCGGCGAGGCCACGCCGTGGTGTGCCATGGCGTGGCAGTTGGGGCATAACGGTACGAGGTCAGCAACAGGGTCCAGTTGGTACCCGTCCCCGAGCATTACTGGCGGCACGACGTGGTGCACGTCAATGAAACCCGTGCCAATAGCGCCGTAGGAGGCCTCGAATGAGAAACCGCACGCAGCGCAGGACGTTCCATGGAAGGCCAGGCACACGCGCCGAGCGTCAGGGTTTCGCTCGTAGCGGTTTACCTCGACAGTGCTGACAGCGTGCGGCGGGTACGTTCCCGAAACCAGCTGCATAGGCTCCACTGCCGAAGGTCCGTGGTCCCGCCAAAGCTGGCGAAGATCATGTTCCGCCTCAGGCGGAACGGCCAGACTTGAGCAACCTTGTGCGTCACCCCAGGGAATCGCAGGGACGGCTGCGCTGAGGGCGTCGGGACGTATTTGCTCGCCAAGGGGGAGAAGGGCGTCGAAAGCGACGCTGACATAGCAGCCAGGTGCATCAGCATCCCCGGAATGGACGGCCTCTGAAGGCTCGGAGAGCACCACGCCATGGCCGATCAGGCCGGCGCACGCGTCAGTGCCTCCCTGCAGCAAGAGCCAAACCTCAGTTCCCGCCAGGATGTCCCGGTTGTCGCCGGCGCTCCAGCGCTGCAGGAACCGGCCGGACTCCGCAACCTGCTCGACGGCGGCGCGGTAGTTCCAGCCGTTCCACCGGTTGGGGTTCCATCCCAGAATTACTGCAGCCACCACTCACCTGCTCCAGCCCACACCGGATCGCGTCCCATAGCTTGAACGGCGGGACCTAGAGAGGTTCCTTGGCCAGCGCCTTGGTCTTGGCCGGTGTCTCGCGTCCCAGGCGCTGATCAAGCGTGACGCGCAGCCTGGCGGCTGCTACTTGGACGCGATGCTCAGCCGGGGAAGTCTTCTGTTGGGCCGGTTTGGCAGGGGAGCTGCTACGGGGAGTAGGAACGAAGCGGTGTTCAGATGACGCTGCGCTCATACTCCAACCACCTTAATCTTGTCCTCATCCGTCGTTTCATTGTCGCCCATGTCGGCACGTGAGTCCACGAAGGCAAACTGCTGTAGCTCCTGGGCGTCCCGCGAGCGGAGTGGGGGACGGAGCAGGAGTCACTCCACCAGCCTATGTGGCAGCAAGCCCATCAAGAGCATGGCGAAAGGCCTTACCACTTCTGTGTCGCGGACACCGACTGACGCCACCGGGAGTAGGCATAAACCGTCAGACGGCGGTGTAACCTCCGTCGACCAGGTAGTAGCCGCCTGTCATGAAGGAAGCCTCTTCTGACAACAGGAAGCAAACGAGGTGGGAGACTTCCTCCGCGGTACCTAGGCGGTTGAGGGCGTGTTTGCCCTCAGGACCTGCAGGACCTCAGGACTAAGACTGCTTTCGACGAGCGGTGTCCGGATGTAGCCGGGGCCGACGGAGTTGATCCGTAGTCCCTGCGGGCCGTACTCGGCCGCAGCATTCTTGGTAATCCCCACGACGCCATGTTTGGCAGCGGTGTAGGCGCCGTTGCCGAGGGCAGCGACTGTGCCGTGGATGGAGGCCATGTTCACAATCGAACATCTCGTTGCGCCGGCCTCAAGCATCCGGGGGATCTGGTACCGCATCCCGTACAGGACGCCATTGAGGTTGACGCCAATGACCTTGTCCCATTCGTCGAGGTCCGTTTCACCGGCCGGCGCCTGCTTGCCGCCAATGCCGGCGTTGTTCACCGCCAAGTGCAGTGCCCCGAATGTATCCACGGCGTGGCGGACCACCATTTCGGCGTCCTCCTTGCTGGCAGTATCCTGCCTTACCGCCGAGGCGGTTCCGCCGCCGTCGGATATTTCCTGGCCAACGCGCTGCGCCGCCTCAAGGTTAATATCAGTGACGACGACGCTGGCTCCTTTGGCAGCCAACTCCTTGCTGATTGCTTCGCCGATGCCGGAGCCGCCTCCGGTGACAATGGCGACTTTGCCGGTGAACTGTGCCATATTGACTTCCTCTCAGTCGCCGCGGCGTTCGCGACAATTCCGATGGTTGAGGCTGTGATCCACGCTACAGCCTGGAGTTGGAAGCCAGCCTATTGCCCTGCCGTCGCGTCGCCCCCGGGGAGAGTCGTCCCCCCATGTGGCGGGGCCAGGACCGGCCGCGGGACCTCGATGGGGCCCTGATCGAGTCGGAACGGCGGGTACTCGTCACGCATCAGCGAAGTGTAGGCGAGGACCCGGTAAATCCAGCGGTTGATCCCGAGTATCAGGTCGAACAGCGGGCGCTGGTACCCGCCAGTGAAGAGCAATGCCACCACGGCAATCAAGACAAGCAGCCCCAACAGGGAAAGCCCTGTTCCACGTTCGTAAGTAGTCCCCAAGTCAACGGTATCCGCTTGCCACGTCCAGGTGGTACCGGCGAGCGCGGCGACGACGAGCAGATGCGGGATTGCAAGGAGCCACCATTTGACCAGGACCAGCCCGCGGGAGAGCCGTTCGGGGTAGTCCACTTCGAAGTCGGCAGGATAGTTCGTGCGGGCGAGGGTGAAGGGCGGGTAGAGGTCCGTGCCTGCGGCGGCGTAGGCGTAGAAGGCGACCCTCCAGTTCCACCGCAGAACCCCCACATTGAAATTGAACAACCGCCGCGGGTAGCGGCCGGTAAACAGGATGGCGAACCCTGCAAAGATCGTGGTCACGAGGAACGCGAACCAGAGGAAGACCAGCACGATGAAATGCGGAACGGCCAGGAACCATTTCACCAGCCACATCCAGCGCGACATGGCGGGGTCAAGTTCGCCGATGAGCCGTGCCGGGTAGGGTGTCCGGTCCGCTGGCTCCGCCGGGCGGGGGAGGGCCGGCTGAGCTGCTCCCGGCGTTGCCGGAACTCCCACCGTGGTGCCGGGCAGTGCCCCGCCCGGTCCACCGGAGGGCGGTCCCGCATGCCGTCCGAGTCCGGCGGCTCCCAGAATGAGCAAAGGAATCCCGATCACCAGTGCAACGGCTCCGCCCACGAGCAGGCCCGTGGCTGCCGGCCAAATCAGCTCGGACCGGAACCCGGCCTGCACCTCTGAGTCGACGCCGAGGCTGGCATCGGCATTCATGATGACAATTGCCCAGCTGCCGGCGGCAAGATCCCAGGTAAGCTCCTGCTCTCCGGCACCCGACGCGGATGCGGTCCAGAACGTTTGATCTCCCGGCGGTGACGGTGCAGTGGTACCCGGAATGTCACGGTACTCCGCCCGGAAGGGCCGGCCGTCCACCTCAAGCAGCTCCGAGTGATGCACGCCCGCAAGGTACCGCTCGACGTCGGCCTGGGAAGCGATGCCGATGAAGATCTCCTTGCCGGCCTCCGCGGAGGAGGCCCGCAGCCTGAGCGTACCGATGTCGAAGGGCAGGCGTGGCGGAATGCCCTCGCCGACGGCGTCAAGCCGGGGCGTCGTCAGAGCATGCGAGCCAACGGAAAGGCGGGCAGTGCCTGACGTCAGGAATCCGTCGCCTTGGGCAGAGCCCACCACGGACGCCACGGCTCCTCCCGCCAGTACCGTCAAGCCAAAGAGCGAAATGAGGATCCCCAGGATGAGCATTATCACTGCAGCGGTCTTTTTCACGATGCTGTCCCGCCTCTCTGCGGGGCCGTCCAGTCTCAACGGCGCCTGTTTACTTTGATACCCGCGAACTGCCCGGAGTCCGCGGGGAGGCCGCCCAGCGTAGGGACAGTGTGCTCCGGATGGGGCGGCTTGTCGATACCTAATTTGAGCCGGTTTCAGGGTGGCCCGGAGGGGTTGAGCAGCCCTGCTGACCCGCCCTGCGCCGCTACTTCCACGCCTGCTGGGAGGAGAGTACGCTGGGGTCACCGTTAGGAAGTGTGCGGCCACCATTGAAGACTGGGTGTGGATATCCCCAGCGTTCCGGAAGTGATGCTTAGTGGTTGCTCGAACCCCTCTGATTGCCGGTTTTCCGCGGTTCGGGGCCCTTGGGGCTGCGGGCCGCATGTAACGGGCAAAGTCTCCTTCAACCGCCGTGCTCCGGCCTGCCGCGCAGCACTCATCACAGACCCATGACTTAACAAAACCAAAGAGGAGTCCCCGTGGACCCTGGGGCCGTTCTAGCGCTGATTGCCGGTTACATTGCAGCCGGAGTTGGTGTTTTCCTGCTGTACTCGCCTGTGCTTGTTCTTGTAGTCGGTTTGTTGCTCACGGCCGGCCTGCTGCAACTCCTGGCCTGGCCCTTCCTTGTCCTGATCCGCAAACTGCGCCATAAGCCCAAGCCGCCGCAGGACGGATCGTGGCTCCTGCAATGATGCGGGAGTTCACACGTCACCCCTTTCGTCAGTATGCTTACTATTATCCGCAAAGCCGCTGAAGAGAAAGGCATCACCATGACGGAACAGAACCTGCCTGACGACGAACTTGAGATCGTCGAGGAGAACGATGTGCTCCTTGACGAGACCCCCGGCGCGGCTTCTTCCTTTGAGTTGGATCCCGTTGTGGGCGGCCAGCCTGACAGCTACCCCGGCGCCGCGGAGAACAACCCTGACCGCTGGCAGGAGGATCCGCTGCTGCAGGACGAAGTCTCCGGCGAGGAGGAGGATTTCCTCAGCGACCAGACACTGCGCGACGACATGAAGGCGACCCGAGATGGCGCCGGGGACGAACTCCCGGCAAGCACGCCGACCTTGGGCGAGGCGGTTGCCGATGTCGACTTCGGCGAAGACCCCACCGGCCTGGAAGCGGACGCCAGCGACGACCAGGAAAACTTCGGCGGCTCGCCCCTCAGTGAATTCGACCCGGATGACATGGAGCGCTAGCACCCAACGCCAACGGAGGAAGATGGCAGGGCTTCTGCCCTAGCCGTACATCGAAACTACGCTAAAATGATAAGCAGGCTGATGAATATCGGTTGGCAGGATCAAGACTGAAGGAGTTTCACATGAACTTGGGAAGCATGATCAAGAATGCCGCTGGACGATTCGCAGGCAGGTCCGGCACCGGCGGAACAGTCCGCGGCGCCGGAATGAACGCCACAGGGCGGACGCCCCACACCACAGGCGGCATGGGCGGCCGGCCGGGCACCGGCGGCATGGCCAGCAAAATCATGGGCATGCTCAAGCGGCGCTGACCCGTCACACTGAACCACGAAGCAGGTCCCGGATCATTCCGGAACCTGCTTTTTGGTCCCACTAAAAACCATGCGCGAACTCGTCGTCCTGGGCACCGCCTCGCAGGTTCCCACCCGGACCCGCAACCACAACGGCTACCTGCTTCGCTGGGACGGCCAGGGGCTGCTCTTCGACCCGGGTGAGGGAACCCAGCGGCAGATGATCCTTGCAGGCGTCTCCGCAACCCAGATCACGCGCATCTGCCTCACCCACGTCCACGGAGACCACTGTTTTGGCCTGCCCGGCGTGCTGTCGCGCATGGCGCTGGACGGAGTGGCCCACCCCGTCCACCTGCACTACCCGGCGTCCGGCGCCGAGGTGGTCCGCGCCTTGGTGTCCATCAGCTCGGCCGGGATAGACCTGCGGCTTCATCCGCACGGCGTGAGCGGGACTGTGGCGGAAGGCCTGGAGGTCCGGCCGCTGAAGCACCGCATCGAGACTTACGGCTACCGGCTGGTCGAACCGGATGGCCGCACCCTGCTGCCCGACCGCCTTGCCTCAGCGGGGATCACGGGGGCCGACGTCGGACGCCTCCAGCGCGAGGCCACCCTGGCCGGCGTCCACATCAACGACGTCAGCGTTCCCCGGCCGGGCCAGCGCTTCGCCTTCGTTATGGACACCGCTCCCTGTGCGGGCGCGGAGGACCTGGCGGACGGCGTCGACCTCCTTGTCGCGGAGTCCACCTTCAGTGACGACGACGCCCCGCTCGCCACCCAGTACCGCCACCTCACAGCCGGGCAGGCTGGAGCGTTGGCCGCCGGCGGCGATGTAAACACCCTTGTGCTGACGCACTTTTCGGCAAGGTACGACGACGTCAGCGGCTTGGGTGCGCAGGCCGGCGCCCGCGCCGCCCGGGCAACGGTCATTACGGCACACGACCTGCAAAGGATTGCCTTCCCGAAACGGCGGCGGTGGCACCAGGACCCCATCCTGACGAGCGGGGGCAGGGCGGATGATTGCCAAACCCAACCATGAGGTAGAGAGTGAATTATCCGGTATGCACCCCGGGCCCACCCGCCCACCGTGTTGTGGAGGTCGACAATGAGCAAAACTTCCGAAGAAGTCTTCGACGCTACTCCTGAAGGAAGGGAACCCGAACTTAAACGGGTCCTTGGCCCCAAGCTCCTCCTGCTTTTCATCGTGGGCGACATCCTGGGTGCAGGCGTCTATGCCGTCACGGGAACCATGGCAGGAACCGTGGGCGGCATCGTGTGGCTGCCGTTCCTGCTGGCCTTCGTGGTGGCCACCCTGACGGCCTTCTCCTACCTGGAGCTGGTCACGCAGTATCCGCAGGCCGCCGGTGCCGCCCTTTATACACACAAGGCGTTCGGCATCCACTTCGTCACCTTCCTGGTGGCCTTCGCCGTGGTTTGTTCAGGCATCACCAGCGCCTCCACCTCCGCGAACGTCCTGGCCCAGAACCTGTTCGGCGGGTTCGAGATCAACGGCTGGATGGGGCTTCCCGGGCAGGGTGTCATCACCGCGGTAGCAATGGGCTTTATGCTGCTCCTCGCCGCCATCAACCTCCGCGGCGTGGGGGAGAGTGTGAAGTTCAATGTGGTGCTAACCCTGGTGGAGATGATCGCGCTCTGCATCGTGATCGGCGTCGGCTTCTTTGTGATGTCCCAGGGGACGGGGAACCCCGGGGAGATCTTCGTCTTCAACGACTACCAGGACAAGGGAATGTTCCTCGCGGTCACGGCAGCCACATCCATCGCGTTCTTCGCCATGGTGGGCTTTGAGGACTCCGTGAACATGGTGGAGGAAACCAGGAACCCGGAAAGGATCTTCCCCCGCACCATGCTGACCGGCCTGGGAATAGCCGTGCTCCTGTATATGCTGGTCGCGGTCTCCGTGGTCAGCGTGTTGACGCCCACAGAGCTGGAAAACATTCGGGAAGCCGAGGGTGCGGCCCTCCTTGAAGTAGTGCACAAAGGCTCTCCCGATTTCCCGATCGACAGGATCTTCCCGTTCCTGGCGGTCTTTGCCGTAGCCAATACGGCGCTGATCAACATGCTGATGGCGAGCCGCCTCATTTACGGCATGGCACGCCAACGCGTCCTGCCACCTGCCCTCGGGAAAGTCCTGCTGGTCCGCCGCACGCCGTGGGCAGGCATCCTCTTCTCAACCGTCCTGGCACTGGGACTCATCCTGTACGTGACCAGCGATCCGGAAAGTAACATCGTGGCCAACCTCTCGGGCACCACGGCCTTCCTGCTGCTGTGCGTGTTCACGGTAGTGAACGTGGCGTGTGTGGTGCTGCGGCGCAAGCGGGACCCCAACCGCAAGGTGTTCTTCACCTCCCCGGGGCAGCTGCCCGTGGTGGCCGCCCTGCTGTGCGCTTTCCTGGCCGGGCCTTGGGTGGGCAGGAATCCCATCCAGTACCAGATTGCCGGCGGCCTGATGGCCATCGGCGTTGTGCTCTGGTTCGTCACGTGGCTGATCAACCGGAGAACGAACCAGGGTCAACCTGAGAACAAAGCAAGAGGAAAGGCTTAACAAATGACAGCTGCTGCAGAATCGACGGTCACCTTTGACGGACGCTTCGCCAGGGAACTGTCCGAGCTGGCTGTTCCCTGGCAGGCAGAGGAGGCCCCCGAGCCGAAGCTGCTCATCCTCAACGACGGGCTGGCAAGGGAGCTGGGGCTTGATCCGGAATACCTCCGGTCCCCCGAGGGCGTACGTCTCCTCCTGGGCAATCACGTCCCGGAGGGATCGACGCCGGTTGCGCAGGCGTATGCCGGCCACCAGTTCGGCGGCTACTCGCCACTCCTGGGCGACGGGCGTGCCCTTCTTCTCGGCGAGGTGACCGACGCGGAGGGCAGGCTCCGGGACGTCCACCTGAAAGGTTCGGGCCGCACACCATTTGCCCGCGCCGGGGACGGCCGTGCCGTCGTCGGACCAATGCTGCGGGAATACCTCGTCAGTGAGGCGATGCACGCACTCGGCATCCCCTCAACACGTTCCCTTGCCGTGGTGGGCACCGGCCGCCCCGTACGCCGCGACACGATGCTTCCCGGGGCCGTGCTGACAAGGGTAGCCAGCAGCCACCTGCGCGTGGGCAGCTTCCAGTACGCAAGGGCCACCGAAAACCTGGACCTCCTGCGCCGCCTGGCCGACCATGCCATAAGCCGGCACTACCCTGATGCCGCCAAAGCAGAAAACCCCTACCTCGAGCTCTTCGAACGGGTGGTGGCCGCCCAGGCATCACTGGTGGCGCAGTGGATGCTGGTGGGATTCGTCCACGGCGTGATGAACACGGACAACATGACCATCTCCGGAGAAACCATCGACTACGGGCCCTGCGCTTTCATGGACGCCTTTAATCCTGCCGCGGTCTACAGCTCCATTGACGTCGGCGGGCGTTATGCGTACGCCAACCAGCCGGTCATTGCCGAATGGAACCTGGCCCGACTCGCCGAGGCCATGCTGCCGCTTTTCAACGAGGACCAGGAACAGGCCGTGGCCCCTGCCGTCGAGGCACTCGGCAAGTTCCGCCGCCAATACAGTGACGCATGGTTCTCCGGCATGAAAACCAAACTCGGTGTGGCGGAAGCCCCAGCGGGAACCCCTGAGGCTGAAGAAGCCTCGGAGGTGGTGGACGGGCTGGTGGCACTCTTGAGGGACGGACCAATCGACTACACGTCCTTTCTCCGGAACCTGGCCCACGCGGCAAGGGGAAATGACCGCCCGGCCAGGGGAATGGTCCTTGACCTGGCTGCCTTCGACGCGTGGGCGGAGCGGTGGCGTGCCCTGCAACCCGACGCCGGCATGATGGACCGGGTCAACCCCGCCTACATACCGCGCAATCACCTGGTGGAGGAAGCGCTCGCCGCAGCAACGGAGGGAGACCTTGGTCCTTTCAACCAACTCCTCGACGTGGTCCGTGACCCCTTCCACGAGCGGCCGGGGGTCGAACGCTACACCGAGGGAGCGCCGGAGGACTTCGGCAGCTACCAGACCTTCTGCGGCACCTGAGCACGCACGGCACTGAAGCAGCCACAGTATAAGCAGCCAAGGCACCTGCGGGCCGGCTGCCTGGAGGGCCGGACAACAAAACAGGGCCTGGCAACAACAGGCCCGGACAACAAAACAGGGGCGGCAGCCGGGAACAATCCCGTCTGCCGCCCCTGTTCGGGTGGTGTGACTACGCTACGCGGACGAAGGAAGCGCCGCTGAGCCAGCTGATGGAGTGGACCTCGGTCTTGAAACCGTCCACGCCGCCGCTGACAACCTGGCCGTTGCCGGCGAAGACGCCCACGTGGCCGGCGGTGATCACCAGGTCACCGGGAGCGGGGGTGCCCACAGTGGAGCCGTACTGGTAGAACTGGCCCGGGGCGAGGTCGCCAACGCCCTTGCCCACGGAGCGGAGAGCCTTCTCCACCATGGCGGTGCAGTCCTGCTGGACGCCCAGCTGGCCGTAAGCGGCCGCCAGGATGGCTGCGCCGGTGCCGGTGCCGGCGGCTGCCGGTGCCGGAGCGGGTGCTGCCGGAGCCGGAGCAGGCGTCGTGGAGGCGTAGGACAGGTTCATTCCGGTGTTAGCGGGAGCGGCAGCAACAGCAGCCTTGACGGGAGCCGGAGCAGCAGCCTTGGCGGGAGCCGGAGCAGCTGCAACGGCACCGGCACCGGGGATCTGGATCTGGTCGCCGGGGAAGATGATCGCGTCGATCGCCAGGCCGTTGGCGGACAGAACGTCATTCAGGGCTACACCGTTGGCGGCCGAGATGGCGCCCAGGGTGTCGCCGGAGACGACGGTGTGCACGTTGGCTGCAGCTGTTGCTGCGGGGGCAGCCACTGCAGCAGCAGGTGCTGCATAAGCCTGGGTGTTGGTGGTCTCAGTGGTGTCCGGACCGGTAACGCCTGCGTGGGCCGGGGCGCCTACACCGAAGGCAATGCCGGAAGCTGCGGCTACGGCGAGCGCCGGGCGGCCAAGCGACTTGGCTGAGACAGCCAAGCCCTCGAGCGCGATGGAGCGGGCCGGAGTCGCGCGGTGACGGGCGGTGGTGGAATTTTTTGACACGGTTGATCGCCTCTCCCATGCCTGCGGGGTGAGCTGTCGGGTTCGGGTTGGAGATACCCGGCCGGCAGCGACTCCGCACGGAACGGAGGCGCTATCGACTTAACCCCAAGGCCTCGTAGGAGGCCGCGGAAACTTGGTTCCCCCGTCCCTGCCAGCTGGAAACGATTGAATCCCGGGTCAGTGGCAGGGCTCGGCATACTGACGGGAATGTCCCGTCTGAGAGGGACACCTGAAGACCATAACCTGATTCCGGACCGATTGTCACATTTGGGTAACATACGAGGTGTTCCTATCGTATTTAGCAATCGAATAGACTCATTTGCCGCATCCGGCTGACCACCCGAAATAGGCGCGCCGCACATCTGGCCGTGTTGTTTGTCACAAACTGATAAAGGATCTCGAAAAGTGGCCGCGAACCTTGCCCGGAGGTACCGGACGGAGGAGGATGTTCGGCACCGGCGAGGAGGCATAGTGACCCAGCTAGGCAAGTATGAGAAATACCTGATCGAGGAATTTTTTGACGACTACCGTGCCGGCGCGCTGAGTCAGCGGACCTTCACCCGGCGGGTTGCCTTCATCACCGGCAGCATGGCAGCAGCAGCGGCGGCGATGCTGCTGGTGGGCTGTACGCCCAGTGAGGTACCGCGGAGCACCGACCCCATGCCCACCCCGGAGCCTTCAACATCTTCGGCCGCCGGCACTGCCGGTTCCGGTGCTGTGCCCGGGGCAAAGAGCCCGCTTTCCGTTCCGGAGGGTGCGCCAGGGATGACGACGGCGACCGTACAGTTTTCGTCCGGCGGAACCTCAATCAGTGCCTACCAGGCCAGGCCGGAGCGGGAAGGGCGCAGCCCTGCCGTGCTGATCTGCCATGAAAACCGCGGCCTGACACCCCATATCGAAGATGTGGCCCGCCGCTTCGCGAAAGCGGGCTACGCGGCCCTTGCCCTTGACCTGCTCAGCCGGGAGGGCGGGACTGCAAACATGGACCGCGACGCAGTTCCCGGTGCCCTCACCCAAGCCGGCGCCCCGCGCCACGTTGCCGACTTCGCAGCAGCACTGGAGTATCTCAAAGCCCAGGACTTCGTGGACGGCGGCCGTATCGCCATGACCGGCTACTGCTTCGGCGGCGGCATTACATGGCAGGCGGCCACCGAGCTGGACGGGTTAAAAGCCACCTCGGCGTTTTATGGGCCGGCCCCTGACCTGGCCAAAGTGCCGGACATCAGGGCCGCCGTTTTCGGCGTTTATGCCGAACTTGACCAGCGCATCACGGGCGCGATGCCTGCTCTCAAGGATGCGCTCGCAGCCACTGATGTTGTCCATCAGCTCACTGTCTACCCCGGCGTTGACCATGCCTTCCATAACGACACCGGCGACCGCTACAACGAAGCCCAGGCTACGGCGGCGTGGAACGATACCCTCGCGTGGTTCGGCGAGCACCTCTAGGGCGCGGCATGCGCGCCTGGCGTGCGGAAGGCGGATGTTTCTCCGCTCCATAACGAGAAATGCTGGCCGTCAAAGACGGCTCGCCGTGCGCCGCCTGGAACCACCGGTGGCGAGGAACTGGTCCTGACCCCGCGTAGGCTTTTCCCATGCCCGACTACGAACGGTTCCGTCTCCTGCTCGAGGAGGAACGGGAGCGGAAGGCGGCCCTCCTGCCGGCCCTCCGCGCGGACATCGCCTCCGCAAATTCAGCACGCCAGGACTCCAACGTGGACGACGAGCATGATCCGGAGGGCTCCACCATCGCCTTCGAACTGTCCCAGGCGTCCGCCCTGCTGAAGCAGAGCAGCATTGGGCTCGGCGAGGTGGAGGCGGCCCTGGCCAGGATCGCCGTCGGCACCTATGGGACCTGCGCGGTCTGCGGGGACGCCATCGCCGAAGGCAGGCTGGAGGCACGGCCGTGGACCCCGTTCTGCATCCGGCACGCATCGGCAGGCCGCAGTCAATGAGCAGCGGCGTGGACGTGACTGTTGTTGCCGCCTTCATTGACCGCACGCTGCAGAACGAGGGTGCCTGGTACCGTGCGGACGACGTCGAGGGCCGGCTGGGCGGGCAGCTGGCCTCCTACGGCTCCTCTGTGGGTGCTGTCCGGGGGACCATCCGCGACGCCCTGCGAAAGTACAAGGACTTCGATCACGACGCCGTGGTACAGCTGGCATCCGCCCTGTGGGGTCAGCCCAAGCCCGGCTCCAGGGCAGTCTTCGAGCGCCGGCTCGCCGCCGTTGTGCTGCTCCAATCCAGGGAGTCACTCCTGCGCCATTCGGACCTGACGCGGATTGAGGGCTTCCTGCGCTCTGCCGGCACGAGCGAACTGACCGAACCCCTGCTGGCCGACGTCGTGGCGCCCTTCCTGGCGCGGCTCGGCGGGCGCGACCGGCAACGCGCACATGTTGTCCTCGCCCGATGGCGGACGGACTCTGACAGCCGGCTGCGCAGCGCGGCCGCCTACCTCGCACAGCAACCTGCCCACGAAGCCCCATCACAAGGAGACACCCATGAACGATCCCTATAACCTGGACCGATTTGTTGCCGCGCAGGATGGCGGCGGGACCTATGACCAGGCCCTGGCCGAACTGCAGCTGGGCAGGAAATCCGGCCACTGGATGTGGTTCATCTTTCCGCAGATCGCCGGCCTGGGCCAGAGTGAAATGTCGCAGCGGTACGCCATCAGCTCCCTTGCCGAAGCCCGGGAGTACCTGGACCATCCCGTGCTGGGCCCCCGGCTTCTCGACTGCGCCCTTGCGGTCACCAACCACAAAGGCCGCCCGGCGGAGGACATCCTGGGCGGCATCGACGCGCGGAAGCTGCAGTCGTCCATGACGCTGTTCCTCCGCGCAGCTCCCGGGGAAACCGTCTTCAAAACAGTCCTGGCCCAGTTCTTCGATGGGCAGCCCGATGGCGCTACCGACGAGCTGCTGGCGGGCAAGGGCGAACATTAAGGGCCAACGCTTAAGGGCCGACGGCGGCGCCCTGCGCAATTGCGCAAGGTACCGCCGTCGGGCTCGCGTGGTGTAACTCAACGCTACGGCGAGGGGCTGCCGCCGTTGACGTTCAGCGTTTCCCCGATGACGTAGCTGGACTCCGGCGATGCCAGGAAAACATACGCCGGGGCGAGCTCTGCCGGCTGGCCCGCCCGGCCCAGGGGAGTGGACTGGCCGAACTCCGGCAGTTCCTCCTTGGGCTGGCCGCTGCTGACCTGCAGCGGCGTCCAGATGGGCCCTGGCGCTACGGCGTTGACGCGGATGCCCTTGGGCGCGAGCTGCTGGGCCAGCCCCTTGGTGAAGTTATTGATGCTGCCCTTGGTGGTGGCGTAGTCCAGCAGCGTGGGGGACGGGTTGTAGGCCTGGATGGACGTGGTGTTGATGATGGTTGATCCTGCCGGCATGTGTGGGAGCGCAGCCTTGGTCAGCCAGAACATCGCGTACACATTAGTTTTAAGGGTGTGGTCGAACTGCTCGTCCGTGATGGCGGTCAGCTCCTCCTGCGCCACCTGCTTGCCGGCGTTGTTCACCAGGATGTCCACCCCGCCCAGCACGGCCACTGCGGTATCAACCACTTCACGGCAGACGTTGGGGTCCTTCAGGTCCCCTGGGACCTTCACGGCCTTGCGGCCGGCGGCCTCGATGAGCCCCGCGATGCGGGCTGCGTCCTCTTCCTCCTCCGGCAGGTAGGACAGGACGACGTCGGCCCCCTCGCGGGCGAAGGCAATGGCAGTGGCCGCCCCGATCCCGGAGTCCGCACCCGTCACGATTGCCTTCCTGCCGTCCAGCCGGCCGGTCCCTCGATACGTGTTCTCGCCGAGGTCCGCTTTGGGCTCCAGCTCAGCGTCCAGGCCCGGCTCGGGCTGGTGCTGCTCGGGGGGAGAGATCTTCCCGTACGCGGTCACGGGATCGCGGAAGGTGTACTGGTCTGTCATGGTGGTCCTCCTGTTGGGTAGGGGTGGAACACGGTAAAACTAAGCATGCTTACCGTTCCAAGCCTAGGCACTTCAGCCTGTCCCTGCCAACCCGCATTCCACTAGGGGTTCAGTAGGGTTTCGAGTCCCGGCTTACCTCCACCAACCTGACATCCCTGATGGTTCCCGAGTCCACGACCGCTGTCATGAACGTGCAGGCAGGCTGGCGGCGCCGGTCTGTGGGGGAGCCCGGGTTCAGCAACCGCAGCCCTCCAGGGGAGGTGCTGTCCCACGGGATGTGGCTGTGGCCGAAGACCAGCACGTCGGCGTCCGGATAAAGTGCCTCGCACCGCGCTTCCCGGCCCTTCGCCTGTCCGGTCTCGTGCACCATGGCGAAGCGGACACCCTCGAACGTGGCGGTGGCCGTTTCAGGCAGCCGGCGCCGCAGGTCAGGACCGTCGTTATTGCCGTAGACCCCAATAAGGCGGCTGCTCCGGTCCTCAAGCTGGTCCAACAGTTCAGCCGTCACCCAGTCGCCGGCGTGGAACACCACATCGGCGCTTTCGACGGCGGCCCACAACTGCGCAGGGAGAGCCTTGGCGCGCGTGGGCACATGGGTATCGGCGACCAGGAGAAGGTTCAGCGGCATGGGGAAATCCTGCCATGCCGAGCCGTTTCCGTCGGCGCCTTCCTTTGGCATTGTTCCTCATGGCGGGCAGTCGTAATCTGGGGCTGGAGGTGATAGCCATGGAGGCTGCACAGGGCGACAGGATTATTGTTCACGGAAGGACCGTCGGGTCTACAGACCGGCACGGCGTAATTCTCGAAGTGCGCGGGCAGGGCGGAACGCCGCCCTACCTGGTCCGCTTTGATGACGGCCACGAAACCATCATGTACCCCGGCGGTGATTTCGCCGTCGAACGCGGCAACGTGCACTAGCGCCGCAGGTGATGCGCCGGCTCCGGTCCACCTGTCAGACTGGAGCGATGGATCACTCACTGGCTTCGACGCCGTCCTCCACGCCGCCTGTCCGTACCGGCCCGCGCGATCCCGGTGACGCCTGGGTGGACGGGGAACACGGCCGGTACTGGGGCAGGTTCGGCGCGGCCGGGGTGCTCGCCTTCGACCCTGCCAAGGGAGTGCTCCTGCAGCACCGCGCCATCTGGAGCCACAACGGCGGAACCTGGGGACTGCCCGGCGGGGCGCTCCACAAAGGCGAGGACGCTGTTGTGGGCGCGTTGCGTGAGGCCTTTGAAGAGGCCGCCGTGCCGCCGGAGAGCGTGGACGTGCTCTTCACCTCGGTGCTGGACCTGGGTTACTGGTCCTACACCACGGTGGTGGTACTGGTGACAGAGCCATTTGATCCGGTCATCAGCGACCCCGAGAGCATTGAACTGCTGTGGATTCCGCTGGCTGACGTGGAGAGCAAGGAGCTGCATCCCGGTTTCGCGGCGGCGTGGCCTGACCTGCGGGACCGGCTCGTTTCCGGCGCTTAGCCCAGTACGCCGGTCAGTAGTCCGGGCCGTATTCGGCGTGGACCAGGATGGGCAGGTGGTCCGAGTTGCCGCGCGGGAGGGTCTCCACGCTCGTGATGTCCAGCCCCAACGACGTGGCGAAGTCGAAGTGGCCCTTGAACACCTTGTAGCGGGTGTACGTGCGGCGGTTGCTCAGCGAGAGCGCATACCCCGAGTTCTTCATGTGCACGTGCAGGTTCTTGGTGAAGAACGGGTAGTTGAAATCGCCCACCATCAGCGTCATCAGGCCTTTGCCCATACTCAGGAGTTCGGCATGGGCGGCGTGGATCTGCTTCCGCCGCAGCGAGTTGGAGGCGGTCAGGGGTGCGGCGTGGAAGGAACCGATCACCAGTTCGTGCTGGGTCTCGTTGTCCATCACGCGGGTACCGATGAGCCGTTCGTGGGCCGGTGCCAGCACGCGGTCATGCATGGACTTCTTCAATGCGAACGACTGGGTGTCCAGGGCCGTGAACCGGCTGGTGCGGTAGTAAATGGCCAGCCCGAGCCGGTTTCCCTTGGTGGCGTCCGCGAGGTGAAGCGGGCCCAGGGTCTCCGGCAGGTCGCTGGAATCCACCTCCTGGAGGCAGAGCGCATCAATATCGTGGTTCCGTGCCAGGGCAAGGAGTTCACCGCTTGCCTTGTGCTTGCGGAGGTTGTAGCTGATGACGCGCATGGAACACCTCTTCCGAGGGTTGCTGACAGGACCAGTTCCTGAGTCTACCCAGATGACGGCCCCCAGGCTCCAACATTTCGCCGCGTCGGATGGCAGCTCCTGGCGGCGGTCCCGGAGCAAAACGATAGAGTTATTGGCAATTCACTGACATCTCCTTCGAAGGGCACCCGTTGACTGCTGATCTGCCTGAACTGGCTGAGGGAAACTTCTATTACCGGTCCCTGGGTGATGGCCGTTTCCGCTCCACCATCCACGCCCAGGGCGCCTGGAACGTCCACGAGCAGCACATGGCGCCGGCCTCCGGGCTGATGGCCGACAGCCTCGAACGGCACCAGCCGCGGACGGACATGCGGATGGCCCGGCTCAGCTTCGAGATCCTGGGCCTGATCCCCGGCGGCGAATTCCACATCGAGACCACCACGCTGCGGCCTGGCAGGACCATCGAACTGCTGCAGGCCGAGCTGGTGGCAGGCGGCCGGACAGCGATCCGTGCCACCGCCTGGCGGCTGGTCACCAGTGATACCTCCGAGGTGGCCGCGGTGGAAGACACCGCCATTCCCGGGCCCGACGAATGCAAGCCGTACGACGGAGCGTCAGTATGGCCGGGCGGCTACATCCGCTCCCTTGAGATGCGGGTGGCGGAAGGGCACCGGCCCGGGGCCGGCAAGGTGTGGCTGCGCACGGACCATCCCCTGTCAGACCGCGAAGACAGCGGCGACCTCGCGCGGCTGATGGGGCTGGTGGACACCGCCAACGGCATTGCTGCGCGGGTACCTCCGGGCGCGGACAGCTACGCGTTCCCCAACCTGGACCTGCAGATCCACATGTACCGCCGCCCCGAAGGGGAATGGCTGGGGCTGGACAACGCGGTCTCCTTTGGCGGGGACGGAATCGGCCTCACCTCAACGGTGCTGCACGACCTCCAGGGCCCCTTCGGCAGGGCGGAGCAGATCCTGACCGTGCGCAGGACGTGACGGCTGCGCCGGCGTGACTCCATGCGGGACGTTAAGTCCGGCCCGGGCCGGGTTCAGCCCCGGCCTTGGAAGACAAGCCATCCGGCGAGGGTGGACAGCCCGGTCAGAGCAGCGCCCCAGAGCATGTCCACCACAATCAGCTGCAACGGCCACACCTTGAGTGTTGCCGCGTTGGTCAGGTCGTACGTGGCGTAGGCGAAGGCACCCAGCGCCGCACCGTAGCCCAATGCCGTAAGCCAGCTGCCGCCGTCGATCGCGGGCCGGAGGGCAAAGAACACAATTCCGGCGATGTAAATGACGTAGAAGGCAACCGCGTACCCTAGGTTTGGCTTGTCCGCCAGCAGATCGCCGATGTGGCTCCGGTAGAACGGGTTCATCAGCTTGAGCCAGACGGCGTCAATTACTGCGAATGCTGCGGCGACAACGAGGAATTGCAAGATGACCATAGGGGAGCTTAGCAACATGCATCACGCCGGACCGGGACCCCGCACGCTGACAGTAGTGCGGCAGGAGACGTCGCTGGGCGCCGCCCGTGACCTGGAATTTGGCCTGGAGCTCCTGGCTAAGGCAAGGACGGGGGACATCGGCCCCATGTTGCGGCTGTACCGCCCTGCCCCCACGGTGGCATTCGGGCAGCGGGACACCCGGCTGCCTGGCTTCGAAGCAGCAGCCCAGGCCTGCCGTGACAACGGTTTCGAACCGCTGGTCCGCAGGGCGGGAGGGCGCGCTGCTGCCTACCACCAGGGAACCCTCGTGGTGGACCACATCGAACCGGACGCAGATTCCATTGCAGGATCGAAAAGCCGGTTCGGATATTTTGGTGAGCTGTTCGCTGAAACGCTGCGCAGCATAGGAGTGCACGCGGCCGTGGGTGAGATCCCGGGTGAGTACTGCCCCGGGGAATACAGTGTGCACGGCACGGACCGGACAACCGGCTCCCGGATCAAGCTGGTGGGCACTGCCCAGCGCGTGGTGGCAGGAGGCTGGCTATTCAGCTCCGTCATCGTAGTGGAAAACTCCGCCCCCATCCGCAAGGTCCTCACCGACAGTTACGCAGCATTGGGGCTGGAGTGGGACCCCGCCACGGCCGGAGCCGTCAATGATCTAGTGCCGGGAGTGGACGTCGCAGCGGTGGAGGACGCGCTGCTGGCAACCTATGCGGGCCATGCCACCCTCACGAGCGCTGCCTTCAGCAGCCTGGGGGCATGACCGGGCGGGTATGGCAGGTACACAAAACGGGACCAGCACCGAAATGCTGGTCCCGTTCTGGTTATCACACGCCTCCGACGGCGGGTGCCTGGGCTGCCGGCCCTTTGGCCGGCTTCCCGGCTACGCTGCGAGGCGGTTCTTGACCTCGGCAGCGGAAGGGTTGGTAGCCGCGGTGCCGTCCGGGAACAGGACCGTGGGCACCGTGCGGTTGCCGCCGTTCAGCTGCTCCACCAGTTCTGCCGTACCGTCCACTTCCTCGATGTTGATCTCGGTGTAGCCTATGCCCTGCGCGTCCAGCTGCTTCTTCAGCCGGTTGCAGTAGCCGCACCAGGTGGTGGAAAACATGGTGATGGTGCCGGTTTCGGGGGTGAAGTCCACGGATTTCTCCTACGTGTCGCTTACGGGTTCATTCCTGACAACGGTAACGTGCAGTCCGCTATTCCCGGCAACTGCGCCCCTGGCCGCCCCCGGATGACAGCTCCTGCCGCCGATGGCATGCTGGAGCCATGTGTGGACGCTATGTGATGGCACGTGCCGTGGGGGACCTCCTGGCTGAGTTCGACGCCGAGCTTGAGGAGGAGGTGGCCATCCCGCCGTCGTGGAATGTCGCGCCAACTGATGACGTTCCCATCGTCCTGGAGCGGCTGATCGATGAGGGCCCGGAGCGCAAGCAGGTGCGCCAGCTGCACGTGGCGCGGTGGGGACTGGTTCCCTCCTGGGCGAAGGACCCGGGTATCGGCTCGCGGATGATCAACGCCCGGAGTGAATCGGTGCTGGAGAAGCCCGCGTTCCGGAAGGCCATCCAGTCACGCCGGTGCGCTGTGCCCGCAGACGGTTACTACGAATGGAAGCAGGGACCGGGGAAAGGGAAGCAGCCCTACTACGTACATCCGGGCGAGGGCCGTGGCCTGGTTTTTGCCGGGCTCTATGAGTGGTGGAAGGATCCGGCCTGGCCGGCGGGGGAGCCCGGCGGCTGGATGCTGTCCACGTCAATCCTGACGACTGACACCCCACCACCCGGCAGCGAATCAACTGTCTTCGGCAAGCTGACCGCACTGCATGACCGCGTGCCGCTGCCGATGGACAAGTCCACGATGCAGGCCTGGCTCGACCCGGAGGCCGACGACGCCGCGGGGCTGGTTGACCTGGTGCGGTCGCGGGTCAAGGACGTGGCTTCGGACTGGCACGTGGATTCAGTGGGAAGGGACGTGGGCAACGTCCGCAACAACGGCCCTGAACTGATCCGCCCGGTGGAAGCACTTTTCTAGGCGTTACCCATAGCAGCCCGGATGGCTTTGCCGGCGGGCTAAACGGTGACCGACCCGGCGTCATCCACCGTCCACGTGGGGTTGTACGCCACTTCCCAGCGGAAGCCGTCCGGGTCTGCGAAGTAGCCGCTATAGCCGCCCCACGGCTGGGTGATGGGCTCGGCGATGATGTCCGCTCCCGCTGCGGCAGCTTCTGCCATGACCCGGTCAACGTCTCCTGTGCTGGGGAGGTTGTGGCTGAGCGTGATGCAGGGGACGGGGCCCGGCGCGCCGACACCGGCGTCAGCTTGCATCTGGCGGACGTCCCACAGGGACAGCACCAGGCCATGGTTCACCTGGATGAACACCACGTCCCCCGGAAACTCGCGCTTGACGGGCCAGCCAAGGCCGTCCACATAGAAGGAGCGGGACGCCGGGACGCTGCGGACGCCCAGTGAAATGAAGTCGACTCTGGGTTGCATGGTTCGATACTGTCAGAGGATGGCAACAATTCAAGGGAACGATAGAGACGCCCTGGCCGACAAGGAACAGCTCGCTGCCGTCCGGGTTGCCGTTGACGAGGTGGATGACCAGATTGTCACCCTCATTGCACGCCGGGAGCGGCTGATCCGGATCGCCGGAACGCTCAAGGGCGACGACGCCGAGGTCCGTGCGCCTGGCCGCGTGGAGCGGGTCATCGAGCACGTCCGCTCCGCCGCTGAGAAGAAGGCCATCGATCCGGACATCGTGGAGTCCACCTACCGGGCCATGATCTCAGGGTTCATCGAACTCGAACTCCGGGTCCACAAAGAGAACAGCTGAGCGGTTTCTGCCCAGCTGTTAAAGGTTTTCCTCCACCGGAACTCCGGACTGGAATTCCCGGCCGTCCGCTTCGCTGAAGCCGGTCATCACGTGCCCTTTGCCGAGTCCGTTGATTGCTGCGAGCGGGAAGTGGCCGGTGATGGTGTTGCCGGAATGGGTCACGCCTGAAAGATCGTAGTTCTCTTCCGTGCTCTGTTCGTGGTTAAACGAGAAAAAGGCGATTGCCTCCCCGTTCATGAATTCAATGCCCAGCCGCCGCTGCGAGGAGTAGTCCGGGGTGGCAGCCACAAGCCCCACCACGTAGGCACCGGAACCGGGGATGTTGCCGTCGATGTCGAAGGTGGCCACGAGTGTGGAGTCCTGGGCTTTGATGCTGACCTGCTTGAGGAGTGCGTCATGGGTGCTCATGGACCAATCCTGCTCCCTGCCGATCGGTCCGTCCACCCCCGCCTAGGATTTGTCCTGCCGCTGGCTTAGACTGGAAGCATTCGAACACATATTCGAATTCTTCTTGTTTCTTTGGCCTGTCGGGAGGTTCCCATGGCGATGTTCAGCGAATCCGTGGTTGTTGCCTGCAACCCTGACGGCCAGCCCGTGAGCCTTCAATGGGCAGGACGGTCCTATTCCGTCTGCGCTGAACCGGTGCGCTGGTACGAACGCCGCCAGTGGTGGGCGGAAGAAAGCCGTGCCCCGCTGGGGAGCGGGCCCGGGCTTGTTGACCACGAAATTTGGCGGGTCCAGGTGCTCCCGTCCGCTGCAGGTTCCGGCACGGCCAAGGAGCAGGACGAGGCGCTCACCCTTGACCTCACCCGCCATATCCGCAGCGGCCGCTGGCGGCTCCTGCGCATCCACGACGCCTTGCGCCCACGAACAGCATGAGTTTCACCCATCTCCACGTCTCCACCGCATTCAGTGCCCACTATGGCGTTTCCTGGCCTGATGAACTGGCGCAGGCTGCTGCTGCCGACGGCGCAACCGCGCTCGCCTGCACTGACCGCGACGGCCTGTACGGAACCATCAAGCACCTCAAGGCGTGCATGGCCGCAGGTATTGATCCCATCGTCGGGGTGGACCTGGCGGTGTATGACGACGATGGCGATCACCGCACCCAGCTGGCCGGCCGCGTGGTGGTGCTCGCCCGCGGCAACAACAACGGGGCTGGGTACCGTGCTTTGTGCCGGCTGGTGTCAGATGCCCATGCCCGCACCTCGGGAAAATCCGGCGGAACCATTCCAGTGGCAGTGACCAGGGCAGAGCTTGCCTCCCGCACTCTGGACCCCCAGACCCTCAAACCAGTGCTGATGGTGCTCCTTGGGCCGGACTCCGACGTCGGGCGTGCAATGGGCGGCCGCCGGTACCTGCGCCCGCGGACCCTTTTCAAACAATGGCTCGAGGCCATGCCCCGCGGAACAGTGGTGGCCGAGATCGTTTCCCAGCTCAGCGCACCGGGGGCGCCCCTGAGCACCTCGCATGCCGTCCGGATGCTCAAGCTCGCGGCGGAGCACAACGTTCCGGCAATCCTCAGCAACGCCGTCAGGTACTGCGCGGAGGACGGCGCCGCCACCGCTGACGTGCTGGATTCAGCACGGACCCTGAAATCGCTGCCGGAACTGGCCCAGGAACCACTGCTGCAGCCCAACGGCCAGGGCTGGTTGAAGTCCGCCGCCCACATGCTGCAACTGGGCAAGGAAATCATCGCGGCAGCGGGTTACGGTGCCCAGGACCTTAAACAGCTCATGGCGCAGACCGAGGCGCTCGCCGATCTCTGCAGGATAAACCCCGAAACCGACATGGGCTGGAAGCAGCCAGTGGTGCCGGAGGCTTCTGTCATCGGGATCAGCCAGGACCCGCACGTTGAACTGGTGCAGCGCTGCGAGGCGGGAATCGGGCGGCGGTTCCCGGGAATCCACGGCAGCCGGGAAAAGGAAATGCGGAAACGCCTTGACCATGAACTGGGGATCATCCGGAACCTGGGCTTCTCCTCCTACTTCCTCACCGTCGCCGAAGTTTCACGCATGATCCAGGACATGGGGGTAAGGGCAGCGGCCCGCGGGTCGGGAGCTTCCAGCCTGGTGAACTACCTGATCGATGTCAGCCAGGTAAACCCTCTGCAGCATGACCTGATCTTCGAGCGCTTCCTGTCCCGGGATCGCGCCACCCTGCCGGATATCGATATCGATGTCGAAAGCGCCGAACGGCACAACGTCTACCGGCGCATCTTCGAGCGCTTCGGCGCGGAGCGGGTCACGCTGATGAGCATGCAGAACGGTTACCGGGCAAGAGGTGCAGTGCGGGATGCCGGCATGGCATTGGGAATGGATGATGGCGACATTGGGGACATCGCCAAACAGCTATGGCGGTTTTCCGCCCGGAAGTTCCGCGAGGCGCTGCAGGAAAAGCCGGAACTGAGGGAGTTTGCCGGCCGGGTGGAGCAGCGGGAGACCCACGGCAACCAGCAGCTGGACCTGCTGGTGGACCTGACGGAACGCCTTGACCGGCTGCCGCGGCATATTTCAATGCATCCCTGTGGTGTGATCCTGGGGGACGCAACCCTGCTGGACAGGACACCCGTCCAGCCCAGCGGCCTGGGGCTGCCCATGAGCCAGTTCGACAAACACGATATGGACCCCATGGGCATGCTCAAGCTGGATGTCCTGGGCGTCAGGATGCAAAGCGCCATGGCGTTCGCAGTCCGGGAAATCATCCGGATCCATCCCTCAAAACAGGAAGTGGTGGCTGCCGGGGCCCATCCTGCCGGGCAGGACGGAACCGGCCCGGATTACATTGCAGAAAACGGGCAGATAGACCTCAACGCCATACCGCTGGATGATGAACCCACCTTTGAACTCATCAGGAGCACGTACACCCTCGGTTGCTTCCAGATCGAGTCTCCCGGGCAGCGCGAGCTGATCGGCAAAATGGCGCCGCGGGAGTTCAACGACCTCATCATCGACATTTCGCTTTTCCGCCCCGGGCCCATGAAGTCGGACATGGTCCGGCCCTTCCTGGAACACCGGCACGGTTTCGCCCCCGAGGTGTACCCCCACCCGGACCTGAAACCTGTGCTGGCGGAAACCCATGGGGTGACCGTTTTCCATGAGCAGATCCTAAAAACGTTCAACGTGATGACCGGCTGCGGCCTGGCCCGGGCAGACGAATTCCGGCGTGCACTGGGCAATGAAGTGCTGGAGTTGGGTGTTGAGGAGTTCTTCCGCAGGGAAGCCCGGAAGAAAGGCTATTCGCCGGAGGTAGTGGACAACGTCTGGGGGACCCTGAAGGCTTTTGGCAGCTTCGGCTTCTGCAAGGCCCACGGTGCGGCTTTCGCCGTGCCCACCTACCAGTCGGCCTGGTTGAAGGCGCACCATCCCGAAGCCTTCCTGGCCGGACTCTGGGAACACGATCCCGGCATGTACCCCAAAAGATTGCTGGTGGCCGAAGCCAGGAGGCTGGGCATTCCCATCCTTCCCCTGGATATCAACCGCAGCAAGGGCGAATACAGGGTGGAGCGGGTCCGGCAGGGGCCCGATGCGGGAAAACTGGGAATCAGGCTGAGCCTGAACGGTATCTATGGGCTGTCTGCCACAGAATTGAAGAGGATTGTGGCAGGCCAGCCTTATGACTCCCTTGCAGACCTCCGTGCGCGCTCGCGGCTTAGCAAGCCCAGTATCAAACGCCTGGCCCAGCTTGGTGCTTTTGATTCCCTGCACCGCGAGGCGGGCGGGGTGGCGAATCGGGCAGACCTGGTCCAGCACCTGCAGCAGCTTCAGAACTCAGGCAGTACGCGGAAAGGCGTCGAGGTTCTCGAGGGGCAGCTGTCCCTGCCCCTGGGAGATGTGGAACTGCGCAACGTCAAGCCCGGCCTCCCTGAACCTACCCTGATCGAAAACGTACGGGCGGAGCTGGATTTGATGGCGGTGGACGTCAGCAGCCACCTGATGGACAGCCACCGGCCAATGCTGGACAGATTGGGAGTGACGACGGCAGACAAGCTCCTGGGCTTACGCAACGGAACTGAAGTACTGGTGGCCGGAGTGAGGGTAGCCACCCAGACGCCTCCCATGCGCGGCGGCAGGAGGGTGGTGTTCATCAGCATTGACGACGGCACCGGCTGTATTGATTCTGTCTTCTTCCACGAAGCCCAGGAAAACGCCGGCCTGCTCCTGTTCGGGACCAGGCTGCTGCTGATTCGCGGCACCACACGCAGGACAGGCCCGCGGGGAATCAGCCTGAGCGCAAGCATGGCCTGGGACCTGAGCCGTACTGAAACCCTGCCATTTCCACCTTCGGACACCGGTGCACCGGACGGCCCTCACCCCCTGGATGGAATCAACCGGAGTCTGGCCATCACGGGATTTAACGGCTGAGCCTGCCGTGCGCCGCGTTGGTCGGCCCTTTGCTGAACCGATAGCATTGACGATGGCTGGCTGTGGTCCCCGTACGCCACAAGCTATGAAGCCTTAACTTTGAATAGGAGACACCCGTGTCAGATGCCCAGCAGATCACCCTTCTCGTCGATGGCGAAGAGACCAAGGTGACTACCGGGACAACCGGTGCGGAACTCTTCTTTGAGCGCCGTGATGTTGTTGTTGCCCGCGTCAACGGCGAACTGAAGGACCTTGACCAGGAACTTCCGGAAGGTGCCGACGTCGAAGGCGTCACCATCGATTCCCCCGACGGACTGAATGTGCTCCGCCACTCCACCGCCCACGTGATGGCCCAGGCAGTCCAGCAACTGCGCCCCGATGCCAAGCTGGGCATCGGCCCGTACATCGCCGACGGTTTCTACTTCGATTTTGACGTGGCCGAGCCCTTCACCCCCGAGGACCTCAAAACCCTCGAAAAAATGATGCTCAAGATCGTCAACCAGAACCAGAAGTTCGTCCGGCGTGTGGTCTCCGAAGACGAGGCCCGCGAAGCCATGAAAAACGAGCCCTACAAGCTCGAACTCCTGGGCAAGAAAAACGAAGCCGCCGAAGCCGGTGAAGGCGTCAACGTCGAGGTGGGCGCCGGCGACATCACCATCTATGACAACGTTGAGCGCAAGGAAGGCACCACCGTCTGGTGCGATCTCTGCCGCGGTCCGCACCTGCCCAACACCAAGATGATTTCTAACGCCTTCGCCCTCACCCGCTCATCCTCCGCATACTGGCTGGGAAACCAGAAAAACCAGCAACTGCAGCGGATCTACGGCACGGCCTGGCCCACCAAGGACGCGCTGAAGGCCTACCAGGAACGGCTGGCAGAGGCCGAACGCCGCGACCACCGCAAGCTGGGCTCTGAGCTGGACCTGTTCTCCTTCCCGGACGAGCTCGGTTCCGGCCTGCCGGTGTTCCACCCCAAGGGCGGCATCATCCGCAAGGAGATGGAGGACTACTCGCGGCAGCGCCACGTTGAAGCCGGCTACGAGTTCGTCTACACGCCGCACATCACCAAGGGCCACCTGTACGAGGTCTCGGGCCACCTGGACTGGTACAAAGAAGGCATGTTCCCGGCGATGCGCGTCGATGAAGAGCTCAACGCCGACGGCTCCATCCGCAAGCCGGCGCAGGACTACTACCTGAAGCCGATGAACTGCCCCATGCACAACCTCATCTTCCGGTCCCGCGGACGCTCCTACCGTGAGCTGCCCCTGCGCCTGTTCGAATTTGGCTCGGTCTACCGGTACGAGAAGTCCGGCGTGGTGCACGGCCTCACCCGCGTGCGCGGCATGACACAGGACGACGCCCACATTTACTGCACCCGCGAGCAGATGAAGGACGAACTCACCAAGACGTTGACCTTCGTCCTGGACCTGCTCAAGGACTACGGGCTCAACGACTTCTACCTGGAACTGTCCACCAAAGACCCGGAAAAGTACGTCGGTGACGACGCCACCTGGGAGGAAGCCACCCGGACCCTCGCCGAAGTGGCACAGGAATCAGGTCTTGAACTCGTACCGGATCCGGGTGGAGCTGCCTTCTACGGCCCCAAGATCTCCGTCCAGGCAAAGGACGCTCTGGGCCGCACCTGGCAGATGTCCACCATTCAGCTGGACTTCAACCTGCCCGAACGGTTCGAACTCGAGTTCCAGGCCGCCGACGGCAGCCGCCAGCGTCCCGTTATGATCCACCGTGCGCTTTTCGGGTCGGTGGAGCGGTTCATGGGCGTGCTGACCGAGCACTACGCCGGCGCCTTCCCGGCGTGGCTCGCCCCGGTCCAGGTGGTGGGCATCCCGGTGGCGGAGACGTTTAACGAGTACATGTTCGACGTCGTTGATCAGCTTAAGGCCGCCGGCATCCGGGCCGAGGTGGATACGTCGTCGGACAGGTTCCCGAAGAAGATCCGCACTGCCAGCAAGGACAAGATCCCGTTTGTGCTGATCGCCGGCGGCGACGACGCCGAGGCAGGCGCAGTGTCGTTCCGGTTCCGTGACGGCAGCCAGGACAACGGCGTGCCCGTGGCAGAGGCAGTCAAGCGGATCACGGAAGCCGTCCGTAACCGGACCAGCTAGCGGAAACGGAACAGCACCGTGCAGGAGAACACAGGCGCAGGATATCCAGGCGATGCCGGCGTAACCGACGACTTTGACCTCGCCGGTGTCCCGGACGCCTTCCAGCGCCTGTGGACTCCGCACCGCATGGCTTACATCAAGGGCGGCCAGCACCAGTTCAAGAACGAAAACGACTGTCCCTTCTGTGTCGGACCGGCAAGGACCGATGAAGATGCGCTGATCGTCTACCGGGGAAAGACCTGCTACGTGGTGCTGAACCTTTTTCCCTACAATCCGGGGCACCTCCTGGTCTGTCCCTACCGCCATATTCCCGACTACACGGACCTCACCGTCGAGGAGACGGCGGAGTTCGCCGAGCTGACCCAGACCGCCATGCGGGTGCTGCGGAAAGTAGCGAACCCGGGCGGATTCAACCTGGGGATGAACCAGGGCGTGGTGGGCGGAGCGGGCATTGCCGCGCACCTGCACCAGCACATTGTTCCGCGCTGGGGCGGTGACGGGAATTTCTTCCCCATCATCGCCCAGACCAAGGCGATCACGCAGACCCTTGACGAGGTCCGCCAGCAGGTCGCCGACGCCTGGCCCGGGGAGACGGATGCTGAATAAGCACGCCCGCGGGTTCTTCACCGCGCTGTTCACCCCGCTCGCCCGCTGGCTCCTTCGAATCGGCGTCTCACCGGACGCCGTGACCATCATCGGTACCGCCGGTGTGGTGGTGGGAGCCCTCGTCTTCTATCCGATGGGCCAGCTCTGGTGGGGAACACTGTTCATCACCGCGTTCATCTTCTCCGACGTCCTGGACGGCATCATGGCCAGGATGCAAGCGGTGGGCAGCCGTTGGGGCAACTTCCTCGACTCCACCCTGGACCGGATCGCCGACGGCGCCCTTTTCGCCGGCCTGGCCGTCTGGTTCTTCACCGGCGGCGCGAATGTTCCGATCGCCATGTCCGCTACCGTCTGCCTTGTCCTTGGCATGGTGGTCTCCTACGCCAGGGCAAAGGCGGAGTCGCTGGGGTTCACGGCCAACATCGGTATAGCAGAACGCGCTGAACGCCTTGTTTCCGTGCTGGTGGTGACCGGATTCACCGGCCTTGGGCTGCCGCACGTGGTGCTGCTGGTGACACTGATCCTGCTCGCCCTCGCCAGCCTCATCACCGTGATCCAGCGCATGGTGTCCGTACGCCGCCAGGCACTCGCTGAACCATCGCCTGCCGATTAACACGAATTAAGCCCGCCGGGCGCGGTAAGACTAGTATTAGGACTGCCCGATCAATGGATCCGGCAACCCGGTGTGTGTACATATGGCATCTCCGTGCCGCCCTGCACCCCCGGCGAAGGTCATCTATCTACCCATAGGGGTTTTTGTGTCTACACCTGATGTAAGCAGCGAAGCCGGTTCCTCCGCGAACAGCGTCACGGGCAGCAGCCGTGTGAAGCGGGGCATGGCTGAGATGCTCAAGGGCGGCGTCATCATGGACGTCGTCAACGTCGAACAGGCCCGCATCGCCGAAGACGCCGGTGCCGTTGCAGTAATGGCGCTGGAACGCGTTCCGGCCGATATCCGCGCCCAGGGCGGCGTGTCCCGCATGTCCGATCCGGACATGATCGACAAGATCATCGACGCCGTGTCCGTGCCGGTCATGGCCAAGGCCCGGATCGGTCACTTCGTCGAAGCCCAGGTCCTGCAGTCCCTCGGCGTGGACTACATTGACGAGTCCGAGGTCCTGACCCCGGCCGACTACGTCAACCACATCGACAAGTGGAACTTCACCGTTCCCTTTGTCTGCGGCGCCACCAACCTCGGTGAGGCGCTGCGCCGCATCAACGAGGGCGCGGCGATGATCCGCTCCAAGGGCGAGGCCGGCACCGGTGATGTCTCCAACGCCACCGGCCACATGCGCCAGATCCGTTCCGAGATCGCCAAGCTCGCAGCCCTGCCCGAGGACGAGCTGTACGTTGCGGCGAAGGAACTGCAGGCCCCGTACGAACTGGTCAAGGAAGTTGCCGCGGCCGGCAAGCTTCCCGTGGTCCTGTTCACCGCCGGCGGCATCGCCACCCCCGCCGACGCTGCCATGATGATGCAGCTCGGCGCCGACGGTGTGTTCGTCGGTTCGGGCATCTTCAAGTCCGGCAACCCCGCCCAGCGCGCCGCCGCCGTCGTTAAGGCCACCACCTTCTTCGACGACCCCGACGTTATCGCCAAGGCTTCCCGCGGCCTGGGCGAGGCCATGGTGGGCATCAACGTCGACGAGATCCCTCAGCCGCACCGCCTGGCTGAGCGCGGCTGGTAATTTCCGCCCTCTTTGGTCGCCTTTGGGGCGCCGGGCGTCGCTAAGCGGTCGCCTTGCGTCTTTATGTACGACGCCGGTTCCTCACCTTTCTCTGCTGGGGGACCGGCGTCGTACTTTTTGGGCTTGGGGAGGTTTACTCCAGGCCTCGGCGCTTCAGCAGGGGCTCCAGTTTTGCTTCGCGGCCCCGGAGGGTGCGGAAGGACTCGAGTGGGTCGCGGCTGTTTCCCCGGGACAGGAGCTCCTGCCGGAAACATGCACCGTTAGCCCGGGTGAGGCCGCCGTTTTCGGTAAACCAGTCCACCGTCTCGGCGTCCAGCACTTCGCTCCAGATGTACGAGTAGTAGCCGGCCGCGTAGCCGGCCCCCGCGAAGACGTGCTGGAAGTATCCCGTGCGGTAGCGCGGCGGAATCAGCGCATGGGCGATTCCGGCAGCCGCCAGGGCCTTGTCCTCGAACGCCAGTGCATCCTCGGGGATTTCGCTGCTCCCCAGGACATGCCAGGCCAGGTCCAGCAGCGCCGCCCCCAGGTATTCGGTAGTGGCAAAGCCCTCACCCCAGAGCCGTGATTCGTTCAGTTTGTCCACGATTTCCTGGGAAAGCGGCTCGCCGGTGGCGTAGTGCTTCGCGTAGTTGGCCAGCACCTCCGGCCACATGATCCACATCTCGTTGACCTGGGACGGGTACTCCACAAAATCGCGCGGAACCGAGGTGCCGGAAAACCGCGGATAGGTGACACTGGAGAACAGCCCGTGCAGGGCATGCCCGAACTCATGGAACGTGGTCCGCAGCTCATCCAACGTCAGCAGCGTCGGTTCGCCTGCGGGCGGCTTGGAGATGTTTAGGTTGTTGATGACCACTGGCTTGGTACCGAGCAGTTCAGACTGTTCCACCAGGGAGTTCATCCAGGCCCCGCCGCGCTTGGATTCACGGGTGTAGTAATCGCCGAGGAACAGCCCGAGGGCGCTGCCGTCCTCATTCCGGACCTCCCAGACCCGCACGTCGGGGTGGTAACCGGAGAGATCCTTCCGTTCGTGGAAGGTAATGCCGTAGAGGGATGTGGCAGCGAAGAAGACGCCGTCGGCCAGGACCCTGTCCAGTTCGAAATAGGGCCGGAGGGCCTGCTCGTCCACGTCGTACTTTTCCCGCCGGACCTTCGCGGAGTAGAACGCCCAGTCCCAGGGCTCCAAAGCGCGCCCGGCTGCCTCCGACAGAGCCGCGGCCTCGCGGTCCGCATTGCGGACCGCGGCCGGGGCCATGCGGTTCAGCATCGACTGCACCGACTCGAAATCCGGTGCTGTCTGCCGGTCCACCACCAGTTCGGCGTAGTTGGCGAAGCCCAGCAGCGAAGCTTTTTCGGCGCGCAGGGCGGCCATGGACCTGGCGAGTTCGAGCACGTCGAGGTTTCCGCCGCTGCTCCCGCGGGCCACGGAGGCTTCAAACAGCCGCCGCCGGACGTCGCGGTTCTCCAAAACGGCGAGGGCCGGCTGGTTGGTGGGCTGGATCAGCGTCAGGAGGAACTTCCCCTCATGGCCGGCCGCACGGGCTGCTTCTGCGGCGGCGGCCATGTCGTCGGCCGGCAACCCTGCCAGGTCTGCGGGGTCCTCCAGCAGCAGGGCCGCGGACTTCATCCCCTCCTTGACCCGCTGGCCGAATTCGGTTCCCAACCTGGAGAGCTCGGCATTGAGCTCCCGCAGCCGCTCCTGCCCGGGACCGTCCAGCTGAATGCCTGTCTGCCGGAACTCCTTCAGATACTCATCCACCAGACGTGCCGACTCCGGATCAAGACCCGTTGAATCGATGGCAGCGAAGCGCTCGAACAGGGCCCGGTTCAGGAACACTTCGTCCTGGTGGGCTGCAAAGCGCGGTGAAAGCTGGGTTTCCAGGTCCTGGATTTCGTCAGACGCGTCGGCAGAGACCAGGGTGAAGAACGCCGCAGCAGCCCTTTGGAGCAATTGGCCGGAGCGTTCCATCGCCACTGCCGTGTTCTCAAACGTGGCGGGATCACTGTTCTCCGCGATCGCCTGGACTTCGGCCAAGTGCTCCGCGAATCCTGCCTCAGCCGCCTGGGCATAGTGGGATGCCTCTATGTCCACGAACGAACGGGGGCAGTGCGAACGGGAGCATGCTCGGAGTGAGCAGGGGGTTTGTCATGAGGTAAATCTTCCACACAGGCCGCACCTTCTCAACGTCCCTCAAATGCTCGTGGCGTCCGTGGGCGTTGCCTAGAATGACCGCTATGGGGATTACCTGGCGAGGTGCTGCCTCGCGTGCCGGGTCCACGACAGTGGCCTTGGTCGCGGCTGCTGTGCTGGCAGGCTGCGGCCTCGTGGCGGAACAGGACGGGCAGCCGCTGCGGACGGCGGAGTCTGCTCCACAGAGTCCGGGTTCGGGCATCGCGTCGCTCACGGACACCGGTCCTGCCCCTAGCCCCACAGCCACACCTAGACCCACCCCCACACCCACGCCGGGTAAGGGCCCGGCCTGCCCAATGGTCCGGTGCACCACCGTGCTGGTCACCGGCGACATGTTGATCCACACCCAACTCTGGCAACAGGCGCAGCAGGACGCCGCAGCCGCCGGCAAGCCGGGCATGGATTTTGGGCCACTCCTGGAAGGGCAACGCAGGTACATCAACAACAGCGACCTCGCCATCTGCCACCAGGAGACGCCGGTGGCCGGCCCGGACGGTCCGTTTTCTGCGTACCCGTCGTTCAATGTTCCGCCCCAGATCATCACCGCGTCCAAGGACGTGGGGTACCAGGCCTGCACCACCGCCAGCAACCACACCATTGACCGTGGCACCGACGGGCTGCTGCGCACCCTGGACGCCCTGGATGCTGCCGGCCTTAAACACACAGGCTCCTACCGGACTGAAAGCGAATCCCACGGCATCCTCATCATGCAGACGGCGGCAGCAAAAGTCGCCATTATCCAAGCCACGTACGGGCTCAACGGACTGGTCCCTGAATATCCCTGGCAGGTGGACATGCTGGACACCGCATCCATGATTGCCAAGGCCGAAAAGGCAAGGACGTTGGGGGCGGACATTGTCCTGGCCGCCATGCACGCGGGTGATGAGTACGCCAGCGAACCGAACGCCCAGCAGGAGGAGGTGGCGCGTGCCCTGGTGGACAGCCGGCAGTTCAACCTGGTCTATGGCCACCACACCCACTCGGTGCTGCCCATCGAAAACTACAAAGGCACCTGGATTGTGTACGGCCTGGGCAACGGCGTCACGGAGCTGTCTCCCTGGTACGTGGTCAATAACGAGGGCCTGCTGGTGAGGGCGCAGTTTGGCCAGGACGTGTCAGGAAAGTGGTCGGCCACAGACCTGGCGTGGGCGCCATCGGTGATTGTCCGCGACCCGTACCGCTGGTGTTCCGTCGCCGCTGATGCGCCGCAGGGACAGTGTGCCGGTCCCGAGGAGGACATCGCCACCAGGCAGCGGACCAGCACGGTGGTGGAATCCCGCGGTGCGGGGGCAGCGGGTGCCCACGAACTCCTGATAACCCGCGAACCCTAAGCCTGGCCGCCAAAAGGTGCGGGCCGCCGTCGGCCGCTCGACGCTGTGCCAGTCAGCGCGGGCGGCGCGCCGCGTGTTCCCTCGCCAGTTCCGCGTAATGGTCATCCGGGTGGCCGGGCTGGAATGTGCCGTACTTCCGCTCGGCCGCCGTCCGGATCAGGAAGTCGGCAATGGCTGGATTCTTCGGCAGCAACGACCCGTGCAGGTAGCTCGCCACGATGTTGCGGTACCGGGCACCTTCGTGGCCGTCGCTGCTGTTGTTTCCTGTCCCTTTGGCTACCGTGCCGAGCGGCCGCACCCCGTTGCCGAGCGTGGTCTGCCCGCTGTGGTTCTCGTAACCCAGCACCTCGCCGAACTCGGGCGTAGCCACCTTGACGTTGCCGATCAGGCGCTCCTCAGTGCCGTGGGTTTCCACGTCAAGAATGCCGATGCCGGGAATTACTGCTCCGGTGCGCGTTTTGAAGAACCGTCCGAAAAGCTGGTACAGCCCGCAGATGACCAGCATCGGCGCGCCGTCCTCAGCCAGGTCCTTCAGCGCTCCCGCGCGTGCCTGCAGGTCGTCCTGGATGACCAGCTGGCCGCTGTCCTGGCCGCCGCCGCCCACGATGATGTCCACGTCCTTTGGGAAGGGATCACCAACGTTGTATTCGAGCAGTTCCGGGGTGTAACCGTGCCATCTGATGCGTTGCTGAAGGACCAGGGCGTTGCCCCAGTCGCCGTAGATGTTCATGTCGCGGGGGTAGAGCTGGACTATCCGGATGGTGCCCTTGCTCGCGGAGCTATCCGTTGCAGGATCCGCGCCTGACTGGCTCAAGAGACAACCTCCACGGTGGTGATTTTGGACAGCTCGCGGCGGATGGCCAGCATGGCTGTGTAGGTGCAGAAGATGCGCTTCGGCTTGCCCTGGGCTTCCCTAATAAAGGAGGCAAGGGCAGGCGTAATCTCGGGCTCGACCCCGCCGATCCGCACGTCGTCGTACTGCAGGCGCAAGGCCATGTCGTAGGCGCGGGAGCCGGTGAGCTGGTCCACTCCGCCCTCTCGCAGGGAGTCGAATTCCACATCCCACAGCCAGGACATGTCCCGGCCATCGGCGTAGTTGTCGTTGATGGCAATCATGGTGGCATAGCCGCGGGCGGGGAAGGACTTCAAGCCAAGCCGGAACCCGCTGGGGTTCTTGACCAGGACCAGGTCTAGGGGCTGCCCATCGACCGTGAGGCTTTCCCCGCGGCCGAAGGCAGGCGCAACCTGGGCGAGTGCGGCCAGCAGGGTGTCGTGGTCGGCGGTGGCTGCGCCACCGCCGCAAATGCTGCGGGCCAGGGTCAGTGCCGCCGCCGCATTGAAGATGTTGTAGACGCCGCGAAGCTTCATCCCGGTGGTGACCGTGACGCCGTCGTACTCAAATTCGGCGGTGTCCGCACCCACTTTGCGGAGGACGACGTCGGCGGCAGGCTTCTCGGGAAGGCCCGCCGGAGCGGGACTTCCGGGAGCGGCGCGCATGTCGTCGTCGTTGGGGAAGGTGCCCAGCAGCGAATCGTCCAGGCCGAAGTACTTGACGTCCTGCCCGGTCAGGGTGCTGGCGATCCTGGCGACGCGGGGGTCCTCCCGGTTCAGCACCACTGTTCCGGTGGTCTTGGCGGCGATGTGCTGGAGCAGCTGGGCCGTCTTGTCGATCTCACCGAACCGGTCCAGCTGGTCGCGGAGGACGTTCAGGAGCAGGCAGTAACGGGGCGGGACGCTGTTGACGAAGTGCACGGCGTGGGCCTCGTCGAGCTCCAGGACGGCGACGTCGGCATCGAGCCGGCCCCGCCAGTCCACTTCACCCAGCAGTGCGGCGGCGACGCCCCTCGTGAAGTTACTGCCGGTGCGGTTGGTGAAAACCTTCAGCCCCTGGCTCTCCAGCAGCTCCACCACCATTTTGGTGGTGGTTGTTTTGCCGTTGGTACCGCTGACCACGGCCACGCCGTGGGGCAGCGTGGTGAGGGTCCGCCGCATGAAGCCGGGATCGATTTTTTCGACCACCAGCCCGGGCAGGGCAGAGCCGCCGCCCCGTAGCCGGGACACCCGGCGGACCAGCTTGCCGAGCGGAACACTGAAGTAGAGCATGCTTCGAATATATCCCAGCAACGGCATGCAAGGGCCGTCGGGGCGGGTCTCCGGCGCCGGTCGGGAAGGCCGCGCCCCGTATGCTGGATGGATGACAAATTCCCCTTCAGCTGCTTCCGCGCGCGTGGGCTCGGGCCTGCGGATCGGCGTGCTGGCGCTTCAAGGTGACTTCCGCGAGCACCTCCATGCCATCGAAGCAACCGGAGCCGAGGGCGTCGGGATCCGCCGTCCAAAGGAACTGGACGGCCTGGACGGGCTGATCATTCCTGGCGGTGAATCCACCGCGATCGACAAGCTCGCCCGCGCCTTCGACCTCGCGGGACCCCTTCGGGAGCGGATTGCAGAGGGCCTGCCCGTTTACGGTTCCTGTGCCGGCATGATCCTGCTCGCCGCGGACATCGCTGATCCAGCCACAGACCTCGCCGGAGCTCCGCAACAGACCTTCGGCGGACTTGATATCACCGTCCGGCGCAACGCGTTCGGCCGGCAGCGCGAGTCCTTCGAAACGGACCTTGACTTCAAGGGACTCGATTTCAGCGCCACCGAAACCGGTGTTCCTCCGGTCCACGCCGTCTTCATCCGGGGCCCCTGGGTGGAACGCGTCGGCCCGGACGTGGAGATCCTTGCCCAGGTGGAACCGGCGGATCCGGAGCACGCCTCCCACGCGGTCCCGCTGCCCGGGACGGCTAGAATTGTTGCAGTGCGTTCCGGCCAGTTGCTGGCCACCTCCTTCCATCCGGAAGTGACCGGGGAAAAACGCGTACATGAACTTTTTATCCGCATGATCAGAGGAGAAGCGTAAAGCATGTCAGGCCACTCCAAATGGGCGACGACCAAGCACAAGAAGGCGATCATTGACAGCCGCCGCGCCAAGTCGTTCGCCAAGCTGATCAAGAACATCGAAGTTGCAGCCCGGATGGGCGGCCCGGACCTCGCCGGCAACCCCGGCCTGGAACTTGCCGTCACCAAGGCGAAGAAGACCTCGGTCCCCAACGACAACATCGACCGTGCCATCAAGCGCGGCGCCGGCCTCACCGGTGAAGTGGTTGACTACACGGAAATTATGTACGAAGCCCGCGGCCCGCAGGGCTCCGCGCTGCTGGTCGAGTGCCTCACGGACAACAAGAACCGTGCCGCCTCCGAGGTGCGCCTGGCCATCTCACGCAACGGCGGCACCATCGCCGACCCCGGATCCGTGAGCTACCTCTTCGCCCGCAAAGGCGTTGTCAACCTGCCCAAGAACGGCCTCAGCGAGGACGACGTCCTGATGGCAGTCCTGGACGCCGGCGCGGAGGAAGTCAAGGACAACGGGGAAACGTTCGAGATCCACTCCGAACCGGGTGACCTGCAGGCCATCCGCGAGGCACTCAACGAAGCCGGCATCGAGTACGACACCGACGAGGTGGAGTTTGTCCCCTCCATGCAGGTGGAACTCGACGTCGACGGCGCCCGCAAGTTCCTGAAGCTCGCAGACGCCCTCGAAGACCTCGACGACGTGCAGAACGTCTACAGCAACGCCGACCTCAGCGACGAAGTCCAGGCTGCCCTGGAATCCGAGTGACGCCCGGCCTTGCATGCTGAAACCGGACGCCCGTGACGCTGCGCGTACTGGGGGTTGACCCCGGACTGACCCGCTGCGGCATCGGCGTGGTGGACGTCGAACGGAACAGGCGTGCCACCATGGTGGCCGTTGGGGTGGTCGGGACCTCTCCGGACGAAACGCTGGACCAGCGCCTCCTGGTGATCGCGCTGGCAATCGACGAATGGCTGGACCGTTACGAGCCCCAGGTGCTCGCCGTCGAGCGTGTCTTCTCCCAGCTGAACGTCAGCACCGTGATGGGGGTGGCCCAGGCGTCCGGCGTGGTCATCGCCGCTGCCGCGCGGCGCGGGATCCCGGTGGCACTGCACACGCCGTCGGAAGTCAAAGCCGCAGTTACCGGCAGCGGATCCTCCAACAAGGATGCGGTAACCAAGCTGGTTACCAAGATCCTGCGGCTGGACGCGCCGCCGCGCCCGGCCGACGCGGCGGACGCCCTGGCGCTGGCCATCACGCATGCCTGGCGCGCCGGCAGCGGCGCGGCCGTTGCCACCACCGGGCCCGGCAGTTCTTCGCTCACGCCGGCCCAAAGAGCGTGGGCTGAAGCCGAAGCGAAGGTGCGGCGCGCACGCTGATTGTCCTGGCTGCTTGCTAGGGTATTCGTAGATATGTTCGGATCGCCGGTCCAATTCCTGGAGCCCGGCAGTAAACAGGAGCCAGGCCCTTGATCAGTTTCCTCCGCGGAACCGTAGCGCACGTTGGCCTGTCCACGGCCGTCATCGACCTCAATGGCGCGGGCATGAGCGTCAACGCCACGCCGCAGACCCTCAGCCGGCTCCGCACGGGCGAGGAGGGGCAGCTTTTTACCTCCCTGATCGTCCGGGAGGATTCGCTGACCCTCTTCGGTTTCGCGTCCGACGACGAGCGGGAAGTTTTCGATGTCCTGCTCAGTGTCAGCGGGGTGGGGCCGCGGCTTGCCCTGGCGGTTCTCGCTGTCCATGACCCGGAAGCTATCCGGGTGGCTGCACATACCGGGGACAGCAAAACGTTCACCAAGGTGCCCGGTATCGGGCCCAAGGTCGCCGGCCGGATCGTCCTGGAACTCGCAGGAAAGCTGGTTCCGCACGGCACCGGTGGCACGGCCAGCGCGCCCACCCCTGCAGAGGCTGCCTGGAAGCCCCAAGTGGTCGCGGCCATGACCAGCCTCGGCTGGTCCGAAAAGGACGCGTCGGCAAGTATCGACAAGGCATTGGCCGATGATCCCGAGGTCTCGTTCCGCGGCAATGTCCCGGAGATCCTGCGGACCACCCTTCGCTGGCTGGGCCAGGACGGGGCCCGCGCCGGCAACCGCGTAGGCAGCCGTGGTTGAACCGTCAGTGGTGGCCGCAGGGGAGGAGCCGGAGGAGCGCGCCATCGAGGCCGCCCTCCGGCCCAAGAACCTGCACGACTTCGTGGGCCAGCACCGGGTCCGCAAGCAGCTTTCCCTGGTGCTGCAGGCCTCCCGGATGCGGGGCCGGAGCGCGGACCATGTGCTGTTCTCCGGCCCGCCCGGCCTCGGCAAGACCACGCTGGCCATGATCGTTGCGTCCGAGATGAACGCCCCGCTGCGGATCAGCAGCGGCCCCGCCATCCAGCACGCCGGAGACCTGGCGGCCATCCTCTCCTCCCTGTCGGAGGGCGAGGTCCTGTTTTTGGACGAGATCCACCGCATGTCCCGGCCGGCAGAAGAAATGCTCTACATGGCCATGGAGGACTTCCGTGTGGACATCGTGGTGGGCAAGGGAGCCGGTGCCACGGCGATTCCGCTTGAACTTCCGCCGTTCACCCTTGTTGGCGCTACGACCCGCGCCGGCCTCCTGCCCGGGCCGCTGCGCGACCGCTTCGGCTTCACCGGGCACCTTGAGTTCTATTCCGTCGCCGAGCTCGAGCTCGTCCTGCGGCGCTCCGCGGGTCTGCTGGACCTCAAGGTCAATTCCGCCGGCTTCAGCGAAATCGCCGGCCGTTCACGCGGCACGCCCCGCATCGCCAACAGGTTGCTGCGGCGGGTACGCGACTGGGCGCTGGTCCACGGCATCGAACAGATCGACGCGCGGGCGGCGTCAGCTGCGCTGGATATGTACGAAGTGGACAAAAAAGGACTGGACAGGCTCGACCGGTCAGTCCTGGAGGCGCTGATCACCAAGTTCGGCGGCGGCCCTGTCGGGCTGTCCACCCTGGCCATCGCCGTCGGCGAAGAAACCGAGACCGTGGAAACGGTGGCCGAACCCTTCCTGGTCCGCGAGGGACTCCTGGGCCGCACTCCTCGGGGCCGGATCGCCATGGCCCCCGCCTGGACCCACCTTGGCTACGCCATCCCTGCCGGGGTCTTCGGGCAGGAGCCGCTGGACCTGTTCGAAACGGCCGGCGACGACGCTGACGGCAAGGAAGACTGGGCCCCGCAGAGCCAATAACAGGCTCCCTTCAGCTTTTCCCTTTAGACTGGTATGACGCTCGGCACGTTCGGGTCTTTGTTCCTGCAGCCACCAGAATGCGGCTGCTCCGGCGGAGAAGGAAATCCGTCAGGTTTTCTGTCCGCCAGTCCGGCCAGCGGACGGAACTCATCGGACGTCGCCGGTAACCGGCCAGGCACGCAATAGAACGGATTTCTCCCTTGGATCTAATGTCAATACTCCTCTTCGTCATGCTTGGCGTGTTCATCTTCATGATGTTCCGCCGCAACAAGAAGACGCAGCAGCAGCAGGCTGAACTCCAATCGCAGTTCGCTCCGGGCGTTGAGGTCATGACCAGCTTCGGTCTTTTCGGCCGCATCGTCGACATGGACGACGTCGAGAACAAGGTCACCCTGGAACTCTCCCCGGGCAACCTCGCCACGGTGCACCGCCAGGCCGTCACCAAGATCGTGGAGCCCGTCGCGGTTTCCGACGAGGACGCACCGGCTGTGCCCGCCGTGCCGGATGACGCTTCATCCCTCACCGCCCGCGAAACCGGCACCCAGTCCGCGTCAGTGGAGACCCCGGACGAGACCCTGAAGCGACTCAATGACGAGGGCAAGAAGGACAACTAGTCCCGCTGGTTCTACACAACACCTCTACGGCTGCGGATCGCCGCCGGTGCCGGCACCAAGCATGCACCGGCGGTTCCTCCGTGAATAAGAGAAAGATCAACAATGGCACGAACTGGCCTTAAGAAACCGGGCCTCAGGGTCCTGGTCTGGCTCGGCGTAATCCTCGCCGTGCTGACTGCTGTCCTTGCCGGCGGCACCATGGCCGGACAGGCGAGCTGGGCGCCGAAGCTGGCGCTGGACCTCGAAGGCGGCACCCAGATGATTCTGGCGCCGAAGGTCGAGGGCGGTTCGGACATCAACGAAGAACAGCTCAACCAGGCTGTGGCCATCATCCGCCAGCGCGTGGACGGTTCCGGCGTCGCTGAAGCAGAGATCAGCACCCAGTCGGGGCGCAACGTGGTGGTCAGCCTTCCAGGCACCCCCTCAAGCCAGACGCGCGACCTCATCCAGGCTTCCGCGGACATGAACTTCCGCCCGGTCCTCCTCAACGGTGCGGGCGCACCCGTCCCGGAGGAGTCGCGGGCTCCCGAGGACCAACTGCCTAAGCCGACGGCGGAACCCGCCAACAGCAGCGACACCAACTGGATCACGCCGGAAATCTACCGCCAGTTCGAAGCCCTTGACTGCGACAACCCGTCCCAGGACGAGCAGGAACGCTCGGATCCGGCCAAGCCGCTGGTGACCTGTGAGCCCGCCTCCGGAACGAACCCGGCCATCAAGTACATCCTCGGTCCGGTAGAGGTCAAGGGCAGCAACATCGTCACGTCCTCCTTCCAGCTCCAGCAGGGCGCACAGGGCGCCGTCACTAACGAGTGGGCCGTCAACATCCAGTTCGACGACGAAGGCACCGCCAAGTTCAAAGAGGTCACCGAACGCCTGAACCAGTTCTACGTGGCTGCCGGCGGCGATACCGGAAACGACCCCAAGGCCCAGTTCGCCATTGTGCTGGATGACCAGGTGATCTCCGCGCCCCGCTCGCTTGCCGTCATTACTGACGGCCGGCCCCAGATTACCGGCGGCTTCACGGAACAGAGCGCCAAGGCCCTGTCCGACCAGCTCCGCTTCGGCGCCCTGCCCATCAGCTTCGAGATCCAGAGTGAGCAGCAGATCTCTGCCACCCTCGGTGGCGAACAGCTGCGCATGGGCCTCCTCGCGGGCGTGATCGGCCTGCTGCTGGTGGTGGTGTACTCGCTCTTCCAGTACCGGGCCCTCGGCTTCGTGACCATTGCCTCGCTGGTGGTGGCCGGCATACTGACCTATCTCGCCATCGCCATCCTGGGCTGGACCGAAAACTACCGGTTGTCCCTGGCCGGAGTGGCCGGCATCATCGTCGCCATCGGCCAGACGGCAGACTCATTCATCGTCTACTTCGAGCGCATCCGCGATGAGCTCCGTGAGGGACGCGGCCTGGTGTCCGCCGTCGAAAACGGCTGGAAGCGGGCCAAGCGCACCGTCCTGGCTTCCAAGGCCGTCAACCTCCTTGCAGCCCTGGTCCTGTACTTCGTAGCGGTGGGCAACGTCCGTGGTTTTGCCTTCACCCTTGGCCTCACGGCCATCGCCGACCTCATTGTGGTGTTTATGTTCACGCACCCCACCCTGCAGTTGCTGGCACGCACCAGGTTCTTTGGTGAAGGCCACCGGCTGTCCGGCCTCGACCCCAAGCGTCTGGGCGCCGTGCCGCTCTACCGTGGTGCAGGCCGAATCCGTACGCCCGAAGACAAGCCTGCCGCCGTGGTACGCACCAAGAATGCCGGTGCCGCGGCCGAGGCAGAGCGCCGGATGACCATTGCCGAACGCCGGATGGCGCAGAAGCAGGAGCAGCTCGCAGGCTCCTCCAAGTCTGCAGCGAAGGAGAACAAGTAATGCCAAGCTTCGCGAATTTCGGCAACGAGCTCTACACAGGCAAACGCTCCTACAACTTTGTGGGCGCCAAGAAGATCTGGTTCATCATTGCGGCGGTTGCCGTTGCCCTGTCCATCCTGATTCCCGTGGCCAAGGGCGGCTTCAACCTCGGCATCGAGTTCCGCGGCGGGTCCGAGTTCACCGTCTCAAACGTCCAGACGACTGACGCGGCCTTGGGCGAAAAGGCCGTCACGGATGTGGTGGAGGGCAGCGTTCCGCGCGTAGCCAACGTGGCCGGGACCACCATGCGGATCCAGACCGACAAACTGACCGACGACGAAACCCTTCGCATCAAGGAGGGCCTGACCGCGGCGTACGGCGTCACGGACAACGAAGTGACGTCAACGTTCGTGGGTCCGACGTGGGGTGCAGACGTAACCAAGCAGGCACTGATCGGCCTGGTGATTTTTGTGCTCCTGGCCGCGGTGCTGATGGCGTTGTACTTCCGCACCTGGAAGATGTCACTCTCGGCAATCGCCGGCATGGTGGTCACGATGTTCGTCACGGCAGGGGTGTACGCCCTCAGCGACTTCGAAGTCACCCCGTCCGCCATTATCGGGTTCCTGACCGTCCTCAGCTACTCGCTGTACGACACGGTGGTGGTGTTCGACAAGATCCGCGAGAATACCGCGGACCTGGACGCCTCAACCCGGCGCACTTTTGCTGAGGAAGTCAACCTGGCGGTGAACCAGACCCTGGTCCGCTCGATCAACACCATGATGGTGGCGATCCTCCCCGTGGGTGCCATCCTGTTCATTGGTGCGGGCCTGCTGGGCGCGGGAACCCTGCGCGACCTATCTCTTGCGCTGTTCGTCGGCATCCTGATTGGCACCGCAGCCACGATTTTCGTCGCGGCCCCCATGTACGCCTGGCTGCGCCAGAACGAGCCCGATCTGGTCAGGCAGGCCAAGCGGGTGGAGCACCGCCGTGCCGAGGCTGCTTCCAGGTCTGGAGCAACGGCGGTGGAGCCGGCCCAAACCTAAGCCGCTGGTGCCGGGCCGGGCCGTGTCAGAACCTTGACACGGCCCGGCCCGTCCTGTTTTAAGGGCCGGTTTAAAAAGTCCCCCGGCGGAGGAATAGACTGAAGTAATTAAACGGTGGTGAGGGGTGCTTCATTGGAAGAACGTTCGGCGTCGGTGCCAACGGCACAGGGAGATAAAAGTCCTTCCGGTCTGCAGACCGGTGCGGCTGCTTCCGCACGTCCGGGTTCGTTGGTTCCCGTGGACAACTCCGGGTCCCGCCCCACGTTCCCGGGCCGTAGGGAGCGCACCCGCTCCAGGCTTGCCCGGCTGACAGGACGCGGCGCGGCCAATTATTCGCCCATCCTCGAGCCGCTGCTGAGGACGGTCAGGGCCAACAATCCCAAAGAGGATTTTGACCTGATCCAGCGCGCTTTCGACGTGGCGGAGCAAAGCCACCGGGGGCAGAAGCGCAAGAGCGGCGATCCCTACATCACCCACCCTGTTGCGGTGGCCACCATCCTTGCCGAACTGGGCCTGAGCGGGACAACCCTGGCGGCGGCTCTCCTGCACGACACCGTCGAGGACACCCCGTACACCCTTGCCGACCTGAAGCGCGATTTCGGGCCTGAAGTGGCCATGCTCGTTGACGGCGTGACCAAGCTGGACAAGGTCAGCTTCGGGGAAGCAGCGCAGTCCGAGACCGTGCGCAAGATGGTCGTGGCCATGGCCAAGGACATCCGCGTCCTCATGATCAAACTGGCGGACCGGCTTCACAACGCCCGCACGTGGCGTTTTGTGTCCGCCGAATCTTCGGCCCGCAAGGCCCGGGAAACGCTGGAAATCTTTGCCCCGCTTGCACACCGCCTGGGTATGAACACCATCAAGTGGGAACTGGAAGACCTCTCCTTCGCGGCGCTGTACCCGAAGGTGTACGAAGAGATTGTCCGCATGGTGGGGGACAGGACCCCTGAGCGGGAGAAGAGCCTGAGCGTCATCCGCGACCAGATCACGGAAGACCTCCGCACTGCCCGCATCAAGGCGACCATCACGGGCCGTCCCAAGCATTACTACTCGATTTACCAGAAGATGATTGTCCGCGACAAGGACTTCGACGACATCAACGACCTCATGGGTGTACGTGTCCTGGTGGACTCCGTCCGGGACTGTTACGCAGCCCTTGGTACCATGCACTCGCGGTGGAACCCGCTGCCCGGCAGGTTCAAGGACTACATCGCGATGCCGAAGTTCAACATGTACCAGTCGCTGCACACCACCGTGATCGGCCCGGGCGGCAAGCCGGTGGAAATTCAGATCCGGACCCACGAGATGCACCGCCGCGCCGAATACGGCGTGGCGGCACACTGGAAGTACAAGGACCAGCCCAACCGGACTGCCGTGGGCCCGGGCAGCCCCCGCGACGGCGACATGGGCTGGCTGCGGTCGCTGGTGGACTGGCAGCAGGAAACGTCGGATCCTGGCGAGTTCCTTGACTCGCTCCGGTTCGAGATCAACGCCCGTGAGGTGTTCGTTTTCACGCCCAAGGGTGAGGTCATGGCCTTGCCGGCTGGATCTACTCCGGTGGACTTCGCGTATGCCGTCCATACCGAGGTGGGGCACCGGACCATCGGCGCCCGGGTCAACGGGAAGCTGGTTCCGCTCAACAGCGAGTTGAACCACGGCGACTGGGTGGAGATCTTCACCTCCAAGGCCGAAGGCGCCGGACCCAGCCAGGACTGGCAGCATTTCGTCAAGAGTGCCAGGGCCCGCAACAAGATCCGGCAGTGGTTCAGCAAGGAACGCCGTGAAGAGGCGATCGACCGCGGCAAGGAACTGCTGACCCGGGCCATGCGGAAGCAGAATCTTCCCCTGCAGCGCCTGATGACGCACGAGGCCCTGGCCGCAGTAGCGCAGGAATTCAAGTACGTTGACATTTCCGGCCTGTACGCCGGCGTTGGCGACGGCCACACCTCCGCGCAGTCGGTCATGGAGAAGCTCGTCGAAAGTCTCGGCGGCAACGAAAGCACCGACGACGACATCACCGAAGTCAGCGTCCCCACCCAGGTAACGAAGGCACGGTTCTCCGATTCAGGCGTTGTGGTCCGCGGCGTCGGTGACGTCTGGGTGAAGCTTGCCCGCTGCTGCACTCCTGTGCCGCCGGATCCCATCCTCGGCTTCGTGACCAGGGGCTCGGGGGTGTCAGTACACCGCACCGACTGCACCAACATCTCGGACCTGAAGGACCAGCCGGACCGGATCGTTGACGTGGACTGGGCGCCCACGCAGTCCAGCGTGTTCCTGGTGGAAATTCAGGTGGAGGCGCTGGACCGCAAATCCCTGCTGTCCGACGTGACGCGTGTGCTGTCCGAAAACCACGTGAACATCCTCGCAGCGAGCGTCCATACCTCCACGGACCGGGTGGCCATCTCAAAGTTCGCCTTCGAGATGGGGGACCCCAAGTATCTGCACCACGTCCTTAGTGCCGTCCGTCGCATTGACGGGGTTTTCGACGTCTACCGCACCACCGGGAACAAGCGCCGGAGCTAGCATGGCCAACTTCTCCAGCGCTGCTTTCTTATGGGGAACGCGGGGGCTGGCCTCGATGGCAAGTACCAGCAAACGCAGGCGCACATCGTTCTGCGGGCGGGCGAGCAGCCCCTGAAGCGTGGGAATGGCGCGTTCGGCCTCCACATGAATGGCGACATCAAGGGCAGTCCGCAGGGGACTGGAGACCATCAGGCCGCCGAGGCTGACGACGTCAAAGGGACCAAGCCTCACCTCGTGCAGGGTGCAGCCCCTGGTGTTCCGGAGGCTTGAAACCCGCCGCTTCGCGTCCACCAGGAGGGCAATCCGGTCCGGTTCGCCCGCGCAGCCGTAAATCCATGCCGCTGTCATACGGCCCGCGACTACCCGCTGGCGGACAGCCGCGGGGACGGCCCCCGCTGCAGCCCGTGCCCGCAACTGCGGGGAGGCTGTGGCACCGGGCAACGTGTAGCCGTGCTGATGGAAACGTTCCAGCAGGCCGTCCGAGGCCAAGGATTGCAGCTCCGGCGACGCAAAAGGCATGCCAGGGGCGTACAACTCAGGAAAACGGGGTGCTGCTTCTCCGCCCTGGACATGGTCCTTGGCGGAGGGAGGAGTTGATGGATTCGCCATCCACCCATCCTGCCGCGCCTGCGCTTAACAGGCACAGGCCCGGCACCGGATATGTGGATAACCGGGGCCGGGCCTGGAGTAAGTGGCGGCGTGTATGGGCCGACCGATAAGCCTAGGACAGCTCGCTGGCCGAACGCTGGATCTGGTCAAGCCACGCCTGCCGTGCTTCAAGGGCTTCCTGCGCGGCCTTGATCCGACGCTGGTCGCCGGTTTTCTCGGCCTTGGCGAGGTCGTCCTGCAGCCCGGCGATGGCGGATTCCAGCTGGGAGAGGGCGCTGTTGGTGCGTGCTTTCCGTTCAGGGTTGGACCGCTGCCACTGTTCTTCCTCAGCGTGGCGCACTGCGTCCTCAACCTTGCGCAGTCCGGCTTCAATGCGTCCCATGTCTGCCCGGGGGACCTTGCCGGCCTCTTCCCAGCGGTCCCGAACGGACTGCAGGGCCTTCTTAGCGGCCCCGAGGTCCTTCACGGGGAGGATCGCGTTGGCCTCGGTCAGGAGGGCTTCCTTGACCGTGAGGTTTGCCGCGTACTCCTGGTCGATCTCGTCATTAGCGGACTGGCGGTTTGTAAAGAAGACGTCCTGGGCGGCCCGGAACCGTGCCCACAGGGCGTCGTCGTCCTTCCGGCTGGCGCGCGGGGAGGCCTTCCACTGGTCCATCAGGCGGCGGTACTCGCCGGCGGCGAAACCCCAGTCGGTGGAGGTGGACAGCGCTTCCGCTTCGGCGATCAGCTTTTCCTTGGCCGACTTGGCAGCGGAGTTGTTGCTGTCCAGCTGTGAGAAGTAGGCACGGCGGTGCCGGTCAAAGACGGTGCGCGCAGCACGGAAGCGCTTCCACAGGGCGTCCTCGTTGCTGCGTCCCAACCGGACTCCGCTCTTCTGGGCAGTCTTCCAGCTCTCGAAGAGTTCGTTCATCCTGGCGCTGGAGGTCTTCCACTGCGTCTGGGCCGGGTCCTGGCCGGAAATCTGCTCTGCTTCGGCAACGATCGCCTCGCGTGCGGCGAGCTCGGAGGCGCGGACGGCCTCGTGCTCAGCCTTTTCCGCCTTTTCCAGCTCAGCAATCTGGGTGGAGAGCTCGTCGAGGCGCGCCTCCGCGGACCGGAGGTCGCCCACCATATTCCGCTCGGCCAGCTGTTCGCGGAGGTGCGTGACGGTCTTCTGCATGTCGGTGCTCGGGGCCTTGGAGCTGACGCGCTGCTCGAGCAGCACAATCTGGGCCACTACGTCGTCGTATTTCCGGGCAAAGTACGCCAGGGCTTCGTCGTCACTGACGTCCGGGTACTGGCCGACAGGGTGCTCGGCGCCGTCGATGGTCAGGAAAACGTGTCCGTCGCCCTCAACGCGTCCCCATTTCGAGGCTTCCGCCAGCGAAGTGGACGGCGCTGGTGCGACCGGTGCTGCGGCAGGTGCGGCAGCGGGCTTGGGGCGGGAGGCAAAAGCAGCCGGGGAGGGCGCCGGGCGGGGCGCCGCTGCCGGGGCACTGCTCTCCGGTTCGTTGCCCTCTGGTTCGTTGCTCTCCGCGGCGTTCTCCGCCGGGGCTTCCGCTGCCGGGGCGTTGCTCTCCGCGGCGTTCTCCGCCGGGGCTTCCGCTGCCGGGGCGTTGCTCTCCGCGGCGTTCTCCACCGGGGCCTCCGCTGCCAGGGTGGTGGCTGCTTCAGATGCTGCGTCGTCGGCGGCAGATGCCGTCGTCTCGGTCAGGTCTGTTGCTGTTTCGTCGGATTTCTGACTGTCTGTCACCGCTAAAAGTCTTTCGCTTGGAGGAAAATACTCAGGTCCTGCGCCGCAGCCGCCGGGGCCGGGCCTCCTACTTCAGAGAAAACGAGTCTATCGTGACTGGTTCCACAGGTGCGCCGTCTGTGTCGCTGCTGCCCGGCGTAATTCCGGCGGAAGCTATGTTCGACACCACTTCCAGGCCGGAGGTCACCCTTCCCACCACCGTGTACCCGCCGGCGGTATCGGCCGGGATGACCGTGTCCTTGTAGACGATAAAGAACTGCTGTCCGTTCCCAAAGGCGTTATTGCCCGTACGGGCTACGGCGACAGTTCCGGCGGGATAAGTGTTGTCCGCGGGGGTGTTTTCTAGCGGTCCCCACGTGTAGTCAGGATCGCCCTGGCCCTCAGGGCCGGAGGCGCCGCATTGCAGCAGCCCAAAGGTCTCGCCGGTGGTGAGGCGGTGGCAGGATTTTCCGTTGTAATAGCCCTCATCGCTGAGGGACTTGAAAACAGCGGCGGCCTGCGGGGCGGTTGTCCCGTCAAGCTCCACCGCGAGGGCGCTCCCGTTAAGGACCAGGTCTCCGGTGAACGTCTTGCCCGCAGCGGTCTCGGCCGCCGGGATATTCGGGCCGTTGGTGGCCTGGGCAGTCGGGCTCGCAGGTGCCGACGCGGACGGGCTGGTCAGCCCGGCCTCGGCTGCGGCGAACTCCTCCTCAGTCGGATTACCGGCAAAAGCGGTGAGCTGGAGTACGACGGCGAGGACAACGGCGGCGGTTCCGGCACCGGCGGCGATGACGTTGTCCCGCTTACGACGCTTCTCCTGGTCCCGCCGCAGCTCGCGCTTGGCTTCCATCTGCTGGATGCGGCGCTTTGCTTCGCGGGCGCTGCGTGAACTGGCCGCCAAGGGTCCTCCTTATTGTCGGGCTGCTGCACAGCGTGGCGTGAGGCCTCGGGCGCAGTTGTCTGACGGCCGAGCCCTGACGGTCCGCCGCATTAGAGATGCCGGCGGATGACGCATAAACTGACTGCCGCACATAGTTTATGCATGACTGGCTGGACTGCCGCCGTTCCTGGCCCGTTTCGGGATGCCGGGCAAGTCCCCAGGCACAACACCTACGAGGAGAAAATCCACCATGGCACGCACCGCCTCCCTGTCCGGATTCCCCGAGTGGCTTCCCGAGGAGCGGCTGGTGGAGCTGCATGTGCTGGACACGCTCCGCCGGGTATTTGAGCTGCATGGCTTCTCTTCCATCGAGACCCGGGCCGTGGAAACGGTTGGCCAGCTGCTGCGCAAGGGTGAGATTGACAAGGAAGTGTACGGCCTCAGCCGGCTGCAGGAGGACGAGAGCGACAATCCGGTCAAGGGAGGCAAGGCCGATCCGCACGCCCTTGCCCTGCACTTTGATCTCACCGTCCCGTTTGCCCGTTATGTGGTGGAGAACGCCGGCTACCTCGCCTTCCCGTTCCGCCGTTACCAGATCCAGAAGGTTTGGCGCGGTGAGCGTCCCCAAGAAGGCCGTGCCCGTGAATTCACACAGGCAGACATCGACGTGGTGGGGGACGGCGAGCTGCCCTTCCGGTACGACGTCGAAATCGCGCTGGTGATTGCCGAGGCCCTCAGCGCCCTCCCCATCCCGGACTTCCGCCTTCGGATCAATAACCGCAAGCTCGCGGAGGGCTTCTATCGGGGCATCGGGCTCGAGGACACTGCCGGCGTGCTGCGCAGTATCGACAAACTCGAAAAGATCGGCCCGGACAAGGTGGCTGACCTGCTCAAGGCCGAACTGGGGGCAACCGACGAACAGGCGCAGAAGGCGCTGCAGCTGGCTGCGATCCGCACGGAGGACACATCCTTCGTGGCACAGGTTCAGGCGCTGGGGGTGAGCAACGAGCTGCTGGATGAGGGCTTGAACGAGCTGGAACAGGTGATCGAAGCGGCTGTCCAGCGCGCCCCCGGCAAGGTGGTGGCTGACCTCAGCATCGCCCGCGGCCTGGACTACTACACCGGCACCGTTGTGGAAACCGTACTGGTGGGCCACGAGCAGCTGGGCTCCATCTGCTCCGGCGGTCGTTACGACGCGCTGGCGTCAAAGGGCAACCGGAAGTTTCCGGGGGTGGGCCTTTCCATCGGTGTCACCCGGCTGGTCTCCCGCATCCTCAGCCAGGAACTGGCCAGGGCCTCGCGATCGGTTCCGACCGCAGTCCTCGTTTCCCTCGCCTCCGATGACAGCTGGAGTGCGGCACAGGACGTTGCAGCCCAGCTCCGCAGCCGTGGGATCGCCACCGAGGTCGCGGCAAAGGCGGAGAAGTTCGGCAAGCAGATCAAGTTCGCCGACCGCCGGGGCATCCCCTTCGTCTGGTTTACGGACGACGACGGCACCCACCAAGTGAAGGACATCCGCACCGGCGAACAGGTGGTCGCGTTCCCGGAAACCTGGACCCCCCCGTCGGAGGATCTGACCGTTCAAGTGGCCTCAACAGTGCCGGTGGCATCCGGGGTTTAGGGACCTGACGTTCTACGTCATCACCGATTGCTTGAAGTGGGCGCGTTTAAGTGCCGCGGTGCGCTCCCGGTGCTGACGACAGTGGTGCGGGGCAGCAGCCCCTGCGGTCGCCAAGGTGCCGGTCAAGCTAGTTCTGGTCATTTGGGTGCCGGGCAGTGGGGGAGCTGGTGACCGGTATCGGTGGCCCGTGGGTGTGCGGAATTCTACTGAGTGTCGGGGTCCCGGGATGGGTGTGGCTGTCCATCCGGGTGCTTCTTTGGTGTGGTTGCAGGCTTCGCAGAGGCCTTGTCCGTTTCCGCTGTTGGTGGGGCCGTCTTGGTGCCAGGGGATGATGTGGTCGTGGTGGCGGATGGGCGCGTCGCAGTAGGGGGTGCGGCAGGTGTCGTCCCTGATTTGAATGAACCGGCGGAGCCCCGGTGGGAAGAGCCGTGCCTTGGAGTCCATCGCGACCAGTTCGCCGGTGGTTGGGGCGGTGTAGAGCCGGCGAAGCCAGACCTTGAACCCAGCACTCTCCAGGGGTGCTGTTTCCCTGCCGACAGGCTCTGAGCGAAACGCTCCCATGACCGCGTTTCTGGCCCAGCTGCCGGGGAC
>NZ_JBNHFS010000007.1:0-206596 GCF_059090465.1 Arthrobacter sp. MDT2-3 | reverse complement strand
GAAACGCCCGGTCCCATTCCGAACCCGGAAGCTAAGACCCACAGCGCCGATGGTACTGCACCCGGGAGGGTGTGGGAGAGTAGGTCACCGCCGGACATAAATTACGAGCAGGGCCCTGACAAACGACGTCAGGGCCCTGCCGCATTTAACAAACAAAACAACCACCACGGCACCCTCTCTCACATAACGCGGGCTTTTCACGATCGCTCTCTCACTTGATGTGTTCTCAAACCCAACGTTCTCTCGCCCGTCCATGAGCTAGGCCCAGCGGCAGCATCCCAACCAGCCGTCGTCGTCCGCCCTCGCATGGAAGAGCAACACATGGAACACAGCGCCAGCTGAGAGAGCGTCACCCAAAGACCGCATCAAGTGAGAGAGCGTCACCCAAAGACCGCATCAAGTGAGAGAGCGTCCTGGGGAGTGTGAAGATTGCCACGATGCTGTTGGCCGGCCCCTGCCCGGTCCTGCCTTGTTGGGCAACTCCACTAGAATTGATGAAGATGTACGGACTTCGAAGCGCTTGATTTCGGGTTGCGTAGGAAAACGAAACACGGATACGAGCGGCTGCAGTTGCGCCAGTGGTCGGCTCACAACAGGAGGAATCCACATGGCTGAGCACAACGGCGGCAACCGCGGCGGAAATGACCGCGGCGGGTTCCGCGGTAACAACAATTCGGGCGGTGATCCCCGCGGATTCCGCTCCCGGACCAATCGTGACAACGCAGGTTCCGACCGGTCAGCCGGCGGGGGAGAGCGTAAGCCTTTTGGCGACCGCGATAAGAAACCGTTCGGGGACCGCCCGCGCCGTGATGGTGAGGGGGACCGTCGCGGTGCCGCTGAGCGTAAACCCTTCAGTGGTGGTGAGCGTAAGCCGTTCGGCGACCGGGATCGCAAGCCTTTTGGCGACCGCGACAAGAAGCCGCTTGGTGACCGCCCGCGCCGGGATGGCGAGGGTGACCGCCGCAGCTTCGGGGGCGGCGAGCGTAAGCCGTTCGGTGACCGCGACCGCAAGCCCTACGGTGACCGCGACAACCGTCCCTTCAATGACCGCCCGCGCCGCGACGGTGAAGGCGACCGCCCGCGCCGGGATGGCGAGGGTGACCGCCGCAGCTTTGGCGGCGGCGAGCGTAAGCCGTTCGGCGACCGCGACCGCAAGCCCTACGGTGACCGCGACAACCGTTCCTTCAGCGACCGTCCGCGCCGCGACGGCGAAGGTGACCGCCGGGGGTTTGCCGGAGGAGAGAACAGGAAGCCCTTTGGCGACCGAAGCGACCGCCCCAGCCGCGGGGGTGAGCGCCAGGACCGGGGACCCCGCACCTTCGACCGGGACTCCAGCCGTGCCGCCGGTCCCCGCAGCTTCGACCGCGACGCCGGTCCCCGCACCTTTGGCCGGGACCGTCAGGAAGAGCGTCCGGCCCGCGTCCCGAATATGCGTGACCTTCGCAGCGCCAACCGCCCTGACCGTGAACGATCGCCTCAGATCGACGAGGATGTCACGGGCAAGGAATTGGACCGCGCCACTCAGCACCAGATCAAGACGCTTGAGGCTAACAGCGCCGAGTGGGTGGCACGCCACCTGGTGATGGCCGGCCGCTTGATCGACGACGAGCCTGAACTGGCCTTCCAGCACGCCCTGGCAGCCAGCCGGCGCGGCGGCCGGCTGGCGGCCGTCCGGGAAGCGGTGGGGCTCACAGCCTATGCTGCCGGCCACTACGGCGAAGCGCTCAGGGAATTCCGGACGTACCGCCGGATCAGCGGCTCCAATGTGCACCTGCCGGTGATGGCAGACTGCGAGCGTGGGCTTGGCCGTCCCGACCGCGCACTCGATGTGGTCCGGTCCGAGGAAGCCCAGGACCTGGACGCGCCAGGCAAAGCTGAACTCGCCATCGTGGCCGCCGGCGCTCGTGCCGACCTCGGCCAGCTCGACGCCGCCGTGGCGGAACTGGAGATCCCTCAGCTGGACATCAACCGGGCGTTCTCCTACAGCCCGCGCCTTTTCCGCGCCTACGCCGACGCACTCGCCGCCGTCGGCCGCACGGCTGAGTCGGAGAAATGGCAAAAGCAGGCCGTCGTGGCGGAAAATGCGCTGGGCCTTGGCGTTGACGAAGAACCCGACATCATCGACTTGGGCTGGGACGAGGAAGAGGAAGCCCGCGAAGAAAAAGAACGCCGCCGCCTCCTGGAGCGGGCATCCACCGCTTCGGGTGCTGCCGCTGAAGCATCTCCGGCAGCAGCAACGAACGCTGCCAGCACATCCACCGCAGCCGGCACGTCCACCGCTGCCAGCGAGGAGACGCCCGCTGGTTCCGGCGAGGCCGTCGAGGCCAGCATCGACGACCAGGAGCCGGATTACTTCGTATCCGACGACGCTGAGTCCGACGAGGACTCCGTAGAGACCGACGAATTGGACCACAACGGGGAGGACCTGCCGGACAGCACAACTCCGGAGGACCACCAGGATCGCCGGGAAGACTAAAGCGGATGACTGAAGCCACCCTGATTTCCCTGTTTGATGCACTGCTCGCGGATCTGGACGGAGTGGTCTATGCGGGCCCGCACGCCATTCCGGGTGCTGTGGAATCACTGCAGCAGCTGGAAGGCCTCGGAGTTGGCCTGGGCTACGTGACGAACAATGCGTCGCGCACCCCTGCCGACGTCGCAGCCCACCTCCGTGAGCTCGGCGCGCCGGCGGCTGACAACCAGGTGGTCAGCTCCTCCCAGGCCGCTGCGGAGCTGCTCGCCTCAGAGCTGCCCCCGGGTTCGAGGGTGCTGATCACCGGGAGCCCGGCGCTTGCGCAGGAGATCGAATTGGTTGGCCTGGTACCCGTGTACGGGCAGGACGAGGACCCGGTGGCAGTGGTGCAGGGCTTCAACCCGGCCATTGGCTGGAAGGAACTCGCCGAGGCAGCCTACGTGGTGTCCGCCGGGGCCGTTTGGGTGGCAACCAACACCGACATGTCCATCCCGCAGGCCCGTGGCATCGCGCCGGGCAACGGCACCCTCGTTGCCGCAGTCACCGCAGCCACTGGCCAAACGCCCCGCGTCGCCGGCAAGCCGGAAGCGCCGCTTTTCCACTCGGCCGCCAAGCGCCTCGCCGCCGAGCGCCCCCTCGTGGTCGGCGACCGGCTGGACACCGACATCCTGGGCGGCAACAACGCAGGATTCGCAACGGTGGCGGTACTGACCGGCGTCGACACCCGGGAATCCATCCTGGCTGCCAAGGCCGCCGAACGGCCGGACTACATTATCAGCTCCCTTCCGGACCTGTACCGCCCTTACCCGGCCGTCACGCAAGCCGACGGGACCTACACGTGTGGCGAGGCGACGGCGCGGGTGGCCAACGGTGCCGTGGGCATCATTGGCAGCCAGGACAACCTGGACTCCTGGCGGGCAGCGTGCGCAGCCTGGTGGGCGGCCACTCCGGACGCGTCCACGGCGCAGGCGCCGCAGCTCGTCTGGCTGGATCACTAGACTGGTTGAATGACTGAGCTGAGCACCCCTGACGAGTCCGCAGCAGCCCAGCCTTCCTTGGACTGGCCGCGGATAAACCACGACGAGGTGCCGGATGACCTGGTGCAACAGTCCCTGGCGCGTCTGGACGTTGTGCCCGGGACACCGGTTGCAGACCACGAAGCGGCCTACAGTGAACTCCACGACGAACTGCGCGCTGCACTGGACGCCGGCCCGGCTGAGCAAACCCGCCCGCGCCCTAACCTCCCGAAGAGTGGCGCCTGATGCCGTTGCGCCTTGACCAGGCATTGGTTGCGCGCGGCCTTGCCAGGTCCCGCACCCATGCCGCTACGCTCATCGCTGAAGGAAAAGTAAGTTCGGCCGGCCAGGTCCTCAGCAAGGCATCCCACCAGGTCCCGGAGGACAAGGACCTGGTGGTCCAGCATGATGAGCAGGACACCTACGTAAGCCGGGCGGGCCACAAGCTGGCCGGGGCCCTGGACGCCTTTCCCGACGTTTCGCCGGGCGGGAAAAGGTGCCTCGACGCCGGCGCCTCCACCGGCGGCTTCACTGATGTCCTGCTCCGGCGCGGCGCCGCCCACGTGGTGGCGGTCGACGTCGGGCACGGCCAGCTGGTGCCCCAGCTGCGGGAAGATCCCCGCGTGGAAGTCCATGAGGGGCTCAACGTCCGGTACATGTCGCCCGAAGACATCGGCGGCCCCGCAGCGCTCACGGTGGCTGACCTGTCCTTCATCTCCCTGACGCTGGTGGTCCGGCCCCTGGCCCTGTGCACCGAGCCGGGCGGTGACCTGGTACTGATGGTGAAGCCACAATTCGAAATCGGCAAGGACCGGCTGGGACGGACCGGCGTGGTCAATTCCGAACGGGAGCGCCGGATGGCAGTGGAAAAAGTGGCCCGGGCAGCCTTCGAGGCCGGCCTGGACCTCCGCGGCCTCGCGCAGAGCCCGCTTCCCGGCCAGGACGGAAACGTCGAATACTTCCTGTGGATAAAGCGCAGGATCAGCCAAGAGTTGCCTAAGATCGAAGAGCGAGACGCAGCCACCGCTGCCTTGCTCGGACGTATCTGGCACAACCACTAGAAGGCGGAACCTGATGAGCAGGCGTGTACTGGTCCTCGCCCACACCGGCCGTGAGGAATCGCTGAAGGCCGCCTGGGAGGCCTGCGCCCAGCTGCATGCCTCCGGCATTGTCCCGGTGATGCAGGAGTCGGAGCTGGATGACATGGAACGGTTCTTCGGGCACCTGTCCCAGCCGGTGGAAGTGCTCCACGACCACGTCCAGCTCCCCGACGTTGAACTGGTAATGGTTCTCGGCGGCGACGGCACCATCCTCCGCGCGGCCGAGCTGGTCCGGGAAGTGGACGTGCCGCTGCTGGGCGTGAACCTGGGCCATGTGGGCTTCCTGGCCGAGAGCGAGCGGGCGGACCTGGCCCAGACCGTTGAATGGATCGCCAGCCGGGACTACACGGTGGAAGAGCGGATGACCATCGACGTACAGGTGTGGGTCCGGGGACAGAAGATCTGGCACACCTGGGCCCTGAACGAGGCTGCGATCGAGAAGGCCAACCGGGAGCGCATGCTGGAAGTGGTCACCGAGGTGGACGAGCGTCCGCTCACCACCTTCGGCTGCGACGGCATTGTGCTGGCGACCCCCACGGGTTCCACAGCCTACGCGTTCTCCGCAGGGGGCCCGGTGGTATGGCCGGAGGTGGAGGCCCTGGTCATTGTCCCCATCAGTGCCCATGCGCTGTTCGCCAAGCCGCTGGTGGTATCGCCGCGCTCACGCCTCGCCGTCGAAGTCCTGGGCAGGACAGATGCACAGGGCGTGCTGTGGTGTGATGGCCGGCGTTCCGTGGACCTCCCGCCGGGTGCCCGGGTGGAGGTCACGAAGTCAGCCACCCCTGTACGGCTGGCACGGACCCATCAGACCCCGTTCTCGGCCCGGCTGGTGCGGAAATTCGAACTGCCCATCCACGGCTGGCGGGGGCCAGTCCCCAAGGCTGATGCCATCCACACCGGCCCCATCCCCATCGTCCGGACACCGCGGCCCATGCCGCCGCTTCAGCTGCCGCACACCGGGCAGCCGGACGTCGATCCCGATCCCTCAACCGCAAAGTGAACCATGCTTGAAGAACTGAGAATCCGTGATCTGGGCGTCATTACCGACGCAACACTGCCGCTGGGCCCCGGGCTGAGCGTGGTGACCGGTGAGACCGGCGCGGGCAAAACGATGGTGGTCACCGCCGTCGGCCTCCTCCTCGGAGCCCGTTCGGATGCCGGTGCCGTCCGGAGCGGCGCCAAGAGCGCAACTGCCGAGGCAGTACTGAAGCTCGACGCCGGGCACCCCGCCATCGCGCGCGCACTGGAGGCAGGCGCCGAGGCGGAAGAGTTCGACGGCGGAGCTGAGCTTATCCTCGCCCGCCGCCTGGGTGCGGACGGCCGCAGCCGTGCTTTCCTGGGCGGGCGGGCGGCTCCGGTCGGCGTCCTCGCCGAAATCGGCGAAACGCTGGTTGTGGTCCATGGCCAGTCGGACCAGATCCGGCTCAAGGGTGCGGTAGCCCAACGGGGCGCGCTGGACAAGTTCGCCGGGGAAACGCTGGCCGGGCCCCTCGCCGGATACCAGGACCTGTACCACCACTGGAAATCCATCCAGTCGGAGCTGGATGCCCTCCGCAGTGCCGCCCGGGACCGGCTTCGCGAAGCTGAATCGCTCGAGGCAGCACTGGCCGAGATCGACGACGTGGACCCGCAGCCCGGCGAAGATGAACTCCTCAAGGCGGAGGCAGTAAAGCTTGCCAATGTTGAGGAACTGCGGATTGCGGCGAGCACCGCCCACCAGGCTTTGATCGCCGAGGACTTCGGCGAAGCCGGTGACGCCACCACCCTGGTGGACGCAGCGAAGCGGACCCTCGAGCACGTGGCGGAGCACGACGCCGAACTCGGTTCCGCAGCAGCGCGCCTGGCCGAGGTGGGCTTCCTGCTGAACGACATCGCCACCGAACTGGCCAGCTACCAGGCCGGATTGGACAGCGAAGGACCGGAACGGCTGGCCGAAATCGAGGACCGGCGTGCCGTCCTGGCCAAGCTGATCCGAAAGTATGCCCCGTCCATCGACGAAGTGCTCCAGTGGGCTGAAAAAGCCCGCGTGCGCTTTGACGAACTGCAGGACGATTCAACCCGCATCGAAGCGCTGGACGCGGAAGTGGTGAGGGCCGAGGTTGACCTGCAGAAGCAGGCCGCTGCCATCACCAAGATCCGGACCAAAGCCGCCAAGGAGCTCTCCTCCCGCGTCAGCGCCGAACTGAAGGCCCTGGCCATGGCAGATGCGACCCTGGTGATCAACCTCGAGCCGACCGGCCAGTTGGGTCCGCACGGCGCAGACGAGATCAGTTTCCTGCTGCAGCCACACTCAGGGGCTCCGGCGCGACCCCTGGGCAAAGGGGCGTCCGGAGGCGAACTCTCCCGGGTCATGCTGGCCATCGAAGTGGTGCTGGCCGCCGTCGACCCCGTTCCCACGTTCGTCTTCGACGAGGTGGACGCCGGAGTGGGCGGACGCGCCGCCGTCGAAATCGGGCGCAGGCTGGCCATGCTGGCACGGCACGTCCAAGTGCTGGTGGTCACGCACCTGCCGCAGGTGGCGGCGTTCGCGGACCAGCACATCACTGTCACCAAAACCTCCGTCCGGGGAGCCGACGGCAAGACAGCCACCGGGTTCACTTCAAGTGATGTCCGCCTCCTTGACGGCCCCGAGCGGGTCCGAGAACTGGCACGGATGCTGGCCGGCCAGGAGGACTCGGAGTCCGCGCAGGCGCACGCCCAGGAGTTGCTGGACGACGCCAAACTGCTGCCACAGCGGGCGTAACCGCGCCCCACGTGGGGATTGTGCAACCGGGCCGCCCTTGCTGACGGGACGCCCGGACGGGCAGACTGGATCATTTGGGGAAGCAGTTCCCGACCCGTGGAAGGCTCATTTGATGATAGGCTCGAATTCCGTGGTGCAGCGATCAAATTCCCGTATAAATTCCCGGTTCCCGGGCTCGTCCAAGACGACCAAACACATCTTCGTAACCGGTGGTGTGGCGTCCTCGCTCGGTAAGGGACTGACGGCATCAAGCCTCGGTCATCTCCTGCGGGCACGCGGCTTGTCTGTAACTATGCAGAAGCTCGATCCCTACCTGAACGTGGATCCGGGCACGATGAACCCCTTCCAGCACGGCGAAGTCTTCGTCACCGACGACGGCGCCGAGACGGACCTGGACATCGGACACTACGAGCGCTTCCTCGACGAAAACCTTGAGGGCTCCGCCAACGTGACCACAGGCCAGGTGTACTCCACCGTCATCGCCAAGGAACGCCGCGGTGAGTACCTCGGCGACACCGTGCAGGTCATCCCGCACATCACCGATGAGATCAAGCGCCGGATGAGGCTGCCGGCCGAGGGCAAGAACGCTCCGGACGTCATCATCACCGAAATCGGCGGCACGGTGGGCGACATCGAATCCCAGCCGTTCCTCGAATCGGCCCGCCAGGTCCGCCAGGACATCGGCCGCACCAACGTCTTCTTCCTGCACGTCTCGCTGGTCCCGTACATCGGACCGTCCCAGGAACTGAAGACCAAGCCCACCCAGCACTCCGTCGCAGCCCTGCGCTCCATCGGCATCCAGCCCGAAGCGATCGTCATCCGCTCTGACCGCGAAGTGCCGGACGCCATGCGCGAAAAAATCGGCCGGATGTGCGACGTCGACATTGACGCCGTGGTGAACGCCGCCGATGCGCCCAGCATCTACGACATCCCCAAGACCCTGCACTCCCAGGGGCTGGACTCCTACATCGTGCGCGCCCTGGACCTTCCGTTCAAGGACGTGGACTGGACCAGCTGGGACAAGCTGCTCGAAGCCGTCCACAACCCCAAGCACCACGTGGAAATCGCCCTCGTCGGCAAGTACATCGACCTTCCGGACGCCTATCTGTCCGTCACCGAGGCCCTGCGGGCCGGTGGCTTCGCCAACGACACCAAGGTCAAGATCCGCTGGGTCCCCTCGGACGAGTGCGAAACCCGGGAAGGCGCCATTCAGGCACTGGACGGCGTCAACGCCATCTGCGTCCCGGGCGGCTTCGGCATCCGCGGCCTGGAAGGCAAGCTCGGTGCGCTGAAATTCGCCCGCGAGACCAAGCTGCCCGTCCTGGGACTTTGCCTGGGCCTGCAGTGCATGGTCATCGAGTACGCCCGCAACGTGGTGGGACTGGAGGGTGCGTCCTCCAGCGAGTTCGAGCCGGATTCGAAGTACCCGGTCATCGCCACCATGGAAGAGCAGCTCGACATTGTCGAGGGCAAGGGCGACCTTGGCGGCACCATGCGCCTTGGCCTGTACGAAGCCAAGCTCGACGCCGGTTCCGTGATCGCCGGTACGTACGGCAAGACCACCGTCAGCGAACGCCACCGCCACCGCTACGAGGTCAACAACAAGTACCGCGACCAGATCGCAGCCGAAGGGCTGGTCTTCTCCGGCACGTCCCCGGACGGCAAGCTCGTGGAGTTCGTTGAGCTTCCCGCCGACGTCCACCCGTACTACGTGGCCACCCAGGCGCACCCTGAGCTGAGCTCGCGCCCCACCCGGCCGCACCCGCTGTTCGCCGGGCTCGTGAAGGCAGCCCTGGACCACCAGGAGGGCTCCGACACGGCCGCCGGCCTGGATGCTGTTGCCCCCGAAGCCGAGCAGTCGGGTACGGTAGCCGCTAAGTAGTTCCGCACGACAAAAAGGACGGCGCGATGCCCGGTACACCTGAAGCCACCCCTGCAGTAAAGGTTTCGGATGCACCGAGCCCGCGCCGTCTTTTGTCTACAGAGAAGGTCTACGAAGGCCGGATCTGGGACGTGGTCAGCGATAGCTTCCAGCTGCAGGAAACGGGCGAGGCCCTCACCCGGGACTACATTGAACACCCGGGTGCCGTGGCCGTCCTGCCCATGAACGACGACGGCGAGATCCTCCTCCTCAAGCAGTACCGGCACCCCGTGGGCATGGACCTCTGGGAGATCCCCGCCGGGCTGCTCGATATCGAAGGCGAGGACTTCGTGGTGGGCGCGGCGCGTGAACTCGCCGAGGAAGCAGACCTTGCCGCCGGCACCTGGAACGTCCTGGCCGACTTCTTCAACTCGCCCGGTTCCTCCAGTGAGGCCATCAGGATCTACCTGGCTCGGAACCTCACCGAAGTCCCGCACCATGAACGCCATCTGCGGACGGACGAGGAAGCCGAGATCGAGTTTCACTGGATCAAGCTTGACGACGCCGTGGAGTCGGTGCTGGCCGGAAGGCTCCACAACCCGTCCGCCGTCGTCGGGATCCTTGCAGCCGCAGCCGCCCGCGCCGGGGGATATGCCAACCTCCGCCCCGCGGACGCGCCCTGGCCCGCGCACCCCAGCCAGCGCTGATGGTCCCTGGTCCCTCTGCTGAAGCGGCTCCCGCTGGGTTAGCTCCGGCTGAACTGGCTCCGGCGGGACCGGCAGCGCCAGGACCGGCCGCGTCAGGAGAGATACGTGACACCCCGACGCCGGCTTCCCCGCCAACAGCCATCGAGCGCGGCATCACCGACTACCTCCAGCACATGGGCGTGGAACGCGGTGTTGCCGCCAATACGCTGGCGGCCTACCGCAGGGACCTGGCCCGCTACTCCCGCTACCTGGCAGCAGCCGGATGCAGCCGCCCCGAGGACATCACCCGCCATCACGTAACCGGTTACGTCCGGGCGCTGACGGACGGTTCCGACGGCGGTTCGGCCCTTGGTGTGCGGTCGGCGGCGAGGACTGTGGTCGCCGTCAGGGGGCTGCACAAGTTCTGGGCCCTGGAAGGGTTCACGCCAACCGACCCCGCCAGCGACGTCCATCCCCCCATGCCCGGAAAACGGCTGCCGAAGGCCATCAGCGTGGACGAAGTAACCAGGATCCTGGAGGCAGCCGGCACCGACACGGCAACGGGCCTGCGCGACCGCGCCCTGTTGGAGTTCCTGTACTCCACCGGAGCGCGGATCAGCGAGGCCGTAGGCCTGGACGTGGATGATATTTCCCTGCAGGAGGCGGAAACCGGGCCAGCCATCGTACGGCTCTTTGGCAAGGGCTCCAAGGAGCGGCTGGTGCCGCTGGGGTCCTACGGCGCCCGCGCCCTCGACGCCTACCTGGTCCGGGGCCGCCCGCTGCTCGCGGCCAAGGGAAAGGGCACCCCCGCTTTGTTCCTGAATGCCCGCGGCGGCCGGATCAGCCGCCAGAGCGCCTGGACCATCCTGAAGGCCGCAGCCGAGAGAGCGAACATCACCAAGGACGTCTCACCGCACACCCTTCGGCACTCCTTCGCCACCCACCTGCTCGAAGGCGGTGCCGACGTCCGCGTAGTCCAGGAACTGCTGGGCCATGCGTCGGTGACCACCACCCAGGTTTATACCCTGGTGACGGCGGATACCCTGCGTGAGATCTACGCGGCAGCACACCCGCGGGCCCTCGGCTGAGCTTGCCCAAGCACGGCCCCGGCCGGCGCAGATGTACTGCCCGGGAACACCTAGAGCAGCGCCTCGATGGTCAGTTCCACCGGACCCAGCAGGAACGCCAGCGCCGACGTGCCCATCCCCGCGAGCAACATCAGTCCCGGATGCGCCAGGCCGAGCACCACCCGGCGCAGGCGCGGGCGGCCGCGGAGGAACGACTTCGGCACCCGCGAGAACGTGGGAACCTGCCGCCAGCCGCGAAGCCTCCGAAGGAACCACGCGCACCGGGCAACAAACGCCAGCCACAGGACGGCCACCACAACCGGGAACAGGGCTGCCATCAGCTGGAACCCCAGAGCTGTCACCTCACGCTCGGAATCTCCCGCCACGGCTTGGATGGTGGTGGAGATGGACGCACTTAGCACCACCGATATGGCCCACACGATGAATGCCGCAACGAGTGCGAGGAAACGCACGAAGAACAGGCCCAAAACCGATTCCCGGGCGGCTTTCACTTGCTGCCGGGGAGTCACGTGCAGCACGGCCAGGGTGCTGAGCAGTGTGGGCAGTGCAGCCGTGGCCACCAGCAAATACCACGTCCAGCCTGCCAGGTCCACGAATTCATCCCCGACAATCAGCACCGTCCAGAAACAGGCCCAGGCCCAGCCCCAGTACAAAGGGTTGCGCACCAGCCACTCCGGCAGGCGGGCGTCAATGGTCGAAATACGGGCCGGCCGTATCCCGGGTGCAGTTTCGGGAGCCACACGTAGAGCTTGGCATATTCAGCGCCCCGTGGCGCTTCCTCGCCGGCAACTCGCCAACCCCATAGGCTTGAACGCATGACTGCCGCAAGGGTGACTCTCTGCTTCCTGCTCCGTGACGGGGATTCGGGCCCGGAGGTGCTGCTGGGCCTCAAACGGACAGGCTTCGGCACCGGAAAGATCGTGGGTATCGGAGGACACGTCGAACCGGGGGAGAGCGAGGCCGAAGCCGTTGTCCGTGAAGTCAGGGAAGAAACCGGCGTGACGGTGCGCCAGGAAGACCTGGCGGACGCCGGCGTCGTGCAGTTCGTGTTCCCGGCCAAGCCGGCCTGGGACATGCACACCCGCCTCTTCACCGCCCGGCGATGGCTGGGGGAGCCGGAAGAAAGCGACGAGATCATGCCGCAGTGGTTCCAGACCGGCATCCTGCCGGTGGACCGTATGTGGCAGGATGCCGATCACTGGCTTCCAGTGGTGCTCGAAGGCGGCAGGGTCAATGTGGTGGTCACGCTGAACAGCGACAACGAAACCGTCGCGTCGTCCGTGAGCCTCCTGCCCTAGGCGTTAATGACCGACGGCGGGATGTCCACCTGCGTGGCCGCCCCCGCCGTCGTCCGCTCCGCCCTTCAGCCTACGGAACGTGCCGTTCCTCAGGACCGACGTATTCGCTCAACGGGCGGATCAGGGAGTTTGAATCCAACTGCTCCATGATGTGCGCCGTCCACCCGGTGATGCGGCTGGCGACGAACAGGGGAGTGAACGTGGCGGTGTCGAATCCCATCAGGTGGTATGTGGGGCCGGCGGGATAGTCGAGGTTGGGTTTGATGGCCTTGGCTTCGTCCATGGCCTTCTCCAGGCCCTGGTAGAGGCCCAGCAGCTCGGGCCGGCCGTAGTGGGCCACCATCTTGTCCAGGGCAGCCTTCATGGTGGGCACCCGCGAGTCGCCGTGCTTGTACACACGGTGCCCGAAGCCCATAACCTTCTTCTTCTGGGCCAGGGCGTTCTCCATCCACGTCTTGGCCCGGGCAGCCGCTTCCTCCAGGGACTCCTGCGGGCGGATGCCGATTTCATCGAAGGTGTGCATCACGGCCTCGTTGGCACCGCCGTGCAGCGGTCCCTTCAAAGCGCCGATGGCCCCCGTGACGGCCGAGTGCAGGTCCGCCAGCGTCGAAGTGATCACCCTGGCCGTGAAGGTGGAGGCGTTGAAGGAGTGCTCTGCGTAGAGGATCATCGAGACGTTAAACGCCTCAACAACTTCCGGTACCTGCTCCTCCCCAAGGGTCATCCACAGGAAGTTGGCCGAATAGCCCAGGTCGTCGCGTGGCTCAATGACATCCTGCCCGTGGCGGCGGCGCTGGTCATAGGCCACTACGCCCGGCATGGCCGAGAACAAGTCGATGGCTTTGGCCATGTTGGCCTCGCGGGAGGAGTCTTCCGCCAGCGGGTGCCGGGCGCCCATCACGGAGGCAGCGGTCCGGCAAACATCCATGGGATGGGAGCTCTCCGGCAGGGCATCGATCACCTGCTTGACCACCGGATCCAGGGCCCGGCCGGCGCGCTCCCGTGCAGTGAACTCCACCAGCTCCTGTTCCGTGGGAAGTTCACCGTTCCAGAGCAGGTAGGCCACCTCCTCGAAGCTGCACCTCGCGGCGAGCTCCTGAACCGGGTAGCCCCGGTACAACAGGGAATTGGTATCCGGGTTGACCTTCGAGACGGACGTGTAATCCACCACGACGCCGGCAAGACCTTTTTTGATGTCCTCTTCAGCCATGCTGAAACTCCTTCGTTCCTGTCGCCTGTTGTGCCGGCCGGAGCCGGCGCGGTTTTCCCTACTCCCCGGGGACCCGGAAATTGAACACTCCGCTGTCGAAGCGGTTGTAGCCTTCATAGTCAACAAGATCGTATAAGCGTGCGCGGGTGAGCATGCTGCCCACCTGCGCCTCCTGCGTGCCCTCAGCCTTGATCGCTTCCAGCGTACGCTCGGCAGCACCCATGGCACTACGGAGGAGGGTGACAGGATAGATCACCATGTTCACCCCGACGCCCTGGAGCTGGTCCACGGTGAACAGTTCGCTCTTGCCGAACTCTGTCATGTTGGCCAGGATCGGGACGTCGACGGCGTCGCGGATGGCCTGGAATTCAGTCAGGTCCTTCATGGCCTCCGGGAAGATGGCGTCCGCTCCTGCTTCCACGAGCGCCCGGGCCCGGTCCTGGGCTGCTTGGAGTCCGTCGGTGGCGCGGATGTCGGTGCGGGCCATAATGAGGAAGTTCGGGTCGCGGCGGGCGTCGGCGGCGGCCCGAATGCGCTTGGTTGCCGTCTCCAAATCCACCACGTTCTTGCCGTCGAGGTGGCCGCAGCGCTTGGGGTTGAACTGGTCTTCGATGTGCAGGCCCGCCAGTCCGGCGTTCTCAAGTTCCTGGACAGTGCGGGCCACGTTCATGGGTTCACCGAAGCCGGTGTCGGCGTCCACGATCGCGGGCAGGTCCGTCATCCGGGCGATCTGCCCGGCCCGGGTGGCGACTTCTGTGAGGGTGGTCAGCCCGATGTCCGGCAAACCAAGATCGTTGGCCAGGACCGCACCGGAAATGTAGACCCCGGGGAAGCCCTTCTCCTCGATCAGCCGGGCCGAGAGCGGGTTGAAGGCGCCGGGAAACTGCTGGATGGTCCCGGATGCCAAAAGCTCCCGGAACCGGAGACGCTTCTGCTCCGGCGTGACCTTGGAATACAGCATCAGAAAAGTCCTTTCGGTGCAGCACTCAAGTCGATCACGCCCGGTGCTGCCGTGATGTTCAGCTGGTCGAGTTCACCTGCCGCCAGTTCCGGCAGGCGTTCGACGGCGGCGAGGAACCGTTCGATTTCGGCTTCCTCCACGAGGCCGGCGGCCAGGGTGCGGAACTTGTTGATGTACTGCTCGCGGCCGAAGGGGCGGGCACCCAGGGGGTGGGCATCGGCCACGGCGATTTCCTCCCTGATCACAGTGCCGCCAGCCAGGGTGATCTCCACGGAGCCGCCGAAGGCCTTCTCGGCAATGTCCAGTGAGTGGTAGCGCCGGGTCCACTCGGGATCTTCCTCGGTGGTGACTTTCTGCCAAAGGTCCACCGTGTCCGGCCGGGCTGCGCGTTCGGGGGAGTAGGAGTCCACGTGGTGCCAGGCGCCGTCCTGCAGAGCCACGGTGAAGATGTACGGGATGGAGTGGTCCAGGGTTTCCCGGGAGGCGGTGGGGCTGTATTTCTGGGGATCGTTCGCCCCGGACCCGATGACGTAGTGGGTGTGGTGGCTGGTCCTGATCAGCACGGATTTCACATTCGCCGGATCAGTGGCCTCCGGGTGCTCGCGGTTCAGTTTCCGGGCCAGGTCGATCCAGGCCTGTGCCTGGTACTCGGCGGAGTGTTCCTTGGTGTAGGTGTCCAGGATGGCACGCTTGGCTTCCCCGGCTTCGGGCAGGGGCACCAGGTAGGAGGCGTCGGGACCGTCCAGCAGCCAGGCGATCACCCCGTCCTCGCCTTCGTAGATCGGCACGGGCGAGGTCTGACCGCGCATAGCCCGGTCTGCCGCCTCGACGGCCATCTTGCCCGCAAAGGCCGGCGCGTGCGCCTTCCAGGTGGAGATCTCGCCCTTACGGGACTGGCGTGTCGCCGTCGTCGTGTGCAGGGCCTGCCCCACGGACTGGAAGATGGTCTCGACGTCAAGCCCCAGCAGGGTGCCAATGCCGGCAGCTGCGGACGGGCCAAGGTGGGCTACGTGGTCGATCTTGTGCTTGTGCAGGCAGATCGCCTTCACCAGGTTCACCTGGATCTCATATCCCGTGGCGATGGCCCGCACCAGGTCCCGGCCGCTTGAGCCCACGTGCTGGCCCACAGCGAGGATCGGCGGAATGTTGTCGCCAGGGTGGGAGTAGTCGGCAGCCAGGAAGGTGTCGTGGTAATCCAGCTCCCGCACCGCCACGCCGTTGGCCCACGCCGCCCATTCCGGTGAGATGCGCTCGCCGATACCGAAGACCTTGGCGCCCTTTCCACTGGAGCTGGGACCATGAGCGAGGGCCTGCGCCCGGGCTGCCACGATCGGTGCCCGGTTGAGCGAAGCCACGGCCACCGAAGCATTGTCGATCACCCTGTTGATGACCATGTCGGTGACGTCGGCGGGCACCTCCACGGGGTCGGCGGCAACCCGGGCGATTTTGTGCGCAAGCTGTTCCTCGCGGGGCAGGTTTTCTTCGCTCTTGTAGACGCGGACGTGGTGTTCCTTGACCATGGTGCTCCTTTAGCGGGATGGATGGGTGGCTTTGATGTGGGACAGGCTGCGGTGCAGGTGGAGGGTGGTGGCTGCCTGCGCCAGGCGGGGGTTGCGGATGGCAATGGCCTCGGCGATGGCTGCATGTTCGGCTGCTGCGGCCGTGAGCCGTGCTGCGTCGTCTGCTGCGAGGCGGCGGATACGGACCAGGTGCACCCGGAGGCTGCGCATGGCCTGGGCGAGGTAGGAGTTGGAAATTGCGGCATCAACGGCGGAGTCCAGCCGGTCCACCAGCAGGTAATAGTCCTGAAGTGCGGGTGCGGGCCCGGTAATGAGTGACGGCGCTGCCCGGAATTCCGCCTCAAGCCTGCGGAACGTTTCCGGATCGCCCCGCTCGGCGGCCAGGGCCGCGGCCTTTCCCTCCAGCGTCTCGCGGAGCTCGAACAGTTCGTCGATATCCGCCAACGAGATGCCGGTGACGACGACGCCGCGGCCGCCTGCCGCCGTCGTCAGTCCTTCTGCCGTGAGCCGGCCCAGCGCCTCCCGGAGGGGCGTGCGGGAGACCCCCAGCCGTTCTGCCTGTTCCACCTCGGCAAGCAGGGCTCCGGGCTGGAGCCGCCACTGGACGATGTCATCGCGGAGTGCGGCATAGGCACGGTCGCTGGCTCGCACTGGCTGTCCCTTCGCTGGCATTGATCCCAGTGTATACACGGGAGGGGCTTTTGCGGCAGAAGTCGGCTCATATCCTTGATACATACGGCTCCTTGTATACACCTGGCTAGACGCCTACGAGATTCGGACAAGCTCAGGAATTACTGCCCGGTTAGCGGCCGCCCCAACGGTATTCGTTTTCCGGCCGCCCAGGGGTGCCGTAACGGGCGGTCCTGGACACCGTTCCGGCGTCCGCCAGATACTCAAGGTAGCGGCGCGCCGTGACCCGCGACATGCCGAGCGCATCCATGACCTCGGTTGCGGACACGGCGCCCTTCTGCAGCTTCATGAACTCCTGGACGGAGGCCAGCGTTGAAACTGAAAGGCCCTTGGGCAAGGGTAGCTCGGAGGGTGCACGCAGGCTGGCGAAGGCCTGGTCCACGTCGGTCTGGGAGGCTCCAGCCTTCCCGGACCCGCCCTGCGGGCCCGCCAGTTGCTGCCGGAACTGCTGATAGCTTGCCAGCTTGTCCGCGAAGGTCGCGTAGGTGAACGGCTTGATCAGGTACTGGACAACGCCGATGGCAACTGCGCTGCGTACGATGGCCAGCTCACGGACGGCCGTGATGGCGATGATGTCCGCCAGTATTCCCGCCGCCCTCATCCGCCGCGCGATGTCCAGGCCGTGAAGGTCGGGCAGGTTCATGTCCAGCAGGACAAGTTCCACCGGGTTTCCTGCCGCAGCAAACTCGTTGAGGAGCCGCAGGGCAGACTGGCCGTCCGGGGCGGTGCCGGCCAGTTCGAAGCCCGGCAGCCGCCCCACGTACGCTGCATGCGCGGCGGCCGCGATGGCTTCGTCCTCGACGACGAGGACCCGGATGTTGCTCACTGTTCGTGCTCCTTCTGTGCCGGCACCGCTGCGGGGAGGAACACTTCGAATTTGGCGCCGCGCCGTCCGTTGATGGTCAGGCTACCTCCCAGGCGCTGTACCGCCTGCCGCACCAGGGCGAGCCCGATGCCCCGCCCGCCGGGGCCCGCCGGCTTTGTACTGTATCCGTGGCGGAAGATGTTCCCGGCAACGGATGGATCAAGCGGCGCTCCGGAGTCGTGGACAGAGATGTCGAGGCCTTCCTCATCGGACTCCACCGTCAATTCCACCCGTCGTGGAGCGGGACCCTCCGCCGCGGCATCGATCGCGTTGTCCAGCAGGTTCCCCAGGATAGTGACCAGGTCCTGCACGGCTATGCCTGCCGCCGTACCCGGTCCCAGGGTGGCGACATCCAGCTGGACGCCCCGCTCATGGGCTTCGGCTACCTTGCCCATAACCAGCGCGCCCAGAACCGGCTCGTCCACTGAGCTGACCATGTCATCCGTTAGCTGCTGGCTGAGTTCAAGGTCCTTGGTGGCGAAGTCCAAGGCCTCTTGGGTGCGCCCAAGCTCCAGTAGTGAAACCATCGTATGGAGCCGGTTTGCATGCTCGTGGGTCTGCGCCCGCAACGCGTCGGAGAGGGTCCGCATGGTTGCCAGCTCGTTTCCCAGCGCCTCGATCTCGGTCCGGTCCCGCAGCGTGGCCACCGTGCCGTACACAGGGGTCCTGCCACGGCTGCCGGCGGTTTCCGGCCCCTTGGCAGGGGCCTGGTTCACCACCAGGACCCGGGATCCGGCCAGGACGATCTCGTCCTTGGCTGTGCGGCCGGACTCGAACAGGCCGCGGAGTTCATCATCGAGGGGAAGGTCGGCCAGCGATGGCGGTCGGGTGGGATCCCTGGTGCCGGCTTCATCAAGGCCCAGCAGTTCGGCTGCCTGGTCGTTGTACATAACAACACTGCCTTTGGTGTCGATAAGGATCAGGCCCTCACGCACCGAGTGCAGCACGGACTCGTAGTAGGCAAACAACTGCGCCAGTTGCTCCGGCCCCCAGCCCCGTGTGACACGGCGCAGATACCGGCCCAACAGCCAGGATGCCACGGAGCCGCCCACCAGCAGGGCGAGGCCGATGGCCAACAGGGCTGGCAGGCGGGCGGCGAAGGCAACATCCACGGTTCCCACAGTCACCCCGGCGGCCACCAATGCCCTGACCACACCGCCGGCATCCTTGACCGGAACGATGGTCCTTACGGACGGCCCAAGGGTGCCGGCGGTGACCTCGGTGAAGGTTTCACCCTTGAGTGCTGCGTCAACGGAGCCGATGTAGCTGCGCCCTATTTCCTCGTCACGCGGATGGGTCCAGCGGGTACGGTCCGGTGCCATGATGGTGATGAAGTCGACGTCGGCCGCGGCCATAACGTCACGCGTATAGGGCTGCAGGAGGGCCGTGGGGTCCGGAGCCGCAGCCGCTTCCAGAACCAGCGGATTTGCCGCCACCGAGGCCGCGATTCCTGCCATCCGCCGGCCGGCCTCGTCATAGGTACGGTCACGGGCGTCCACGTATGTGGCCGACCCAACGATGGCGATAAACGCCACCACAATCAGCAGGTTCGCCACGAAGAGCCGTCGGGCGATACTCCAGCGGTGGATCATCTGTACCTCCCAGCATCTTCCGCACAAATATGTGCTCCACGACCAATATGAACGCAACGGTGAGCTGGGTCACCACCTGCCCAATGATGGATATCACACCGGAGGACGCGTTCAGCCCAGAGATTGTGCCGCAGCGTCTATCAGATTATCCAAAGGAGACACATCATGGCTTCTCAACGAGGAGAGTCGCTTGACACCGTGACGACGCGGCGCAAGGGCATCGACAAATCGCACTACCTCTACATCGCTGTTATCGCCGCCGTCATCCTCGGCGCGTTGGTGGGACTGATGTTCCCTGAAGTGGGCAAGTCCATGAAGCCGCTCGGCGATGGCTTCATCAAACTCATCAAGATGATGATCGCTCCGGTCATCTTCTGCACCATCGTCCTGGGCATCGGCTCGATCGCGAAGGCTGCCACCGTAGGCAAGGTAGGCGGCCTGGCGCTGGGCTACTTCGTCCTGATGTCGACGTTCGCGCTCGCCATCGGCCTGGTGGTCGGCAACTTGATCCACCCGGGCGAGGGACTGAAGCTTGCCCCCTACGACCCCAACAAGAAGGCGGAAGTAGACAGCACCGTTGCCTTCCTCCTTGGCATCATTCCAGGAGATATTCCCGTTCTCCCCACCCTTTTTGCCGCAATCCTCGTAGGGTTTGCCCTCCAGAAGATGGGCCCGCAGGGCGCTCCCACCCTCAAGGCAATCGGCCACGGCCAGGTCCTCGTATTCCGCATCCTGATCATGATCATGTGGCTTGCCCCCGTAGGCGCCTTCGGTGCCATCGCCGCCGTCGTGGGAGCCACCGGATTCCAGGCAATTGTCAGCATGTTCACCCTGATGGCTGCCTTCTACATCACCTGTGCCCTGTTCATCGTCATCATCCTCGGCGGCCTGCTCAAGGTGGTCACGGGCGTCAACATTTTCAAGCTGATGAAATACCTGGGCCGCGAGTACCTGCTCATCTTTTCCACGTCATCATCAGAAGCTGCCCTGCCCCGCCTGATCGCCAAGATGGAACACCTCGGTGTCTCCAAGCCCGTTGTGGGCGTCACGGTGCCCACCGGCTACTCCTTCAACCTTGACGGAACGGCCATCTACCTGACCATGGCCTCCCTGTTCGTTGCCAACGCGATGGGCACGCCGCTTGACCTGGGCGCACAGGTCTCCCTGCTCATCTTCATGATCATTGCCTCCAAGGGTGCAGCCGGTGTCACCGGTGCCGGCCTTGCCACGCTGGCTGCCGGCCTGCAGGCCCACAAGCCCGAGCTGCTGGGCGGTGTGGGCATGATCGTGGGCATCGACCGGTTCATGTCCGAGGCCCGCGCCCTGACCAACTTCACCGGCAACGCCGTAGCCACCGTGCTCATTGGCACGTGGGTCAAGGAGATCGACGGCGGCCAGGTCACCCAGGTGCTCTCCGGTGAGCTGCCCTTCGACGAGCAAACCATGATTGCCGGCCACGCGGAGCCTGCAGTTAGTGAAACCGAAGCGCGGCCGGTGCCGGCGAACGCCTAGGCCCCAGCACCCCGCAGACACCGCAACTGCCCCCGCAGCCTTTCGCTGCGGGGGCAGTTGCGTGCCGGGGAAAAAAGGCAACCTTCGACCTCAGCTAGAGGGTCAAGGCTCAACATCCGGGGAAAGTCAAGTTGCCCGGAATACCGTGTCGGGCGCTGTAACCTTGGGGAGAAGAAGGAGCGTTGCTGGCCAGCCAGCGGCAGGAAATCACCGTCATCGAAAGTGTGGATAGATACGTGAGCAGCGAACAGGGTTCGGCAACTCTGGAGGGCACGCAATTCGACCTGGAAGACGCGGTGATGGGACCCACGGGGCGCCCATACCGCGAGTTCCCGGAACCTGCGCCCCTGGCCTCCCACGGTCCGGCCCGCGTCATCGCCATGGTGAACCAAAAGGGTGGCGTCGGAAAGACCACGTCCACCATCAACCTTGCTGCAGCGCTGGCCGAGTACGGCCGGCGCGTTCTTTTGGTCGACTTCGATCCGCAGGGCGCCCTGTCTGCCGGCCTGGGCGTGAATCCGCATGAACTCGACCTCACCGTGTACAACGTGCTGATGGACCGCAAGGTGGACATCCGCGATGCCATCCACCAGACCGGCGTCGAAAACGTGGACCTCCTGCCCGCAAACATCGACCTCTCGGCGGCTGAAGTCCAGTTGGTCAACGAGGTGGCCCGCGAGCAGGTCCTGGACCGCGCCCTGAAGAAAGTCGAAGACGATTACGACGTCGTCCTCATCGACTGCCAGCCGTCCCTTGGCCTTCTGACCGTCAATGCCCTCACCGCGGCGCACGGTGTCATCATCCCGCTGATCTGCGAGTTCTTTGCCCTCCGTGCCGTGGCGCTGTTGGTGGAGACCATCGACAAGGTTCAGGACAGGCTCAACCCCCGCCTGCAGGTGGACGGCGTGCTGGCCACCATGTACGACGCCCGGACGCTGCACAGCCGGGAGGTCATTACCCGGCTGGTGGAGGCCTTCGGCGACAAGGTCTTCGAGACCGTGATAAAGCGCTCCATCAAGTTCGCCGACGCCACCGTAGCCGCGGAGCCGATCACCAGCTACGCCGGCAACCACGTGGGCGCCGACGCCTACCGCCGGCTCGCCAAGGAACTGATCTCGCGCGGCGGCGCACCCTAGCTACCCGGTGGCCGAATCCAAGCCCGGCTTTGAGGTGCGGCTGGCCAACTTCACGGGTCCCTTTGACCTCCTGCTCGGCCTGATCGCCAAGCACCAGCTGGACATCACCGAGGTAGCCATCGCCACGGTGACCGACGAATTCATCAAGTACATCCGGAACCTGCAGAAGCTGGGCGAGGAGTGGGCCCTGGACGAGGCCAGCGAATTCCTGGTGATTGCCGCGACACTGCTGGACCTCAAAGCTGCCCGGCTCCTTCCTGCGGGGGAAGTTGAAAACGATGAAGACATTGCACTGCTCGAAGCCCGGGACCTGCTCTTCGCGCGGCTGCTCCAGTACAAGGCCTTCAAGCACGTGGCGGGACTACTCGGCGAAACCCTCCACCAGGAGGCCATGCGGTTCCCCCGGCAGGTCGCCCTGGAGGAACACTTCGCGGCCATGCTTCCCGAGCTGGTCTGGAAACACAGTCCGGAACAGTTCGCCCGCCTGGCCGAAGCCGCACTGCAGCCCAAGGCTCCGAAGCAGACAGAAGTAGGCCTGGCGCACTTGCACGGCGGCAATGTCAGCGTGAAGGAGCAGGCAGAAGTGATGGGCCTGCGGCTTCAGGTTGAATCACCGCTGACCTTCCGGGCCTTGATTGCCGATGCGGAGTCCACCCTGGTGGTGGTTGCACGGTTCCTTGCCCTCCTGGAGCTGTTCCGGGACAAGGCGGTTTCCTTCGACCAGCTGTCGCCGCTGGGGGACCTGGCCGTGCATTGGACTGCCGGGAACGGGGAATGGTCGGCGGAAAACCTGAGCGAAGAATTTGAGGAGCAGCTGTGACGGGGCAGGCAACAGAAGGTACCAGTGAAGGGGAGCCGGACGTCGCAAACCTTCCGGGTGGGGCCAAAGCCGCCCTTGAAGCGGTGCTGATGGTCATTGACCAACCGGCCACGGAGGAAGAACTGGCTGCCGGACTCGAACTTCCCGTTGACGGGGTCAGTGCCCTGCTTGCAGAACTTCAGCGGGATTATAGCGGCTATACTGTTAAAGCCCCGGATATGGATCAAGCCAGTGGAACTGGTTTCGGCTCCAGCCCCCGGGGTTTTGAATTGCGGAAGGTCGCCGGCGGCTGGCGGATCTACTCCCGTACTGAATTCGCCCCCATCGTGGGCAAATATGTGCTGGAGGGCCAAACAGCCAGGCTTACCCAAGCCGCCTTGGAAACGCTCGCGGTCATCGCATACCGTCAGCCGGTCTCCAGGGCCAGGGTTTCCGCAATAAGGGGAGTCAATGTTGACTCTGTCGTACGGACGCTCGCCCAGCGCGGACTCATCGAGGACTCGGGAACGGATCCGGAGTCCGGTGCGGTCCTCTACCGGACCACCTCATATTTCCTGGAGCGGATGGGAATCAGTTCGGTGGCTGAGCTGCCGCAGCTGTCCCCACACCTCCCGGGGCTGGACGGTATTGCGGAGTTCTACGACGCCGAAGGAATGTAGCCAGGGCACCGCCCTGGCGGCACGTAAGAGTACTTATAAGGGCAGATTATTTCTGCACGGCTGGTTAAGGTTGTCCTTGGACACCTTTCCGGTCAAAATATCGAAGGACGGGTCATGACACAGGCGGGACGCCAGGGTTCACCACGTAAAGGTTCGGGACGTGACGGTACCGAACGCAGTACATCACAGCGCAGCGCTTCACAGGGCGGTGCTTCCGGCGGCGGGTTCCGCGGCGGGGCCGCCAATCGTGGCGGCGGATTCGGCAGCGACCGCCCGCACCGCGCACCCAAGCCGCGCGAGGAGCGGTTTATCGATCCGGACCAGGCTCCGGCCGGTGGCCAGGGGGGCCGTGGAGCAACGGAACCCAAATCTGCAAAGCCTTCATCCCGGAAGCCTGCAGTACGCAAGCCGGGTGCCAAGAAGGCCCCGGGAACGCCGGGCGCGCTGAAGCCAAAGCCACGGACCGGTGCCCCGGGGGCGGCAGCTTCCCGTGCTTTCGGCAGCGAACGTTTCGGCCAGAACCTGGGTCCGGTCCGCCGGCCAAGCCGGAAGAAAGGTCCTCGCGGCGAGGTTCCCCAGTCGGAACTCCACGACGCGGACGGCGTGCGCCTGCAGAAGGTCATGGCCTCCGCGGGTGTAGCGTCACGCCGCGTCTGCGAGGAGATGATTGCCGAGGGCCGCGTGGAAGTGGACGGCCAGGTAGTCACCGAGCTCGGCGTCCGCGTTGATCCCAAGACCGCCGTCATCCACGTTGACGGACTGCGGATCCAGCTGGACGAGAACCTGGTGTACATGGTGTTTAACAAGCCCAAGGGTGTTGTCTCCACCATGGAGGACCCCGAGGGCCGCCCGTGCATCAGTGACTTCCTTCGCCACCAGCACGGCGAACGCCTGTTCCATGTGGGCCGGCTCGACGTCGCCACCGAAGGGCTGTTGCTGCTGACGAACGACGGCGAACTTGCCAACCGCCTGACGCACCCCTCCTACGAGGTGCCCAAGACCTACCTGGTCCAGGTCCGGGGGCCCTTCCCGCAGGGAATCGGCGCCCAGCTCAAGGAAGGCGTGGAACTGGAGGACGGCTTTGCCTCGGTGGATTCCTTCCGCCTCGTTGACTCCACTCCCGGCCACGTCCTGATCGAGGTCGTGCTGCACTCGGGCAAGAACCGCATCGTCCGCCGGTTGTTCGATGCCGTCGGATTCCCGGTCCTGCGGCTTGTCCGCGTCAAGGTGGGACCCATCGGTTTGGGCGACCAGCGCCAGGGAAGCATCCGCAACCTCGGCAAGCAGGAAGTCGGCCATCTGCTGGCATCCGTAGGGCTCTGAGGCATGTCCGCTTTCCACAGCCAGGGCCGCGGGCACCTGGACGGACCCGTGGTGGTGATCGGAACGGGGCTGCTGGGCACCAGCATCGGGCTGGGCCTGCGCGGCCGCGGCGTTCCGGTTTACCTGTCCGACCCTTCGCCCACCAACCAGGCGGTTGCGGTGGATATTGGTGCAGGCCAGCCCCTGGCCGGGCTTGCGGGTGCTGTGCCGCAGCTGGTGGTTGTCGCTGCCCCGCCGGATGTCACGGCGGATGTTGTGGCAAAGGCGCTGGTTGACTACCCGGATTCCGTGGTGGTGGACATCGCAAGTGTCAAGGCGGAGATCCTCTCGGCGCTGCGCAGCCGCGGCGTGGACCTCTCCCGCTATGTGGGCACACACCCTATGGCCGGTCGGGAAAAGTCCGGGCCGGTCGCAGCCCGCGGGGAGCTCTTCACCTCTATGCCCTGGGTGGTGTGCCCGTCGGAGGAAACCTCCGGCGCAGCCCTCCAGACGGCCCGTTCACTGGCCACGGACCTGGGGGCGGTTGTTTCCCAGTTCACCGCGGACGAACACGACGAAGCTGTGGCCCTGGTATCGCACCTGCCGCAGGTCATGTCATCGCTCTTGGCCAGCCGACTGCAGGGAACTCCGCTGCACGCGTTGTCCCTCGCGGGCAACGGACTCCGCGACGTCACCCGGATCGCTGCCAGTGATCCCTCCCTCTGGGTACAGATTCTGGGCGGCAATGCCGCCAAGGTGGTGGAGATCCTTTACGGCGTGCGGGAGGACCTCAACCGCCTGATCGGCACTCTGGAGGAGCCCACCGCACCGGGTGCCCGCCTTGACCTCGCACAGCTGATGAGTGAAGGCAATGCCGGCCAGGCCCGGATTCCGGGCAAGCACGGCGGACCTCCCCAGGCGTATTCGTGGCTTACCGTCCTGGTGGACGATAAGCCGGGCCAGATTGCCCGTCTCCTCACGGAAATCGGGGAGATCGGCGTAAACCTGGAGGACCTGCGCCTGGACCACTCCTCGGGCCAGAACGTGGGTATGGTGGAAATCTCCGTGTTGCCGAACAAGCATGACCACCTGATCGAAGCACTTAACGACCGCGGATGGCGGGTACTCCAGTAATGACACAAGAACTTCTTGACACCCTGCCTGCGCTCCGGATCGGCAGGCCGCTGGTGGTGGCCATCGACGGGCCGTCGGGCTCCGGAAAGTCCAGTGTCAGCAAGGAAGTGGCCCGCAGGCTCCGGCTCGCCTATCTGGACACCGGTGCCATGTACCGGGCATTGACGTGGTTCTGCGTCACTAAAGGCATCGACCTGGAGGACAGTGCGTCCGTGGAGCAGGCGTCTCGGGACCTGGTCCTGGACCTGAGTACAAGCCCCCAGGTGGAGTACGTCCGGGTGGACGGGATCGACGTCACCCACGCAATCCGTGAGCCTGCCATTTCATCCGCTGTCAGTGCCGTGGCCACCACCCTGGGAGCCAGGACCGAGCTTATCCGGCGCCAGCGCGAACTGATCGAAAAGCACCACCGCCGAATCGTCGTGGAAGGCAGGGACATCACCACCGTCGTTGCGCCCGGGGCTGAAGTGCGGATGCTGCTGACCGCCAGCGAGGAAGCACGGCTGCGCCGGCGCGGAATCCAGCTCGGCGGCACCCAGGATGCCGAGCAACTGGCGGCCCAGGTGACCCACCGCGACGCCAAAGACTCCACAGTGGTCAACTTCACGCAGGCTGCTTCCGGCGTGGTCACCCTGGATTCCTCGGATCTGGACTTCGACCAGACGGTTGCTGCGGCCCTCGTGATTGTGACCAAGGTCCTGAACCGTGACTGAGCCAATCGTCGGAAAGCCCAGGCCGGAGATCCCGTCCGGTTGGACCATGGCCTGGAGCAGGCCTGTTGGCTGGGCCCTTGACCACCTGGTGTACCGGACGTCCGTCACGGGCCGGGACAACGTTCCCACCGGCGGGCCGGTGATTTTTGCCGCCAACCACATCAGCTTCCTGGACGGGCCGGTGATGTTCGGCGCGTCGCCGCGGCCCATGCACATCCTGGTGAAACAGGAGATGTTCAAAGGCTTCCTGGGCCGGGTGCTGACAGCGTCCGGGCAGCTGCCTGTTGACCGCACGGGGGACCGTGCTGCGCTGCAGCGCTGCAAGGAAGTGCTCGACGCCGGACGTTGCGTCGGGATTCTTCCCGAAGGTACGCGGGGGAGCGGGGCAGCGGCCGACATCAACGGCGGCGTTGCCTGGCTCGCGCTGAACTCCGGCGCTCCGGTGGTGCCCGTCGCGATCCTGGGCACGCGCAAGGGCAACGAGCACCTCGATTCGGTGCCGCGGCCTGGCAGGCGTTTCCACGTCAGCTTCGGTAATGCGCTGACGCTGGGCCGCAGGGCCGGGGAAAGCGGGCGTGCTTCAATGGACAGGGCGGCGCTGGAGATCCGGGCCGCATTGTCAGGGCACGTGCGGGATTCCATCCAGCTCACGGGGCAGCCCTTGCCGGCGGCAGATTTTTCCAAAGACTTCACAGCAGTAGCCGGGACGCCGGCAGATGACCACTAAGGACAACGCAATGAGCGATACAACCCAAACTTCCGGCCACTCCGGCGCCGGCGATGACGAATACACCCCCTCCGGCACCGACCAGGTGGCCGAGCGGCTGGCGGCGATAGACGACGACGAAGCCGAACTCCGTGCTGCGTCACTCCGGGCCGGCCTGGAGGACTACGAGCTTGACGAGGACGACGCCGCGCTGCTCAGCGGTGAATACGACGATGAGGACTATGACGGTCCGGTCAAGCTCGATCCGGTCCTGGCCATTATCGGACGTCCCAACGTCGGCAAGTCCACCCTGGTCAACCGGATCCTTGGCCGCCGCGAAGCAGTGGTGGAAGACACCCCTGGCGTCACCCGTGACCGCGTGATGTACTCCGCCAACTGGAACGGGCGAAACTTCACCCTCGTGGACACCGGCGGCTGGGAACACGACGCCCGCGGCATCCACGCCCGCGTGGCGGAGCAGGCCGAGATGGCCGTGGAGCTCGCGGACGCAGTCCTGTTCGTCGTCGACTCCGCTGTCGGTGCCACCGCCACCGACGAAGGCGTGATGAAGATGCTGCGCCGCAGCAAGAAGCCCGTCATCATGGTGGCCAACAAAGTGGATGACTTCGCCCAGGAGGCCGACTCCGCTGCGCTGTGGGGACTCGGTTTCGGCGAGCCCTACCCGGTCTCCGCGCTGCACGGCCGGGGCGTGGCCGACCTGCTTGACCACGTGATGGATACCCTTCCCGAGTTCTCCACCATCGAAGGACTGGAACGTTCCGGCGGTCCCCGCCGCATCGCGCTGATCGGGCGCCCCAACGTGGGCAAGTCGTCCCTGCTGAACAAGCTGGCCGGTACCGAGCGCGTGGTGGTGGACAACACTGCCGGCACTACCCGCGACCCGGTGGATGAATTCATCGAACTCGGCGGACGCACCTGGCGGTTCGTGGACACAGCAGGCATCCGCCGCCGCCAGCACATGGCCCAGGGCGCGGACTACTACGCCTCCCTGCGGACCCAGGCCGCGCTCGAGAAGGCGGAGGTCGCCGTCGTGCTCCTCGCCGTGGACGAGGTCCTCAGCGAGCAGGACGTCCGGATCCTGCAGCTCGCCATCGAGTCAGGCCGCGCCCTGGTGCTCGCCTTCAACAAGTGGGACTTGCTCGACGACGAACGCCGGCGCTACCTCGAGCGTGAGATTGAACAGGACCTGGCCCACGTGGAGTGGGCGCCCCGCGTCAACATTTCGGCCAAGACCGGGTGGCACAAGGACCGCCTGGTTCCTGCCCTGGACCTGGCGCTGGAAAACTGGGACAAGCGCATTGCCACCGGCCGCCTAAACGCCTTCCTCGGCGAGCTCGTGGCCGCACACCCGCACCCCGTCCGCGGCGGCAAGCAGCCGCGCATCCTCTTCGGCACCCAGGCCTCGAGCAGGCCGCCGAAGTTCGTGCTGTTCACCACCGGATTCCTGGACCCCGGATACCGGCGCTTCATCACCCGCCGGCTGCGCGAAACCTTTGGTTTTGAGGGCACCCCCATCGAGGTCAACATGCGGGTGCGGGAAAAGCGCGGCAAGAAGCGCTAAGCGTCGTGATCTCCGCGACACACGGAGCTGCGAAAGCCGGAAAGTGTCACTTGCACCCTCCGGAATCGTGTAAGCTCTTCTAGGTGGTTCGGCCGGACTGCTGGTGGAAATTCCCGGGTTGGCCCGGGGATGAAGCACAGCGGAGAACGGCGGAACTAACGGGCTGTAGCGCAGCTTGGTAGCGCACTTGACTGGGGGTCAAGGGGTCGCAGGTTCAAATCCTGTCAGCCCGACCATAAAGGACCGGAACCACGCGGAAACGCGTGGTTCCGGTTTTTTGTTTTCGGCACTTATGGTTTTGCCCTACTTGAGGAATTTGGATGTCCTGCGGTCGGCCAGGATCTTGCCCTTCGTCTGGCAGGTGGGGCAGTACTGCAGTGCAGTATCGGCAAAAGATACCTCCCGCACGGTGTCCCCGCACACCGGGCACGGCTCGCCGGTCCGGGCATGGACCCGCATGTGGCTGCGCTTGACGTCTTTCAGGTCCTTGGGCGGCTTGCCGCTGGCTTCTGCCAGGGCGGTGCCGAGCACATCGTGGATGGAATCATAGAGGACCTGCACCGCTTCCCGATCCAGCGACTTTGCAGTTGCGAATGGTGAAATCCTCGCGGCGTGAAGAATCTCGTCACTGTAGGCGTTGCCAATGCCGGCGATCACGCTCTGGCTCCTCAGGAGCCCCTTGATCTGCTGCGAACTGCCGGCGAGGATTTCAGCCAACATGTCGGCGTCGAACGCCTCGGTGAATGGGTCCGGCCCAAGGGTGGCGATGCCCGGCACGTCCTGGGGATCCCGCACCACGTAGACGGCCAGGCTCTTCTTGGTTCCCGCCTCCGTGAGGTCGATGCCTCGTGGCCCTTCCGGGCCGGTAAAGGCAAAACGCGCCGCGATGTGGCCCTTGCCCATCCGCAGCTGTGCATCGGTGGGAGAGTCCGTGAAGCGCACCCAGCCCGCCCTGGCCAGATGGAACACCAGCGAGATCCCGCCGGTGTCGATGCTGACGAACTTGCCGAAGCGCCGCACTCCGGTCACGGTCCGGCCCTCCAACGCATTGAATGGCGGATCCGCTGTTTTGAGCACGGCGAAGGAAACGATCAGCACCTTGGTTACCGAAGTTCCCCGCAGGTGCTCATCAAGAAATTCAGCCAGGCCGGCCACCTCCGGAAGTTCCGGCATGGCTTACCCTGCCGCTTCCCGAAGTGCTGGAAGGGTGCGTGCGCTCATGGGTCCCATCTTGTCAGAATCCCCGGCGAACGCCCCGGCAGTTGTGCCTATACTTTCAGCGGCGGCCTGTTTGGGCCCCGTTGACATTGGTGTTCGACCCCATGAAAGGCCCCTGATGAGCAACATTCCCGAAGACCTGTCCTATACCGCCGAACATGAGTGGGTTTCTGCTCCCAGTGCCGACGGTGTGGTGCGGGTGGGTATCACCGACTTCGCCCAGGACGCCCTCGGCGATGTGGTTTACGCCCAGATGCCGGAAGTGGGCACCAAGATTACGGCAAACGAGGTTGTGGGCGAGGTTGAATCCACCAAAAGCGTCAGTGACATCTACGCGCCGGTCACCGGTGAGGTAGTGGCGCGCAATGAGTCCCTCGACACGGACTCGGCGCTGATCAACACCGATCCCTATGGCGACGGCTGGCTCATCGAAGTCAAACTTGCCGAAGCAGACGCTGTTGAGTCGTTGCTCAGTGCATCCGAGTACGAACAACAGGTAGGCTAAAAGCTATCCGGTAAATCCGGTTCGGCCAGCGGCGCAGACGCCACGTCTTCGCACGTCAGGCCGGATCGGGAGCCGGTGCCGGACCTGCGCGGCAGGCCCGGACGGCAAATGTTAATTGCAGGCGTCAGAGCTGCAGCGGAAGAGGAGGAATCCATGGCTGGCCACACACACAACCCTGCCGATGGGGAATACGGCAATGGTGCGGCCAGGGCGTCGGAGACCACCTCGATCCACCTCACCCCGGTGCGGGATGAACCCACTATCGCCCCCAAGCTGTCATCCGAAGAGCGCAATTCCGTCGAGGCACTGCCGGCTGGGTCTGCACTCCTCGTTGCTCACAGCGGCCCGAACGCCGGTGCCCGCTTCCTGCTGGACTCCGACGTCACCACCGCCGGCCGCCACCCCGACGCGGACATCTTCCTGGACGACGTCACGGTCTCCCGCCGGCACGTCGAATTCCGGCGTACCGCCCGGAGCTTCGAGGTAGTGGACAAGAACAGCCTGAACGGCACGTATGTTAATCACGACCGCGTGGACAGCGTCGAGCTCAAGTCCGGCAGTGAAGTCCAGATCGGCAAGTTCCGCCTCACCTTCTACCTGAGCCCTGCCAGCGCTGCAGGCCGCGGCTGATCCGGGGACCGCTGCCTGTGGCAATGGCACAACCGGAACGCCGGGGACCGCAGGTCCTGAACATTGGGGAAGTCCTCGCCCAGCTTAGCGGCGACTTCCCCGGCATGACAGCGTCAAAAATCAGGTTCCTCGAGGAAAAAGGGCTGATTAATCCCCGCCGCACCCCGGCGGGCTACCGGCAGTATTCCGACGGCGACGTGGAGCGGTTGCGTTTCGTCCTGGCTTTGCAGCGGGACCAGTACCTTCCCCTGAAGGTCATCAAGGACTACCTGGACGCCATCGACAGGGGAGAACGCCCCGAAAACCTGCCGCCAGGCGTTGTGGTGTCCCCGCGCATTGTCTCGGACGAACTGGCCGCTGAACTCCAGAGCCGGGGGCGCACGCTGACCGAAGAGCAGTTGCGCACCGAGTCCGGGGCCAGCGTACCCCTGCTCCAGGCCCTCCTGAGTTTCGGCCTCATCAGCCACTCCAACGGGCAGTTTGATGAACACGCCCTGCAGGTGGCCAGGGCCTGCGTGCAGCTGGAAAGCCACGGGCTCGAACCCCGCCACCTCCGGCCCTTCCAGGCAGCTGCTGAGAGGGAGTTCGGTCTTGTGGAACGCGCCGTGGCGCCGCTTGCTTCCCGCAAGGACGCCGCTTCCCAGGCGCGGGCGGCTGAGGCTGCCCGCGAAATCAGCGACCTCTGCCTCACCCTGCACCGGGCTCTGGTGCAGGACCACATCTCACGCATGGACATCTGATGATTGAAGTCGAGATCGTAGGCGTTCGGATCGAACTGCCTTCCAACCAGCCACTGGTCCTCCTGCGGGAGATGCACGGGGAACGCCACGTGCCCATCTGGATCGGCACCCCTGAAGCAAGCGCCATCGCCCTTGCCCAGCAGGGGGTGGTTCCGCCACGGCCCATGACGCACGACCTTCTGGTGGACGTGGTGGAGTCGCTGGGCCACTCCGTGGTCAGCGTGAACATTGTGGCGGTGGAGGACAACATCTTCTACGGCCAGCTCCAGTTCGAGAACGGCACCACCGTCAGTTCGCGCGCTTCCGATGCCCTCGCCGTCGCCCTTCGGGCCAAGTGCCGGATCTGGTGCGCGGATTCCGTGATGGACGAGGCCGGCGTTCGGATCACGGAGCACGATGAAGGCGAGGACACGGAGCCCGGCCCCACCGTCGACGAAGAGCGCGAACTGCGCCGGTTCCGGGAGTTCCTGGACGACGTGGAACCCGAGGATTTCGACGGCTAAGGTCACGTTAAGGTTAAAGTTGAGGATGAAAGTTTCGACACGCCTCTTCGAAGGGCCCAACGTCTTTGACCTTGGGTCCCCGCGGGCCTAACGTCTAAGTATCGAGTTCCCATTGCTTACAGCAGCCGCACAGGTCACACTGGAAGGTGCGCCCCGCGGAAATTACAGGCATGATCTTCATTCCTGTTAAAGCTGCTGCAGTTCTTCTCGGGGAGCTTATGACAAGGAGGATCCAGGTGAGTCCCAAAGGCGAAGCAGGCGGGCTGAAGCAGCCCACGGCCGGTGTTGCTGTGCCCGCAAGCGGTGCCCAGGGCCTCCTGTTCACCGAAGACCTGCCCGTCCTGGATGAAGACGCCGGCTACCGGGGTCCCACCGCCTGCAAGGCAGCAGGCATTACCTACCGCCAGCTGGATTACTGGGCGCGCACCGGACTTGTCGAACCCGCCGTCCGCGGTGCGGCCGGCTCGGGATCCCAGCGGCTCTACGGCTTCCGCGATATCCTCGTCCTCAAGGTCGTCAAGCGACTGCTGGACACCGGTGTGTCGCTGCAGCAGATCCGCACGGCCGTGGAACACCTGCGTGAACGCGGCGTGGAGGACCTGGCCCAGATCACGCTGATGAGCGATGGCGCCAGCGTTTACGAGTGCACGTCCGCGGACGAAGTCATCGACCTCGTCCAGGGTGGCCAGGGCGTGTTCGGCATCGCCGTTGGCCGCGTGTGGCGCGAGGTGGAAGGCAGCCTTGCGTCGCTCCCGAGCGAACATGCCACGGAGCAGCCCTTTCCCGACGACGAACTGAGCAAGCGGCGGGCAGCCCGCAAGATCAGCTGACGCTGCACTACGGGTTCAACTTAACAGCAGAGGCCGCTCTCCACGGGGAGAGCGGCCTCTGCTGTTGACGTTCCTTCTCCTACCTGGCCCGGCTGCGCAGGCCGCTGCCTACCGCCATCACGTTGGCCAGCAGGTCATCGAACAGGGCCGCGGCGGCCTTGGCTGAGTCGCCGGGCCAATGGTGCACCGGGTGGGCGGCGCCCTGGATTTGCTGCCAGTTCGCCTGTTCCGGGATTCGTGGGCTCAAAAGGAGCTCGCCGAACATCGACTCCATCTCTGCCAGCCGGTAGGTGTGCTCGGAGGACCCTGACCGCACCCGGTTGGCTATGATGCCGGCCGGTGAAAGGTTTGGCGCAAACTCCTGGCGGAAAAGCTGGATGGCCCTCATGGTCCGTTCGGTACCGGCAACGGAAAACAGCCCCGGTTCGGCAACGAGGGCCACCTTGTCGCTGGCTGACCAGGCCATCCGGGTCAGGCCATTCAGGGACGGCGGGCAGTCGATCAGGACGAGCTGGTAGTTGTCTGCGGCGGCCAACACCGAAGACAACCGCCGCAGGTCGCGGCGGCTGAGGTCCGGCCGGTCGTAGATTCCCGTGTAGGCAGAGCCGACGGCGACGTCCAGGACCGCTGAACCGGAGCCGTTGGAAGGGGCCCGTTCCGTCCAGCTGCTGCCCACCACATTCTCGGCGAGCTTGGCTCGGCGGGGGCTTTTGAGCATCCTGCCGATATCGAGCTGGTCGCCCGGCTGCACGCCCAGGGCGGTGGTCGCGTCTGCATGGGGATCAAGATCCACCACCAGCGTGCGGATGCCTGCGGCAAGGGCTGCAGACGCCAATCCTGTGGTGACGGAAGTCTTGCCGACTCCACCCTTGAGGCTGCTGATGCTGACTACTTGCACTTGAGAGACCAAAACCTAACGCCGGATGCCGTGTTGGGAGTAATGTTTGCTCCGGCAGTGCCGAAGCCGGACGGTCCTGCCGCCCTACTCATCATATGTGGATGCGTCGGCGATTCCTGCTTTAACGGGCGTCGGCATGGCACCAGCTATGCTGCCGGGGCGGTTTCTGCCCGGGCCGGCAGAAGAGCTCGGGACATGACGGGGAAATCTGTGATGGTTGCCACAAAGATTTGTGTTTGCCCTTATAGGTCCTAGACACTGTGACCACTCACCGATCCACCCGCAATGATGCAGGAGAAGTATGTTTTCCAAAGTTCTGGTGGCCAACCGCGGCGAAATCGCGATCAGGGCCTTCCGCGCCGGCTACGAGCTGGGCGCCAAGACCGTTGCCGTTTTCCCCCAAGAGGACAGGAACTCGATCCACCGCCAGAAGGCGGACGAGGCCTATCTGATTGGCGAAGAGGGCCACCCCGTCCGTGCTTACCTTGACGTTGCCGAAGTGGTGCGCGTAGCAAAGGAGTCCGGTGCGGACGCCATCTACCCCGGATACGGCTTCCTCTCAGAAAACCCGGACCTTGCCCGCGCCGCCAAGGATGCCGGCATTACCTTTGTCGGTCCGCCGGCCGAGGTGCTGGAGCTGGCCGGCAACAAGGTGGCAGCCCTGAAGGCTGCCCGTGACGCCGGTGTTCCCGTCCTGAAGTCCAGTGCGCCCTCCAAAGACCTGGACGAGCTCATTGCGGCGGCCGATGAGATCGGCTTCCCCATCTTCGCCAAAGCCGTGGCCGGTGGCGGCGGACGCGGCATGCGACGCGTGGATACCCGCGAGGCACTTCCGGAGGCCCTGCAGTCCGCCATGCGTGAGGCGGACGCGGCGTTCGGTGACCCCACCATGTTTCTGGAGCAGGCTGTCCTGCGCCCGCGGCACATCGAAGTGCAGATCCTGGCGGACGCCGAGGGCAACGTGATGCACCTCTTCGAGCGGGACTGCTCCATTCAGCGCCGCCACCAGAAGGTTATCGAGATCGCCCCGGCCCCGAACCTGGATGAAGGCATCCGTCAGGCGCTGTACCGGGATGCCGTCAAGTTCGCCAAGGCCCTGAACTACGTCAACGCCGGCACAGTGGAGTTCCTCGTCGATACAGTGGGTGAGCGTGCCGGCCAGCACGTCTTCATCGAAATGAACCCCCGCATCCAGGTGGAGCACACCGTCACCGAGGAAGTCACCGACGTCGACCTCGTCCAGGCCCAGATGCGCATTGCCGCCGGCGAAACGCTGGCGGACCTCGGCCTCTCCCAGGAGACAGTGAAGCTGCGCGGCGCGGCACTGCAGAGCCGCATCACAACCGAGGACCCCGCCAACGGGTTCCGGCCCGACGTCGGAAAGATCACCGGCTACCGCTCTGCCGGCGGAGCCGGTGTACGGCTCGACGGCGGCACTGTCTACTCAGGTGCCGAAATCAGCCCGCACTTCGACTCCATGCTGGTGAAGCTCACCTGCCGCGGCAGGGACTACCCGGCCGCCGTCGCCCGTGCCCGCCGCGCCCTTGCCGAATTCCGTATCCGCGGTGTCTCCACCAACATCTCCTTCCTCCAGGCGGTGCTCGACGACCCCGACTTCATCGCCGGGGATGTGGCCACGTCCTTCATTGACGAGCGCCCGCAGCTGCTCAAGGCGCGTGTCTCTGCCGACCGCGGCACCAAGCTCCTTACCTGGCTTGCTGAAGTCACGGTTAACAAGCCGAACGGCGAACTGACCGTGCACTCGAATCCTGCCAGCAAGCTGCCGTCCGTCAAGGACATGGAGGCAGCACCCGGCTCACGCCAAAGGCTGCTCGAGCTGGGCCCTGAAGGCTTCGCCAGGGCGCTTCGTGAACAGAACGCAGTGGCCGTCACGGACACCACTTTCCGGGACGCCCACCAGTCGCTCCTGGCCACCCGCGTCCGAACCCGCGACCTCGTGGCAGCCGGCCCGGCGGTTACTGCGCTCATGCCGGAGCTGCTTTCCGTTGAGGCCTGGGGCGGGGCAACGTATGACGTCGCCCTTCGGTTCCTGGGCGAGGACCCGTGGGACCGGCTCGCCGCCCTTCGCCAAGCGCTTCCGAATGTGTGCCTCCAGATGCTCCTCCGGGGCCGCAACACCGTGGGATACACGCCCTATCCGGAAGAGGTCACGGAAGCCTTCGTCAACGAGGCCGCGGCCACGGGCATTGATATCTTCCGCATCTTCGACGCCCTGAACGATGTCAGCCAGATGGCACCTGCCATTCGCGCTGTCCGGGCAACAGGCACCGCCGTCGCCGAAGTAGCGCTCTGCTACACCGGCGACATGCTGGATCCCGAAGAGACCCTTTACACGCTGGACTACTACCTTGGCCTGGCCCAGAAGATCGTGGACGCCGGAGCCCACATCCTGGCCATCAAGGACATGGCAGGCCTGCTCCGTCCCGCCGCCGCGGCGAAACTCGTCTCCGCCCTCCGGGAACGCTTCGACCTGCCGGTTCACCTGCACACCCACGACACCGCAGGAGGCCAGCTGGCCACCCTGCTGGCCGCCGTGGACGCCGGTGTCGACGCCGTGGACGTCGCCTCCGCATCGCTGGCCGGAACCACCAGCCAGCCGTCGGCCTCGGCGCTGGTCGCAGCGTTGGCACACACGCCGCGGGATACTGGCCTGAGCCTGGCAGCCGTCAGCTCGCTGGAGCCGTACTGGGAAGCGGTCCGCCGCGTCTACGCGCCGTTCGAGTCGGGCCTTCCGGGCCCCACCGGCCGTGTGTACCAGCACGAGATTCCCGGCGGGCAGCTCTCCAACCTCCGCCAGCAGGCCATGGCACTCGGACTGGGGGAGCGCTTTGAGGCGATCGAGGACATGTACACCGCCGCCGACCGCATCCTGGGCCACCTGGTCAAGGTCACGCCATCCTCCAAGGTGGTGGGCGACCTTGCCCTGCACCTGGTGGGCTTGAACGCGGACCCCGCGGATTTCAACGAGAACCCGCAGAACTACGACATCCCGGATTCAGTCATCGGATTCCTTTCCGGTGAACTGGGTGACCCTCCGGGAGGCTGGCCCGAGCCCTTCCGCACCAAGGCCCTCCAGGGCAGGAGCGTGAAGGTCCGCGACGTGGAGCTCAGCGCCGAGGACAGTGCCGCCTTGAAGTCCGACTCAAAGACCCGCCAGCACACGCTGAACCGGCTGCTCTTCGACGGACCCACCAAGGACTACCTGAAGAGCGTGGAGACGTACGGCAACATCTCTGTGCTGGACACCAGGGACTACCTCTACGGACTTCAGCGCGGCGCCGAGCACGAGATCCAGCTGGAGAAGGGCGTGAGGCTGATCGCGTCCCTCGAAGCCGTCTCCGAGCCTGACGAAAAGGGTATGCGCACGGTCATGTGCACCCTCAACGGCCAGTCCCGGCCGGTGGTGGTCCGGGACCGTTCGGTGGTCAGCAATGTCAAGGCAGCCGAGAAGGCCGACCCCGGCCAGCCCGGCCACGTGGCAGCCCCGTTCGCCGGTGCCGTTACCGTGGCCGTCAAGCCCGGCGACGAGGTCAAAGCCGGCGACACGGTAGCTACGATCGAGGCGATGAAGATGGAAGCGTCCATCACGACGCCGGTAGCCGGCAAGGTCGCGCGGCTCGCCATCTCCTCAGTGGAGCAGGTAGAGGGCGGAGACCTGCTGCTGGTCGTGGAGCAGTAGTGCACGGTAGCGAGTGATACGACGAGAGGGTCCTCCGTGCAGGAGGGCCCTCTCGTTTGTTTGCGGCAGTGGCTAGCGGCAGGCCTGATCCTCTGCGTGCTATTCCCCGCGCCCCGCTAAGGCCGCTTCGGGGCGAGCGGGGGCGCGGGGCCCCTTTACGCACGCTGCCGGATCGGGGCCCGCGTCCTACATCGGCGTCAGGAGCGTGGTGCCGAGTACATTTCCTCGATCACCGTCTCGAAGTCCTTCATCACCTGTGCCCGCTTGACCTTCATCGACGGCGTCAGGTGTCCTGAGGCTTCGGTGAAGTCAGCAGGCACGATCCGGAAGGACTTGATCGCTTCGGCCTGCGATACGGAGGCGTTCGCTGCGGTGATGAGGTCCTGGACAGCTGCTTTGACCACCGGGTTGTTGGCCGCATCCTCGAGCGAGGTGTCGGCCGGGAGGTTGTGGCGCTGCAGCCAGCCGGGCAGGGCTTCCTGGTCCAGGGTGACGAGGGCGCCAATAAAAGGCCTGTTGTCACCGACCACCAGCACCTGGGAGACCAAGGCATCGGCACGGATCTGGTCCTCAAGCAACGCGGGGATCACGTTCTTGCCGCCAGCGGTCACGATGATTTCCTTCTTGCGGCCGGTGATCCACACAAAGCCGTCATCGTCCAGGCGGCCAATGTCGCCGGTGCGGAACCAGCCGTCAGCGAAGGTTTCCGAGGTAAGGTCCTCCCGCTTGTAGTAGCCGCGCATCACGCAGACGCCCTTGGCGAGGATTTCGCCGTCCTCGGCAATCCGGACTGCGTTCCCGGGCAGCGGCTTGCCCACGGACCCGATCTTGATCAGCGACGGTGTGTTGACGGAGATGGGGGCTGTGGTTTCAGTCAGGCCATAGCCTTCGAGGACCTGCAGGCCGATGCCTTGGAAGAAATGGCCCAGGCGTTCACCCAGCGGGCCGCCACCGGAGACGGCGTGGGCGACGTGGCCGCCCATGGCAGCCCGCAGCTTGCTGTATACCAGCTTGTCGAAGAGGGCGTGGCGGAGCTTGAGGCCAAGGCCCACCCGCCCGTTCTGGCGCGCCTTTGAAAAGGCGATGGCAGTGTCGGCGGCCTTGTGGAAGATGGCGCCCTTGCCGCCGTCCTCGGCCTTGGTCAGCGCGGAGTTGTAGACCTTTTCGAAGACGCGGGGCACGGCAAGGATGAAGGTGGGCTCGTAGCTTTGCAGGTCAGCGAGGAGGTTCTTGATGTCCGGCGTATGGGCCACCGTGGTTCCGGCGGCCATGGCCAAAACTGAGATGAATCGTGCAAAAACGTGGGCCAGTGGCAGGAACATGATGGTCTTGGCGTTCTCATGGACGATCTCACCGATGATGGCGAGGGCGTTGTCCGAAAGTTCAACGAAGTTTCCGTGCGTTAGTTCGCAGCCCTTGGGACGGCCCGTGGTGCCTGAGGTGTAGATGATGGTGGCGACGTCGTCCAGGGTGGCCGTCGCGCGGCGCGCCTCGAGATCCGCGTCGCTGACGTCGCGGCCGGCTTCACGGAGGGCGTCCAGCCCCTGGCCTTCCAGTTGCCACACGTGCTGGAGCGCAGTGAGGCCCTCCGCCGTAACCGCCTGGCGGATCACGTCCTCATGGTGGGCTGCCTCGCCGAAGGCTGCCACGGCGCCGGAATCACCAAGGTTCCAGGCCACCTGCGACGGGGAGGAGGTCTCGTAAATCGGAACGGATACTGCTCCCGCAAACCAGATGGCAAAGTCCACCAGGGACCATTCGTAGCGGGTGCGGGACATGATGCCTACGCGGTCACCAGCAGCCACGCCGCTTGCCATCAGTCCCTTCGCCAGGGCCGAGACGTCAGCCAGGAAGTCCGTAGCGCGGATGTCCTGCCAGGCACCGGCGGAGCCGAGCCGCGAAAACAGTGCCGGGTTGCTGGGCTTCGCAGCCTGCCGCAATACCAGATCAGTGATGTTGGTTTCCGGTGGGACAACAACAAGAGGCGGAACACTGAATTCGCGCACTATAGCTCCTTTGATATCCGAAGACCCGCGCAGGGGTATGCCTAAAGACTAGTACGCCTGTACCAGGCCGTGCAGTATCTAAACCTACTGACGAGTAACTTTGGCGTCAATGGTGGATGGCGGTACATGCGGGGACGGCCTCCTTCACCCCCGGAACCGCCAGCCTAGAATGGTTGACTATGTATGCACCGCCCCCCGGCGAACAGGCCGGCCCCTTGCGACGACCGGTTCCGTGGAGGCGGCGCCCAACCACCGGCCGGAGCAGGTTGCGCCACGGCGAAGGCTTCCGCGAGCACCTGCGCCTTGGCCGGAAGGGCCTTGCCATCGGGATCGACATCGGCGGCACCAAGGTGGCTGCCGGCGTGGTGGACGCCGAAGGCAGGATCCTCAACGAAGCGCGCCGCTCGACGCCCGGCACGGATCCGCGGGCAGTGGAACAGGTGATTGTGGAGCTCGTGGAAGAGCTCGGCCGGGGGCACCGGATCTGGTCGGTCGGCATCGGTGCCGCCGGGTGGATGGACCTCGACGGCGGCACGGTACTTTTTAGCCCGCATCTCGCCTGGCGGAACGAGCCACTCCGGAAAAACCTGCAAAACCTGTTGCGCCGTCCCGTCCTGCTCGCCAACGACGCCGACGCCGCAGCGTGGGCGGAGTGGCGCTTTGGCGCCGGGCAGGGCGAAGCCCGGCTGGTGTGCATCACCCTGGGCACGGGAATCGGCGGAGCGATGGTGATGGACGGGCGGGTGGAGCGCGGCAGGTTTGGCGTAGCCGGCGAGTTCGGCCACCAGATCATCATGCCCGGCGGCCACCGGTGCGAGTGCGGCAACCGGGGGTGTTGGGAGCAGTACGCGTCCGGGAATGCGCTGGGACGCGAAGCCCGTATCCTGGCGCGGGCCAACTCCCCGGTGGCCCAGGACCTGCTCGCAGCTGTGGGTGGCAACACCGATACGATCACCGGAGCGATCGTCACAGAGTTGGCCCTGGCCGGCGACGCTGCTTCCCGGGAACTTATCGACGAAGTAGGTGACTGGCTCGGACTCGGGCTGGCGAACCTGGCCGCGGCGCTGGATCCCGGCCTGTTTGTTATCGGCGGCGGCCTCTGCTCAGCAGGGGACCTGTTGGTGGACCCCGCCCGAACGGCCTTCGCCCGCAACCTGACCGGCCGCGGCTTCCGGCCTGCCGCCGGCATTCAGTTGGCGGCCCTGGGACCGAACGCCGGCCTGATCGGGGCGGCGGACCTTTCCCGGGTGAGCAGCAGGGTCCGCGCCTGAGGCACTAGACGCGGGCGCCGTCGTCGTTCTCGTCTTTTTCCTGCGGGAGCTTCATGATCAGGTAGACCGTCCCCAGCACAAACACGGCCACGATGCCCACGATCGCGAGCATCGGTGCAGAGCGCCAGAACATGGCCGACAGCAGCAGGGCCACGGGCCCGCCCACCGCGGCCAGCCAGGCCAGCATGGTAAGCGGGTCGGTTCCGGCCAGGCTCGGCGGCTCCTCGGGAATGAATTCGTCGTCGTCCCCGTCCACGTCATAGTCGCGTGGCCCCGCGGCCGCGTTGCCGTTCGCGGCGTCACCGGTGGTGGCGGCCGTCTCCTGCCGCTCGGCGGCGGAAAGCTCGGTGGGGGCGGACCCGGCTAGTCCCAGGGGGTCGAAGTCCCGGAAGGTGGCGGACCTGCCCGCGGGAGCGGGAGTGCCTTCAGGCGCGTCCGGGTCGTCGCCATTGTCTGTGCCGGCAGTACCTGTACCGGCAGGGCCTGCCGGGGAGTCTGCTTCGAGGCGGGCCACGAGGTCAAGCCAGACGGCGTCGTCGTGGTTGGAGCCCTGATCGGGGGAGCCAGAGTCAGGCCTGTTCATGGGAAGCCTCCTGGACGGGCGCAGCTGAAGCGGACGCAGCGCCGGCAGTGGACACCACGCCGCGGATGAAGTCCACGGATCCCGCAAAGATTTGGTCGGCGTCGTTGTCCAGGGTGGCCACGTGGTAGCTGTTTTCCAGCCGGACCAGCTCAAGGGGCGCATGGGTGAGGCCGCGGCGCAGCGCCACGATGCTGGAGTCGGACACCACATGGTCAACCGTGGAGCGGTAGACCTGCACAGGAGCAGTGACCCTGGGCAGGATCCTGATGGTGTCCTTGAACATCTTGTTAAGTTCGTGGGCGGCCGCTACCGGAGTTCGGGGATAGGCGCCTTCATCCATGCCTTCTTTGAGGATGTCGTTCGCGATGGCCGGTGTGCTTTTCATGACGAGCTTCAGGATTCCGGCGAGCGGAGCGCGTGGATCGTCAATCACCAGCCCCGGATTTACCAGGACCACCCCTGCCACCGGACGTGTGGCGGCGATGCGCAGCGCCAGCGCTCCGCCCATGCTGAGGCCGGCGGCAAAGACGTAATCGCACTCCGCGTCCAGCTCCAGATAGGCGTCATCAAGTGCGGCATGCCACTGCTGCCACGTAGTCCGGGCCAGTTCCTGCCAACTGGTGCCGTGGCCCGGCAGCAGGGGCATGCGCACAGCGAAACCCGCGGCGGTGAAGGCATGGGCCCAGGTGCGCAGGCCGTGGGGGCTGCCGGTGAACCCGTGCGAGAGGACCACGCCGATCCGGGGCCCCTCGCCATTGAATGGACTGCTGTAGGGGCTGTGGTCCGGGCTGGAGGTCATGGGGTCTCCACTGAAGTGTTCTGGCGGGCGTGGGCATGGAAAAAGGCGCTGGATTTCGAAAAGATCTCCGGCGCATCCACGTCCAGCGTAGCCACATGGCCGCTGCTGGCAAGACTGACTACCTCTTCAAGCTGCGTGCCCAGGCGGTTTTTCAGTACTGCCAGCGAGGTGGGCGGGACTACTGCGTCCGTGTGCGACTTGAATACCTGCACGGGAGCTGTGACGCGGGGCAGGCCCCGGGTGGCAGCCCCGAACAGTTTCTTCAGTTCGTGCACGGCGGAGAGCGGTGTACGCGAATAGTCGCCGTCTTCGGTGACAACAGCTGTGGGCTGCTCTTCCTGGATGGGGAGGGTGGTCTTCTGGAAATACTTCAGCACGCCAATGACGCGTACCCGGCGGTCGTAGAAGCTCAGGCCGGGGTTCACCACCGAGACTCCTGCCACAGGGTGCCTGGAAGCAGTCAGCAGTGCGATGGCTCCGCCCATGGACAACCCGGCGACAAAACACGTATCCGTCCGCTCCGAAAGCTCCAGGTAGGCGCTTTCGAAGCTGTTGTACCACTCGCTCCAGCGCGTCCGGGCAAGCTGGCGCCAGGTGGTCCCGTGCCCGGGCAGCAGGGGAACGGTGACCGCGTAGCCTTGCGAAGCGAGGTGTTCCGCCCATGGCAGCACACTCAGGGGGCTGCCGGTGAAACCGTGGCAGATTGCCACTCCGATGCGGGCGTTGGCTCCGTGGCCGGGATAGCTGAAAGCGGCAGGACGGGACGGGATGCTGCTTTCGCTCATGACTCCATCGTGTCACTGTTCCCGGCAAATCTCACTAGAGTAGGGTTGCATTGAACTGCTGACCAGGCCCGACGCGGGGCCTGAGGGCTGCCTTCCGGAGGGGTTTCGCACGTGTTCTATTGGGTGATGAAAAGGATCTTCCTGGGTCCGGTGCTGAAGCTGCTTTTCCGCCCGTGGGTGAAGGGCCTGGATAATATTCCGGCGGAAGGCGCGGCGATCATCGCCTCCAACCACCTCTCGTTTTCCGACTCGATTTTTATGCCCTTGATGGTCCGCCGTCCGGTGGTGTTCCTGGCCAAGTCCGAGTACTTCACGGGCACGGGAATCAAGGGCAGGCTGACGGCCCTGTTCTTCAGGCTCACCAACCAGCTGCCCATGGACCGGTCCGGCGGTGCCGCGTCGGAGGCGTCGCTGAGTGCCGGAATGGACGTCCTCACGCATGGCGGGCTGCTGGGCATCTACCCGGAGGGGACGCGCAGCCCCGATTCGCGCCTCTACCGGGGAAAGGTGGGCGTTGCCAGGCTCGCTCTCAAGGCCGGAGTCCCGGTGGTTCCGGTGGCGATGATCGGTACGGACAAAGTGCAGCCCATCGGCAAGCGTCTGCCGAACATCCGCAGGATCGGCATGATCTTCGGCGAACCGCTGGACTTCAGCAGGTACCACGACCAGGCAGAGGACCGCCTGGTCCAGAGGCAGGTCACGGACGAAATCATGTTCGAGCTGATGCGGCTCTCCGGGCAGGAATACGTCGATGAATACGCGGCCGTGGTGAAGCTCCGGCTCGCGGGCAAGCCCGTTGACCCTGTTGCGGCAGCGGAACCCCTTGCCACCCCCGTGCCTCTTGACGGCACCCATGCCGGCCCGGATGCAGATGCCCCACATGCCGGTGCCGGGCACCTTGCCCCCGACCCCGGAAAGCAGCAGGACGACGGCGGGGCTGCCGCCACCGCGTAGCCCACTGGCTCCCACCTGCCAGTCTTCCGGGCCCGGCTGATGTCTGTGACGCCAAGGCCTGGATGCGTGACGCTGTGGTCTTCCGTGTGCCTGCGCGACCGTTAGTCTTAGAGGGTGACTGAGCTATCTGCAAAACCTGCCTTTTCGCTGTCCAGCACCGCCCAGAGCGGAGCGGCCAATTATCCCGGACTCGATAACTGGCGGGACCTGCCCATTTCCCAGCAGCCCAGCTGGCAGGACAGGGACGTATTCGATGCCTCGGTAAAGGAACTCTCCGTCCTTCCTCCGTTGGTCTTCGCCGGCGAGGTGGATGTCCTCCGCGAGCGCCTGGCTGCTGCTGCCCAGGGCAAGGCGTTCCTGCTGCAGGGCGGCGACTGTGCTGAAACCTTCGAAGCAGCCACGGCGGACAAGATCAGCGCCCGCGTTAAGACCATCCTCCAGATGGCAGTGGTCCTGACCTACGGCGCCGCGATGCCCGTCATCAAAATGGGCAGGATGGCAGGCCAGTTCGCCAAGCCCCGCTCATCCAACGATGAAACCCGCGACGGCGTGACACTGCCGGCGTACCGCGGCGACATCGTGAACGGGTACGAGTTTACGCCCGAATCCCGCGGCCACGACGCCGCACGCATGCTCCGTGCCTACCACACGTCCGCCTCCACGCTGAACCTCATCCGCGCCTTCACCCAGGGCGGATTCGCGGACCTGCGCTCGGTACACCAGTGGAACAAGGGCTTCACCGAGAACCCGGCCCACGCCCGCTACGAGTCCCTGGCGCGGGACATCGACCGGGCCATCATGTTCATGGAGTCCTGCGGTGCGGATTTCGAGGCGCTCAAGCGCGTTGAGTTCTTCGCCAGCCACGAGGCGCTCCTCCTGGACTATGAACGCGCCCTCACCCGGATCGACTCCCGTACCGGATTCCCGTACGACACCTCAGCGCACTTCCTCTGGATCGGGGAGCGAACCCGCGAGCTGGACCACGCGCACGTCGATTTCCTGTCCCGCGTACGAAACCCCATCGGCGTCAAGCTGGGCCCGTCCACCACCGGTGACGATGCCCTCCGCCTGATCGACAGGCTGGATCCGGAGCGCGAGCCCGGCAGGCTGACCTTCATCACCCGCATGGGTGCCGCCAACATCCGCGAGAAGCTGCCCGCCGTCGTCGAAAAGGTCACCGCCTCAGGCGCGCAGGTCCTCTGGGTCACCGACCCCATGCATGGCAACACCGTGACGTCCCCGAACGGGTACAAGACCCGGAACTTCGACGACGTCATCGACGAAGTGCGCGGCTTCTTCGAGGTGCACCACGCCCTGGGTACTGTTCCCGGCGGACTGCACGTGGAAATGACGGGCGACGACGTCGCCGAGTGCCTCGGCGGAGCTGATCCGATTGACCAGGAAGCCTTCCTGGACCGCTACGAGTCAGTCTGCGACCCCCGGCTGAACCACATGCAGTCGCTGGAAATGGCGTTCCTGGTGGCGGGGGCACTCGCCAAGCACTGACCTGTTCCAAGCACTGATGTCCGGCCGGCACCTGCGGTGCCTGGTGTAGGCGGGCCGGTCCCGCCTACACCACGGTCAGTGTGATGACCGATCCTTCAGGTACTTCTGTATCAACAGGGTCCTGGTCGCGGACTGTGCCGAAGAAGCCGCCCAGGATGTTGTTCACCTGCACCCGGAAGCCCAAGGCCTCAAGGGCCCGCTTCGCCTCCGTTGCCTGCTTGCCGATGTAGCTGGGTACCTCCACCATCCTGGGCCCCTTCGAGATGGTCAGGGTCACCGTTGCGCCGCGGGTGAGGGTCCCGTTGGCCGGGGACTGGCTGACCACGGCGCCCTCGGGGATGTTCCGGTCGAACACTTCTTCGCGCGCGACGTCAGCCTCCAGCCCGGCCGCTTCGATGGCGTCCCTTGCGTCAGCCTCATCCTGGCCCACTACATCGGGCACCGGGATCGGTTCGGGGCCCTTCGAGACCACCAGGTTGACGGGCGTTCCTCGCCGGGCAGGAGTATCGGCTGCCGGATCCTGCGACAGGACAAAACCCGCGGCTGCAGCTTCATCAAACTGCTCGGTAACAGTCCCAAGCGCCATCCCGGCGGCGTTGAGGCCGATCTTGGCTTCCTCCAGCGTGCCGCCCGTCAGCCCGGGCAGCGGGAAAAGCTGCGGACCCTTTGAGACAAACACCGAGACCGGCTGGAACTTCCGGATCTCCGAGCCGGCCGGCGGTTCAGTGCCCACCACCAGCCCGTTGGGAACGTCCTCGTCGAAGACATCCCTGGTGGTGGACCGGAACCCTGCCTGGTTAAGGAGCTCCTGGGCCTGTGCCACTGTCTTGTTTGCCACTGCAGGGATGGCCGCGGCCGAGCCGGGACCCATGCCGAAGAACCAGCCGGCACCTGTGGCCAGCAGCGCGGCGATGACCAGGACCACCACCCACAAGACGCCACGGCGGCGTGGGCTCCCTTCGCGGAGGTTCCGTGCCGGAGTGGCTGCAGCGCGGGCCCGGGCCTTCTCCTCCTCCTTGTCGGCCTTGCGCTGCGCCCGCTTGCTCATCGGTGCCGGCGCCGCGGCGGCCCACGGGGCATCGTCGTCCTTGTCGGGTGGAGTGAGAAGGTGCCGATGAGTGGACTCAGCGTGATGCGCCGCCCGACCGGGAGCCTGACCTGCCGGCGGCTGCAGCGGCTGGTACGGCGGCGCCGCGGGCCGGCCAAACGGCATAACGCTTGTTGGATTATTTGTGCGGGATATGACTTCGGTCCGGTTCTGGTTCCCGGCGGGGCCGCTGGTGTCCAGGGCCGCGGGAGGCTGCACGTCCAGTTCCCGATCGCTGAGGTTGGTTCTGATGTGGCGCAGTTCCTGGAGCAGCGCATTCCCGTCGATGGGGCGGTTCTCCGGATCGTTTGCCGTACACCACTGCACCAGTTCGTCCACCTCCGCCGCCAGGCCCGGCACCAGGGCCGAAGGAGGCCCGACTGCTCCATTGACGTGCTGGTAAGCCACCTGGATCGGGACCTCACCGGTGAACGGCTGTTGGCCGGTCAGCATCTCGTACAGCATGATGCCCACGGAGTACACGTCGCTCCGGGCGTCCGCGGATCTACCAAGGACGAGTTCGGGGGAGAGGTAGGCGACGGTTCCCAGCAGGGCGCCCGTACTGGTGGAGGTGGTGACTGCACGGGCCAGCCCGAAGTCGCCGATCTTGATTCTGCCGTCATCGGCTATCAGGACGTTCTCGGGTTTCACGTCCCGGTGGATGAACCCGGCCGCGTGGGCGGCGCCGAGGCCTTCCACCACGGGATCTATCAGCGCCAAGGCAAGCCGGGGCGGAAGCGCGCCCTTGTCCCTGATAACGTCCCGCAGCGTATGGCCTTTGATGTACTCCATAACCAGGTACGCGGTATGGGCGTCAGTTCCCTGGTCCAGCACTCCCACTACGTGGGGGTGGGACAGCCGGGCGGCAGCCTTGGCCTCGCGGCCCAGCCGGTCAAGGAAACTCTCATCGGCGGACAGGTGCGGGTGCAGCACCTTCAGGGCCACGTCCCGCTCCAACCGCTGGTCCGTCGCCACGTAGACAGTGGACATGCCGCCGCGCGCCAGCCTGGACCTGACGGCGTACCGGTTGTCCACCAGGGTTCCTACCAGGGGGTCTGACACGTGTTCCTGCACCCTACGATCGTAATCCAGCAATGAAACGGGTCCGAACCTATACCGGTCCGGACCCGTGCCGACTTCTCCCCGCCGCTCCCGATGCCGGGAAGCGGACCGCTGTCCTAGCCGAAGTTCTTCTGGTGTGCCTTGATGGCTGCGACGTAAGCCTTGGTGTCGTCGTACATGCCGTACTTGCTCACAGAATACTGGCCCTGATAATAGCCGGCGATGGCTGTGTCCCGGTCCTTGCTGGTGGCGAGGAGCTGGCGGATGATCGCCACCCCGGCCGTCGCATTGTCATAGGGATCAAGGAGGTTCAGCTTCCGTCCCACCAGGTCCGATGCCCACTGGCCCGAGCTGGGGATGACCTGCATGGTCCCGATGGCGTTGGCGGGGGATACCGCGCGCTGGTCGAAGCCGGATTCCTGGTGGGCGAAGGCGAGGGCGAGCGAAGGCTCGACGCCCATGGCGCGCGCGGTGTCAGCAACGATGCCGCGCATCTGCTCCCGGGAGGGGACGGGCGAAGCGTTCAGGAGCGCCTTGTTTTCGTTTGCCGAGCTCACCACGGCTGCGGGGTAGCTGAAGCCAAGGAATGAACTGGGCACCAGCGGCGTGACGGAGGCCGCTGGCTGCGGGGCCTGCTGGCCGGCGCCGGGAATGGCCAGCTTGTTGCCCGGGTAGATCACGGTGCCCATGTTCATGCGGTTGGCGGAGAGGAGCTCCGAAAGCTTGACACCGTGGCGCGAAGCGATGGCGGAAAGCGTGTCGCCTGCTTTGACCGTGTACGAGCCTGATGCCGGGGCAGGGGCGGAGGAGTTTGCCAGGGCCGGAGCGGGTGCTGCGGGGGCAGGAGCCGGGGCGGCCGGGGCTGGAGCGGCATCACCACCGCCGACTTTGACTTTCTGCCCGGGGTAAATGATGGAACGCATGTTGAGGTTGTTCCAGGCGAAGACGTCGCCCAGGCTCACCTTGTGCTTTGCAGCAATGGCACCGAGCGTGTCGCCGGGCTTCACGGTGTAGGTGGCACCGGCAGCGGCAGTGGAGGGGGCGGCGGGAGCAGCTGCAGGAGCGGGGGCTGCGGGCGCGGCGGCCGAACCTGACAGCTTGATCTTCTGTCCCGGATAAATGATGGTGTTCGCCTGCAGGTTGTTGAGCTTCAGGATTTCGCCCGTGCTCAGACCGAACCTGCCCGCAATGGCACTGATCGTGTCGCCCCGGGAGATCGTGTATTCAGCCGGTGCGGCCGGCTGCGCCGGCTTGAAGGCCGTGGGGATGGTAGTGGAGACGGACGAGGCCGGGATGACAGCCGCCGCCGTCGCCTGTGCTGCCGCCTGTGCTTTCATTGCCGCAGCCAGCGTGGCAGGCACCGCCCGGGCGGGCTGCTCCGCGGCGGCGGGCTGGGCGAGGGCCAAGGATGACAATACGACCGCTGGCAGCGCTGCCGTGGTGGCAGCGATCATAGGCAGACTCGGCTTGGGGGGCTGCTTGGGCGAGCGGGACATCGTCATGGAAAGAATCCTCTTCTCAACTGCGGGCGCGGGCGGGGATGCCGCTGTGATTCCGATACTACTGTGACTCGTGTTATTGCTGTTACGAATGTGATCTATGTGAATCTCTCACGAATTTGCAGTTAGCACAAGAAATCATGCATTACCTGCAAGAAGTAATTCGTGGAGTGTCCGCAGGTCAGGGCGGCTCCGGGAAATTTCCCGACTAGGCGCGGCGGTACGCCCCATGGCAACCTTGATCCGTGAGTAATGTAGAAAACCTCGTGGGCGAATGGTTGCCCTTGCCCGACGTCGCCCGTTTATTGGATGTTTCCATCACCAGAGTCCACAGTTTGCTGGATGAACATGCTCTGGCTGCTTTGCGGGTGGGAGAGCGGAATATCCGGTCGGTTCCGGCTGAATTCATTCAGGACGGCCAGGTGGTGGATAGCCTCAAAGGCACCATTGTTGTGCTGGCAGACGCCGGCTATTCGGACGAGGACCTCATCGTGTGGCTTTTCACGCCTGACGAATCACTGCGTGGACGGCCCATTGACGCCCTGCGGGAGGGCCGCAAAACGGAAATCAGGCGCAGGGCGCAGACCCTGGCCTGGTAGCTGTCCGGCTTTGCCTCCTGCTTTGTCCGCCTTCAGGAGGCGCGGCTGACGGTTGCTTCAGCCAGCCTCCGCAGGGCGGTTTTCGGCAGTTCATGCAGTGGAAGCGCCTCGAGGGCGTCGAATGCTGCTGCGCCGAATTCATTGATCAGGACTTCGGTGGCCTGCAAGGCTCCCGACTCTTCGATGATCCGGCGGATCTCAAGAATGTCGTCATCGGAGAGGTCGGGGCTGCCCAGCCTGGCGTCGATAAAGGCAGATTCGGCTGCCGATGCCTGGTCCAGAGCCAGCGCCACCAACACAGTCCGCTTTCCTTCGCGCAGGTCGTCGCCGGCGGGCTTGCCCGTGGTAAGTGGGTCGCCGAAGACGCCCAGCACGTCGTCCCGAAGCTGGAAGGCCTCGCCAAGGGGCAAAGCGAATGCCGAGTAGCCGCGGAGCAGTTCGTTCGAGGCTCCCGCCAGTGCTCCGCCGAGCGCCAGCGGATGCTCTGTTGAATACTTGGCCGACTTGAACCTGATGATCGACTGCGCCCTGCTGACGGCACCTGCGCGGTCCCGCACCGGGCCCGCAACTTCCTCCAGGATGTCCAGGTACTGGCCGGCCATCACCTCTGCCCGCATGAGGTTGAAGATCAGCCGGGCGCGGCTGCCGGCTGCGGCGTTCTCGCCGATATCCGTGAACGCCTCCTCGCTGAACGAGAGGCACAGGTCTCCAGTCAGGATTGCAGCAGCCTGCCCGAACCGCTCACTGTCCAGGGCCCAGCCGTGGGTCCCGTGGAGTTCGCTGAAGCGGCGGTGGACGCTGGGTCCGCCCCGCCTGGTGTCGGAGCGGTCAATGATGTCGTCATGGATCAACGCGGCAGCCTGGAACAATTCCAGCGCCGCTCCGGCCGTCACTACCTGCCGGGCCGCCGGCTCGCCGCCGGCGCCTCGCCAACCCCAATAGCACATTAGCGCCCGCAGGCGCTTTCCGCCGGTCACCAGGTTGGAGATGGAGCCCATGATGGGTTCGATGTCCGGTGAGATGGCGGACATAATGGACTGTCGGGAGGTGAGAAAGTCAGTCAGTTCACCTGCCACTGCCGCTACAAAGGCGGCCTGTTCATTCCTTAGCTGCTCAGCTGCCGTCACTTGGCTGACTCAGATGCCACGTTGGCGCCGATGGTGAAGGTGACAACACCGGCCGCTTCCACGGCGGAGAGATTGACGGTCTCATTGTCTCCCCGAACAAAGTCCTTCGAAGCTACCGCCCCCACGGCCTCGCCCGGGACTGCCTTGAACCCGCGGGCCTCCAGCTCCTTTGTGTAGAAATCCAGGACGGCAGCAGCGGGCGAGGTGACGGTGGCCACCAGGGCGGCGGTCGCTGGAGTCGACGCCTTGTCAAAGCTGCTGGACACCACGCTCGCGCCCGGCATGAGCGGCAGGAGCTGCTGGGGGAATCCTTCGACGACGGCGCCGACTGTGGCGGACGTGTTGGGCGCGGCGGACGGGCTGGGCGAGGCTGTCATGGTGGACTGAGCGGTTTCCGGCGCAGAAGCGGAGGCGGCGGGATCCGATGTTCCTGAGGGCGTTGGGCTGCAGGCAGCGAGGGCCAATGCTGCCCCGGCAGCGAAAGCCGCCCAGGCTGCTGGCTTAAGGTTTCCAATGACCGTCACAGGGACTTTCCTCCTGGTGTAGATGCCGGATTCAGCCTCCAGTTTAGTCAGTACAAAGCGATAGGATTGCAGCCGTGGGACCTGTGAGGACGAACGAGCCGGCCGGAGCAGGTCTCCAGCGCCGCCGGCGCAACTGCATTATGCACGTGGACATGGACGCCTTTTTCGTCTCCGTGGAACTCCGCACGCGGCCCGAACTGCGGGGCAAACCCGTCATTGTTGGCTATCCGGCGGAGCGCTCGGTTGTTTTGTCCGCGTCCTACGAAGCCCGGGCGTTCGGCGTTAAGTCCGCCATGCCTATGGCAGTGGCTATGCGCATGTGCCCACAGGCAGTGATTATCGAGCCCCGGCACAAGGTGTACTACGAAGTTTCTGCCGAGCTGATGGCGATCTTCGGCTCCGTCACCGAACTCGTCGAGCCGCTCAGTGTGGACGAAGCGTTCCTGGATGTCGGCGGTGCCATCCGCCGGCTGGGTCCGCCCCGAAGCATCGGTGAGCTCATCCGGAGCCGGGTGGCCGCGGACCTGGGCATCACCGCCTCCGTGGGAATCGCTGAGACAAAGTTTGTGGCAAAAATCGCATCCACCCGCTGCAAACCGGACGGCCTGCTCCTGATCGGGCCGGACGAAACAGTTCCCTATCTCCACAGCCTGCCGGTCGGGGCCCTCTGGGGCGTGGGCGCGAAAACCACGGACGTCCTGGCGAGGATGGGCATCAAAACTGTGGCGGACCTGGCAGCCACGCCGGTCTCCTCGCTCAAGAAGATGCTGGGCGCCACCGGAACCCACGTACACCAGCTCGCGTGGGGGATAGACCCGCGCCCCGTGACACCTGTCCGTCTTGAGAAGAGCATCGGGGCTGAGGAAACCTTCGCAGAGGACACCGCCGACGACGCCCTCCTCCACCGCGAGTTGCTGCGGCTTTCGCACCGTACTGCAGAGCGGCTGCGAAGTTCCGGAATGGTGGCCCGAACCATCGCCTTGAAGCTGCGCTTCGCCGACTTTTCCACCATCACGCGCAGCCGGACCGTTCAGACGCCCGTGGACAGTGCGCAGCTCATTTATGGAGTGGCGCTTCAGCTCCTGGACTCCGTGGCGAGGCCAATGGCTGTCAGGCTGGTAGGAGTGCGGGCCGAGCAGCTTGAAGAAGCAGCGCGGACCTCGCTCCAGCTGAGTATCGACCGCAGGGATGACAACTGGCGGGCTGCTGAGCAGGCCGTGGACCAGGTAGCACGCAAATTCGGTGGTAATCCGGTCCTTCCGGCCCGGCTTCTGGAGCCGGGCAGCGGCTCGGGATAAACGCGGCAAATAAGCGGCTGGAAGCGCGTCGGGAAAGTCATTGCCGTCTTTCAGAACCGCCCTGAACAAACTATCCTTATAGATACGAAGTTTTTGAGTGACGGACTTACTGCCGGACTCTCTTGGACATGCTCCCGCTCCGGCGTCTGCGTGCCAGGTTAGCGTTTTCGCCACAGCCGGCGGAGGCGGGAACCACTAAGGCATGCCGGACGTTATCCGAGCAGAAGTAGTGGCTGGGATCAGCCCGGACGTTGGCCTACAAAAGGAGGTCGTGATGCCGCTGTCGGAGCACGAACAGAAGCTGCTTGAGCAGCTGGAGAAGCAGCTTCACGAGGATGACCCAAAGTTCGCGAATTCCATGGGGTCGGACCCCGGGCGCTCGTGGTCAACGAGACACGTGGTGATCGGCGTCCTTTGTGCGCTGGCAGGTGTCTTCCTCTTACTGGTGGGCGTCACCCTCCAAAATATTTTTGTTGGTGTCCTGGGCTTCGTTGTGATGGGCGGCGGCGTCTACTTCGCCACGATGCGCAGCAGCTCGTCCGGCGCAAAGGGTGCCAAGACCGGCACGGGCAAAGCCGGCAAACAGCGGAGCTCGTTCATGAGCAGCCTGGAGGAACGCTGGGACGAGAGGCGCCGGGGCGAGCCGTAGCGTTAAGGAGCGCCCCTCATTCGGGGCGCCCCCCGATACCCCACTTCGCTCCCCTCGATGGGGGAGCGCGCGAAAAGACCCGCTTCGGCGGGTCTTTTCGCGTTTAACGGTGCTCCCAACCGGCAGCGGCCAACCGCGGCGGTGCATTTGGGTGCCGCTCAGGCGGCTAGCGGTCTGGCCGCGGTCAAAAGTCCTCCACTTCCCACCACCACCGCAATTCGGCGCGATTTAGCGGCTGAATTCCCAATAATTGCGCCTCCACGCACCCTTTTCGCGTTGACTGTGGTGGAAAGTGGAGTAATGTGGAGGACATAAGAGGGTGGTTGCAACATAGGGGATGTGCAGTTCCTGACATCGGACAGGCGGTGGGCCAGTGTTTCTGGGCACGCATTCGCCACGTCTGGATGAAAAGGGGCGGATCATTCTCCCCGCGAAGTTCCGGGAGGAACTTGCCAGCGGACTGGTTCTCACCAGGGGCCAGGAACGATGCATCTACGTCTTCAGCGAGAAGGAATTTGCCCGGGTTCACGAGCAAATGCGGGAGGCGCCAATCTCCTCAAAACAGGCGCGGGACTATATCCGCGTCTTTCTCTCTGGAGCCTCTGACGAGGTACCTGACAAGCAGGGGCGCGTGACCATTCCACCGGCGCTCCGGGAGTACGCAGGGCTCGGGAGGGAACTGGCCGTTATTGGCGCCGGAACCCGCGCCGAGATCTGGGACGCCCAGGCCTGGGATGAGTACCTCGCGGAGAAGGAGACCGCCTTCTCCGAAACCGATGACCCCATTCCGGGCATTCTCTGACCGGAACAGGGCAGCGGGCAGCTTTCTTGGTTGAGATCTCCAGCCGGCCCATCGGCAGGCCAACCTGGCTCACTTCCCCGGAGCCAGGCGGGCAGGACGATAGGCGCGGATGGGGATCTGGGCCAAGAACCCACCAGGTGACAACGACGGCGAGAGAGGACGAGGCATGAACGATCAACCGAAGCCCACGTCTGAACGCCATGTGCCGGTCCTACGGGACCGGTGCATCAATTTGTTGGCTCCCGGTTTTGAAGCCGCCAGGAGCCGCGGTGAAACACCGGTGGCCATCGATGCCACGCTGGGAATGGGCGGCCACTCCGAGGCCATGCTGCAGCGCTTTCCGGACCTGCACCTGATCGGCATCGATCGGGATGAAGAAGCCCTTGCCCTCGCGGGGGAGCGGCTGGCGCCCTTTGAGGCACGGACCGACCTGGTGCACGCCGTCTACGACGAAATCCAGGAAGTCATGGCCGACCTCGGCGTCGCCGAAGTGCACGGAATACTGATGGACCTGGGCGTTTCCTCGCTCCAGCTGGACGAGCGCGAACGCGGCTTTGCGTACTCGTTCGACGCCCCGTTGGACATGCGAATGGACACCAGCCGGGGCCAGACTGCAGCCGACGTCGTGAACAACTACAGCGAAGAGGAACTCGTCCGGATCATCCGGAAGTGGGGCGAAGAAAAGTTCGCCGGGCGGATTGCGAACAAGATCGTGGCCTCCCGGGCCGTCAAACCTTTCACCACAACGGGTGAACTGGTGGAACAGATCCGCGCCGTCGTTCCCGCTGGCGCGGCCAAGTCCGGCGGCCATCCCGCCAAAAGAACCTTCCAGGCCCTTCGGATCGAGGTCAATGAGGAACTCGACGTTTTGGAACGCGCCGTTCCCGCGGCCGTGGATTCGACAGCACTGGGCGGCCGCATTGTGGTCATGTCCTATCACTCGCTGGAGGACAAGATCGTCAAGGGCGTCTTCCAGGCCCGCTCCAAATCCTCTGCTCCACTCGGTTTCCCCGTAGAGCTGGAAGAACATAAACCGGAACTGAAGACCCTGACCAAAGGCACCGAGGTGCCAACCGCCGTCGAAATCGCCGAAAACCCCCGCGCCGCTTCAGCAAGGCTGCGTGCGGTGGAACGTATCCGAACCAGGAGAGCTTAATGAGCACAGCTGCCGTCAAGAACTTTCCCGTGGTTTCCGGTTCGGCCGCCAAGCAGCTTCCTGCGGGTTCGCCGGCCGGGCCGCGACGGAGCCGCACCCCCCTCTCCGTAGTCCGGACCGTTCCCCGCAAGCGCCGCGCCCCCTTCGTGGTGCTGTGCTTCGCCATGCTTGCCGTCGCCCTGATCGCCGTTCTTGTCCTGAACATTTCGGTGTCCACGGCGCAGTACCAGCTGGTGGAACTGCGCGCCAAGCAGAGCACGCTGACCAAGCAGAACCAGGATCTCACCCAGCAGGTCCAGAACTTTGAAGCACCCCAAAACCTTGCCGCTCAAGCAACGAAACTGGGTATGGTGCCTTCCACCGTGAAGGGCCAGATTGACCTGTCCACCCTGTCCGTCACCGGCAAAGCAACTCCCGCCGTCAAGGACGGCGCTGCCGGGGCCGTTATCCCGGCGCCCGCTGTCGCCGGGCAGCTGACAGTGGTTCCGCCGGCAACCAAACGCGACCCCCTGGAAGCACGGAAGCCTGTGGAGGACACGCCCGCAGCGGCCCCCTCCGGCACTGCCCGTGACGCAGCCACCGGCAATGCCCCGGCAGCTGCAGCTTCCGGCGCTGCCGCTGACGCCGCGCCCGCACAGACTCCGCCGTCGGCGGCTCCAGCAGCGCCGCCCGTAGAGCTTCACGGCGGATCGGTTCCGGCGCCCGAGCAGAAGGTACCCGGACAGTAGGCCGGCAGGTCTGACAGGCAACAAGGTCGAACAGCAAGGGATATCACGGTGGCGCAGAGGACCGGCAAGGCAAGAAGCGGCAAGGTACCCAACGCCAAAAAGCGTCTCCGCCTGGGCCTTGGCATGATGCTGACGCTCCTGCTGGTGGTGGGCGGGAAACTCTTCCTGGTCCAGGGACTCGACGTCGGGGGAATGGCCGAAGCCGCGCTTAATAGCCGCATGACACGGACCGTCCTGCCTGCCGAAAGGGGCAGCATCCTGGACTCCCGCGGCACGGTGCTGGCCAACAGCGTAATCCGCTACAACGTGGTGGTGGACCAGCGGGTGAACACCAAAACGGAAACGTTCAAGCGACTGGACACCGTGGACGGCAAAGAAAAACTGGTGGACGTCAGCCGGGACCAGGGGCTCACCGAGCTTGCCGCTGCCCTGGGCATGGAGAAGGACGCCATCCGGGACGCCGTCACTGGCGAGCAGCCCTATTACATTGTGGCCAAGGACGTGAAGCCGGATATTGAGGACCGGATTTCCAAGCTGCAGATACCCGGCATCGTCACCGAAGGCGTCAGCAAGCGGGTCTATCCCAATGGTTCCGTCGCGGGCGGAATCATCGGGTTCCTGCAGGACGGCGCTACGGGCCAGGCCGGTATCGAACAGACCCAGGACGGGCTGCTGAAGGGCGAGGACGGCGAACGCCTTTTCGAAATCGGTGCTGACGGCCTTCGCATCCCCGTGGGCGTGGATGAGCTGACTTCGCCACAGGACGGCAAGGACGTCAAGCTCACCCTCAACTCGGACCTGCAGTATTTTGCGCAGCAGGCCATCCAGAGCCAGTCGGACAAGCTCGGCGCCGAGTGGGGCGTCATCATTGTGATGGACGCCAAGACCGGCGACCTGGTGGCCATGGCCGACACCAATTCCCCTGATCCCAACGACCCCGGCCGGGTGGCGGCCAAGGACCGCGGGGTCCGTGCCGTCACAGCCGCATACGAGCCGGGATCCGTTGAGAAGATGATGACGGCAGCTGCCCTGATTGAAGAAGGCAAGGCCAAACCGCTGGATTCGTTTACCCTCGGACCCACCTACACCGTGGACGGGCAAACCTTCAGCGACTCCTTTGCCCATGGCACCGAGGAGCGCACCCTCGCAGGCATACTGGGCTACTCGATGAACACCGGCACCGTTATGGCCGGCCAGCGCCTGAGCAAGGAGCAGCGGTACGAGTGGCTGAAAAAGTTTGGCATCGGCGAGGCACCGGAGATCGGGCTGCCGGCCACAGCCTCGGGTATCCTCACGCCCTGGCAGCAGTGGGACGGGCGCCAGGAGTACACGGTGTTGTTCGGCCAGGGCGTGTCCCAGTCCACGCTCCAGACCGTGCGGGCGTTCCAGTCCTTAGCCAATAACGGGGTGATGCTGCAGCCCCGGCTCATCGACGCGTACATTTCCCCGGAGGGAACAGAAGAAAAGGTGCCGGCCGCACCGTCCCGCCAGATCGTGTCGGAGGACACGGCCCGGCAGGTCCGGGACATCCTCGAAAGCGCCGTCACCGAGGGGCAAATCAAGGACGCGGCCATCGACGGCTACCGGGTGGGCGCAAAGACGGGCACCTCCGAATCACCGTGCGACGACGGCAAATCCGGGTTCTGCGGCTACACCGCCTCGATGGTGGGTATGGCACCGATGGATGATCCGCGGTTTATTGTGGAGGTGGTACTCCAGCGGCCCAAGGGCAGCATCTACGGGATTACCAACGGGCCGGTCTTCCGGTCGGTCATGAGCCAGGCACTGCGGACTTACAACGTCCAGCCGTCCACAGGCGAACCGGCCCGGCTGCCCCAGTTCGCCAAGTAGCATCCGGGCACCAGCGGTCCGTACCAGCAGCACTACCGGTTCATCCATGCCGGGCACGATCCACTAGCACCATCGGAGATTCCTTGTCTGAGCTCAACCCGTCCGATAGCCGCGCCGTCCCGGAGGGACCGTCCGGCCAGGGCCGCTTCCGCCCGTCAACTGTTGAAGCGGTCCGGCTGGCAAACATTTGCGATGCCATCGGCGTCGCGGTTCCCGGCCCGGCCGCGGAGGTGGCAGTCACCGGGATCTCATTGAACTCACGTGCCGTGGAGCCGGGGGACCTTTACGTCGCACTCCCGGGCGCCGCCCGCCACGGCGCCGACTTCGTTCCGCAGGCCATCGAAGCTGGCGCAGTCGCGGTTCTCACTGACAACGCCGGCGCCAGGCTGCTGGCGCTGTCCACCGACATTCCGGTGCCGGTACTCATCGTGGACTCACCCCGCAATGTGGTGGGGCCGCTGTCCGCCTTGATCTACCAGAGCCAGCCGGGCGCCGGGCAGCCGCAGTTGTTTGGCGTGACGGGCACCAACGGAAAGACCACAACCACATATTTCATCAACTCACTGCTGCGCGCGCTGGGCCGGAAGACCGGGTTGATCGGCACCATCGAGATCCATGCCGGCGGCGATCCCATTCCCAGCCTGCTCACCACACCCGAATCTACGGATGTCCACGCGTTGCTGGCCCTCATGCGTGAACGGGGACTGGCAGCGGCGGCCATGGAAGTCTCATCCCACGCTATTTCCTTCCAGCGGGTGGACGGGGTGCTGTTCGATGTTGCGGGTTTCACGAACCTGACCCAGGACCACCTGGACCTGCACCTCACCATGGACGACTACTTCGCCACCAAGGCGCAGCTTTTCACGCCGCGCCGCGCGCGTGCCGCCGTGGTAACGGTCGACGACGAGTGGGGCCGCCGTCTTGCCGGCAGCCCGGAGGTGCCGGTCACCACCCTCGCCACCTCTGCCGGGACCGCTGCCGACTGGACGGTCACGAGGACTGCCGCACGCGGACTTGGTACAGAATTCACGCTGAGCGGCCCCGACGGCGCCGTGCTAAGAGTGCACACCGGCCTCCCCGGCAGCTTCAACGTTGCCAACGCGGCCCTGGCGGCGGTAATGGTCCTGACGGCCGGCGTGGACGCAAGTACGCTGCAGGCAGCACTGGACGAGTCGGACCCCTTCACCGTTGCGGTGCCCGGACGCATGCAGTTGGTTTCCGAAGCGCCCGCCGCAATTGTGGACTTCGCCCACAACACGGATGCGCTGGCCAGGGCCATTGAGGCGGTACGGTCCCCCCAGGCGGGCTCCAACCTCATCGTCGTGTTTGGTGCCACCGGCCAGCGTGACCAGGGTAAACGCCCTGCAATGGGTGCCATCGCCGCCCGGCTCGCGGACACCGTTATCGTCACCGATGACGACCCCCACGACGAGGACCCGGCTGCCATCCGCGCCGACGTCCTTGCAGGAGCCCTTGAAGCAAAAGAAAAGGACTCCCTGGCCTGTGAAGTCCTGGAGGTCTTCCCCCGTGCCGAGGCCATTCGCCGTGCCGTCGGGCTGGCACGGCCGGAGGACACCATCCTCGTGGCGGGCCGGGGCCACGAGGTGTGGCAGGAGGTCAAAGGCGTCAACCTTGCCCTGGACGACAGGGTGGAGCTGCGCAGCGCCTTGACAGCCAGGGGATTCAACGTTCTCCCAGACGACCGGATAGAGTCCTAGACCGAGATGATTGCATTTACTGCGGCGGAGATCGCCGAAATCACTAACGGGCGCCTGGACGCCGATCCCGGGATCACGCCCCTTTCGGTGGTCACGGACTCACGCGAATCCATACACGGTTCGCTCTACGTCGCAAAGCCGGGTGAGCACGCGGACGGTCACGACTTCGTGGCAGCCGCCTTCGCAGCAGGCGCCACGTTGGCTCTGGTGGAGCGTCCGGTGTCCGCGCCGGACGGGACCCCCTATCCTTCGGTGCTGGTTCCGGACGCCGTGCTCGCGATGGGGGCATTGGCGGCAGAGGCCGTACGCAGGATCCGTGCTGCGCGCCACCGGGAAGGCAGCGAACTCACAGTGGTGGGGATCACCGGCTCGGCCGGAAAGACCACCACCAAGGATCTGCTCGCAGGAATTCTCGCAACCCAGGGACAGACTGTTGCGCCGCAGGGGTCCTACAACGGCGAGATTGGCGTTCCGCTCACGGTCTTCCGCGCCGGAACAGACACGCGCTACCTTGTGATCGAGATGGGCGCCACCGGAATCGGCCACATCCGTTACCTCGCGGAGATGGTTAAGCCCGATATCGGCGTAGTGCTCGCCGTGGGAACCGCCCACGCGGGGGAGTTCGGGGGAGTGGACAACATCGCCCTGGCCAAGGGGGAGCTTGTTGAAGCCCTTGCCCCGGCAGGCACCGCCGTCGTAAACCTCGACGACGAGCGGGTGGCCGCAATGCGCGCCCGCACGTCGGCGTCGGTACTTGGATTTTCCGCCGAAGGCCGCGCGGACGCTGCCGTACAAGCGGTCAACGCCGACACCAATGCCGCGGGCCATCCCGAATTCGACCTCCAGTTGCCGGACGGCGAAAGCGGCCTGCACGTCAGCAGCCGCCTCATCGGCGCGCACCACGTAGGCAACCTCCTGGCGGCCGCAGCAGCAGCCTGGGCTGCTGGGGTGCCCGGACAGGCGATAGCCAACTCCCTCAGCAGCCAGACTGCCGCCAGCCGGTGGCGTATGGAGCGCACCGAGCGGGCAGACGGCGTCACCATCATCAACGATGCCTACAACGCCAACCCCGAATCCATGCGTGCCGCCCTGCGGACACTGGCGGACCTGGGCCGTGGCAGGCGTACCTGGGCCGTCCTGGGAGCAATGCTGGAACTCGGTGAGGACTCCATCAGGGAACATACCGCCGTGGGCACCCAGGTGGTCCGGCTCAACATCTCCCGCCTGCTGGTGGTAGGCCGGGAAGCCCGGGCGCTGTATGTGTCAGCGGTGCAGGAGGGCTCCTGGGGCGATGAATGCCTTTTCGCGGAAACAGTGGACGAGGCCTATGAACTGCTGGACTCCGAACTCCAGCCAGGCGATCTGGTGCTGTTCAAGTCCTCGAACAGCGTGGGACTTCGCCATTTGGGCGATCGGATAGCATTACCCCGACAAACCCCGCAACCCGCCGATGAAAGGAGCACTCTGCTGTGATTGCACTTTTGATCGGCGCCGGCCTGGCACTCTTATTCGCCCTGGTGGGGACGCCGCTCTTTATCCGGCTGCTGGTCCGCCGCGGCTACGGCCAGTTCATCAGGGACGATGGTCCCACCTCGCACCACACAAAACGCGGCACACCCACCATGGGCGGGACGGTCGTGGTGACGGCGGTATTGCTGAGCTACGGCCTCACCCACCTGATCATGCTGATGGTGAACCCGGACTCTCCGGGCCCCTCCGCTTCAGCCCTCATCCTGCTGTTCCTTATGGTGGGAATGGGCCTGGTGGGATTCCTGGACGACTTCATCAAGATCTCCAGGCAGCGCAGCCTCGGCCTGAACGCCAAGGCAAAACTGATCCTGCAGGCTGCAGTAGGCATCATCTTCGCGGTCCTTGCGCTGAACTTTCCCAACGGGGCCGGCGTCACGCCGGCCTCCACAAAAATTTCCCTGGTCCGTGACCTGCCCTGGCTGGACCTTGCCTTCGGCGGAACTGTCCTCGGGGCCATCCTCTTTGTGGTCTGGTCCAACCTGATAGTCACCGCCGCAACCAACGGCGTAAACCTGACCGACGGCCTCGACGGCCTCGCCGCAGGTGCCTCTGTGATGGTGTTCGGCGCCTACACGCTGATGGGAATCTGGCAGAGCAACCAGGCCTGCGGCTCACCCCGCGAGGCCGGCAGCGGTTGCTATTCCGTCCGTGATCCCCTCGACCTCGCGCTGCTGGCAGCCATCATGAGCGCCGCGCTGGTGGGCTTCCTGTGGTGGAACACTTCGCCGGCCAAGATCTTTATGGGCGATACCGGTTCGCTGGCCATTGGCGGCGCCATCGCCGGTTTCGCCATCCTGTCCCGGACGGAACTGCTGCTGGGCATTATCGGCGGACTGTTCGTCCTGATCACCCTGTCCGTCATCATCCAGGTGGGCTACTTTAAAGCCACCGGCGGTAAGCGGGTCTTCAAGATGGCCCCGCTGCAGCACCACTTCGAACTGCAGGGCTGGGCGGAAGTGACAGTGGTGGTCCGGTTCTGGATCCTGGGCGGGCTCTTCGTCGCTGTCGGGCTCGGCATTTTCTACGCTGAATGGGTTGTGCTGCTGTGACCGTTTCCTCACGCCTCAAAAACCTCACCAGCTGGGACTCGGACTGGTCCGGACTCCGGGTAGCCGTGACAGGCATCGGCGTCTCCGGTTTCGCGGCGGCCGACACCCTCATCGAACTGGGTGCCCGCGTGGTGGTGGTGGACGCCGCCACCAGTGCGACGGCCAAGGCACACGCAGAAACCCTCAAAATCGTAGGTGCAGCCGATGTGCTGCTCGGCGAGGATGCGGTTACCCGCATTCCCAGGATCGACGGCGAACTTCCCGAACTCATCGTGACCTCGCCGGGATGGCGCCCGGACCAGGCCCTTTTGGCAGCCGCCGCCAGGGCGCACATCCCGGTGTGGGGCGACGTCGAACTGGCCTGGCGCGTACGCGTGCGGGAAGGCCGCAAGACGGCGGATTGGCTCGCCATCACGGGAACGAACGGTAAGACGACCACTGTAGGCCTCACCGAATCCATGCTGCGCGCTGCCGGGCTGAAGGCCATCGCCGTCGGCAACGTTGGCACCCCTATCCTTGACGCCCTCCGGGATCCTGTGGAGTACGACGTCTTCGCCGTCGAACTCTCCAGCTTCCAGCTTCATTGGGCGGAGTCGCTCTCGCCTGTGGCCAGCGTCTGCCTGAACGTCGCCGAGGACCATGTTGACTGGCACGGCTCCTACGATTCCTACCTCGCCGACAAGGCGAAGGTCTATGAGCAGACCCAAAAGGCCTGCATTTACAACGCCGAGCAAATTGAAACTGAACGCATGGTGGAAAATGCCGACGTGATGGAGGGCTGCCGCGCCGTCGGTTTCACCACTGTCACCCCGGCCATCAGCATGCTCGGCGTGGTGGAGGGACTGCTCGTGGACCGGGCGTTCATCGCCGAACGCAAGGACAGTGCGGCGGAGCTTGCTTCGATGAGCGACCTGGGGGCCTTTGTGCCGCGGCACATGGTGGCCAACGCCCTGGCCGCCGCAGGGCTGGTACGCGCCTACGGGGTCGAGGCGAAGGCCGTGCGCCAGGGCATCCAGGACTACATCCCCGGTGACCACCGCATCCAGCCCGTTGCCCGCCAAAATGGTGTGCTCTGGGTCAACGACTCCAAAGCCACGAACCCCCATGCGGCGGCAGCCTCGCTGGCCACGTTCAGCAACGTCATCTGGATCGCCGGGGGCCTCTCCAAGGGAGTGACCTACGACGACCTGGTCCGGGAGCACGTCCAGCGGCTCAAAGCCGTGGTCCTCATTGGAAGCGACACCTCGGCACTCGCGGAAGCCCTCCAGCGACACGCACCGGATGTCCCCGTGATCATCCCGGGGACGGGTGAAACTGAAGAGGTGCAGACTGCCGAAGCGGCTGGTGCCGTCCAAACCGGCACTTCCGTGCCCGGTGAAACGGTGATGGCCAGGGCCGTGGCGTCAGCAGCGCAGCTCGCCGAGTCCGGCGATACTGTGCTGATGGCCCCGGCAGCTGCTTCCATGGATCAGTTCTCTTCCTATGCTCACCGTGGTGACACTTTCATCGAAGCTGTCCGCGAGCTGGTGGAAGGGCAGGCCCAGACCGGCGAGGAGTAACAATGGTCAGCACGCCAACGCGCCCGCAGCCAGCCAAACAGCAGCCAGTTAAGCAGCAGGCCGGCAAGCCACGCCCCGGCTCCTCTGCAACGGCCGGCGCGCGCCAGCCAGCGGCGACCGCCCGTCTCCGGACCGTCTACCGCCGGTTCTGGTCTGCGCTGGAGGGGACCGGGACCTCGCGGAACGGCTCCACGTACTACCTCATCCTGGGATCCACCCTGGCACTGACGGCCATCGGCATCATGATGGTGCTCTCGGCCTCCAGCGTTGAATCCATTGCTGCCGGTAAATCGCCGTACGGCGACGCCCTGAAGCAAGGCATGTTTGCCGCCATCGGCATCTTCACCATGTTTGTGCTGTCCCGGATCAATGTCACCTGGCTTAAGCGGCTCGCCTGGCCGGCGATCGGGGCGGCGGTGGTCCTGCTTGCCCTGGTGCAGGTGGTCGGCGACGAAGTCAACGGCAACAAAAACTGGATTGACCTCGGCGGCATCACCTTCCAGCCGTCGGAGGCGTCAAAACTTGCCTTGGCGCTCTGGATGGCGACGGTCTTGGCCATGAAGGGAAAGCTGCTCAGCCGGGCAGTGCATGTGTTCGTCCCGGCCGTTCCGATGGCCATCATTATCGTTGGCCTGGTCTTGGTCGGAAACGACCTCGGCACCGCCATGATCATCATGATGATCACGGCTGCCGCACTTTTCTTTGCCGGTGCACCTCTCTATCTCTTCGGCATCGCAGGTCTTGCGGCTGCCGCCGGAACGGCTGTTATGGCGGTGACCAGTTCAAACCGCATGTGCCGCATCACGTCCTGGTGGACAGGTGAGTCCTGCGCCAATGGCATCGACGCCAACTACCAGGCCACCAATGGGCTCTACGGCCTGGCCTCCGGCGGTTGGTTCGGGGTGGGCCTGGGGCAAAGCCGGCAGAAATACAGCTGGATCCCCGAAGCCCACAACGACTTCATCTTCGCCATCATCGGCGAGGAACTCGGACTGGTGGGCACCGTCGTCGTCCTCATCCTCTTCGCCATCCTTGGTGCAGCCATCTACCGGGTGGTGGTGGCGCAGGAAGGCATGTTCCACCGTGTGCTGGCCGGCACCATCATGGTGTGGCTGCTCGGCCAGGCGACTGTGAACATGTCAGTGGTGACCGGGCTGATGCCCGTTATCGGTGTGCCGCTGCCCTTCATTTCCTATGGCGGGTCCGCCCTGCTGATGTCCCTTTGCGCCATCGGAGTGGTGCTCTCCCTGGCCCGCGAGCAGATGGCCCCGGCGATCCGGCCCAAACGGATGCTGAAATTCAAGGCCAAGCAGGCCCGCGCCACGGCGCCCAAGAAGAAGACTGTAAGAAAGCGTGCCTAAGCCCCATATGACGTCCCAGAATCCCTCCATTGTCCTGGCGGGCGGCGGAACCGCCGGCCACATCAGTCCACTCCTTGCCATCGCGGCTGCCGTCCGCACGGCAGCGCCAAGCGCCGCCATCCTCGCGGTGGGAACACCGGCAGGAATGGAAACCCGCCTGGTGCCCGCCGCCGGTGTTGAGCTGGCGACGATCGACCGCGTGCCCTTCCCAAGGAAGCCTTCAGTAGACCTCCTTCGCCTCCCTGGCCGGCTCGGCGGCGCCGTACGGCAGGCCGGCGCCATCCTGGACAAGGCCGGCGCGGACGTCGTGGTGGGCGTTGGCGGTTACGTGTGCACGCCGATGTACCTCGCCGCACGGAAACGCGGTATCCCGATCGTGATCCATGAGGCCAACATCCGGCCCGGACTGGCGAACAGGGTGGGCGCCCTGTTCACCAAGCGCGTGGCAGTGGCTTTCGACGCCACCCCGCTGAAGGGCGCCCTGCACGTGGGCATGCCCATGCGCACTGAAATCTCGCACCTCGACCGCACGGCTGCCCGCACCGCAGCGCGGGAGGCACTGGGATTGGATGCAGCCAAGCCCACATTGATCGTCACGGGCGGTTCCTCCGGTGCGCAGAGCATCAACCGGACCATCGCCGCCTCCCTCGGGCAGCTGGCCGACGCCGGCATCCAGACCCTGCATATCACCGGGCGGGGCAAGTCAATCCTGGACGACGGCGGCAAGCCCCTGGCCGCCGACGGCTACCGGCAGGTGGAGTACATCGACGGGATGGAGCTGGCTTACGCTGCGGCCGATGTGCTGCTGGCCCGTTCGGGTGCGGCGACGGTGTGCGAGATTGCCGCTGTCGGTGTGCCGGCCGTGCTGGTCCCGCTGCCCATCGGCAACGGGGAACAGGCGCTCAATGCGGCGGGGCTCGTTGCCGCCGGCGGCGCCGTGCTCGTTGCCGACCGGGACTTCACATCCGGGTGGGTGGGCAGCGAACTCATCCCCCTCGTCACCGACAAGTCCCGCCTCGCCACCATGGCAGCCAATTCGTACCGGCTTGGCATCCGAAACGCCGACCAGCGCATGGCTGGTCTTGTCCTGGAAGCGGTATCCGCATGAGTTCCGTCAGTAACCCTGGCCTTGCAGCCCTGGGCAAGGTCCACTTCATCGGCATCGGCGGCGTGGGCATGTCCGCCGTCGCGCGGATCATGGTGGCCCGCGGTGTACCGGTGAGCGGCTCGGACGCCAAGGACCTCCCCGTCATGGCCGACCTTGCCGCTGCCGGTGCACGCATCGCCGTTGGATACGACGCAGCCAACATGGCGGACGCACAGACCGTGGTGGCCGGTTCCGCCATCCGGGCGGACAACCCCGAAGTGATGGCAGCAAGGGAAGCAGGTGTGCCGGTGCTGCACCGCTCCGTTGCCTTGGCCGCAACCATGGGGGAGGACGTGGTGGTGACCGTGGCCGGGACACACGGCAAGTCCACCACTACCTCGATGGTCGCCGTCCTGTTGCAGGGTGCCGGCCTGGACCCCTCCTTTGCCATCGGCGCCAATGTTCCGGCCCTTGGCGTCAATGCCGCGTCGGGAACATCAGGGATTTTTGTGGCCGAGGCAGACGAATCGGACGGGTCCTTCCTCAACTACCGGCCCAGGATCGCGGTGGTGACCAATGTGGAGCCGGACCATCTGGACTACTACGGCACCGCGGAGGCAGTCTATGAATCCTTCGACCGCTTCACTGCCCTGCTGCCGGCTGACGGCGTGCTGATCGCCTGCGCCGATGATGCCGGGGCCCTGGCCCTCGCAGAGCGGACCCGGGCCCGCAGCAACACCCGCGTGGTGCTCTACGGGACAGGCGCTGAGGCGGAGCTGGTGCTGCACGACGGCGGCCCCGGAGACGTTGCGGTGTCCACAACGGCCGGCAGCTTCCAACTGGAACTGCAGGTGCCCGGCCGGCACAACGCCCTCAACGCCGCGGCCGCCTTTGCCGTGGCCCTTGAACTGGGCGTCCAACCTGCAGTGGCCGCCGGTGCCCTGGCACAGTTCTCGGGGGCTTCACGGCGCTTCGAGCTGAAGGGCCAGGCGCGGGGCGTGCGGGTCTTCGACGACTACGCCCACCATCCCACGGAAGTCCGGGCAGCCCTTGCCGCGGCCCGCTCGGTAGCCGGCAGCCACAAGGTGCACGTCCTGTTCCAGCCGCACCTGTTCTCGCGGACCAGGGAATTCGCCCGTGAGTTCGCTGAGGCGCTGAACCTTGCCGATACTGCCTGGGTGCTGGATATCTACCCCGCCCGTGAGGATCCGATTCCCGGCGTCACGAGCCAGCTCATCGCCGACCACCTGGACGACGGCGGGCGGCTGGTCCAAGCCGCGGACGCCGTGGCAGCCCTCGCCGCCGCCGCCCGCGACGGCGACATCGTCCTCACGGCTGGCGCAGGTGATGTGACGGCATACGGGCCGCAGATCGTCGAGGCCCTGGGTGCCTAGCTCCCGCCGCCCCACGTATGCTTCCAGCGGCAGGCGTCCTGCCGCTGGGAACACTGCCGCTGGCAGCACTCCCGGCCGGAACCCGCACCCCGGCACCGCCAGCCGGGATGCGGGCAGCGGCCCTGACGTCATTTCGGCCTCGCGGCCGGTAGCCGACCCTGTTCCGCAGTCGCCCAAAGAGGCGAAGACAACCAGGTTCGCGGGCCGAAAGAAGGAAAACCCCGCGGAAACCTCCACGGCTTCCATGGGCCCTGCCGGGAATGTGCTGGCGTTTCCGGAACCCAAGAGCAAGCGGCGTAAACGGAATGTACTGGCCGTGGCGGGCACGTTGGTTGCGGTCGTGGCAGTACTGCTGGCCGCGGCGGTCTTTTCCCCGGTCCTTGCCGTGGACACGATCTCAGTTTCCGGGACCCGCCTGCTGACGCCTGCCCAGGTGCAGACTGCGCTGGAACCCCTGCGCGGGAAGCCCCTGCCCCAAATCACGGACGAGGAAGTCGGGCGCCTCCTTGAACCGCTGGTCCAGGTCAAGACCGTCTCCGCTGAAGCACGCCCGCCGTCGGGCCTTGCGGTAGAGGTTCGCGAACGCGTGCCCGTGGCGCTGGTCAAGCAGGGGGAGCAGTACCAGCTGGTCGACGTCGAGGGCATCCAACTGGCAGCTACCGCCGACCCGTCGTCCGTCTCCCTGCCGGTGATTGACGGCGGTGCCGGCACCATCGGCAAGGAGCTCTTCCGCGCCACGGCAGAGGTGCTGGGCGCCCTTCCGGCCGATGTGCTCGCGAAGCTGTCCAACGCGTCAGCACAGTCAGTGGACGCCGTGGAACTCAAACTTGTGGACGGCCAGACCATCATCTGGGGCAACGCGGGGGAGAAGGAACTCAAGGCCAAAGTACTCGCCGCCCTCCTCAAGGTGCCGGCCGATCCCAAAAACCCGGTTAAGGTGTACGACGTGAGCGTGCCCCGGCACCCGGTGACCCGCTGACGCGCTTTCTTTTCGGTATTAATCCGACACGCGGAGCCGGTCATTGAATGTGTGAACCAGAGGAAATACCGTCACAGACATGAGTTACTTGACATAACTATAACCTTCAACTCGAAGGTTAAGGTTGCAGGCACTAAGCTCTTCATCAGATTTAGCAATAAGACACGAACAAGGGACACGTAACGTGGCAGCTCCGCAGAATTACTTGGCCGTCATCAAAGTCGTCGGCATCGGCGGCGGTGGCGTGAACGCAGTCAACCGCATGATCGAGGTCGGCCTCCGAGGTGTTGAATTTATCGCCATCAACACTGACGCCCAGGCCCTGCTGATGAGCGATGCCGACGTCAAGCTGGACGTGGGACGCGAGTTGACCCGTGGCCTCGGGGCGGGCGCGAACCCTGAGGTGGGCAAGCAGGCTGCAGAGGACCACGCAGACGAGATCGAAGAAGTGCTCCGCGGGGCGGACATGGTCTTCGTCACGGCAGGCGAAGGCGGTGGAACGGGTACCGGCGGCGCTCCCGTCGTCGCGCGCATTGCGCGTTCCCTCGGCGCCCTCACCATCGGCGTGGTGACCCGCCCGTTCACGTTCGAAGGCCGCCGCCGTGCAGGTTCCGCTGAGGCCGGCATTGACGCCCTGCGCGACGAAGTGGACACGCTGATCGTGATTCCGAACGATCGCCTCCTCTCCATCAGCGACCGGAACGTCTCAGTCCTGGACGCCTTCCGCTCCGCTGACCAGGTGCTGCTCTCAGGTGTCCAGGGCATCACCGACCTCATCACCACTCCGGGCCTGATCAACCTTGACTTCGCGGACGTCAAGTCCGTGATGCAGGGTGCCGGTTCAGCCCTTATGGGCATCGGCTCCGCCCGGGGTGAGGACCGCGCAGTCAAGGCCGCAGAGCTCGCCATTGCCTCGCCGCTGCTGGAAGCCTCCATCGACGGAGCGCACGGTGTGCTCCTGTCCATCCAGGGCGGTTCGGACCTCGGCCTGTTCGAGATCAACGAGGCTGCACGCCTGGTCCAGGAAGTGGCACACCCGGAAGCGAATATCATTTTCGGTGCCGTCATCGACGACGCCCTCGGCGACGAAGCCCGCGTGACGGTCATCGCAGCCGGGTTCGACGACGTCAAGGCCACCTCACCGTCCATGGACCAGTCCCAGCCCCAGGTTGCCCCCCAGCGGCCGGCAGCCGTTGCGCCGGCACCCACCCAGGCCCCTTCCGCCGGCAACCATTCGATGAACGTCCAGCCGGTGCACGCAGGCGTCGGCGCGGCCGGCCTCAGCAACTGGGGGCAGCAGCGCCCCTCCGCTGTCCCCGCCGACTCAGGCTTCGACGTCGACCTCCCCTCCGTGGTGGAGCCGGACCTCACCGGCAGCCACTCGGATGACCTGGATGTCCCCGATTTCCTGAAGTAGGCCCCGGCTTGTTCCACTGGCGTACCGAAATCCGGCCCGGAGTGTCTGTCGCCTTTACTGACGCTGCCGCCGGAAACCTGGCACTGCACGTGGGCGACGATCCTGCAGAGGTGGCCCGGCGTCGAGCGGACCTGGAACGGACCATTGGCGTCGCCCCGCACCGCCTGCGGTTCATGAACCAGGTCCACGGCACCTCCGTGGCAGTCATGGCCCGGGAAAGCCCCGCACCCGAGGCTGACGCCATGGTTTCCCAAGGCCTTCCGCTGGCCGTGATGGTGGCCGACTGCATTCCTGTCCTGTTGGCAGGGGAGTCCGCGGAAGGGCCGGTGCTCGCTGCCGTTCACGCAGGCCGGCCCGGCCTGGCCAACGGTGTCATTCCAGCTGCGGTGGCGGGCATGGAGTCCTTCGGTGCCTCCGCCATCCGCGCCTGGCTGGGGCCGTCCATCTGCGGGAGCTGCTACGAGGTGCCGGCCGGGCTGCAGGCCGAGGTGGCCGCGGCCGTGCCGGCAGCACGAAGCACAACGTCGTGGGGCACCCCTGCGCTGGATCTGCCTGCCGGTGCCCGGAGCCAGCTGGAGCGGTTGGGCGTCAGCGTGGAGTACTGCGGGCCCTGCACGCTGGAGACGGACTCCCTCTTCTCCTACCGGCGGGACAAAAATACCGGACGCTTTGCAGGAGTGGTGTGGTGCCATGACTGACGCCGGGGCAGCCGGGGACGCACGGACCGGGGAGCTCAAAGTTCGGCTTGATGCCGTCCGCCGCCGCATCAGTGCGGCAGCGGTTTCTGCGGGCCGGGAAGGTAACCTGCCCACCTTGATCGTGGTCACCAAATTCCACCCGGCAGAAGACATTAGGCGGCTTGCTGCCCTGGGTATTACCGACGTCGGCGAAAATCGGGACCAGGAGGCGGCCGCAAAGGCAGAGCAGTTGGCGGAGTGCGGCCTTTCCTGGCACTTTGTAGGGCAGCTGCAGACCAAAAAGGCCAAGTCCGTGCTCCGGTACGCAGCAGCTGTTCATTCGGTTGACCGGCCGCAGCTCGTGGACGCCCTGGCCAAGGCAGCCGTGGCTGAACGGGACACTACGGGACGGGCACCGCTGGAGTGCTTTATTCAGGTCAGCCTGGAGGACGACGCCGGAACGCACCGCGGCGGCGCTGCTCCTGATGAGGTTGGGATGCTTGCAGAACGGATAGCGGCAGCCGGGAGCCTCAATCTTGCCGGTGTGATGGCGGTGGCCCCCTTGGGCGCCCCGCCCGGGCCCGCCTTCGAAAGGCTTGCCGCAGTGTCTGCCGGCCTCGTGGCCGACCATCCCGATGCGACTGCAATTTCGGCCGGCATGAGCCAGGACCTGGAAGCTGCCGTCCTGTTCGGGGCGACACACCTGCGAATCGGTTCCGATATTCTCGGATCGCGTCCTGCCGTGGGGTAGCGTCGGTCCTATTGGAAGTGATGGGCGGGGGACTCCAGTGCTGTCAAATCATTGGGCGGCCCGCTTAACGGACACGATTAGGAGTCGACCATGGCCGGCGCTCTGCGCAAGACAATGATCTATCTTGGGCTCGCCGACGGCGATGAACACTACGAGTCCGAGCAACAGACCACACGTAAGGATGAGGACGAAACGATGGAAGCTGACCGCGAGGAGCGCCGTGCACCTGCACCCGTCCGCGAGGTCAGCCGTGAAACGTCCTACACCCCTGAAGAGGAATACCGCGCCCCAGTGACCCCCATCAAGCGCGCGGCATCGAGCCGCGAGGAGACCAGCGGTCTCCGCCAGATCACCACCATCCATCCGCGCTCCTATAACGATGCCAAGCTCATCGGTGAGAGCTTCCGTGACGGAATCCCCGTCATCATGAACGTGACGGACATGGGCGAGGCCGACGCCAAGCGCCTGGTCGATTTCTCCGCCGGCCTGGTCTTCGGGCTCCGGGGGAGCATCGAACGGGTGACCAACAAGGTGTTCCTGCTCTCGCCGTCGTACGTCGAGGTCATCGGTGATGACAAAAAAGCCAGTGAGACCCAAGCCAGCTTCTTCAACCAAAGCTGAACAAATAACCTGACGGATGCCAGGCAGGGACACACCTGCCTGGCATCTGTGCTGAAATAGACGAGAAGCATCGGCTGGAACCGCGGTAACCACTATGGACATGGAGATATGAATTAAGTCATGGGAATTGTTTTCGGGCTTGTCTATCTCGCGCTTTTGCTGTTCTTTGTGGCACTGATCATCCGTCTGGTTTTCGACTGGGTCCAGATGTTCGCCCGTGAGTGGCGTCCCCGGGGAGCGGCGCTGGTGGCGGCGCACGCCGTCTATTCCATCACCGACCCGCCGCTCAACGGACTGCGCCGGCTGATCCCGCCACTGCGCCTGGGCGGTATCTCGCTGGACCTGGGATTCCTGGTCCTGTTCATCGCCGTCAGTATTGCCATGGGGATCACCAGAGGCCTCGCCTGATTTACCCGCCAGACCCAAGCAACGCACGGATGGAACCCGCCGGGAACCACCCTTGCAATGTGAAGAAATCTCGAGTTTGACACCGCAGTGTTGAATTAGAGGAACCAGTCCAACTTTAGGTACCGTAGTTTTGACGGCCGGAAGGCCTACTGACTAACTAGACCAGTGAGGTGACCAGATGGCTTTGACGCCAGAAGACGTTGTCAACAAGCGCTTTCAGCCGACCAAGTTCCGCGAAGGCTACGACCAGGATGAAGTTGATGACTTCCTGGACGAAATCGTTGTTGAACTCCGCCGCCTGAACCAGGAAAACGACGAACTTCGCAAGAAGCTCGCCGAAGCCGGGTCCAGCGTTCCCGCCAGCTCCGCCGCCGCACCAGTGGTGGAAAAGGTCCCCGCGCCCGTCAAGTCCGACAAGGACGAAGCACGCGAGAAGGCAGAAGCCGAAGCCAAGGCCGCCGAAGAGCGCAAGAAGAAGGACGTCCAGCCGGCCGCTCCGGCAGCTGCTGCTCCCGTTGCCGCCGCTCCGGCCGCCTCCACGGCCTCAGCCGAATCCGCCGCCGGCCTGCTCGCCATGGCCCAGCAGATGCACGACCGCCACGTCGCAGACGGACAGGCACAGAAGGACAAGATCATCGCAGAGGCGCAGATCGAAGCCAGCAGCCTCGTCAACGACGCCCAGGAGAAGTCCCGCAAGATCCTTGGCGCCCTTGAGCAGCAGCGTTCCGTGCTGGAGCGCAAGGTGGAGCAGCTCCGCGGGTTCGAACGCGATTACCGTTCACGCCTGAAGGCCTACATCGAGGGCCAGCTCCGCGATCTCGATGCCCGCGGCTCAGTGGCAACGCCGGAAGTCAGCGAAGCCAACTAATCCGGCAAGCACGTATTCTGAAAGCCGGTGGCTGGGGATTCCTCGGCCACCGGCTTTTGGCATTGACACAGGTCTTACAAATGAAAGCACCATGACTGACGAACTCGCCGCCGACCCGGCACGCCCCGTACCGCCTTCGCCCCGCCCCCGGAGGGCCGTGCTGCTGTCCCTCTTTGCAGGGTTCGCAGTTTTTGCCTACGTCCTGGACCAGCTGACGAAAATCTGGGTCACCTCCACGATGGTGGAAGGGGAACGGATTCCGGTACTGCCGCCGCTGTTGCACTGGTACTTCATCAGGAACTCGGGGGCGGCGTTCTCCATCGGAGAAAACGTCACGTGGGTGTTCTCCATCATCATGGCCGCCGTTGCCGTGGCCATCCTCTTCCAGGTTCGCAAGCTGGGCTCCAAATGGTGGTCCCTTGCCCTCGGCCTGCTGCTGGGCGGCGCGCTGGGCAATCTCACCGACAGGCTCTTTAGGGAGCCGTCGTTCGGCATGGGGCACGTCGTGGACTTCATCCAACTGCCCAACTTCGCGATCTTCAACATCGCCGACTCAGCGGTAGTGTCCGCCGTTGCGATCATCTGCATCCTGACGCTGCGCGGAATCGCCCTGGACGGAACCCGGCTTACCCATGAGCGCAAGGAGAAGTCCAGCGATGCCTGAGCGCGTCGTCGTCGCCGAAGAATTCGCGGGGTCCCGCGCAGATGCGGGCCTCGCCGGGCTGCTGGGAATTTCCCGATCCCTCGCGGCCACCCTGATCGCTGAAGGCAATGTCCTCAGCAGGGGCAAAGCACTGGGCAAGTCAGCCAAGCTCGTGGCCGGAGACGTCCTCCAGGTGAGCCTGCCGGAACGGCGTGACCCCCTGGAAGTCGTGGAGGAAGTTGTGGAAGGCCTGAAGATCCTGCTCGACGACGACGATTTCGTCGTCGTCGACAAACCCGTGGGTGTTGCCGCCCATCCTTCCCCGGGCTGGGTGGGCCCCACAGTGGTGGGGGGCCTTGCCGGGGCGGGGTACCGCATTTCCACCTCCGGCTCGCCCGAGCGCGCCGGCATCGTCCACCGGCTCGACGTCGGGACGTCCGGGGCGATGGTGGTGGCCAAGTCCGAACGCGCCTACACCGCCCTGAAGCGGGCTTTCAAGGAACGCACTGTTGACAAGGTCTACCACGCAGTGGTCCAGGGCCTGCCCGATCCGCTGGTGGGCACCATTGACGCGCCGATCGGCCGGCACCCGGGACACGACTGGCGGTTTGCGGTCATTGAGGACGGACGGCCGTCCGTAACCCATTACGAAGTGGTGGAAGCATTCGGCAAGGCGAGCCTCGTGGAGGTGCACCTGGAGACCGGACGCACCCACCAGATCCGGGTACATTTCTCGGCACTGCGCCATCCCTGCGCCGGTGACCTCACCTACGGCGCCGATCCCCGCCTGGCCGCCACCCTCGGCCTGACGCGGCAGTGGCTGCACGCCCGCGAGCTTGGCTTTGAACACCCGGTGACGGGCGAACCGGTACGTGTGGTCAGCGACTACCCGCAGGACCTCGCGTTTGCCCTGGAAGTGCTGGAGTCCGGGCAAGCCTAGCCAATTGCCAGCCGGACCAGCGCATAGAATAGTGCGGTGACTTCCAGCAACGACTCGTTTGTCCATCTCCACAACCACACCGAGTATTCAATGCTGGACGGTGCCGCAAGGCTCGGAGAGCTGTTCGACGAAACCGAACGGCTGGGCATGCCCGCCATCGCCACCACGGACCACGGCTACCTCTTCGGCGCCTTCGACTTCTGGAAGAAGGCCACCGACAAGGGGATCAAGCCGATTATCGGTGTCGAGGCCTACGTCACCCCGGGAACGGCGCGCGGCGACAAAAGCCGGGTGCGCTGGGGCGAGGAGCACCAGCGCAAGGACGACATCTCCGGCGGTGGCTCATACACGCACATGACGCTGCTCAGCTACAACAACGCGGGCATGCGCAACCTGTTCCGGGCGTCCTCCATCGCCTCCCTGGACGCGGTATTCGGCAAATGGCCGCGGCTGGACCGGGAACTGCTGAACACCTACTCCGAAGGGCTTATCGCCACCACCGGCTGCCCCTCCGGGGAGATCCAGACGCGCCTGCGGCTGGGCCAATACCGCGAGGCGCTTGAGGCCGCCTCCGAGTTCCGCGACATCTTCGGTGCCGAAAACTACTTCTGCGAACTGATGGACCACGGGCTGGACATCGAACGGCGGGTCACCGGGGACCTGCTCCGGCTCGCCAAGGACCTGAACCTTCCCCTCGTCGCCACCAATGACCTCCACTACACCCACGAGCACGACGCCAAGGCCCACGAGGCCCTGCTGGCCATCCAGTCCGGCTCCACCCTCCTGGAACCTACGTACGACAACGGCGGCTCCCGCTTCGCCTTCTCCGGCAGCGGCTACTACCTGAAGTCACCGCAGGAGATGCGTGAGCTCTTCCGGGACCACCCCGATGCCTGCGACAACACCCTCCTGATTGCCGAGCGGTGCGAGGTTTCCTTCAACACCGGGGCCAACTACATGCCACGGTTCCCCTGCCCGCCCGGCGAGGACGAAACCTCATGGCTGGTGAAGGAAGTAGCCAAGGGGCTCGAGTACCGCTACCCCGCCGGTGTTCCGGACGAGGTGCGGGCCCAGGCCGACTACGAGCTGGGCGTCATCACCTCCATGGGCTTCCCCGGCTACTTCCTGGTGGTGGCGGACTTCATCAACTGGGCCAAGAACAACGGGATCCGGGTAGGTCCCGGCCGTGGTTCCGGTGCCGGCTCGATGGTGGCCTACGCCATGCGCATCACCGACCTGGACCCGCTGCGCCACGGCCTGATCTTCGAGCGGTTCCTGAACCCTGACCGCGTCTCCATGCCTGACTTCGACGTCGACTTCGATGACCGGCGCCGCCCGGAAGTCATCGACTACGTGACCCGCAAGTATGGTGACGAGCGCGTTGCCATGATCGTCACCTACGGCACGATCAAAACAAAGCAGGCGCTGAAAGACTCCTCGCGCGTGCTGGGGTATCCGTTCAGCATGGGGGAGCAGCTGACCAAGGCGCTGCCCCCGGCCGTGATGGCCAAGGACATCCCACTGGCGGATATCCAGAACCCGGAGGCCAAACGCTACGGCGAAGCCGGCGACTTCCGGCAGCTGATCAGCACGGACCCGGAAGCCGCCAAGGTGTTCGAGACAGCGCTGGGCATTGAGGGGCTGAAGCGCCAGTGGGGCGTGCACGCCGCCGGCGTGATCATGTCCTCGGACCCGATCATCGACGTCATCCCCATCATGCGCCGGATCCAGGACGGCCAGGTGATCACGCAGTTCGATTACCCCACCTGTGAAGGCCTTGGCCTGATCAAGATGGACTTCCTGGGGCTGCGGAACCTCACGATCATTTCCGATGCCCTGGAAAACATCAAAATGAACCGCGGCATCGACCTGGACCTGGAGTCCCTGGAACTCGACGACGCCCCCTCCTACGAGCTGCTGGCCCGCGGTGACACGCTGGGAGTGTTCCAGCTCGACGGCGGACCGATGCGCTCCCTGCTCAAGTTGATGAAGCCTGACAACTTCGAAGACATCTCGGCTGTCCTCGCCCTGTACCGGCCGGGCCCCATGGGGGCGAACGCCCACACCGACTACGCACTGCGCAAGAACGGCATCCAGGAAGTCATCCCCATCCATCCCGAACTGGAGGAACCCCTCAAGGAAATACTCGGCGGGACCTACGGCCTGATCGTGTACCAGGAGCAGGTGATGGCGGTGGCCCAGAAGCTGGCCGGCTACTCGCTGGGCCAGGCAGACATCCTCCGCCGCGCCATGGGTAAAAAGAAGAAATCCGAGCTGGACAAGCAGTTCGCGGGCTTCTCCCAGGGCATGCAGGACAACGGCTACTCCATGCAGGCCGTGAAGACCCTGTGGGACATCCTGCTGCCGTTCTCGGACTACGCGTTTAATAAGGCACACTCTGCCGCATACGGCGTCATCTCCTACTGGACCGCGTACCTCAAGGCCCATTACGCGCCGGAGTACATGGCCGCGCTGCTCACCTCGGTGGGTGACGATAAGGACAAGTCAGCCATCTACCTGAACGAGTGCCGTCGCATGGGCATCACCGTGCTGCCGCCGGACGTTAATGAGTCCGCGTTGAACTTCACTCCTGTGGGCAATGACATCCGCTTCGGCATGGGCGCCATCCGCAACGTGGGCGTCAACGTGGTGGAAGCCATGGTGGCAGCCCGCGAAAGCGAGGGTGCGTTTACGTCCTTCAAGGATTACCTGATGAAGGTGCCGGCAGTGGTTTGCAACAAGCGCACCATTGAGTCGCTCATCAAGTCCGGCGCATTCGACTCACTGGGCCATCACCGCCGTGCCCTGGCGATGATCCATGAGGAGGCCATCGATTCGGTTATCACGCTCAAGCGGAACGAGGCGATTGGCCAGTTCGACCTTTTCGCCGGCTTTGAGGAGGCCGAGTCCGAGTCGTCGCTGAGCATCGATATCCCTGACCTTCCGGAGTGGGAGAAGAAGGACAAACTCTCCTTCGAACGGGACATGCTGGGGCTGTATGTCTCGGACCACCCGCTGCAGGGCCTGGAAGGCGTGCTGAGCCAGCACGCCGAAATGACCATCACGTCCGTCCTCGGCGAGGATGGGCCGCAGGACGGCGCCATCATCACCATCGCCGGCATGATTACGTCGCTCAGCCGGCGGATCGCGAAGGCCAGCGGCAACGCCTACGCCAGGGCAGAGGTGGAGGACCTGGGCGGTTCGATGGAAGTGATGTTCTTTGGCCAGGTTTATGGACCCATTGCCTCGGTGCTTGCCGAAGATCTGATCGTGGTGGTCAAGGGGCGCCTGCAGAAGCGTGACGACGGCGCGATCACCCTCAACTGCATGGAACTGTCCGTTCCGGACCTGAGCGAAGGGCTGAACGGACCACTCGTGATCACCATGCCCACCCACAAGGCCACTGAGGCTGTGGTCACGGAGCTGGGCGATGTGCTCCGGACGCACCGCGGGAACTCGGAAGTCCGCCTGCATCTGCAGGGCGACACCAGGACCGAGATTATGGGACTGCCGGTACACCTCCGCGTGAACCCGAGCCCGTCGCTCTTTGGCGACCTGAAGGTACTGCTGGGCCCCGCCTGCCTGGACGCCTGAGGGCTCCGGGCCTGAGGGGCTCCAGGGAGGGGCTCCGGGGGGGCCAGCAAACAGCAGCCGACGGCGGGAGTGAATCCCGCCGTCGGCTGCTGTTTGGAGGTGAACTGTCAGATCTCGTAGTCGAGCGGCACGGGCTGGCTGTAGCCGCCTCCGTGGTAGAGCAGCGGCGAGCCGTCCCCGCCCACCTGGCCGTCAACCACCTGGACCACCACAACCGCATTGTTCTCGAACGAGAGGCGCATCTGCACCTCGCCGATCAACCACCCAGCCACATCCTTGAGCACCGGCACCCCGTGCGGCCCGACATCCCAGTGGTCGCCTTCAAAGCGGTTGCCGGCCCCGGCAAACCGGTCAGCGAGTTGCTGGTTTTCCAGGCCGAGCATGTGGACCCCGAGGTAGGTGGTGTTGGCCACGGCCGGCCATGACCTGGAACTGCGCGCCATGTTGAAGGTGAAACGCGGGGGCTGCGCTGACAGCGACGCGACGGACGTGGCGGTGAATCCAAACGGCTTGTCCTGGTAGTTGACCGTGATGATGGCAACGCCCGCGGCATGGCGCCGGAACATCTCCCTGAACGTCCGCTCGAACGGTACGTCATTTACGGTCACTGGTACTCCTGTGGTGGATGGCTGCGTTCTCCTTCAAGGGTATGGTCCCGTTGGCCAGGCAGGGAATCTCTTGAAGCCCCACGTCCGGCCGTTAAGCCGCTGGAACAACTGTTAAGGTTTGTTGCATGACGAAAACAACCCGCCGGGTACGTCCGCGGTTGCCCTGGGCCCTGCTCGCGGTCCCGGCAGCGTTGGGCGTGCCCGCTGGAATCCTCTGGTGGATCCTGGCGCCCGGCGGCCTCAACCTCATCACCAGGGACCCGGCCCTCGGCGCCGGCACCAACCCCCAGGTGTGGCTGCCAAGGGACCTCACGCTGGCCGGGCTGCTGGTGTTCGCGGGGTGCCTCCTGGCGGTGTTCCTGGCGGACAAAAAGCGCCGGGACCCGCAGGCAGACCTGTTGATGGGGTTGGCCGGCGCCTTATGCGGCGCAGTCCTCGCCTGGCAGGCCGGGTTGCTGTCCGCGCAGCTGTGGGGGCCTGACGTGGACGCCTCGGCCAACGCCAGCATTGCCTTTTCGTTGCGCGCCCTGCCCGTGCTGCTGCTGTGGCCCACTGCCACTGCCGTAGCCGTCTTCGTGCTGGAGCTGATGCACCTCCTGGGCAGGAAGGACGACGGCGGCGCGGACAGTTCGCGGTCCGTTGCAGTTGGGCCCGTAAAATAGTGCGGTGACCATTTCTTCGGAGTTTCCCGCCGCCCCCGCCGCTTCCGCCGTTAGCTTCCGGACCGTTGACCTTCGGGGCCGGAACCTGACCCTCGCTGGACTTCGCGCTGCGGTGCCGCGCGCCCAGGGCCAGACGGTGGCCGACGCGGAGGAAAAGGTCCTCGACATCATCGCGGCCGTCCGGGAACGGGGTTTCGATGCCTTGGGCGAACTGGCCCTGCGCTTCGACGGGGTAGCGCAAAACCACCCGCTCGTCCCGCAGGAGGCCCTCTCGGCGGCGCTTCAAAAGCTGGATCCGGCCGTCCGGCGGGCGCTGGAGGAATCGATCAACAGGGCACGCCGGTTCGCCGACGGCCAGCGTCCGCGCAACGTGGAGGTCCAACTCGGGGACGGCGCGGTGGTCAGCCAGAACTGGGTGCCGGTGGCGCGGGTGGGACTCTACGTCCCCGGCGGCCTGGCCGTGTACCCGTCTTCGGTGATCATGAACGTGGTTCCGGCCCTCGCAGCCGGAGTGGAGTCCATTGCCCTGGCATCCCCTCCGCAGAAGGAGTTTGGCGGGTTGCCGCATCCCACCATCCTGGCGGCCGCTGCACTGCTCGGCATCACTGAGGTGTACGCCATCGGCGGCGCCCAGGCCATCGCCGCATTCGCCTACGGGGTGCAGGCGACGGAGGCCGGTCCGGCTTTGGAACCGGTGGATGTGGTGACCGGGCCGGGCAACATTTTCGTGGCCACGGCCAAACGCCTGGTCAAGGGTGCGGTGGGGATCGATTCCGAGGCGGGCACCACCGAAATCGCCATCCTGGCGGACTCCACGGCCCAACCTGCCCTGGTTGCCGCCGACCTGATCAGCCAGGCCGAGCACGATCCCAAGGCAGCCTCGGTGCTGATCACGGATTCCGAGGACCTCGCGGCTGCCGTACGCACGGAACTGAACCGGCAGGCCGTGGCGACGAAGCACTCCGGCCGGGTCCGCGAAGCACTGTCCGGCCCGCAGTCCGGAGTGGTCCTGGTGGACGACCTGGAACAGGGCATCGCTGCCTGCGACGCGTACGCAGCAGAACACCTGGAAATCATGACCCGGGACGCAGCCGGCGTGGCCGCCAGGATCCGTAATGCCGGCGCCATCTTTGTTGGGGACTACAGCCCCGTCAGCCTGGGGGATTACTGTGCCGGCTCCAACCACGTACTGCCCACCAGCGGCACAGCTGCCTTCTCGTCCGGCTTGAATGTCACCACCTTCCTGCGTGCCATCCAGGTAGTGAACTACAGCCGTGACGCCCTGGCGGAAGTAAGCGGCCACATCGTCAGCCTGGCCGGCGCAGAAGACCTGCCCGCCCACGGCGAGGCGGTGACGGCCCGGTTCCCAGGGGGCCAGGACCTGCCGGGCTCCGCTATCTAGTAGGACGCACCACAACATGTAGTAGTTACAGGCTTGTGATTAGGCTGCGCCGGGACGTAAACTAAGAGGCAGTACCGGGCTGCCTGTGCGTTGGCTCAGCGGTCATCAAGAAGCAAGCCACCAAGCGAAGATTATCCAGCGAAAGAAGGGACGCCATGTATTGTCCGTTCTGCCGCAACCCCGATTCCCGCGTGGTGGACAGCCGCATGGCGGACGACGGCTCGGCAATCCGCCGGCGCCGCCAGTGCCCCGAATGCGGGCGCAGGTTCACCACGGTGGAGACCACCAGTTTGTCCGTCATCAAGCGTTCCGGCGTGGGGGAGCCCTTTAGCCGCAGCAAGGTCATCAACGGCGTCCGCAAGGCCTGCCAGGGACGCCCCGTCAGCGAGGACGACCTTGCGCTGCTCGCCCAGGAAGTCGAGGAGCAGATCCGCTCATCCGGCGCCGCCGAAATCGACGCCCACGAGGTGGGACTCGTTATCCTCGGTCCGCTGCAGAAGCTGGACAAGGTGGCCTACCTCCGCTTTGCGAGCGTCTACCAGGCCTTCGAATCCCTTGAGGATTTCGAATCGGCTATAGCCCTGCTCCGCCAGGAAGCCGAAGAGGACGCAAAGGGTACTCCTGCCAAGGGCGGCAGAAGCTCCGAAAAGAGCGCACTGTAAGCTCCGGTGGTGGCAGTGGAGGGGAAGCCGCAGCCACCACCGGCACCACACCTGGCGCCCGCAAGGGGCCAGGCCGGCTACCTTCCCCCTGAAACGGGCAGCACGGCGCCGGTGATATAGCCCGCCTCCGCCGACATTAGCCACAGTACGGCGGCCGCCACCTCTTCGGGTTCAGCGCCCCTGCCGAGCGGAATGGTCGGGTTGAGCCGCTCAACGCGGTCCGGCATCCCGGCCGCGGCGTGCAGGCCGGTGTTGGTGCTCCCGGGCGCAACTGCGTTCACCCGGATGCCCTGCTTTGCCACTTCAGCCGCCAGGCCCGTGGTGAGCACATCCACCGCCCCCTTGGAAGCCGCGTAGTGCGCCCAGGTTCCGGGGGAACCTGCCTTGGTTGCCGTGGAGGAGATATTGATAATGGAACCGCCTGCGCCGCCCGCCCGATTGTCCAGGCGCCGCACCGCTTCCTGGCAGACGTAGATCAGCCCGGTGACGTTGACATCCATGACCCGCCGGATGTTCTCAGCGGGCACGTCCACGAGGTTCCCGATTAGGTTGCCGGTGATGCCCGCATTGTTTACTACTGCAGTCAGCGGCCCAAGCCGCACGGCGGCGTCGAACAGGGAGCGGACTGCGGTGGGATCGCTGACGTCGGCCTCGGCACCTACTGCCGTGCCGCCGCCGTCCGTAATGTCCTTTACCACCGCCGCGGCGCCGTCAGCATCGGCGGAGTAGTTCACCACCACGGCGTAACCGGTGCGGGCAGCCAAGCGGGCGGTGGCGGCACCGATGCCCCGGCTGGCACCGGTGACCACCATGACGCCGCGGGGGGCCGGGCCCGAAACGACGCTCACCGCTATTTTGCGAGCTTGTGTTTCAAAGCGATTTCGATGGCGGCGCCTACGATGCCGGCCTCGTTCCGCAGGACCGCAGGCACGATCGGCGTGCGGAGCTTGAGCTTCGGGAGGTACTCGTCTGCGCGCTTGGATATGCCCCCGCCCACGATGAACAGTTCGGGGGAGAACAGGAACTCGACATGGGAGAAGTAGCGCTGCAGCAGGACGCTGTATTCGTCCCAGGTGAGACCGTCCCTTTCACGGGCCACGGCGGAGGCCTTGGTTTCCGCGTCGTGGCCGTCGATTTCCAGGTGGCCCAGCTCGGCGTTCGGTACGAGTTTGCCGTCGAAGATAAAGGCCGAGCCGATTCCCGTGCCGAGGGTGATCACCAGAACCGTGCCGGCGACCCCTGCCCCGGCGCCATAGCGGGCCTCCGCGAGGCCGGCGGCGTCGGCGTCGTTGATGACCTCGACCGGACGGCCCAGGCGCGCCGTCAGGAGGCCGTCGATGTCGGTGTTGAGCCAGCTCTTGTCCACGTTCGCGGCGGAGTGGACCACGCCGTGCTGGATGATGCCGGGGAAGGTGACGCCAACAGGCGAGCCGGCAGCAGGCGCCTCAGGGCGTGCCGAGAGCTCGGAAACCACCAGTGCCACGGCCTCGGCAACCGACTCCGGGGTGGCCGGTTGAGGGGTGGGAACGCGGAACCGGTCACCCAACAGTTTGCCCTTCTTCAGGTCGACGATGCCGCCCTTGATTCCCGTGCCTCCGATGTCGATGCCGATCAGCGGGGCGTTCTTGTGCGACTTCTCGTCCTTCTTGGCCAATGGGTTTTCCGTTCGTGGCAGGGGCGGGCAGGGAGGGGCGGCGGGAAGCCGGTCCCGGTAGTTGCGTGGTCAACGGCGGTGGCTGACCGGTTACACGTGTTGGGAAGCTTGGGACTGCTGCGGGTCAGGGGAGGGTCAGGATCTCCGCCCCGGACTCGGTGACCAGCAGCGTGTGCTCAAACTGGGCGGTGCGCTTGCGGTCCCGCGTCACCACGGTCCAGTCATCGGCCCACATGTCCCACTCCACGGTGCCCAGCGTCAGCATCGGTTCAATGGTGAACACCATGCCGGGCTCAATCACTGTGCTGTAGGCGGGGGCGGCGTCGTAGTGGGGGATGATGAGCCCGGTGTGGAAGGCCTCGCCGACACCGTGGCCGGTGAAGTCCCGGACCACCCCGTAGCCGAAGCGTTTGGCGTAGGACTCGATGGCGCGGCCGATCACGTTGATCTCGCGTCCCGGGGCAACGGCCTTGATTGCACGGTTCAGGGATTCCTGGGTCCGTTCCACGAGCAGGCGGGACTCCTCGTCAACATCCCCTACCAGGAAGGTGTAGTTGGTGTCGCCGTGGACGCCGTCGATGTAGGCCGTGATGTCGATGTTGAGGATGTCGCCGTCGTTGACCACGGTAGTGTCCGGGATCCCGTGGCAGATGACCTCGTTCAGTGACGAGCACAAGGACTTTGGGAATCCCCGGTATCCGAGGGTGGAGGGGTATGCGTGGTGGTCAAGGAGGAACTCGTGGCCCACCTTGTCCAGCTGGTCGGTAGTGACACCGGGCTCGATGTGCTGGCCCACTTCAACGATGGCTTGCGCGGCGATTTTTGCGGCCACGCGGATCTTCTCGACGGTTTCCGCGGATTTGACCTCGGAACCGGTGAACTTCGCGGGTGCCGGCCTGCCCACATACTCGGGGCGGGGGATGGACGCCGGGACGGGACGCTGCGGGCTGACGGTTCCCGGGGTAAGGGTGCCGATGGGTGCAGTCGAGGCAAGGGAAGGCATAGATTGATCATATAAGGCACCACAGAACGCCTAACAACCGGGAACCGCGTCTGTCCCGCGTAAGGGTTTAAGTTACGCGCGTCACGCAGGTTCCTGCCTGCCGGAACGGGGAACAACGATGACTGAGTACTGGTACAACATCAAAACCCACGAGGTGGAGGAGGACCGGCTCTCGGACTGGAGCCAGCTGATCGGCCCCTACAAGACGAGGGCAGAAGCGGAGCACGCCCTGGAGAAGGTCCGCGCCCGCAATGAAGCCTGGGAAAAGGGCGACGACGACTGACGGGCACGCAGGGCAGGCCGGCCTGGCGCCGGCCTGCTTCCGGGGAACCTGCGCCTAGAAAGTGTGCTCAGGCCCTGGGAACTGGCCGGACCTGACATCCTCACCGTACGCCGCAGCCGCATCCAGGAGAGTGGTCCGCAGATCCGCGTACTGCTTGACGAACTTGGCCATCCTGCCGCCCCGGAGTCCGGCCATGTCCTGCCAGACCAGCACCTGGCCGGTGGTCTCCTTGCCGGCGCCGATGCCAACGGTGGGAACGGTGACGGCCTTATCCACTGCCGCCGCCGTCTCCGCGGGGACCATCTCCATCAGCACGCTGAAGGCGCCGGCATCCGCCAACGCCACGGCGTCGTCAATCAGGCGTTGAGCGTCGCTGCCGCGGCCCTGGACACGGTAACCGCCCAGCGCGTGCTCACTCTGCGGCGTAAAGCCGATGTGGGCCATCACCGGAATCCCTGCCTGCACCATGGCCCGGACCGTCGGCGCATAGTACTTGCCGCCTTCGATTTTGACGGCATGCGCCAGGCCTTCCTTCAGGAACCGCACGCCCGCGGCGACGGCCTGCTCGGGGGAAACCTCGTAGCTGCCGAACGGCAGGTCGGCCACAACGAGGGCCCGCTTGGCGGAACGTGCCACTGCGCGGCACAGGGGGAGCAGTTCATCCACGGTTACCGGCAGGCTGGTTTCATTGCCGAAGACATTGTTGGACGCTGAGTCACCCACGAGGAGCACCTCGATGCCCGCAGCGTCGAAGATTTCTGCCGTGTACTGCTCGTAGGCAGTCAGCATCGCGAACCTGGTTCCGTCGTTCTTGGCCTGCTGAAGATGGTGGACGCGCACCTTGGCTGGCTTCCGCTCTGAGGGCGGCGGCGCGCCCTGGCCGGGCCCGCTGCCGTAGGGGGCGGGGACGTCGGCGGACGTGCTTGAGTCAGGACTGTTGCTTGAGGCCATGGCATGAGCGTAATGCGGCACCGGCGGTCCTAGCTACAGGCGGTGTCTCCAGCATGGGTGATTCGCGTCATAAGGGAGGCGTCGGCCGCGGCCCGGGCAGGGGCTGCTGTTGGCGGGATTTCGCTGGCCGCCGTGTTAACGCTGTGTTACGCGGCCTGCAGGCTCCAGCATCGGCGTCAATTGCTTAGTACAGTGTTTGTGAACTGCTGCCGGCATTCTGCGGACCGGGGCATGGACGTTGACCGGAGAAGAGGCCATCATGGACCGCCAGCAAGAGTTTGTCCTGCGCACAATCGAAGAGCGCGACGTACGTTTCGTGCGCCTGTGGTTCACCGACGTCGTGGGTTCACTCAAGTCCGTGGCGCTGGCGCCGGCGGAAGTGGAGGGTGCATTCGAAGAGGGCCTCGGTTTCGACGGTTCAGCTATTGAAGGGCTGGCGCGTGTGTTCGAGTCCGACATGCTCGCGCAGCCGGACCCGTCCACCTTCCAGATCCTCCCGTGGCGCGGCGAAACCGAGCAGACGTCCCGCATGTTCTGTGACATCCTGACGCCTGACGGTGAGCCTTCCACCGCAGACCCGCGCAACGTCCTCAAGCGCACGCTCGCCAAGGCCGCGGACATGGGGTTCACCTGCTACACCCACCCTGAGATCGAGTTCTACCTCCTCAAGTCCCAGGAGCCAGGCCCGGACGGCGCACCGGTGCCGGTTGACGAGGGTGGCTACTTTGACCACGTCCCGGGCGGAGTGGCCCAGGATTTCCGCCGCACGGCGGTGACGATGCTGGAATCCGTAGGCATTTCGGTGGAGTTCAGCCACCATGAAGCGGGCCCGGGGCAGAACGAGATCGATTTGCGCTACGCGGATGCCCTCCAGACGGCGGACAACATCATGACGTTCCGGACAATCATCAAGGAAGTGGCGCTCCAGCAGGGGACCTACGCCACCTTTATGCCCAAGCCCTTCACCGCGCACCCCGGCTCCGGCATGCACACCCACTTTTCCCTGTTCGAGGGGGACACCAACGCTTTCTATGAGGCCGGCGCCGAATTCCAGCTGTCCAAGACAGCGCGCCAGTTCATTGCCGGCATCCTCAAGCACGCCCCCGAGTTCACTGCGGTGACAAACCAGTTTGTGAACTCCTACAAGCGGCTGTGGGGCGGCGGGGAGGCCCCGAGCTACCTGAGCTGGGGACATAACAACCGCTCGGCCCTGGTCCGCGTCCCGCTGTACAAGCCGGGCAAGGGCCAGTCGGCGCGGATCGAGTACCGCGGCATCGATTCCGCAGCAAACCCCTACCTTGCCTACGCCGTCCTGCTGGGCGCCGGGCTGAAGGGCATCGAGGAAGGCTACGACCTGCCGGCTGCCGCCGAGGACGATGTCTGGTCACTGAGTTCGGCGGAGCGCCGCGCGATGGGGCACGATCCCCTTCCGGCCAGCCTGCATGAGGCCATCCGCTCGATGGAGGACTCTGAACTGATGCCGCAGATCCTGGGCGAGCAGGTTTACGAACACTTCCTGCGGAACAAGCGTGCCGAGTGGCAGGACTACCGGCTCCAGGTGACGCCGTACGAGCTGCAGCGCAACCTGGGAATTCTCTAGGCACCGGTTGTGAGCCTCGCACGGCGCCTGATTTCGGCCGGCTTCAGTGACCTGGAGAAGGGCGAGCGGTTTCTGGCTGCCCGCGAGCTTGAAGGACTGGACGAAGAGCGGCTCTTTGCGGGGCTGCAGATGGCAGCCAGTCCGGACACAGCCCTTCAGTCCCTGGTGCGGCTGATCGAAAAGCATCCCGCCCTTCGGGAGTTGGCGGGCGCCGACCCCGAAACGAGTGAACCGCTGTACCGGGTGCTGGGGGCTTCGGAGGCGCTGGGGGAGTTCCTCATCCGCCACCCCGAACACCTTGACGCCTTTAATGTGCGTCCCAGCCCCGAGCCCCTGCAGGCGGATGCTTCGGCGCTGCGCGCTGTCCTCCTCCAATCGGTGGGCGCCGATCCGCGGGCAGCCCGACCCGTCGCCGGCGTCACCGGAACGGAGGCGTACGCCGCCCTGCGGACGGCCTACCGCCGGGGGGTGGTGGATCTTGCCGTCAAGGACCTGTGCGCGGCGGATCCACTGGATTTCCTGCCCCTGGCCGGCGGGGAGCTCGCAGACCTCGCCGGGGCAGCCATCGAGGCGGCCCTGGCTGTTTCGCGCGCCGAGGCAGCGGGCCAGTTCAGCGCCTCGGACGTGGCCGACGTCGGCCTTGCCGTCATCGGGATGGGCAAGTGCGGAGCGCGGGAGCTTAACTACATTTCCGACGTCGACGTCATTTACGTGGTCGAGACGGGCGGCCTGGAGGAGGCGCAGGGCAGTACGATTGGCACTGCCCTGGCCAGCGGGATATCCCGTGCGATTTCATCAGTCGCCAGGGAACCCGGGCTGTGGGAAGTGGATGCCAACCTCCGGCCGGAAGGGAAATCCGGTCCGCTGGTGCGCACCCTTGCCTCCCACGAGACCTACTACGCTCGGTGGGCGGAGAGCTGGGAGTTCCAGGCCCTGCTGAAAGCGCGCACCATCGCCGGTGATGTTGCCCTTGGCCGGCAGTACGAGGACGCCATCGCGCCGCTGATCTGGAGTTCGGCCAGCCGGGACGGGTTTGTTGAATCGGTGCAGGCCATGCGGCGCCGGGTTACGGAACACATCCCGCAGGCAGAGGAACAGCGCCAGATCAAGCTGGGCCGCGGAGGACTCCGCGACGTTGAGTTTACGGTGCAGCTGCTCCAGCTGGTCCACGGCAAATCCGACGAAACTCTGCGCCGGCGGGATACGACCTCCGCGATCGCCGCCCTGTCAGCAGGCGGCTACATCGGACGGGCTGACGCCGCGGCGTTCGACAATGCGTACCGGTACCTGCGCCTGCTGGAGCACCGCATCCAGCTCTTCCAGCTCCGCAGGACGCACCTGATGCCGGTCGGCGAGCCGGCCCTCCGGGCGCTGGCCAAAGCGGTTCTGGGGCCGTTTTCCAACGAGCGTCCGCATCCGGACGCTCTGCTGACCGCCTGGCAGAAAACAAAGCGCTCGGTGCGTGAGCTGCATGAGCGAATCTTCTACCGGCCCCTGCTCAACACCGCAGCTAAACTCAGCAGCGAGGACGCCAGGCTGACGCCCGAAGCCGCCCAGGGCCGTCTCGCTGCCCTCGGCTACCAGGACCCGAAGGGCGCCATGCGCCACATCGAAGCCCTCACCGCCGGGGTGAGCCGCAGGGCGGCCCTGCAACGGCAACTGCTGCCCATCCTGCTTGACTGGCTGGCCGAAGGCGTGGATCCCGACGCGGGCCTCCTCGCCTTCCGCCGGGTAAGCGAAGCCCTGGGTACCACCCACTGGTACCTGGGAATGCTCCGGGACTCCAACGCTGCCGCCGAGCGACTGTGCCACATGCTGTCAAATTCGCGCCTGATCGCCGACCTGCTGGAAGTGTCCCCTGAATCGGTGGCGTGGCTCGGCCAGGATAAGGACCTCGTCCCGGTGACGTTCGAGGCGCAGTGGCAGGAGATAACCTCCAAGATGTCCCGCCATGCTGATCCGGAAAGTGCCATGCGGCTGATCCGGCTGATCAGGCGGCGCGAGACGCTGAGGATCGCCATTGCGGACTCCTCCGGACTGCTGGACCAGGACCGTGTGGGGGCCGCCCTGGCAGACACCGACAGGGCCGCGGTGCTGGGCGCACTCCGCGTGGCCGAAGGAATCGTCTCCGCCAAGGGGCCACTGAAAACCGCTGTCCTGGTGGTGGCCATGGGCCGTCAGGGCGGCCGCGAAATCGGCTACGGGTCCGACGCCGATGTGATGTACGTCCACAGGGCACTGCCTGGGTTTTCGCAGGAGGAGGCACAGGAGCAGGCATCGCGGATAGTGGCGAAGGTTTCCAGCCTCCTGACCCAGCCGCTGAAGCCGGCCATTATGGCCGAACGGGTGCTGCAGGTTGACGCTGACCTGCGGCCGGAAGGCAAGAGCGGCGCGATGGTCCGCTCCCTGGACTCCTTCGCCGAGTACTATCGGCGCTGGTCGCTCATCTGGGAGGCGCAGGCGTTGCTGCGTGCACGGCCGATGGCGGGCGATGACGCCCTGGCCGCGGACTTCCTCGACCTCATCGATCCCATCAGGTATCCGGAATCCATATCGGAGCAGGATGTCCGCGAAATTCGGCGCGTCAAGGCAAGGGTTGAATCAGAACGCCTGCCCCGCGGGGCTGATCCAGCCAGGCACCTCAAGCTGGGCCGGGGCGGGCTCAGTGACGTCGAGTGGCTGGTCCAGCTTTTGCAGCTTCAGTATGCGGGCAAACTCGAGGAGCTGCGGACCACGTCCACCATCGGGGCGCTCGAAGCCGCAACCCGGGCCGGGCTGCTGGACAGGGACGACGCGGACTTGCTGGCGGCTGCCTGGCGTCTTGCCAGCCGGATCAGGTCTGCAAACGTCATCTGGAGCGGCAAGGCCTCGGACCTGCTGCCGTCCTCACGGCGTGACCTGGAAGCCGTGGCGCGGTGGTGCGGTTACGAACCCGGCCAGGCGGCGGTTTTGGAAGAGGATTACCTGCGCGTCAGCCGCCGGGCCAGGGCAGTCTTTGAGCGGGTTTTCTACGGCCACTGACCGGGCTGCTGCGCCTTGTTCGTCGGGAGTGGCTGACACTTGTCCGGGGCCGGTGCTAATTTGAGCCCATGGCTACCCAAATCTTTTTCAACCTGCCCGTCAAAGACCTGAATCGTTCCGTGGAGTTCTTCGCTGCCCTCGGCTTCTCCTTCAACCCGGACTATACGGATGAGAATGCCACGTGCATGATCATCAACGAGAATGCATATGTCATGCTTCTGGTGGATACCTTCTTCAAGACGTTCACGTCCAAGGACGTTGCTAACAGCAAGGACTCCGCGGAAGCGATCATCGCCTACTCCGTGGACAGCCGGGAAGCAGTAGATGGGGCCGTCAAGACCGCGCTGGCTTCCGGCGGGTCTCCGTCCGAAGACCCCCAGGACTACGGATTTATGTACAGCCACAGCTTCCAGGACCCGGACGGCCACCTCTGGGAAGTGATGTGGATGGATCCCGCCGGTCCGCCGGCCGATTCCGTGGCGGCTGATTCCATGGCCGCTGACGGGTCCGCCGGCCCGCAGCCCTGAGCGGCATGGACCACACGGTCTGGCTGATTTCGCTTCAGGACCTCGACGACGACGCACGTGCCATCCAGCTGGGCGCAGTGGCGGAGCTGGAACTCGGGCCGGGCCAGGAGCAGTTCGTCGGTGATCCGCTGCGGATGGTCCTGGCGGGGCTCGCTGAGGACTCCCGGCGTCCCTATGTGATTGAATTCCTCGGGCGGGCCGTCGGCGTGCTCACTTTGCAGGCCGGCGCAGCCCGGCTGGCGGGCTGGCCACATGACGATTCAGCCTGGCTGCTGCGGGGATTCCTGATCGACCGGCGGGAACAGGGCAAAGGCTTTGGTCCGCTGGGTGCTGCCGCCGCCGTGGCGGCCGCGGAAAAACTCAGCATCAGGCGCGGGTCCGGTGAGACCGGCGTCGTCCTTTCCGTCAACGAAGCGAATCCCGCGGGACTATCCGCCTACCGCCGCGCCGGCTTTGAGGACCGGGGGCAGTATACGGGGGGCTCTGCGGGACCCCAGCGGATCATGTTCCGCGGTTTTGACCGGCCCGCCGCACCGTAACGGGGCACGCCGGCGTTGCGCTCGGTCCCGTATTGCCCGAGTATGAGGATTGACGGTGTTCTTCAAACCTTGTTGGGGGGAAGGCTTGCAAAGTCTTCGTCTCGGGGAGCACTCGTCAGGGGATCCGGTTCCCGGTCTCAGCACGTCTGGAGCCGGATCCCCACCTTATACGCGTACTTTTGGGAAGCCATGAAGCGGATCAGGATTGCCCTGCCGGCCTTTGTCCTAATGCTCGCCGCGTGTTCAGCGCCGGTGCCCGCGCAAAACGGTCCGGCGGCGGGGCCGGCGGGCACAAGCGCGGCTTCACCCTCAACTACGGCAGAACGGGCAGCAATGCCCGCAGGACTGTACGGGCTCACTACAGCGTCGGGTGCCCGGATAACTTTCACGTTGCCGACACCTGCGGCAGACCCTGCCCTCGCGGCGATCGAGGCCTACAGAGTCAAGGTCGGAGCAGCGCCAATCTCCTACCTGGTAGCGGACGTGGACAACCGCGAGGGTACGGAACCAGTCAATATGTACATGGTGAGCGCCTTCAATAAAGAAGGACGTCAGTTCACGTTCTCCACTGTTGCCGATGCCATCCAGGGCTGGGCACCCACCTACAGCTACGACTTCAAGTGGTCTATGGGTGGCGAAGCCCTGGACGAGGCGGTAGGTGCCGGGTTGAAGCGCGAGGCCGATGACTTGTACAACGCGGACATAAGTAATGTGGACACAGCGGAGCGCACCACTGTCATCCTCGCGTCTTTAGACGCCGAACTCCCGACGGAGTTCGCCAGGGTCGCCGTACAGCTGTTAGGCGCGGCCGACGAAGAAGAAGCACGCCCGGCCCGTTGACGCCGCCCAAGCCGGGCAGGCAGCCGCAGCCCTGGCAGATCCGGACAGCAGGAAGGCCGGCCTCAGGGATTGAGGCCGGCCTTGCTGTAGAGAGATTTCCGCGGCGTGCTGGCGGATCATGCCCGCTTCAGCCGTGTGGTCCGGCTAGACGCCGTAGTAGAGCTCGAACTCGTAGGGGTTCGGGCGCAGCGACAGCGGACGGATCTCGTTCTCGTACTTGTACTCAATCCAGGTGTCGATCAGGTCCTGGGTGAACACGCCGCCGGCCTGCAGGAACTCGTTGTCCTCGCGAAGGGCCTCCAGGGCTTCCTCGAGTGTGCCCGGAGCCTTGGGGATGTCCTTGGCTTCCTCGGCGGGGAGCTCGTAGAGGTCCTTGTCGATCGGTGCCGGCGGCTCGATGCGGTTGCGGATGCCGTCGATCCCGGCCATCAGCTGGGCAGCGAATGCCAGGTACGGGTTGGAGGAGGGGTCCGGCGCGCGGAACTCGATGCGCTTGGCCTTGGGGTTGGTGCCCGTGATGGGGATACGGATACCGGCGGAGCGGTTGCCCTGCGAGTAAACCATGTTGACGGGAGCTTCGAAGCCCTTGACCAGGCGGCGGTAGGAGTTCACCGTCGGGTTGGTGAACGCCAGGACGGCGGAGGCGTGCTTGAGCAGGCCGCCGATGTACCAGCGTGCGGTGTCGGACAGGCCGGCGTAGCCCTTCTCGTCGTAGAACAGCGGCTCGCCGCCGTTCCACAGCGACTGGTGGCAGTGCATGCCGGAGCCGTTGTCGCCGAAGACCGGCTTGGGCATAAACGTCACGGACTTGCCCCAGGCGTCTGCGGTGTTCTTGATGACGTACTTGAACTTCTGCAGGTCATCGGCAGCGTGGGTCAGCGTGGTGAACTTGTAGTTGATCTCAGCCTGGCCGGCGGAGCCAACTTCGTGGTGGCTGCGCTCGACCTCGAGGCCGGCTTCGTCCAGGGCGACGCACATGGCGTCGCGCAGGTCAGCCTGCTTGTCCGTGGGGGAGACCGGGAAGTAGCCGCCCTTGACGGGGGTCTTGTAACCGAGGTTTCCGCCCTCTTCCTCGCGGCCGGTGTTCCAGTGGGCTTCCTCGGAATCGATCTTGTAGAAGCTGCCCTGCGGGGAGGACTGGTACTGGACGTTGTCGAACACGAAGAACTCTGCTTCGGGAGCGAAGAAAGCGGTGTCAGCGATGCCGGTGGAGGCCAGGTAGGCTTCGGCCTTCTCAGCCACGCCGCGGGGGTCACGGTGGTACGGATCGCCGGTGCGGGGGTTGACGATGGAGAAGTTCAGCGCGAGGGTCTTTTCCATGCGGAACGTGTCCAGGAACGCGGTGGTGACGTCCGGGATCAGCTGCATATCGGATTCGGCGATGCCCTGGAAACCGCGGATGGAGGATCCGTCGAAGAGCTGGCCGTTGATGAAGAAGTCGGCGTCAACGCTCTTGGCCGGGACATTGAAGTGCTGCTGGACACCCGGAAGGTCGGTGAAACGGATATCGACGAATTTAATGTCTTCGTCTTTGATGAACTTGAGGACCTCGTCCGCAGTCTTGAACATCTATGCTCCTAACGCATATGTAACTATCTGGCGTGAAAGCCATCTGATCCAGCGCAATCCAAAGCAGGGAAACGCCGCAGTGTTTCCCTGCTGAAAGTACCGCTGCAAATGTCTGCCGGTGGATTTGCTTGAAACTGCTAACAGCCTATGGACGCGGCATTTCCCGCCCGTGTCCGCATTGTTTCGGGCAGGTTACAGAATGCCCTGATATGGAAAGGCTATCCGCCGTCCACACTGTGGTCTAACCGCTTCCACAGTGTGGGCGAAGGAACCCGGTAAACTTGGACGGTGGTAGATCGCAAAGACATTGGCTCCTGGCTCACCGGCCCTGACACCTCGGGCATCTCCAAGTATCCGGGTGAGCGGCTTGGGTTGCCGGAGTCCGGATCCGGTTCCATTGCCCGGGCAGGGCGCAGGATCATCGCGATCATGATCGACTGGGGCATTGCGTTGCTCATCAGCAACTTCGCCTTTGGGGGCGACGCATGGGCCACCCTGGCGATTTTCGCCGTCGAACAAATCCTCCTGGTGGGCACGCTTGGCTACAGCATCGGGCACCGCGCCGCCGGCATCCACGTGGTGAAAGCCGGCGGCGGAGCGCCGGGGCCGCTGGCCGCGGTGGTGAGGTCGGTGCTGCTTTGCCTTGTGGTTCCCGCCGTCATCTTTGATCCGGACCACCGCGGCCTCCACGACAAGGCGATGGACACGCTGCTCCTGCGCCGGTAGGTGCCCCGGGGTTCAGACGCGGCTGGCTTCCTTCGCTGCCGGAACCTCGGCTGCGGCAGCCGCGAGGTACCCCCGCTTGCCGGCCCAGCGCTCAAACCAGAGGGTGGCAAACGGGAAGACGGCGGAAAGGCCTGCGAAGAGGGCCACCACGAACGGCCAGCGCTGCAGCCGCCAGAGTGCCAGCGCGGCGATCCCGTAGCCCACAAACAATGCGCCGTGGACGGGCCCGGCCACCTGCACGCCAATTTCCGTGGTGCCGGCGATCCACTTGAAGTACATGCCCACAAGAAGCGCCGCCCAGCTGAACGCTTCGGCGATCGCGAGGATCCGAAAGGCGCGGAGCACGGCATTCCTCACGGGAGACTCCACCTGGTCCTGTTTCGCCTGGTCCTGTTTGGCCTTGTCCTGTTCCACTTCGTCCTGTCCTGTAGTCGGTTGCGCCGTTGGCCGGCCATAAAAAAGCCCCGGTCCCGGCTCATGGCCGGACACCGGGGCGTGCGCTCTAGCGTCCGCGGTTGGGGCGGGCTTTGTAGGGGTCGATGCCCTTGGGGATGGGGAGACGGTTGCCCAGTGAAGCGATGCGCTTGGACACGGCATTCACCTCAAGCTTGGTCAGTTCCTTCTTCAGCTTGCCCATCTTCTTCGCTACCTGGCTGATGGGAACCTGGCCCTCGCCGCGGCCGCTCTCGATGACATGCACAGTGACATTGGGAAGGATCCGCGCCAGGCGCTTGCGTTCCGCGTCCAGCAGGGGCTTTACACGGTGCGTGGGGCCCTCGCTGACCAGCACGACGCCGGGACGGCCGATGGCGCGGAACACGGCGTCCTGCGTGCGCGGGTTGACGGCGACGGGCTGTTCCTCGGTGATCCAGCCGCGCCGAAGCGTTCCCAGAGCGGCGCCTGAGGCGCCAGGCTGGTTTTCGATCTGGGCGAAAGCCGCACGTTCCGCGCGCCGCGAGAGGATCAGCGTGGCTCCCAGCAGGCCCAGCGGGATACCGATGATCAGGCCCGTGATCCAGTTTTCAAGCCAGAAGCCCACCAGGAAGCTGACAGCCACAACGCCGAGGAAAACCAGCAGCATAAGCCACGGAACCATGGGGTCGTGGCGGCGGGTCATGGTGAAGACCTCGCCGATCTGCTTGAGCCGGCTGGGCTTCTTGACCTTTGCTTCTTTCGGCTTGCGGGAGAAGAGGCCACGCTTGACTGCGCTGGAGCCAGACGGAGTGGAGTTGCTGGAATCAGGGGATTTCGCCATAGTGACTTAATTCTACGTGACCAAAGCCCAAGGGCCGGCACCGAAGACTTCCGGTGCCGGCCCTTGGGGATGAAGAGTTTCCGGGGTCAGGAGTGGGCTGCGAGGAGGGAGCTGGCTTCCTGGCGGGTGGTGCCGGAGGACTCGATGTGGGCCAGTTCTGCCGGGATCTCCCAGCCCTTCTTGCGCATCGCGGTGGCCCAGAGCCTGCCGGCGCGGTAGGAGGAACGGACCAGCGGGCCACTCATGACGCCGAGGAAGCCGATCTCGGTGGCCTCGTCCTGGAGGTCCACGAATTCCTGCGGCTTGACCCACCGGTCCACCGGCAGGTGCCGCTCGGACGGGCGCAGGTACTGGGTGATGGTGATCAGGTCACAGCCTGCCTCGTGCAGGTCCCGCAGCGCTTCGGAGATCTCCTCGCGGGTCTCGCCCATCCCCAGGATCAGGTTGGACTTGGTCACCATGCCCAGGTTCCGGCCCTGCGTGATCACATCCAGGGACCGCTCGTAGCGGAACGCCGGCCGGATCCGCTTGAAAATCCTGGGCACGGTCTCGACGTTGTGCGCGAACACCTCGGGCTTGGAGTCGCAGATCGCTTTGATGTGTTCAGGTTTGCCGGAAAAGTCGGGGATCAGCAGCTCCACCCCGGTGCCCGGGTTCAGTTCGTGGATCTTGCGGACCGTCTCGGCGTACAGCCACACGCCCTCGTCCTCGAGGTCGTCGCGGGCCACGCCGGTGACGGTGGCGTAGCGCAGCTGCATCGCCTGCACGGACCTGGCCACCTTGGTCGGTTCGAACCGGTCCACCGGGGAGGGTTTGCCGGTATCGATCTGGCAGAAATCACACCGCCGGGTGCACTCGGACCCGCCGATCAGGAACGTGGCTTCCTTGTCCTCCCAGCACTCAAAGATGTTGGGGCAGCCGGCCTCCTCACACACCGTGTGCAGGCCTTCCTTCTTCACCAGGTTCTTGAGCTGGACGAACTCCGGGCCCATCTGGACCTTGGCCTTGATCCAGTCCGGCTTCCGCTCCACCGGGACAGCAGAGTTGCGCTGTTCAACGCGCAAAAGCTTCCGGCCTTCAGGTGCCAATGTCACAGTAGAGCTCCTTCGGGGGTAGCGATCAGGGCGTCTTCATTCTTGCGCAGTTCTTCGGTGATTCTGGAAACGAGGTCAGCCGGGGAGACGTCATAACCGGTTTCCTGGGCGATGGTTGTTACACCGGCATCGGTTATTCCACAGGCAATGATCTGCGTGTACGGGGCAAGATCGTTGTTGCAGTTGATGGCGAACCCGTGCATGGTGACGCCCTCATGGACGCGGATGCCGATGGCGGCAATCTTCCTGTCCGGGCCCTTCGCGTCTGCTGCGATCCAGACCCCTGCCCGGCCCTTGATCCGCACGGCCTGGATGCCGTAGTCCGCAAGGACATTGATGATGACCGACTCGAGGCGTTCGACGTAGTCGCGAATCCCCGCCCGGTTCTTCAGCTTGATAATGGGATACCCCACCAGTTGGCCAGGGCCATGCCACGTGAGCTTGCCGCCGCGGTCCACCGGGACCACCGGCGTGCCGTCGAAGGGCCGTTCGTGATCCTCCGTCCGTTTACCGGCCGTATAGACCGGGGCGTGTTCGAGGAGGAGTACCGTGCTCGGGGCCTTTCCGGCGACGACGTTGTCGTGGAGTTCGCTCTGGATGGCCCAACCGCGAGTGTAGTCGACAAAGTCCGGAGCAAGACCCAGCTGTGAAAACTCAAGAGTCATGGCATCCAGCTTAGACCTTGGGCGCCCACGCACCCGGTTTAGTGCTTAAGCTCACCGTGCACCCCCGGGCCTCGGCGGCAGCGGGCCTGGCGCCCCTGTGGATAACTTCTGCGCGCCGCGCCGGATTCGACTAGACATAGGTCATGGAAGATTTGCAGGGGATAACGGCTTCCGGTTATGCCGTAGGGCGGTTGCTTGGCCGCGGCGGCAGTTCCTCTGTCTGGCTGGTCCGGGAGGAACGGAGCGGCCGGGAGTTCGCCCTGAAGTACTTCCGTCCGCCCGCCCGCAGGTCGTCCCGAGGAACCGCGATGACCGAAGAAGGTATCCGGCGCGAGATCCGCATCCTGTCCATCCTCGATCATCCCCACCTCATCAAGGCCCACCACACTGTGGCGTTGGCCGGCGTGGAAGGCCCCGCCGCACTGGTCATGGACTACGTGCCAGGTGGCTCCCTCGCCGGCCTGATCGCTGCCAGGGGAAAACTCAGCGTGGGGGAAACAGTGACGGTGCTGACGCCCATCGCCCAGGCCCTGGCGTATTTGCATGGCAAAGGGTTCACCCATGCCGACGTCTCGCCGGGCAACGTCCTGTTCACCGCCCAGGGCAAACCGATGCTGTCCGACGTCGGCATCGCCCGGATGCTGGGGGATCCTGGCTCTGCAGCCGGTGCAGGCACACCCGGATTTCTGGATCCGGCGCCGGTGGACGCAGTTCGGGCAGGCCTTCAGCCCGAACGTGACGTCTATTCGGTGGCGGCGCTCGGCTGGTTCTGCCTCACCGGCCTGCCTCCGCAGCGGACGGCGGACCGGCCACCCTTGTCCCTCCTGCTTCCGGAGGTCCCCCGGGAACTCGCCGCCGCCCTGGAGTCCGGGCTGAACGAGGACCGGCGGCTCCGGCCCACTGCTGCCTCCCTCGCCACAGCCGTCTACCGGAGCGCATCACCGCTGCCGCTGGACCTGGCGCCTGCAGTCCACCCCACAGTCCTGCCGGAACTGGTAACACGCCTGCAGGCACCAACTCCACACAGGCTCGGTGAGCGGGTCCGCCGGCTGCGGCGCCGGCTGACGACGTCGGCATGGTCAGGCCCGTTCGTTGCCCCGGGAAAGCTGCCCTTCAGCGAGTCGAAGGCAGTCATGCCTCCGGCCCACCCTGGGAATCAGCGGAAAGGACGGCACGCCTCCCCGCCGGGTGGCCAGCCGATACGGCGGACCGCTCTTGCCGGAGCCACCGCTGCGGCGGTTGCTGCAGCCTGGTGGCTGTCCGGTGTTGGGGTCACCTCCGCCGGGCCTGATTCCCCGGCGGAGACGGCTGCCGGGGCAAACGCAACCAGGGTCCCCGAACTCCTACCTGCGGAAATACGCCAGCACGCCGGTCCCGTCGAGGCAGCCAGGCAGCAGGCGGCATCATCGGATCCCGCCGTGGCGGTCCACGGCCTCGCGGTGCTGAGGTCGCTGGCCCTCAGCACCGGACAGCTGGAACTCCTCGATGAGGTGAACCAGCATGGCTCGGCTGCGGCGGCAGCAGATAGTGAAATCAGCGGGCGGCTGCGCCAATCCGGCCGCATCCTGTCCGGATTCTCCACCACCCTGTCGCAGGTGCAGGCGGAGGAGGGCCGAAACGAAGCCGGCGCCGTGGTTGAGGTCACCTCAGCCGCGTCCGCCTACGAGGAAAAGGATGCCCAGGGCGTTGTGACTGCAAGGGGAGAGGCCGGTGCCGGGCAACGGCTTCGCCTGGTACTGGTCCTTGTCGACGGCAGATGGCGGGTCAGCGACATCCTTCCCGGAACTTGATGCCGGCGCCGAAGCGCAGGCAGGCAGGCGCCTACTCCTTGCCGGCTGCCCACTGCGCGGCCTGGGCAAGGGTTGGATGCTGCCAGGTGAAACCGGCAGAGGACAGCAGGGCGGGTTCCATGCGCTGGCTGGCGAGGAGTAGTTCGTCGGCCAGGTCACGCATCACCAGGCGCAGCACCGGGGCGGGTACCCGCAGCGCGGCAGGGCGGTGCAGGGCCTTGGCAAGCGCAGCCACCAGGGCGTTCACGTCTGCATCCTCGGGGGCGGCAAGGTTCACCGGTCCGGACAGCGGGGACTCCAGCAGGAAGAGGAAAGCTGCCGAAACATCGGGCAGGGTTATCCACGGCCAGTATTGGCGGCCGTTGCCGAGCGGCCCGCCAACCCCCAGCCGGATCAGGGGGAGAAGCCTGCCCAGTGCACCGCCGGAACGGCTGAGGACCACCGCCGTCCGCGGCACCACCACCCGCACACCCGGGGGAGCGGTGGCGGCTGCCGCTTCCCACTCGCCACAGATGCGGGCGAGGGTGCCGGCTCCCTGCGGCGCGTTTTCCCGAAGCACCGTGTTGCCGGCGTCGCCGTAGTACCCGGAGCCGGACTGGCTGATGAAGACAGGGGGCGGGGAATCGAGTTGGCGCATGGCCTGGGTGAGCGTCCGCGTGGAGTCCACCCGGGAGCTGAAAAGTTCGTCAATGCGCCGGCGGGTCCACGGCCTGTCCCCGATGCCGGCGCCCGAGAGATTGACGACGGCGTCGGCTCCGGCCAGTGCCATTGGGTCAAGTTCTCCGGCGGCCGGGTTCCACCGGACTTCCGTTGCCGATGCCGGCTCGCGCCGGACCAGGGACACGAGGTCGTGGCCTGCATCGCGGAAGGTGGCCGACATGTGGCTACCGATCAGACCGGAGGCGCCGGCGATAACTATGCGCATGGGGTCCATCACACCACGGCGGACGCAGCGGAAGCACCTCCAACAGGGGTAACCGGGGGTTGACTATGATCAAACGATGACCTCTTCGAGCTACTTCCGTTACCCGCACCTGCACGGCGATCTGGTCACTTTTGTGGCCGAGGATGACGTGTGGATTGCGCCCCTGGGTGGAGGGCGCGCCTGGCGTGTCTCCTCGCTCCAGCTGCCCGCCCGCAATCCCCGTTTCACCCCGGACGGACAGAGGCTGGTATGGACAGTGGTGCAGGGAACAGCACCGGAGGTGGTGTCCGCGGCAGTGGACGGCGGCGACTACCGGCAGCTCACCTACTTCGGCCACAGCACCACCCGGGTAAAGGGCTTTACTGCCAAAGGATCCGTCGTTGTCACCAGCGCCTTCCGCCAGGCCGAAAGCCGCCACACGCACGCCTACAGTGTCCCGCTTGAGGGCGGTTGGGCCGAGGAACTGCCCTTCGGGCCGGTGGAGTCGGTCGCCTTTGGCCCCGAAGTGGGCGATGAGCGCCCGGTGGTGGTGGGCAGCGTGCTGTCACGTGAACCCGCGTGGTGGAAGCGCTACCGCGGAGGCACCGCCGGAAAGCTGTGGCTGGACAACGACGGCAACGGTGAATTCGAACGCCTGCTGCCAGACCTTGACGGCAACCTCGCTGATCCCATGTGGGTGGACGGCCGCATCGCATTCCTGTCCGACCACGAGGGTTACGGCAACCTGTACTCGGTCCTTCCGAATGGAAAGGACCTGCGCAGGCACACGGACCACGAGGATTTCTACGTCCGGCATGCCGCCTCCGACGGAAAGCGCATCATCTTCGAGTCCGCGGGTGAGCTCTGGGTTCTTGCTGATCCTCGTTCCGACCCCGTGCGGCTGGACATCACGCTGGGTTCTGCTTCCCAGTCGCGGCGCCCGGCGCTGCTGAACACCAGCAAACATCTTGCCGCGGCAGTCCCGGATGGCGCCGGGGCGGCCAGCGCGGTCGAAGCGCACGGCACCATCCACTGGCTGCGGCACAAGGACGGGCCTTCCCGCATCATCGAAGCAACACCGGGCGTCCGTGCCCGCCTTCCCAGGCCTCTCGGCGACGGGCGGCTGGCTTACGTGGCGGACCACGACGGCGTCGAAGCGCTGTACATCAAGGACGTTGCCGCGCCGGTGCCCGGCAGAACAACGGAGGGGAGCGCCCAGGGGACATCCACCCCCGCCGCAGACCCAAGCAGCGTTACTGCTTCGGAGCACGGAAAGGACGAAGCCGCCGTAGCTTTGCCGCAGCCTGTTCCGGCCGCCGGGGCTGCGGTCCTGGCAGGCGCCGGTCCGGCTCCCACGGTCAGGGATGACCAGCAGGCAGACGTTGCCCCCGAGGACGCCCCCTCAGCTGCCGGGGCTTCTGCTCCCGCAGCAGCAACCCGCATCGCTTTCCCCCGCCCCACCCGCACCAGCTCCCTCGAAGCCAGCCCGGACGGCGGGTGGCTCGCACTGGGTACGTCCTTCGGCGAGGTGTACGCGGCCAATACGCGGACCGGGGAACTGACACTGGTGGCCAGCATCGGCGAAGGCACAGTGTCAGACCTGGCCTGGTCCGCGGACTCCCAATGGCTGGTCTGGTCCGAACCCGTGACCTCCTTCGGTTCCCGCAGCCGGCTCCGGCTGGCCAGGGTAACGGATCCCGGCTCCGGCCTGGTGGACGTTACCGACGGCCGCTTCTGCGACACCTCACCGGCCTTCACCCCGGACGGAAAGTTCCTGGCGTTCCTCTCCAACCGCAGCTTCGATCCCGTCTACGACGGGCACTCCTTTGACCTTTCCTTCCCCAGCCCCATCAAGCCGTACCTTGTAGCGCTGGCCGCTGACACGCCGTCACCGTTCGGCCCGTCCGTGGATGCGGATGCGGGGGAGGGCCGGGCAGGCGATTCAGCCGGGGAACCGAATCAGGAAGCTACGGCAGGAGTGCCGGAGGTCAGGGTGGACCCGGAAGGACTCGCCCACCGCGTCATCGGCGTCCCGGTACCCCAGGGCAACTACACGTCCCTGAAGGCAGCCGACGGCGCACTGCTGTGGCTCGACTGGGCCCTCGCCGGAGTCACCGGTGACGGCAAGGCAAGCCAGGACGACAAGGATGCCCGCCCCAGCCTTGCCCGCTTCGATCTCGCCCGCCGGAAACAGTCCACGCTGGTGGAGTCGCTGGACAGCTTCCGGCTCTCCGGCGACCGCACCAAAGTGGTGCTGATTTCCGACAAGCAGGTCAGCGTTGTACCGGCGGACAAGAAGGCTGACGAGGAATCAGGCGAGCTGGTCAAGGTGGACCTTGGCCGGATCCGGGTGATGATGGACCCGCTCAGCGTGTGGGGCCAGGCCTTCGACGAGGCATGGCGCCTGCAGCGTGACTTCTTCTGGACTGAAGACATGGCAGGGCAGGACTGGGAGTCCATCCACAAGCGCTACCGTCCCCTCGTTGACCGGCTGGGTTCCCACGACGACCTGGTGGACCTGCTGTGGGAACTGCACGGTGAACTCGGCACCTCCCACGCCTACGTCCGGCCCGCACCCGTCACGGAGAACGGAAGCCATGGCCAGGGCCGCCTCGGGGCCGACCTTGCCCTGACAGCGGCTGGCTGGGAAATCACCCACATCCTGGCCGGCGAGTCATCCGACCCCCTCGCAACGTCGCCCCTGACCCGGCCGGGCGTCGGTGCCAAGGCCGGAGATATCCTGCTGGCCATCGATGGCGTCCCGTTGTCCGCGACCGTGGCCCCGGCGATGCAGCTGGTGGGGGCGGCCGGCCGGCCGGTGGAGCTGACACTCCTCAACGGTACAGCGCACGGCGACAGCGCCGGCAGCCAGCGGCGGGTCGCCGTGGTACCCGTCAAGGACGAGGAGCGCCTGCGGTACCAGGAATGGGTTGCCTCGAACCGGCGAACCGTCCGGGAGGCCTCGGGAGGCACCTTCGGCTACCTTCATATCCCGGACATGATGGCGAACGGCTGGGCCCAGCTCCACCGCGACCTCGACACCGAAACGGCGCTGGACGGCCTCATCGTGGACGTGCGGCGCAACCGCGGCGGGCACACCTCCCAGCTTGTGGCTGAACTGATCGGCCGCAAAGTCACCGGCTGGAGCATGCCGCGGGCGGAGAAGCCACGGACCTACCCGCACCACGCACCACGTGGGCCGGTCATCATCCTTGCTGATGAGTTTGCCGGGTCCGACGGCGACATCATCACCCAGGTGTCAAAGCTGCGGGGCATCGGTCCCGTGATCGGAACGCGCACCTGGGGCGGCGTGGTGGGCATCGACAACAGGTTTGCCCTGGCAGACGGCACGGGTGTCACCCAGCCGCGGTACGCCACCTGGTTCGGCGGCGGTGTGGGCTGGAGCGTCGAGAACTACGGCGTGGACCCGGACATTGAGGTCACCTACCCGCCGCACGCCTACGCAGCCGGACGCGATCCGCAGCTGGAATACGGCATCGGGGCGCTCAAGGAGATGGTGCAGGAGCTTCCAACCGACCGTCCGCCGGCTCGCGAAGGCTACCGCCGCCTGCGCCCTGCGCCGCTCCCGCCGCGCGGCCAGCGCAAGTAGCCCCACAAGCACGGAAAAGCCCTGCCTGGCCGGAAACGGCCTGGCAGGGCTTTTTTTGGCGCGCCCCGAAGCGGATCAGGCTTCGAGCGTGGCGTCCAGGGTGATGTCGATGCTTGCAAGGGCACCGGAAACGGGGCAGCCGACCTTGGCCTCGGCAGCGATCTTCTGGAACTCGTCTTCCGAAATTCCCGGGATACGGGCGGACATGGTCAGGTGGCTGCCGGTGATGCCGGTGCCCGGCACGAACGTGACGTCGGCTTTAGTGTTGACTTCCTCCGGCGCGTGGCCGGCCTGGGCCAGGGCGTGGCTGAAGGCCATGGAGAAGCAGGCCGAGTGGGCTGCCGCGATGAGTTCTTCCGGGCTGGTCTTGCCGCCGGAAGCCTCGGTGCGGGCCTTCCACGTGACGTCGTACGTACCCAGGCCGGAGCTGTCCAGCGTGGTGTTTCCGGAACCTGACATCAGGTCGCCGTTCCATACTGTGTGCGCGGTGCGTGTTGCTGCCATAACCACTCCTCAAGTCGATTCGAACCGGGGCAGGCTGGTGCCTGGACCCGCCGTTTCCCATCCTAGGGATTCGGCACTCCAGGTGCACGGGTTGTCCGCTGTCAGAGGATTGTGACAGTGGCGTTAAAACGCCGACGGCGACGCCCCCGCAGAAAGGGAGCGTCGCCGTCGTAGGTGCAGATAAGAGCGGTTACTGCCAGATGGTGGCGATGGCGATGTTGAGCAGCGCCAGTCCACCCACGCCGTGCGCGAGGCCGGGGCTGACGGCCTCGCCCTTCTTGTACTTTCGGCGTCCGATGAAGGCCAGGACGCCGACAACCACGGCGATGACGAACTTGATGCCCAGCTTTGCGTAGTTGGCGTCCATGTCCAGGGCCGGAATGAGGCCCATCAGGATGACTCCGGTGAGCAATTGCGTCATGGCGCCGTCGAACTGGCGGGGGTGGACCGTGGGCTTTTTCATCTGCCCGATCCAGATTCCGACGATCATGGCCGCGCCGACGATGTGCAGGAAAACCACAATGTTATAGACGATGTTCATGGGACCAGTGTAGCCAGAGGTTCTACAGCTTGTAGTAGTTTCGGGATCATCCGGTGGCCCGTCCCCTCCATGGTTCTAAACGCATGGGTTGTTAAACGCCGACGGCGGTGCAGGCCTCGCGCTGGTCTCCCACCGCTGCCGGTACCGCCGTCGAACGTTTTAGTGCTTTACAGCCCCAGGTCTGCCTCGAAGGCGCCTTCCTCGAGGCGCGCCTTCAGCGTCTGGAGGAATCGGCCCGCGTCGGCGCCGTCCACCAGGCGGTGGTCGTACGTCAGGGACAGGTACATCATGGAGCGGATGGCGATCGAATCGTCACCATTCTCATCGGCAACAACCACGGCGCGCTTCACGATGGCGCCGGTGCCCAGGATGCCCACCTGCGGCTGGTTGATGATCGGGGTGTCGAACAGGGCCCCGACCGAACCGATGTTGGTGATGCTGAAAGTGCCGCCGGACAGCTCGTCCGGGCCGATCTTTCCGTCACGCGTGCGGCCTGCAACGTCGGCGATCTTGCCGGCAAGTCCGGCCAGGTTCAGGTTGCCGGCATCGTTGATGACCGGGACCAGCAGGCCCTTGTCCGTGTCCACGGCGATCGCCAGGTGCTCGGCGTTGTGGTAGGTGATTTCCTGCTTGTCCTCGTCGTAGGCAGCGTTGAGCTTGGGGTGCTGCTTGAGCGCCTCGGCGACGGCCTTGGCAATGAACGGGAGGAAGGTCAGCTTGACGCCGTTCTGGGCCTGGAATGAGTTCTTGGCGCGGGCACGGAGCTTGGCGACCTTGGTCATGTCCACTTCGTGGACCTGGGTCAGCTGGGTGGAGATCTCGAGGGATTCGCGCATGCGGCGCGCGATGACCTGGCGGATGCGCGGTGCTTTCTGCGTGGTGCCGCGCAGTGAGGAAACAGCGGCGTTGGACGCTGCCGGTGCTGATGCGGCGGGCGCTGCTGCAGGGGCTGCGGCGGGTGCGGCCTTGGCTTCAGCGGCTGCCATGACGTCCTGCTTGCGGATGCGTCCGCCCACGCCGGTGCCCGAGAGCGAAGCGATGTCCACGCCGTGCTGGTTGGCAAGCTTGCGGACCAGGGGAGTGACGTATCCGGATTCGGATCCACCGTTGGCGGCTGCGGCCTGCGCAGTGGCAGGCGCTGCGGCGGGTGCTGCCGCGGGGGCGGGTGCAGCCTGCGGTGCCGGCGCTGCCTTGGGGGCTTCCTGGGCCGGTGCAGCCTGCGGGGCTGGTGCGGGTGCTTCAGCCTTGGGGGCTTCCTGGACCGGTGCTTCGGTGGACGGTGCTTCGGCAGGGGCAGCGGCTGCGCCTGAACCGATAACAGCCAGGACGGAGCCGACCTCTGCCGTTTCGTCTTCGTTCACGCGGATTTCCTGAAGGGTACCGGCCACCGGGGACGGGATTTCGGTATCAACCTTGTCGGTGGAAACTTCCAGGAGCGGCTCGTCGACCTCTACGGAGTCGCCCACGGCCTTCAGCCAGCGGGTGACGGTGCCTTCGGTGACGCTTTCGCCCAGCGCCGGGAGGGTGACTTCGTGCCCTTCGCCGCCGGCTGCGGGTGTCTCCTGGGCTGCTGCCGGTGCTTCCTGGGCGGGTGCTTCCTGTGCAGGAGCCTGCTCGGCCGGGGCGGCTGCGGGAGCCTCTTCTGCCGGTGCTGCTGCGGGTGCTTCTTCGGCGGGCGCGCCGCCACCGGAGCCGTCGCCAATGCGTACCAGGGGAGCGCCGACCTCGGCGGTCTCATCCTCGGCAACCAGGATTTCCTCAATCACGCCAGCTACAGGAGAGGGGATTTCAGTGTCTACTTTGTCGGTGGAGACCTCGAGCAGCGGCTCGTCCACCTCTACCCGGTCACCTACCTGCTTGAGCCAGCGGGTGACGGTTCCTTCGGTGACGCTCTCACCGAGGGCGGGCAAGTTAACGGATTCAGACATGTCGTCCCCGTTCTCCTTATTGATCTTTAGTGCGGATGATTGCTGCCTTGTTGGAAGCCTAGTGCACCCGGCATTCCGTGCCGGGTGCACCGGGCCCTGTGGTGCGTGGGGAAACTAGCCGTGAAGCGGCTTGCCCGCGAGTGCCAGGTGGGCTTCGCCCATGGCCTCGTTCTGGGTGGGGTGTGCGTGCACCAGCTGGGCCACATCCTCGGGGTAGGCTTCCCAGTTCACGATCAGCTGGGCTTCGCCGACCTGCTCGCCCATCCGGGCGCCGATCATGTGGACGCCCACCACGGGGCCGTCCTTCTGGCGGACCAGCTTGACCAGTCCTGAGGTGCCCAGGATGGAGCTCTTGCCGTTGCCGGCCAGGTTGTATTCCTGGGTCTGCACCTGGTCCTCGCCGAACTTCTCCTTGGCAGCCTTTTCGGTGTAGCCAACGGTAGCGATTTCGGGATCCGAGTAGGTGACCTTGGGGATGTTGATGTCCTCAACGATCACCGGCTTCAGGCCGGCGATTTCCTCGGCCACGAAGATGCCCTGCTGGTAGCCGCGGTGGGCCAGCTGGACACCGGGGACGATGTCGCCGACGGCGTAGATGTTGCCGACGCCGGTGTGGAGGCGCTCATTGGTGATGACGAAGCCGCGGTCGATGGTGATGCCCGCTTCCTCGTAGCCGAGGTTGGCGGTGACGGGGCCACGGCCGACGGCGACGAGCAGCAGGTCCGCTTCGAAGGTCTTGCCATCCACCAGGGTGACCTTGACGCCGTCGTTGTTCTGCTCCACGCCCTGGAAGAACACACCAGTGGAGAACTTGATGCCGCGCTTCTTGAAGGCGCGCTCGAAGTTCTTGACGATGGTGGCGTCCTCGTTGGGAACCAACGAGGGCAGGCCCTCCACGATGGTGACGTCCACGCCGAAGGACTTCCAGACGGAAGCGAACTCGACGCCGATGACGCCGCCGCCCAGGATGATGGCGCTCTTGGGGATGGAGTCCATGGTCAGGGCCTGGTCGGAGGTGATGACCTTGCCGCCGATTTTCAGGCCGGGAAGGGTGCGGGAGTAGGACCCGGTGGCCAGGATGATGTTCTTGCCCTTGTACGCGGTGCCGTTCACCACGACGGTGTCGGTGCCCTGCAGCTTGCCCTCACCTTCGATGACGGTGATGCCCTTGGACTTGATGAGGCCCTGGAGGCCCTTGTACTTGCCGGCGATGATGCCGTCCTTGTACGCGTTGACGGCAGTGATGTCGATGCCGTCGAGGGTGACGTTCACGCCGTACTTGGCGGAGTCACGGGCGTGGTCGGCGAGCTCTGCAGAGTGCAGCAGCGCCTTGGTGGGGATGCAGCCGTTGTGGAGGCATGTGCCGCCCAGCTTTGCCTTCTCCACGAGGCCGACGGTAAGGCCAAGCTGTACGGCCCGCAGTGCGGCGGCGTATCCGCCGCTGCCTCCGCCGAGTACCAGGATGTCGAATTCTTGCGCAGTTGCCTGATCGGCCACTTAAACGCTCCCTCGCGTGAACGATGACGCGTTCTCCGCGCATCATCTGGTCTTGGAACTTGCACTGCCGTGATTATGTCAGCGTGCCTGTTCTCTTGCATTTGTGACTACCGTGGTTCACCTTAGCGAACCACTTATCCATGCTCCACCTTGGCGCCGCGTTTGTGGAGCGCTTGTGTCCAGTGTCACGCGGCCCTGCGGCACAGGGAACATCCCGTGCCGCAGGGCACCCGTGGCGGCCGGACTGGCCGGTGGCGTCAGGCCGCGGCGGCGAGGATGTCCTCTACATAGGCCACCAGGGTGCGGACGGTGCAGCCCGTTCCCTGCTTGTGGGTGTAGCCGTACGGGCTGCCGTTGTTGAAGGAAGGCCCGGCGATGTCGATGTGGGCCCAGGGGATCTGTTCCCCGTCCTTGCCCTTACCCACGAACTCGCGCAGGAAAACAGCGGCCGTCATCATGCCGCCGTGGCGTTCACCGATGTTGGCGAGGTCCGCAACCTGTGAGTCGATGCTGGGGCGCAGTTCCTCGGGCAGCGGCATGGGCCATACCAGTTCGCCTGCGCGGTCGGCTGCGGCCTTGAGCGGGCCGGTCACGCTGTCGGAGCCCATGACGCCGGCCGTGCGGTTGCCGAGCGCGATCAACTGCGCGCCCGTCAGGGTGGCGACGTCGATGATGGCATCCGGGTACTCACGGCTCGCGGCCACGATGCCGTCTGCCATGACGAGCCGGCCTTCGGCGTCGGTGTTCAGGACCTCAACGGTCTTTCCGCCGTACATGGTGAGGACGTCCGCGGGACGTGAGGCCGCGCCGGAGGGCATGTTCTCGGCAATGCAGAGCCAGGCGGTCGCCTTGACCGGAAGGCCAAGTCCGGCGAGGGCGAGGACAGTGTTAAGGACGACGGCGGCGCCCGCCATGTCGCTCTTCATGTCGCCCATGCCGAGGGCCGGCTTGATCGAGATGCCGCCGGTGTCGAACGTGATGCCCTTGCCGACAAGGGCGATCTTTGAGGTTGCCTTCGCGGGGGAGTATTCCACCTTGACCAGGCGGGGCTGGCGGGCGGAGCCCTTGCCTACGCCCATGATGCCGCCAAAGCCTTCCTTTTCGAGCCGCTTTTCATCCCAGACGGTGACCTTCACGGGCAGGCCCTTGGCCAGGTCCTTCGCCGCCTCCGCGAACGTTTCGGGGTAGAGGTGGCTGGGCGGCTGGTTGACCAGGGAACGGGTGGCGTTGACGGCCTTGCCGATCAGCCCGGCACGCCTCAGGGCTGCATCCGTCTCCTTGTGGCTGGCGAACTCAGTGAAGATGACGGCGTTCCCGACCGGATCCTTCAGCCCGTCCTTCGAGGAACGGAATTCGGTGAAGGAATAGGCGCCGAGGGCGGCACCCTCGGCAACTGCCTCGACGTCGGCAACTGACGCCGTCGGAAGGGCAAGGACAACCGTTGCGAGGCCGGCAAGCTGGCGGACAGCGGAGCCGGCCGCCCTGCGCAGTGCCTCTCCCGTGAGTGGCTGCGCAGCGGAGACCTTGCCGGTGCCGGCGAGGACCAGGATTCCGGCGCCCGTCTCCGGAAGGCCCGGGAGGCGGACGATCTGGTCTGCGGCGCCGGTGACGCCCAGGGACTTGAGGGACTGCGCCAGGGCTTCTGCACTCTTTGCGGTCAGCGGGTTGTCCAGGAGGACGGGCCCGTCAGTGCCCTTTCCCACGCCGATGACCACTGCGTCACTGGGGCTCTTCTTCAGGTCCCTTGAGAGGGTACTAAGGTTGATTTCAGTATTCTTGACCACAGGGATCAGTCCTCAATTCTCGAGAGATGTTCGGGCAGGGATGCATGTTCGGCGCTCTGCCATGGTTGCCCGGATGCTATCGTTCGGGACGCAGTCCGGGTGTCTGCAAGCCCGTCTGGCAGGCCAGTTCCGATCGTAGCCCGTCCCCGCCCGTGCCGGTGTATTTCCTGAGAGGTGCGCCACACCAGCGGCAGGAATGTGCGGCAGCCCTGGGGCGTTGTAGAAGATGTCCACCCGCACCTATGAAAGGAACATGCCGTGCTTGAACGGATCTCCGGCTCCCTGCTGGACCCTGACGCGCTCTATGCGAGCAACATTGAGCTGTTCCACAGCCCCGAACTCCGCGGGCTGGATTTGGTGATGGGCTTTACCGGGTTTGCCGATGCCGGTCACGTAGTGAAGCAAATCAACGCTGAACTGCTGGATACGCTCGACGCCGTGCCGGTTGCAGTCTTCGATGCCGACCAGCTCATCGATTACCGGTCGCGCAGGCCCCACGTGACGTTCGTCGAGGACCACCTGCAGGATTACCAGGAGCCGACGCTCGCCCTCTACCGGCTTGTCGACGGCCTGGGCAATCCCTTTCTGCTGCTGGCGGGGTTCGAGCCCGATCTGCAGTGGGAACGGTTCGCGCGGGCGGTGGTGGGCATCGTGGAGAAGCTGGACGTCAACCTGGTCACCTGGATCCACTCCATTCCCATGCCGGTGCCCCACACGCGTCCTGTGGGCGTGACGGTGCACGGCAACAGGCCCGAACTGATCGAGGGCATCTCGGTATGGAAGCCAACGGTGGAGGTCCCCGCAGCGGTAGGCCACATCCTGGAACTCCGCCTGGTGGAAGCCGGCCGCAACGTCGCCGGCTACGTGATCCACGTGCCGCACTACCTCGCGGAGGCGGAATACCCCACGGCCGCCGTCGCAGGACTTGAATACCTGGGTGCGGCCACGTCGCTAATGCTGCCCTCGGACAGGCTCCGCGAAGCCGGCCGCGAAGTCAGCCGCCAGATCGCCGAGCAGATTGATGCCTCTGAGGATGTCCAGCAGGTGGTGTCGCGCCTCGAATCCCGGTACGACGAAAAGGCCGAAGGCACGGTCCGCCGCTCGCTCCTTGCGGACGAAAATGACGAGCTTCCAAATGCGGATGTCCTCGGCGCTGCCGTCGAGGCCTACCTCGCCCGCGAAAACCCCGGCCAGTAGCGGAACCCGCTGCTGCCGGGGTGGCCACGGCTGTCCGGGCATAATGAAGGGGTGACTGCACCCCGCGCCTGGCTGATCTGGACCGTTGGTATTTTCGGGTACCTTGTGGCCGTTTCCCAGCGCACGTCCTTTGGTGTGGTGGGCCTGGAGGCCACCGAGCGCTTCCACGCCAGCGCGTCCGCCATCTCGTTCTTTACCGTCCTCCAGCTGCTGGTCTACGCAGGACTCCAGATCCCCGTGGGCCTGCTGGTGGACCGCTTCGGCTCACGCGCCATGATCGCCGGCGGTGCCGTCCTGATGGGCCTTGGCCAGCTCCAGCTGGCGTTCGCCGACAGTATCCCCGGGGGTGTAGCCGGACGGGTCCTGGTGGGCGCCGGGGACGCGATGACTTTTATCTCGGTGATCCGCCTGATTCCGCTCTGGTTTGCGCCCGCCCGGGTGCCGCTCGTGACCCAGTTGACGGGTATGTCCGGCCAACTGGGTCAGCTGTTCAGTGTCATTCCCTTCGCCTTCGTGCTTCACGCGTCGGGCTGGACCCCCGCGTTCCTGATGCTGGCAGGGATGTCCGGACTCGCCGTCGTCCTGGTGCTGCTGCTCCTGCAGGACGTGCCGCCCGGCACCCCGCGGCCGCAGGCACAGCAAGGCCTGAAGGCCACAGGAGCCTCGCTGGCCCGTGCGTGGCGCCAGCCGGGGACCAGGCTGGGACTGTGGAGCCACTTCACCATCCAGTTCAGCGGTACTGTCTTCGCGATGACCTGGGGTTACCCGTTCCTCCTTTCCGGGCAGGGCCTCGACGCCGGAACGGTCGCCGCCCTGATGGCGCTCTACGTGGCAACCGCCATGGCAGTGGGACCGTTCATCGGCCGGTTCGTTTCCCGTCACCCGCTGCGGCGTTCAACCATGGTCCTGCTGATCGCCGCTGCCACCGCCGGAGCCTGGGCAGCCGTGCTGCTGACTCCGGGGCGTTCACCGTTGTGGCTGCTGGCCGGCCTGGTGGTGGTGCTCGCCATCGGGGGGCCCGGCTCGATGATCGGCTTCGACTTCGCCCGGACCTTCAACCCCGCGCACCGCATTGGCACCGCGACGGGCATCGTCAACGTGGGCGGCTTCATCGCCGCACTGGTCGCGATTTTCCTGATCGGCCTGGTGCTGGACGTACTGTACGCAAGCGGGTTCTCCAACGGAGTCCTGTACGGGCTGGACCCGTTCCGGATCGCACTCAGTGTCCAGTTCCTGCTGCTCGGCTTTGGGGCCGCAGCAATGCTGGTCTGCCGCCGGAAGGTACGGCGGCAGATGGCTGCCCAGGGCGTCGTGGTCCCGCCGCTGCGCAGCGCGCTCGCCCGCCAGCGGCGCGAACACCTGGCCCGGCGCAGCCGGGCGGCCGCTTCAGACGACTGACTGGTCCTCCACAGGGCTGGCTGCAAGGCGGCGGTTTCCACATAGCTGCCGCCCTTACTGTCGAGTGACCCCTTGGCCGGCGAATGCTGGAGCCATGACATCTCCAGAACGGCTCACAGTCCGCGGCCCGGAAGACATCCTGGGTTTCATTCCCCACTCGCTGGGATACTGGCCGGCACGGAGCCTCGTGGCCATCACATTGCAGGGCAAAAGGGTTGGGGCCACCTTGCGGCTGGATCTTCCCGGGCCGGACGTCCTTGCCAATCCGGCAAAATTCCTGCGGGCCGTCCGGCGCTATCTCGAGGCGGACAAGGAGGCTGACGGCACATTGCTGGCGATCTTCACCAGCAATGGCGGTGCGACGTCGCCGTCGCGGTACGACGGTTTGCTGGCCGGCCTGGACTCCATGCTGGAAAGGGCTGGGATGCCAGTCCGGGAAGCCTGGTACGTCGGGGATGATTTCTGGCGGGAGGTGTGGTGCCTGGATGTTTTATGCTGCCCGCTGCCTGGGCGTCCCATCCAGCAAATCCGCGACAGCCTGCTCAACACCGAGATGGTGTTCCGGGGAAGCAGCATTGGACCGGCACCGGAACAGCGGCAGCCGGCCGGCCCTGTTCCTGCCCTCCATCGCGCCGCTGTGCTGGAAGCGGAGGCCGTGTGGCGGGCCCAGCTGGATCTTCGGCGGCAGAGCCGGCCGCAGTTTGCCGCGGTGCTGGGGCAGTGGGAGGCGGTGCTGGCCCGCCCGGCCGGGGACCTGCAACGCCCGTCCATACAGCGTGACGCTTTTCTGAGGGCCACGCTCCTGGTGCCCGCCTGGCGCGACGCCGTCCTCGTCATGGCGGCGGCGGGGAAAACAGCGGCGGCAGCCGGGGCTGAAGAGTTCGGGATTTTCAGCCAGGACGCACAGCTCGGGCCGATGGCACCAGGGGCAGAACAGACCGGGCCGGAAGAAATGCCATCCGCAGTGGATGGCACTGATTTGCCGTCCTTCGCACTGCCGGACCAGTGCGGGGAAGGCTTCCTGATGTCCGGCGGCCAGGAGGGTATTCCCGGCTACGGAAACGTCCTGATGGGACAGGAGCCGGCCGTTCCCCAATGGCACAGCCTTGACGCCCTGGACCTTGTCCTGGAGCACCTCGCCATGATGGGTGGGCCACCGGCCGCGGCTGCATTGACGGGGAGGGGCTGGATCGCGTGGTGCCGCGGCCGCGGCTCGTACTCTGCCGCGTACCTGGGGGAGGCGCTCGACATCGAGCCCGGGTACCGGCTCGCAGAGCTGCTGCTTGAATTGGTCCGCCGGGGTACGTTGTGCGGCTGGGCGGCGCGGAAGGAGGCTGCCTGGCAGAAATTCGGACCGGAAGCCGCCTGAAGGCGAAGACGGCAGGAAATGGCGGGTTAGGCCCTATTCCGGGAAATCGTGAGACAATGGAGGCCGAGACCCGGTTGGGTCCGTGTATCGAGTGCTTGTAGTGACCGCTTTGCGGGAACATTATGGCCGCTCCGGCAGTTCTATTTATAGACTCTGCCGGCCGTGGTGGTGCTTGGTTTCCACCACGGACTTGACAGGGTCATAGTGGTGTTGCCCGTATGGTGATTCCACAGACCACCGCTAGAAAGGTTTTCTGTGACCCCGTCTTCCACGAAGAAGGACCCCGCCGCCCAGGACGAACTGTCCGCCGAGGAGAAGCAGGCTGCAACAAACGCCAAGCGGGCCGCCACGCGGGCAGCCAACAAGGCTTCTGCCGGTGAAGCTGGTGCGGACGGCAAGCGTGAGCCCAAGAAGCGCGGGCCCAAACCCGGCGCGAAGGCTGCTGCTGAGGCGGCCGGTAAATCGGCCGGTGACACGGACGCTGATGACGTCGAAGAAGTCGAGGAAGACCTCGATGAGATCATCCTCGAAGGCCCTGATGTTGTTGAGGAGGACGCCGAGGCCGATCCCGTCAAGGGAGCTGCCGGCTCCGGCAAGGGCTTCGTCTACTCCGACGCCGATGACGACGACGCACCTGTCCAGCAGGTCATGTCCGCCGGAGCTACCGCCGACCCTGTTAAGGACTACCTGAAGCAGATCGGTAAGGTCGCACTGCTCAACGCCGAGCAGGAAGTAGACCTTGCGCTCCGGATCGAAGCCGGCTTGTTTGCAGAAGAGAAGATCGCTGCTGACGACGGCTCGATGGATCCGAAGTACAAGCGCGAGCTTGAATTCATCATCCATGACGGCAAGCGCGCCAAGAACCACCTGCTGGAAGCCAACCTCCGCCTCGTTGTCTCACTGGCCAAGCGTTACACCGGGCGCGGCATGCTGTTCCTGGACCTGATCCAGGAGGGCAACCTCGGCCTGATCCGTGCAGTGGAAAAGTTCGACTACACCAAGGGCTTCAAGTTCTCCACGTACGCCACCTGGTGGATCCGCCAGGCGATCACGCGTGCCATGGCCGACCAGGCTCGCACCATCCGTATTCCGGTGCACATGGTTGAAGTCATCAACAAGCTGGCCCGTGTCCAGCGCCAGATGCTGCAGGACCTCGGCCGTGAACCTACGCCCGAAGAGCTGGCGCTCGAACTGGACATGACCCCCGAAAAGGTCGTCGAAGTCCAGAAGTACGGCCGCGAGCCCATCTCGCTCCACACGCCCCTGGGCGAAGACGGCGATTCCGAGTTCGGTGACCTGATCGAGGACTCCGAGGCTGTTGTCCCGGCGGACGCCGTGAGCTTCACGCTCCTGCAGGAGCAGCTTCATTCCGTGTTGGATACGCTCTCGGAGCGCGAGGCCGGAGTGGTGGCCATGCGGTTCGGCCTCACTGACGGACAGCCGAAGACTTTAGACGAAATCGGCAAGGTGTACGGAGTCACGCGCGAGCGTATCCGCCAGATCGAATCCAAGACCATGTCCAAGCTCCGCCATCCCTCGCGGTCGCAGGTGCTGCGGGACTACCTGGACTAGAAGCCGCACTCATCACAACCGGCCCGCCGGCTGCCGTACCCGTAACGGGCGCGGTACCCGGCGGGCTGCTTTGCTTAACTCACCTTAAAAAGATTGGGACCCCACCTTCCGGCGGGGTCCCAACAGCTTCAGCCAAGCTAGTCGATTTCTACGGCGGCCTTCTCGTGAAGCTTCCCCGTCTCATCGTGCCAGTCGGAGCTCAAAGGCTTGAGCGTTGCCTCAACTGCACGGGCGTGGTGGCCGCAGAAAAGAAGCTCACCACCGGAGGACTCCAGTACAACCCGGACATATGCCTGGGCTCCGCAACGATCGCACCTGTCCAGTGCGTTGAGTGTGCGGTCTGCCACTGCTGTTGTCATGTCGGCCTCCTTAGTAGATCAGTACGTCTATATAACCAGCATTCGTAACAAAACCATCGCAAGGATGGGACAAGTTCGCTGTGCGCGTAGCCGCAAGAATGGATCAAGATCGCACCACGGCCCCGCGGGAAGTGCCACGTGGCATGGCGCACACGCCCCGGCAGGTGTGGCAGTCGGTACTGCCGGGCCGGGCCGACTACCCTTGGAAGAGCGATCCCAGCCCGCTGTTCCGTCCCTGAAGGAGTTCATCACCAGTGGCACCAAGTTCTGATTACACTGCCCGGCACCTGTCTGTACTGGAGGGCCTCGAAGCCGTCCGCAAGCGCCCGGGCATGTACATCGGCTCCACTGACTCCCGCGGCCTGATGCACTGCCTTTGGGAAATCATCGACAACTCGGTGGACGAGGCGCTGGCCGGATTCGGCCACGACATCAAGATCATCCTGCACGCGGACAACTCCGTGGAGATCCACGACGACGGCCGCGGCATCCCCATCGACAAGGAACCGAAAACAGGGCTCACCGGCGTCGAGGTGGTCTTTACCAAGCTCCATGCGGGCGGGAAGTTCGGCGGCGGTTCGTACACTGCTTCCGGTGGCCTGCACGGTGTGGGTGCCTCCGTGGTCAACGCACTGTCCTCCCGCCTCGATGTTGAGGTGGACCGGGGCGGAAAAACGTACAAAATGTCCTTCCGCCGGGGCGAGCCCGGGCGCTTCAAGGACGCAGGGTCCAAAATTGATCCGGCCGCGCCGTTCACTGCGTTCGTGGATGACTCGGTGCTGGACGTGGTGGGCAAGGCCAAGCGGGGCGTCACAGGAACCAGGATCCGCTACTGGGCAGACCGGCAGATTTTTACCCCGGACGCAAAGTTTTCCTACGACGAACTCGCCGCGAGGGCCCGGCAGACGTCCTTCCTGGTGCCCGGCCTCAAACTGACGGTCCGCGACGAGCGAAAAGTCCCGGGGACGCCGGGCGAGTCCGGACCCCACGAGGAGGTCTTCCACCACGATGGCGGCATCTCCGAATTCGTTGAGTTCCTTGCCGCCGATCCCGCCGTCACCGATGTGTGGCGGCTGCACGGCTCCGGAAAGTTCAAGGAGACGGTTCCCGTGCTGGACGAACGGGGGCACAGTCAGCTCGCCGAGGTAGAGCGCGACTGTGAGGTCGACGTGGCGCTGCGGTGGGGGATCGGCTACGACAGCACGGTCCGGAGCTTCGTTAACATCATCTCCACGCCCAAGGGCGGAACCCACCAGTCCGGCTTTGAGCAGGCCCTCGTCAAGACCTTCCGCAAAGCAGTGGAAAACAATGCCCGCAAACTCAAGGCCGGCAACGACAAAATCGAAAAGGACGACATCTTCGCCGGCCTCACCGCCGTCCTGACGGTCCGCCTTGCTGAGCCGCAGTTCGAAGGGCAGACCAAGGAGATCCTGGGCACCTCCGCAGTGCGGGCGATCGTGGCCAAGGTCGTGGAGCGCGAGGTCAACGCCAAGCTCACCTCCGCCAACAGGAACGACAAGGCACAGTCCGCCCTGCTCCTGGAAAAAATTGTGAACGAGATGAAATCCCGCATCTCGGCACGCGTGCACAAGGAAACGCAGCGGCGCAAGAACGCGCTGGAAACCTCGTCCATGCCCACCAAGCTCGCTGACTGCCGGACGGACGACGTCGAACGTTCCGAACTTTTCATTGTGGAAGGCGACTCGGCGCTGGGAACCGCCAAGCTGGCGCGGTCCTCGGACTTCCAGGCCCTGCTGCCCATCCGCGGCAAGATCCTTAACGTCCAGAAAGCCTCGGTGGGGGACATGCTCTCCAACGCCGAATGCGCGGCCCTCATTCAGGTGGTGGGGGCAGGGTCCGGACGCAGCTTCGACATCGCCGCCGCCCGCTACGGCAAGGTCATCCTGATGACGGACGCCGACGTGGACGGCGCGCACATCCGCACGCTGCTCCTTACCCTTTTCTTCCGCTACATGCGCCCAATGATCGACGAGGGCCGGGTCTTTGCCGCCGTCCCGCCGCTGCACCGGGTAGAAGTGATCAACGCCGGCCAGAAGGCCAACGAAATGATCTACACCTACTCCGAAGCCGAGCTGCACGTGCTGCTCGCGAGGCTGGCGAAGGAAGGCAAGCGCTACAAGGAACCCATCCAGCGCTATAAGGGCCTGGGCGAGATGGACGCTGAACAGCTGGCCGAGACCACCATGGACCCGAGGCACCGTACCCTCCGCAAGGTGGGTATCGAGAACGCCAAGCAGGCGGAGGAGATCTTTGACCTGCTGATGGGCTCGGATGTTTCGCCGCGCAAGGATTTCATCATCGCCGGCGCCGCAAGCCTGGACCGGGAGCGCATCGACGCCTGACGGCACGTGGGGCCGCAGCCGCAGGCCCGTGCAGGAGGCTGTTTCACGCAGTACGACGGCGGGCGTCAGCCCAGCAGGCCTGGCACCACCAGCAGGGCCGTCGGCAGGGCCAACAGGAGGACACAGCCGGCCAGCACCAGGCTGCGGATGGTGGAGGGCAGCTCCGGCTGCGGGGAGAGCAGCCGGCTGACCCGTGACGCGGTGGTGCGGGCCGAGTCCGAGCCGGATGTTCCGCCCGCGGAATCCAACCCGGCCAGGGCCAGGCCCGGTGCGCCGGAACGAATTTCCACGCCACCGGCAGCCGCTGCCGAACCGCTGGCCACGATGGCGATGGCCTTGATAAGCGTGGCCTTGCTTTCGGTCTTGAGCGCGACGTCGTCGGCCAGCATTTCGATCAGGGAGTTGACTGACTCCTGGGCGAGGCGGGTGGTAGGCAGCCAGGGCAGTGCCTGGCGCCAGGCGGCGAAAGCCCACAGCAGCAGGTGGTGCCGCTGGCTCAGGTGCGCGTTTTCGTGGATCAGCACCGCGCGGAGTTCAGCCGGCTCAAGGGCTGCCATCAGGCCATCGGACAGCACGGTCACGGAGCGCGCGCCGCCGGGGAGGCAGTAAGCCACAGGCGAATCGTGGTTGATGACCAGCGTCCCGGTTCCTTCGGCGGAGGGAGAAGCAAGGAGCGCGAGAAGCTCGCGGTGCCGCCGCCGCTGGCGTTCGATCTTGTAATACGTCAGCAACAGGGTGAACACGAGGTGGGCCGTCAGAAGGGCCGCGGCGGACAGCGCGAAGATATGCCAAAAGCCCAGGGCGGTGGTGGGGGCGTTGAAAAGCACCATCCCCGCCAGCGCCCGAAGTCCGGCGATGAGGTTATCGCCGATGGGTTCCAGACCGTACACCAGCATGGCGCCGATCATGGACAGCCCGCCGGCCAGTGCTATGGCCTGCCACAGCAGCATGGCCGTAAAGGGGGAGCGCGCGGGCCAGTTCGCCCTCGATAGGAGGATAGGTACCGGCCACGCCAGGACTATCGCAAGGACCGCCAGCAGGTACGAGGCCCAGAACATGGTCCGTTAGAGGTGGCCCAGCAGTTTGCGCAGAGTCTCGGCTTCACCTTCGGAAACGGATCCGATGAAACGTGCCAGCACGGCCTCGCGGTCCGGAGCCGACCCCAGTACCTCGTGCATCAGCTCGGCGGTGTGGTCCTCACGGCTTGACACTGCCTGGTAGCGGTGCGGACGGGTGCCCCGCTCGCGTTCCACCAGGCCTTTTTTCTCCAGCCGGGACAACACGGTGAGCACCGTGGTGACGGCGAGTTCCTTGCCCTCGTGCCCGGCCGCACCATCCTGGCCGACCGATGTCTGCGCGAGCCGGTCCCGCAACGTGTTCGCGGTGGCTGCTTCATGGCCCGCCCAGAGCAGGTCCATCACTGCCCGTTCCAGTTCACCAAGACTAGCCATTGCACTTTTCCTTTGTTTCCCCGCACCGCAACCGGAGGGCTGCGGTGACTTCATGCGTGTGTTCCAACTTTCCAACTACAGGATCCAATTTACCCCGATTCCCCGCCACTTTCTACATGGGGTAGAACAGGAGGTCCCTACCTGCGATGAAGAGTCCGGCGGAGGGTGGCGCAGCGCGTTTTACTCTGCAGCCGGCACTGTTCTACACTTTGTAGAAGTTAGAGTTTCTACAGAACGTAGAAAACCTGCATTGGCTGACAGTAGGGACCGCCTTGGACGCTTTGGACGCTCTGGAAATTGCACGCTGGCAATTCGGCATCACCACCGTTTACCACTTCATGATGGTCCCGCTGACCATCGGCCTGGGGCTGGTCGTGGCTGTGATCCAGACTGCCTGGCACCGCACCGGAAAACCTGAATACCTCCGGATGACCAAGTTCTGGGGAAAGCTCTTCCTCATCAACTTCATCATGGGCGTGGCCACCGGCATCGTCCAGGAATTCCAGTTCGGAATGGCCTGGAGCGAATACAGCCGCTTTGTGGGCGACGTCTTCGGTGCGCCCCTGGCACTCGAGGCGCTCCTGGCGTTCTTTGTCGAATCCACCTTCCTGGGCCTGTGGATCTTCGGCTGGAAGCAGCTGAAGCCGGCCGTCCACCTTGCGTGCCTCTGGATCGCGGTGGTGGGCTCGGTGTTCTCCGCGTACTTCATCATCGTGGCAAACAGCTGGATGCAGCACCCCGTAGGGGTGGAGATGATCGACGGCCGGCCTGTGATGACGGACGCCTGGGCAGTCTTCACCAATAACACCGCGCTCGTTGCAGTTCCCCACACGCTGTTCGGCGCCCTCGCTGTGGCCGGCGGCTTCCTGCTGGGCATCGCCTGGTACCACCTGTGGCGGAGGCGGCGCGACGGCGTCGACACCGTGGGTCCTGACGGCAAGGTGGTCCCCGGTGAGGCAGGGGACATCCCCGGCCGTGACAGGAATGACCACAAAGTCTGGATCCGGTCCCTTCGTATCGGCGCAGTGGTGGCCATGATCTCCTTCGCCGGGACCGCCCTCACCGGAGACCTCCAGGGCAAGCTGATGTTCGAGCAGCAGCCCATGAAAATGGCGGCGGCAGAAGCCGCCTGCCACGACGGCACCGGCTTCTCCGTCCTGAGCATCGGCAACCTCGGTTCCCAGAACTGCGATGACATCGTGGCCCTGATCGAGGTCCCCGGCATCCTTTCCTACCTGGCCAAGGGCGACTTCACCACCGAAGTCCAGGGCGTCAACAGCCTCCTGCCCCAGTACAAGGAGGCCTACGGAACGCACCTGCCGGACAACCCCATCTACGGCGAACGTGCCGGCCAGGAAATCGACTACCTTCCGGTCATGGAGGTCACCTACTGGGGCTTCCGCATGATGATCGGGTTCGGCGGGCTCGCCGCCCTCGCGGCCCTGGTGGCCCTTTGGCTCACCCGCAACGGAACAGTCCCGGAATCCCGGTGGCTGATGCGCCTCGCCGTCTTCGGAATCCTCGCCCCCTTCGGAGCCAACGCAGCGGGCTGGATCTTCACCGAGATGGGCCGCCAGCCGTTTGTGGTGGCGCCCAACCCCGATCCCAACGGCATCGACCAGGTCTTTATGTTCACCGCGGCCGCTGTCTCACCCGGTGTCACCGCCGGGGAACTGCTGGCGTCACTCATCACGCTCACGGCCATCTACGCGTTGCTGCTGGTGGTGGAAGTGAAACTGCTGGTCAAGTACATCCGGGGCGGCGTGGTGTCGGCCATGCCGGAGCTGGTCCACGCACCCTTCGACGAAAACGAGGACGCCACCCCCGGCCCGGGCGGGCAGGGCGGCGGCAAATCCGCCGATGACGTCCTGGCCTTCGCCTACTAGTCCCCGCCAATAGACCGCGCCAAGAAGAGCAGAGGAAACGAAAAATGGAACTGCTGCCAACCATCTGGTTCATCGCCATCGCGGTGCTGTGGACCGGCTACCTCTTCCTTGAGGGCTTTGACCTGGGCGTGGGGATGCTGATGAAACTGTTCGCCCGGGACAACACCGAACGCCGCGTGCTGCTCAACACTGTCGGCCCGGTCTGGGACGGCAACGAGGTCTGGCTCCTGACCGCCGGCGGTGCAACCTTTGCCGCGTTCCCGCTCTGGTACGCCTCCCTGTTCTCCGCCCTGTACCTCCCGCTGCTGGTGGTACTGGTTGCCCTGATCTTCCGGGCCGTGGCCTTCGAGTACCGCGGCAAGGTGGACACGGATCAGTGGCGGGCCAGGTGGGACTGGGCCATCGCGCTGGGATCCTTCTTCGCGGCCTTCGGCGTGGGTGCAGCCCTGGCCCTGACCACCACCGGCCTTCCCCTGAACGCCAACGGGGACCGCGAAGGCGGGCCGCTCGCCTGGTTCAACGGCTACGCGGTTTTGGGCGGACTCGCCGTCGTCGGGTTCTCGCTGGTACACGCCCTCGCCTTCCTGGCACTGAAGACCGACGGCGACGTGCGGCACCGTGCGCGGAAGTGGTTTGTCCGGCTGCTTCCCGCCCTGCTCCTGCCCATTGCGGGCTGGGCATTGAGCATCCAGTTCCTCGACGGCAAGGCCTGGACCTGGGCGCTGGTGGTGCTGGCGGTTGTTGCGGCGGCTGCAGCCTGGGCGATGGCCCGCAAGGGGGCGGAAGGCAAGGCCTTCGTGGCTCTGGGAGCCTTCCTGGCGCTGGGTTCGGCGTCCATCTTTGGCGCTGTGTTCCCTGTGGTGCTGCCATCCACGCTGAACGGGGCTTTTGACCTGACCATTTCCAACGCTTCCTCCTCCGACTACACTCTGGGCCTTATGAGTGTTGTGGCAGCGTTTGGCCTGCCCCTGGTCATCGCGTACCAGGCCTGGACCTACTGGGTGTTCCGGAGGCGGGTCAGTGCCGCGCACATTCCGGAAGCCCATAGCTTCCTGCCGGCCATCGCCGCCAAGGCCTTCACCACCAAGGGCTGACATGCGTCCAACTTTCCCGGCCGGCCCCGCCACCCGTTCAGCCATCTACTGGCTGGGACTCCTCGCCGCCCTCAAGGCGTTGTCGCTGGTCCTCATCGGGCAGGCTGTCGCCTCGGCCCTCGCCGGCCTCGCGGCGGGAAACCCGGCCTGGGCGGACCAGATGGCAGTTGGCATGGCGGGGGTGGTGCTGAGGTCCCTCACCGTGTGGGGGCAGGCAGTGGCATCCCGCCGCGCCGCCCTGGGCATCAAGGAGGAGCTGCGTTCCGGTTTGCTGGAAAGGGCGCTGCGCAATGGTGTCCGCGGAACAGGACCGGCCGACGGCGGACTGGCAGTGCTTGCCACCCGCGGACTGGACGCGCTGGACAGCTACTACACCCAGTTCCTTCCCGCACTCGTGAACTGCGCGGCCATCCCGCTCCTGGTGGGGGCCCGCATCCTCTTCGCCGACTGGGTGAGTGCAGTAGTCATCGTCCTGACCGTTCCGCTGGTGCCGCTGTTTATGGTGCTGATTGGCCGCTACACGGAGGACAACGTCCGCGAGGCACAGGCGTCCCTTGCCAGGCTCTCCACCCACATGCTCGAACTCGCCAAGGGACTGCCGGTCCTGGTGGGCCTGGGCCGCGCCACCGCCCAGCGCAGGGCACTCGAGGAAATCTCCGAGGAATACCGGGGGCGCACCATGGGAACACTCCGGACCGCATTCCTCTCCGCGCTTGCCCTGGAGCTCATCGCCACCATCTCCGTGGCCGTGGTGGCTGTTTTCATTGGCGTTCGACTCGTCCACGGCGATATGCCGCTGGAGGCCGGCCTGCTGGCCCTGATCCTCGCACCGGACTGCTACCTGCCGCTGCGAGAACTGGGCACGGCCCACCATGCCAGCGACGATGGCCGGGTGGCGCTCGCCGAAACAACTGCAGTGGCTCATGCGCCGGAGCCGCAGCCGATTCGGACAGCCCCGGCCGGCAGGCCTGGCGCGCCCATTACCGTCAGCGGTCTTACCGTGAAGTATGAAGGACGGTCCCTGCCCGCCGTCGGACCGCTTAGTTTCAGCGCACCGCAGAGCAGGATCACCGCGCTCGATGGACCCAGCGGCGCCGGCAAAAGCACGGTGCTGGGCATACTGGCCGGAACCGTCGGCCACGGAGCTGGCACCACGGTCAGCGGCACCATCACGGGCCTGGACCGCACCAGGATTGCCTGGGTACCGCAGCATCCGGTCATGGTGGCGGAGACGGTACTCGACGAGATTGTGCTCTACCTGTCGGGCGGTTCCGGCATCCAGACAGTTGAACAGAGGCGCCAGGGAGCTGAAGCCGCAGCCCGCGCGTGCCTGGTCCGGGCTGCAGCCGGACACCTTGCTGCGAAACATCCTGCGGAACTGAGCCCGGGGGAGCTCCGCCGCGTGGCCCTGGCGCGCGGCCTGGCGCGGATCGAGGCCGGCGCCACCGTCCTGCTGCTGGATGAGCCCACGGCGCACCTGGATGACGTATCTGCGGCATTGGTGGAAGACACCATCAGGAAGCTCCGGGGACAGGTGACTGTCATCCTGGTGGCGCACGAGGACCGCACCCGTGCCCTCGCGGAACACCTGGTGCCGGTGGGAGGGCACGGTGCCGCGGTCGCGGCCGCCGGACACCCCGCGGATGTTGAGGAATCCCTCCCGCATAGTGTGAGCGGGAACGCGCCGGCACCTCCTGTGCCCGATTTACCTGCGGGGGATCAGCCGGGCTCTGCAGAAGCTCCGGCTGCAAGCGGCAGAGAGCACGGCGCAGACAAACACGGTGCCGCCCGGTTGCTGGCTGCACTCCTGGCGCCCGTGCAGGGCAAGTTCGCCGCCGCGGCCCTGGTGGGCACCCTGGCATCGGTGTTCGCCGTCGCCCTGTCCGGCCTGTCCGGCTGGCTCATTATCCGCGCCAGCGAGCAGCCACCCATCCTGTACCTGCTGACCGCGATCGTTGGGGTACGGTTCTTCGGAATCGGCCGCGCTGTGCTCCGGTACTGTGAGCGGCTCCTCCTGCACGATGCCGTGTTTGCTGCCCTCACGCAGTTGCGGGGCCGGCTGTGGGAGTCCCTGAGCCGGCGGGCGCTGCCGCTCCGCCGTCTGTTGCAGGGCGGCAACGTCCTCGGAACGGTGATTGACGACGTCGATACCGTCCGCGACCTCCTGCCGCGCGTTGTCCTGCCGCCGGTCACGGCGCTCGCGGTTTCAGGCCTGGCCCTGGTCACCACGTTCTTGCTGGTTCCTGCAGCGCTTCCTGCGGTGATCGCCGCCAGCGTGGCGGGCCTCCTGCTCGCTCCGGCAGCCGCACTCTGGGGCGACCGCAAGTCCGCCACCGCCGAGCAGCTTCTCCGCTCCGGGGTCCTGCGCCGAGTTTCGGCAGCCCTTGACGCCCGTGCCGAACTCCACGCCAACGGCGCAGCTCCCCGCGTCCTCAACGAACTGCAGGCCCAGGACCACGAGGCCACCAAGGCTTCCCAGCGTTCGGCCTGGGCAGACGGGCTGGGACAGGCCATCACCACCGCAGCGTGCGGTGCCGCCGCCCTGGGTGCTGCCCTGCTGGCGGGCCCGGCGGTCCTCGCCGGCCAGCTCGCGCCGGCGACGGCCGCCGTTGTGGTCCTGCTGCTCCTGGCTTTGGTGGAGCCGTTCGCAGCAATGACGACGGCGGTGCGCCAGTTCCCTGCGCTGCGGACAGTGATGCAGCGCGTGGCTGCGTCCGGGGCACTGGAGACGGAAACCCGGAACCCTGGCGTGCGGGATGATCCCCAGGAAGCCAATGGCGACGGCCTGCAGACTGTTCCTGCCCGCCCGGGCGGCCGTCCCGGCGTCGAACTGGCAGGCCTCTCAGCCGCCTGGCCCGGCGGTGCTCTCGTGTTCTCCGGCCTGGACGCCGTGGCGGAACCGGGGAGGTGGCTGGCCGTCACCGGCCCATCGGGGTCGGGGAAGTCCACGCTGCTGTCGGTGCTGCTCGGCTTCCTGCCGGTTGCCGCCGGACGGGTGGGCGTGACCGGGCGGGCTGCCTGGTGCCCCCAGGAGGCCCACCTGTTTGATTCCACCATCCGGGGGAATCTGCTGCTGGGCCGGCCCGGCTCAGGTAACGGAACCGCCGGAAGCGGGAAAGAAACCGACAGCGACATGACAGCTGCGCTGGCGTCGGTGGGCCTGGCCGGCCTGCTGGGGCGGCTGCCGGCGGGCCTGGACACACGAATCGGTCCGGGCGGGGCGTTCCTCAGCGGTGGGGAACGGCAGCGCCTGGCCGTGGCCCGTACGCTGATGACCGGAGCGGAGGTAATCCTGCTGGATGAGCCAACGGCCCACCTGGACGCCGAGTCGGCCCGGGCCATGCTGGCGGACCTGCGGCAGGGACTGCGTCACCGGACCGTCGTCCTGGTGACGCACAACCCGGCCGACATCCGGGCCGAGGATGAACGCCTGGTGCTTGCACCCGGTCCCGGAAAGACAAGCGAAGGGCACACCCCTCCTGAGCGCCAGGGTGACCACCTTGTGGCGTCGTTGGCGGGGGATCAGCCGTCCACGTCGTGAAGGTGATGGACCACGTCGTGCAGGAAGTACTGGGAAAGCGTCAGGACGGTGAATTCCGAGCCGTTGCTGCGCAGCCCCTTGCGTCCCCACTCCGATTCACGGACGGCCGCGAATGATTCCGCCGCCTGCTGTCCTTCAGCCGTAAGCTCGGCACTGACTACCGCGGGGTCGGCGCTGGCGTAGTCCTGGTCGATGGCCGTCTGGTCCTGGTCCCAGTTGTCGAACCGTGCGTCGTCCGAATCGAGCATGAGGTTCAGCCGCTGGTCGAAAAGGCTGAACACGTCGCGGACGTGGCAGGCGTACTCCAAAGCGGACCAGGTGTGGTCGTCGGGTCGCTCAGCCACGCCAGGCCGCCGCAGCACGGCGCGCCAGCGGGGGAGCAGGCTCCCGATACTGCCGGGGACGGTGGACGGCGTGGCGGTGGAGGCATCGAACGAGCATTCCGGGCAAGGACGGGTGAGGACCCAGGTCCAGTCCTTTTCATCAGGCACGATAGGCATGAGAGCAGTCTAAGCGGGATCGGGCCAGGCCATGGCGGGGCCTACCACCTCGACCGGCTGGGACAGCGGGATCCCCGAACCGTCACGCCGGCCGTGCTCCTGAGGCAGGGACCGGGCCACGCCGGCCGCCGAGGAAGCCTTCGCGGGGCCGTGGCCGGCCCATGCCAGCAGCAGCGTATCCTCGCCCTTCAGGAAGCGGTGTGCCCGCACTCCGGCCGTCGCACGTCCCTTCGCGGGGTACTCGGAGAACGCCGTCACTTTGGCGGTACCCGGTGCCGTGCCGGGCAGCGCCCCCGTGGTGCCGGCGATGGTCACCACCACGGCGGTCTCGTCCTTGGGCTGGACGGCGCCGAAGAAGAGAACGCGGTCATCCGCAGCGAGCTTGATTCCCGCCATTCCGCCGGCCGTGCGCCCCTGCGGCCGCACCACGCCGGCGCCGAACTTGAGGAGCTGGGCCTGGCTCGTGAGGAAGACGAGTTCGGCATCCTCCGCTCCCGCCGGCGCGACACCCACCACATGGTCCTTGTCCTTCAGCGCAATGACTTCCCAGTCCTCGCGGTTCAGCGGGTAATCCGGCTGCACCCGCTTTACCACTCCTTGGGCCGTGCCGATGGCCAGCACTTCGTCGAGCGGGGCGAACGCCACCAGGGTTTCCCCCTTCAGCAGGGTGATGAAGTCCTTGGCCGGAACGCCGCCGGCGAGGTTCGGCAGCCCGGATACCGGCGGCAGGACGGGCATGTCCATCACCTGCAGGCGGAGCATGCGCCCCTGCGAGGTGACGGCGGCGATCTCGCCCCTGGCGGACGTCTTGACGACGGAGGTGTACACGTCGTGCTTGGTCCTGGGCCCCGCCTCTGCCAGAGGTTCCCGGTTGCTGGTGCGGGCTATCTGGCCCGAGGCGCTCAGGATGGCCCAGCAGGGGTCGTCGGCGATTTCCAGCGCCAGCGGGACTGCCTTGCCCTTCTTCCCGTTGGTCAGGGCCAGGTCGGCCGCGACAGTGGGGGACACGGCCTCGGATTCGAGCAGCACGGTCCGCCGCGGGGTGCCGTGCTCTTCGGCGATGGCGCCAAGTTCGTCCGACACCAGGGTCCGGAGGCGTTCCTCGGAGCCGAGGATGGCCTCGAGTTCAGCGATCTCACGTCGCAGCTCGTCCTGTTCCTTCTCCAGCTCAATCCGCGAGTACTTGGTCAGCTGCCGGAGCCGCAGCTCCAGGATGTAGTTCGCCTGGATTTCCGTGAGGTCGTAGATGGACATCAGCCGGGCCCGGGCGGCGGCCGCCTCATCCGAGGACCGGATGATCTGGATGACCTCGTCGATGTCCACAATGGCGATGAGGAGGCCTTCCACCAGGTGCAGGCGGTCCTTCTTCTTCCCCAGCCGGAAGACGGTCCGGCGGCGCACCACGTCGATCCGGTGGTTCACGTACACGGTCAGCAGCTGCACCAGGCCGAGCGTCTGCGGCTGGCCGTCGACCAGGGTGACGTTGTTGATGCCGAAGGAGTCCTCCATCGGCGAATAGCGGTAGAGCTGCTGGAGCACCGCGTTGGGGTTGAAGCCGTTCTTGAGTTCGATCACCAGGCGCAGGCCGTGCTTGCGGTCCGTCAGGTCAACGATGTCGCTGATGCCGGTCAGCTTTTTGGAGTTGACGGCGTCTTTGATCTTCTCGATGACCTTTTCGGGGCCCACCATGTAGGGGAGCTCGGTGACCACCAGGCCGGTCCGGCGCGCGGAAAGCTGTTCCACCTCCACCTTGGCCCGCGTCTTGAAGGACCCGCGGCCGGTGGCGTAGGCATCACGGATACCGTCCAGTCCCACAATCCGCCCGCCGCTGGGCAGGTCCGGCCCGGGAACGAAGCGCATGATGTCGTCCAGCGTGGCGTCCGGGTTGGCGATCAGGTGGCGCGCAGCGGAGATGACCTCCACAAGGTTGTGCGGGGCCATGTTGGTGGCCATGCCGACGGCGATGCCCGTGGCGCCGTTGACCAGCAGGTTGGGGAACGCGGCAGGCAGGACGTCCGGCTGGGTGAGCTGGTTGTCATAGTTGGGGACAAAGTCCACCACGTCCTCATCGAGGTGGTTGGTGAGGGTGAGGGCAGCAGCCGCAAGCCGGGCCTCGGTGTACCGTGGGGCGGCAGGGCCGTCGTCGAGCGATCCGAAGTTGCCGTGCCCGTCAATGAGCGGCAACCGCAGCGAGAAGTCCTGGGCCATGCGCACCATGGCGTCATAGATGGCCGTATCGCCGTGCGGGTGCAGCTTGCCCATGACCTCGCCCACCACGCGGGCGCTCTTGACGTGTCCCCGGTCCGGGCGCAGGCCCATGTCGCTCATCATGTAGAGGATGCGGCGCTGCACCGGCTTGAGGCCGTCCCGGGCATCCGGAAGCGCCCGCGAATAGATCACCGAGTAGGCATACTCCAGGAAGGAGCCTTCCATTTCGGAGGTGACATCGATATCCACGATGTTCTCCGTGTAGGGGGAGCTGTCATCCACAGCGGGGGCGGAACTTTGGCGGCGGGCCATGAGGGGTGGTAAATCCTTCTTCGGTACTGTGCAGCTGACGGGGGTGTGCTGCGGAAGTTTTTGGCTAGGCTAAGCCTATGGTGGATCAGCCCGGGGACGGCGAATATCCGGAACATTGGGAAGCCGATGTCGTGCTGCGGGACGGCGGAACAGCCCACTTAAGGCCGATTCATCCCTCCGATGCCGACGCTGTCCAGGCCTTCCACGTGGGGCAGTCGCAGGATTCAATCTACATGCGGTTCTTCGCCTTCAAGGCCAGGCTGTCCAGCAAAGAGCTCAAGCGCTTCACCGAGGTTGACTACAAGGACCGGGTAGCTTTCGTCATCACCATCCGCGGCGAAATCGTGGGAATTGGACGCTACGACCGGCTTGACGACCCCACCGAGGCGGAGGTGGCGTTCAACATTGCCGACTCCCACCAGGGACGCGGAATCGGCTCCATCCTGCTGGAGCACCTGGCCGCCGCTGCACACGAAAACGGGATCCGGCGCTTCAGCGCCGAGGTACTGCCGGAAAACCGGAAGATGCTGACGGTATTTTCCGAGGCCGGCTACGACGTCCGGCGGCATTTTGACGACGGCGTCGTCAGCCTTGAGTTCAACATCGACCCCACGGAGAAGTCGCGTGCCGTGATGGAATCCCGGGAGCACCGCGCGGAGGCGAGGAGCGTGCGGGACCTGCTGACGCCGTCGTCCATTGCCGTGATCGGCGCCAGCCGCAAGTGGGGGACCGTCGGCTACCAGCTCCTGGAGCACATCATCGAGGGCGGTTTCAGCGGCCCCGTCTACGCCATCAACCCGGAAGCGCTGGAACTCGCCGGCATGATGTCGTTCGGGAAACTCTCCGAAGTCCCGGATCCCGTCCAGCTGGCCGTCGTCGCCGTCCCCTATGAAGAAGTCCCCGCCGTGGTGGCGGACTGCGCCGCCGCCGGCGTCAGGGGGCTGGTGGTTGCCTCTGCAGGCTTCGCGGACGACGGCGAACGCGGCCTGCTGCGCCAGCGGGACCTGGTGCGGCAGGCCCGGGCAAGCGGCATGCGGGTGATTGGGCCGGCGTCGCTGGGAATCGTGAACACCAACCCTGACGTGTCATTGAATGCTTCCATGGCGCCCACCTTGCCGCTCCGGGGCGGGCTGGGCCTGTTCAGCCAGTCGGCGGCCATCGGCGTCTCGCTGTACGCCGCTTCCAGCCGGCGGCGGCTGGGCCTGTCCACGTTCCTGTCCGCCGGCAACCGGGCCGACGTGTCCGGCAACGACATGATGCAGTACTGGGAGGACGACCCCGATACGACCGCCGTCGGCCTCTACCTCGAGTCCATCGGCAACCCGCGCAAGTTCTCCCGCCTGGCCCGGCGTCTCGCGCGCACCCGGCCCGTCATCGTGGCCAAGTCCGATGCCATGGGGCTGCGCCTGCCGCCCGGGCACGCCGTGAGGACAACCCAGGCTCCCTCCGGCGCCCTGGACGCGATGCTGCGCCAGTCCGGAGTCATCCGGGTGGAAACCATTGAGCAACTGGTGGACGTTGCCCAAGTGGTTTCGGCGCAGCCGCTCCCCGCCGGTCCGGGACTGGCCATCTTCAGCAACTCCCAGGCGCTGGGCAAAGTGGTGGCGGACAGCGCGGCTTCCCAAGGCCTCGTCGCCGCAGAACTGATCACCGGCGTGGACCTCGACGCCGGACAGTCGATTGCCCTGCCCGCCCTGCGGGCCACCCTGCTCAAGACACTCGAGTCCGACGCCGTCCACTCGGCTGTGGCGGCGCTGCTCCCTGCCCGCGGGCTGACCGTGGACAGCATCGCCGAGGTACTGGCCGAATGCTCGGCAACAGCCGGAAAGCCGGTGGTGGCTGCCTTTACCGGCATCCTTGACCCGTCCATATCGGTGGAGGGAATGCTGGGGTCCCCGGAACGCGCCGTCCCCTGCTTCTCCAATCCGGGGGCTGCTGTGGCTGCGCTCGCCGCCGTGGCCCGCTACTCGGAATGGGTGTCCCGGGACCAGGGGCATTTCGTGGAACCCGAAGGGTGCAATCCCGAGCTTGCCCGGGCGGAAATCGAAGCCCTGCTCCGGGATGTCAAAGGCGAGCAGCTGAAGAAGCTGGACCCGGCAGCCGCGGCCTCACTGCTGGGGCATTACGGAATCAGGGTGCTCCCTTCGGTGGGCTTTGATAACGCCGACCAGGCCGTTGAGGCTGCGGATGCCCTGGGCTGGCCCGTGGTGCTGAAGACTACCGATCCCGCGCTTCGGCACCGGCTTGACCTCGGCGGGGTGCGCCTGGACATCCAGGATGCGGAATCGCTGCGCCAGAACGTGCTGCAGATGCGGCGCGTGCTCTCCAACTACGGGGACCCCGCGCTGGAAGTACAAAGCATGGCGCCGGTGGGGCAGGCCTGCACGTTCCGGGCCATCGAAGATCCGCTGCTGGGCCCGGTGATCTCGTTCGGGCTCGCCGGGGACGCCGTGAACCTGCTGGACGACTGGGCGCACCGCGTCCCGCCGCTCTCCGCCGCCGACGTCGACGACTTCATCCGCGCCCCACGGGCGGCCCAAAAGCTGTTTGGCTACCAAGGCCTGCCGGCCGTGGACGTCAAGGCACTTGAGGACCTTGCCGGCCGCCTCGCCTGGCTCAAGGACAACCACCCCGAAATCGCCCTGGTGGAACTCAACCCCGTCCTGTGCGGCACCTCGGGAGCCACCACCCTTGCTGCTGACGTCCGCATCGGCAATGCCGCCCAGCGGACGGACAGCGCGCGGCGGGCCATGCTGGGCTGACGCGGTTAGCAAGTGACCGGCCGATCTGTGAAAATGGGGGAATGAGCTCACAGCCTCCCGCGTCGGCGCCCGAAACGCCCGGCAATGAAACCCAGGCAGTCCGCCAGCACAGCTCACACAGCCACAGCGCCCAGGGCCAGAGCCTGGAAGGCGCGCTGCAGAAGGCGGGCTTCTACCCCCGCCTCGTGGCCGATGTCGTCGATGACGCCTTGGACGGCCGCGACTGTGTTGCCCACCTTGTGCACCTGGAAACCCACTTCGACCGGGCTGAAGTCCGGCGGCACATCACGGTATTGGTGCTGACCTCGGACATGCTGGTGATCACCCATGTGGACGACCAGCAGCTGGACGAGGCCGGCGAGCAGATCGTCGCCCAAATCTCCACTGAATCCGTTCCCGTGGCCCAGATCCGGTCTGTCGTGCTGAGCTACATGTACGCCCAGCCGCAGAACTACAAACCCTCCGACCCCGTGCGCGAGGTAACGCTGTCCATCGCATGGTCCGGTGGCCAGCGGCTGGACATGGGTCCTGCCAGCTGCGGCGATCCGCAGTGCGAAGCCGACCACGGCTACAGCGGGACCATTGCGCAGGAGGACATCGTCCTGCGCATCAGCGCCGAGGCGGACGGCCTGCAGGCAGTTCAGGACGCCAAGCTCTTCGCCCGTGCACTTCGTGCCGTGAACACCGGTTCCCCGGCCCCGCAGCCCCACGTGCAGTCGATGCCGCCGCGGCCGCGCCCAGGAGTATTCGGCAACCGCCTCAGCCGCGGGCACCAGCAGCGCTGATGCCCGAAGACCGCCACCCGAACCCTAACGTTTCCGCCCGGCCCCAGGTTGTCCTGCCGCCAGCGCCTGCCTACGGTCAGCGCTCCATCGCCGACGTGCTCACCAGCGCCGCGGCAAGCCTGGGGGTGGACGGGTTTGAGAATACCCTTGGCCTGCCTGCCGCCTCCCGCGTGTGCGTGGTGCTGGCGGACGGCCTGGGCCGGAACCTGCTGAAGCAGAAATCGGCCCACACACCTTTCCTGCGTTCAGTCATCCAGGCCGGGCAGGGCGCTGTTCCCGTCTGGCTCGATTCCGCGTTCCCTTCCACCACCGCAGCCGCCCTGGCCAGTTTCGGCACCGGTCTCCCGCCGGGCCAGCACGGCATGGTGGGTTATGACGTGCTGGACCCGGAACAGGACAAGGTAGTCAACCTGCTCGGGAACTGGGATGCCGGCGTTGACCCCGCTACGTGGCAGCCCTTTCCCACCGTGCTGGAACGCGCGGAGGGACACGTGGACGTCACCACCGTCAGCCTGCCGCAATTTGGGGGCTCGCCCATGACCCGCGCCGCCTTGCGGGGCGGCAAATTTATCTCGGCCACCACGGCGCACGCCCGGACAGAAGCCGCGACCGAGGCCATGTCCGCCGCCAATCCCGCGCTGATGTACTTCTACCTGAACGAGCTGGACAAGGCCGGGCACCGCTACGGCTGCCAGTCCGAGCAATGGGAGCACCAACTCGAAGAGCTTGACGCGACCATGAAGCGGCTCAACTCTTCCCTGCCGGCCGGCACCACGATCCTGCTCACCGCGGACCACGGCATGCTGGACGTTCCTGAGCAGCAGCGCATCGATTTCTCCGCTGAGCCTGCCTTGGTGGAAGGGGTCCGGCATACCGCAGGGGAGCCGCGAATGGTCCATCTCTACCTTGAACACGGTGCAGGGGAGGACGTCCGGGACCGCCTGCTCTCGGCATGGCAGGCACGCTTCGGAGGGCAGGTCTGGGCATTCACCCGCGAGGAAGCACTCGCTGCGGGCCTGTTCGGCACGGTCCGTCCCGCCGTCGAGGGCAGGATCGGCGACATCATGATCGCGGCGAGGGACGCCGTCGCCCTGTACGACACACGCCGCGTCCGTCCCAGCGCCATGGAAGTGGTGGGCCAGCACGGCTCGCTCACCAAAGCCGAGCGGGAGGTCCCCCTGCTCTGCTTCACGGCCGGCGGCAAGAGTTCCCGCCGTGGCTGAACTGGTCTTTTTCTCCGGCACCATGGACTGTGGAAAGTCCACCCTGGCCCTGCAAATGGACCACAACCACCGGGCCAGGGGACGCGGCGGAGTGCGCTTCAGCCGCAACGACCGCGCCGGTGAATCGCGCATCTCCAGCCGCCTGGGCCTGCAGACTGACGCGGTGGAAGTGGTGGACAGCACCGACTTCTGGGAGGAAGTCATGCTGCGGCGCACGCAGGGGCAGCGGGTGGACTACCTGATCTGCGACGAGGCCCAGTTTTATACGCCCGAGCAGGTGGAACAGCTGGCGAAAGTCGTGGACGAGATCGACGTCGACGTGTTCGCGTTCGGTATTACTGCCGATTTCCGTACCCGGTTATTTCCCGGTTCCCAGCGGCTTGTGGAACTTGCGGACAGGGTGCAGGTGCTGCAGGTGGAGGCGCTGTGCTGGTGCGGCCGGCGCGCCACCCACAATGCCCGGACGGTCGACGGCGTGATGGTCACCGAAGGTGCGCAAGTTGTGGTGGGCGACGTGGACATGGCGGGAGACTCCGCCGCGGCACCCGTCGGCGGCGACCACGTCCCCGTTGTGGGCTACGAAACGCTCTGCCGCAGGCATTACATGCGGCGTGTCACCGCGCATGGCGCCGCTTTGATGGGCCAGCAGGACCCGCTGTTGCCGTTCGAAGTCGACGCCTGCCTGTGGCGTGGATTGGGCGGAGCCGGACCTGCCGGGGCTACCGGGGCTTAGAGCCGGAACACGGTTGCGCTTCTGGCACCGGCACCTGAGGCAGGTCTGACGCCACCTCCTGCCCGCTGGGAGTTGCTGAGCTTTGGTACCAGAGCCATTTTGCCGCTTGCTGCTCCTTCGTCGCTCCCATCCAAGCTACACAAATGACCACGGCACCTTCGCTGGACTTCGGGCGAGGCCAGCTGCGGCCTGCGGGCCACGCCGCGACGCGCGGTTACTGGCTGCCTTGACGCGCCGTTTCCCTAGAAAAATCCAAAAGTTTTTTCCTGAGCCCTGGGTAGGGGCCCTGTTTTGTCAGACCCCCTCGCCATGATGGGGGTATGGATACGAACGCGGCAGTGGCACAGGCGGAGGCGGCCGTTGTGGCTGCTGTCGCTGCGTTCATGGCGGCGCTGGTTGGCGGCGATGTTGCTGTTTCCGGTGCCACTGGCGGGCCCGGCGCCGCGGGTGTGCCTGCGACCGCAGGTGCGCGTGATGCTGGGGCGGGGTTTGATGATGATCCGTTGCAGCGGGTTGCTGATGGGGCTTTGGATGTCCTGGCCGCGGTGGCACGGTCGGAAGCGAAGCTGGCGGCCCTGAAGGCACAGGCCGTGGCGGTGTTCGCGGAAGCCGCGAAAGCGCTGAACGCTCCGGCGCGGTCGCCGTGTGAGGTGACGGCGCAGGAGCGGAGCCGGGTGGCGGAGGTGGGGTGTGTGCTGGCAATCGGGGACCGGGCCGCCGGTGCCCTGCTCGCCGACTCCCATGCCCTCACCACTTCCCTGCCCCGGACCCTGGCTGCTTTGCAGGCCGGGACGGTTTCCTGGGCGCACGCCCGGACCATGGTGGACCAGACCGCGAGCCTTGACCCTGCCGGGGCGGCGGCGTTGGAGGCGCACTTCCTGGACCCGGACAGGCCGAAACCGGCCGCAGCCGCCACGGTCGGGGAGATGCCGGCGTACCGGTTCAAGGCCAAGGCCCGGGCCTGGCGGGAACGCCACCACCCGGAGAGCCTGGAGAAGCGGCACGCCAAGAGTGTGGCGGACCGGCGGGTCGAGTACTGGCTTGATGGTGACGGGATGGGCTGGGTCGCTGCCCGCCTGCCCGCGGACCAGGCGTCCGCCATCTGGGACCGGCTCACGGCGGCAGCGCGGGGCTTGCAAGGCCCTGCCGAGTCCTGCACCCTCACCCAGCTCCGGGCCGATGTCGCTGCGGGCTGGCTTCTGGGCGGCACCACCACCAAGATCCCCGCACCCCGGGCGCAGGTGCTGGTCACCGTGCCGGTGTTCTCGTTGCTGGGTCTGACCGATGAACCGGCGACGCTGGACGGGTTCGGCCCGATCCCCGCCTCGATGGCACGGAACCTCGTCGCCAACGGGGCCAGCTCGTTTTACCGTGTGCTGGTGGATCCGCGGGACGGGGCACCGTTGGAGATCGGCCGGACCAGCTACCGGCTGACCAAAGCCATGCGGAACTGGCTGCGGCTGAGGGACGGTAAATGCCCGTTTCCCGGCTGCAGCAACAACTCCCTGGACAACGAAGCCGACCACCTCCTCGCCTGGCACCAAGGCGGCACCACCGGAATATCCAACCTGGGCCAGCCCTGCCCCAAACACCACAAACTCCGCCACACCAGCGGCTGGAAACCCGCCCCCGCCACCCCAACCGAACCACCCGGCTGGACCTCACCCACCGGCCGGCACTACAAAAGCGAACACCAGAACTGGGAACCACCAGTGTGGCCGGAATGGCTGGCGCCGGAGTGGATGGCGGACGGGCAACACGCTGATGGCGGCGTTCAACGCCAACGAATGTCTCATCCGGCTTTGCCCCATCTGGACCTCGAGCTGTCCAATATGTGTAGCAAAAATCCAGGCCTGCCGGAACAAGGCATGCCTTCTTCCGAAACCGAATATGAGGACCCGCACCTTGAGGACCTGCCGGACTTCGACATTCCTGAGGACCCCGGCCTGCCCGAAGACGAACTGCCCGAAGACCCGTTCGCCGAGTGGCACCTGATGCTGGCCTTAGCGGCCCACTCCTAGTCAGGAAACACAGAACCCATTGAAACCTCAGGCTCCGACATTTTGCAGCTGGAGCGCTAGTCGCCCCGCGTACCGAAGACGATCTCGTCCCAGGAAGGGACGCTGGAGCGCTTGGGTCTGCCCGGCTGGCGCTCAGGGGCGCCCGTCTCCGGAAGCTGGCCCGTAACAGGGGAGTTGTCTTCGTTGCGCGGAGCTTGCCGCCGAGGATTCCCGCCCAGCAGCTCGTTCAAACCTCCGCCACTAACAGGACTGCCGTCGGTGTTGCCACTGCCATCACGGGTGCCGCTGGCGTCCGCGTCCCCGGTTTCGGGGCTGCTGCCGGAGGGCCTGCGGGGGGACGCCACAATGGTGATTTCGCGTGTATCAGTACTCACGCCGTCGTGCAGCTTCAAAGCGTCTTCCATGGCGTCCCGGTGCGGGGGAATGAGGCTAAGCCGGGACAGCATCGAAGGCCTGGCGTCGCGGCGTCGGGTAAAGGAGTTGGCCTGCGCGGCAGGGGCTTCGGGGGTGTCATCCTGCGACTCGTCGCCGGACTCTTCCGGTTCAGGTGTTACTTCCGATGGCCTGGGGTGGGCAGCGGGAACGCCGTGGGTCAGGAGCAGGGCCAAGGCGTCGTCAGAATCCTCGTCGACGCCCAGTCGCTGTCCGCGGCGCGAACGGAGCATGTCCAGGAGTCCGTCCGATTCCTTGCCGTCCGCCGGCTCGGCTTCGGGACCAGGCCGGGGTGAAGAACGCGCAGAGTCGGCGTCGGCTTCGAAGTCGAAGGGGCGGTCGGAGACTGCAGAGAGCCTGCGGGCGGGGACGGGTCCATCCAAGGGCTCGAGTTCGCTGAGCTGCTGCGCCCACCGGTTCGCGTTCTGCAGGGATCTCCTGCCAGGACTGAAAGTCCATAGGGCAGGCGGCTCCTCACCGACGCCGGCCGTACCGCCGGTGTTGGCCTCGAAGCTGGCCGAGACCGTCCAGGTTCCGTCCTGGCGCCGCCAGGAATCCCACTCCACGGTGGATGGATCAATGCCATGGGCGGACAGCCGGTGCGCCACCATGTCACCGAGCGACGCCGGATTGTCCCCAAAAGCGGACCGGTAGATGTCGTGACCTGGCGAGGGTGAGGCGACCTCGACCTTCCGTGCCTGCTGGGCGACGTACTCGCGCTCCGCCAGGACGGGTCCCTCGTAGCGTTCCACCTTGGCCAGCGGCAGGCCGGAGAGTTCCGCCACGTCCGCAGCAGTCGCACCTGCCCGGATCCGCGCCTGGATGTCCCTTGGCGACATGGGAACGGGAGACCGCTCGGCCGGCGGCCTTCCGGCCGACCTGGTCGCGGTCCTCAGCGCTTCGTCGATCGGCAGCTGGAACATCTCGCCGCCGGCACCGCTCAACAGGAGATGCGCCCCGTCGTCGTGTACGCCTACAAGCCGTAGATCCTGCATACAAATCCTCCACCCTGGCATTACTATCAATCGAAACTCTGCCACCCGCTGATCCCGTTTTGGCTCAAGGGGCAGGGCGCGCCGCGATATTCCGGACCGGGCATGGCTATAGGGGCTTGCCCGAGGACGGGAGGGATCCGCCGCGGCCGGGCACAAACCAGGGACATCCGGCGTTATGAAGGGTTGTTCACAGGCAGGCAAAAGGAAGAGGGATACGGCGACCATGGCCACCGATTACGATGCGCCGCGCAAATCTGAGGAAGAGCTCGGAGAGGATTCCATCGAAGAGCTGAAGACCCGGCGCTCTGACAAGCCCGTTGCGGTGGTGGACGAGGACGAAAGCGATCTTGCCGCCGGCTACGAGCTGCCCGGCGCAGACCTTTCCGGCGAAGAACTGACGGTTCAGGTGGTTCCCGCCCAGGCAGATGAGTTCACTTGTTCTTCCTGCTTCCTTGTTCGGCACCGCTCCCAAATCGCCCGCGAAAAGGATGGGCGCTTCTACTGCAAGGAGTGCGAAGGCTGATCCCTGAGCAGGATAAAAGCAGCAGCCAGCAAGTCGAGTGAGCCGGCAAGCCGAGGTGGATTTATTACGACGGCGACATGCGGCCTGGCGGGCGGGCGGGTCACCGGCGTGACAGCGCCGCAGTCAATTCATCCGGGTGCCGCGTGGAGGTCAGCCAGTATGGGGTTTGGTCCGCGGGATCCGTAATTTCGATCCTGACCACGGGATCGATCCACCCGCGGATGCAGAGGTAGGCCAGGGCGTTCAGCCGGGTCCCGCGTTCGGCTGTTGCTTCCGGACCACGGAACGCCTCAACGGCACCCACGAACCTGCGCTCGATGGTGGCCCGGCCAACCGACAGGGAGTCGTCCGTGACCACGATGGCCGGGGTGGACAGGATCAGGAGAACAGCCATGATGGCGAACAGCACCCCGGCGGCCGTGAAACCTGCTGCTGTGCTGATGGGCGCAAATACCAGGATGCCCGCTCCTGCCACACCCGCAGCAATGATCCAGATCCATACGTTGGGCCAGAGCTTCTCCCTATAGATCACCGCAGCCCCGGTAGACGGTTTCGGGGGAACGGGCGCAGAGGAGCTTGATTCGGGCATATGCCCAGCTTTCCATCTTTGTCCAGCTATTTCATCTTGGGTGGAAGCGCTCCTGTGCCGCATCCCGTTCCCCGGCGCTGCCGCTACCGGGAGCTTGCCCTAGGACTGATTTGGGGGCGCGGGTTAGAGTGAGTGACTGTGACTGATCATCCCGCCACAGTAGATACTTTCCACGTTGAAGCCACCGCAGCCGGCACCGCTGCGCCCGCCGTGGCTTCAAGTGCTCCCACCCTGCAGATCCAGCTGAAGATGCTGGATCCGGACCTGGAGGCCCCGTCCTATGCCCACCCGGGCGACGCCGGCGCTGACCTTCGTGCCCGCGTGGACGTTGTACTCCAGCCGGGGGAGCGGAAGCTGGTCCCAACGGGAGTGGCCATCGCCCTTCCTGAAGGCTTCGTCGCACTGATCCATCCCCGTTCGGGCCTGGCCACGAAGCACGGGCTTACCATCGTGAACGCACCTGGAACCGTGGACGCCGGCTACCGCGGCGAGATCGCTGTCACCCTCCTGAACACGGATGCGAAGCAAAGCATCGAACTGGCCCGCGGCGATAGAATTGCGCAGATGGTAATTCAGCGCGTGGAGTACGCGCAGTTCATCCCCGTCAACGAATTGAGCGAATCGGTACGTGGCACTGGAGGTTTCGGCTCCACCGGCGGCTTCAACCTGCCGGAAGCCTGACCCTTATCTCTTCCCTCACCCGTTCTGCCGTGCCGGCGCTTGCACGCCGGACGGCAACAGAGCACTACGGCGGGACCCCCACGGGCCGGACCGGCAAAACTTCACACATAAGGAGAAACCCCAATGGTCTTTGGGCTCGGCAGGAAAGCCAAGAAGGAACAAGCAGCCGAACCGGACGAATTGTCCGCTGAGGCAGAGACTGCGGAAGAGGCAGTGGACAGTTCCGGAAGCCGCTCGAACGGCCCTTTCGACGACTCTGAAATTAGCCGCCGCGATGGCTACGTTGACCTGGGCGCGCTCCTGATCACCCCCAGCGAGGGCCTCCAGCTCCGGCTCGAAGTGGAAGAGGCCACGCAGCGCGTCGTCGCGGTCACCCTGGACCTCAACGGCTCCAGCCTCCAGCTCCAGGCCTTCGCAGCACCCAAAAGCGAGGGGCTCTGGGACGAAATCCGCGAGCAGATCGGCCAGTCCGTGGGAGTCCAGGGCGGACAGGTCGAGGAGGTCGAAGGCACGTTCGGAACCGAACTCGTGGCCAAGCTGCCCGCCGGACTGCCGGACGGCAGCCAGGGCTACCGGGTGGCACGCTTCATTGGAGTGGACGGCCCCCGCTGGTTCCTGCGCGGCGTACTGGGTGGACCCGCGGCACTGGAACGCCCTGCGGCCGAACCCCTCGAAGCGCTGTTCCGCCAGGTGGTTGTGATCCGTGGCGACAGCCCCATGCCGCCGCGCGACCTGCTGCAGCTCCGGCTGCCCAAGGACGCCACCACCACGCCACCGCCTGCTGCCCCCGCACTTCAGGAACCTGAACGTGGTCCTGAAATTACACAGATTGGCTGACAACGCGCCCGGGGGAGCTCCGCTGAACGGAAGCGACGATGTTCCACTCAGCCGGCTGCCGGACAAAGGCCGTGTGGTCTGCCGGGGCCGCATCGAATCGGTGACCTATGTTCCGGCGGACCAAACGGCGGCCTTCAGCGCCATGGTCTCTGACGCCGATCCCCGCGAAGCGGAAGCGGGGGCCGCGGCCAGTCCCCGGGGGCGGCTTCGTGTGGTGTGGCTGGGACGGCGGCGCGTGCCGGGCATCGACGCCGGCACCGAAGTGCGGCTTAAAGGGATGCTGTCCCGTGTCGACGGCCTGCCCACCATGTTCAATCCACGCTACGAAATACTGTCCCGCCAGGAGAACGAATGACTGCCTCTGAGCCCAACCCGTCCTCCGGTGCAACAGGTCCGAACGGCGCAGCCCCTCACGGCACTGGTCCGAAAGGCGTTGACCAGGACAAGCTGCCGGACGGTGTGCGCCAGGAACCCTCCCCTGTAGCTGGCCTCGCTGCAGACTACGCCGCAAAAGCAGGGCTGCACCGGACCCATGACGGCCGGGTGGATGTGCTGCGCAGCGCCGGTGGTGTCCAGGGCATTGCCGAAAGCATCCTTCCGGGACTGCTGTTCCTCGTGACGTACACCATCACCCAGGACCTCACAATCTCGCTCGTGGCCGCTCTGGCTATCGCCGCAGTGTTCACTGTGGCCAGGCTGGTGCAGCGGCGTCCCCTGACACAGGCGCTGGCCGGCGTCGTGGGTGTGGGCATCTCCGCCTGGCTCGCCAACACCACCGGAAAAGCCGAGGACTTCTACCTGCCGGGCTTCTTCACCAATGCGGCCTACATCGTGGCAATGATGATTTCGATCCTCGTAAAGTGGCCGGTGGCCGGTTTGCTCTTCGGGTTCATCCGCAACGAGGGCCTGGACTGGCGCAAGGACCCGGCCCGGCTCAAGGCGTACCGGCTGGGCACCTGGATCATCGTGGCAGTCCTGGTGCTCAGGCTTGTGGTGCAGGTTCCCCTCTACCTCATGGGACCGGAAGGGTTTGCGGCGCTGGCCACCACCAGGCTCCTTATGGGTGCGCCCCTGTACATCCTGGGAATTTGGATCGCATGGCTCGTCACCAAGCCGGCCCCGGTTGACGAGGCGGCGGACGGCGCGCCTGCGAAAGGCTAGCCGCCTACCCGTCGAACCCGTCGTCCTCGGGGCCTTGCTGCTCCAGGTGCCCCGCGTCTTCCGCAGGCCTGGGCTGCGGAGCTTCAAAGGAGTCGGGGGAGAGTAGTCCCCGCAGCTCGTCCTCGGCGGCGATAGTGGTGACGAAAAACAGTTCGTCACCGCCGTCAATCACGTCGTCCCGGCTGGGCGTAATGGGGGCGTGGTCCCGAAGGATGGCTACCAGCGTGGAGTCCTCCGGCCAACGGATTTCCCCTACAGTCCGCCCTATCACGTGTGAATCATGCGGAACGGTGAACTCCACCAGTGAGGACACGCCTGTCTGGAGGGTGAGGAGCCGGACAAGGTCGCCGATCTCCACAGCTTCCTCCACCAGGGCCGTCATCAGCTGCGGCGTGTTGACCGCGACGTCCACGCCCCAGGAATCGTTGAACATCCAGTCGTTCTTTGGATTGTTGACCCGGCCCACGGTTCGGCCAACGCCAAATTCGGTCTTGGCCAGCAACGAAACAACAAGGTTCACCTTGTCATCACCGGTGGCCGATACCACCACGTCCGCGTCCTCAACCCTGGCGCCCTGCAGCGTGCTCAGCTCGCACGCGTCGCCGACCAACCAATGGGCGCCGCGGAGTCCGCTCCGTCCAATAACCTCCGGCTTCAGGTCGATCAGGAGGATTTCATGCTTGTGCGCCAGCAATTCCCTGGCGATGGACGAACCGACACTGCCGGCCCCCACGATCACGACTTTCACTGAAACTCCTTGGCGGGGGCTTTGGCCAGGATCTGGGCCACCTGGGCGCTGCGGTCAACCTGCAGCATTGCGTGCACGGTATCGCCGTCCTGGAACGCGGTACCGGCGTCGGGCAATAATCCTTCGCCGAACCGGGTGAGATAGGCAATGCGGATGTTCGCCGCTTTTTCGATGCTGCTGATCCGGTGGCCGATCCAGCCGGCGTCGAGGTCAAGCTCGGCGAGCACCAGGCGTCCGGAAGGCTCCCGGAAGTCACCGGCCAGGTGCTGTTCCGGAAGGATGCGGCGCAGCACCTGGTCCGCGCTCCAGCGGACCGCCGCCACCGTGGGAATCCCCAGGCGCTGGTAGATCTCGGCCCGGCCGGGATCGTAGATCCGGGCCACGACGTGCGGCACGTGGAACGTCTCCCGGGCAACCCTGGTGGCCAGGATGTTGGAATTGTCGCCGCTCGAGACCGCGGCAAAGGCGTACGCGTCGGCCACGCCGGCCTGCTTCAAAGTGTCCCGGTCGAAACCGACCCCGGTCACCTTGCGCCCGGTGAAACCCTGGCGGAGCCTGCGGAAAGCGCGGTCGTCCTGGTCAATGATGGCTACGGAGTGCCCGGCGTCTTCGAGCGTATGCGCCAACGTCGCCCCCACCCGGCCACATCCCATGATCACGAAATGCGCCACGAGTATCTCCTCTGTATCTTTCCCCACGGTCCTGCCGCTAGAACTCTACCGTCAGCGTCCCGGATCCGGCTGTCCACAGGCTGTCATGACACAGCCCGGGAATCAGACTAGCTTTGTGGAGTGCTGACAATATTGAACGCCGCCAAGCGCGTGCTCGTGGGCAGGCCGTTCCGGAACGACCGGATGGCCCATACGCTGCTTCCCAAGCGGATCGCACTTCCGGTCTACGCATCCGACGCACTGTCCTCCGTTGCCTACGCGCCCGATGAGATCCTGCTCACCCTGGCGCTGGCAGGTGTCAGCGCAGTGGCGTTTTCCCCCTGGGTGGGACTGGCCGTCATGGTGGTCCTGCTGACGGTCGTAGCCTCCTACCGGCAGAACGTCCACGCGTACCCTTCCGGCGGCGGGGACTATGAGATCGCCGGCGAAAACCTGGGGAAGTACGCCGGCCTCACCGTGGCATCGGCCCTGCTGGTGGACTACGTCCTGACTGTGGCGGTCTCAATGTCCTCGGCGGCCTCCTACGTCACCACGGCCATCCCGGCCCTCCACGGTCAGCAGGCCCTGATCGCCACGATCGGTGTGGTGATCCTTGCGCTGGTGAACCTGCGCGGCGTCAGAGAAGCCGGCAGCGTGTTCGCCGTACCCACCTACATCTTTATGGCATCCATCCTGGGCATGACGGCGGTGGGCATTTTCCAGGCGGCCACCGGGCAACTGGGGGAAGCACCCTCCGCCGCATTCACCATTGTTCCGGCGCCCGGCTTCGACGAAGGACTGGTGGGGCTCGCGGGCGCCTTCCTCCTGCTGCGTGCCTTCTCGTCCGGCGCCGCGGCACTCACCGGTGTGGAAGCAATCAGCAACGGCGTGCCGAATTTCAAGCCGCCGAAAAGCAAGAATGCGGCCACCACGCTGCTGCTCCTGGGCGTGATCGGCGCATCCATGCTCGCAGGCATCATGTACTTGGCCAACGCCACCAAGGTCCACATCGTGCTTGACCCCGCCACCGAGTTCCTGCTGAACGGCAGTCCGCTTCCTGAGGGCTACATCCAGACCCCTGCCATCAGCCAGATCGCCCAGACCATCTTCGGCCCCGGATCCGTCCCGTTCTACATTGTGGTGGCCGCCACCGGCATCATTCTGGTGTTTGCCGCGAATACCGCCTTCAACGGCTTTCCGGTGCTCGGCTCCATCCTCGCCCAGGACGGCTACCTTCCGCGCCAGCTGCGCACCAGGGGCGACAGGCTGGCCTTCAGCAACGGCGTCCTCGCCCTCGCCGCAGGCGCGCTGGTGCTCGTCCTCGCTTTCAACGCGGACGTCACCAAGCTCATCCAGCTGTACATCGTGGGTGTCTTCATCTCGTTCACGGCCAGCCAGCTGGGAATGATCCGGCACTGGGGCCGCCAGCTTAAGCTGGCCAGGGACAAAGGCGTCCGACGGCGGATGTTCAAGTCCCGCGCCATCAACAGCATCGGCTTCGGCATGACCGCCCTGGTCCTGGTCATCGTCCTGGTCACCAAATTCGAGCAGGGCGCCTGGCTTGCCCTGCTTGCCATGTTCGTCCTCTTCCTCATCATGTGGAGCATCAGGGCCCACTACGACAACGTGGCCAGGGAACTGGCGGTGGATGAGGACTCGTCCCCGCGTGCACTGCCCACCCGGGTGCATGCCGTGCTGCTGGTGTCGCATGTTCGCAAGCCCGTTCTCCGGGCCCTGGCCTACGCGCGGGCGTCCCGGCCGTCAAGGCTGGATGCGGTGACGGTGGACATCGACCCCGAAGAAACCGCAGGCACGGTAGCCGACTGGGAGAAGCTTGACATTCCCGTGCCGCTGACTGTGCTGGCCAGCCCCTACCGCGAGACAGTCACCCCCATCATGGAGTACGTCAAGCAGATGCGGCGTGACTCCCCGCGGGACCTGATCGTGGTCTACATCCCCGAATACGTCGTGGGCAAGTGGTGGGAACAACTCGTCCATAACCAGACCGCACTGCGCATCAAGACCCGGCTCCACTTCGAACCAGGCGTTATGGTGGCCAGCGTTCCCTGGCAGCTGAAATCATCCGAAGAAGCAAAGAACCTGCAGGACATCCAATGATTGCAAAGACACAAAACCAGCCGGCACTGACCGGAGAAGCGGGCACGGAAGTAGTGCTCGACGTCGGACCGGTGGCTCACGGCGGCCATTGCGTCGCCAGGCACGAAGGCCGCGTCATTTTTGTCCGGCATGCCATCCCGGGCGAAAAAGTGCGGGCGCGGCTGACGGACGCCGACGACAAGGCCAAGTTCTGGCGCGCCGACGTTGTTGAGGTGCTCGAAGCCTCACCGGACCGCGTGGACCACTTCTGGCGCCCTGCGGATTCGCGCCGCGCCTGGAGCCACGGACGTCCGCCTGTCGGCGGTGCGGAGTTCGGCCACATCACCCTGGCCCGCCAACGCAGCCTCAAGGCAGACGTGCTTGCTGAACAGCTCAAGCGGCTCGCCGGCGTCGAACAGCTCCCGGACGGCTGGGACGGATCGGTGGAAGCCGTGGGCCGCCCCACCCCGGCGCCGGATGCAGGGGCCGAGGCAACAGGCGCCGGCCGCGACGGCCTCCGCTGGCGGACGCGGGCAAGTTTCTCGGTCACCCCCGGCGGCAAGCTGGGTATGCATGCGCACCGGTCGGGGCACATCATCCCCATCCATGAGATGCCGCTGGCCATCGACGCCATCAACAACCTCGGCCTGTGGGACCTCGACCTGCAGGGCGTTGACCGCGTCGAGGTGGCCGCACCGGCGAATGGCTCGCGGCCTTTGGTGCTGCTGGCAGCGGCCGAGGGAACCAAGCCCAAACGCCTGAGCGCGATTGCGGCCCAGCTTCCGGCTGACGTTTCCGTTGCCTCCTTCGACCCCACCACCGAGGAGGTGCAGCAGGTGCGGGGCCGGTTGTGGGTGCAGGAATCCGCCGCAGGCCACGAGTACCGCGTGACCGGCGCCGGGTTCTGGCAGATCCACCGCGACGCGCCCGGGACACTTGTGGGGGCTGTCACAGAATTCCTGCAGGGCGGCGGCTTCCTCCACCTCGGCGCGGTGGTGGCCGACCTTTACGCGGGAGCCGGCCTCTTCACTGCCGTCCTGGCCGATGCGGTGGGGGAGACGGGTTCCGTCCTCTCTGTGGAGGGCGCTCCCGGAACCAGCCGGGACGCACGGAAGAACCTGCACGCGGCACCCCAGGTGGAGATTGTCCAGGGCCGCGTCGAGCGGGTCCTGCGCCAGAAACCGCGGAACTTCGACGCCCTGATCCTGGATCCGCCCCGGGCCGGCGCAGGAAAGGCCGTGGTGAACCAGCTGGTTGCGGCGCGCCCGCGCGCCATTGCCTACGTGTCGTGTGATCCGGCGTCGTTCGCGCGGGATGTGGGTTACTTCCGGCAGGCAGGTTGGGAGCTTGCAGGCCTTCGGGCCTTCGACCTCTACCCCCACACCCACCACCTGGAGACAGTTGCACTGCTGACTCCGGGTCCCTGATACCGGAACCGGGATCGACTACTATGGCGGTAGTAGTCCCACGTCGCGCTCCGTAATCACGGCCGGCCGTGTGCAATTTTCAGGCCCCGCACTAATTAGGGCCTCCTAACTAGCAGGCGGTCAACCGCGCGACAAAGATGAAACTGTTGCGAGAGGAGTCCTGCGATGAGCACTGTGGACAGCTTCGGTTCAAAAGGCAAACTTAATGTAGCCGGAACCGATTATGAAATTTTCCGGTTGAACTCCGTTGAAGGTTCAGAAAACCTTCCGTTCAGCCTCAAGGTATTGCTTGAAAACCTGTTGAGGACCGAGGACGGCGCGAACATCACTGCCGATCACGTCCGCGCCTTGGCAGGCTGGGATCCCAACGCCCAGCCCGATACAGAAATCCAGTTCACGCCAGCCCGCGTGATCATGCAGGACTTCACCGGCGTTCCCTGCGTGGTTGACCTGGCGACGATGCGTGAAGCGGTCAAGGAACTGGGCGGCGACCCCAAGCGGGTGAACCCCCTGGCACCGGCAGAGATGGTGATCGACCACTCGGTCCAGATCGATGCCTTCGGCAACTCCGGGGCGCTGGAGCGCAACATGGAGATCGAATACCAGCGCAACGGGGAGCGTTACCAGTTCCTGCGTTGGGGCCAGACGGCGTTCGACGACTTCAAGGTGGTTCCCCCGGGAACCGGCATCGTGCACCAGGTCAACATCGAGTACCTGGCCCGCACCGTGATGACCCGCGAGGTTGACGGCGCCCTGCGCGCCTACCCGGACACCTGCGTTGGCACCGACTCACACACCACCATGGTCAACGGCCTGGGTGTGCTCGGCTGGGGCGTCGGCGGCATCGAAGCCGAGGCCGCGATGCTGGGACAGCCCGTCTCCATGCTGATCCCGCGCGTTGTGGGCTTCAAGCTGACCGGATCCATCCCTGCCGGCGCCACCGCAACCGACGTGGTGCTCACCATCACCGAACAGCTCCGCAAGCACGGCGTCGTGGGCAAGTTCGTCGAGTTCTACGGCGAAGGCGTGGCCGCTGTGCCGCTCGCCAACCGCGCCACCATCGGCAACATGAGCCCGGAATTCGGTTCCACGGCTGCAATGTTCCCGATCGACGACGTCACCCTGGACTACCTGCGCCTCACCGGCCGCTCAGACCAGAACGTGGCCCTTGTTGAGGCTTACGCCAAGGAACAGGGCCTCTGGCACGATCCTTCCCGCGAGATCAAGTTCTCCGAGTACCTCGAACTGGACCTGTCCACCGTTGTTCCGTCCATCGCCGGCCCCAAGCGCCCGCAGGACCGGATCGAACTGACCGAGGCCAAGGACGAGTTCCGGCACGACCTGAAGAACTACGTCTCGCACGAGGCCGACGCCGGTACCCTGGACGAATCGCTTGAGGAGACCTTCCCGGCCTCCGACTCGCCTTCCTTCACCGCCGGAACCACGCACATCTCCGACACAGACCGGGAGCCCCCGAAGTACTCGGCAGGCCACGGGGGAGCGGGCCGCATCTCCCAGCCCGTTCCGGTCAAGATGGCTGACGGCCGCGAGTTCGAGCTGGACCACGGTGCAGTCACCATCGCATCCATCACGTCCTGCACCAACACGTCCAACCCGTCGGTCATGCTGGCCGCCGCGGTCCTGGCCCGCAACGCCGTCGACAAGGGCCTCACGTCCAAGCCGTGGGTCAAGACCTCTGTTGCACCGGGCTCCAAGGTTGTAACGGACTACTACGAGAAGTCCGGCCTGACCCCCTACCTGGAGAAGCTCGGCTTCTACATCGTGGGCTACGGCTGCGCCACCTGCATCGGCAACTCCGGCCCGCTGGAAGCCGAAGTGTCGGAAGCCATCCAGGCGAACGACCTCGCCGTCGCGGCTGTCCTCTCGGGCAACCGCAACTTCGAAGGCCGCATCAACCCGGACGTCAAGATGAACTACCTGGCCTCCCCGCCGCTGGTCATCGCCTACGCCCTGGCGGGTTCCATGGACTTCGACTTTGAAACCGACGCGCTGGGCCAGGACCAGGCCGGCAACGATGTCTTCCTTAAGGACATCTGGCCGAACCCGGTTGAGGTCCAGCAGGTCATCGATTCCTCGATCGACAAGGAAATGTTCGCCAAGGGCTACGAGGGCGTCTTCGAGGGCGACGACCGCTGGAAGGCGCTCGACACGCCCGCCGGTGACACCTTCGCGTGGGATCCGAACTCCACCTACGTCCGGAAGCCTCCGTACTTCGAGGGCATGCAGGCACAGCCTGAGCCGGTCAAGGACATCACGGGCGCCCGCGTGCTCCTGAAGCTGGGCGATTCGGTCACCACCGACCACATCTCCCCGGCCGGTTCCTTCAAGTCCGACACCCCTGCCGGCCAGTACCTGCTGGCCAACGGCGTGGAGCGCAAGGATTTCAACTCCTACGGTTCCCGCCGCGGCAACCACGAGGTCATGATCCGCGGAACGTTCGCCAACATCCGCATCAAGAACCAGATCCTGGACGGCGTCGAAGGTGGCTTCACCCGCGACTTCACCCAGGAAGGCGGCCCGCAGGCCTACGTGTACGATGCCGCGCAGAACTACCAGGCAGCCGGCACCCCGCTGGTGGTCCTGGCAGGCAAGGAATACGGTTCCGGTTCCTCCCGTGACTGGGCTGCCAAGGGTACCGCCCTGCTGGGCGTCAAAGCTGTCATCGCCGAGAGCTACGAGCGCATCCACCGCTCCAACCTCATCGGCATGGGCGTCCTGCCGCTGCAGTTCCCGGCCGGCGAATCCGCTGCCACCCTGGGCCTGTCCGGCACGGAGACGTTCTCGGTTGAGGGCGTGACCGCCCTGAACGAGGGCACCACGCCGAAGACGCTCAAGGTCACCGCAACTGGCGAGGACGGCAGCACGACGTCGTTCGACGCCGTCCTGCGTATCGATACCCCGGGTGAAGCGGATTACTACCGCAACGGCGGCATCCTGCAGTACGTGCTGCGCCAGATCTCCGCGAACTAGCGGTAACTGCTTAGCAGGCACCACCTTCCGAAGCCCCGGCCGGTCACCGACCAGCCGGGGCTTCGGCTTTGCTGGTGCGTCTGGTCCTGCGGACCGAGGCGTTAGAGTTAAACGGCACGTCTACCACCCGAAGGAGGGGTCATTGGGAATCTTGGACACCATCCGGAATCCGCAGGACCTGAACGAGTTGTCCGAAGAACAGCTGAAACAGCTGGCTTCGGAGGTCAGGGATTTCCTGATCACGAACGTCTCCCAGACGGGCGGGCACCTCGGTCCCAACCTGGGCGTGGTGGAACTGACGCTTGCCGTGCACCGCATCTTCGACTCGCCCCGCGACAGCATCGTTTTTGACACCGGCCACCAGTCGTATGTCCACAAGCTGCTGACCGGCCGCCAGGATTTCAGCACCCTGCGCCAGGAGGGCGGCATCTCCGGCTACCCGTCCCGTGCCGAATCCGAGCACGACATCGTGGAAAGCTCGCACGCCTCATCGTCGCTGTCCTGGGCCGACGGTATCTCCCGCGCCCGCCAGCTCACCGGTGAAGGCGACCGGCATGTCGTTGCCGTCGTCGGAGACGGTGCCCTCACCGGGGGCATGGCCTGGGAAGCCATTAACAACATCGCCGCGGACAAGCGGCGCCGCGTGGTCATCGTAGTGAATGACAACGGCCGCTCTTACGCCCCCACAGTGGGTGGCTTTGCCGATTACCTCGCGTCCCTGCGCCCCACCATTGATTCCTTCCGCACCACGCCGGCGTACGAACGCGCCTTGGACTGGTGGAAGAAGAAGCTCCAGGACGGGGGCCCAGCGGGCCAGTTCACCTACAAGAGCCTGCATGCCATGAAGAAGGGCATCAAGGACTGGTGGGCGCCGCAAGGCATGTTCGAAGACCTCGGCATGAAGTACATCGGCCCGGTGGACGGCCACAATCTCGAGGCCATGGAGCACGCACTGGCCACGGCAAAGCACTACGCAGGGCCCGTGATCGTGCATGCCATGACCGAAAAGGGCCACGGCTACGCTCCGGCGCGCGCGCATGAGGCGGACCAGTTCCACGCCGTGGGCATCATCGACCCCGAAACCGGGGAACCCACCGGCACCGCCGGGGCCCAGTCCTGGACCTCCGTTTTCGCTGACGAGATCGCTGCGATCGCCGATGAGCGGAAGGACGTCGTCGGCATCACCGGCGCCATGCTCATTCCCGTGGGCCTGCACAAGTTCGCGGCCCGGCACCCGGACCGGGTGATCGACGTCGGCATCGCCGAACAGCACGCCCTGACCTCCGCGGCCGGTATGGCCTTCGGTGGCCTGCACCCCGTGGTTGCCGTCTACGCCACCTTCCTGAACCGGGCCTTCGACCAGCTCCTGATGGACGTTGCCCTGCACAAGGCCGGCGTCACTATCGTCCTGGACCGCGCAGGCGTCACCGGGCCGGACGGCGCCAGCCACCACGGCATGTGGGACATGTCCATGGTCCAGATTGTCCCGGGCCTCCACTTGGCCGCACCCCGTGACGCGAGCAGGCTGCGCGAGGAACTCCGCGAAGCCGTGGCCATCAGCGACGCTCCCACAGTGGTCCGCTTCTCCAAGGGATCCGTCGGCGCCGAAGTCGAAGCGCTGGAACGCCTCAGCGACGGCGTGGACATCCTGTCCCGCAGGCCCAGCGGTTCCACCGAGAATGACGTCCTGATCATCTCCGTGGGCGCCATGTCCGAGCTCGCCCTCGACGTAGCCAACCGGCTTGGCGCGCAGGGCATCAGTACCACGGTGGTGGACCCGCGCTGGGTTCTTCCCGTTCCGCGGTCCATCATCGCGCTGGCATCGCACCACCGCCTGGTCATCTGCATCGAGGACGGCGTGCGTGCCGGCGGCGTCGGCTCCCGGATCCGTCAGGAGATGCGCGCAGCCGGCGTGGACACCGCCCTGAACGAGGTGGGCCTGCCGGTTGAGTTCCTGGACCACGGCACCCGCAGCCAGGTGCTGGAACGTGTGGGCCTGACTGCCCAGCAGATAACGCACGACGTCGTTGCCCAGGTTCTCGGGACAAAGGTCCCCTTTGCGCGTCCCCTGCCAGGCCAGCAGCACCCCACCACCGGCAGCCTTCCGATCCTGTGAGGGGAGAGGACCTACTGAAGTATCCGGGTGTGGTGGCCGAGCCGGAAGCTGAGGACCAGGCCGGACCAAGCCGCGAACCGCGGCACCTTGAGCCCGGCCAGCTGGTGGTCGCCCGGAACAGGAAATGGAACGGCAAGGCGCACTGGGTTGTCCCCGGGCGCTACCTGGGCGAGGACCGCCACGGCTGGTGGATCTTCCAGGGAACCAACGAATTCTGCTCCCGTCCCGGTGCCGCCTTCTACACCAGGTCCGACGCCGTCCTCCTGGTCCCGCGCGAAGGCGACTGGGTGGCCACGTTCTATGACAACGCCCACCCCGGCGGTGTACGGATCTACATCGACCTGGCCGTGGCACACGAATGGCACCGGATCCGGCCGGGCGTCACGGAGTTCCACGTGATCGACATGGACCTGGACGTGGTCCGGACAACAGGCCGCGGCGTGTTCATCGACGACGAGGACGAGTTCGCCGAACACCGCGTGTCCATGGATTACCCCGCAGCCCTGGTGGAAACACTCGAGGCCTGCGCGGACCAGCTTTACCAGGCCGTCGAGGCACAGCAGGCACCATTCGACGGCACCGACGTCGAATGGTTTACAAAGGGACGGTTATGAGCGGCATTGTCAGGGTCTACAAACGCGACGAAGAGGGCACCCTCCATTTCCGGGAGGCCTGGTTCGATGAGGATTACAACCAGTTCGTGATGAATTACGGGGCTGTGGGGCACCAGAGCAAAACCGAGGAGACCGACGTACCGGACCCGGAGGCAGCCGAGGGCCTTTTGGACGCATTTGCAGTCCAGTGCGCCGAAGACGGATACGCGGAAATTCCGGACGAGGAACAGTTCTGGGTTGTGGCCCAGTTCGCGCTGAAAACCCGGGAGGGCACCGACAGGGACCGCTACCTCGAAGAAAAGGCAACGGACGCGCTGATCAGCCATCTCGCCTGGCGCGGACTCGGCACGGTGGAACGCTCTGAATTCACTGACTACAAACTCAACATCTTCTGTCTCTGCCCGGACGTCAACAAGGCAGTCGCCGCCATCAAGGTCTGCAGCCGCGGCGAGGACCTGGACTTCACCAAGCTCAGCATCGGCGCAGCGCCCTACAGCGATCCGCAAAACTTCAAGCTCAAGCACTCGGCCAAGCCCGCCAACACCTTCAGCCTCTAGGAGCGTATGTGACCACCTACCGCCGCGTCGGAAAGTCCGGCCTCACCGTCTCCACCGTCGGGCTGGGCTGCAACAACCTGGGCCGTGCGAACACTGCCACCGAGACGCAGGGGGCCACGGACGCGGTGGTCCGCGCGGCGGTGGATGCCGGGATCACCCTGTTCGACGTCGCCGACACCTACGGCCGGGAACCCGGCCTCAGCGAAACGATGCTCGGCAAGGCCCTCGGCACCAGGCGGGCCGAGGTCGTCGTGGCCACCAAGTTTGGCATGGACATGAAGGGGGCCAGCGGCCCGGACTTCGGTGCCCGTGGCTCGCGCCGCTACATCATCCAGGCGGTGGAGGCCTCGCTGCTGAGGCTGGGCACCGACTGGATCGACCTTTACCAGTTCCACACCCCGGATCCGCTCACTCCCATCGACGAAACCCTGTCCGCCCTGGATGCCCTGGTCACCAGCGGCAAGGTCCGCTACATCGGACACTCCAACCGGGCCGGCTGGGAGATCCCGCAGGCGGAGTACGTGGCCCGCGAACTGGGTAGCGCCCGCTTCATCTCCGCCCAGAACCACTACAACCTCCTGGACCGAAGGGCCGAGCTTGAGGTAACGCCGGCCGCAGCGGAGTTCGGACTGGGCGTCCTGCCGTATTTCCCCCTCGCCAATGGCCTGTTGACCGGCAAGTACGCGCCCGGCCACGCCCCGGACGGCTCCCGGCTCAGCCACACCCGCACACATTTGGTCCACGACGCCGACTGGGACCAGTTGGACAGCTTCAGCAGCTTTGCCAGGGAACGCGGACTGACCGAGATCCAGGTTGCGTTCTCCTGGCTGGCAGCACAGCCGGCCGTGGCCAGTGTCATCGCGGGCGCCACAAGGCCCGAACAGGTCCGGCAGAACGCGGAATCAGCGGACTGGCTTCCCACGGAAAAGGACCTCGCCGAGCTGGACAGTATTTTCCCTCCCGCCCCGAAGGTAGCTCTGTTCTAGGACCGTCATGACCGCCTTCCTGCTCGACGTGGACACGGGTATCGACGACGCCCTGGCCCTGGCCTACCTTGCCGCCCTGCCTGACGCCGAGTTCGTCTGCGTCACCGCCACCCCCGGAAACGTTGACGTGGACCAGGTGGCGCGCAACACCCTGGCCCTGCTGGAAATTTGCGGCCGCAAGGGAGTGGAAGTGGCCATAGGTGCGCGCGAGCCGCTGGCCATTGAGCTGCTGACCACTCCCGAAACGCACGGTCCGCAGGGCATCGGCCACGCCGTCCTGCCGGAACCGGCCGGCCAAGTCTCGGAGCGGAACGCCGTCGACCTGTGGGTGGAGCACGCGAGGGCCCGTCCGGGGGAGCTCACCGCCCTCATCACCGCACCCCTGACCAACTTCGCGCTGGCCCTGCGGAAGGAACCCCGGCTGCCGGAACTGTTGGCCAAAGTGGTGATCATGGGCGGCAGCTTCTACCACCAGGGCAATACAACGCCCACCGCGGAATGGAACACGCACGTGGACCCGCACGCGGCCAAGGAAGTCTATGCCGCGTTCCAGGGCCGGCCGCTGGAAAAGCTTCCCATCGTCTGTTCACTGGACACCACGGAGCGGATGGAGCTCCACCCCGCGCATGTCCGCCAACTGGCTGAGGCGGCCGGGGCAACGGTGCCTGAACTGGTGCTGCCGGAACAGCCCGAGGGCCAGCCCAGCACGTCGGACAACACCTTGATCCGGCACCTGTCCGATGCGCTGCGGTTCTATTTCGAGTTCCACCGCCACTACGACCAGGGTTACCTGGCCCACGTCCACGACTACTTCGCCGCAGGAGTTGCCGCCGGCACGCTCGACTTCGAAGCCCGTCCGGCAACTGTGGACGTGGAAACCGGCTCCCGGATGCTGATCGGCACCACCGTGGCTGACTTCCGCGGGCTCTGGGGCCAGCCGCCAAACGCCCGTGTCGTGTCCACCAACTATCCGGAAGCTGCGTTCCGGGAGCTGGTGTCCGCCGTCGGGGGCCTCGCCCGGCGTCTGGGCTGAGCCCAACAACCTTCGCAAAGCCCCCGGACTGCCGCGGTAGAATAGTCCGCGGACCGGACAGGCGCAGCTGCCTGGCGGCAGCTGCCGAGGTGACATAGGCAGCGTTCCATTCCGGCCCCGGATTCCCGGGCCGGCCGTGCGCACCCCGAAGGAACTCCATGTCATCGCCCTCCCTGACGCTTCCATCTCCGGCACCGGCCGCCGCCCGCAAACGCCGGCTGCTGGAAATCCTCGGTGCCCTGGCCATCGCCGGCACCTACATCTACCTGGTCCTCAACCAGCCCACCGACATCACTGGCGGGCCGGGAAGCGCCTCCGCCCTGATCGCCCTGTCCGGTTTCCTCGTGGGCGCCGTTCTGCTCATCGTTGCTGTCCTGCCGGCCCTGCCGACGTCCACCGTGGTGCTGATCCCCGTTGCCCTGGTGCTGAACATCGTGCTCGGCCAGTTCGTGGGCAGCACCCTGGTCCCGTTCTACCTCGATGCGATCGGTACCGTACTGATCGCGGTCCTCGCGGGGCCGGCGGCCGGCGCGGCAACCGGCGCGTTGAGCAGCATCGTCTGGTCCTTCTTCAACCCGACGGTGCTGCCCTTCGCTGCCGGCGCCGCACTTATCGGCTGCCTCGCTGGCGTGGCTGCACGCTACGGACTCTTCCGCCGTTTCTACCTCGCGCCCGTAGCCGGATTCGCTACCGGGATCATCGGCGGCGTCGTGTCCGCCCCGGTGGCGGCCTTCGTCTTCGGCGGCACGTCCGGGGTTGCCACCGGAGCCATCGTCAGCGCCTTCCGCTCCATGGGGGACACCCTGCTCGCCGCCATCACCAAGCAGGCCCTGATCTCCGATCCCATGGACAAAGCCATCGTGTTTACCGTGGTGGCCGTGCTGGTCTACGCCCTGCCCCGCCGTGCAACGCTGCAGTTCCCGTTTGTCCGGCGGCACCGTGTGCTGGCCGGACGGACTCCCGGACAGGACTCCTGACCTCCTGCCCATGCGACTGCATCCGCTGACATCCCTCGCGGCTGCCGGCAGCACGGCGGTGATGACGACGGCGGCAGCCAGTTGGCCGCTGTCCCTCGCCGTGATCGCGGGCGCCCTCGGCCTTTCGGCCGTGGTAGGCACGCTCCGGCGGCTCCTGCCTGCGGCAGCTGCCGTGCTGGTGCCGCTGTGTTTGTCGTTGCTGGTCCTGCACGGCCTGTTTTTCCCGGAAGGGCAAATCATCCTCGCCCAGTGGGGCCCTGCGCGCGTCACCGCTGAAGGGCTTTCCTTTGCATTTGAGCGGGCGGCGCAGGTTTCGGCTGCCGTCCTGGCCCTGCTGGTGTTCTCCGTCAGTGTCAGCGTGCCGGACCTGGTCGCGGCGCTCTCCGCGAAAGGCGTGCAGGGCCGGTTTGCCTTCGTGCTGGCGTCAACCCTGACCCTGCTCCCGGCTATCACGTCCCGGCTGGACCGTATCCGGCAGGCCCAGGAATCCCGGGGGCTGGTGATCCGGCGCGGCCTGTTGCACCGGATTGCCGCATTCCGGCTCCAGGCGGTTCCGCTGGTCTCTGCTTTGGTGGAAGACGCTGCCGTCCGCGCCGCGGCCCTGGAGGCCCGCGGATTCGGCGGCACCGGCCACCGCACCAGCTACCGGGACGTCCCGGATCCGGTTGTGGAGCGTTGGCTCCGTGTCCTGCTGGTGCTGGCCGCGGCGGCTGCCGTGGCGGCCCGGTTGTGGCTGGCGGGTGGCTAGGTGAAGACCTCCAATGCCCTCGCCGCCAGCATCAGGAGTTTTGCCTTCCACGACGATGACGCGCCAGTCCTGCGCGGCGTGGACGTCTCATTTGCCCCCGGGACGTACACCGCGATCCTCGGCGGGTCCGGAAGCGGTAAGTCTACGCTTGGCCGGCTCCTTGCGGGCTGGTTGTCTCCCGGAGCAGGCGGAAGCCTGGCAGGACACCTCGAACTCGCGGGAACCCGCCTGCACTTCAACGGAACCGCGCACGACCCCCGCATCGACCCTGCCAGGTGGGGTGAGCGGGTGGGTTTCGTTCCGCAGGACGCCTCCACCGCCCTTTCCACGGTCCGCGCCACTGTGGCCGAAGAACTGGCGTTCGGCCTGGAGAATGCCGGTAGGGACCGGGCCGCCATGCGCGAAGCCGTAGATCGCACCGCGGGCGTGCTGGGACTTGCCGGGCTGCTGGAACGCCACCCGGGCACGCTTTCCGGCGGCCAACTGCGGCGCCTGGCCATCGGCTGTGCAGTCATACTGGAGCCCGCGGTGCTGGTCCTGGACGAGCCCTTTGCCTCCCTTGACACAGCCGGGGCGGGCGAACTAGCGCTGCTGCTCCGCAAGCTCGTGGACGGCGGGACCGCCGTCGTCGTCCTGAGCCAGGCGATCGATGAGGTGCTGCTCGAGGCCGACGGTTGGATTGTCCTGGACGCGGGCACCGTCGCGGTGAGCGGCGCACCCGCAGAACTGATGACGGCGCCGGAGCGTCTGCCGGCCGGCATCCGGCGGCCGGTTGCAAACAGGAATTTCAACATGCCGGCGTCCCGGGCAGCCGCCCGCCAGGTGAGGGCTGCTGCTGCCCCTGTCCTGGAGCTCCGCGGCGTCCACTTCTCCTACCCGGCCACAGCAGGCCGCGGCAGGAAAGCCCGGGCAATCAGTGGTAAAGCCGGCGGGCAACAGCACGGCACCGTGCTGCAAAGCATCGACCTTGTGCTCCAGCCGGGGGAGATCGTTGCCGTGACCGGACCGAACGGTGCGGGTAAATCCACGCTCTTACGCCAATTCAACGGACTGCTGCAGCCCACGTCCGGCTCCGTCCTCGTTAACGGGAAGGACATTGCCGGACTGCCGGTTGGGGAGGTGGCCGCTTCCGTGGGGCTTCTCTTCCAGAACCCGCGCGACCAGCTCTTCGAACGGACTGCTGCCCGTGAGGTCCGGTTCGGCCTCGACCGCCGGTTCGGTGCAGGCGAGGCGGCGGAAAGAACCGCTGCTGCCCTGGCCGCCGTAGGTCTATCCGGGGCTGCCCACGACCACCCGGCCGAGCTGCCGGCGTCAGGGCAGCGGCTGCTGGCGCTGGCCACGGTCCTCGCCCGCAGGCCGTCGGTTATCGCCCTGGACGAGCCCACGGTTGCCCTGGACGGTGACGGCCTGGCTGTGCTGGACAAGGCAGTACGGTCCGCCGCAGCGGCGGGTGCCGCCGTCGTCCTGGTCACCCACGACGTCCCCTACGCCCGCACCGCGGCGGACCGCCTGTTGACGCTCGAGGGCGGGCGGCTGCCGGGAGGCTGACGCGGTCAAGGCAAGCAGCCCCGTCCAAGGCAAGGGGCTCCGTCCGGAAGAACCGGACGAAGCCCCTGCGCTGGTGAACGAACTCCTGGGCGGGGCAGGCCAATCTCAGCTGGCGGGCCGGCCTGTTGGGGTCCCGGCGGGCCGGGACGCCACACCCGGCGGAAGGAACCGTTTGCCGTTGACTCGCTCGGAGGCGCCCACCCGGTCAAGGTAGGGTGTGATGCCGCCCAGGAACATCGGCCAGCCGGCGCCGAGGATCATGCAGAGGTCGATGGCTTCCGGCCCTGCCACCACCCCTTCCTCCAGCATCAGGCCGATTTCCTCGGCGAGGGCATCCTGGGTGCGGCGCAGGACTTCGTCGGCGCTTGAGGGGCTGGTCCCGAAGGACATCAGTGACAACGTGGACTGTGGAATCTCCTGTGCGCCGTTCGGACCGGGGGCCCACAGGCTCTTCACTCCGTTGTCGATCAGTTTCTGCAGGTTGGCAGAAACGGTAAACCGATCACCAAACGCGGCGTGCAGCGACTCCTGGACGTGTTGGGCAACGGGAAGCCCCACCATGGCGCCGAGCGTGAAAGGTGTCATGGGCAGGCCCATGGGCCGCAACGCGTTGTCCGCCACCTCGGCGGGGGTTCCCTCATCAAAGGCGGCCGTCACTTCGCCCATCAGCCGCAGCAGAATCCTGTTGACGACGAACGCCGCGGCGTCCTTGACAAGCACCCCGGTCTTTTTGAGGGACTTGGCCAGCTCAAAGGCGGTGGCCAGTACGGCGTCGTCGGTCTTGGGGGCGCGGACGATTTCCAGCAGCGGCATCACGGCCACCGGGTTGAAGAAGTGGAAGCCCACCAGCCGTTCCGGGTGCCGGAGGTCCTCTGCCATGGCCGTGACGGACAAGGAGGACGTGTTGGTGGCCAGAATGCATTCCTGCGTAACAATGGCCTCGAGCTCGGCGAACACCTGCTTCTTGACGTTCAGCTCTTCAAATACGGCTTCGATCACGAAGTCGGCATCGGCGAAAACGTCCTTGGAAACGGAACCTGTCACCAGCGCCTTCGTGCGGTTGGCGGCGTCCTGGCTGATCCGCTTCCTGCCCAGGAGCTTGTCCACTTCGGCGTGGACGTAGCCCACCCCTTTGTCCACCCGGGCCTGGTCGATGTCTGTCATGACCACCGGCACCTTGAGCTGGCGGGCGAAGAGCAGTGCCAGCTGGCTGGCCATCAGGCCGGCGCCAACGACGCCCACCTTCGTGACGGGCCGGGCCAGCTTGCGGTCGGGGGCGCCGGCCGGGCGCTTGGACCGCTTCTGGACCAGGTCCAGGAAGGCGTAAACGGCGGCGCGGAACTCGTCGGTCTGCATGAGTTCGGCGAGGGTTTCGCACTCCAGCGCCGCGGACTCGGTCTGGCTCATGGTGCGGTTGGCTTCGAGGATGTCCAGGACCCTGGCCGGCGCCGGTGCTGCGTTGGACGTTTTGGCTTCAACCAGTGCCCGCCCGGCAGCTACGGCCGCCGCCCAGCGGGCTGCGGTGTCCGGATCTGCGGGCTCGACGGCGTTGGGGCGTTCCGCCGCCACCTCGCCTGTGATGACTTTCGCGGCCCAGGCGAGGGACTGCTCCAGGAAATCCGCAGGCTCGAACATGGCGTCGGCGATGCCGAGCGAGAAGGCTTCCGGGCCGCTGAGAGTCCTGTTGTTGCTCAGGGGGTTTTCGATCATGACCTTCACGGCGTTTTCCGGGCCGATCAGTCGGGGCAGAATGTAGACGCCGCCCCAGCCGGGCACCAGCCCTATGAAAGCTTCCGGCAGCGCCAGTGCCCCCGCTCCCGTGGACACTGTGCGATAGGTGGATTGGAGGGCTATCTCCAGGCCGCCGCCCAGCGCTGCGCCGTTGATGAAGGCGAAGCTGGGCACGCCCAGGTTGGCCAGGGTGCTGTAGACCTCGTGGCCCAGTTGCGCCATCCACAACCCGTGCTCGCGTTTGTCCAGGGTCTTAACAGTAGAGAGGTCTGCGCCGGCCACCAGGTAGTAGGGCTTGCCCGTGACTCCCACTCCCACGATGTCGCCCCGGCGTGCCCGCTCCCGGAGTTCCTCGAGCACCGTGCCCAGTTCCACCAGCGTGTTGGGCCCCAGTGTGGTGGGCTTGGAGTGGTCCAGGCCGTTGTCCAGCGTAATGAGGGCGAACGTGCCGGGGCCGGGCTTTCCGGCCGGGCCCGGGAGTTCGATGTCCTGGACATAGGAATGCGTCACGGTTTCATGGGGGAAGAGGTCGGCAAGCTTGGTGAAATCTGCGGCGCTCATGCTGCTCCTTCGGAAACGGCTTCGGTGATGGCGGATTCCGCTGGCCGGGCTCCGCTGTAGTCGGCGTGGTGCGGGTTCTCCCAGATAACAGTGGCACCCATTCCCAGTCCCACGCACATGGTGGTGATCCCGTAACGGACCGAGGGGTCTTCCTCGAACTGCCGGGCCAGCTGGTTCATGAGCCGCACTCCGGATGAAGCGAGGGGGTGGCCCACCGCGATGGCTCCGCCGTAACGGTTAACCCGGGGATCGTCGTCGGCAATGCCGAAGTGTTCCAGGAAGCTCAGCACCTGGACGGCGAAGGCTTCGTTGATTTCGAACAGCCCGATGTCCCCGATGGAGAGCCCCGCATTCTTCAGGGCCTTCTCCGTGGCGGGAACAGGACCGATGCCCATCACCTCGGGCTCAACGCCGGCGTAGGCGTAGCTAACCAGGCGCATGCGGACCGGCAAGCCCAGTTCGACGGCGGCTTCGGCCGATGCCAGGATGGCCGCAGTGGCGCCGTCGTTCAGGCCTGCCGCGTTTCCTGCGGTGACACGGCCGTGGGCGCGGAACGGGGTGCGGAGGCTGGCGAGGTCAGCCAGGGTAGTGCCGGGGCGCGGCGGCTCATCCACCGTGTTCAGGGTCCAGCCCTGGCCGGGCTTCAGGGTTGCTACCGGCACCAGGTCCGGCTGGATCTTGCCGTCGCGGCGGGCTTCTTCAAACTTCTCCTGCGACGCCACCGCGTATGCGTCCGTCCGTTCCTTGGTGATGGAGGGAAAACGGTCGTGCAGGTTCTCGGCGGTGTTGCCCATGTTCAGCGCTGCCGGATCGACGAGCCGCTCGGACATAAACCGCGGGTTGGGGTCCGCCCCGGAGCCCATGGGGTGGTTGCCCATGTGCTCGACGCCGCCGGCGATCACAACGTCGTAGGCGCCAAAACCGATCCCGCCTGCGGTGGAGGTTACGGCCGTCATGGCCCCGGCGCACATGCGGTCGATGGCAAACCCCGGAACAGTACGGGGGAGTCCCGCGAGAAGGGCCGCTGTCCGTCCGAGGGTCAGGCCCTGGTCCCCGCTTTGGGTGGTGGCCGCGATGGCCACTTCGTCGATGCGTGCCGGCGGCAGCGAAGGGTTCCGGCGCAGCAGCTCGCGGAGGCACTTCACTATCAGGTCATCGGCCCGGGTGCCGGCATAGATGCCTTTTTCTCCCGCCCGGCCGAAGGGCGTGCGGAGGCCGTCGACAAAAACGACGTCCCGGACAGTGCGGTTGGACGCGCTGCTTCCGTTGTTGCTCACGTGTAACTCCTCATCGAGACGTAGGCGTCAGTGCGCGCCGCATGGCGCAGGCAGCTGAACGGCAGTACCCCCGATGTTACTCGCGAGTAACTTAGGCCGCAAGGCCCGGGATTGAAAGGACGCTCTCGCACTTAATGCACATTATTGGCAAACGCTCTCCCACTCTCTTTGAAAAAGTGAGAGAGCGCTGTCAATATTTGTCCATCAACTGAGAGAGCGTTTGGGTTTGGGAGGCCGTGGCCGTCAGCGGGACCTATTGGCGGGCTGCCGGAGCGGCGTCCGGTTTGGGTTCCTTCGGCGGCAGCGGCTGCGGGTTGAGGAAGGCGTGCGTGATCAGTGGCGCCGCAAGTTCCACCTGCCATGCGCGTGCGCCGAGGGCACGCAGTTCCGCCGCTACTGATTTTTCGCTGATCTCCGCAGGGGGCCGCCACGCCACCCGGCGCAGGTAGTCGGGGGTCAGTAGGTTCTCCAGGGGAAGGTTCAGCTGGTCGGCTTTCTCCTGCAGCAGTGGCCGGGCGGTGGCCAGCCGTGCAGCAGCCTCAGGGTCGCGGTCGGCCCAGACCCGTGGCGGCGGCGGCGCATTAGTGGCCAGGTGCAGCGGCGGAAGCTCTTCCAGGTCCCGGGCCGTCGCGATGCAGCGCAGCCACCGGGGAGCTTCGCGCTGCGCCGCCCGCCCGTGGAAGCCCTTGGTGCCCAGCAGTTGGGGCACCGTGGACGGCATGGCCTTGGCCGCGGCCACTAAGGCAGAGTCCGGGATGAGCCTTCCAGGGGCAACGTCCCTCTTCTGCGCCAGGGAGTCCCGTTCCAGCCACAGCTCCCGGACGGCCGCCAGCTGCCGCCGGTCGCGGATCTGGTGAAGGCCGGACGTTTTCCGCCAGGGGTCCACGCGCGGCGGAGCGAGTCCGGCATCCAGGATCGCGGCGAACTCCTGCTGCGCGTACTCCAGTTTGCCGTCGGCCTCCAGCAGTTCAATGAGCTCTTCGCGCAGTTCGGTCAGGACCTCGACGTCCAGTGCGGCGTACCGGAGCCAGGGTTCGGGAAGGGGCCGGGTGGACCAGTCGGCGGCCGAGTGCTCCTTGGCCAGCCCGAATCCCAGCAGCTGTTCGATAACGGCGGCAAGGCCTACCCTGGGCAGGCCTGCCAGGCGGGCGGCCAGTTCGGTGTCAAAAAGCTTGTCCGGCCACATGCCGAGTTCGGACAGGCAGGGCAGGTCCTGGCTCGCCGCATGCAGGATCCATTCGACGCCGCGGAGGGATTCGTTGATGATGGCCAGGTTGTCGAACGGTTCGGGGTCGATCAGCCAGGTTCCGGCGCCTTCGCGGCGGATCTGGACGAGGAAGGCACGCTGCCCGTAGCGGAAGCCGGAGGCGCGCTCTGCGTCAACGCCGGCCGGACCAGTCCCGGCGGCGATGGCGGCTGCGCACCTCTCCAGCCCGGCTTGCGTTTCGATGACCAGCGGAACGCCGTCGCGGGGCGAATCGAGCTCGACGATTTCGGGGATGGAGCTGTCAAAGCCTTCCACCGTGATCTGGGGTGCGGTATCAGCAGCCGGAGCGCCGGCCGTGGTGTTTTCCGGATTGTTAGGGGTCATGATGCCTTTAGTTTACCGGCCGGCCGGTTCCGGACTGCCTTTCGGGCCGCGCCGCGCCCGCCACTGGACATCCGGCTAGGTCCGGCGCCGGTGCGGGAGCGGGGTGACACCCTCGGGGAGCGGCGGTAAACCGGCGAAAGTGCACACCATGTCGGACCAGGCTTCGAGGTGTGCCGTCACGTCCGAAGTCGCGGGGGTCCAGGAGGCGCGCAGCTCAATGTCGATGGAGCCGGGCCGCTCCGCAAGTGTTCCGAAGCTTTCGGACAGGACCCTGGTGGCTGTGCCGCCGGCCGCTCTGTACGGTGCCTTGTGGTTCTCGAGCGCCTCCACCAGCCACGTCCATGCCACCGTTCCCAGCATCTCGTCGTTGCCCATCTCCGGCTCCAGCTGGGCCCGGATGTAGGTGACGATGCGGAACTCGCCGTCCCAGACTGCAGAGCCTTCGGGGTCGTGGAGCAGGATGAAGCGGCCCGTGGCCAACTCTGTGTCGTCGTCCGCTGTTCCCGACGCGGCCGCCAGCGCCATGGCGGCCGGGCCGTGCAGGGGAGTCGCGGTGCCGGGCCCCGGTGCCAGGACTTCCGCGCCAAGCGCTACGGCGAAGGGCGCCAGCCGTGCAGGCGCGGGAATCTCCGCCAGGTGGAGTTCCCCGCGGCACTGGGCTTTCCTGAGGGTTCCCAAGGCGTGGAGAAATTCCGGGGGAACCTTGTCAAGTGCGTTCACCTTCGCAGGTTACGCAACCATGCTGGTGACGGCGGGAAGGCTCGCCGTCACCAGGCGCCGTCTAGCTGGACTGCCCGCTGCCGTCAGCGCGGAGCTCATGGCGGATTGCTGCCACAAAGGCATCAATGTCCTCCTCGGTGGTATCGAATGAACACATCCACCGGACTTCCCCGGCGGCCTCGTTCCAGTCATAGAAACGGAACGATTTCCGCAGCCGGTCCGCCACCCCTTCCGGCAGGATGGCAAAGACGCCGTTGGACTCGGTTTTCTGCGTCGGCTGCACGCCGTCAATGGTGTCGACGGCGGTGCGGAGCCTGGTGGCCATGGCGTTTGCGTGGGAGGCGGACCGCAGCCAGAGGTCACCTTCCAGGAGGGCGATGAACTGGGCCGACATAAAGCGCATCTTCGACGCCAGCTGCATGTTCATCTTCCGCAGGTACACCAGCCCATGGGCGGCCTCCGGGTTCAAGGCCACCACCACTTCACCGAACAAGAGCCCGTTCTTCGTGCCGCCAAAGGAAAGAATGTCCACGCCGGCGTCGCGGGTGAAGGCCCGCAGCGGGACCTGGAGGTGGGCCGCCGCATTGGCCAGCCGGGCGCCGTCCATGTGCAGCTTCATCCCCTTGGCATGTGCGTGGTCCGCGATGGCCCGCACCTCTTCCGGCGTGTAGCAGGTTCCGAGCTCCGTGGTCTGCGTGATGGAGACGGCCAGCGGCTGGGCGCGGTGCTCGTCGCCCCAGCCCCAGGCCTCCCGGTCGATCAGTTCGGGTGTGAGCTTGCCGTCCGGGGTGGGGACATGCAGGAGCTTGATGCCGCCAATCCGTTCCGGCGCGCCGTTCTCGTCCATGTTGATGTGGGCGGTGGAGGCACACACCACGGCGCCCCAGCGGGGGAGCAGCGACTGCAGCGACAAAACGTTGGCGCCCGTTCCGTTGAAGACCGGGAAGCATTCGATGCCGGGCCCGAAGTGTTCCTCCATCAGTTCCTGCAGCCTGGCGGTGTAGTCGTCTTCCCCGTACGAGACCTGGTGGCCGTCGTTGGCGGCGGCAAGGGCCACGAGGACCTCCGGATGTACCCCGGAGTAGTTGTCCGAGGCGAATCCGCGGATGGTGGGATCGTGCAGCCGGGTTCCGGCGGCAGTTTCTGCTGTTGTTGTCATGGCTTTGCTCACGCTTTCAGTCTAAATACAGTCGGGCGCCCTGCAGGCAGGGAACCGACTCTCAGGGGGCCAGCACGAGCCGGCTGCCGTTCAGGCCGCCGGCCGGGGTGTCGAAGAGTCCGACGACCGCGCGGGCCAGGTCTTCGACGTCAGTTGCGCCGGGAAACTTCCGCTCCGGGTGGTTCCGGCGCATCTCATCGTCCACGAGGGCCTTGACCACCAGGACGACGGCGGCCGCCTCCCCGCGACCGGTGTTCCCGGCAGAAGCGTTGGCGGCAGGGTGGTTGCCTGCAGTCTCCTTTCCGGCAACGGCGTTGGCCCGCCGGAAGCCGTCCGCCATGGCCATGGTCCACGCTTCGGCTGCGGCCTTGGCAGCAACATAGCTGGCAGTGGCCGCCGTCGGCTTGGCCACGGCGGTGGAGGACACCATTGCGAAGCGGCCGTAAGGGGACGCAGCGATATCGTCGAAGAAGATGCGGGACACGTTCCGGAGCGTGGTGATGGCGCCGCGTTCCAGGAAATCCCAGTCCTCGTCTGTCTGGTCGGCAATGCCTGTGGCGCCACGCCAGCCGCCCACCAGGTGGATGACGGAGTCAATGGTGCCGGCAGAGGATGACACGTCCTTGCGCAGTTGCCGCACGTCCTCCAGCCGGGACAGGTCGCACACAAGGCCCGTGACGCCGTCGCCCGCCTTTTCCGCCGCGGCGTCGATCCTTGCCTGGTCCGAACCCACGGTGAAGACCCGATGGCCTGCGGCGTGAAGCGCCCGGGCGACGGCGATGCCGGACGCTCCGCTGCCGCCGGTCACCAGGACGTTCAGGCGCGGGGCACCAGGCGTCCCGGCTGCAGCCCTGTCCGGTGCCTGGTTCCCCGACTCTTCTGTCACAGTGCGGAAGCTCCGGTGATGCCGGCAGTCGACTCAATGACAGGGCGCATCTTTTTCTCCAGTGCTTCGTAGAACATGGACAGCGGGAACTCGTCATCCAGCACCTGGTCCGTCAGGCCGCGCGGCGGACCGGCCAGGGCCAGCGCGTCAGGGCCCTTCGCCCAGACGGAAGCCGGGTTGGGCGTAACGGTAGCCGAAACCAACTCGTACGCCGCGATCCAGTGCGCAGTTTTCGGGCGGTCGATGGAGCGCCAGTACAGTTCGTCGATGCTGGCACCCAGGGCGATGACGGCGTCAGCTACTTCGTCCCAGTCGATGGTGAGCCGGGTGTCGGTCCAGTGCAGGACATGCTGCTGGTGCAGCCAGGCGAACAGGAGCTGGCCGCCCAGTCCGTCGTAGTTTCGGACCCGGCTGCCGGTAATGGCAAAGCGGAAAATCCGGTCGAAGATGATGGCGTACTGCACCAGCTTGGCATGGCGGCGGGCTTCCGGATCGGCGTCCTCGTCCTTCTCGATGCGGACAGATTCACGGAAGGCCGTCAGGTCGCAGCGCAGCTCTTCGAGGGAGTACAGGAAGTAGGGCATCCGCTGCTTGATCATGAACGGATCGAACGGCAGGTCGCCGCGCATGTGGGTGCGGTCGTGGATGAGGTCCCACATCACAAAGGTTGCTTCCGTCAGGTCCTGGTCGGCGAGCAGTTCCGCGGCACCCTCGGGAAGTTCCAGGCTGGTGGTCTCGGCGGCCGCCTTGAGCACGCGGCGGAACCGGGCAGCCTCGCGGTCAGCAAAGATGGCGCCCCAGGTGAAGGTTGGGGTTTCACGGACGGCAACGGTTTCGGGGAACAGCACCGCGGAGTTGGTGTCATAACCTGCGGTGAAATCCAGGAAACGGATGGGGACGAACAGCTTGTTCGAATATTCCCCAGCCTCCAGGCCGGCGATGAACTCAGGCCAGATCACCTCGATCAGGACTGCCTCGACCAGCCGGTTGCTGCTCCCGTTCTGGGTGTACATCGGAAAGACCACCAGGTGCTGGAGCCCGTCGCGGCGCTGTTCCTGCGGCTGGAAGGCCAGGAGCGAAGACAGGAAGTCCGGGACGTTGAAGCCGTTGGCTTCCCAGGCGGAAAAGTCCGCGCAGACTGCGTCCAGGTAGGCGGCATCATGCGGAAAGGCGGGGGCCAGGACGCGGACGGCGTCCACGATGTCACCCACGTACCGGGAGGCTTCTGCATGTGCGCCGGCGTCGGGGATGGAGCCGTCCTTAACCTGCAACGACTGGATGGAAGAGGCCGCGGCCTTAAGCCGGAGCCAGTCCTGGTTGTCCGCGGTTATGCCGGTGGGGGCGGTGATCAGTGTTTCGGTCATCGTCGGCTGCCTTTCTGGTTGCTTGCTATCTACGGTGAGCGTAGCAAGCAACCAGCAGGACTAATGTGAAAAGGGACCTAGCCTAAGAAACCCTTGTGCTCGCGGCACTCTTCACGGCTTGCAGGCCCAGCGTTCAGCAATGTCAGGCTTCCATACCTGCGCCGCTGACGTGCGGTTTTTCCTGCGGGACTAGTTTCAGGGAGACGGAGTTGATGCAGTAGCGCTGGTCCGTGGGCGTACCGTACCCCTCGCCGTCGAACACGTGCCCCAGGTGGGAATCGCAGGTGGCGCAGCGGACCTCCACGCGGTCCATGCCCAGGGTCCGGTCATGGATGTAGCGGACGGTGCCTTCAGCCAGTGGTGCCCAGAAGGAAGGCCAGCCGCAGTGGGAATCGAACTTTTCGTTGCTGGTGAAGAGTTCGGCGCCGCATGCGCGGCACTGGTACACACCCGCCGTATGGGTGTCCCAGTATTCACCGGTGAAGGGGCGCTCCGTCCCGGACTGCCGTAGCACGTGATATTCCTCCGGCGTGAGCTCCTCGCGCCACTCGGCGTCGCTCTTTTGCACGGTGGGCTCGGCGGCGGGGGACTCCGGAGCCGGATCCGTGGCCTTGTTACCGAAGATGCTGTTTCCCAGAATGTTGTTACCGAAGATGCTCATAGCCTTGTCAACGCTCAGGAGTCGCCGATAAATCCCGAACCTGCGTACAGGTGCAGGACGGGGAGGCCCAGCTGGTCCTGTGCCTTATTGGCCCAGTCGGTGTGGAACGTATCTGCCACTGCATGCGGCCTGGTGATCACCACAGCCTGCGCGGCGCCGGTTTCCTTGACTTTGGCTACCAGGCCCTGGACCGCCCCGCCGTCCACTACTTCGCCCGTGACGCCTCCGCCCAGTCCCGCCAGCGAGGCCAGTGACACTGCCAGCGTTTCGGCTGCCTGCGCCCGTTCCGTGGCGGGGTCCGGAGCGTGGGATGTCAGCTCCCGGAATGCCTTGGCAATGTCCAGCATGGAGAGGTTTTCGAGGAAGTCCACCAGCAGGTGCCGCTCAGTGTTTGCCGGTACCAGCACCACGAGCCGGGTGTCAGAACCATCCACCAGGCGCTCGATGTTCAGGCGGTCGTCCGCCCCCAGGGGTTCTTCGGTCAGGATGACGATGGGATCACTCATGGCCTTAGCCTAGTCCCGTGCCCGTGGTGCTGCACTCCTTCGCCGGTGCAGGCAATTCCCACCGGCCCGCCGGAAATACGGGCTCTGGGTGGTAGGACGGTAAGAATAGTTTCATGGCACTTTTCCAGCAGACCGGTCCTGCCCCAACTCCCCGTACCCCGGATTCCGGAGCGGGCATGTCGCTGCGGACGAAGTGGGCGATTGGCGGAGCCATCGGGGGCGGGGCATTGGCGGGGTTGCTGGCCACCGGATCGTCGGCGTTGGCCGTGTATTTCGCCCGCCGCGTCATCACGCCGGCCAGGCAGCGGGCATCGGACCAGGAAGTGCTGGCCGTGATCCGCGACGGCCAGAGGCAGCAGGTGATCCTGGCTGCCAATGAGGACACCACCGTTGACGGTGTGTACGGATTCTTTTTCGACGGCGGCAAGGGGCACGCGCGCATCGGCCGCATCGTCTCGTATTCGCCGGCTGAACGTACGGTGTTGCGCGAAGTTGAAGCGGTCTACGCGGGAGACCTCACTGCCGCGCGCTGGGGGTGGTGGAGCGGCGCCGTCTACCCGGACCCCGCCGCCGCCGGACTTCCGGCAGAGGACGTGGTGATCGAAGTGGACCGGGGGCAGGCACCCGCCTGGCTGGTCCGCGCCGGTGGCACCGCACGCACCTGGGCTGTGATGGTCCACGGACGCGGGGCCAGCAGGCAGGAGGCGCTGCGCGCCGTCGGGCCCGCGCTGGAGCTGGGCCTGACCAGCCTTTTGGTGTCCTACCGCAATGACGGGCTCGCCCCATCGGCCGACGACGGGCGCTACGGCCTGGGTTCCACGGAATGGCGGGACATCGAGGCAGCGATTGAATACGCACTTGCCAACGGGGCCGAGGAGATTGTCCTCTTCGGCTGGTCCATGGGCGGTGCCATCTGCCTGCAGGCTGCTGACTTGTCCCGTTACCGCCATTTGATCCGGGCCATGGTGCTGGATGCACCGGTCACCGACTGGGTCAATGTGCTCGCCCACCACGCGCAAATCAACAGAATCCCGTCACTCGTTGGCCGCTACGGGCAGCTTATGCTGGGGCACCCGCTCGGGCGCCGGCTCACGGGACTCTCCGCGCCGGTGGACCTGAAGGTCATGGACTGGGTTTCGCGTGCAGTGGAACTGCGGACTCCCACGTTGATCATCCACAGCGTGGACGACGAGTACGTGCCCTACGGGCCGTCCGCGCTCCTGGCTGAGCGGAATCCGGACATGGTGACCTTTGAGGCTTTCAACCATGCGCGGCACACGAAGGAGTGGAACGTTGATCCTGCACGGTGGGAGAGCGTGGTGAAGGCATGGCTGCGGCAACAGCTTGCGCCCCGCCTGAATCCGGGTGGGATCCAGGCGGGATAAGGCACGGTTTGAATCGGCATGTGCCGGGGATGCTCAACCGCTGGGAAGCGGCTTCAGTAGCCGCCGGGCGTGTCTGGAGGGGTGAAGGGGTCCGCGTAGTTGGAATGGGTGGGATGGTCGCGTTGAGAGAGGCGTTCTGACCACCGGGCGCCGTGCGGATCAACTTTCCCGCAGTACGCGCAATGCCGCGTGAAGTTACCGTCGCGGTCCGCTTCGGCCACCCAGTGGTGCCCAAGGTTTGTCTTGCACATCAGAGTTTTGAGCATGAGGTCCGTCCAAGTAAACATATGGCTCCACCCGCGGCGGGGACGGCTAATGGCGCGACCTTCCCTACCGCCCCTGCTCTGCGGTGATGCCGGTGCAACGATTATAGGCCCGCAGCGAGACGATTGACCGTGCGGTTCCTACGAGGCGGACAGCGAACTGATGGGAGCGGTGACGGCGTCAGTGAGGCGAATGAGGTCGGCAGGAGCGAGCTCGATGTCCAGGCCCCGTTTGCCTCCCGAAACCAATAGCGTTTCCAGCGCCAGCGCGCTGTCATCAAGCACGGTAGGGGAGGGGAGCCGCTGGCCGAGCGGCGAGATGCCGCCCAGCACATAGCCGGTGCGGCGCTGGGCTGCAGCGGGGTCGGCCATGGCGGCCTTCTTGGCTCCCAGTGATGACGCAAAGGCCTTAAGGTCCAGGGTGCCGCTGACGGGTACGATTCCGACCGCCAGCCTGCCCTCCACCTCGACCATCAACGTCTTGAAAACCTTCGACGGATCAATGCCCAGCACCTCGGCTGCTTCCGCCCCGTAACTGGCAGCGGAGGGGTCGTGGGCGTAGGGGTGCAACACAAAGGGAACCCCGGCTGCTGCCAGTACGGCGGTGGCCGGAGTTCCCTGTGATGCGTTTTTGCGTGCCATTGATGCCCTGCGTGGCTAGGAGCGCACGGCGGACGAAGCCGCGACCTTGCGCTTGATCCTTCCCAGCATTGCCGTCATCCCCCGCATCCGCAGCGGGGTGATGGCGCGGGTAAGGCCCAGCAGTTCAGGCATGTCATCAGGCACCGAGAGGATCTCCTCGGCGGACAGCCCGTCCAGGCCTTCGTGCAGGACGCCGGCAAAGCCGCGTGTGGTGGGAGCCTCTGCAGGAGCCTTGAAGTAGAGCCGAACGGTGCCGGACGTGCCTCCGCCTTGCTCCGTCTCGATGGTCAGGAACAGAGGGGACTGGCACTCCACCACCTGCTCGAGCAACTCGGGGTGGTCCTTGAGCCGCTCGGGCAGGTCCGGCAGTCCCTGGGAGAACTCGAGCAGCAGCTGCAGGCGCTCGGGCTCGGACAGGGCCTGGAAGTCGTCCACAATGGCCGCCAGGGCGGAAGGCAAGGCTTGAGTAGTCATCATTCCAAGTCTACGCAGGTAGCGCTGGCCGTGCGCCGTCAGACCCCGACGGCAACGGGAAAGGATCCCCGTTCCGCGCCCTTGGCGATGGGCACCCGCACGGCATTGCCCCACTCGGTCCACGAACCGTCATAGTTGCGGACAGAGTCAAAGCCCAGGAGGTACTTAAGGGCGAACCAGGTGTGGCTGGAACGCTCGCCGATGCGGCAATAGGCCACGACGTCGTCGCCCTCGCTCAGGCCCGCCTCGCCCAGGTAGAGGGCTTCGAGTTCTTCACGGCTGCGGTAGGTTCCATCGGGAGCGGCTGCCCGCGCCCACGGAATGGAGGCAGCAGTGGGAATGTGGCCGCCACGCAACGCACCTTCCTCGGGGTAGGCCGGCATGTGGGTGCGCTGGCCGGTGTATTCCTCAGGGGAGCGGACGTCGATGAGCGGCTTGCCCAGGTGGGCCAGGACATCTTCCTTGAAGGCACGGATCGGAGCATCGTCGCGCTCAACAACCGGGTACTCGCCCCTGGCCGGGGCGGGCTTCTCGGTGGTCAGCTCCCTGCCCTCGGCAATCCACTTGTCCCGGCCGCCGTCGAGCAGCCGCACGTCCTGGTGGCCGAAGAGGGTGAAGACCCACAGTGCGTAGGCAGCCCACCAGTTGGACTTGTCACCGTAGATGACCACGGTGCTGTCGCGCGAGATGCCCTTCGACGCCGCCAGCTCAGCGAATGCGGCGCCGTCCACGTAGTCGCGGGTCACTTCATCGTTCAGGTCGGTGTGCCAGTCGATCTTCACTGCGCCGGGGATGTGTCCGGTTTCGTACAGGAGCACGTCTTCGTCAGACTCCACCACGATCAGCTGGCCGCTGGCCACGGCTCCGTTTTCGATGGCCGCAGCAAGCCATTCAGTGGAAACCAGGCGCTCGGGGTGGGCGTAGGCTGCGAACTTCTCGTTTTGTTCAACTGGGTAGGACATATCTTTGCCTTTCATCGAGAACACGGCTGATCCGCGGGACCGGCATGGGGACCTCCTCCCACCCTAGCCACGGTCCACGGCGATGTCCGTTTTCAGTTAACAGGAGGAAATGTTGCCTTCGTCACGCTGGCCGGCCGGGTAGCTCCACGCCACCCGAAGCGGGCGTTGGTTGCCGGTATCCTTTCTGGGGACGAACCACCAGCAGAACGGACCACCTTGGTACAGATCGAACAGCTTGCCGCCCGAACTCCGTCAGTATCGGTGGATGAGCTCCTGAAGGGTTTCTTTCCCTCGCCGCGTTTCGGCCAGGTCTCCTTTGCGAGTTACCGCCCGGATCCCAAGCAGCCCAGCCAGTCCCATGCAGTCCGGGCCCTTGAAGGATTTGCCGGCGGCGTCGGGGCAAATGACGGAGGGGGACTGTTCAAGAAACTGTTCGGCAAGAAGGACACGTCCCGCGCAGGGATCTACCTGGACGGCGGGTTCGGCGTAGGAAAGACGCACCTGTTGGCCTCCCTATGGCACGCATCTCCGGGGCCCAAGGCTTTCGGCACATTTGTGGAGTACACCAACCTGGTAGGCGCCCTGTCCTTCCGCAAGACCGTGGATGCGCTGAGCGGTTACAAGCTCGTTTGCATTGACGAATTTGAGCTCGATGATCCGGGCGACACCGTGCTGATGTCGCGGCTGATGCGCGAACTTGCCGACGCCGGCGTCAAGCTTGCTGCCACCTCCAACACCCTGCCTGGCTCGCTGGGTGACGGCAGGTTCGCCGCGGTGGATTTCCAGCGCGAAATCCAGGTCCTGGCAGACCAGTTCGACGTTATCCGTATCGATGGGGAGGACTTCCGCCACCGCGGACTGCCGGCAGCCCCGGCGCCCCTTAAGAACAGTGAGCTGTCCGCGCACATGAAAGCGGAGTTCGACGGCAAGACGGTGGCGCAGGACGAGTTCAGCACCCTCATCGCCCATCTGGCCGGCGTGCACCCCAGCCGCTACCGCCAGCTGATCGACGGCATCGACGGCGTGGTCTGGCGCAACGTGGCAACCATCACCGAGCAGGCCGTGGCACTTCGGTTCGTGGTGCTGGCTGACCGGCTCTATGACAAAGACGTGCCCATCCTGGCCAGCGGTGTTCCGTTCGATCAGCTGTTCACCGAGGAAATGATGACCGGCGGCTACATGAAAAAGTACTTCCGCGCTGTCTCCCGCCTCAACGCCCTGGCCCGGGAGGGGCAAAACCACGAACCGTCCTAGGGTTGCCGGCGCCAGCCACCGGCCGCCGTCGTCCGTTCCGTAGACGGAAGCCGCTGCTCCATAGGTGGAAAAGGTGCCGGACGGCGGGGCCTTAAACGCCAAAGGTGCGGGTGCCGCCTCCCGGCGGGACCCGCACCCCCTTGACGTACTAGGGCAAAGCCCTGGCCAAATCCTTTTTACGGAGCCTTGTCAACCGGCGGAACCGGGTTGACCGGCGGAACCGGCCCGGGGGCAGGTGCCTGGCCCGGAGTTCCGTTCTGGTCAACGAGCTTGGAAGCGCCATGCTGGATCTTGTTGACGTGACCTGAGTACTTGCCTCCGGTCTTGGTGTCGACGAAATCGCCGGCCTTGGTGATGCCGTTCTTGATGGCCTGCTCGTTACCGCGGATAAGACCCTGAGCCTTGCCCTTTATGTCGCCAATCAGTCCCACGAGCACCTCCCTTCAATCGCGGAGCCAGGTCGCTCCTCCGCATCCGATCCTAGCCCTGCAGGCGGAGCCGTGCCAAGGAAATCAGGGGCTTTGGGCGTTCGCCCGCAGCGGATTGAGTTGCTGCCTCCTGTGCGGGGCAATGGCCGCAGGGCAAGAAAAAAGCAGCTCCGGGGAGCTGCTGAATGTGGGCGATACTGGGATCGAACCAGTGACCTCTTCCGTGTCAGGGAAGCGCGCTACCGCTGCGCCAATCGCCCGGAACCGGAAGCCCGGCTTATGGGATTGTAAGGAGTAAGAGAGCGGACGACGAGATTCGAACTCGCGACATCCACCTTGGCAAGGTGGTGCTCTACCAGCTGAGCTACGTCCGCATATGAAGTACGTTCCGGCCGCGGCCGGTCGAACTGCATGAAGCAAGTTTCCTTGCTTGGTGGGCGATACTGGGATCGAACCAGTGACCTCTTCCGTGTCAGGGAAGCGCGCTACCGCTGCGCCAATCGCCCATGTTTATCCGGAACACACCGGAAACCATGGTTTTCACCGAGGTGGGTACGGGATTCGAACCCGTGTATACGGCTTTGCAGGCCGCTGCCTCGCCTCTCGGCCAACCCACCGTGTAAGCGCCGATTCAAAAGAACCTTTGCCGTGACAGTGTCCTGCGAGCGGACGACGAGATTCGAACTCGCGACATCCACCTTGGCAAGGTGGTGCTCTACCAGCTGAGCTACGTCCGCATTTTGGAGGGCCGATTCGCTGCCGTTCCCGGCATTTCCTCGCTTTCCAACGAGTAAAAACAATATAGGAGGTTCCGGGATTCTCCAAATCGCGCCAGCTTCATGAATGGCCAATGGCGCTGCTTCCCTGCAATGGCGCGGAATTCGCTGAGTTACAGACGTGTAATTCGCGACGGCGACTGGTGGCGCTGGGCGCGATGGCTGAGTTTGGACAGGGCTGGCATGCGAATCACTCTGCGCAGGCCTGCCCCCTTTTGTCCTGTCCGTTCACGGCTTGGGTTGCCTGGCGAGGTGCCCCTTTTGCTGCCGGTTTGCGGTCGGTTGGTGCCGATTTCCGAAATGGCTGCAGGGTCGGCTAACATTCAAATGCATCAGGGCGATTGGCGCAGTGGTAGCGCGCTTCGTTCACACCGAAGAGGTCACTGGTTCGAACCCAGTATCGCCCACCGCATATTGGTCCGTTTCCGCTCATCTGCAGCGGAAACGGACCTTTTTTGTGCGCCCGGACACGATGTCAGCCCCCTGTGAAAGAGTCTTTCCTATGACTGCTCCACTTCTTGCCCACGCCACGGAATACGGGCGGATGTACGCCCGGTCCACCTCCGAGCATTTCTCCGTGCCGTCCATCACCACAGTGATCGGCCAGCAACCGCACGGGCTCGACGGCTGGTTTGGATACATGGGGGCCAGCAGCCTGGCGAAGGATCCGCTGCTCGCCGACTGCCTCGGCAGCCCTGCCAAAATCAAGCAGGCCGTCAACCGCGCGGCCAAGGCAGCGGAAACGTACCGGGACGAGGCCGCCAGGCGCGGGGACCGCGTGCACTACTACTGTGAGCAGGTGGCCCTGCGGGCGCTGGGCCGGCCGCATGCCATGAAGGAAGCCCGGGAGGCACTGGCTGCCAACGGCGAAGAAGCCTTCGCCGTCCGCTTCGATGAATGGTGGGAGCTTTACCGGGTGGAACCCATCGCCCCGGAGATCACCGTCTGGAACAACGCCGTAGGCTACGCAGGCACCCTCGACCTCGTTGCCCGGATCAACGGCAGGGTCTGCCTCATCGACTACAAGACCAAGGGCACCACCCGGGACGGGCTGGTCAAGCCGTTGGACGACAAAGTGGTGATGCAGCTGGTGGCCGGCATGAAGGCGGAAGAGAGCCTGGTAGATCCGGAGGCCGGGACCTGGGAGCCCTGGAAGTACGGCGACAACCCCGTCCTGCTGGCCGTGGCCATTGGCGAGACCGAGGTCCGTCCGGTCCGTGCCAACCCTGAGGTCCTTAAGCACCACTGGTGGAAGTTCTGCGCCCTCCGGCGTGTCTGGGAATTGTCGGCGGACACGATTTCCGCTGGCGCCGCGCTGCTGCCCATTGCCCCGCCGCCGCTCGCACAGGTACAGACCGTCTAGGCGTTGCCTGCATCCAAGGTGTCTGCGCCTAAACTGGATAGGTTCCCGTTACCGCCAACTGTAAGGAAAAACAGCGCATGGCTATTCTGAATATCCGCATCATCGGCGATCCTGTGCTCCGCACAGTTGCCGATCCTGTGACGGAATTCGGGCCTGAGCTGGCCAAGCTGGTGGCGGATATGACGGAAACCATGGAAGACGTTGACGGTGCCGGCCTGGCCGCGCCCCAGGTGGGGGTGAGCCAGCGCGTCTTTACCTACCGCATTGACGGCGTGGAAGGGCACATCATCAACCCTGTGCTGGAAAACAGCGAGGATTTCCAGCCCGACCAGGTGGAAGGCTGCCTGTCCATCCCCGGTCTTGGCTTCCCCGTGCGCCGTTTCCGCTCCACCCGTGTCACCGGCGTGGACATGCACGGAAACCCCGTCACGGTCGAGGGCGAGGGCATGCTGGCGCGCTGCTTCCAGCATGAGAACGACCACCTGGACGGAATCCTTTACACGGACCGCTTAGAGGGCGAGGACCGGAAAGCTGCCCTGCGCTCCATCCGCAACGCCAACTACGACTCCGTCACCGAACGGACGACGGCGAAGCGCGCCAAATCGGTCGGCTCAAGTTTCGGCGGCGCTGCCTCCGGGTCCAGCTTCGGTGCCGGCGCGGCTGGTGCCAACGGGTGAGGGTCCTTTTCGCGGGGACTCCCGCCGTCGCTGTTCCGTCCCTAAATGCGCTCGTCGAAGCAGGTTTCGATGTTGCTGCAGTCCTGACAAGGCCGGACGCGCCAATAGGGCGCAAACGCGTGCTGACGCCCTCGCCGGTAGCCGCCCGTGCCGCGGAGCTCGGCATTGAGGTCATTCACGCGGCACGGATTGACGCGGAAACCACCGCCAGGATTGCTGCCGTTAGCCCCGATGTGGCTGCGATCGTCGCTTACGGGGGGTTGGTTCCCGCCGCCGCGCTCGATATCCCGCCGCACGGCTGGATCAACCTGCACTTCTCGCTCCTTCCCGCCTGGCGTGGCGCCGCTCCGGTGCAGCGTGCCGTGATGGCCGGTGACGACGTCACCGGGGCGGTGACGTTCCAATTGGAGGAGGGCCTGGATACCGGGCCAGTTTTTGGCACCCTCACGGAAACGGTGGGGCCGGAAGATACCGCGGGGGAGTTGCTGGAGCGGCTGTCCCACAGCGGGGCAGTGCTCCTGGCCCAAACCCTCTCTGCCATTGACGCCGGCAAGGCAGCAGCCGTTCCGCAATCCGGCGAGGTTTCCCTTGCCCCCAAGCTGACCCTCGATGACGGCCGCCTCGACTGGAAACACCCTGCCCTGGCAATCGGGCGGCAGGCGCGGGGTGTCACTCCCGAGCCCGGAGCCTGGACCGTGATGGACGGCCAGCGCATCAAGCTGGCTCCCGTACGGCTCCGGCCGGACGTTTCCGGCCTCGCGCCCGGATACGTCTCGCTGCAGGGCAAAAGCGTGCTGGTAGGAACCGGCTCCCATGCTGTCGAGCTGACCCGGATCCAGCCGGCCGGCAAAAAGATGATGGCCGCTGCCGACTGGGCACGCGGTATGGCTTCCCTTGAAAGCGTGGTGTTCGAATGAGCGGGTCCGGCGGCAATCAAGGCGGTCGCGGCAAAGCCGGCGGCGGAAAGGGAGGCGGCGCCGGAAGCGGCACCGGAGCCGGAAGCGCCGCGGGCGGCGGGAGCGGCGGCCAGCGCGGTGGCCGCGGCCAAGGAGGGCCCCGTGATTCGAGCAACCGAAACGCCAAGGGGCGGGAACGGAACCGCAGCGCCCAGCGCAGTTTCACCGATAACGCCCCTTCCCAACGGACCCGCAGGGCGGATCCCGCCCGACTGGTGGCCTTCGAAGTCCTGCGCGCGGTAGCCGCCGAGGACGCGTATGCCAACCTTGTGCTGCCCGCACGGATTCGGCACCACGGGCTGGACAAACGGGACGCGGGTTTTGCCACTGAACTCAGCTACGGGGCGCTCCGCGGCCAGGGAACCTATGACGCCATCCTTGCCCGGTGCGTGGACCGGCCGCTGGAACAACTGGACCCGGCCATCCTCGACGCCCTTCGGATCGGAGCGCACCAACTGCTGGCCATGCGCGTCCCGGCGCACGCCGCGCTGGACCAAACCGTCGGCCTGGCCCGTGCAGTCATCGGCGCTGGACCATCAGCCCTCATCAATGCCGTCCTCCGGAAGGTCACTGCGCACACACTCGAGGAATGGCTTGAGCAGTTGGTCGCCGGAGAAACTGACCAGACCAAGGTGGCCTCCCTCCGTTACGCCCATCCGGAGTGGATCGTCCGCGCCATGCGCCAGTCACTCGTGGCGCACGGGCGCTCTGCCTCAGAAATCAACGACCTGTTGGAAGCGGACAACGCGGCGCCGGTGGTCAATCTGGTGGCCCTGCCCGGCATCGGCAGCCTCGACGAGGCCCTGGAAAACGGAGCCACGCCCGGCGAACTGGTGGAAGGCTCGGCATTGTCCAGCGGCGGAGACCTCGGGCGGCTTGCCTCCGTCCGGGAGGGCAGCACCAGGGTGCAGGATGTCGGCTCGCAGCTGGTGGCGCGCGCCATGGCAGCCGTGGACCTGGGCCGGAACAGTGGCTCCGATGGCGAAAGCCCTGGTGAGGCGTGGCTGGACCTGTGCGCCGGGCCGGGTGGCAAGGCAGCACTGCTCGGTGCGCTGGCCAGCCAGAGGGGCGCAACCCTGCTGGCGAATGAACCTGCACCGCACCGCGCCAAGCTCGTGACGCAGGCGCTTTCGGCCGTACCGCGGGAAACGTGGCAGGTCCGTACGGGTGATGGCCGCGAGGTGGGCACGGAGAAGCCTGAGTTCTTTGACCGGGTACTCGTAGACGTCCCCTGCAGCGGGCTGGGCGCGCTCCGGCGGCGGCCGGAGTCCCGCTGGCGCCGCACGCCCAAGGACCTGGCAGACCTCGGCCAGCTCCAGCGCGATCTCCTCAAATCTGCCTTGGCCGCCGTCCGCCCGGGTGGAGTGGTTGCCTACGTGACCTGCTCGCCCCACCCCGCCGAGACCACGGCCGTGGTCACGGATGTGCTCCGCAAACGCGATGACCTTGAACTGCTGGAGGCCGGCCAGGCTTTGGACAGCGTCAGCCTGCCGGGCAACCTCGGCGCCGGGCATGATTCGACCGCGCAGCTGTGGCCGCACGTCCACGGCACCGATGCCATGTTCCTGGCCCTGATCCACAAGAAGCCCTGAGTCCCGAAACCCTAAGCCGCGAAAAGCCCTGATCCGCAAAAAAGTCTTGGTTTCTTGGAGGCCCTGTTCGCCAGGGCTTGACCGGCAAAGAGACCTGATCCGTGAAAGGTTCCCACTGTGACGCAATGCTGCATCAACCCGAGCATCCTGTCCGCCGATTTCGTCAATCTTGAGGCTGAGCTGCAGCGGATCAGCAACGCGGACGCGGTGCACGTGGATGTGATGGACAACCACTTTGTGCCCAACCTCACCATGGGCCTGCCGGTGGTGCAGCGGATCCAGGCCGTAAGCCCGGTGCCCCTCGACGCGCATCTGATGATTGCCGATGCCGATCGTTGGGCACCCGGTTTTGCAGATGCCGGCCTGGCATCAGTCACCTTCCACGCAGAGGCCGCCATTGCGCCCATTAAACTCGCCCGCGAACTGCGGGCCAGGGGCGCCAAAGCAGGAATGGCGCTTCGGCCCGGTACGCCCGTTGAGCCGTACCTGGACATGCTCCCCGAGCTGGACATGCTGCTCATCATGACGGTGGAGCCGGGATTCGGCGGGCAGGCGTTCCTGGATGTGACCCTGCCGAAAATCCGGCGTGCCAGGCGGGCCATCGACGGTTCGGGGATCGCCGTGGCCATCCAGGTTGACGGCGGCATCACCGAAGACACCATTACCCGTGCAGCCGAGGCCGGCGCCAACGTCTTCGTTGCAGGTTCGGCTGTGTACGGTGCCGAGGATCCGGCCGCGGCAATCAACCGTCTGCGGGAGGCAGGAAGCCAAACGTTACGCGCGGCGGCGGAATAGCAGGGAGCCGTACGCCGTTATGGCACAATAGCAACACACATACGTGCTCCGGGGTCGGTGTAAGTCCGAACCGGCGGTGACAGTCCGCGACCCGCGAGCCGGTGGTTTTCCTTCGGGAGAATCCCGGCGGACGGTTGAACCGGTGAAATTCCGGTACCGACAGTTAAAGTCTGGATGAGAGAAGCACGTACAGCTGTTTCTGCGGCGTCATGAGACGCCGCGGCCTTCTGCTGTCGTATACCCCCGGAGCCATCGCGGTTCTAGAGGGAAGGAACGACACAAGCACTATGAACCTGCTGCGATGGCTCTTAAACGCCACAAATCCCGCTGCCGCCATACCCGGCAGCACCACCATCGAGGCTCCCGCATGACGGCCGGAGTTGTTACTGCCTTTACTGCCGCCGAGACCGCTGCGATGGACACTGCCTTGAACGCAGCCCTGCAGGGGCCCCGCGGCGCGAACCCCCTGGTGGGGGCCGTCGTCGTCGATTCAGAGGGCCGCGAACTCGTCACGGGTTACCACCGCGGGGCAGGTACCGCCCACGCCGAAGCAGATGCGATAGCCCAGGCGGCTGCCGCAGGGCTTGATCTGTCCGGCTGCACCATGGTGGTGACCCTGGAGCCCTGCAACCACGTCGGCCGTACCGGCCCTTGCTCCCAGGCGATCATCGCCGCCGGAATCACCGACGTCGTCTATGCCGTGGACGATCCCCACGACCCGGCCGCGGGCGGGGCCGCCACCCTGAGGGAGGCGGGGGTGCGCGTGCGCAGCGGACTGGCTGCCGGCGAAGCACTGGACCTTAACCGCCGGTGGTTTGAGGCGGTGGCGGCAAAACGCCCGTTCGTCACGCTGCATATCGCGCAGACGCTGGACAGCCGGATCGCAGCAGAGGACGGCACCAGCCAGTGGATTTCCAGTCCCGAATCCCTGGCGGACAACCATGCAATCCGCGGCCGCATCGATGCAATCCTCGTGGGAACCCAGACCGTGTTGGTGGACAACCCCCGCCTTACTGCCCGCAACGTCGCAGGAACCCTTGCCCGGAAACAACCGCTGCGGGTCGTGATGGGACTGCGTGACATCCCGGCGGACGCCGCCATCCGTGGAAGCGACGGCCTGGTAACGCACCTTCCGACCCGCGACCCCCGGGAGGCGCTCTCCTCCCTTTACGGGTCCGGCATCCGCCACCTTATGGTCGAGGGAGGATCGCGCATCCTTAGCGCATTCCTCGCGGCCGGGCTCGTTGACGAACTCATTGTCTACCTGGCCCCCACGCTGCTTGGATCCGGAACCCCGGCCCTCACCGGCCTGGGAATCACCACCCTCGCCGACGCGCAGCAGTGGGAATGGGACCCGTCCGACGGCGGCGCTGTCCGGACGCTGGGCCGGGACCTTCGACTCCACCTTCGACCGCAACGCGCCGTTGCCCTGGAACCACAAACCACACTTCACCCACAACCGTCCCGCGCCACCGCGGAGCAAGCCCAGGGAGGCTACTGATGTTTACCGGAATTATTGCCGAGCAAGGGCACGTTTTGTCCGTCGAGCGGGACGGAGATGCCAGCGCCACCGTCCGGCTGTACGCGCCGGGCTCCACCGAAGGGCTCGCCCTGGGCGGGTCCGTCGCCGTCAACGGCGTTTGCCTCACCGCCACCGAGATAGACGGCAAGGAATTCAGCGTGGACGTTATGGGGGAGACCCTGGTCCGCAGCACCATCGGCGAGTTGGCTCCCGGTGACGCCGTCAACCTTGAGCGCTGTGTCCCGGCCGGCGGCAGGATGGACGGGCACGTAGTCCAGGGCCACGTGGACGGCGTCGGCGTGCTGCTGGAACGCGAGCCGCTTGGCAACTGGGAAAGGCTTCGTTTCGGGGTGCCCGGGAACCTGGCCCGCTATATCGCGGAAAAGGGATCCATTGCCATCGACGGCGTCTCACTCACCGTCACCGCCGTCAGCCCCGCAGCTGAGCAGAGCCCCTGGTTCGAGGTGGGGCTCATTCCCACCACTCTTGCCGAAACCGGGCTCGGCGCCAAGAGCACCGGCAGCCGGGTGAACCTGGAAGTGGACGTCCTGGCCAAGTACACCGAACGCCTCCTTGCGTTCAGCACCCCAGCGCCCGCCGCTGTTGAAGGAGGAGCACGATGAACGCCGCAGTCCGGTTCGAACCCGCAGTTGCCCCCGCCGCCGCCAGCACCCGGACGGACAAAGCCCCAGGGTTGAACACCATAGAGGAAGCCGTCCGGGCCATCGCCGCCGGCCGGCCCGTGCTGGCCGTGGACAACGAGGACCGGGAGAACGAGGGCGACATCATCTTCGCCGCCCAGCACGCCACTCCGGCATTAATGGGATGGACCATCCGGTACAGCTCCGGCGTCATCTGCGTACCGCTGTCAGGCGACCGCGCGGACGCCTTGGCGCTGCCTCCCATGGTGGCGGTCAATGAGGACGCCAAGGGCACTGCCTACACCGTTTCCTGCGACGCCGCCATCGGCGTCAGCACAGGAATCTCCGCGACGGACCGGGCCCTCACAGCCAGGGTCCTCGCGGATCCGCAGTCCGAACCGTCGTCCGTGACCCGCCCCGGGCATATTTTTCCGCTGCGTGCGGTTGACGGTGGTGTGCGGGAACGTCCTGGCCACACTGAGGCCGCCGTGGACCTGTGCCGCCTGGCCGGCCTGGAAGCTGCGGCTGTCATCGCCGAAGTTGTTTACGACGATGGCGAGATGATGCGGCTGGATGGGCTCCGTGCCTTCGCCGCGGAACACGGATGCCCCCTGATCTCAATCCAGGACCTGGTGGCGTACCTTGAGGCAGCGGGCACGTCGGCTGACAGCAACGCCCGGGCAGGACGCCAGGGCGGAGAAGAGGAGATACGATGACGGCTTCCGGAGCTTCGGGAAACGGCCACCACCTGCGCGATTCGGGCAACGGCCACCCCAGGACCACGCCTGCCAACGGCCATCACCAGGCAGAGTCCGGCAACGGCCCGGTACCCCATCCCGTCAGCGGCGGACCTATCGTCCAGCTGCCCACGGCTTTCGGCGACTTTATCGCCCAGGCATGGATAGACCTGGAGACCGGTGCCGAACACCTTGCCGTCAGTTCCCCCAATCCGCCCAAAGACGGCCAGGCCCCGCTGGTCCGGCTGCACTCCGAGTGCCTTACCGGCGATGTCTTCGGTTCCTACCGCTGCGACTGCGGCGAGCAGTTGGCCTACGCGCTGGAAATGATCCGTGAACATGGCGGAACCCTGCTGTACCTGCGCGGACAGGAAGGCAGGGGCATCGGCCTCGCCAACAAGATTAAGGCTTACGCGCTGCAGGAGGCCGGGTTCGACACCGTGGAGGCCAACGAACAGCTGGGCCTGCCCGTGGACGCCCGGTGCTACAAAGCAGCCGCCCAGGTGCTGGCCGAGATGGGGCTGCACGAAGTCCGGCTCCTGAGCAACAACCCGGACAAGCAGAACAGGCTGGCGAAGGCCGGCGTCAAGGTTGTTGAAATGGTCCCCACCGAGGTTCCGTCCCGCGACCAGAACATCCGGTACCTGCAGACCAAGAAGGACCGCATGGAGCACCGCCTGGTTCTGGGTACCCACGTAGGCCTCGCAGTGCCCGTCACAACCCCTGATACTTCCTTTGCCCACGAGCAAGACTGACCCACCAACAAGACTGAACGGAACAGCACTTACCTATGAGCGGACACGGCGCCCCCGATATCGACCTCACCACCCTCAACCTGGCCGAAACGTCACAGCTCCGGCTGGCCATCGTTGCCGCCAGCTGGCACACCCAGATCATGGACGGGCTGCTGGACGGAGCCCTGCGCGCAGCGAAGGACGCCGGCATCGCCGAGCCCACGGTCCTACGCGTCCCGGGCAGCTTTGAGCTGCCTGTAGCTGCCGCGCGGCTGGCACCGCACTTCGACGCCGTCGTAGCCCTCGGCGTCGTCATCCGCGGCGGTACGCCGCACTTCGAGTACGTCTGCCAGGCGGCGACGTCGGGCCTCACCGATGTGAGCGTGCGCACCGGAGTTCCGGTGGGCTTCGGCGTCCTGACCTGCGACACCGAACAGCAGGGCCTGGACCGTGCCGGCCTCCCCGGCTCAAAGGAAGACAAAGGCCACGAAGCCGTTACCGCGGCACTTGCCACCGCCGTCGTCCTCAAGCAGTACGGCAACTAGCACGCCGGCGCAGGCGGGCGCGTGTGTGTTCACTCACATCGCGCCCGTCATGCAACGGCCCGACAGGCGCCCTTCGTGCCGCAGCAAGTAGGCTGGAGGGCGTGAAGAATTTCGAGACGCTGTTCGCTGAACTCAGCGAGAAGGCAGCCACCCGCCCGGAAGGCTCCCGCACCGTCGCTGAATTGGACTCCGGTGTCCACGGCATCGGCAAGAAAGTTGTTGAGGAAGCAGCCGAAGTATGGATGGCTGCCGAATATGAATCCGATGAAGCCGCGGCCGAGGAAATCTCCCAGCTGCTGTACCACCTGCAGGTTTTGATGCTCGCCAAAGGCCTGACCCTGGAAGACGTCTACAAGCATCTGTAGCCACCGGTCCGGCGCGCCTTTGCCGCCGGTGCCCGCCGTGGCCCGCATTGCCTGAATACCTAGACCTCCTGAATCCAGAAAGATTTCCCATGCTGCGAGTAGCCGTCCCCAACAAGGGTTCCCTGTCCGAAGCCGCCTCTGCCATGCTGTCCGAAGCCGGCTACCGCCAGCGCCGCGATACGCGCGAACTGGTCATGGTGGACCCGGACAACGACATCGAATTCTTCTTCCTCCGTCCGCGCGACATCGCCGTTTACGTCGGGCAGGGAACGCTCGACGTCGGCATCACCGGCCGTGACCTGCTGCTGGACGCCGAGGTGGAAGCCGAAGAGCTGCTGCCGCTGGGCTTCGCTGCCTCGACCTTCCGCTTCGCCGGGCCGGTAGGGGATTTCGCCAAAGTTGAGGAGCTGGAGGGCAAGCGGCTGGCCACAAGCTATGACGGCCTGCTCCGCGGCTACCTCGCCGAACGCGGCGTCAACGCCAAAGTGGTCCGCCTGGACGGTGCCGTCGAATCCTCCGTGCGGCTTGGGGTTGCGGACGCCATCGCGGACGTCGTCGAAACCGGCAACACCCTCAAAGCGGCCGGGATGGAGATTTTCGGCGAGCCGATCCTCAAGTCCGAAGCCGTCCTGATCCGGCGGACCGAAGAAGGCGGTGCCGCAAACGGCACAGCCAAGGAAATCGAGGTCCTGATCCGCCGCCTGCAGGGTGTCCTGGTGGCCCGCCAGTACGTTCTGATGGACTATGACATCCGCAAGGAACTTGTTGAACAGGCCGCTGCCCTGACGCCCGGCCTGGAATCACCTACGGTCTCTCCGCTGCGCGACTCGGACTGGGTTGCCGTGCGGTCCATGGTGCCCAAGAGGGAAACCAACCGAATCATGGACGAGCTGTACGATCTTGGCGCCCGCGCCATCCTGGTCAGCAGCATCCACGCCTGCCGCATCTGATTCCGCACGCACCGCTGCACCAACGCACCCCAGAATTCCAGGAGTTCCCATGGCAGTAGCCGTACGCGTCATTCCGTGCCTCGACGTGGACGCCGGGCGCGTCGTTAAGGGCGTCAACTTCGAGGGCCTCCGCGACGCCGGCGACCCGGTGGAGCTGGCCCACCGGTACGACAACGCCGGCGCCGACGAGCTGACCTTTTTGGACGTCACCGCATCCTCGGGCAACCGCGAAACCACCTTTGACGTGGTCCGCCGGACCGCCGAGGAAGTATTCATTCCGCTGTGCGTGGGCGGCGGGGTCCGCGGCGTGGCAGAAGTGGACAAGCTTCTCCGCTTCGGCGCGGACAAGGCATCCATCAACACGGCAGCCGTGGCGCGGCCCGACGTCATCGACGAGATCACCCGGCACTTCGGTTCCCAGGTCCTGGTCCTGTCGGTAGATGCCCGCCGCACCCGCCCCGGGTCCCAGCCCACGCCGTCGGGATTCGAAGTAACCACCCACGGCGGCCGCACCGGCACGGGGATTGACGCCATCGCGTGGGCAAAGGAAGCGGCGGACCGCGGCGTGGGGGAGATCCTGCTGAACTCCATTGACGCCGACGGCACCAAGGACGGCTTCGACCTGGAACTCATCCGCCTGGTCCGGGCTGCCGTCAAGGTGCCCATCATCGCTTCCGGCGGCGCGGGGGAGCCGGCGCACTTTCCGCCCGCCGTCGCGGCCGGCGCGGATGCAGTGCTGGCCGCATCCATCTTCCACTGGGGACCGGATGACATGATGTCGCAGGTCAAAACGGCCATCAGGGAAGCCGGCTTCGAAGTCAGGTAACAGTTCCGGATAAAAGCAACGTGAGGTCATTTCCTGCCCAAAAACCTCGGATTATTGGGCCGTAAGTGACCTCGCGTTGGGCTTTAAAGCCCTACTTCAAAGGACTGCAGGAGGGCGACGGCGTCCGGCTGGCCTTCGAAGGTGACCAGGGCATGGCGGGTGCGGCCGTGGGCGTGCATCAGCAGTTCGCCCGGCTCGCCAACGATGGCCACCGAAACCGGTGCGCGCTTGGCAACGTGCCGCGGTCCCGAGGGCCGGACCAGGACGATGCCAAGATCGACTCCCCGGTAGAGGATGGCGGCGCGCTTGACGAGCTCATCCCACAGGGCGTCCGAATAGGCTTCGTCCAACGCCCGCGGTGCCCACCGGTCCACGGCGCGGCGCACGTCTTCCGTATGCACAAAGTACTCAATCAGGTTGGCGCTCTCATCCAGTCCCTTGATGTTCATGGGCGAGAGGGCCGGCGGCCCGGCACGGAAAGTGTTCACCAGCCGGGCGTAGGCATCCGCGGTGGTGACCTTCGCGGCCAGCTTGGCCGTGGCCTGGTCTGATGCCTTCGCCAGGCGCTTGATGATCAGCCCCAGCCCCACGGCGGCTTTGCGTTCGCGCAGGTAAAGGTGCGCAGCAAGGTCCCGGGTGCGCCAGCCTTTGCAGAGCGTGGGCGCGTCGGGACCCGCCGCAAGGAGGGTTTCGGCCAGGACTTCTCGGGACGGGTCGACGAAATGCATCACTTGTGAAACTAGCACGAGAGCCGCGCAGTTGGGCAGCGTGGCCGGCGGGGCACGCGTGCCGTTGTTCACACAGGAATTGGGGCATGGCCAAGGCACTAGACTTGACCTGATGTCTGAGCAGCCCGCCCCCGCCCCAACCACTGATTCCGTCGTGCCCGCGGCGCCGCCGGAAGCACCGGACGGAACGTCGTCCACGCCGGCAAGTCCGCTCCCAGCCGAGCTGGCCGCGGCCCTCAAGCGCGACAGCGCAGGCCTGGTGGCCGCCATCGTGCAGCAATTCGACACCAACGAGGTGCTGATGCTGGGCTGGATGGATGACGAGGCGCTGCACCGGACCATGACCAGCGGACGGGTCACCTTCTTCTCCCGCTCCCGCCAGGAGTACTGGCGCAAGGGAGACACCTCAGGGCATGTCCAGTGGGTAAAATCCGTGGCCATGGACTGCGACGGCGATGCGTTGCTGGTGCGCGTGGACCAGGTGGGCGCCGCATGCCACACAGGCACCCGAACCTGCTTCGACGGCAGGGACCTGGCCGTCAGCACAGGCCACGCAAGCTGACACTCTTCACCGCAGGTTGCTGCGGAACGCGGGGGAGGGCTGGCCACCCCTGCAAGCACACCACCAGGCGCCGCGCAGCCGGCCCTATGAGAACAGGCGGAACAACATAGCCATGCAGGACCTTGGAATCATCAGCCCGGGCCTTGAGGAGTTCCGGGAACTGGCTGGCCACAGCCGCGTCATCCCTGTACGGCTCAAGGTACTTGCCGACGCCGAGACGCCTATTGGTTTGTACCGGAAGCTTGCGCAGGGCCAGCCCGGAACGTTCCTGATGGAGTCCGCTGCAGTGGGCGGGGCATGGTCCCGCTACTCGTTCATCGGCGCCAGGTCACGGGCAACACTGACCACCAAGGACGGGAACGCGCACTGGCTGGGCGAGCCGCCAGCGGGCGTCCCGGTGGACGGCAGCCCGGTGGATGCCGTCCGCGACACCATCGAAGCCCTCCGCACGGACAGGTTCGATGGCTTGCCGCCCTTTACCTCCGGCTTGGTGGGTTTCCTGGGCTGGGAAACCGTGCGGCACTGGGAGCGCCTGGTGAGCCCGCCCGAGGATGACCTGCAGCTGCCGGAGATGGCGCTGAACCTCGTCACCGACATGGCTGTGCACGACAATGTCGACGGCACGGTGCTGCTGATCGCCAACGCCATCAACTTCGATGACAGCTCCGAACGCGTGGACGAGGCCTGGCATGACGCCGTGGCGCGGGTCAAGGCGCTCCTGGCCAAGGTCAGCACCCCGGTGGCGCAGCCCGTCTCGGTTGTGGCGCCGGCGGCGCTGGACTTTGCCTCCAGCGTCCAGGAGCGCTGGGATGAAGCCGAGTACCTGGCTGCGCTGGACCGCGGCAAGGAAGCCATCGTGGACGGCGAGGTGTTCCAGGTGGTGATTTCGCGCCGCTTCGAGATGGAGTGCAAGGCCTCCGCCCTGGATGTGTACCGGGTGCTGCGCAACACCAACCCCAGCCCCTATATGTACATCTTCAGCCTCGAGGACGCCGAGGGCCGGGAGTACTCGATCGTCGGGTCTTCGCCCGAGGCCCTCGTGACCGTCACCGGTGAAGAGGTCATCACGCACCCCATCGCCGGATCCCGCCCGCGCGGCAAAACCGTCGAGGCGGACAAGGCACTCGCCGAGGAGCTCCTGGCGGACCAAAAGGAACGGGCAGAACACCTGATGCTCGTGGATCTCTCCCGCAACGACCTTTCCAAGGTGTGCGTGGCCGGAACCGTGGATGTCACCCAGTTCATGGAGGTGGAACGCTTCAGCCACATCATGCACCTCGTCTCCACCGTGGTGGGCCAGCTCTCGCCGAAGGCGAAGGCCTACGACGTCCTGAAGGCCACGTTCCCGGCCGGAACCCTGTCCGGAGCCCCGAAGCCCCGCGCCCTGCGGCTCCTCGACGAGCTTGAACCGCACCGCCGCGGCATCTACGGCGGAGTGGTGGGCTACCTGGATTTCGCTGGCGACATGGACATGGCCATCGCCATCCGCTCCGCACTGCTCCGTGAGGGCCGGGCGTACGTCCAGGCCGGCGGAGGCATCGTGGCTGACTCGGTGAACCCCACCGAAGCCCTTGAGACTGTCAACAAGGCTGCGGCTCCGCTCCGCGCGGTGCACACGGCCGGCTCGCTGCAGAACATCTCGGCGGACACCTTGCCGGGCGGGACCGGTTCCTGATGTCCGGCCTGGATCCGGCAGCAGGCCGGGCGGCCACCGCCAAAAAGAACTCCCCCACCCCTGCCTGGGCACGAAAGTCGACGCTGGTCCTGCTCGTCGCCGTTCTGGCGTTGGCAGTATTCGGCACCACCACCCAAACATGGATGACGGTCACGCTTGACCCCAATCAGGTGGGCCAGGCCGGTGCCGTGCAAACGGCGCTGGAGGTCCAGGGCAGCAAGGCCGCCACTGCCGTCACAGCGCTGGCCCTGGTGGCTCTCGCGGGCGGGCTCGCCGCCGCGATCGCCGGCAGGATCGCACGTTGGATCATCACGGCCATCATCGTCCTGGCGGCGGCCGGGATCGTTGCCGCCGCGGCCACGGTCCTGGCCAATCCGCTGGCCGCATCGCAGGGGGCCATCGCAGCCGCAACCGGGATCACCGGCAGCCAGGCGCACGTGGCCGTGACGGCTTTCCCGGTGCTCGCCGTCGTCGCCGGTTGTTTGCTGGCCCTGGCAGCCCTGCTCATCATCCCTGCCGGGCGGTACTGGAAGACCCGGACAAAATATGACGCGCCCGCGGCCGGCAGTGCGGCCCCGCCGGCAGGTCCGGTGGACGAGATCGACAGCTGGGACCGGCTCTCCCGCGGCGACGACCCCACCTGAGGCGTCCCGGCCCTGGGCCGGCGCCGCGGGCACGCCGCCGATACGCGGCCACCGGCCAATAAATGGCAGAATGTAAGCAGTATCCACCCTGAGGAGATTTTCCATGAGCAAAGCACCTGCGTCCGTTTCCAAGTCAGGCACCCGCACGGTAGCCCCCGGCGCCATTGACCACAGCCAGGAACTCGGCCACGGCAACAGCCCCGCGGCCTGGACCTGCGTCATCGTGATGCTGGTGGGCGCCCTCATCATGTCCATCGCTTTCGTCATCGCCAACACCCCCATCTTCATCGCCGGCGGCGGCGTGATGGTGCTTGGGCTGATCCTCGGCTTCATCATGCGCAAGGCAGGCTACGGCGTCGAAGGCAGCAAGCTGAAGAACTCCGGCCACTGATGGCAACTGTTCTCGATGACATCAACGCCGGTGTCAGGGAGGATATGGACGCGCGGAAACGCCTCGTTTCCCTCGCTGAACTCAAGGACCGGGCCCAGGCCGCAGCGCCTGCCCGCGACGCCTGGGCCGCCCTCGGCGGTACCTCTCCGTCCCGGGAACAGCTGAAAGTCATCGCGGAGATCAAACGCCGCAGCCCCTCCAAGGGCGACCTCGCCGCGATCGGCGATCCCGCCTCCCTCGCACGGCAGTACGCCGACGGCGGCGCCTCCGTCATCAGCGTCCTCACCGAACAGCGTCGCTTCAACGGGTCACTTGCGGACCTCGATGCCGTGCGCGCCGCGGTTGACGTTCCGCTGCTCCGCAAGGACTTCACCCTCGACGAGTACCAGATCTGGGAAGCCCGCGCCCACGGCGCGGACCTGGTCCTGCTGATCGTGGCGGCCCTCTCCGACGCACAGCTCACCGAGTATTCGGCGCTCAGCTCCGAACTCGGCATGAACGTGCTGGTGGAAACGCACACCGAAGAGGAAATTGAACGGGCCGTCGCCGCCCAGGCGCGAATCATCGGTGTCAACGTGCGGAACCTGAAGACGCTCGACGTCGACCGTTCCATCTTCGCCTCCTTGGCGGGGCTGATTCCGGCCGAGGCCCTCGTGGTCGCGGAGTCCGGCGTCCGCGACGTGGACGACGTCACGCACTACGCCGCCAGCGGCGCCAACGCAGTCCTGGTGGGTGAGGCCCTGGTGAGCCACTCCACGCCGCGTGAGCGGATTGCCGAATTTACGGCGGCCGGCGCCGCCGCCATCGCCGCCCGCGGCTGACCGAAACGCCCCTGCACACCACTGTGGACAGGGGCTGTTTGCCGCCCGCGGATCTGTCCCGGCCCCCAGCCGGGATACCACACTTACTGAACGACCTACTGGAACAGGACGGGACTGATGGCTGACGCACCCTCAGCGAACGCTGACAACAACGCCGCGGAAGCATTCCTGCAGGGCGGCTCCCTCAAGCACGCCCCGGGACCCTACTTCGGCAGCTACGGGGGACGCTGGATGCCGGAGTCCCTCATCGCCGCGCTGGACGAACTCGAGGAGACCTTCGACAAGGCCAAGGAGGATCCCGAGTTCCGGGCCCAGATCGCGGACCTGAACAAGAACTACTCCGGCCGTCCCTCCCTCCTGACGGAAGCAAAGCGCTTCTCCCAGCATGCCGGGGGAGTCCGGATCTTCCTCAAACGCGAGGACCTGAACCACACCGGTTCACACAAGATCAACAACGTCCTTGGCCAGGCCCTGCTCGCCAAGCGCATGGGCAAGACCCGCGTCATCGCCGAAACGGGCGCAGGACAGCACGGCGTGGCCAGCGCCACCGCCGCCGCCCTCATGGGCCTGGAATGCGTGGTCTACATGGGCGCGGAGGACTGCCGGCGCCAGGCGCTGAACGTTGCGCGCATGGAGCTCCTTGGCGCCACCGTTATCCCCGTCACCAGCGGCTCGCAGACCCTCAAGGACGCCATTAACGACGCCCTGCGGGACTGGGTGGCAAACGTGGACAACACCCACTATCTCCTCGGCACCGCAGCCGGCGCGCACCCGTTCCCGGCCATGGTCCGGTACTTCCACGAAGTAATCGGCGAGGAAGCCCGCGCCCAGATCCTGGAGCAGGAAGGCAGGCTCCCTGACGCCGTCTGCGCCTGCATCGGCGGCGGTTCCAACGCCATCGGCATCTTCCACGGTTTCCTTGACGATCCGTCGGTCAAGATCTACGGCTTCGAGGCAGGCGGCGACGGCGTGGAGACCGGCCGCCACGCGGCCACCATCACGCTGGGCAAGCCCGGCGTTCTGCACGGCGCCCGCTCCTACCTCATGCAGGACGACGACGGCCAGACCATCGAGTCCCACTCGATCTCCGCCGGCCTCGACTACCCGGGCGTCGGCCCGGAGCACTCCTACCTCGCCGACATTGGGCGCGTCAGCTACGAGCCGATCACGGACAGCGAGGCCATGGAAGCGTTCCGGCTGCTGTGCCGCACTGAAGGCATCATCCCCGCCATCGAGTCCGCGCACGCCCTGGCCGGCGCCATCAAGGTGGGGCAGCGGCTTGCAGACGAAGCCGCCGCCGGCGGCGGGACGGCGCAGGACAAGATCGTGATCGTGAACCTTTCCGGCCGCGGCGACAAGGACGTGGCCACCGCAGCCGAATGGTTTGACCTGTTGGACAAGGATTCCGCCGAGTCGGAAATCGGCAAAGAGGGGGAGCAGCTGTGACCACTGCACAGACCATCAGCAAGTCAGCGGCGGCAATCGACAAGGCCCGCGCCGAGGGCCGCGCCGCCCTCATCGGCTACCTGCCAGCCGGTTACCCGAGCGTGGAACAGACAATCGCCGCCGGTATCGCGCTGGCGGAAAACGGCGCAGACCTCATCGAGATCGGCATCCCCTACTCCGATCCGGTTATGGACGGCCAGGTCATCCAGGCCGCCACCACGGAGGCGCTGGCAAACGGCTTCGCGGTGCGCCAGGTCTTTGACGTCGTGGCAGGCATCACCAGCAGGACCGACGCCGCCGTCCTGGTCATGACCTATTGGAACCCGGTGGTCAGGATGGGTGTGGACGAGTTCTCGCGGCGCCTGGCGGAGGCTGGGGGAGCCGGGCTCATCACCCCGGACCTCATCCCCGACGAGGCCGCCGAGTGGATGGAAGCGTCGGACAAATACGGCCTGGACCGGGTGTTCCTTGTGGCACCGTCCTCCACCACCGAGCGCATGCAGCGGACCGTGGACGCCAGCCGCGGCTTCGTCTACGCGGTGTCCATCATGGGCGTCACCGGCGCCCGGACCTCGGTCAGCACGGCGGCCAAGGACGTGGTGGCTGCGGCCCACGCGGCCGGCGCCGAGCGCGTCTGCGTGGGACTCGGCGTCTCCAACGCCGGCCAGGTCCGCGAGATCGCCGCGTACGCCGAAGGCGTCATCGTGGGCACGGCGTTGGTAGCCGCAATCCGCGACGGGGGAGTGGACGCCGTCGCTGCGCTCACTAAGGACCTCAGCACCGGACTGAGCCGTGACACCGGACTGACAGAGGAAGAAGCCTAATCCATGCAGACCTTCCTTCAGGCAGCCGCCATGGTGCCGGCCAGCATCCCCAGCCCGGACTGGTCCGGCTTCGACATTCCCCTGCCATGGGGGACGCTGCGCATCCACGCCTACGCCCTGTGCATCCTGGCAGGCATCGTGGTGGGCCTGTGGCTTACCTCGGCCCGCTGGGCAAAGCGCGGAGCACCTGAAGGCAGCGTCTGGGACATCGTCGTCTGGGCAATCCCGTTCGGCATCATCGGCGGCCGGCTTTATCACGTCGTTTCGTCCCCGGACGCCTACTTCGGTCCCGGCTTCGACGGCACCGGGGACCTCTCCCTGATCCCGCAGATCCAGCGGGGCGGCCTGGGCATCTGGGGCGCCGTGGTCCTGGGCGTGGTGGGGGCATGGATCGGCTGTCGGCGCAGCGGGGTCAAGCTGAGTGCTTTCCTTGACGCCGCCGCACCCGGGCTGCTGCTGGCCCAGGCCGTGGGGCGCTGGGGCAACTGGTTCAACCAGGAACTGTTCGGCGGCCCCACCACCCTGCCGTGGGGGCTGGAGATCGACGCCGACAACGCCAATTTCCCCGCCGGTGTCGCTGCCGACACCCTGTTCCACCCCACGTTCCTCTACGAATCGCTGTGGAACCTGGCCGGCGTCGTCATCCTGCTCGCCCTGGACCGGAAGTTCAACTTCCGCCGCAGCAGGCTGTTCTGGCTCTACGCGATGTACTACACACTGGGCCGGGTCTGGATCGAAGCCATGCGCATCGACGACGCTGAGCAGATCTCGCTGTTCGGCATCACCACCCGCCTCAATGTATGGACCAGCATCTTCGTTTTCCTGGCAGCCCTTGTGGCGTTCATCCTGCTGGGAAGGAAGAAGCGCACGGAGCCGGACAGTGTATACCTGGAGGGCCGGGAACCGGCGGAAAACCATGAGGCGGAGCCGGATAAAAACGCTGTTTCAGCGTCCGGCGATCGGGTCCGTGATACGGACACCGTTGTCTCAGATAGTGGTTCGCGTGATAATCTCCCTGATAACCAAAGCGGTTCCCGGCGTGCTTCCGTCCCCACGGAAGAAGCCGAGGCTGCGCCGGCAGGCCCCAAGCCAGGACCGGATGCAAACGCTGCCGGAAGTTCCGGCAGCACGGCCACAGGAACCGCGCCGGAAGCCGGCGCTACCAAGTAGCGCGCAGGCCAGGCAGGGCAGCAGAGCCACCGCTCGAAGCGCCCAATCACCACAGTGTCGTGGCATCGGGGCCGCCCTGGACAGCATAGAGCTGCTGCCCAGTGTTGCCCGGGGCAGGGGCCTGCGTAACTGTTAGTTCAGCAGGCTACGCTGACCTACAATTTCCAGTAATCAACACTTTGTTGTGCCCATAACCGCGGCGCCGACGAGTGGGGCCAACGGTGTCCCTTCCATACGCACGATCAGGAGGAAGGACGTCTCCCATGAGCCAAACTCTTCACACTCCCAGCTGGTCCGAACCGGACCAGCCTGAGGTTGCCATGTCGCCGTTCAAGCGCTTCGCCGCGCTGCCGGAGGCAAGCGGGCTGTACAACCCGGAGCAGGAGAAGGACGCCTGCGGTCTTGCGATCATCGCCACGCTCCGAGGTGAGCCCGGGTACGACATTGTGGACGCCGCCCTCACCGCCCTGCGCAACCTGGAGCACCGCGGTGCCGTGGGCGCTGACGAAGGCACCGGTGACGGCGCAGGCCTCCTGATGCAGATCCCGGATGAGTTCTTCCGCGCGGTCACGGAGTTCGAACTTCCCGCCCCGGGCCAGTACGTTGCCGGCACCGCCTTCCTCCCCGCCGAACAGCGCGAGGCCGACGCCGCCAAGGCAGGCATCGAGGGCCTCGCGGCTGACGAGGGCCTAAAGGTCCTCGGCTGGCGTGAGGTGCCCATCGTCGCCGACCTCGTCGGTGCCATGGCTCGCGCCTGCATGCCCTACTTCTCCCAGCCCTTCCTGGCGTCCGCCACGGGCGAGGAGCTGGACCGCAACGAGCTGGACTCCCGCGCCTGGCGGATCCGCAAGCGCGCCCAGAACAAGTTCGGCGTCTACTTCCCGTCGCTGTCCTCGCGGACCATCGTCTACAAGGGCATGCTCACCACCGCCCAGCTCGAGCCGTTCTACCCGGACCTCTCGGACAAGCGCTTTAAGACCAAGCTCGCGATCGTCCACTCGCGCTTCTCCACCAACACTTTCCCGTCCTGGCCGCTGGCCCAGCCGTTCCGCACCATCGCGCACAACGGCGAAATCAACACGGTCAAGGGCAACCGCAACTGGATGCGCGCCCGCCAGTCCCAGCTCGCCAACCCGCTGCTGGGCGACTCGCCGGAAGAGCTGTACCCCATCTGCACCCCCGGCGCCTCGGACTCCGCGTCCTTCGACGAGGTAGCCGAGCTGCTGTGGCTCTCCGGCCGCCCCATCACCCACTCGATCATGATGATGATCCCGGAGGCGTGGGAAAACCACGCCACCATGGACCCGGCCCGCCGTGCTTTCTACGAGTACCACTCCCTGCTCATGGAGCCGTGGGACGGACCGGCAGCTGTTTCCTTCACCGACGGCAACCTGGTGGGCGCGACCCTGGACCGCAACGGCCTGCGTCCGGGCCGCTTCTGGATCACCGAGGACGGCCTGATCGTCTTCGCCTCCGAGGTGGGCGTCATCGACGTCGAACCCTCCAAGGTGGTCAAAAAGGGCCGCGTGTCCCCGGGCAAGATGTTCCTGGTGGACACCGACGCCGGGCGCATCATCGACGACGAAGAGGTCAAGGCGGAAGTCGCTGCCGCCAACCCGTGGGCGGAATGGGTCAAGGACAACCTGATCGACCTGAACGACCTGCCCGAGCGCGAGCACGTGGTCCACACCGCCGCGTCGGTGAACATCCGCCAGCGCACCTTCGGCTACACCACCGAGGAACTGAAGATCCTGCTGGGCCCGATGGCCCGCACCGGTGCAGAGCCGTTGGGCGCCATGGGTTCGGATACCCCGGTGGCCGTGCTGTCCAAGCGTCCCCGGCTGCTCTTCGACTACTTCGTGCAGTCCTTCGCGCAGGTGACCAACCCGCCGCTGGACGCCATCCGCGAAGAGCTGGTCACGTCGCTCACCTGTGCCATCGGCCCCAACGGCAACCTCCTGGACACCAAGCAGGTCCGCCAGCCCCAGGTCCAGCTGCCGTTCCCGGTCATCAACAACGACCAGCTCGCCAAGATCGCCAACATTGAAGATGCCGACGGCAACCGCGTCGCGATGAAGGTCCGCGGGCTCTACCGCCCCGAAGGCGGCGAGAACGCGCTCCGTGCCCGGCTGACGGAAATCTGCGAGCAGGTATCCGGCGCCATCAACCGCGGCGTGCAGTACATCGTGCTGTCCGACCGTGATTCGAACGCGCAGTGGGCGCCCATCCCGTCCCTGCTCCTGGTCAGCGCAGTGCACCACCACCTGCTCCGCAGCGCCAACCGGACCAAGACTGCTCTGGTGGTCGAAGCCGGCGACGTCCGCGAGACGCACCACGTCGCAGTCCTGATCGGGTACGGCGCGTCCGCCGTCAACCCCTACCTGGCCATGGAATCGGTGGAGCAGCTCATTGCCGCCGGCGACGTTACCGGGGTCACCCCGCAGGACGGCGTCTACAACCTCATCAAGGGCCTGGGCAAGGGCGTCCTGAAGATCATGTCCAAGATGGGCATCTCCACCGTTGCGTCCTACACCGGCGCCCAGACTTTCGAAGCGCTGGGCCTGGGCCAGGAACTGGTGGATGAATTCTTCGCCGGCACCCACTCGCAGCTTGGCGGCGTGGGCCTGGACGTCATTGCGGCCGAGGTTTCGGCACGGCACCAGATGGCGTACCCCGAGGGCGGCATCGAGCAGCCCCACCGTCCGCTCCTCGGCGGCGGCGAGTATCAGTGGCGCCGCGACGGCGAGCCGCACCTGTTCAACCCGGAGACCGTCTTCCGGCTGCAGCACGCTACCCGTGAGCGCCGCTACGACATCTTCAAGGCGTACACCAGGGGAGTGGACGACCAGTCCCAGAACCTGATGACCCTCCGCGGCCTGCTCAAGTTCAAGAATGAGCGTCCCGCGGTTCCGCTGGAGGAAGTGGAGCCGGTTTCCAGCATCGTCAAGCGGTTCTCCACGGGCGCCATGAGCTACGGCTCCATCTCCCAGGAGGCCCACGAGACGCTGGCGATCGCCATGAACCAGCTGGGCGGCAAGTCCAACACCGGTGAAGGCGGCGAGGACGTGGAGCGCTTGCTCGACCCGAAGCGCCGTTCCGCGGTCAAGCAGATTGCCTCCGGCCGTTTCGGTGTCACCAGCCTTTACCTGACCAACGCCGACGACATCCAGATCAAGATGGCGCAGGGAGCCAAGCCCGGCGAGGGCGGCCAGCTGATGGCTCAGAAGGTCTACCCGTGGGTGGCCCGGACCCGGCACTCGACGCCCGGTGTCGGACTGATCTCCCCGCCCCCGCACCACGACATCTACTCGATCGAGGACCTCGCGCAGCTCATCTACGATGCGAAGCGCGCCAACCCCTCGGCCCGTGTGCACGTGAAGCTGGTGTCGGAAGTCGGGATCGGCACGGTGGCATCCGGCGTGACCAAGGCGAAGGCCGACGTCGTGCTCGTTTCCGGCCACGACGGCGGAACCGGCGCCTCGCCGCTGAACTCGCTCAAGCACGCCGGTGTCCCGTGGGAGCTGGGCCTCGCCGAGACCCAGCAGACGCTGATGCTCAACGGTCTGCGCGACCGCGTTGTGGTGCAGGTGGACGGACAGCTCAAGACCGGCCGTGACGTTGTGATCGCTGCGCTGCTGGGCGGCGAGGAGTTCGGCTTCGCCACCGCCCCGCTGGTGGTGGAAGGGTGCATCATGATGCGCGTCTGCCACCTGGACACTTGCCCGGTGGGTGTGGCCACGCAGAACCCGGAGCTCCGGGCACGCTTCAGCGGAAAGCCCGAGTTCGTGGTCAACTTCTTCGAGTTCCTGGCAGAGGAAGTCCGCGAAATCCTGGCTGAGCTGGGCTTCCGGAGCCTGGAAGAGGCCATCGGCCACGCGGAGGTCCTCGACGCCCGGGATGCCGTCAACCACTGGAAGGCCGACGGCCTGGACCTGGATCCGATCCTGCACGGGCTGGAGTTCGACGACGACGCCCCGCTGCGGAACATGACTGGCCAGAACCACGAGCTGGACAAGCACTTCGACCAGCGGCTGATCACCATGGCAACTGAGGCCCTCACGGACCGCAGCCCGGTGAAGATCTCGGTGGACGTGATCAACACGGACCGTTCAGTGGGCACCATGCTGGGACATGTGGTCACCAAGACGTTCAGCACGGACGTCCTGGCCACGGACACCATCGACGTCACCCTCAGCGGCACCGCCGGCCAGTCCCTGGGCGCCTTCCTGCCCGCAGGCATCACCCTGCGGCTGTTCGGCGACTCCAACGACTACGTGGGCAAGGGCCTTTCCGGCGGGCGCATCATCGTCCGCCCGGACCGCACCAACGTCTTCAAGGCCGAGACCAATGTCATCGCCGGCAACGTGATCGGCTACGGCGCCACGAGCGGCGAGATGTTCCTCCGCGGCCAGGTGGGCGAACGCTTCCTGGTCCGCAACTCGGGCGCCACCGCCGTCGTCGAAGGCATTGGCGACCACGGCTGCGAGTACATGACCGGCGGCCAGACCCTTATCATCGGGCGCACCGGTCGCAACTTCGGTGCCGGCATGTCCGGCGGCACCGCCTACGTCCTTGACCTGGACGCTGCCAAGGTCAACAAGGACGCCCTGCAGTCCGGTGAACTCCAGCTCCGCGAGCTGGATGCCGAGGACCGCGACATCGTGCACGGCCTCCTGGTCAAGCACGTTGAAGAAACTGATTCCCAGCTGGCCGCGCGCCTCCTCGAGAACTTCGATGACACCGCTGCCCGCATTACCAAGGTGCTGCCGCGCGACTACGCGGCTGTGCTGCAAACCCGTCTCGACGCCATCGAAGAGGGCCTGGACCCCGACGGCGAAGAAGTGTGGTCTCGAATCCTGGAGGTAACCGGTGGCTGATCCACGCGGATTTTTGAAAGTACGTCAGCGTGAGACCCAGCCGCGCCGTCCCGTTCCCGTCCGCATCATGGACTGGAAGGAAGTGTACGAGGCGCAGGAGAAGGGCACCCTGAAGGCCCAGGCCGGCCGCTGCATGGACTGCGGCGTGCCGTTCTGCCACCAGGGCTGCCCGCTGGGCAACCTCATTCCCGAGTGGAACGACCTCATGTGGCGGGACAAGGGCGAGGAAGCCATCGAGCGCCTCCACGCCACCAATAACTTCCCTGAGTTCACCGGCCGGTTGTGCCCCGCCCCGTGCGAGGCGTCCTGCGTGCTGGGAATCAACCAGCCTGCCGTGACCATCAAGCAGGTGGAAGTCTCCATCATCGACGAAGCCTGGGACAACGGCTGGGTCAGCCCGCTGCCTCCCGCACGCCTGACCGGAAAGACCGTTGCCGTCGTCGGCTCCGGGCCTGCCGGGCTGGCCGTCGCGCAGCAGCTGACCCGCGTGGGCCACACCGTGGCCGTGTACGAGCGCGACGACAAGATCGGCGGCCTGCTGCGCTACGGCATCCCCGACTTCAAGATGGAAAAAGAGCAGGTCGACCGCCGCATCGAGCAGATGAAGGCGGAGGGAACCCGCTTCCGCACCGGTGTAGCCGTGGGCACGGACGTTACCTGGGAGCAGCTGCGCAGGCGCTATGACGCCGTCGTGGTCTGCACCGGCGCCACCGTTCCGCGGGACCTGCCCATCCCGGGCCGCGACCTCGAAGGCGTGCACTTCGCCATGGATTACCTGGTTCCCGCGAACCGCGTGGTTGCGGGGGAGCCGGTGGAGAACCAGATCCATGCCCAGGGCAAGCACGTTGTCATTCTTGGCGGCGGCGATACCGGGGCGGACTGCCTGGGCACGGCGCACCGCCACGGTGCTGCGTCCGTCACCACGCTTGCCATCGGCAAGCAGCCGCCTTCAGAGCGGGCGGGCCACCAGCCGTGGCCCACGTTCCCCACGCTCTTCGAAATGGCCAGCGCGCATGAGGAAGGCGGCGAACGCACCTACCTTGCCTCCACCGTGGAGTTTGTCGGTGAAAACGGCAAGCTGACCGGCGTCAAGGTGGCCGAAACGGAATTCGTGGACGGTAAGCGGCTGCCCAAGGCCGGTACGGAGCGGATCATCCCTGCGGACCTGGTCTTCCTGTCCCTGGGCTTCACCGGGGCCGAGCCCGCAGGCATCACCGAACAGGTCAGCGCAGAGTTCGACGGCCGCGGCAATGTGTCCCGCGACGGTTACTACATGACGAACACCGAGGGTGTCTTTGTTGCCGGCGATGCCGGGCGTGGCCAGTCCCTGATCGTCTGGGCCATCGCCGAGGGACGCGCCGCTGCAGCAGCAGTGGACAAGTACTTGATGGGCAGCACCATCCTGCCCGCACCCGTGGCGCCCACCGACCGGGCCATCGCCGTCCTCTAGTGCAGCATCGAGGGTTCACCTCCACGACAACTTAACCAATGCAAGAGACCAATAGGGTAGGTATATGAGACGCGCAAAAATTGTGGCTACGTTCGGCCCGGCAATTGCCAGCTACGAAAACACCCTCGCGGTGCTGGAGGCCGGCGTTGACGTCGCCCGTATGAACATGAGTCACGGCGACTACTCCGTGCATGACAACACCTACGAGAACGTGCGGAAGGCTGCAGCCGATCTTGGCAAGGCTGTGGCCATCATGGCCGACCTGCAGGGACCCAAGATCCGCCTGGGCCGGTTCGTTGACGGTCCGCACGCCCTTGCCGTGGGTGACACCTTCACCATCACCACCGAGGACGTCCCTGGCACCAAGGACATCTGCTCCACCACGCTGAAGAGCCTGACCGAGGACGTCAACGTGGGCGACGCCCTGCTGATCGACGACGGCAAAGTGGCCCTGCGTGCCACGGCTGTGGACGACGTCAAGGTTGTAGCAGAGGTGACCGTGGGCGGCATGGTGTCCAACAACAAGGGCATCAACCTTCCCGGTGTTGCCGTCAACGTCCCCGCACTGAGCGAAAAGGACGAGGACGACCTCCGCTGGGCCATGCGCCGCGGTGTTGACCTGGTGGCCCTGTCCTTCGTGCGTGACGCCTCGGACATCGCCCGCGTGCACGAGATCATGGACGAGGAAGGCCGCCGCGTGCCGGTCATCGCCAAGATCGAAAAGCCGCAGGCTGTGGAGCAGCTCCCCGAGATCATCGACGCGTTCGATGCCATTATGGTGGCCCGTGGCGACCTTGGCGTAGAGCTTCCGCTGGAGGAAGTGCCGATCGTCCAGAAGCGTGCCATCGAACTGGCCCGCCGCTGGGCCAAGCCGGTCATCGTGGCAACCCAGGTCCTGGAATCCATGATCGACAACCCCCGCCCCACCCGCGCCGAGGCCTCAGACTGCGCCAACGCAGTCCTGGACGGTGCGGACGCTGTTATGCTCTCCGGCGAGACCAGCGTGGGCAAGTACCCGATCGAGACGGTCAAGGTGATGGCCCGGATCATCGAGTCCACCGAGGTCCACGGCCTTGAGCGCGTTCCTCCGCTGGGCACCAAGCCCAAGACCCGCGGCGGCGCCATCACCCGTGCCGCCGTCGAAATCGCCGACCAGCTGGACGCCAAGTACATCTGTGCTTTCACCCAGTCCGGCGACTCCGCGCGCCGTCTTTCGCGCCTGCGCCCCATCAAGCCGGTCTTCGCGTTCACTCCGGTGGAGCAGGTCTGGAACCAGCTGGCGCTGACCTGGGGCATCCAGCCGGTGCTGGTCCAGATGGTGGATCACACCGACGAAATGACCGCACAGGTTGACCGCAGTCTCCTGGAGATGGGCCTCGTTGACGATGGCGACCTGGTGGTTATTGCCGCCGGGTCGCCTCCCGGAAAGGCCGGCTCCACCAACTCCCTCAAGGTGCACAAGGTGGGCGACCTCGCCGACTCCACACGTGTTGGCGAAGCCGCCAGCAACAAGGAAAAGCTCGGTCCCTGGCCGGAAAAGAAGAAGAAGGCCTAGGCTTTCGGATAAGAAAAGGACCCCTGCCGGTTGGCAGGGGTCCTTTCTTCTGTCTATGACAGTGCAGTTAGTTGACCTGGTTGATGATGGTCTCTGCCACTTCGCGCATGCTAAGGCGGCGGTCCATGGAGGTCTTCTGGATCCAGCGGAAAGCTTCCGGCTCTGTAAGGCCCATCTTGGTGGTGAGGAGGCTCTTGGCGCGTTCCACGAGCTTGCGGGTGGCGAACTGCTCCTGGAGGTCGGAGACCTCGCTTTCGAGGGCCTTGATCTCCTCGTGGCGGGAGAGGGCGATCTCCAGGGCCGGGATGAGGTCGGCCGGGGTGAAGGGCTTGACCACGTAGGCCATGGCGCCGGCATCGCGGGCGCGCTCGACGAGTTCCTTCTGGCTGAAGGCGGTCAGCAGCACCACGGGGGCGATGCGGGCCTTGACGATCTTCTCTGCTGCGGAAATGCCGTCCATCACGGGCATCTTGACGTCCATCAGGACCAGGTCCGGCTTCAGCTCTTCAGCCAGCTGGACGGCCTTCTCGCCGTTGTCTGCTTCGCCGATGACGTCATAGCCTTCGCCGCGCAGGATTTCGATGATGTCGAGGCGGATGAGGGTTTCATCCTCGGCCACAACGACGCGGCGCGCCGGCTGGGACGTGGGTTTTGACTCCGTCTGTTCAGTCACGGGATCTCCTTGGAAAGGTACGGCGGGGACATCACTATCTTAGGTGCGCCCGGTCCTGTACTTGATCTGCATGGTCAGGTGCGGCGTCGGCGGCGCGATTCTGGAATTCAGCCTATCTGCATGTAGAGTAATTCCGCGTACGTGAAACGATCGCGTTGCTCACAATCAGCTGTGGGCGTAGCCTTTTGCTTCATGTAATCCGCGCCCGAGTGGCGGAATTGGCAGACGCGCCGCACTCAAAATGCGGTATCGAAAGGTGTGTGGGTTCGAGTCCCACCTCGGGCACGACGTTTTCCCTCGTCAGAGGCGAATTTGCTTTGACGTGTGTACAAAGCTTGCATTGCGTCCAATGACGGGTTGGGTTGCGGACTGTGGCTTGGCCGCCGCGTGGCCTATTCAGGTGTGTGGGTGGCGGGTTCAGTGCCCTGGCCGGTGGGCCCTCCGCCTGCTCCGACTGTGTTCTGGCGCTTCCTCGTTCCGGTTTTCTCGGTAGGACCGGGTGTGCCCTGCACCTGAACATGAGCCGGGGGAGCGGGAACGACATGACTTCGGGGACTTTTCCTTTCGGACCTTCGTGCGCGGCTCTTCCCGGGTGATCAGGAGCGCTGCCCCGGGCGTCTGCCGTGCCAAAGAAGTGTTGACAGTGTCAACACTTACATCTGCTTTAGGGAACGTGCACGTGCCTGACTCTCACACCTGTCAGGTTGGGGTGTAGCTCATCAAGAAAAGGCAACCTCCTACTCACTCGCACGAGCAGCCGGTATTCGGACTTAAATTTGTCCTCAAGGCTTAATGACCGGTGCGGAACCAAGTTGTCGCGTCCTCTGGTTCACGTTCACACGATCTATTGGCGGGACTCCCGAGTTGTGCCGCATGGCACTCCGTGGTTGATGCGAACGGTGTACTTGCCGTAATGGCGTTGTATGACCAAAATTCCCTGCCTGCGTTCAAGAGCGGCGGGTATTAGCCTGCTGATCGCACGTTGAGCTTCTCGTCTGTGCTTTTGAAGTCCTCGATAGCGATGACTTCAAGGGACAGCGGAAAGCGCCGGGTTTGGGAACAGACCGCCTGACACTCTTGTCCAAACCGCCTGCTGCTTGTCAGCCCTTTCGGCGGTAGACCCTGCCGAACGACTTGCCAAGATCCCGCTCAGTCCGACGCGCTCCTCGGCGCCTTTGCCTTTCGGCCCAGGCTTGCTTGATTAACGAGTTCTGTCATCCATGGCCGGTGCCCGCGGTGGTACACGACTCCGTCGGGCAGTCCCCTGACGGAGGGGACCGAATTGGCAATGTCGATGGTTATTCGGCCGTCGCCCAGGGGAGCGTTCGTGATGTGCAGGTCGCCGTATGACTTTGGAAGAACGGGATCCAGCCAGAACCCTCCGCGGGAAACGTGAGTGTCATACCGCATCAGGCTAGTCACCAGCAGGATTGGAGTAGTCGCCGCCCACGCCTGCGGGGAACAGGCTGTCGGGTAGGGCACCGGTGCGGTGAACTCGTCCCGGCTGAAACCGCAGAACAGCTCGGGCAGGCGGCCGTCCGAGTATTCGGCCGCCTCGAGCAGCGCTGTGGAGATCCGTTGTGCTTCCGCCGTGAAGCCGTAGCGCAGAAGGCCGGCCATAATGAGCGCGTTGTCGTGGGGCCAGACGGATCCGTTGTGGTAGCTCACGGGGTTATAGGCCCCCATGTTACTGGCCAGGGTCCTTACTCCCCAGCCGCTGAACATTTCCGGGGACATCAGATGGTTGACAACCCGTGGGGCCTTGTCCTCATCTACGATGCCAAGCCACAAACAGTGGCCCATGTTGGAGGCGCATGAGTCAACCTGCCGCTTCTGCCCGTCGAGGGCGACGGCGTAGTATCCGCGTTCCGGAATCCAGAACTGCTCGTTGAACTGTTTTTTCAGCTGCTTCGCCCGCTCGGCGAGCTCGTCACCGAGAGTGACGTCGCCGTCGTCGTAGGCCATCCAGGCACGGGCCGAGTAAGCGGCGTAGACATAAGCCTGCACCTCACAGAGTGCGATTGGTGGTGCGGCTAAAGAGCCGTCGGCGAAGTTGATGCCATCCCAGGAGTCCTTCCAGCCCTGGTTGATCAATCCCCCTGGGTTGAGACGTTCATATTCAACGAACCCGTCACCGTCTTTGTCTCCATAATCCCGTATCCAGTCCAAAGCCCTGTCCGCATGGGGCAGGAGGGCGCCGATGATGTCTTTGGCGAATCCCCAGCGGCTGACTGATCCTAGGGTCATTACGAACAGGGGAGTGGCGTCTACGCTGCCGTAGTAGATGGACTTGCCTCCCAGGGATAAACCGCTGGATACATCGAGCCTAACTTCATGCAGGATCTTTCCCGGCTCCTCCTCGCTTATGGGGTCAACGACGGTTCCTTGCCGGTCTGCCAGTGTCTGGAGCGTCCCCAGCGCCAGGGACGGGTCCACGGGCAGCGCCATTTCAGAAGCCCATAGCGAGTCGCGGCCGAACAGGGTCATGAACCATGGCGCCCCGGCGGCCACAACCACCCGCTCCGGGTAATTCGGGTCCTCAATGCGAAGGGCACCTAGATCGTCATAACTGCGTCGCAGGGTCCGTTCGATGGAGCGGTTTCCCATCTGCAGCACGGGGATCTTCGCCACCCACGCCTGCCGGCGCCGGTCGCTTGGCGACAGTCCGTCCTCCTCAGTGTGGGCGAACGCGGCGACAGCGGCGCCCTCGGTGCGGGCTCTCTCAGAGTCGGGCATGACAGTGAGGACCGTGCTCCACTGC
>NZ_JBNHFS010000006.1:0-287736 GCF_059090465.1 Arthrobacter sp. MDT2-3 | reverse complement strand
CTACGAGGCCAGATCTCTAGATGACTCATAAGACCTCCGCAGGGCAGGTCACGTACCTAGTCAACGTCGCGCCTGTTCGGGGTTGTCGGATGTCCGTTAGACATCCAACGCAGCTTCCTTGACCAGGCAAACTTGAAGGGGTCTACGTTGCTCTGACCTGGCGATGCCGCAGGTGTCGTGAACAATCGGCGAGAGTGCGTCAGATGTAGCGACTCTGCGTCAAGTTAGATGGAAGTGGACAGAGATGATGCCAGGAACAGCCCTTTCTAAGGCACTTCCCCACCTGTTTTGAAAGGCCGATGTTGGATATTCCGTCAACCTGCCTCGACCGGGCAAACCCCTGTCTGATGACGCGGCCGGAACTGGTGGCGACTCTGATCCGTCCATGGCTGGGGTCAATTCAGGTTATCCACGGCTGGAAATTGGGAGCCGTTGGGGTAGCTCCTTGGCAGCACTAGCGGTGGATAACCTCTGAGAATTGTCCCCGGCTGTGGGCGGCGGACCAGACTTGGAACGTGGGTCGATCCCGGTTGTTCCGAAGACCAGGCAAGGGACGGTGTGTCAGCTTTGGATGTACCCCTACCGGACAACGCCATTTCTTAGGCCCATGGCGAGTGGCGGCCGAACAGGGTTATGAACCAAAGCGCCCCCGGTGGCCACCACCACCTGCTCAGGGTAATTCGGGTTCTCGATGTGAGGGGCGCTGAGATCGTCGTAACTGTGCCGCAACGTCCGTTCGAGGGTAGCGGCCCGCTACCCTGAGCACGAGGCCGCCAATCGGGTTGCTGCCAGCACAGCCAGGTCACCGATGACCTGATGGACCGCCTCGGCTCGAACTGACCTTGAATTGGCCCTTTCGCCCTGTTTCCGCCGCCGTGCAACGGCAAGCCTTGGGAGTCGAGTGTGGGCATCGCGTAACGGTTTCTCCTGCTGAGCCAAGGGATCATAGAAAACCACGTGGAGCCCACCGGTCGTACTGTCGTCTGATGGTTTCTTCGCCAATGCATTCATCCCTTCTTCCCCGCAAGAGCAGGCTTTCCTAAGGCTGTTCTCGTCACGAGCTGCGACCACTGGCAGTCGAGGCAGCAAGAGAATGGCCAGAAGGACTGGGGGAGGAGAGGAAATGGGTTGTAAAGGGGGAACTCCACTTCCGGTGAAAACTAAAGGATCCTCGGCCTACGCCCAGCTCGTTCCGCAAGACGGTTGTATGACAAGTCCCGATTTGGGCTCCTCAGATCTGCCGTGCCCTAACTGCCGATCACTTGTGCGGAGGTTTCCAGTTGGGTACTACTTCGCTACTGCTTTGTCCCTTGGCTACTCTGCGGTTTTGTTTTGTTGTGGCCAAGGCCACCCAGTTGCGAGAGTGGGTGGCCTTGGCGGCTTGATGCTCCTGGAGTGGGGGTTGCGGCGACCTCGACTCAGTTCCTGTCGATTTGAGGTCATTGCTACTGCAGATGCAGTCATTCTCAAATGTGTTCGCCGAGAGGTCAGCCGGCCCAATACCCCCAGAGCTAATCCTGATCGGTTAGATGCGCGTTCTACGCTCGGTGTCTGAAGGAGCAACTAGGGTGAGAGGCATTTCCGCGGGATCGAGGAGCTTGTTCGTGTCCTGGGTATCAACGAGGTGTTGAGCCTCTTCCTTTGTCTCCACATTGGGCATGGACCCATTCAGGGGTTTCCTACTTGTTTCCTTGAGGAAAAAGACGGAAATTAGTCCCAGAACGGCAGCAGCCATGAGGTAGTAGGCAGGCACCATCTTGTTCCCGGTAACTCCGATAAGCGCCGCAACAACCAGTGGAGCTGCCGCCAAAGGCAGCATTTCCCACATTGTATGCGAGCCCAAGAGCGCTGGAACGCGAGGGGGTCGGGAACTGCTCGGGCAGCGAAGAAGCGTAGCTCGACGAAAAGAGAGTTGCGCAGATCATAATGAAAAGTGTCCCGAGCTGTGCGCCCCAGACCTGTCCGGATCCCATCATCATGAACGCCGGAATCGGAAGCACGACGCCGAGGATGGCTCCGGTGTACAAGATACGCTTCCTGCCTATCTTGTCCGAGAGCGAGGCAAAGAACTGGGTTGCAAAGGCGGCGAGGACGAACAGGGGAAAGATCACGAGGGTGCCGAGAGCTCCTTGGAACCCGAGCGTCTGGTTCAGATACGTGGGAGTGAAGGAGGTCATGGTGTAGGCAATGACGTTGCCGGCGGCTGCGACGCCCATTACGGGCAGAATGAAGCGCCCGTGGGTCCGAATAACCTGCAAGATACCCGGGTTTTTTGCCAACTCACCGGTTTTCCGGGATTCCTCAGCCCGCTCTTTCAAGACGGCACTGAAGGTGGGTGACTCTTCGATCCGATAGCGGAAATACAGAGCTATGACGGCCAGCGGCCCAGCGATGAGAAACGGAATGCGCCAGCCGAAGGACTGCATCGCGTCTTGGCTTAAGCTCAGCTGTAGAACGGCTACCAAACCGGCTCCAAAGGCGAACCCGAGGTAACTGGAGCCCATGAATCCAACATAGAAACCTCGTCGCCTATCCGGGGCATATTCGCTCAGGAAAGTCGCACCACCGGTGTATTCTCCGCTGGCCGAGAACCCTTGCAGCAGTTTCAGGAACACGAGAAGCGCAGGGGCCCATAGACCGATGACGGCGTAGCCCGGGAGCAGTCCGGTAGCAAACGTGGCGACGGACATCAGGAGAAGCGTGAACGTGAGGACCTTCCGTCGCCCGATCCTGTCTCCCAGCCATCCGAAGAATACGCCCCCCAAAGGTCGGGCAACGAACGTTACTGCGAATGTGCCATATAGGTACAGGGCCTGGACTGTTGGGTCGGCCTGCGGCAGGAAGACAGGGCCCATTATAGTTATGAGGTAGGCAAATACTCCGAACTCATACCATTCGATAATGTTTCCGACGACGGTTCCGGCGACAGCGCGCCTCAGGGCGGCCTTGTTGACAATGCGGATATCGCTTACTTTCAGACGCCGTTTGCCAAGATGGGCGCCGGTGGCACTCCCAAATCTTTGGTCTCCAGTGGACATTGGTATCCTTCGTTGATTCACTGATGGTCGCAATGGACTGCATCTAAGGCCTAACGGCCGAGGTCTTGCATCGCTAGGGATACTCAAACAGTTATATCCAAAGTGATCCATAAGACTTTTGCCAGCGGAACGCCTGCAAACTTGTATAGCCCCCAATCCTGGCAATGGCGCCAAGTGGGTCTCATCTTTGTAGCTCCGATTGTGCCCCGCTCCCGCTGTGGCTGCCGGGGAGGTAGCCGCGTGCCAATTTGGCGGGGGCGCCAGATAGCGAAGTGACTTCGGATAGAACGAGAAGAGGGGTAGTGCTTGAAGATCTGACGCCTGCTGCCCGGTTCATGTATTCCGCGAACTTCTGATGTTTGGTCTGCTATCGACGAAATCCGAAACCATACCTTCAATGCACAGAGCGATGACTAAAAATTGATTGCTCTATGTCCCAAAGCACTAGCTCGCAGTGCGTCGCTCGTCAGCCTCGACCCGCAGCCCATGGACGGTGTCGGTGACGGTGGAAAAGTGAGCCATTGTGACTGCAAGTCTTGCCCTATTCGGACTCTTCCGCTGCTGAACCCTGAACCGCACGGACAGGTCCGCAGGTCCTGTGCGAGAGTATCTAGATCACTGGCGGCCGAGCGCGTTGTGTTGCTAAGGCGGGCAGGAGCGGTGTTGCCTCCTGCCTGATGAAGATGCTATTCCTCTCGGATCAGTACGGGTGGAGCCGTCACCGTGAGATCGGGGATTTCACCCGACCAGGCTTCGACCTCGACGAGCGCGTGCTGTGCCGTCGTGGCCTGTGAAAGGCTTGAGGATGGCCTGTCTGCTGTTAGCACGTTGGGGTTCCCGTGCCGGCAGAAGGAAGGGTCATCCGGTGCAGGGTCGTACCAGGCCCCGGCGGAAAGCTGAACGACGCCACGTCGTAGGGAAGGGCTGATTGCCAAGCCGGCCAAGCAACTACCGCGGTCATTCCGCACCAGGACAACCTGTCCGTCTTCAAGGCTACGCGCGGCGGCATCATCAGGGTTCATTCGAATTGGTTCTCGTCCCTGGATTTTGGATTTCTGACTGGTGGCGCCGATATCGAGTTGGCTGTGAAGTTTTGTCTTTGGCTGGTTAGCGATTAGGTGCAAGTGGTAAGGGCCGGGCGAACCGAGCCATTCGTCAGGTTCGATCCACACGGGGTGGCCTGGGCAATCGGCATAACCGAAGCTGGCTATAGTCGAGGAAAAAATTTCGATTTTGCCGCTAGGCGTGGCGAGCGGGTGCATCCCAGGATCGTTCCGGAAGTCGGAGAACAAAACCTGGCGAGGCTCAATAATCGGGATTTCAATCTTTTCTGTTTCCCAAAAGGTGTCGAAATCGACGACATCGACGCCCCGTTCACCAAGCCTGTTTCTCCACGCTTCATACAAGTAGCGGAGCCACCCCATCGTGTCCCGGTTCTCGGTGAACGTTTCACCCCGTCCGAGCTTGTCCGCTATGGCGGCGAAAATGTCGTAGTCGTCCCGTGCGCTGCCGGGAGGTGCGGTTAGAGCACGCATCGGGAAGAATGAGGGGTCGTTACGCCCGGCTCCATAATCATTCCGCTCAAATGACATCGTTGCTGGAAGCACGATGTCAGCATGCCTTGCCGTGCTGGTCCAGAACTGTTCATTCACGATGACAGTTCCTGGTTGAGACCAGGCCTTCCGGAATCTTGCCAAATCCTGATGATGATGGAACGGGTTACCGCCGGCCCAGTAGATCAACTCGATCTTGGGCAAGGTGATTCGCTGGCCGTTGAAGTCGATCTGGGTGCCTGGTTCGAGCAGCATGTCAGATATTCGTGCCACCGGAATAAACGACGTCTCGGGGTTGCGGCCCTGAGGGAATGAGGGCGCGCTGGAAACTCGCAAGGGCAGTCCTACATCTGCGGAAGAACCATAACCGTGCTGGAAACCTCCGCCAGGCAGTCCTATCTGACCAAGCATCGCGGCGAGCGTGACCCCAAGCCAGATCGGTTGCTCGCCGTGCTGCTGCCGCTGCATGGACCAACTGAGATTAATCATGGTCCGAGAGGCAGCCATGTCGCGCGCCAATTGGACAATTCGAGCCGCAGGGATGGTCGTGAGCTCCTCGGCCCACCGTGGATCTTTTGGAATGCCGTCAACCTCACCCCGAAGGTACGGCAGGAACCTGTCCAGACCAACACAGTACCGAGAAAGGAAATTCCGATCAGCAAGGTTTTCAGAATCCAGCACGTACGCGAGGGCCAGCATCAGGGCCGCGTCGCTACCGGGCAGCGGCGCAATCCACTCTGCCTCGGCTTCTTTATACGTATCATCCGCGATGGGCGTCACATCAATGAATCGACACCCTCGGGCCACTGCCCTCCGGATCGCGTCTCTGGCGACATGACGCCCAATTCCGCCAGGGCCAATTCCGCTGTTCTTCTCGGAAAGTCCACCGAAGGCGATGAAAAGTTCCGTTTTTTCGCTTACAACTTCCCACGAGGTTGCACGGGCCATGACCTGATCGGGGGTGGCTCCGATGATGTGTGGCAGAAGCACCCCGGAGGCGCCATAGCTGTAGTCCGTTACGCCGGCGACATATCCTCCCAATGAGTTGAGGAATCGGTGGATCTGACTTTGCGCATGATGAAATCGGCCAGCGCTGGCCCAACCGTATGAACATCCGTAGACAGCCGAGGGGCCTTTTTCGGAGTAGACGCGTCCCAGTTCTGCGCTGACCAGCTCAATGGCACGGTCCCATGAAACCTCTACAAAGGGTTCATTCCCCCGGCCGGAACCGGTTCCCGGCCCATGTTCCAACCACCCGGCACGAACTGCCGGGCGCAATACACGGGTCGGATGGTGTTGTGCAGAAGCTACGTTGTCCAGAAGGTTGCGCGGGTCTGGATCCTGCGACCAGGGCCTAACTGACCGCAAAGCCTTTCCATCGCTCTCGGCTTCGAAGACTCCCCAGTGGGTCAAATGCGTGCGCATGCTTCCGTTTCCTTGGGTGCTGTCCTAGTGACTGCCGCTGATTGGCTGTTGCCCCAGCCCGTCCGTGCCAGGAACGCTGATCAAGCGGTTCAGGAGATTTGCACCCACATTAGGTAACGGCCCTTGGTGCGAGAATTGGAGAAGGGCCGACACTGCCATGCTGTGGTCGTAGGAACTCCAAGAACTGTCATTGGATTCCCCGAAGGGGTGGAGGTTGTTCACCTTGCGAGTGTGTGTGGATGGAACGGGGTGCGGGACGGCTGTTAGACATTGCACCGGGGTGGTAGTCCGTCGTTGGTGTACTGACCATGCTGACCGGGTCAGTTTATGGCATTCTTGGCGGTGGGGGTTCCTTGCGGCAGCGGAAATCCATCAGGCAAGTCGCTGATGTACCTGATCCGATTGGCTCTTCGCCGAAGACGCGGTGCCTAGGTTGGCACGGCCGGTATGGCTTGTCCTGTAACCGCCTAACTCGCAGTTCCTGACAGAAGGCGAGGACAGATACCCAGCGTCTTTAGGAATTCCGGCTGGGACATCAGCGGCAGGAGGGTTATTCATGCCGGCGGTAGAAAAACACAAATCGAAAAGCCGGAGAGGCTAATGCTGGTCAGGCACGCCGTGGTGACCATGCCCAAGACACTGGGGCCTTGTACCACTGTCGACCAGGTCCGATCCGAGTTTGAGGACGACCACATTCACATGGCATTGGTCGTCGATGCAGAGCAACGCCTCGTCACAACAATCGAACGCTCGGACGTCCCGCTAACTGTCGATGGAGCTACTCCCGCAAGCACGTGCGGTACGCTCATCGGCCGGACTACCACGCCAGATTCCCTTCTTAGTGCGGCAACATCCGTATTGCAGTTGACGGGGCGGCGCCGGCTGGCCGTCACCGATGATCGGAATCATCTCGTAGGACTGCTATGCCTAAAAGGAACTGGCAACGGCTACTGTTCCGACGAGGGTGTGCTCGCCAGGGCAGAAGAACGTTCAAAAGTCTCCTCGCGGTCGTGCTAGTTGCTGCGGATTGCACCGGACACTTAGGACGATTGGAAAGTATCCGAGGCGGAAATGGCAGAGCCGCGCATGTTCCAGTAGGCCATCGATACTCCAAAGCTGTTGATGCTGTCGGGTGTCGGTCGAGCTGAGCATTCCGCGCAAGTCGTTGCTGGCCAGTTTGAGCGAGCACGCGTTGAGCCAATTGGCAGTACCCGGGGGCACCGTCGCGTCTTGACGCATTCTGTGCTCTCTCACTTGCAACGTGACGTGCGGTACTTCTGCCCCTTGATTCGAATGGCTGTGACGCGGCCAACATGTCTAAGGGCTCTTCGTGAGATGGCCAATACCGTAGGGGCTGCTGTGAGGGCACCATGGTTATGCAGCTCAATTCGGGCGTCGGAAGGCTGCAGCAGCCGCGCCTGGAGAGCCAGATCCAGACACTCAGGCGCCCTAGCGTTTCGGGGCTTCGCTGCTGGCAGATTTGCGAGTCTCACTGTGGCCCTGGAACCGCCTTGTAACGTCACTGGCCATTGTTACAACCAGCTTTTCATTTAGAAGGGAACGATGATGGAAACCACGATTCCGACAGTGACAGAGCGACCACCTCAGTCGCAGCCCCACCTCAAGGGCAATATGGGCTTTTTCCAGCTGATTTTCAGCGTGATGGCCTATAACGCCCCAATGGTGGTCGTGGTCGGTGTCATCCCCATCATGGTGATGGAGGGCGCCGGGCTGGGAACACCCCTGTCATTCATCGGAGCCGGGCTCATCCTTGCGTTGTTCTCTGTAGGTTTCACGAGGATGGCGAGAGTCCTCCCCAATCCTGGCGGTTTTTACGCCCTCATTACCGCCGGTCTTGGACGTGCGGTCGGCCTAGGGTCGGGGTTCGTCGCGCTGCTTGCCTACTTCGGTGTGTATGCCGGTACGTTCTCCTTCGGCGGTATCGTCCTAGGCGAACTCGTGACCAACACCCTGAACGGACCGGAATTGCCTTGGTACGTTTGGGGAGCGGCCTTCTGGCTGGCTTCGGCGGTTCTCGGTTATCTCAAGGTTGAACTGTCGGCGAAAGTGTTGGCACTGTTCCTTTTCGCCGAGATTCTCATCATCGTCGCTTACGATCTGCTTGTCTTTGTCAACGGAGGCGCCGACGGCTCCGGCATCTCCCTTGAACCCCTCAGCCCCGCACATTGGTTCGACGGCAACTTCAGCTTGGGACTTCTGCTTGCTATCGGCATGTACGGCGGGTTTGAAGTCACTGTTCTGTTTCGTGAAGAAGTGCGCAATCCCGTCCGTATCATCCCGCGCGCCACATTCGCGGTCATTGCCATTGCGATGACGATTTACGCCTTGTCATCACTGATGTTCGCGAACTCGCTCGGCATCGACAAAGTGGTCGGGCTAGCTCAGGCAGATCCCACCGGTGCGATGAACACCAGCATTGAGACTTACGGCGGCGCATTGCTGTTTGAGCTGGCGACTGTCATGGTCATCACGAGCACGTTCGCGGTGATCCTGGCTGCGCATAACATCACTGCGCGCTACGTCTTCAATCTCAGCGCAGACAAGATCCTGCCAAAACGGATGTCCTCAGTACACAAGCGCCATGGGTCCCCCCATGTAGCTTCTGTTGCGACAAGCGGCGCTGCCCTAGTCCTGAACGCGGTAATCGTTTTGCTTGGAGTGGACCCTCTCGGCTTTTACACCGCAGTGCTTGGGATGACCAGCATGATCGCGCTGCTGATAATCTTCATCTGCAATGTTGCCGTCTTCCTATACATGCGTCGCAACGGCGGTCAACTGGCTTCCACCTGGGCGACGGTAGTCTGCCCGGTCCTCGCGGCCGTAGGTCTCGGAAGCGCGCTAGTGCTGGCAGCAATAAACTTCCCGATGTTGGTAGGAGGCTCCAACGAGGTCGCCGCGGCACTCCTGACGGTAATTTTTGGGCTATTCGTCCTCGGTGTTACAGCAGCCCTGGTGTACCGCAGCCGGAAACCCCACATCTATAGCTGCATTGGACGGCAGTAATGCACTGAGTAATACGAACATACGCAGGGCCTTAAGACAAAGATAGTCCTGGCTAACGAGCCGGCGTGCTTCTTCTTGGGGTCCCGCCGGGAGGCCGAGCCCCCTTCCGTGTTGCCGAAACTCTTGCGGCCTCTGAGGAATGAACCCCTTGCAGGCGGGGACTAATACCTAAGCCTTGGAAAACGACCATATTTTCGGAAGAAACATCAGGGAGTTTCCTGATCCCGGCCGCGCTTCTACTGGAAATGATTACAAGGATAGTTAGTTGCGGATGTCGTTGGGGGTGACATGTTTGGTGTTCTCACGAGCTTGCTGCGAGCAGGGCTGGCAGATACACCACCGCGGTGCCACCGCCGGTCCTATAACCCGCATCGACCTCCGCGACCTTATCTACAAGGACCTCGAAATGTACGGCATCACGAACCCCACCCTTCCACGTTTGCGCGCCTGGTGGAGCTCGTTCAGAGCGGACAACTGAAGCCGCTGCTTGAGGAAACCTTCGCGCTTCAGGACCTAGCCCAAGCACAGGCGCGGCTGCTCAAGCGACGCACGTCGGCAAGACCGTCGTCACGCCTTAGCTGAACTTTTCAAATGCAATCGCGGCCGGCCGAAGGCACTTCGGCCGGCCGCAAGGAGGCTCCGGCTACGTCGGTGGCCCGGAACCAACGGCGGTACGCGCCAGGGAATACGTGACGGCACAGGCGGCGACGGCGACTTGGCTCATGGGGGCGGCCATAGCCGTCCGAAAACCCGGGCGGGATGAAGTAGGCATAGTTCTGCGGCTATGTGTTCGACTGGATCCGTTTGTTCCTCGGGTTGCGACGCCGGAGCTGAGAATCCCGAATCCTTGTTCGAGAATCCGAGAAGGGTGCCCACCCATTAGATACTGGATGAAGAGGAAATTTTGGACGGCGAGAACTTGCAGGAACGCGCCGCTGCCCGGACCCAAGACCTGCCGGGAGCGGAACTGACACACCCCTTCGGGGATGACTGGGACGTGTATAAGGTGCGCGGGAAGGTCTTCATGCTTCAGACCGCAGTCCTGGGGCAACCGATCATCATCCTCAAAGCCACACCTTCTGACGGGCTGGCCTTGCGGACGGCTTACGAGGACATCACTCCGGGATACCACATGAACAAAAAGCACTGGATCACTCTGCACCTGGATGGCGACCTCGACCCGCTTTTCGTCGACGACCTCGTCACCGAGTCCTATTTGCTGGTCGTGGAAAACCTGCCGAAGAACCAGCGGCCGGTCGACCCCGAAGTATTCGGGCAGCACGCATGTTCCTGTGCGGCCGCTGGTCAGGACAGGCGAAGGATGTAACCAGCATCGTCTCCTCCTACTAACCGGCCGCCACCAGGACTTGGTCAATCAGACGATGGCCGAATACTTTTGGCACTGGCACTGGCCCTATACGTGGACGGCTGGGCGCTTGAATTTGTCTTGGAATCGCAGCGCTGCGTCAAAAAACGGCCGATGCTGCCCCCTGCGCAGATACTGCCCCTAAAGTAGGCAGAATCCTAAATGACCGTGCACAGCTCACGCTACCTAAGAAGGCTCGGGCAGTGCAGTGAAGAGGGCGTAACCGTCGTCGATATGAAACAGGCGCCTTTCCCCCGTCGACGAGATGATCCAGAGGATATGCCCATCCTCCGTCAAAGCGTCGATGCTACCGGTGATGCGATGGATGCCCTTCTCGAGGGTCACGGCCTGTCCCGGTTCGAGGCTTCCCCACGACGTACCTTTTATCGCGCTTTTTGTCCCACCTTTGGGCAGGGCTTCAGGGGTTGGGCCTTTCATGATCCCACCACAGCCTAGGCGCCCGCATTGCGCCAGTTAACCGGCGTAATGGACAAGAGGAGACGGGTTCCTGGGACGGCTCCGTACCGGACGGTGGTTCCTTTGGGAAGAACGATTAGCTCGTCGCGGTCGCCGATCAAAGACTCCTCGTTTTCACCATCGATGACGAGAAGGCGGGCCTGCCCTTCAATCACGTAAATGGTTTCTTCGTACTGTACGGTCCAAGGGTCGCTGAACCCTGTCCCGTCGAAGGTCATGAAGTAGGTGCCCAGCTGCGTCAGCTGGGAAGCGGCTGTTCTGTGCTCGATTTTCGCAGGGCCGAAGTCTTTGACGTTGTTCGGGTCGAATGCTGGTTTGTAGCTCAAAGTTACCGACACAAGGGTCTCCTAGGTGTTGAGTTGGCGGTGGGTCATGGCAAGACGCTCTCCGTGGTGGAGAGACTAGGCGTGCTGGCTTTGGGGCAGGAACCCGGCGCGACCTTGCTGCGGATGGCCCTTCAAGGCAGCACCTAGCGCCAGGGCAACGGCTTCCGGCAGTGGCCGGGATCTCGCTTTCGCGGGGTCGACGTTGACATAGGTGAGTTCGACATCTGCCAGCTCGGTGTCGTCACGGCTAATCCGAACGTTCAGGACGAAGCTCGAGGTTCCGACCTTGTGGCAGTCGACATCAATGTCGAGGGTTTCGTCGAAATAGGCCGGGGCCTTGAATGTGAGGACTGCGTTGACTACGGAGGGATCAGTGCCTTCGGCTACGAGCTTGGGATAGGGCCAGCCGATGCTGCGGAAGAATTCGGTCATCGCTACGTCAGCAACTTCAAGGTAGCGACTGTTGAACAGAAACCCCTGCGAATCAACTTCATGGTTTCTGACACGGTGCTGGTAAAGAGGCATTACGCTCCCATTTCCGCCTGAAGCTTCGCGTAGAGATCCAATCTGCGGAGTGCGAGACCGGGAGCTTCTGGATTCGCCCTGGAGGCGAGCAGTAAGTCGTGATCGAGGTCAACAATCAGCACTTGTTCTTCAGTGGATTCCGTCGTTGCCAGGATCCCGTCGTTGATGCCCACGGTCCTGTCCACCGGTCCGGATACTAGTGCTTTTCCTACGGCGTACATTGGCGAATCAGTCGGAAGTCCGCTGGTACCGAAAAGGGGGGACATTACGACGTACAGCTGGTTTTCTATGGCCCGTGCCTGGCATCCGGTGCGAACCCGGTGCACCCCTCGACGGTTCCAGGTAAGGGAGGGGCATAGGATCAGATCCACTCCTTTATGCACGAGGTACCGTGTCAGTTCGGGGAATTGGATATCGGCGCAGATCAAGAGTCCCACCGTGAAGGGTCCGATTTTTGTTACGAGCAGTTCGTCGCCCCCTCTGGCGCCCAGGGAATGCTCTTGGGGCGTCAGGTGAATTTTGTCTTGGGATTCGACTCGCCCATCAGGGTGTGCGATGAACGCGGTGTTCCTCAGGGATCCGTCCTCTGCGACGCGGTTATGGCTTCCGCCGACAACGACAACGTTGTTCTCCCTGGCCATCCTGACTGTGCCGGCAACGATGTCCTCCGTGAATTGCGGCAGGGAGTGCCAATAGTCGGAGGTGATGGAGGCAGTCGTGACCTCGTGATCATCAATTGCAGCAAGAAGTCCGGTGCTTGCAAGCTCAGGGAAGAGCACAAGTTCGGCACCTTGTTCCGCGGCGCGCTTCACAAGTGTCTCCATGTGCTGCAAGTACTCGTGGAGGCTGTTCTCCTGTCGAAGTTCGAACTGAATGGTGGCTACCTTCAATGACGCCGTGGTCATAAGAAACTCCTGTCTAGAATCGGCCGCGTGGACGGCGATTCTTCTCCTCACTTACGTTCCTGCCGGTCACGCGGATGATGGCAATTGATGTTGCAGATGAACGATCGAGGTCGAGCGTGGTTGGTGAAACCGTTCCCGGAATGGCCGGGCCGACTTGTGACTCTGACGGTACTGGAGCCCCAGGGGGGTGAACATTGGGAGGATTCTCAAAAGTCTGGCCGGACATTGGTTCCCTTGCCAACGCTGGACCCCTGCCACGGCGGGCATGGGACGGCTGAGGGGTAACTAAGTCAGCTCGGAGGGAGCTTTCCTGGAAAGTGCTACATAAGAGGGCTAATGAGAGCGATGCCGTGTAGCCGTGCCGCCACGGAGGACTCTCCTGGCGGCTGACGTATGAAGGAGGGGGCTAGGAGTCGGTCCCAGCGGGTAGCGCCGGCCTGTTCATCTTCAAAGCTTTGGCGAAGCTGCTCGCTTCACCGGCGATGACCTCAGCCATTACCTGACCGCAAATAGGACCGCTGGCGATACCCCAAGCGTGTCCGACGTTGATATATGCGCCATCAGCACGATCAACGATTGGCAGGTGGTCGGAGGTCTCACTTCCCAATCCGGCCCAGAGGCCGGTAACGCCGTAATCGGCGAGCCCTTGATACCTGTCCAACGTTGTCGAAACCATTGCGTTTGTGGCGTTAATGCTGATGTGGGGGTTGAGGGAGCCGCGACCGTCAAAGCTGTTGCCAATAAATATTGAACCGCCGCGATTTTGGGCGATTGAGTCGTCATAGTTGACGGACAAAGTGCTTGGGGGAGCAAAAATTGCAGGATCGTAAGTGGCAAGGTCCGTAAGTGCCCCACAGCCGTAGACGCCCCGGGGACCGTGCATTATCGCGTTTGACTGTGCGTCTACGGGCTGCGTCAGCATTTGGCCCACCCGGGCAGTATCGATGGGAACGTCGATGCCCTCTGCCCGGAGGTTCGTAGACCAGGCGCCTGTTGCCCATACCACACCCGGAGCGTGGATTTCACCCCTGACCGTGCGTACACCTGTAACGGTCTCTCCGTGGCGCAAAGTAGAAAGCACAGATGTATTTTCAAATGTCCGGATGCCGGCCCGAACGCAGGCAGCGGCCAGGGAGTTAACGAACTGAACGCCGTCGATCTGCACGTCGTCTGCGCAGAACACAGCGCCCACGGCACTGTCTGGAAGGATGGACGAGTGTTTCAGCGCCTCATCCCGGCTGATCATGCTTATGTCCAGACCGGCCTCCCGCCGGTTAAGGACATAGTCCTCCAAAACTTTGCCCTGTTCGTCGGTCTCAAAGAAGAAAAGCCCACCCTGATTGCGATAGTCGAATACGTCACCGAGCTCGCCAAGAAACTCCTGGTATTTCTCTTTGCCCGCCTTGGCGAGTGCCAACTCAGTGCCTGTACGCCGAGTTTGCAGCCACAAGGAACCAGGGTTTCTCCCTGACGCGCCGTATGTAGGAAACCGCTGTTCAACAACGACCACATCGAAGCCCCTTTTGCGCAGCTCCCAGGCCGTGCAAAGGCCTACGATTCCTGCTCCTACGACCACAATGTCGCCGGCCGCGAGGGTGTCAGCGCCCATAGCACGTTTCCTTCCTGCTGGGAGTGCTTCTGTAAAGCCCTACCCTTAGTCTTCCAGATCACCCGGGCGGAAAGCACGATCGGACTACTTAATGCCGGGACCATGCCCCATTGCCTGGTTAACAGCCCTTCAACGAGCCAGGCCTCTGGCTTTGATTGTCCATGTACTTCAAATGAGTGGTCTGCAGGTGACGTTAGAAGGCCTTAGACGGGACAGTAATTGGTACTCCTCCAAAGGGTCGCAAATGGAGTTAGAATTCCTACAATGGTTCGGTGGTGTTCCTCGTTTAGTCTGGGGCGAAAGCGACGGCGGGAGGGCGTCCGACCGTTCCGGTTCTGTTCCAAGAGAGTTCCCTTATGAACCATGATTCGATTTCCGTTCCGTTGGGAACGGTACTGGCGGATTTGGGTGCGGCTGCCACGTTGCTGGCCGGCGAAGACTCCCAACTGTCCAGGCAGGTCAGGGGCGCTACGGTCTTCTTAAAGCCAGAAGATCTCCCGGATGACACGGACATCGTCATAGTCTGTCCTCGTCTGGAAACCTATGCTGATCTAAAGGGGTTTCTAGCTCAACTTGGTGGAGCAGGCCGGGTGCTCTTTGTATCCTCCACGGTGGCAGCCACCGTGGACGAGGTGCAAGCCGTTGCCAGCGGTCACCTTGTTGTCGCCGTTGACGCCAGCTTAAACGTTGCCGACATAATTGTTTCCATTTCACGGTCGATGCAGGTACCGGAGGAATCAGTATCAAGAAGACTGTCCTCCTTGCAGCGGGCACTAAGCCAGGCCATGACTGAACCCGATCCAATACCAGCGCTCCTGAACCGCCTTGCGCATGTATGCAACGCCACAGCAGTACTGGTGGACAGGTCCGGTCTTACGGTACAAGCGACAGGCCCCGTACCCATGTCCCTGCTATTCGGAGAGATCGCCCGTACCGAAGCCGATTCGCAGAAGGTGGACATTGACGGGTGGCGGGGCGTGGCGGCGAGAATTTCCGCTCCGATCCAAGATGAATCACATTTCGGTTGGCTGCTCGTTACGACTCGGCGCCCAAATTTTCCTGACGCCTACTCAACGTCGGCAGCTCATGTTGCAGCGACACTGGTGGAGGCCAGTCAACGGATGGCAGTGGCAGCCAGGCAGCAGGAGCGTGCTATACGGACAGCAGTGCTGGAGGAGGCCCTTGCCTTACGCCGGGAGCCGCACAATCCAGAACTGGCCGGCCGAATCTCCGCCTTTGGACTGTCCTTCGCCGAAGAGTTGCGCACCATTGTCTTCCGTCCGATTCGTTCTTCCGTTGCGTCCCGGCCTCTGCCCCCCATCGACGAGCTTTCCGAACTTTTGGGCATGGCGCTGGAGTCGCAGTCAGTTTCGTATCTTATGACCGCGAGGGACAAGACGGTCACCATAACTGCGCAATGCAGCATTCAGACTCTGCGCAGGATCGTCATAGCCGAAGGCAACAAACTCCCGAACGCGCATATTGGCATCGGCCGCAAAGTGCACGCGCTTGGGGACATCTTGGACTCCTATCAAGACGCACAGCTCGCCGTTAGAACGCTTCGCAGGAACTCCCGCGGTCCGAAAATCATGGCCTATGAGGATTTCAGCTACGCCACGCGGCTATTTGCGGATGTTGGCTTTGACAAAATGATCACCTGGGCTCAGGAGTTTCTCAAGCCACTTGAAGGACGGGAGCTTCTTGTTGAGGGCCTTCAGACTTACTTTGAGCATGCGCAGAATATCAATGCGGCGGCGGACGCCCTCGAAATCCACCACAACTCGCTGCGATACCGCTTAGCAAAAGCTGAAGAGATTCTTGAAATCAACTTGAGGGAGCCGGGAGCCGTTTCTTCGGTCTTCCTGGCACTAACAGCTTTGGAGCTCGGGCGGCTCCAACAGCCACGGCCCAAGTCATCGGGCGAGACGGCGGGGAACCGTAAGCCGTCCGACGTCGAAGCAACGGATGTGCTGCCCTACGCTAGGCCTCCGGCGCAAAGAGGCGGGGTTGTACAGGCCCCTGGCCGATAAGAGACCTGTGGTTCGCGTGAAATGCGAGTAGGGTCGGTCTTCCTGGAAGACCGACCCTACTTGTTGCCAGACTACAACGCGAGAGCCGAACGCCTCCTTGGCGCTACGCCGCGACCCGTTAGAGCGTCAAGGACGCTCCCAATTTCACATCCAGAGCGGTTGAAACCCTCTGGGCAACGTGGGAGACAGTGCCGATTCCTTCGACCTTGGTAAGGAGGCCACGTTCGCTGTACAGGGCTGTCACGGAGGTTGTTTGCTCGAAATAGAGGGCCATTCTTTCCCGTATGACCTCGGCTGTGTCATCTGTACGGTTTTCGCTGACAGCGCGCCTGAGCAGCCGCTCGACCAATTCGTCCATGTCAACGACGAGTTGAAGTACTACATCAAGTTTGTGACCCATGCCAGTTAGCGCCTCGTCGAGAAAGCCGACCTGAGCTGCCGTGCGAGGATACCCGTCCAGCAAGAAACCGTCCTGCGCGTCAGGCTGATTCAGACGATCACGCACCATTTCGTTCGTGATCGTATCGGGGACGAATTTGCCTGCGTTCATGTAAGACTCTGCGGCCCGGCCGAGCGGAGACTTGCTCTTCACGTTCTGCCGGAAGATATCTCCAGTCGAGATGGCGACGATTCCGTGCTTTTCGGTGATGTGCCTGGCCTGAGTACCTTTTCCAGCGCCAGGGGGGCCTATCAGAAGCATCCTGATCATGGGGTTGTCCTTTCAAGATAAATGGGGGCATGACGTGCACGTTCAGTGACCGGGACGGCAGCGGCGGTAGCCAGGCCGCTGTCGTCGTCACGCCAGCAGTCGAAGAGCTCGGAGAGAGTGGGAAACCACACATCGTCGAAGGAAGATACATGGTCGAGGAATTTCTCAAGCATGAGGAGGTTGTGCGCTCTTCCGATCGTCTGCGGGTGCAGAGTCCAGGTCATTGCGCCGCCCTGGCACCGTTCATAGGCGAAGTTGAAACTGTCGATCCAACGCGCGAGCACCGCCTCGTTGCTTTGCATGAGGGGGCTGCCCTTAAAGGACTCCAGTTCGGGGAAGTCATCAAGAAACCAGGAAACTGGAAACTCCAGGAGCTTGCTCTCAGGGCCGAACGTGTTGCCCTTCTCCAGGCTGATATCGACGACCATACGGGGTCGATATGGCTCAAAGTCGCGACCCATCAGGGATGAATCCCAATCAAAGCCAAACTCTTCCAAGAGTTCAAGGGTGTTGTCGGTGACGTCTAGCGCGGGAGAGCGGTAGCCTCGCGGACGTTTCCCAATAAACTCTTCGTGTTGCCTGATCTGTAGTTCCAGCAGGCGCCGCTCCTCGTCCCGTTCCAATTTGGGCACATACTCGTGATAAACGCCGTGAGCCCCTATTTCATGGCCCGACTCGACGATCGCTTTCACGGAGCGGGGGAACGTTTGCATTGTGTGTGTAGGCACACACCACGTCGTTGTTATTCCGTAGCGTTGAAACACCTCTAGAAGCCGCGGTGCGCCAACGACGGCGCCGAACTCACCCCGTGACAGCTGAGTCTGAGAGGTCGAGCGAAACGTCCCCAGCCAGACACTTTGAGCATCAAAATCCGGGCTGAGCGAAACGGCAAGCCGTTTGCCTTCAGGTAGTTGGAGAGGCACAACAATCAGCTTTCTTTAGGCCAAATTCGGAGGTGGTCAACGATTGAGGAGCCGTGCCCCTTATCCTGGCCGGCGTGACAGGAGGACGACCCAGTCGCCTTCCTGGCAAACAACCCCGTTCTGGTTCAGAATCTGAACACGGGTCGTAACAATGCCCCGGTCCGGCTTGCTGCTGGATGGCCTGATGCCAATCACTTCTTCGCGAACTGTGATGGTGTCACCGATTCGTATCGGGGCGCACATTTTCCAGTTGTCGATGCCCAAGAATGCTATGGCCGACCCGTTCTTCCATCCCAAAGCCATTTCAAGCCCGAATGCAAGGGACAGGGCGCCAGGGCCGTGGAAAAGCCTGGTCCCGAATTCAGTCGTTTTCGCATACTCTTCATTCGTGTGCAACGGGTGCATGTCCCCCGACCATGTGCCGAAAGTGACGACGTCGAATTCGGTGACGGTACGGCCGGCGGAGATCCATTCTTGGCCGAGCTCAAGGTCGTCAAGATACCGGACAGCGGAAGAGCTGGTCGTGCCCAGGAGGTTGGTAGTCAAAGCGTGCTCCAGTTCTCAAGTATTCGTTAGATGCTGTAGATGGTGAACCAGCTGGCTCAGTACCTGATGACCCCGTCAACGGGGGCGGCGAGGGACGGCCGGTAGAGAGACAACTCGTCGAGGGACAAGCTGGTCTGCTCGCCCGAAATTAGCTCGGCCACCAGACGTCCCGTGATCGGCCCGGCGAGATTGCCGTAGACATGGCCTGTGGCGAGGACCAGCCCGGGAAGTTCCTCTACTTCATCAACGATTGGCAGGGAATCGGCCGTGGCAGGCACCAGGCCGGCCCACGCGCTCTCGATGCCGAGAGCCCTGTAGTTGGGAAAAGTGCGGAGCAAGGAGTCGATCGCAAGCTTCAGCCCGGCGGCGGGCATCCTGTCATCGAGCTGGTCAGGGTAATCCATGGGGCACCCTATGAACAGATTGCCGTTTTCCGTTTTGGCCACACACTCCATGTGTTCCAGGGCGTGCGTCTGGTCCTCGGAAGGCGAGGTGAAGTATTCATCCCGATAGCTGGGAAGGTTGCGGATGTGGGCGTACTGCTTGGCCGCCAGCGGTCCGTTGAGAATCTTGTCGAGTTTCTCTTCGACGGGCGCGAGCATTACAGCTCCAAGCCTGTGTGCCTTTATGGGTACGCTAATGCCTTCCGCTTCAAGCATTGTTGACCAGATGCCCGTCGCCCACACCACTTTGTCCGCGGAGACATCGCCCCCAACTGTCCTGACACCTACGACCTTCGAACCACGTCGCAGCGGGCCAAGGACCGGTGTGTTCTCGTGGATGCGAACACCGAGTCTGCGGCATTCCTGGGCCAGGGCGCGGACGAACTTGGGCGTTCGAATTTGGCCGTCCTCCGGGCTGAAGGTGGCTCCTATGACGTCGGGCGGCAAGATCGGCGCGGCTTCGTGAGCAGCCTGGTCGTCAAGCAGCTCCGCTTTGAATCCGTCGGCAATGCGGGCTTCAACGAATTCCTTGTAGACGCGGCGCTGGTCGTCCGTATAAAAGAACGTCATGGCGCCGTTGCTTCTGTACTCGAAGGTCGGCCCGAGGATATCTGCAAAGTCGTCATAAAGAGCTCTGCCGGCGCGTGTCAGCTCCACTGCGTAGTCGCCGTGGCGATTTTGCATATGCAGGAATCCCAGGTTGCGCCCAGAGGCTCCGTGGCCAAGTTCGCGCTGTTCGAGGAGTACAACGTCATGGCCTTTTGTCGCGAGGAAGTACGCCGTTGTTACGCCAACTATCCCGCCGCCTACGACCACAACTCCGGCCTTGTCGAGGTTCATTTTCTTCCTGTCCTAACTCTTCTGGTCTGGCAGCATTGCCGCAGGAGCGCTGCCGCATAAATCTTGGTGGCGGGTGTAGTTACGCCGTTATGAGCTGCTTTGACGTGCTTCTGCCGACAGGAGCGCTGCCACGTCCCGTCGGCTGACTTTTCCGGTCGTCAAGTTCACTGGAAGTGCATCGACGGTGATGAATTGGCTGGGAACCTTATACGACGAGAGACGGGCGGCAGTGAACGTTTTAAGCTCGTCGTGGTCAAGGGGTAACGCCCCGTGGGGGACAATGGCCGCCACGACGCGCTGGCCGTAGATGTCGTCCGGGATGCCCACGACGGCAGCTTCAGCAACAGATGGGTGTTGCTGAAGGACCCGCTCGACTTCTGCCGGAGAGATATTTGTGCCGCCGCGGATGATGACGTCGGATAGGCGGCCAACAACGTAAACGAAGCCGTTTTCGTCTACCCTTACGAGGTCTTTGGTGCGATACCAGCCGTCTTCGGTCATGACGGCGCGCGTTTGTTCCTCGTCTCGCCAATATCCAAGCATCAGACCAGGGCCTGTAGAGTACGCCTCCCCAGTCTCACCTGCCGGGACTTCCTGTCCCTGGGCGTCGAGAACCTTCAGTTTCGAGCGGGGCACCAGCTTGCCGGCGGATCCCGGTTTGGGTGTCGGGTTGGCGACCGGGTCGTACGTCACCAGCGGTAGGCATTCGGATGCGCAGTACGCGTCCAGGACGGGCAGCCCGGTTTGTGCCTGCCAACGACTGAAGGCGGCTTCATTTCTGGGCTCTCCACCTGATATGCAGAGCCGAAGTGAAGGAAAGGCGGGATGGCCGGTGTTGTTTTGCTCTGCGTATTGCGCCAGTTTCCCGAACGTTGCAGTGACGCCTGCCAGGAACGTGGCTGAGTGCTTCTCGATGGCTGGCGCTATCATGTCCGGACGGGCCCTGCGGACCACCACGACAGTCCCGCCGCGTAGCAGGACGGCCAATGAGGTGCTGGCCAGCCCGTAGAGCCAGGCCATTGGTAGACAGATGATGGCCGTGTCTTCTGGGCTGAGGTGCCAAACCTCGCCGTAGGTATCCGCGCAGTTGTAAATGGCTGTTGCGGAAAGCATGATTGCCTTCGGCCGGCTTGTGGTGCCGGACGAGAAGCAGATCATGGCGAGCGGTTCGCGGAGACCCTCCGGGTTGGGCGACGCGTCATGCCGCACCTCGGTAACCCGGAAGTCAGCAATATCGACAATGGGCGCGTTACGTGCCGCGGTAGTAATCGATGCACCATCAACGCCTTCAGAGGTGACGATCAGCGCAGGGTCACTCGTATCAATGGCATATTCCAGGTCGCCGGGCCCGGAGGAAGGGTAGACGGTGACCAGGACGCCGCCGCTTCGCCATACAGCCAAAGCGGTTGCCAGGTAGTCGGCCGAGCTCTCAGCTACGAGGGCCACTCGGTAACCGGGTTTGAGTCCGGCTTTGAGCAGTATCCCGGCGCGCCGCTCGATTGACGCCTGCAGGTCCCCGTAGGTGATAGTGGTATCGCCGTCGATGATGGCCGCGTGGTCGGGGTTTCGACCCGCGACCTTCTCGAGTGCTGAAACACAGCCCATTTGCTCGGTTGACGAGTTATTCATATCCGCTCCACATTGATTTTGAGGTTGGAACACGCTGTAGGCCAGCTAACCTGCCGCAGGGCATCAACAACGTTGGGCTAGTGGGGCCTTGAACCGGCGTGCGGTTAGTTTCAGACCGCAAGCCCTTTGAGGATCTTCTCCGCCTCCGAGCCCATGTTCTCCACGATCTGGCCGGCCGGAAGAATCTCATGAACCAACTGCATTGTCTGTCCGACCGGCATCATCCCGAAGTCCATGTCACCGTCCTGATACCCGGTCTCGACACGGGTGCCTGCGACTGCGTATTGGCCAGGGAACCCTGCCGGCTTCTTCTCGGTCGATTCCCATTCCGAGGTCCATTTGTTCTCGAAAGCGCGCATGCGCTTACCGCTGTACGAGTAAGTAATGGTGCTGTCCTTGAAAGTACCTTCGACCACACGGTTCTTGAAGTTTTCATGGCCGTAAGCCTCGGGGCTGGCAATAAATCGGGTTCCGACCCAAACACCTGCCGCACCCAAAGCGAGAGAGGCCGCCAGCCCTCGTCCGTCGGCGATGCCTCCGGCAGCCAGAACCGGCTGATCTACAACATCTGCGACGGCTGGGACGAGGGTCATGGTTGATGCGTAGCCAGTGTGGCCCCCGGCCTCGGTGCCCTGGGCGACGATGAAGTCAACACCGGCGGCGCTGGCTTCCTTTGCCTTGCCCACGGAACCGACAAGTGAGAAGACAGTTATCCCGCGGTCCTTGCATTCCTTGATGAACCAGTCGGGAGTGGCGAAGGTCAGGACAATGGCAGCGGGTGCCGCGTCCAGGACGATCTGGACTTGGTCTGCTACGGCGCCAGGGGTCAAAAGAGCTTCCACGCCCGCCAGTTTTTCCTGGTCAGCTCCGGACAGTGATCCCCACAGCTCGCGCACCGGCGCCCACTGTGCTTCATCCTCAGTGGTAAGTGAATCGGGGAGTAACAGATTAATCGCGTAGGGTTTGTCGGTGCCAGCTTGGATCTTCTTGATTTCGGCCCGGAGGTTATCAGGCATGAAGCTGACACCACCGAGGCATCCCATGCCGCCGGCGTTGCTAACGGCGGTGACAAGCTCGGCTTGTGCCACCCTGGCCATGCCTGCGGAGCAGATGGGGTACTGGAGACCGAGGGCCTCGGTCAATGCTGTCCTGATCACTGATACACCTTTCACGTCCCGGAGTTCAGCTTCTGTCTTGCTCCGGCTGTTTCATGTTGTCCCCACTTGGGGCCCTGGTTGATGGTTTGTTTGTTAGCCCGACATGCAGCCCGGCAGATTTAGGTGGCGTTCCAGCCGCCATCGACCTGAATGGTCTGACCGTTGACATAGCTGGCAGCATCGGAAGCGAGGAAGAGGACGACACTCGCGACTTCTGATGGTTCACCTGACCGTTTTGCGGGGATGAGGAAGTCCATGATTTCGGGCGATACGCCAATGCCGCGTTGCTGGGTTGAGACCAGGTCGCCGAGGATTTCCTCGGAGGTCGCGCGGAGGTTGGTTTTGATAACGCCGGGAGCGACGACGTTGGCGGTCACGCCGTGTGGGGCAACATCGATGGCAAGCCGCCGAGTCAGGCCTTCCAGACCAGCCTTGGAAGCGACATAGGAGATTCCGTCGGCCGCACCCCGCTGGCCTGCAACTGAACCAATAGCGATGATCCGGCCGGAGTTCTGCTTTGTCATCACCTGTGCAGCGGCGCGGGCTCCGTAGAAGGCCCCGGTCAGGTTGACTCCGATGATCTTGGCCCATAGCTCCGGGGTCGTTTCAAGCACGTCGGCGTACCCGTCAAATACACCTGCGCTGTTGACGAAGACGTCCAACTTCCCGGTCTTGTCCACGACCTCGTCAACCAGCGAGGATACCGACTGGTAGTCGCTGACATCTGCAACCCTTGTGTGAAGTGACTCCGGAGAGCCGAGTTCGTTTCGGGTCTCTGCGAGACGTTCCTCGGAGATATCGCTGGCATAGACCTCATATCCTGCTTCGACAAATGCCTTGGCAATGCCTCGACCGATACCCGATCCGGATCCTGTGATTAATACGCTTTTTCTTCCCATGCCATTCAAACTACGGGGGTGATCGCTGGTGCGAAACTGGCAACTTCACGGCATCGGGCCGTTCTCTTCGTGGAAGCTACAGGTAGTGTCGCAGAGCTCCACACACTGCGATGATCTGCCCAGTCCCGTACCGGTAGGGCACGACAGGGTTTGCACCCCGGATCTAGGGGGAGAGTTGAGGCAGCAGCATAGGGGGCCCTCGGAAAAGGACCAAAGTTCCGTTCTTTCTTTCGAAGAAATTATGGCGGCTGCTTCCCCTGAGACCACCCTAAGATCTCAGAACGGTATTCCATGGCGAAGGTAACGCCTCCTCGACAGGGCAGAGCCGCCACCAGTCTTAGATAGGCCCGACAGGCCACCTTACGGAAAGTTTCAGCACCATGAGCTCAGACATCACCGAAGCGCTTGTTCGTGATCTTAAAGACGCTGGCATAGAGGTGGACAGCAGTAGTCGGCGACGGACCGAGTACTCGTTTGATGCCTCCAACTACCGTGTCCGGCCACTGGCGGTCGCCTTTCCCCGCAGCAGCCACGACGTCAGGTCGATTATTCGCGTTTGCCGGCGTCATGGGTGCCCTGTGACAAGTCGGGGTGGTGGGACCAGCATGGCGGGCAACGCCATCGGAAGTGGCCTCGTGCTGGATTTTTCGCGGTATATGAACCGCTTGCTGCAACTGGACCTGGAGTCACGGACTGTCACTGTTGAACCTGGGATCATCCTGACTACCTTGCAAAAGGAAATACAAGCAGCAACAGGTGGGACCTATACTTTCGCTCCTGACCCCTCATCGATGGGGCGCGTTACTGTGGCGGGGGCGATAGGCAACGATGCTTGCGGCAACCACTCGGTCAGGGACGGCAGAACCGCCGACCATATCGTTTCAGTGGACCTGGTGACGGCATCGGGACACTTGGTGACTGCTGAAGCAGGCGGAGTCAGGGCCCTCGATCCCTCGGACGCGGAATCGACGGCGGAGGCCGCACGAATCCAGGAAGGACTGAAGCATCTTGCTGACTCCAACCTCGCCGTTTTCAGGACTGAGTTCGGTCGACTTGCACGGCAGGTTTCCGGATACCAGTTGGCGAACCTCCTCCCTGAGAACGGGTTCGATACGGCTAAGGCGCTGGCCGGCAGCGAAGGTACCTGCGCCGTCATCGTCTCTGCCACCGTCAAGTTGGCAAAGGTCGCACCCTCCGCGCTTCTCGTTTGCCTGGGCTATCCCGACGTCGTTGCCGCAGCGTCAGATGTACCCGAGATTCTGCGTTTTAATCCTGCAGCCGTTGAAGGTATCGATGATGCCATCGTTCAAACGGTCCGCCATCGTCGGGGGGATGAGGCAGTCGGGGCGCTGCCTAAAGGCAACGCCTACCTGTATGTCGACCTGGATGGTGAAAACCCTGAAGATGTTCGTCTGCAGGCGGAGAATCTTCTGCAAAGCTTGGCTGAGCGCGGAAATCTCCTGGAAGGATTGGCCGTACCGGATCCGCGTGACCGGGCGAACCTGTGGCGCGTAAGGGAAGACGGGGCGGGTCTGTCATCCCGGCTCGCTGACGGCGAGCAGTCGTGGGCCGGGTGGGAGGATGCAGCAGTTTCTCCGGAAAATCTGGCCGCGTATCTTTCGGACTTCACTGCCCTGCTGGAAAAACATCAACTTCGCGGCGTCATGTACGGGCACTTCGGAGCAGGCTGCACCCATGTACGAATAACCTTTGACCCACGAAGCGACTCCGGACGAGCTGTCATGGAACGGTTTCTCCGGGAGGCCGCGGCTTTGGTCAGCCGCCACGGCGGCTCCCTTTCTGGTGAACATGGGGATGGCAGGGCCCGTTCCGAACTCCTTCCGATTATGTATAGCCCTGCAGCAATCGCAGCCTTTACTCACTACAAGGCCATCTGGGACCCGCAGGAACTTCTAAACCCTGGAATCATCACCAAACCCGCCCCGATCATGTCCGATCTCGCTCTTGCTGGCGCCCCCGCACGCGGTTTCCGGACTTCCTTTGCCCTCGAGCCGACGCTGAAAGGCCGGGAAGGCTTCCCCGACGCCGTTCAATCCTGTATCGGCGTCGGACGATGCCGCACGACGGCTGGAGCGGGAGTCATGTGTCCCAGCTACCGGGCCACTCGGGACGAAAAAGACTCAACCAGGGGCCGCGCCCGTGTGCTGCAGGAAATGGTCATGGGGTCCAGAACGGCGCAGGAGGGGTGGAAATCGAAAGACGTTCGAGAGTCCCTGGACCTCTGCCTTTCCTGCAAGGCATGTTCAAGTGACTGTCCCGCAGGAGTCGACATGGCTTCGTATAAATCCGAGTTCTTCCACCACTTCTACCAGAGGCGCCTGCGTCCTTTGTCGCACTACAGCCTGGGTTGGCTGCCGACGTGGCTGAAGGTCACCGGCCGCATCGCCCCATTGATCAACATGACCCTTCGCAGCCCTCTTGCTGGGCTTATCGCCCGTGCCGCAGGAATCACAACGAAACGCAAGATGCCTGACTTCGCGTCCCGTGGCCAGCTTGAAAGGGAAATCGGCACCGCCCGGCCAACTGATGCGGACACGGTACTCTTCGTTGACAGTTTCACCCGCGGCTTCCGGCCCGCAGTTGCGGGTGCAGCGAAACGGGTACTCGAGGACGCCCAGAAATCGGTTGAGTGCAGCGCGGACCAGTGCTGCGGCTTGACCTGGATCTCAACAGGTCAATTGGATACCGCCCGGAAGCTCCTAAGGAAGACCGCCGCAGCCCTGGACGACGGTACGGATCGTCCAATTGTCGTCATCGAGCCCAGCTGCGCAGCAGCACTGCGAAAAGACCTGCCAGAGCTCGTGCCAACAGAGTCCGCCCGCCGCGTCGCAAGTCGAATCCAGAACTTTGCAGGCGCGGTCCTGGAACAAGCAAACGCAGGCTGGCGTCCCCAGACCATCCCCACCTCAGTAACTGTTCAAACTCATTGCCACGAATACGCCACCTTTGGCTCGGCATCACAAACTTCTGCGCTGGCTGCTCTAGGAGTGAGCAGTATCAACCAAGCCACCGGATGCTGCGGCGTTGCTGGAAACTTCGGTTTCGAACACCAGCACTTTGACGTCAGCATGGCAGTGGCCGAACAGTCTCTGGTACCCGCGCTACGGGAGACGTCGGAAGGGACTCCGATCCTGACGGACGGATTCAGCTGCCACATGCAGGTCCGGCAAATCTTGGAAAACCACACAGACCAGGCGTCAAGGCATCTGGCTGAAATCATCGATCCTGGACCTGCGCATGACCGGCAGTAGGTTCTGCAGGTCTCAAGTCATCGAGTAAACACACTCCAGTGCGCCCTCAAAGACCCCCGGGTCCTCCAGCTGCTACGGGCGTTGGAGGACCCGGAACCAACCATGTTGCAGCAACCACGGGATGGATAGGTGCGATGCCATTGGAATCTTTACCCCTGCGGGCCACAGCCTCGTTGAAACTCCAATGCCGGCAACGCCAAATGGGACCTACAGTTCCTTCTGTTAGCGCAGATTTGTCCAGAAGTACGCCCTAAGGGTACGGGCCCCATCAGCCCTTTTTTAAGACACTTATCGGTTCGGGAGACTACATTGGAAGCGGAAATCGCGGAGCAATCAAGGGACTATTGGTCATCGGCTGTCAGCCAAGTCACCGATACCAAGGTGTACGTGCGTGGGTACGACCTTGAGGATCTCATTGGGCAAATCCCTTTTACTGCAGCCATTTTCCTGCTGATTCGCGGTCGCGTTCCCACCCCGCACGAGGTGCGGTGTTTGGACGCTGTGCTCAGCGGCGTACTGGACTACGCCCTTGAAAAGCCAGGAACACTGGCTGCCCGGTTTGCCGTCTCCGCCAATCCCAGTATGGCAATCGGCATGTCCGCTGCCTGCTTGTCTGTCGGCAAGCACACGCTTTCGACCGAAGAGACGGGCCGCTTCATCCTTGCGACTCACGCCGAGTACCAAAGCTCGGGGCTGCCGCTGGAAGAATTCGCGGAGGCAAAGGTGAGCGCGATGCGGCAGATAAAGGAGAGGATCCCCGGTCTCGGTCATCCGGTCTTCAAGAAGATTGACCCCCGTGGCGAACGTCTTAAAGAAATAGCAGTGAAGGAGGGAGTCTGGGGAGAATCGGCTGAAGTGTACGAGGCCGTTCACAGGGCCTTCACTGAACTCCCTGGCAAGTCAGACATTCCGATCAACGACGTGGGGGTCATGGCAGCGATACTGCTTGGGTTGGGCTTCACGCCAGAAGAGGGCACGGGCATAGCTGTACTCTCCACACTTCCGGGAGTCATCGCACACGTATCCGAAGAACTCTCCGCCGGTAAGCCAATCCGCATTGTTCCGCGTGACGCTGCACACTATAACGGCGTCACAGACAGAGACTTCAATGCGGATCGAGCCAAAGCCGGCTGGAAATCACCTTCCACCTAGCCGGCACTGAAAGGAGCCATGATGGCCCCCTCGACAGACAATCGTCTTATCCCGTCGGCAACCAGGTTCCTCGAGGACCTGGAAATTGGTGATTCCTGGCTTTCGCAAGGCCGCACCATCACCGAAACGGATCTTGTCACCTTCGCCACCTGGTCAGGTGACATGCACCCTTTGCATACCAACGAGGAATATGCCAAAGCAACCGAATTCGGCGGACGGATATTCCATGGCCCCGGCGCCTTAGCCATCGCCTTTGGCTTGGAAATGGCCGTCGGGTGGAAAGAACAATCCGCTATAGCTTTCCTCGGCATCCAGGACTGGAAGCTGGCTGCACCCGTCCGGGTCGGGGACACTATCTCAGTGCGGGAAGAAGTAACGGAGCTCCAACCCTCGGCAACCAAGGCGGATCGCGGCATCGTCAGAACCAAAGTTGAGGTGCTCAATCAACGAGGCGAGACTTGTCAGAGCGGCTTTTGGGTGGTCCTCTTGTACCGGTCATCCGCGCACGCACCCAGCGGCACAGCTAAGGCCGCATCTGATGGTGAGTAGCGGAGTTACCCCGGAGACCATGGTCGCCTTCCCCCTTTTAGCATTCGGTGGCAGTGAAGTTCTCCAAGCACGTTCTCGAGATGTCCCGGTCCCAGGATGGGGCCAAGTCCTCGTGAAAGTAGAAGCGTGCGGCGTTTGCGGCCAGGACATCATGAGAAGAAGCGGCAAGGTCGATCGCGTCCTTGGGACGACCATGGGGCATGAAATTGCGGGCACAGTCGCCGTCACTGGTCCCGGCTTGACCAAACTCGGAGTTGGGGACCGGGTTGCCTCGACACAACGCCGGTCCTGTCATCGATGCCGGGACTGCTTAGGTGGACGGGAAGTTCTCTGTATGGAGGGGCTCCTCTACGGAGAGGGCTTGGATGGCGGTTACGCCGAGTACTGCCTTTTGGATGAACTCAGCCTTGCCCACATCCCTGATGAAGTTTCTTCTGAAGCTGCCGCCATTGCTGCATGCGCGATTGGGACCGGATATCATGCGCTGACTCTCGCTGGCGTAAAACCAGGGCAGCGCGTGCTGGTAACAGGGGCGAGCGGGGGAATCGGCATACATGCCTTACAGCTGGCCCGCAGTATGGGAGCTGAGGTTGTGGCGGTCACGTCGAGCGAGCGAAAAGTCGATCGGCTGCGGTTGTATGCCGACGAGGTTATCGTTGCTGCGGGAGGAAAGTTCGACAGCGAGGTTCGACAACGAAATATCCAACCTGACATTGTCCTTGAGATGACTGCCTACGCAACCCTGGACAGCAGTCTCCGCTCTGTCCGGCGTGGTGGCACTGTCGTCGTTGTTGGGAATTTAGAAAACAAGGCAGTCGGGATTTTGCCGGGGGCGCTGATCCTCCGAGAGATACGCCTCATAGGCTCAAAGGCGTGCAGCCTTGCCGAACTGGAGGATTGCCTGCGATTCCTACAACGCAACATGGTGCAGGCCGAGATACAGGAAATCCTTTCTTTGGATTCTGTTCCGGCCGCCCATGACCTTCTCGAATCCGGCGGCGTTTACGGCAGAGTCGTGCTGAAACCGTGAGACCCAAACCACGCAAGTTAACCAGCCTCAGGAAAGGGGCAAGAGTGACACGGGTACCCCAAGCACAGCCAGGACCTTTGGTTAGTCCACGCCTTGCGGTGAGCGTTGTTCTGCTTAGGGACTCACCGGCTGGACTCGAAGTGTTTGTTCAGCACAGGGCCTCGACCATGGATTTTGCTGCCGACGTCATCGCATTCCCCGGCGGGCGGGTTGACGAGATTGACTCCTCACACCTGCAATTCAGCGCTTCCCTGCTGGAGGCGCACGCTGATGCTTGGAAGCGCACCAGCATTGGAGAGAACTTGTCTCAGGCACGGCCTGAGGCTGGCCGGCTGATTGCTGCAGCGACCCGGGAGGTGTCGGAGGAGTGCAACATAGCCTTAGACCCGGAGGCGCTCAGGCCATGGGCTAACTGGATAACGCCGGAAGGTTCGCCGAAGCGATTTGATACTTACTTTTTTGTCAGTGCGGTGATGCCGGGCGTGGAACCGCGTCACGCTACTACTGAGGCATCGCAATCGCAGTGGTCGCCTGTGCAGGAACTCCTGGACGGGGAAAGTGCCGGGAACCTCAGGTTTTTGCCGCCTACGCTTGCCATCTTGGATGACCTCCTTAACCTCGGTGCTACAGAGCAGGTATGCGCATGTCAGCGAACGATTGAACCCGTACGTCTACGTCCTGATGGTTTAGAAGATTTTTTTCGGGCTCGCCGTGCCAGAAAAAACAGCGCCGAGGCCTAGCATCAGTCAGAACAATTGAAAGGGAATTTCCGTGAGCGGTACTAACCTGGCCTTCGAAACCTCTGATGGAGTGACACTCCGCTACGACGATGAGGGCGAAGGGCGCCCGGTTGTCTTCTCCTCCGGCTTCCAAGCGCAAAGCGCACACTTCGTGTGGCAGCGCGATGCTCTGGTGGAAGCTGGATACCGTGTGATCAGATATGACCACAGGTGCCACGGGCGCTCTGACCTTCCGGAGCACGGACAGAGGATGAGCCGCCTCGCTCTGGATCTCGGCGAGCTGTTGACCGCCTTGGACCTCCGTGACGTTGTTCTCGTCGGTCACTCGATGGGAGCGAATGTCAGCCTGGCTCACTTTTCCATCGCCACTAATCCCTGGGAGCGCACAACGGCATTCGTCGCAGTTGACCAGTCCCCGAAGATCGTCAACGGCGAGGACTGGCAATGGGGTGTCCGTGGCATCACGGAGCAAAACGTCTTCGATGCGGCCCATTTTCGGTTCGAATGGTTCGATAATGGCCGTGAACCGGCTATGCCCGACTTCGTGAAAGAGTTGGTCGAATCGATCGAGCCCTCTTGGGAGACGTTCCCGTTCGACAAGGCACGCCGCCTGCTCATCGATCACATGGTCTCCGATTGGCGCGACGTGGTGCCGCGGATCGCGGTCCCGACATTGGTCATCACCGGCCGGCATACCCCGTTCTACGAGCTTGAGGGAATGCGCTGGTTTGCCGACACTGTGCCCGACGGCCGCCTAAGTGTATTTGAGCACAGCGGCCACGACCCCTACCTGAACGAATATCCTGAGTTCAACGCTCAACTCCTGGAGTTCATCGCCCAGCACTGAACCCGCAGACGTTGACCCCGGGACGTGGCGGGGAGACGACCGGCCAGAACGCGAACGGGTCTTTCCTTCCGGGCGGCTCCTTGCCCTCCCCTTTTCCTTTCCGGACCTCTGCTTTCCCGTGCGGGCGGATGCAACCGGCCAGCCCGATCTAGACACAGCTGTGGGCGCCACCTTCGTCCACGTAGGCCGTCCTTAGGGCGTGGCTGCGTCACATAGCCGCAGACTTTCGCGTGGAATCTTCGCGGTCGAATTGGTCCCAGCTTCAAGACACTTGCATGCCCATTCTTGTGTGGCTCATTCGGCTCCTCGGGCTTGCCGGTGATGCACCAGGCAGACGCCGGCGATGATAAGAACGCATCCTGAAGCGCCCAGCAGGAACGTGTTGACTGCGGCCGCGGCGCCCCAATAATCCATGCCATACCCAAGACCAAGAACCGGCAGGGCGCTACCCAGATAGGTGATGACATACATGAGGCTTACGCTCTGGGCAGCGGCTCCTGGCGGGAGTTCTGAGTTAAGTGCGCCGAAGAGTGTCCGGAAACCCAACCCCTGGCTCAGTCCTGTGAGGGTTACAGCAATCAGAAGCAATCCCGGGAGTTGCTGAATTTGGGCGGACACGATCAGCACGAGGCTTCCTGCCATAACCATCAGGCTGACCGCTGCTCTTTGACGGCCAGGAATCGGTAGTAGCTGTGCGCATGCTGAGGCGCCCAGTATCAGCGCCCCCGTGAGCCCGCCCATAATCCTGGCTCCGCCTAGCATAGGGGCAAAGAACGCCGGGGCGACGGAGAGAAAAAAACCAAACACGGCAAATGATACAAAACCAGTACCCGAGGTGAGAAAGAACGACCTTGAGGCAGCTCTGGGTAACGATGGGCGGGGCGGGCGCAGACTCTCGAAGAAGCCATGCGGTCTGGGAGCAAGGACTGGAGGATTCGCACGCACCGCGGCCAGCAAAATGACGACCACCGCTAAAGTCACGAGATACACCGAGAACGGCACTCCGACCGGATCGCCGAGCTCCGATAGCCATCCACCGACAAGGGGGCCGGCGGCGCCGCCTCCCACGGACGCAAGGAGGATGATCCTCGCGCAAAGATCCGGTTCGCCCGGCAACAGGTCCCTAAGTGCTGCTGCGCCGGCCCCGAACGACAGAGCAACTGCCAGTCCGTGAAGTGCCCGCCCTGCCAGTAGTCCGGGGAGGCCCGAAGCCGTGAGGACAACTACTGCCGCAAGGATGCCAAGCGTCAAGCTTGTCAAGAGCACAACTCGTCGGCCCATGTACTCGGACCAGTGGCCAAAAAGGGGTAATCCAATTACGACCGGCAAGATATAGGCTACAAACGCTGCCGTAACGGCGCCGTTGCCCAGCGACATACGTTCCTGGAACACTGGAAAAAGAGGGGTTATTAGATTGGTCCCCAAGGGGAGTAATCCGAGGCTGGAGGTAGCAAGACCAATTCGCACGGCGGGCGGCGCGTCCCAGCCTCTGCGCGCGGGGATGGGGCGGAGCAGGAACTCCCTGACGAGGTTCAACAGCATAGTCTTTACTCCAGATCAGGCTGTGCAGGCTCAAGTGGCACGACAGGCGTGGCAGCAGCGGCCAGCACCAATGTCGATATCTCTCTCATTGACGTATAAAGATTCAGCACAAAGATGCGGCATCTACCCCCGAAGGTCTCAGCCTAAAAGCCGCAGCTCCTTCAAGGACAGAGCCCCCGTATCCACTGCTCGTGGATCAATTTCTCCAACAATCTGTCGTCGGCGGTAAAATTTTCACCGTATGAAGAACCGGCGCGTTCTCTACTCCGTCAAATTATGGGCAGACGACTTGGGGACCCACCGGTAGAGTGGGCCCCCAAACGCGACTCTTTAGTTTTAGGCGGTGGCGTCTGGCTTGACAATCACATGCTTGAGCCGCGAGTACTCGTCTATTCCGTTGGCAGAGAGTTCGCGCCCCATCCCGGACTCACCGTACCCGCCAAGGGCATTTCGGACGCTGGGAATATGTGCTGGTTTACCCAGGCAGTACCGAACTGCAGTTCCCGTGAAAAGCGGAGTGTGCGGGCGAGGTTTGTGGTCCAGACTCCCGGAGACAACCCACGAAGTTAACATAGTTCGCGAGCCTGTGCGATTCATCATGGCCCTTGGCCGACTGGATGGCGACGACAGGGCCGAATCCTTCTAGCGGTGAGTTCTCGGGCTACTGAACCAGGTCCAAGAAGTTCCTCTTTTCAATTGTGGGTACTTGAGTAGGAACTCATAGAACTGTCAGGCACCACGACAATCTTGCCGATATGGGTTCTCCTAAGCAACGTCTCCTGAGCTTCACCGACCTTAGAGAGCGGAAAGACTTCCTCTACGAGAGGCTTGATCTTTCCCTCCTCGATGAGACCGACGAGACGAGCGAACGTTTCAGGCGTCGGGTTCGTGATCCCGTGCAAGTCCAGGTCCTTATAGATGAGTTCCCGAAGGTCGATACGACTCACCGGTCCACCGATGGCGCCTGCTGTTGCGTACCGACCCCCGCGCCGAAGCATTAGAAGCAAACTCTCGAACATGCTGCCTCCGACAACGTCAATGACAACGTCGGCGCCGCGTTCACCGATGATATCTGCAACGGCAGCCACTAGGTCCGGTTCCTCCCGTGCGACAAATCCGTCGACGCCGAGTTCCCTCAGCCGGGCCTGTTTGGCAGCACTCGCGATTGCGACTACGCGGGCGCCACGTGCCTGTGCCAGCTGGATAGTTGCAGTACCCACGCCGCCGGCCGCACCTGTCACGACGACCGTCTCGCCCTCACTAAGCTCGGTCCGAGCCAGCATCTCTTCGGCGGTGTCGTAAGAGCACGGGAAAGTGGCGAGTTCCGCATCACTGAGGTCAGTGCTCACCCTGTGCGCGTTCACGGACGGCACGTTTACATATTCCGCGAATCCGCCGTCTCGGTCACCGCCCAAGTACTCGACAATCTGAGCACGGCGAGGCAGCTGTGGATCCCGAACAGACGGGTCGACGACAACTCGAGTACCGATCCGGCTTTCATCCACTCCTTCCCCGACTGCCACGATCGTTCCAGCGACCGAAGCCCCCTGAACCCGAGGAAACGACATTTTCGTGCTATTCCAGGTGGCACCGGCCCCGTCCTCGCGCCCAGACAGACCAAGCTCCTCCGAGACCGACTCCTCCACCACCCGGTCGTACCATCCTGTGCGGGTGTTGATCTCGGTATTGTTGAGCGCGCAGGCGCCAACCTTGACGAGGACTCCTCCCGGCTCCGCAACAGGGGTCGGCACATCGGTCCTGTACACCAGCTGGTCGAGTCCACCGTGCCCGACCAATTGAACCGCAGCCATCTTTACCGGAACTTTTGTAATCGTGGTCATTGCTCTCTCTGTCATCTCCTAGTTATCTCAGCTTCTAAAGGTCGAGCCCAGGTTTCACCATGACGTGCTTCAGCTGGGAGTACTCGTCCAGACCGTGCAGAGACAGCTCGCGGCCGTAGCCCGACTCACCGTATCCGCCGAAGGGCATCTCAGAGACATTCGGTGTGTGTTGGTTGACCCAGACCGTGCCGAAGCGAAGTTCTTTGGTGAAGCGCAAAGTGCGTGCCAGGTTGGTCGTCCATACGCTTGCTGACAGGCCGTAGTTGACGTCATTGGCGAACTGCAGCATTTCGTCGTCGCTTTGTGCCGACTGGATAGTCACCACTGGGCCGAACACTTCGCTCTGAACGATCTCATCCGTCTGCTTGACGTCAGTGATCACAGTCGGTTCGATGAACCAGCCCGGCCGATCAGCCTGTTTTCCGCCCATCTTGATGGTGTTGCCGGCTTCCCGGGCGCGTTCAATGAACCCGAGCACCGACTTCAGTTGCTTCTCTGAAATCACCGGCCCCAGCGTCGTGGCAGGATCTGATGGGTCACCGAGGACAAGCTCGCTGACTGCCCTGCAATACTCCTCGACAAATTCCTCGTACACAGATTCTTCGACGATGATGCGGCACGCAGCCGTGCAATCTTGGCCAGCTCCGGAATAACCAAAGGCGACGAGGTCTTTGGCGGTTTTGCGGATTGGACTATCAGCGAAGACCAGCACCGGTGCCTTGCCACCGAGCTCCAGGCCCACTTTCTTGACGGTCTCTGCAGCAGTTGCTGCCACAAACTTGCCAGTCGCAGTTGCACCGGTGAAGGCGATCTTTCGAATTCCGGGGTGCTTGGCCATCGCGGTCCCCGCTTCTCCGCTACCAAGGATGAGGTTGATCACGCCTTCAGGAAGGAAGCGGTTGGCGATCTGGACCAGCTTGAGGGTGCTGAGCGGCGTCACCGTCGCGGGCTTGATCAGCATAGTGTTGCCGGCTGCGAGTGCCGGTGCGATCTTCCAGGCACCCATCAGTAGGGGATAGTTCCAAGGCGTGATGAGTCCGACGACACCGAGCGGCTCCCGGCGAACCCATGAAGTGCTCTCGTTGTCGTACTCATCAGCTGATGGCACCGTGGAGATGCGAGCAGCGCCTGCGAAGAATCGGAGAACATCCACAATTGTCGGCACCACGAACTCGCGCACATCTTCAAGGGGAAGCCCTACGTTCTCACTTTCAATCCGCGAGAATTCATCGCTCTCCTGCTCGACCGCGTCAGCGATTTTAAGCAGCACGGTCGCGCGCTCGGCCGGGGAGGTGTTTCCCCAAGTCTTGAACGCCGCCGAAGCTCGCTGCACGGCCGCATCGACGTCGGAATCAGATGCAATCGGGAACCTGGCGATCACTTCTCCGGTCGCTGGGTTAAATACCTTTGACGCGTTTTCATCACTCTCGTTAGCGAGGTACGTTTCCGCAAAGGCTGTAAGGTCCATGCTTTCCAGGGTCATTGTTATTCCTTCGGTGGTCGTCGTCCGAGTTTGGTCATCGTCCGAGCTCAATCATCGCTTGCCGGGAAGGGACACCGCCTCGGAATTTTTCCGAAACAAGCACAGAATAGTGAGCCATGGCACAACTGCACGATGTCCCAGCTGTCCGATCAGATTCCTATGTGCCAGTCAGTCAGGAAACATGCAGATCCATCAACCTGTCATCGCCCACAAAATGCCGACTCCCACTTCGTAAGTTTTCCTAGCCCGTCTCTCTGAAACTTGGGGAAGGATGTGAGCTAGGCCACGGCGTTTGGTCGGGCGACTCGATCGATGAACGCCCATCTACCAAGTGAGGACAACGGGATGAAGCTTGACGGTTACGACTACATCATTGTTGGGGGAGGATCGGCTGGTTGCGTGCTCGCGAACCGGCTGAGCGAAGATCCGGGAAACCAGGTATTAGTCCTTGAAGCCGGGCACAGGTACTCCTCATGGGACGTTCCCGTGCGAGTGCCCGCAGCATTCCTCTTCCTCATGGGCCATCCCTTTTATGATTGGCGCACGAAGTCGGAGCCGGAGGCAGGACTTCGTGGTCGTCGAATTGACCACTATCACGGCAGGGTCATGGGTGGATGCAGCTCAATCAACGGGATGTTTTATCAGCGCGCCAACCCACTCGTCTACGAGCGTTGGGCTCAAGAGACCGGAACCGAAGAATGGGATTACGCTCACGTTCTTCCGTACTTCAAGCGGATCGAGACGTTCAAGGGGTCTGATCCAACCGGTTCGTACCGAGGTCGATCGGGACCTATCCCAGTTAACCAGCATCACCACAACGGAAAGCGAAACCCATTGTTTGGTGCGCTCTTCGAAGCGGCCAAGCAATCGGGCTACGAGCTCGTTAACAACGTGAACGGCTATCGTCAGGAGGGATTCTCGTCGTTCGATTCAAACATCGAGAACGGTGAACGCTACAACGCTGCGCGCACCTACTTTGACCCGGTGAAGAAGCGGAAGAACCTCCACGTCATCACCGGCGCTCGAGCAACACGGGTGGTCTTCGAGGGAACACGCGCAGTCGGCGTCGAGTTTGCTACCCGGCGTCGCAGTCGAACCATCGCAAGAGGCACGGAAGTAATTCTGAGCGGCGGTGCGTACAACTCGCCACAACTGCTGCAACTCTCGGGCGTTGGTAACGCCGCTGAGCTACGGCAGCACGGCATCGACGTCGTCGCCGATCTGCCTGGCGTCGGCGAGAACCTGCAGGATCACCTGGAAGCGTTCATCAACTACAAGTGCAAGCAGCCCGTCTCTAACCAGAGCATCGTCAAAAAGTACACCTATCCGATGACTGGTCTGAAGTGGCTGTTCAATAGGACCGGGCCGGGCGCGTCCAATCACTTCGAAGGCGGCGGCTTCATCCGCTCGTTCGATGACGCCCCCATGCCGAACCTCATGCTCACAATGCTCACGCTGGGCGTGCGAAACGACGGCACACCTGCTCCGGCCCCTCACGCATATCAAATCAATCTCGGTCCGCAGCAACCACAGTCGAAGGGGCACATTAAATTGCGGAACAGCGATCCGTTCGAACAACCAGTTGCGACGTTCAATTATCTCTCCACGGAGCGTGATCGCCAGGAATGGATTGACGGTGTTCGCGCTACTCGGGCCCTCATGGATCAGCCCGCGTTCGCATCATTCAACGGCGGCGAGCTCTCGCCCGGCCCCGACGTGCAGACGGATGAGGAGATCCTTGATTGGGTGTCTCGGGATGCCGAAACGACCTACCATCCGTGCGGAACCTGCAAGATGGGCAACGACGACCAGTCCGTCGTTGATCCCCACAGCTTCCGGGTACACGGAGTTGAAGGCCTTCGAGTTGTTGATGCCTCCGTGATGCCGTCTATCCCGAACGCGAACATTTACGCCCCCGTCATGATGATCGCCGAAAAAGCCGCCGACGTCATCCTCAACAACGATCCGCTTCCCCCTGAATATGTCGATTTCTACCGGCATGCTGCATCGGAAGGTCTCAGCCTCTAACACGAGAGTTCGACCGGCTGAGCGCCTATGAGCGTCCAGGCCGTCTGCCTCTTCGCCACGCTCGGCTTGGACCCGAGCCGAGCGTGGCTTGACTAATGTCGTTGTCCAGGTAGGAGTCCTTCCACCCTTGGTTGGTGAGGCTCTGATCGTTGAGACGCTCGTATTCGACAACTCCGTCGGCGTCCTGTCCCCGTAGTTCCAGATCCAATCCAGTGCTCTGTCGGCACGGGGGAGCAGTGCAGCGATGGTGTCCCTGGCAGAGCCCCAGCGGCTCACGATCGTAAGGTGGACACCAAGAGCGGTGTGGTGTCGACGCTGCCGTGGTAGGCGGACCTGCAGCCCAGCGCAAGCCCGGTTGAGACGCCGAACCTGACCTCGTGCAGGATCTTGCCCGGCTCCTCCTAGCTCTCGGGGTCGGCCACGCTGCTTTGACGGTCAGCTAGAGTCTGCAAGATGGCAAGCACCAAAGAGGGATCCACCGCCGACGCCATTTTCGAGGCCCAAAGGGAGTCCCGGCCGAAGAGCGTCATGAACCATGGCACAGAGGCCGCCACTACGATCCGCTCCGGATGGCAGGGTCCTCAATCCGGAGGGCCCCGAGGTCACTCAACTGCGTCGAAGGGCCGCTCGAAGGAGCGGTCGGCCATGTGCAGCTTCGGCATCTTCGTCACGCATTCCTGGCGCCGCCGGTCCCGCTCTAATGGCTTTGATTGTGGGCCTGTTTGTTTTAGGTATCGTAATGGCCGTCGTTTATCGCAAAGCGAAGCCAGAAACGTACAGTAGCATCGGCCGACAGTGACGGAGTCTTGGATGACGTAGCCCTTAGCCAAAGGTGCGACCGGGGGAGTTAATCTTCTGCCGCATGACACTTCTTGCGCTGCTTCTCACCGCCCACGCACCCCTTCGCCAAATGCGGTCTGGTCCGGAGTTCTCGCATCCACTTTTACTCCCGTGCTTTGAAGGCCGATAAGGGAACTTCCGTCAAGCTACGGCGGCTATGGGACCACAATGGCGCCGGCAGGGGAGCGGTTCACTCTAGCGTGGCGTGGCGAAGTACTGGCAGGCCGCTCCCGGCTGATCCGTGATTACGGGCAAGGACGGCTTTCGGAATACCGTTGCCCGGCCGCTTGACCAGCTCGGCGGAATCCTCGGCAACATACATCAAAGAACGTGAAGTTAGTGAAACGTATTTGGAATTGTGGCCGAGTTGATCCGCGAGAAGAGAGTGGCGGCGACGCCGGTCACCGTCAGACAGTTGTTGGGGTTGGGCTACGAGGTTGTGGTCGAGAAGGGTGCGGGGGAGTCCGCCTCGTTCCGTGATGAGGATTACGTTGCCGCGGGCGCCCTCGTTGTGGGTGCTGATGAGGCGTGGGGCAGCGACGTGGTCCTGCGGATTAATCCGCCCGTGTAGCGTCGACGCAGACGCGCCTTCGTCCTGCCGCCGGCAGAAAGAACCCTAAGCCGGAGGTGTCAGAGGGCCTATTTCAGACCTCTCCCCGGCCATTGAGCTGGAAGAAGTAAATCCTAAGCCGAAGCTTTTACCCGGACGTGGTCAGCTTCGTCCAGGAACACCTCTCCCCGTCCTACCGGCGCAGCCTCAGCGGAACTAATCGAACATGGTGCCCGTCCTGGTGGAAACACGAAGAAGCCATCAGTCGACCGGAAGCACTATGGAGAGCTTGGAAATTCCTCCGCCTCGACGGATCCACTGCGCATGAGCGTGTGGTGGAGGGACCACGCAGACCACCAAGTAGCCCACGAGCTGGATCAGGAAGGGACACCCATCCGTGGCCTCGGCTGCCGAGGGTCCGTGTCATCATCCTTGGGCGGCTTCCCACCCGTGAGTCAGGCTCTCGCGGACCCACGCCTCCTCCCCACAAGAGAATTCCGCCCGTTGCGCCAACTCCACCGACTCCTCGGCTGACCAGGGTCGAACCTGCAGCTTAAGCTAGCCGCTCTCATGGCGTCTCGTCGGCGGGACGCCAGGTAGCGGCTTTACCGTCGTAAGCCGGAAAGACGTGTCCTTCCGAGAACGGCTGGACCACTTGCGGTTCCCCTTCCGGGCTCCAGAGCCCGGTGGCAGGGCAATGGGAGCCGGTGGCTCCGGAGCGGCCAGCATGCTTCAAAAGCAGTGTGATGCGCTTCATCGTTGAACCTCATCTTGTGTGTTGCAGAACAAACGTATGGGACAAGATTACGAAGCGCTCGAACTGTGACCAATGGGCACAAGAACAATACCTCAGCGACTAACAATGCACACGGACAGGGGCTGTCAGGAAAACTAAGCCCGAGTCCAGGTACCCGCGAAGCTGGCCTCTCACCGCGATCTGGGTGCTGCTCATTGTTGCCTCCGTTGCTCTGATTGCTATGGGGCTGTGGCAGACCACTTCCGCTACAGCGCTGATGGAGGGGACCCCGGAACGCATTCCCGCCCAGACCTGCCCAGCGCTCTGCGACATCTCGAATGCACACCCACGACCTGTTCGAACCCTACGTCCAAATGCGGGCCGCCAAGAGCGCCAATGCCCCCAGAGGCCAGAAGACCTGGGAATCCAGCCCGGTTCCCCGGTCGCGCGCCGGATCCGCGTCCTGCCACGGGACTGTCTGAATAACGGTGTGTGAGGGTCCGGCCTGACCCGAAAGGGGACGGCCGTGTCGGAATCCACGACCGAGATGACAGGGTGATGATCGATCCTGTGACGGGAGAGATCATCGATCAGAAGGAGCTTGCGGAGCGTTGCTCACGCAGGCCAAGGAGCAGGGCGTGAGCCAGGTAGGCCCGGGCGGGCTGCTGAACCAGTTCACGAGGAATGTGCTGGAGACCGCGCTGGAAGCGGAACTGTTGCCACGAGCACCCGATGCGGATTTTGTTCCGCATTGCTCTGAACATGAATCAAACTTCCTACGAACAGGTCCCATCCGGTTCTTGGGAGGTTTACGAAGCTCTGGCCAGAATCTTGGCGGCTGAATAAGAGCGAACCATTGCTCTACGTCTATGACCCTGACGGCGACAGTCCAGAGCAGCGGTCGCTTTGGTCGAAGAGAGGGAGCCATGGTCTTGTCAAAAGGTTCTACGTCGGCGTTACGGGGGACGTGCGTTTTCTGCTACACGCTCACCTATTTGGGACAGCTATCCATGCTCAACGCCGAACCCTCCGTTTCGTGACCCCCACAAATAGTCGCCGAATCACTGGAATTTTCCCAGTGTCGTGACGCACATCATAGTTCTTCACTAGTGGTGAGACAGGTGACTTCCCAGATCGCCTTCCAATACCGAAAGTCTAGGAGGCAACATGACCAAGATATCTTTTTGGGCAGATAAGCGATGGCCAATGGCCGTCGTCGCCGGGCTGTGCACGATTGGCCTTGTAAGCGGCTGCACCCCACAAGAGGCAGCAGGCCCCGGCTCGGAAGCGGTGGATTCCGCAATTGCTTCCGCGCTGAAGGAAGAAGGCAAAGTTCAGTTCACCACCGTAGGAGACCTGGAACAGGACATCCAGGCAAACCTGATGGTCTCCGTGGTCAACGAACTGGGGGGTCAGGCTGAAGTACTCCAGGGTGCCGTGACCGAAACCATGGCAGCTGCCTCCAAGGGGCAGCCCATTGTCGGAATGGCGTACTGGAAATGGCAGACACCCGAACTGTGGGACAAGTATGCCGGCGAAGGGGGCGTCGTGGAGGTCGGCACCACCGATTACCCGGGGGAAGAAGGATGGTACGTCCCGACCTACGTCATTAAGGGAGACGAAAAGCGAGGCATCGCACCCGCATGCCCTGGGTTGCCGAATTGGGAAGCTCTGAACGACTGTGCTTCCGCCTTTGCGACCGCGAAGACGGGCACTAAAGGCCAGTTCATGTCAGGCGCGGAGTCCTGGGCGTTTGCCTACGGTGATCCGCAGCGCATCGAGAACCTCAAGCTCAACTACGAAATGGTGTTCGCCGGTTCAGAAGCTGCCTTGTACGCAGATCTCACACGAGCGTATGAACAGGGCAAGCCGTGGCTCGGTTTGATGTGGCGCCCGAACTACATGACGCAGAAGTACGACCTTACCCGCGTTGAGTTCCCCGAACACACCAAAGAATGCTGGGGCACGACGTACGCGTGCCAGTGGCCCGAAACTGTCATCTATCAGTGGGCTTCTTCCGTGGTCGAGAAGGACCACCCAACGCTTTGGCAGATCCTCAAAAACTACGATCTGAACAACGATCAGCTGCAGGAACTGCAGGCAAAAGTGATCGATGACGGCCTGTCACCCCAAGAGGCCGTCAAGGAATGGATGAAAGACAACCGCGACGTTTGGACCAGCTGGGCGTGAAGTGCAACCGAGAACTGAGCGTGCGCCCGCAAAGGCAGCTTGGGGCGATGAGTTACCGGATAAATCGGTGGACTGTTCACGCGGCCCTGACTACACAATTCAGCCAAGAGCGTGCTAATTACGAGAAAGGAGGCCATGGTGGCGATCCGGATTAGTCCTGCTAGGGGCAGCAGTCTTCTTTCGAACTACGGTCTTGTTGCCCTGGTGGGTATTGCTGCAGTCGCCGCCGTGGTCTGGGGACCTAAGAGCTTCCCTGAAGCCCTGCGTCTACCGGTAGGGAATGCCTTCGAAACAGGATTCTCTTCTTTTGCAGAGAGTGCCCCCTGGGCCTACAAGCCATTCGCGGCTGTCTTGGAGCAAACGTTCGAGGGCCTTCTTACCATACTGAGTTCTATATCGCCGGTTATCCTCGCTTCAGGAGTAGTGCTCGCGGTTGCCCACTTTCGGGGGCTTAAGCTCGCGGGACTTACCGCGCTCCTGTTCGCATGGGTTGTCCTCGGTGGGTTCTGGGACTACACAGTAGAGACGATAGCGTTCATGCTTGTTGCTGTTTCAGCCGCATTTGTGTTGGGCATTCTCGTCGGTCTTATAGGATCGTTGGGTCCTCGAACCAGCGCGATGGTGCGGTTGCTGCTCGATGCCATGCAGGCGTTCCCGGCATTCGCTTATCTTGTTCCTGTCGTCTTCCTCTTCGGTATGGGCAATGCCGCAGCGCTGGTAGTGACGGTAATCTGGGCGCTGCCACCGCTTGCCAGGATGACAAGCGTTGGGCTTCGCAACGTCTCGCCTGAGGTGCTCGAAGCGGCAACGTCACTTGGTACGACCCGGCGTCAACTCTTGTTCGGCGTGAAGTTACCGATGGCTGAACCCAGTATCCGGGCGGGCAGCAACCAGATGATCATGTACGCAATTGCCATGGCTACCATGGCAGCCATGGTTGGCGCCGCAGGTCTCGGGGCTCCGATCTGGAGCGGGCTGAACCGTCTCGCATTCGGTGACGCCCTGCAAGCCGGCGTTGCATTGGTGCTGGTCGCGGTTATCATTGATCGCGCTACCGCTCCCCGTGAGGCTGGGCGGAGCTTCAAATCACACCGCGATGGATCCTCAAGCTGGCTCCAACGGTTTCTCGGGTTCTTCCGCGCCCCGTACGGTTCGGCTCACGTCTGCCTGGCGCTGTTTCTGCTGACCGTACTTGCTTCCCAGGTTCTTCGCGGTCGGTGGCAGTACTTCTCGGATCCTCCCTGGGGAGTGCCACTACGACTTCGAGAACCGGTGGAGGTAGCTGTCCTCTGGGCAACTACCACCTGGGGGCCATTTCTGGACTCAGTCAGCGGGATGATCCAAACTTACGGCCTTAATCTGCTCGGTAGTTTCTTTGCCGCAACTCCGTGGGCACTTGTTGTCGGGATCACTGCGGCACTTGGCATACTGACCGTTGGTAGAATTCAAGGCCTGGTTCTAGGGCTTGGCGTCGCATTCATCGGTTGCCTCGGTATGTGGGAAGCGACGGTACTGACCATGACAGTGGTCACCGTGGCATTGGTCCTCGTGATACTGATCGGGTTCCCCCTTGGTGTTCTGATGGCTATGAACGATACGGCAGCGGCAATCATCCGGCCTGTGCTGGATATTATGCAGACTCTGCCGATTTATCTGCTGGTTATCCCCGCTGTCATGCTCCTCGGAGTAGGCGAAGTAGCTGCAGTGCTTGCCACCTTCATCGCTGCAGTTCCCCCAATGATCAGGTTTACCAACGCGGGCCTTCGGGGAGCCGACCACGAGGTGATCGAGGCAGCGCAGATTTTCGGGGCTAGGCCGGGACAAATCCTCCGCCAGATCCGTATTCCAATGGGACTGCAGACGATGATGGTCGGTCTCAACCAGGCCTTGCTCTTGGCTCTTGCGATGGCAGTCGTCAGTGCCATGATCGGGGCACCTGGTCTCGGCGCCAACATCCTGACGTCAGTTAACCGCGCCTTGTTGGGTACCGGGATGGAGGCGGGTCTTGCAATGTTCCTGCTGGGCGTGGTTCTGGACCGTCTCTTCAACGGATGCGCACAATTCATCGCATCCGCTCAGCATGCATCAATGACCAAAGTAGCTAGGAAGCCAAATGACGAAACAAGTTCTGTCCCCGCAAGCAGGGCGACTGCACCTTCGCACTGAGCAGACACGCATCCCTGAAAGCGATCCTTCCACCGCCGGCTCCACTATTGAAGTGGATGATCTTTGGAAGATCTATGGTCCGAATCCCAAACGTGCGCTGCAGGAATACCGCGACGGCGCCACCTACGTTCCGGGTCACATGACAGCGGTACGCGGCGTTTCATTCCAGGTCCGTCCTTGCGAGACGTTCGTTGTGATGGGGCTTTCGGGCAGCGGAAAATCGACGCTTATCCGCTGTCTCACCAGACTCATTGAGCCGACGGCAGGCCGGGTCGACATCGACGGCAGCCATGTGCTGACATTGTCGGATTCGCAGCTGTCGGAGCAGCGGAGGCGCGATTGGGCCATGGTATTCCAGCACTTCGGGTTGCTCCCTCATCGCCGAGTGCTTCAGAACGTCGCGTATGGGCTGGAAATCTCTGGAGTTCCACGCCGGGAACGGGAAGAACGGGCGCACCGAATGGTCGAGCTAGTCGGACTTTCCGGCACAGAAAGTAAGTACCCCAGTGAGCTCAGCGGCGGTATGCGTCAGCGTGTGGGCCTTGCGCGCGCTCTTGTACAAAACCCTCGGCTTCTGCTGCTGGACGAGCCATTCAGCGCACTTGATCCGCTAATCCGTGCCGACCTGCAGGACGAACTAGTGCGGCTTGCTCGTGGCGGCAGCCAGACTTCGGTATTCATTACGCATGATCTGACCGAGGCTCTAAAGGTAGGTGATCGCATCGCCATCATGCGTGACGGTGTTCTAGTCCAGGTAGGGACACCGGAGGAAATCGTATTGAACCCTGCCGATGACTATGTCCGGCGCTTTGCTGTGGAGGCTCCGCGCGCCAAGGTCGTTCGTGCTGCGACCATCGCGCAAGCTCTCCCTGAGCTGCCCGCCGAATTGCCCGTTGAGGCTGCCCTTACCGCCCTCGCCCAGAATGGAGGCGGCTCAGCACTGGTCCGTCCCGATGCGCGTGCACCTTTCGTCATTACGGCGCAGGACCTCCTCAAATTGGACGGCTCAAGCCGAACTTTGAGTTCCTTGCAGCTCCGAACTTCCACCGTGACCGGCGACGAGCTTCTGGCAGGTGTTATGCAAAAACTCATCGACACTGGGCGCCCTGTGCTCGTCGAATCGCCTTCAGGTGGCTTCCTCGGAGCCATCGATGATTCCCTGGCTGTGCGAGCACTTTCGGTTCAAAGCTCCTCGTAGCCTACGTTGGCAGTCACTTTCCAGAGCACATGCCCAATTCAGAGTATCGCCCTTATCTCTGATTCAGTTCGCTCACGCCACGGATGAACGCGCCCTTCACACCCGTTCTTACAGCACGGGTGTGAAAGGCGCGCTCGTGGTGCTGGCCATGGCCGATGACCTGATGTTGAGGCGCTTGGGGCATAAGCAGAAGGCAGACGGCCGAAAAAATCCAGGGCGCATAGATTGGCGCGGTTCCGTGGACCGTGGGGGAGGGGCTGTGGCGTCAAGATCAGCATCTTTTAGCCCATGCCCCCAATGCGACACGGCAAGTGCTAATACGGCCTCAATAATCACCTAGCCGCATTGGCTGCCGAACTCTGGCAAAGCTTTGCGTTGAACGGTTGTCAGATACTGCAAAGCAAAGCGTCCCAGCGAGGTACGGTTACAGGCGCAGGGGTTGGTTGCTTGATCAGGCCAACTTGTGCCGCTTGCTGCTCCCCAATTGGTACCGGACCTTCCTTCTCCTAGCTCAATCAGAGCTTGACGTGTGTAAGCGAATTAACCGTGCGTTTACTGCGCTTGAGGCCGAATCCCGCGCGGAATCGGGGAGACGCCGTGTCGAATGGGACGTCCTCACGCGAAGCCTCGACAGCTTCCATGGACGAGGGGATGTCAAAAGGCAGTTGTCCGGTAATTGGCGTACGGTCACAGAATGCATCGAGCACGACTCGATCACTCGCCCCAAATTCGGCTATAACGGTTGCCCCGAGGTCAATCAACGGGCCCACGATCGCGGGACGCTCGAGGAACACCGAGATATACAGCGGGGCTTGTGCCGCGTAAGCGGCCAAGCGGTCGAGGGTTTCTGGAGGAAACGCGAGAGTGCCCCCGTGGAAGTACTCGCCGATGACAGACCCCCGCCCCTTCTCGAATGGTGCTTCCAGGCGAACCACGATGGCGTCGGCAGCTGCCGGGTCAGTCACGGTTTCAAACCCGTCCACGTCCTCCATGCCTTCGACGAACAGTCGGGCGTCCTCGAGGATTGGTGCCGCGCCGTCAGAGAGAAGGACGAGGGACGCCTGCTGCGCTGCCACGCCCTTTTCGGAGTAGCTCGGCGAACCGCATAGCTTCCGTGCTTGGTCGACCTCCACCCGCCGGTTCTCGAACAAGCCGAGACGGAACTTCTCGCGCAGCAGGCGGCGTGCGGACTCATCAATGCGTGACTCGGGAACTGCGCCGCTGTTGACGAGCTCCTCGATAAGCGCGGGGTTGCGGTCGCCGCCGAACTGGTCGACGCCGACGTCGATGGCAATGCGGGCCCGTTCTACCGGGGTGAGGTGCTCAAGGCCCCACCCGTTCGGACCGAACGTCAAATTACCGAATTGTTCGCTTTCCAGCAGGTTCCAGTCCGTCACCACAATGCCATTGAAAGCCAGATGACGCCGGAGGATATCGCGGACGACGGGAGCGTTGAATGCGAAACCAACTTCCTCCCAGTCAGTGCCGACAGGCTTGCCGTAGTAGGTCATCACCTGTGTAGCTCCGGCCGCGAACGCCCGCTCGAACGGGCGGATATGGAGCGCCTGCATCCCGCCCGGGTAGACCTGTTCGGGGTATCGCGGATCGTGCGCATCATCACCGTTCATCTGCGGTCCGCCGCCCGGGAAGTGTTTGACGACGGCCGCTACGGCCTCGGGGCCGAGATCGCTACTGCCGCGAAGCCCCTCGATGAACGCCACCGTGAGCTCCGCAACCCTTTGTGGGTCCTCGCCGAAGGTTCCAAAACCGCGGGACCAACGCGGTTCACTAAAAATGTCAGCCATGGGGCCGAGATAGACGCGAATGCCCATCGCCAGGAACTCCTGGCGAATGACGTCCCCGTACTCCCTGGCGGCGTCCACTCCACTGATCGCGGCAATGCCGGTCGTTTCGGGCCAGCGGGACAGGCTGTCAAGGGCCTGTCCCGTGAAAGGATTGCTTCGGAACCCATGCCGAGGGTCTGAAGAAAGCGTAACGGGGATGCCCAGTCGCGTGCTTTCCGTGAGTTCCTGCAGAGTATTGTGCCATTCCGCGACTGCGGCGCTGTCCTCCCCACCGAGGACATTGAAGTGCGTGATGCCACGCTCGACGACGTTGCGTTCAGCAGCGGACATCGCCTGGGTATGAGTGAAGGCGCCCCCGCCTGGCTCTGTCGACGGGTGGAACATGAGCGCAGCCTTTTCGGCGACAGTCATACGGCCCAGGAGGTCATCAACACGGCGCTCAATGGGCAGGGAGGGGTCAAGATAGTCGTTCACAAGGTTCCTTCGATGGGGGTGGGGTGGGTAATTCGGTTGTCGCCGTCAAGCTGAACGCCCGAAGAGGGCGGAAACGAGGAAGGCGTCAGCGCGTGGAACGGATCCCGAGGAGCGGGATTGCTCCGAGAAGCGTGAGCGCGGCGCCGAAGAGGACAAGCGCTACGTAGTTCGCGGTCCCGCCTCCGATGCTGAGCAGCGCAGGAGCGACAAACGGCACTACCGAGAACGGCAGGGTGAGTGCGATGTTGACCACGCCAAGGTTGCGTGCCGATGCGAGTTTGTCGCGCATTGTGGCGATGCCGAACGCAATGTATGTGCCCATCATGATGCCCGCCGAGACGCCGGTAACAAAGGTTACGCCGACGAAAAATTGACCGACTGTCGTGGAGGTAGCGATGACGATCATTCCCGCCACACCCGATATGGCACTCATCACGAGGAGTGGCTTCCGGCGACCGAGTCGGTCGCCAACCCAGCCGGCAATTGGTCCGATCACGAAGGCAACTACACCGGGGATGACATAAGCCATCGTAATGGCGTTGGCCAGTTCGGTTTCCGGCGTGCCGATCTGGTCCTGTAGGAGATACACGGTGTAGGTCGAGACCACGCCGAACCCGCACGATAGGAGGAATAAGGCCAGGAGGAGCCAGGAAAAATCGGGTTCCTGCCGGGGGCTGATGAAGAACGATCCGAAGAATTCTTTAGCACCGAAGGGCGGGAGTGGCTCCGCGGCCGGGGCGTCGTCTTTGAATACGGCAAGCAGCGCGCCGGCGAAGACGAGGGCCAGGGCAACGGGAAGGCCGATCTGCGCCAGGATACTGGTCGGGAACGCCTGAATGAAGAACACGCCGATGACCATGGACGCCGATGCGGCAGCACCGGAAAGTGAACCGACTAAGCCTTGCTGGGAGTCCGGGACCCGGTCGGCCACGATGGCGAGCGTGGCGGCGATCGCCGCGTTGACGAACGCTTGCATGAGCACCCAGCCGATCAGGAGCATCGGGAAAGTGTTGGAAAAGGCGATTACGGCGGCGCCGAGGCTGGTTCCAATAAGCCCGACGACGATCCATGGGCGGCGACGCCCGAACCGGCTGCGTGTACGGTCACTCAGCCGCCCGAAGAATGGGTTCGCTAGCACTGCGGTGAGGGTGCCCACGCCCGCCGCAATCGAATAGCTCGTTGTCTTCCCCTCGGGGTCAATCTCAGAGATCCGCAGCGCCAGAGTCACGGAGGCTGGGAGGTTGATGGCCATCCAAATGCCGAACATGGCAAGCGCGTATACCGCGATGAAAAGGGGCCCGACCTTTGCCCGGGGGCTGCTGACCGTGGCCGCTGTGGATATCGACATGGGATTCCTCGTCGTTGAGTACTGAAAGTTGATGTAGCCGACCGGTAACGTTTCCGGTGACGTTTCCGATAAAGTTAGACCACCCCATTTGGTTTGGTCAAGACCTCAATCCCTGGAGGAACGACGATGGCGCAAAAAGTGACCTTGGCTGATGTGTCCCGGGAGGCCGGTGTAGGCATCGCAACGGTGTCCCGGGCAATGGGGGACCACAAAGACGTGAGTCCCGCCACGCGGGACCGCATCCGGGCAGTCGCCCGCCAGCTTGGCTATCGCCCCTCGGCGGCAGCGCGCGCGCTTCGACGGGGTGGGTTCCATGTGATCAGCGTGATTGTTCCCGACAACGCCTGGGGCTGGTGGGAACCTGTCGTCCGCAGCGCCTTCGAAACGGCGTCGGCAGCTGGCTACCAGGTGCTGGTCCACCCTGTAGCGGGAGTCGACGGCGGGCTTGCTGCAGTCATCGAAGGGCTGTCCAACGTTCCGACCGAGGGGGTCATCGTTATTAGCGCTCCGGACCAGAAAGTTGTTCGAGAAGCCTGTGATCGCATTGGTATTCCCGGCATCGCCATCGACGACTCCAGCCATGACATTCATTTCCCGTCGATATCGGCTGCCAACTACTCGGGCGCCGCAGACGTTACCCGGCACCTCCTTTCGCTGGGAAGATCCCGCATCGCATTCCTTCGTACGCCAGCGGGAAAAACCCGCTCGACACCTGATGGGGAGCTCTTTATCCGGGAGCGCGAGCAGGCTTACCGTGATGTTCAGGCCGAGGCGGGCATCCCGATTGACAAAAAACTCATCGTTGAAACCGTCTACGACGAGACCGCCAGCGGTTGTCCCGAACTCGGTCAACTGCTCGAAACCAACCAGAGCATTGATGCACTTTTCTGCGCCTTTGACGGGCTTGCCGCACCAGCCATGCGCGAACTGGCGGCCCGAGGACTCCGTGTTCCCGAGGACGTCGCAGTCGTCGGCTTCGACGACGAGCGAGCCGCCTTGCTCGTCAGTCCCCAACTGAGCACCGTGAGGCAACCCTATGCCGAAATGGGCAGGGCATCTGTCGAACTACTCCTGCAATCACTCGCTGGTGAAAGACCAGAACTCAAGCGCTACGAGTTCGCTACGCAGCTCATCGAACGTGCATCCACTCGATCGCAGCCCCTCTCCGACAGCAAAACGTTTCCCCAGGAGATAACCGGGCGCCGATAGGAAGAATTCGCACCGGCCAGGCGCACGTATGGGTAGCCGGCCCCTGATGAGGGAGCTCTCACGCAGCTTGTCGCCCTATGACGGAGAAGCATGGTTGGAGCAATAGCCCCTTTGTGTGTCACGGGCATAATGCTGGGCCTCACCCGGGGGGCAGCGCGGCGTCCCGCCCTAGTCCGGCGTTGAGGACGGTGCTGTCCCGCTGTCTCAATAGCTTGTGGAGTTCACGGGCGGTGGGGCGTTACATCGTAAAAGCGCCTATGTGACCATCGCCACAAAGTGCATAACTTGGCAGGGTGTGGATCAAGAAGGCCTTGTTGGAGCCAGCTTGCCGACCCACACGAATCAACTGACCTCCACCAGATAGGACGACCTCATGGCCACAATTACGAAAGAGGCTGGGAACGTTCAGGCGGACCTCAAGGGCAATCTTGGCCTATTTCATCTGTTCTTCACCGTGATGGCCTGGAATGCTCCGCTCGTGATCGTGTTTGCGGCAATCCCAATCGTTGTGGGATACGGAAACGGCATAGGGGCCGCCGGCGCGTTTATTGTCGCCGGTGTGACAATCGGCTTGTTCGCATTGGGATTTACCCGGATGACAAAGATACTGCCGACGCCCGGGGCTTTCTACGCGTACATCACAGCGGGGTTGGGGAAGAAGCTTGGCCTAGGCTCCGGGCTGCTGACCCTTATCGGCTACTTTGCAGCTTATTCCGGGACATTCGCTTTTGGAGGTGTCGTATCGAATCAGTTGTTCCACGACACCCTCGGACTGCCCGAACTGCCCTGGTATCTTTGGGGGGTCATCCTTTGGTTCGTCGTGGCCATACTCGGTCTCCTGAAGTTCTCACTTTCGGCGACCCTCCTCACCGTGTTCCTCGGGCTTGAGATACTCGTCATCGTCATCTATAACGTTGCGGTGTTTATGCAGGGCGGCGCTACTGGGGTCATCTCTGCAGACCCTCTGATTCCCGCGAACTGGGTCAACGGCTCCGTCGCAATGGCGATGCTGTTCGCTATCGGTATGTTCGGCGGGTTCGAGATCACAGCGCTGTTCCGTTCCGAGGTTCGGAACCCATCTCGGACGGTACCCGTTGCGACCTACATGGTGGTTATTGTTGCAACGGTCATGTATGCGGTCACGTCTTGGGCATTTCTGAACGCGGCCGGAATCAATGACGCTGTTGCGCAGGCCGCCGGTGACCCCACTGGAACAATGCACGCGACCTTCCTGGCCTTCGGCGGGAAGCTACTATCCGATATCTCCTCGGTACTCGTCTTCACGAGCACATTCGCCGTGATTCTAGCGGGGCACAACATCGTCTCCCGTTATCTCTTCAATCTCGGCGCCGATGGCATTCTGCCGAAGCAACTGAGCATGGTCCACGCTAAGCAGGGTTCTCCCTACCGGGCTTCGCTTGCGGCCAGCCTCGCTTGCTTGGTGGTCAATATTGCGGCGGTCTTGGCAAACGTTGATCCGGTGGCGTTTTACGCCGCGATGTTGGGCATGACCAGCCTCGTGCTGATTGTGATCCTCCTAATCTGTGATGGTGCCATCCTCGTCTACCTGCATCGACATGGCCGCGACCAGTTCTCCGTCTTTCCGCGCCTATTTGCTCCCAGCGTGGCGGGTGTGGGACTCGGGATCTGCGCGTACCTCGCCATCACGAATTTCAACGCATTGACCGGTGGATCACAAGCACTATCTACGGCACTTATGGTCTTCCTCGGCGTCGTATTCCTAGGAGGGATCCTGCTTGCCAGTGCGTATAAGCGGACTAAACCGCAGGTTTACGCCCGGATTGGGCGCCAATAGTCCATCCGCGAAGAACCCCCTATTTTCTCGCCTACGACAGCCTCGCCGGGTTCGACTGGATGCCTGCGATAGTACTGGTCATCGTGCGTAGTAGCGATTCTCCCAGGGTTGTATTCGGCCCGCCGTGCCGGCACGAAAAATAAGCTTCCCCGAAGGAGCTGCCACGGCTGTCCTTGACGGGGCGGCGGCTCCCGGAAAAGGCCCGCTGAGCGTTCCTTTTCCGGGAGCCACAAACAGGCGAAGAAACACCAAGACGGCTGGACTTAGGCATGGTGGTGATGTGGGGGAGGGTTGCTAGCGCAGTTCGATGTCCATAGCATGAACTCTTTCGCCGAATGCCGGACCACGAGGATCGGGAAGGTATCCGGCTCAAACTGCCAGCCGCCGTCGTAATGCCAAGGATTTCGCGGGAACCTGGACCTCAGCGCTCTCGGCGCCGCCGGGGCCAGGGGCGTTTCCTGATAACCGGCCAGCCAGCGGACGGGTCGTTTCACCGCCGACTCGCGCCGCTCCACGGGATGGTGTTTCACCTCTTACAACATCGTCGTGGATCGTACGCGGAAGATTAGACGCCGCGACTGCCGTCGAACACGGCCACTCGAACGACGACCGATAACCGGCCGCGGGCAGTACCGACTAAAAACGATGGTCCAGGAGAACCTCACCTTTCACGCATCTGTGCGCTGATCCGCAACTAAACGGGAGACTCTCCAGAGCTGACGCCGTCCGGAAGATTTCGGACTACGCACGGACACTGGAACTATTCCGGATGAACCTTGAGAGCGCAAGGAAAATTCCAATTCTAGGGGTCCGCGTCGCGGCCTACAGTCTTCTGCGACTAGCAAAATGAGCAATCCCATTCAGTAGGTTCCGAAGCAAAGCGGCTTTCGCAGTTATTCCAGTCGCGGGACCCGTGAGCTTTGTGAGCCTACGGTTCGGCTCATCAATACCACTACCGGCACTGGGCAAGGTGAAGGCGAAAGAACTCACCAGGGCCAAGGTTCAGAGAGTAGACATCCGTGACCAAGCAGGTACCCGTAACCATGAGAGATTCGTCCGCGGCGGCCACCGGTCCCGCCATCAAACTCGAGAGTGTTGAGAAACGATTTGGCGACCACGTCGTCCTGAAGCAGGTGTCCCTTACTGTTGATGAGGGTCAGGTGCTTGCCTTGATCGGCCCCAGTGGCGCAGGCAAGAGCACGCTCCTCAGGTGCATCAACTTGCTTGAGCGACCAACGGCAGGAACGATCACGGTCGATGGCGTGACGGTTCGGACTGACCACAAAATCAGCGCCAGGGAGCTAGCGGCGCTGCGCTCCCGTGTCGGCATGGTTTTCCAGTCATTCAACCTCTTTCCTCACATGACGGCCCTTCGCAACATAGCGCTCCCGCAACAGCGGGTGCTTGGGCGAAGTAAAGAAGAGGCAGAGGAACGAGCACACACGTTGCTCAAACGTGTGGGGCTTGCTGATAAAGCCTTACAGTATCCAGGCCGTTGCTCTGGAGGCCAGCAGCAGCGCATCGCAATTGCCCGAGCCCTGGCCCTCGACCCGAAGGTCATGCTCTTCGATGAGCCAACATCGGCCCTCGACCCGGAGCTTGGCCTTGAGGTCCTGAAGGTTATGCGGGAGTTGGCAGACGAGGGTATGACGATGGCTATCGTGACCCACGAGATGCAGTTCGCGCGGGACGTAAGCGATCATTTGGTGGTGATGAGTGACGGAGGCATCACAGAGGAAGGCGATCCCCAGGACATCTTCGCTGCTCCTCAGCAGCAGCGAACGCGGGACTTTCTCCGGGCAGTATTGGACCGTCGATGACGGAGAACGTCTGGTCATTCGTGGCCCAGGGAGTGTTTGCCACGGCCCAACTCACGGTCATTGGCTTTGCCTTGGGAGCCGTATTGGGTCTTCCTTTGGTTGTTATGCGGGCTTCCCTCATAAGTCCCGTCCGCTGGATAGGCAGAGCATTCATTGAGCTGGTTCGGGGTGTCCCCTTGGTTGTCTGGCTTTTTCTCATTTACAACGGCCCGACGCAGTTTGACCCGCGCCTCGGCTCGATCTTCACTTCCGGTGCTTCCGCGATTGCGGCAATCGGGTTGGTATCAGCCGCTCACATGGCTGAAATTTACCGGGGATCGCTAAAAGCTGTCAGCCAATCCCAGTGGGAAGCTGGCGACGCATTGGGAATGCCCCGGATGGACACAGCAACAAAAGTCGTTGGCCCGCAAATGATCAGGGTTGCGGTACCAGCTTCTGCTGCATACGCGGTTGGCCTCATCAAGGACTCATCACTGGCGTCCACCATTGGCGTCTTCGAAATCACCTATTTCGCAAACACCGCAGCCGGCTCGACGAGCTCGGCACTGCCGTTCTTTGTCGCGGGCGCTTACTACATCGCCCTGACGATCCCTTCAGCATGGGCAGCGCGCCGCCTTGATAACCGGCTTCGTAGAAAGGTTGCCCGATGAATGAGATCTGGAGTGACTTCATGACACACCGTCTCGAACTCATTGATGGCCTCAGCATGAGTATCCGTCTGGCACTTTTAACCTTTGCCATAGGGCTTCCCGCCGGGCTCCTGCTGGCGGTCGCGAGTTTCAGCCCGGCCAAGGCAATCCGCATCATCGCTATCCTTTTGGTCGAGATCGGCCGTGGAACGCCCGCCCTGGTAATGCTTCAGCTCGTTTACTACGGGATCCCCGTCACTTTGACAGGATTCCTCTCCGCAGGAATCGCTCTGGCGCTCACAACTGCCGCTTACACCAGCGAAATCATCCGAGGTGGCCTCCAAGCTGTTCCCGAGGCGGAGATCGAAGCTGGTCATGCCCTTGGTCTCAAAAATTTCTATGTCATGCGTGACATTGTGATTCCTCAAGGCCTGCGAATCGCCATCCCGCCCTTGCTGGGCTTCTGCATCATCATGTTCCAGGCCACGTCCCTGGCGTTCACGATAGCCGTCCCAGAACTTCTGGCTCAAGCAAGGTCTATCGCGAATGTCAATTTCCACTACTTCAACGTTTTCGTGATCGCCGGCCTTCTCTATGCCGTAATCACGATCCCGGCAAGCCTTTTGACAGACCGGTTGGAACAGAAGATGTCCCGTCATCTTCAACTGCAATAACCCGCATTCACTGCTAGCCAAGGAGATACACACATGCGTAAAATTACCGCCATTGCAGGGGCCACGCTTCTTGCCGCAACCGCCCTAGCTGGATGTTCCCTGGACTCCAGCAGCTCATCAGCGAAAGCCGACTGCACGCCCGCTCATCAAGATCTATCGACCGTCACCAAGGGCGTACTCTCAGTATCCGCAGCTACCCTGCCGCCATTCACGCAGGTTGACGGCACGAAACTTGCAGGAGCAGAAGGCAAGATCTTGGAAAAGATCGCAGCCATGGAATGCCTGACCCTTGCTGCCCAGCCTCTCGACACTGCCTCGGTCATCTCAGCAGCACAAAACGGACGAGTGGATGTCGCGGCCGGCAACTGGTATTGCACGGCAGAACGCGCCAATGCCATGTCGCTGGCGGGCCCCGCCTACGGTGACCAGATCGGGATCCTCTCCTCCACCGGCGCAAAGACCTTCTCGGAGCTCGAAGGAAAAGCTGTCGGAACAGTAGACGGCTATCATTGGAATGCCGAGTTCAAGGCCCTCTACGGCGCTGGCCTAAAAATTTACCCTAATGCAACGGCAATGATCAGTGATCTCAAGGCCGCGCGTATCGATGTGGCCGTGGATTCCTATGGATCGGCCAAATACTCCAACGCCCAACACGGTGATAAGTGGACCGTCGAGGTCCCTGAACCCGATGACCGGGTAGCTTCGAGCGTAAATCCTGCCCAAGTTTGCTTCCCCGTTCCGAAGGCGAACGCGGCGTTAGCCAAAGCGATAAAGGACGATCTCGAGACGCTTCGTTCCGACGGAAGTCTGGCAGATATTCTGGGGGAAAACGGACTGGACCGTTCAGCCGCAGATGTCCAAGAACTCAAATTGATTAGCTGATCCGCCAAGCTGCGACAAACGCTTCTTACGGGCGTCGGCGAGGGCGATGAAGGCATGTAGCTAGTAGACACAGCACCAAGTGCCCTGCCGACGCTCGCGCGGCCGGCCAGTACTCAGGCCCTGCAGACGGCCTTTCGCTGGGAGGACGCGCACCTGCACCGGTTTCTAACGAGTCATCCGTTCGCGTCGGCCGGCCGAGGCGAACTTCCGGAAGGCCCGATAAGGCTTCCCACCCAGGAGTGTGAAGAACCGGGCGACAGGCCTGAGAAGGATTACAGCATGGAGCAGCGAAAGCGACATCAAATAATGCCGGAAAACAGTTCCTTTTGCAGCCCCTCCCCCGCTCATTTTTGAAGAGCCGATAACCGTGATTCCGTCAAGGCGCGTGCCTTAGTTGCTGGTGCTGTCGAGGGCCTCTTGGGCGATCAGGAGCAAGTCGTCGCGGTTACTGAGTTGCATTGAGTGCTCGCCGTAAAGCTCGACTGCAACGTCTACGGCTGCTTTGGCGGTGTTTATGTCCAGGGCGCGACAGAGAACCGCGATGTCGGGGATGTCCCGGTCCCGGCCGGCCGCGAGCTTCATGGCTAAGAGGAACCTTGGTGAGGCGACGCGCAGCACCAGGTTGTCTGCGATTGTCACTTCCGCCGCTTCCGTGTCCTGTCCGTCCGGGATGTAGGCCCGTGCGGCGTTGTTCAGCCACCGCGGGTCCAGGCCCATGTCTTGTGCCATGTCCGTGGCTACGTCCTGCACCGTCTGCTCCGGGTGGTACACGGCATCGATGTCTGTCGTGGACCGCCGGGAGTCGAACTCGATGGCGATCGCCGCTCCGCCGACGAGATAGATATCTGCGCCGGCACCTCTGGCATGAAGCCGGCGGGACAACTCTACGAGAAGGTCCCGTATGTCATCCGATCCGTAAGAGGCGCGGCGTCCAGTTCTCATGCTGCGGCCAGGTTCCCTGCATCGAAGACGATGTTCGCTTCGGCGAATTCAACGGGCGTTCGTTCTGCCATTCGTTGTTTCCAGGCAGGCGAGACATGTTTGCGGGGGGTGGCATACCATTTCGATTCCAGCGGGGGAGTGCTCGTCCAGTCCGGCTCTTTAAGTCCGTGCTGATGGCATTTGTAGGCGAAGGTTCTGGCCAGCAGGGCGTCCCAGCGCTTCCGTCCAGTCGACGCGGGCCGAGCGCGGAGGAATCGTCGGCGGCCAGCTGGATCGAGATCGTCGAAATAACGGGCGGCCATGGAAAGCACGCGCATGGCGAAATCCGGATCGCCATTGCGCAGCTCCCGCTTAATCTCACGGGCTGCCATTTCCGCGGTCCAGTAGAGTTCCGGTTCCCGAGGGGTCCCTTCGATGGCCAGCCCGGTGCCCAGCCGGGAAAGAACCTTCAGGGCGGTGCTGATGGAGACGTTCCTGCCCTGCTCCAGATCGATGAGGGTTGAACGGCTGATACCGGTTGAACGGGCAAGTGCCTCCTGGGACAGGCCAGCATGGAGCCGGTGGCTTTTCACCTGCTCGCCCAGTTCCCGCGCGTCCTGGATTTTATTCACGGCAATCACACTTCCATGTCGGATATATCCATCATAGTGTGCGAGTGGTAATTGGGCTTCAGGTAGTCCACGCGCGCCAACAGCGTCTTCGGCACGAGGAAAATCGGGGCCCGACGGCGGGGGGCGATCTCCGAGGAACTCCCACCCGGGGTACCCGAGGCTGGAGCAGGCTTCGCTGGCCGCCGTGTGGGGGTCGCCTCGCGGAGTCGCCTGAGACAGTGAACAGTGCCGGGCTCCACTAAAGAAGACTGGAAATGGGACCCAGGCTATACCATGAGGCCTCTGACAGACCGTTCGGTCGCGTCGGCGCCATCCTGCAGCGCTTGGGGCATGAGGTGTCCGTACACCTGCTCGGTAGTCCGAACGGATGCATGGCCCAAACGTCGTGATAACGCGAAGAGGGAAATCCCACCGTCTTGGATGAGCCAGGAGGCATGTGTGTGCCGCAGGTCGTGGATTCGTGGTGTCTTTGTTAGGCCCTGCGCTTGTGCGGCAAGGACAGCTGGCACCCAGTGGTACTGCCAGAAGGGCTTGTGAGCGAGGCGCTGGCCGTCGGGCGTTGTGAACAGCAGTTCGCTACCGGGCCGCCTTGCGACTAGCGGGATGAGCAGGTCTACCAGGGCGGGATTGAGCCCGATGGTGCGCTTTCCTGCCCTGGTTTTGGTCGGCCCGATGTAGTACTGGGATTGCCCGTCACGTTTCCACGCTTTGCTGATTCGTGCAGTGGGTGGTTTGGAGAGCAGATCGATATCGGCGACCTTGAGGGCGGTTGCCTCGCCGAACCTGGCCCCTGTCATGACCAGGAATTGCGCCAAAGTCTTGTACTGCGCGTGCAGGCCTTCACTGAGCAAGCTGAACTCGGCATGAGTGAGGAACAGGGCGTCGTCCTCTGCGCTTTCAACCGTGGGGAGCGGGACGCCGCGGCAGGGGTTGCGGGAGATGTACCCGAGCAACTCGGCGGTCTTCATTGCAGCCGACAGCAGCCCGTGCAGATTGTGAATGCTTTTAGGTGCCAGACCGTGGACGGAGAGGCCCTTAATCCAGCGCATGACGTCCCGGTACCCGAACTCGTCAACTGGTATGTGACCGATGGTGTTTCTAATTTGCCGGTCGAGCATCCGCTGGTACGTGCCGATGGTCCCGGGGGAGGGCCGAACCTGCAGGTCGATGTGTTCCTGGACTACTTCCGCGAGGGTGGGAACGCCCTGCTTCCCGGGATGGCCGGCAGGCTGAGACAACTCAGGCATCTGCCCGTTGTCATTGAGGTACGGCAGAAGGGTGAGGGCTTCCTGCTCTGACCTTAGGGTCAGACGGTGTTGATGACCGGTCCTGTAGTCCCGCCACCGCACCGAGACGGCGGTAGTCCCATCCCAACGGGCGCGGGTAACGATGCTGGCCACGAGGACAGGCTACGCCCAAGCGAACCCATAGTCAGCAGAAAAGCTGACCTACCATGGGGTATGGCCACGAAGAGTCCTGATCCGGCACCACAAGGCCCGGATCACTCACGGCAACAGCCCGGCAAAGAGCACCGCAAGGACAACGATCTTTGCCCCGGAAGTGAGAAAGTATCTAGGCGTCAAATTATCGACGAGGGGCTCAAGTACGTCCTGGTCCATGACGCTGAACTTCTGGTCCGTCTCGCGGACGCCTAACGAACGGAACCCCGGCAGGACCAAGCGAATACCCCTTCGAAGCGTAGAACCACCTGTTGCACCGATGGGGCGGCAACAGCCGATTGCCGGCCCCTACCACAGAGGGAGCGGATGCCAGTCAGCCGCCAGCTGCGCAGCTGATGAACTGTGCCGTCTAGCAATACCGCGGGGTCTCCTCCTCTGTGCTTAGACCGCCCCTCGTCATCCAATTTACGCGTCAAAGCATGCCTAGCATTCGAGCTTCTATTTCGCGGCGTCAGAATGATGTTAGTTTCCGCATTATTGACACCTGCTTATGCGGTTCTCAGATCCCACTCTGACAGTCGGAGGGGAAGGAAACCGCGGGAGGTGTCCCGAGAAACGTCGAAATAATCCAGGGAATCTGGACTCATTGACATCCGATTCGGGCGCGCGGTGGTGATATCGCGTGCTGTGACTTGATAACTCCGGAGAACAAGCCCGAGCTCCAACGCATAGCGACATTTGCCCTTATCAGGCGCGTTGACGTCAGGTTGGGGTGTGCCTCACCTTCACAGACGGCGTCAACACATACCGCAGCAGTGCACACCGCGGCATCGGCCAACTCTCAGGATGAGAAGTGCCGACCCGTCAATTCCGCATGGGCTTTCAGCGGCTCAGTCACAACCTGAAGGCCAGAACCGGCCTGGAGATCGGCCGCCAATTTGGCAGATCTACATCCGCCGTCTCCAAGGAAGCATCGGAAGGGGCGGTTATTGCAACGGGAGGGCTTTATCCGTGGCCGAGCCCACCGGACCACCGCCACCATTGGATCGCCGCGGCAGCCAACAACGCATCTGATAACGGCGCCCGTGCGGATGGCTGAGGGGTCGCACTTCGGCCTCTAGACGTTGCTGCCGTAGTAAAGTATTCTCGGTGGGTCGCTGTTAGCGCTAACAAATGGTGGAAGGCCCCCGTTCGATTGCGGGAGCCCTCAACGATAGGGGCCGTAAAGATGGACCACGCATTCACCGACATCACTCTCCAGGACGGGCGCGCCAGCCCGCTGGTCCGAGATTTGGGAGGCTCTGGTGTCGGCATGGGGTGGGACAGGAAGTGCTGGTGGCTTCAGATTTACACCGGCGATAAAGAGCCTCCGTCGCCCAACAGAGTGGGCCTTGCAGTGGAACCAATGACGTGCCCCCGACGCGTTTAACTGTGGCGTTGATCTTATCCGTCTGGACCCGCGCCAGACACAAGGCTGATTGGAGCATCTTCGCTATTCAAGGGCCGGGACCGACGAAACAGCGCCCCAGGAGAGCAGTCCACGGCTGGGGTCAATTGGGGTTATCCACGGCTGGGAACTGGAGCCGTTGGGGTAGCTCCCTCACAGCAGTAGCGGTGAATAACCTATGAGAATTGTCCTCGGTTGTGGGCAGCTTGCTCCTCAAAACTGAGCCTAAAACCGATCTTGACCGTTTTCGCCAGCCACGTACGGAACCACTGGGCACACAATTGCTGCCACATCTCGCAGCCTTCGGAATGCTTCTTGCCCTACTGACAGCAGGGTCATGGGAAGGTAGGTCAGGTCCGCTGCCGGCATCCGGGGACATCCTTTTAGTCGCCCACTACAAACTTCCCCTAGGCCCTGCTGACCATACATTGGGGGTTGCGGCACCAGCCAGGCCAGCCAGAACGAGGATTGCAAATGCCCATTGATAGCCCTCTAAAGCGCGCTTCCACCTTGTGGACGGCATCAATTCATACGCCGATGCGATGGCAAACCCGAAGCTGCTAGCTCAAGAAAAAAGGTAACGGATCATGACCTGCATGGACGACCAGACACAAACACGAGACATCCTGGAGAACGCGTCAGGATGCGCGGCCCTCGGCAAAGCCCTCCCGGACGTCGTCGAGAATGCCGAAAAAATGGGCGGGGCGTTGGACCTCCCCATCGGCGCCCTCATGACGCTGTTCCGGGTGAAGGATAGCGTTCAAAACGAACTTTGGGAAAGCCTCTCGGAGATAGCTGTACCCGACCGCGTAGAGCCGGAACCTGTGGCACCGAACCCGGACTACGAAGCCTCTGACGTCCCCTGCGCTTCAGCCACCATGGTGCTCCCTGAGTCGGCCACGGTCAATACTCCGCTGGAACTCACGTTCGAGGGGCCGTCGCACGGGAACCCCTTCATCGACGTCGAGTTGCACGCCACGTTCACCCTCGACGGAGAAGAACGTCGGGTTGGAGGCTTCTACGACGGGAACGGCCGCTACGTCATCCGATTCCTCCCCGAGAAGACCGGCACATGGCGGTTCCACACGCGCTCCAAGGCCCGATCCCTCGACGGCCACAGCGGCGAGCTCACGGTGAACGCGTCGCGGGCGCGGGGTCGCGTCAAGGTGGCTGACAGGTTCCACTTCTCGCACGTGAACGGCGACGTCTACCGGCCCGTTGGAACCACCCTCTACGCCTGGACGCACCAGAGCCGGGAGCTACAGCAGGAAACACTGGCGACCCTCAAGTCGAGCCCCTTCACCAAGGTTCGGATGTGCGTGTTCCCCAAGGCCTTCATCTTCAATGACAACGAACCGGACCTGTACCCATTCGAGAGGAACGGCGACGCCTGGGACACCGAAAAATTCAACCCTGTCTTTTTCCAGCATCTGGAGAACCGCGTTCGCGACCTGGGCGAACTAGGCATCGAAGCTGACATCATCCTGTTCCATCCCTATGACCGGTGGGGGTTCCAGGACCTCGGAAGGGCTGCCGACGAGCGGTACATCCGGTACCTCATCCGCCGCCTTGCTGCCCTTCCCAACGTGTGGTGGTCTTTGGCCAACGAGTATGACTTCGTGACAACTAAACGCCGGGAAGACTGGGACCGGTTTGGCCGCATCGTCGTTGAGGAGGACCACGCCGGCCACCTGCTCTCCATCCACAACGGCACACGGCTCTACGATTACTCCGCCGAGTGGGTCACCCACTGCAGCCTCCAAAAAGTGGATTACTACAAAACTGCCGAACTCGTGCAGGACATGCGCGAGAGATGGGACAAACCGGTCGTGATGGACGAGATCGGTTACGAAGGGGACCTCGAATACGAATGGGGAAGCCTTAGTGCTCCTGAAGTCGTCCGGCGAGCGTGGGAAACCACGCTGAGGGGCGGCTATTACACCCACGGAGAAACCTACTACGAGGACAACGACCAGCTGTGGTGGGCGAAGGGCGGCCGCATGGTCGGCCAAAGCGCGGACCGGATCGCCTTCCTGGACGGGCTCAGCAGTGAGTCACCCACAGGCCGGCTGGAACCTATCTTCTCCATGTCACCCACACCCATCAGTGGAGTTAAGGGGCAATACGAGATCCACTACAACGGCTACAGCCAGCACAAGTTCCGCACTGTCGACATACCTGACGGGTGCACAGCGGAGATTGACATCATCGACACCTGGGCGATGACCGTGGAGACTCTCCCTGAGAAACTCAGTGGCCGGCAGACCGTGGAAATGCCGGCCCGCCCCTACATGGCCCTGCGCATGCGCGTAGTCTCCCCGGTCTCGCCGGAAGCCTAGACTCCTCAACCACCAGCCCGCCGGCGTCTTTCGAACGGAACCAGGCGCCCCGGACCCTGAAAGGCAGAACATTGCCCTTTCCAGCACAAACACAAAGTATGGACTTACCGAAATCAATCCGGGCGCGCCTAGCGCCGCCGGTCAAGCTGATGCAAGCAGGACCATGGTCTGCACGCCTCGTCGGCGATGAGCTCGCCCACATAAGCTATGCCCAGCAACCGGTGCTCCGCCCGGTGAAGGCAGTCGTGCGGGACCACGACTGGTGCACCATCCCGCCGTCGCTGGAAACCTCAACCCTGCCGGCCAAGTAATCAACAAACTCGCGCGGCTCCGCAGCAGCACGGTGCTGGGCGCCGAAATGCTGATGAACCTTCCGGTGGAGGTGTACCCGGTCATCGGACCTGAGGGGCTGATCGTCTTCACGGCCAATCTCACTGTGTCGACAATAGAACTGGCCATAGGCAATACGGCCGACCTGACAACGCCTGCTGCCCCACCAATCATTCTTGAACCCTTTACGGACGGCGTTTTACGCCTGCCATTCACCAGCTAACGGGATCACGTCTGTTCCGGCTGTTCAAGCCGGTCCCATCCATATCGAAAGGAGACCTCCTATGGGTCTGCGACTTGAAAGAAAAACAGCACTCGTGACCGGAGCCGGCTCAGGGATCGGCCTTGCGGTGGCACGACGGTTCGTGAGCGAAGGCGCCACAGTCTTCTTTGCCGACATCAACATCATGGCAGCGGAGAAGGCTGCAGCAGCAACCGGCGCCGATACCGCCATTGCCCTACACATGGACATCTCCGACGAGGAGAGCGTAGTCGCCGCCTACGCTGCCATAGCGGCCAAGAGCCACCTGGAGATCGTCGTGGCGAACGCCGGCGTGCAGCTGTTTGGCCAGGATGCCAGAGTCGGCGACTTGGACTTGGCCGTCTGGGAGAAAACCGTGAGTATCAACCAGCGCGGGGCGTTCCTGACGCTCAAGCACGCCGTCCGGGCCATGGAAGCAACCGGAGGCTCAATCATCTGCACAGGGAGCCCCACAGCGGTGGTGGCGTGCGGGCAGACGTTCACTGCCTACACCAGCTCCAAAGCAGGTGTGCACGGGCTGGCCCGTGTCGTGGCAGCAGATTACGCACACGCCGGCATCCGCGTGAACACCGTAGTGCCGGGCTACACGGAAACGCCGCTGGTGCGCGCGATCGCCAACGATCCCGTGAGCCGTGCCGGCCTGGTCGATTCGACTATGCTCGGTCGGCCCGGAACTGCCGCCGATGTAGAGGGCATCATGGTGTATCTGGCAAGCGACGAGGCATCCTATGCAACGGGCGGCCTCTTCACCGTTGACGGCGGGCTGACCGCGCTCTGATGGCATTAGCCAGGTGAAACACCTCCGATCTGCAGGAGTACAGCTATTTCTGGAGTCGACTTTGCTCAGCAGAGAAGCCTTAGACGACCCCTCGCGACCTCGGCAGGACGTCTTCAAGCCGGATACCGGAGCCAGCGCAACCCCAGCCGCTTTGGGTATGTCCGAGCTGTCGGGGACGACCTACCGCTCAGCATGGACCTTCGCCTAGAGAGGCCTGAAAAATGCGAAGATCGTCAAATGGCACCGGTGGTCATGAACTCTTGGGGCGAATGAGGTCAGCCATACAGTTCTCTTTGTCCTCGCTGCGTTGCAGCGCTTTCATTTTTTGGGGCCAGTTGGTCTGCTCATACCGCTGTGCCTGCAGGTCATTGTCCGAGCAAGCCCTGGCTTCGTCCTACCCGGCGTAAAAGCCTCGGGTTCTGCCGTCAATCAGGGCGTCCGAAACGATGGACACTCTGTCAGTCAGCCGCAGGTCGTGCGAGGAAGCGCCGATCAGGATATCCACTTCCCCTGCTTCGACCCGCCAGCGCATGTTGGCATCGAGAAAGGCCAACTGACTGACATCGAGATGGAAGTCAACCTGGTCCGACTGCCCCGGATCCAGGGTGACCCGACGGAATCCCGCGAGCTCCAGAACAGGTCTTGAGACCGAGGAGAACCTGTCGCTGACGTAGAGCTGGACGGTCTCGGTTCCGGGCCGGGCGCCGGTATTCCTCACGGTGAGTGAGATGGTGACTGTGTCGCCCGCCTCGACCTGGCGCCCAGAGAGTGTTAGATCCGAGTAGTCGAACGTGGTGTAAGACAGCCCGTGGCCGAAGAAGTACCGTGGTGTGTGCGGCGCATCGACATATTCGGGGAACCCGACGCTCTCGCCTTGGTGCCAGGCCGATCCGTGGGGGTGGTTGTAGTAGACCGGGACCTGACCGGCGTTGCGTGCGATGCTGACCGGTAGCCGCCCGCTCGGATTGTAGGCGCCGGTGAGGACGTCGACGATAGCTTCGGCTCCGCCCTCGGCGGGACTCCAAGCCTCAAGGAGCGCCGTCAAGTGCGTGTCCGCGGCGTCGCTGGACACCGGCCGGCCATCCAGATGGACGCCAATCATCGGCTTGCCCAGCTTGGCGAGCTTGGCGATGAGCTTGTCCTGGCAGGAGGGCAGGTTGATGTTTGTTGCATCAATTCCCTCTCCCATCGAGGCGATGGAGGCCGTGCCGTGTTTACCTCCTAGTGTCAGGAGCACGACGTCGGCCCTCTCGGCGAGGGCGATGGCTTCGTCGTGTCCGGATTCGTCGTCGCCGGCAATTGGGTAGCCGTATGCCCAGTCCACCTCCGTTTCGGGCATTCGGGCCCGGAGCTCTTCTAGAAGGCTGCGGATGCCGGGTTGTTGCTGTTGGAGTAGCTCCTCGAAGACAGGCCCATCTGATGCCTCGATCGTGGTGCCCGGAACTGTGTTGGTGACGGCCTGAAGGTCATTGCTGCCGGTGGTGAGGCCAGCCATAGAGGAATTGACGGCAAGTTTTCCTTCCGCCATGGAGTAGTGTGTGTAGCCGCCGAATGAGTACCTCGCCGTCGCCGCGTGGCAGCCGATGACGGCGAGCGTACGTATGTCTGTCCGGAACGGCAGTGCTCCGTCGTTGCGCAACAGGACAAGCGACTCGCGGGCAGATTGCACCGCCACTGCTCTGTCGGTCGACGATTGGTACGAGGTTTCCCGGTCGGTGGGATCCGGAGCGAAGGGGTGCTCGAACAGACCCATGCGAAATTTGGCGGTCAGCACTTGGTGAACCGCCCGATCGAGGAGCGCAACGTCGGCGCGCCCCGTGGCAAACCAATCCCGCAGTTCAGGGCCGAAACCCTGGGGGACGTGGAGCTCAACATCCATCCCCGCGTCCAGCGCGGCCAGGCCGGCGAGTGCAGGGCTTTGGGCGACGCGCTGGACAGTGTGAAGGTTGCCGACTGCCCCGTAATCGGAGACAACCAGCCCGTCGAACCCCATCTGTTCCCGCAGCAACGTTTTGAGCAGCCGGACAGAAGCCGATACGGGCTCCCCGCCCACTGAGTTGTATGAAGGCATCACGCCCCGCAGTGCGGCGAGGGTAATTGCGGCCTGGAATGGCTTGCCGTAGACCTCGATCAGTAGGCGGTCCGGGACGTTGCAGTGGGCCCCGTGGATGCCGCCTTCAGTGTGGTGCGAGCCGACAAAGTGCTTCGCCACCGCCTCAGTGCGGCGGCCGGACGCATCTTCGCCCTGGATCCCCATCGTGTAGGCGACGCCGAGCGCAGCCGCGAGGCTTGGGTCCTCACCGTACGTCTCACCTTGCCGTCCCATCCGCGGGTCGCGGGAAACATCCAGAACAGGCGCCAACGCGTGCGTGATGCCAACAGCACGTTGCTGCCTGCCCACGATATGGCCCACTTCGCGTTCCAGGCCGATGTCCCAGCTGGCCGCCCGTCCCAGTCCGGAAGGGAAGCTCGTCGCTCCTGGTAGGTATGCGCCGCAGAGCCCTTCCATGTGAAATATTGCGGGAATCCTGTGCCCGGAACCCTCCATGGCCTGCGTCTGCACCCTACGTTGGAAGGCGGTGACCTGATCCAGCGTTAGCGCAGAACGCGCTTCGAGGCACGACACCTCTCCGATGCCATGCGGGAAACGTTCACCGAAATCGCCGGTTTGCGTGATGTCGGCGGGGAAATAGCAGGAGATTTGAGCCATCTTCTCGTCGAGGCTCAGCTTTTCCAATAGCAGGGTGGCCCGTTCGTCAGAAGCCAGTCGCTCGTCCATCCACGGGTCTTTCACACGGGCACTCATGTTGATCCTCGTTCTACCAGTCGTTGGGCCGGTTGAGGCAGGCTCAGCTGGCCCGAACCGGTCGGCGGGTTTTCCCAGCCGCGCCGGACGATGAGCACCGGACTTCATGAGGGTTGCCGCTTCGCGTGCAACGTTCTACGCAAGACTAATGGTCACAACATCGCGGTGGCAATAGGGAAAGCGTCTGACCAGTTCACGCACGGAATTTTATTGCTCATAGGGGCACAACCCCTTCGAATCGCAGCTTCTCCCACGGGGCTGATAGCTGAACCTTGGGCTGCAGGGTTAACGGTGGCAGCATTACGCACACTGGTTGACCCTGCTTGCCACCCCGTGTACTCTCCGTTGAAACGTTCCATGGAGAACGTTCTCCATTGCACCGCCGTTTATCCCCCAATCTCGCTGGGCGGCGCTGGAGATTTCCTATTAAGGAGGACCGATGAAGATCCACTCCACCCTTGCCCGCCGCGGAGGAATTGGCGCCCTTGCGGCGACCTTGCTAGTCAGTGCCGGACTCGGCACTGCGAGCCCCGGGCTTGCCGCACCACCCGGATGCGCGACCGTCGGAGGCGCCATGCAAGTGACTGAGGGCTGCCTTGACCCCACGTATGCCACGCCTGTTATCGACAGCGAGACCGATGAAACAGCGCCCCTGCCGCACCACCGGATCAGGGGTCATTTCAAGGACACGAACATCCAGTTCACCATTTACCTCCACACGGGGGAGAACAAGGCGCAGTGGGAGGGTCGGTTCTTCCAGTTCACCTACCCCATTGTCTTTCCTGGCGTGCCGGACACCTCACGGGCGGACGATCGCGCCATCGGATTTGCGCTCTCCAGTGGGGGATACGCGGTGCAGGCCGGAAACACGTCTGTGTCGTTGGGATATCGGCACGCGGCCGCTGCCGCGAAGTTCGCCGAGACGGTGGCCGCAAAGTACTACAGCAGTGATCGTGAAATTTCCGGTTACCTCTACGGGCCCAGCGGGGGTTCGTTCCAGACGGTCGGGGCCGCCGAAAACACCACCGGAGTGTGGCAGGGATTCGTTCCGCTGGTTCAGGCCGTGCCCGCCCCGACGTCCTACAATTTCCTTGGCCGGTCCGCAGCTGAGCTCATCCTCGGTGACAAGGCTGATCAGATCCGAACCGCGTTGCTGCCGGGAGGCAGCGGTGACCCGTTTGCGGGCCTGGACGAGGCGGAGCAGGCCATGCTGAAAGAGGTGCACGCTCTTGGCATTCCCTGGAAGGGCTGGGAGTACCCCGATTACCTGTTTGGCCGCTCGGAGCAGCACCCCAACAGTCTCGTCTCCAGCGCCCCGCTTTCGTATGATCCGACCTACGCCAACGACTTCTGGAACGCGGACGGTTACCTTGGCACGGAGAACTCCCCATTGGGGGAGCGTGTACGGGCAGAGCTGGCCGAGGCGGGCGACACTGTCGCGAATCGATGGAACATCGCCAATCGCTTCTACTACCGTTACCAAATCCCCCCTGCGAGCGAAGGCTGGGTAGGGCTCGACCAGTTCCGAGGACCCGATGGCACTCCGCTCTATCCGCAGCGGTCAGTGAAGGCCCCGGGCTTTGGTGGCGCTGTATCCGGCAACGCAGCTTTCGACGGCTCCATCAATGGGAAGGTCATCGCGGTGTCCAACCTCTATGACACCGATGCCCTGCCGTGGCACACCGACTGGTATCGCCATCGCGTCGAGGCAAGCCTGGGCAACGCCGCAGCCGACAACTATCGGGTCTACTTTAATGACCACGCCGACCATCAGGACGCACCTGTCACGGGGGAGCGGGCCAAGCACCTGGTGAACTGGTACGGCATGGCCGAGCAGGCACTCCGGGACGTCAGCGCGTGGGCAGAAAGGGGCGTAGAGCCCCGCGCCTCCACCAACTATCAGGTCGCCGATGCGCAGATCGTCGTGCCTGACAACGCTGCCGCCCGCCGGGGGATTCAACCCACGGTCGACCTCACCATCCAAGGCAAGGAAACCGCAACAACAAAGGTGGGCCAGGCAGTCTCCCTCAAGGCCAAGGCGCAGGTGCCCCCGGGCGCCGGTGAAATCGTCAAAGCGGAATGGGACCTCGACGGCGACGGGGTCTACACGGACGCACCGTTCACCCGGAGCGGGAACGTGATCACGCTTCAGACCACCGCCACCTTCGACAAACCGGGGACATACCTGGCCGCGCTTCGCATCTCTTCAGAGCGCAACGGCGACCCGACGGCCAGGTTCGCGCTGGCGCAAAACCTCGACCGGGTTAAAATCGTCGTCACGCCCGCCGGCTAAGACCCTTCGAACAAGGCCGCTACCTGAGCCCCCCGCAGCAACCGCGGGGGGCTCAGGCCCGTCCACCCTTTTCGGGCAGCGGCACGTCTGCTAGTACTCTTGGGTTCGAAGCAGAGGGGATCCGATGAGCGAGACCAGCGGCCAGCGTCGTCGCCGCATCACCATCGTGGACGTGGCCAAGCACGCTGGAGTGTCCACGGCCTCCGCCTCAAAAGTTCTGCGCAACGCCTACGGTGCGAGCGAGTCCATGCGTGCCCGCGTCCAAGAGGCCATGAAGGAGCTCGGCTACCGCCCCTACGGGCCGGCGCGGGGCATGCGGGGCCGGACGTTCACCATCGGCGTTGTCGTCTCCGACATCGAGAACCCGTTTCTCAGTCTCATCACTGACGGCATTTCCAGCGTCATCCGCCCCCTGTCCTATGAGCTGTTCGTGTCGCCAGGCGGTTTCGAAGCGTTGCCACAGAAGGCCGTCGTTGAGGCGATGATTGACCATCAGATGGACGGTCTCGTCATGGTGGCCCCGCTGATGACCGCCACGGACCTTGAGAATATAGCCATGAACATCCCGCTCGTGGTCGTGGGCCACCACAGCCGGAGCCACGCTTTCGACACTGTCGCTGCCGACGACAAACTGGGCGCACAACTCGTCGTCGACCACTTTGTCGAGCTGGGGCATCGGCGCATCGCGTTCGTCATGCACGCGGACGGTCGCGGTGACGCCAGCCGGCCGGAGTGCCACCGTCTTCAGGGTTTCGAGCGTGCGATGAGCCGACATGGGCTCGATCGTGAGGCAACCGTCATCGACTCCCGTTGGAATCTTGACGGCGGAAAGGAAGCCGCCAGGCAGATCGCGGCCCTGAACGCCCCGCCGACGGCGGTGCACGCCGGAGCAGACATCGTCGCGCTGGGCATGATGAGCGAGTTGTGGGAGGGTGGCCGGTCAGTGCCGGAGGCATACTCCCTGGTGGGATACGATAACTCGCGCACCTCGTCTCTGGGTCCCATCCGGCTTACAACGGTCGATCAGGCCGGTATGGAGATGGGCAAGCGGGTCGGCCACCTGATTGTTGAGCGCATTGAGGGCAGGACAGGGGCTCGCCATGACGTGCTCGAGCCACATTTGGTGGTCCGCGGCACGACTGCTCGTCTTACCTGAGCGGGAAGCCGCCACGCCCGAACAGGGCATCCAATAGAGCGTCGAGTGCACCTATCGTGCAGATTCCGCACTTGCACCTGAGCCGATAGCTGGACCTCCTGTCGGACCGTTGTCGGTGGACACGGCCGCAGCCTCTATCAAGCGCCGGCCCATTCCGCTGTCTGCCCAGATCCAGAAATATGAGTTATCCGGCATGACGGCATCCACCGTGCCGGAAAGAATTTCGGATCCCACTTGCACGGTGACGTGTTCGCCGGATCTGACTTCGAGTGCTCCACGGGGAGTTTCTTGGCCACGTTCAGGTACGGCACCGCGGTCCGCTGCGTCTTCCGGCTCGCGGGTTGAAGGGTCGCCGTCGAGGTGCCTTCCTGGGTTCTTCGCGTCGGCACCAAGGCGGCTTCGGCCGCGTAGCTCCCGTGCGAGCGGATCTGGCTGAAAGTTCAGCTCGTGGACGGCCTTCTCGACCCGGGTTCTGGTTCTGGCTGTCACCAGGTGGGGATTGTTGAGGACATTTGAAACTGTGGCGACTGAGACACCTGCGACAGCGGCGACGTCCCGCATTGTCGTCACCGGTCTGGCTCCGCCCCTACCCGCGCCCAGGATGTCAGCCGACGTGTCACAAGAATTGTCTCCGCTGCTCATGGCTGAACTTCTCCCTAAGAGTTCGGGTTGTAAGGGACAACGGAATGAGTGGGCCGATGCTAAGGCTAAGCCTGGAGGCTCTGCGCTGCTTTTTGTTCACTGGCTTCCACCGGCGCCAGGCCGCTGGTTGACCGGGCAACGAGGCGCGGTGCGATCACGTACTGAGCGGCGCTGGTTCGACCGTCAAGGCGATCAAGTAGCAGGCGGGCAGCTTTAGACCCGGTCATGCGGCCGGACTGGTCCACAGTGGTGAGCGCGATCCGGTTGACGGTGGAGATGTAAATGTTGTCATAACCGACGACTGATAAATCCTCTGGCACGCGGAGGTTGTGGTGTTCGGCAGCCCGGAGAACGCCGAGCGCTGCGATGTCCGCTCCGGCGAATATCGCTGTAGGGCGCTCTTGCCTGGCGAAGGCTTCCATTGCGGCTCGATAACCGCCTTCTTCTGAGTAGTGCGTTGAGATGATGTCGGGTTCGAGGCCGTGCTGGTGCATGGCGCGAACGTAGCCGTCCCGGCGGGCGGTGTGTGAGAGCGCGAACGGCGCAGTCGCGGCACTGGGGGGCATGCTGGTGTGAAGTATGCGGCTGTGCCCGAGGCTGACGAGGTGTTCGACGACCAGGCGTGAGCCCTCATAGTCGTCGTCCACGACCGTATCGAAGTTTGTGGCAACGCCATGCAAAGCGACAGTGACCGTAGGGATTCTGGATCCCAACTCTTCAATCCAGCTTGCTTCCATCCATGGAGCAATGAGGATGACACCGTCGACCTGGCGGTCCAACAAGGCCTCGATGGACCGTTTCTGCCGTTCCGGCGACAGGCCGGCGGCGATAAAGATTTCCTGATACGGAGTGCCTTCAAACTCCTCGCTGATGCCTTGGACAACTTCGGGCTGGAAGGGTGAGGACAGCTCAACGAGCATGACACCGATCGTGTAGGAGCGTCCCCTCATGGCCCGCGCGCCTGCGTTCGGGCGGTAGCCCAACTTCTCGATCGCGCCGAGCACCTTGGTCCGCATTTCCGGGCTGCTGCCATAGGCTCCACGGAGGATCTTGGAAACGGCAGAGACAGAAACCCCCGCCTCCTGCGCAACGTCGCGCATCGTGGCACGCCGCGGCTGATTTCCCAACGGGGGCGCAGGAGAGGTTGCAGCTGTCATGCCTGTCGGTCTCGGCTTCCTTGTCGTCACATAAGAAACCATAGCGGTTTGAAGAACGTTGCACGAGTAGTCGTCCGAAACAAGGCAAATTTCGTTCGCAAATCCCTAAATCCGGGCACTGAGGCTTGACGTACTCGGCGTCACATATCTATTCTCGGTGTAGAACGTTGCACACGGTAGTGAGCTAAGTCATACCGAATCAATGGCGTTCTTCGCTCTGAAGCTCATGCTTTCTGAGTCGGCGTCATCTTACGAAGGAGTAACCCTTGCGACGCATACGACGTACATCCCTGGCTCTTGCAGCCCCCGTTACGGTTCTCGCCCTTGCCCTCACTGCCTGCACCGGGTCAACCCCAGGTGGGGAGGCCAGTGCCGAGAAGACAACTCTCACCCTAGGCCAGACAGCCGATATTGAAGGTTATAACCCTGCACTTCAGCCGTCTTACCAGGGCTGGATGGCAGATGCTATTTTCGACACGGTGCTGAACTGCGATGCGACGAACACCCCTTCCGGCCAGGTGGCAGATAAGTGGGAATTCAGCGAGGACCGGAAATCAGCGACCCTGCACATCCGTGAGGGCATCACATTCTCTGATGGCAGCGCCGTCGATGCCGCTGACATTCAGGCATCCGGGGAAAACTTTGCTAAGACGAATGCCCGGTTCGAGGGCATCAAGTACGAGATTGCGGACCCCCAGAACATCACGTTGACTTGGCCGACGGCGCAGGCAGTGATGATTTCACGCCTCTGTGAGTTGCAGGTGGTCCCTTCCGAGGCGGTCAAGGCCGGAACTCTTGACAAGGAACCCATTGGTTCCGGGCCCTATGTATTGAATGCCGGGGAGACGACGCGTGGTTCGACCTACGCCGTGACCAAGCGCGCTGACTACTGGGATGCAGGCACGTACCCGTACGAGAACGTGGTGTTCAAGGTCCTCGAGAGCGAAACTGCAGGCATCAATGCTCTCAAGACGGGCCAAATTGACGGTGTACTGGCCTCCTCTGCCACCGTGGACGAGGTGACGGCATCAAACCTCCAGGCCCAGAAGATGCGCGGTACGACCACCCGGTTGCTCATCACTGACCACAAGGGCGAAACGATCCCCGCCCTCGGCGACGTCAAAGTCCGCCAGGCAATGAACATGGTCTTCGACCGGGATGCCATCGCGAAGCAGCTCTACCGCGGGAAAGCTGACCCCGCCTACCAGATCTTCCGCGAAGGAACGGATGCGTACCTCGACGGACTCAAGGACCCCTACCCGTTTGATGTCGAAAAGGCGAAGCAGCTCATGCAGGATGCTGGCTACGCAGACGGATTTGAACTCCAAATCCCGACAATGAAGGGGCAGAACCACGAAACCCTGATTGCGTACATCGCTGAAGCCCTGGGAAAGATCAACATCAAGGTCAAGGAAGTACCGCAGACCGGCCCGGACGCCATCTCCAACATCCTTAGTGGCACCTACCCCGTGCCGCTCTGGCAGCTGGGAAACTACGGTGATTCCAAGCAGGACATCGTCGACTACATCCTTCCTACCGGCATCTGGAACGTGTCCCACCAGGAAGACACAACAATTGCCGGCATGTGGGAGAAAGTGCTGACCGGATCTGAGGAAGAGTCCAAGCAGGCGCAGAAGGACATCAACCAGTACGTCATCGACCAGGCGTGGTTTGTCCCCATGGCCTACCCGGACGGCTACTACGCACACACCGGCGATGTCCGCATCGCGCAGGTTTCGGACTTCTCGCAGCTGCACCCCCTGCTGCGCGACTTCCAGAAGTAGCCGGAAGGTCGAGGCCCGGAAATGACACTGTCTTTACTCAAGAATCTCCTGCGATCGGTCGGGGTCCTGCTTGCCGTCACGTTCGCAACGTTCGCCCTGATGTACGGAAACGGACCCGGCATTGCCCGCGGCGTCCTCGGAATCAATGCAAGCGAGGAGCAGGTTCGGCAGGAAGTCATCAGACTGGGCCTCGACCAGCCCCTCCTCGTTCAGTACTGGTCATGGCTGCAGGGAGCGGTGACAGGTGATCTCGGTAATTCATTCTTCACGAGCGAACCCGTCACCAATGCACTCTCCACGCGGGTACCGGTGACGTTGTCCCTGGTGTCCTTCACCCTGGTGCTGATGATCCTGCTCAGCGTCCTTCTCGGAGTGGCCTCCGCCCTCTACGGCGGATGGCTGGACCGGACCGTGCAGTTGGTCTCCGTCGGCGGCGCGGCACTTCAGCCTTACGTCGTGGGCATCGTCCTTGTCTTCGCTTTCGCCGTCGTATGGAGAATATTTCCTGCTACCGGCTACGTCAGTCCCGCAAAGGGAATCGGTCCGTGGATCGGTTCGATCACCCTTCCGGTCATAGCTCTGCTGATTGGTTCTGTCGCAAACGCAGCATCCCAGTTCCGCAGCGCGGTAAACGACACGTTGCACCAGGATTTTGTTCGTACTCTGCGTGCCCGCGGCATACCGGAACACCAGATCGTGTTCCGGCATGTTCTGCGCAGCGCCAGCGGCCCCGGGCTGATCGCGCTCAGCCTTGGTGTGATCGGCCTCTTCGGAGGAGCGATCTTCGTTGAGCAGATCTTCGCCCTGCCAGGGCTTGGCCAGCTCGCTACGAACTCCGCACAACAGGGGGACGTGCCGATGGTGATGGGGGCGATTCTTGTCACCATTGTCCTAATTCTCATCGTAAATTTCATCGCCGACCTGGTCGGCGCTGCCCTCAACCCGAAAGCTAGGATCCGATGAGCGACGTCGTCGAAAAGGAGCTCAGCGCGGCTGCCCCTATCCCTGTCGATCCACGTAGCGCGTCGGGCCGTCGGTCAGCCTGGCGGCGACTCCTGTCAAATCCCATCGGAGCGTTCAGCCTAGGATTCTTGCTCCTGGTGGTTCTTTTCGGCCTGAGCGCTCCGTGGCTGGCACCGTGGGGTCCCACTGAAACGGACCTCCTGGCGGCCAACAGTAACCCAGGGACCCCCGGCCACCTCCTAGGTGCCGACCAGGCCGGTAGAGATATTTTCTCCCGGCTGATGTGGGGTACCCAGGGCACACTGGTCGCGGCTCTCATCGTGCTGGCTGTTTCACTCCTCCTTGGTCTGCCCACCGGCCTGGTCGGCGGCTTCTACCGGGGGCGGATCGAAGCCGTTCTCAACTTCGTGTCCGATGTCCTCATGTCCCTGCCGGGCATCGTATTGCTGATAGCCCTCTACGCCCTGACAGGTCCCAACATCAACCTCGCGATGGCAGTAACCGGTGCTTTGATCGCGCCCAGCTACTTCCGCCTCGTGCGTTCGGTCGTCGTCGCTGTCCGCTCGGAGCTTTACGTCGACGCGGCCAAGGTTGTCGGGCTCTCGGATGCCCGAATTGTTGGCCGGCACGTCCTGTGGGCCGTGCGGGCACCTGTGGTCATTCAGAGCTCCTTCGTGCTTGCTGCCGGCATCGGTATTCAAGGCGGCGTGGACTTCCTGGGTCTCGGCGACCCTGCCCAACCGTCCTGGGGCCGCATCCTGCAACAGACCTTTGACAACATTTACAGTTCACCTGCAGCTGTCCTCTTTCCAGCAGCCATCCTCACCCTGACGATCCTCGCGCTCATCCTGCTGGGAAACGCTCTGCGCGATGTCCTGCAGGAAACCTCACGCAGCAAAGCCCCCTCACCCAAGAAACGCCGCGCGCTGATCGCCGCCGCTGCGGCAGATACCCAGGCAGGCCCACCCGTCGAATCAATGGATATCGGCAGTTCAGACGATGTAGTGCTGTCGATCAGAGGGCTGCGCGTCGGTTACCCCAGTAACGACGGCAACACCGTCGTTGAAGTGGTGCACGGAGTTGACCTCGATGTCCGCCGGGGCGAGATCCACGGCCTCGTGGGAGAGTCGGGCTCAGGAAAATCACAGATGGCCTTCGCCACCCTCGGCATCCTGCCCCGTGAAGCACTCATTCTTGGCGGCAGCATCCTCCTGGACGGCGAGAACCTCCTCGCTGACAAAAAGCAAATGCGCGGAGTCCGCGGACGCCGTATCGCCTACGTGCCACAGGAACCGATGTCCAACCTGGACCCATCATTCACGATCGGGGCCCAACTGACGTACGGGCTGCGGGCAGCCCGCCCAATGCCAGCAAAGGAAGCGCAGGAGAAGTTGCTGTCCCTGCTCAAGAGGGTGGGAATCAAGGACCCCGAACGCGTAATGCGCCTCTACCCCCACGAGATATCCGGCGGGATGGCCCAGCGGGTCCTTATCTGCGGTGCCATCGCCTCCGATCCCGACATCATCGTCGCAGACGAACCCACAACAGCACTCGATGTCACGGTCCAGGCCGACGTGCTGGAGCTTCTGCGCGAGCTCAGCTCCGAGCGCGGACTGGCCATGATTCTGGTCACCCACAATCTCGGAGTCGTCGCCGACCTCTGCGACACCGTCAGCGTCATGAAATCCGGGCAGATCGTGGAACGCAACGACGCCGAGGGCTTGTTCGCTTCACCGCGGGAGCCCTACACCCAAGAACTGCTCGCGTCATCACGTCGCGTCGAATTGATGGAGGCCTAACCATGTCGGAAGCACTCCTGCAGGTGCAAAACCTCGTCGTGCGCTTCTCGGGCCGCCGCGGACTGCAAACCACCGTCATTGACGGTGTTTCCTTCGACCTGCACGCCGGGGAGACCCTCAGCCTCGTCGGTGAGTCAGGTTCGGGCAAGACGACCATTGGACGGGCCATCCTCGGTCTGGCTCCGGTCAGCAGTGGGGAAATCACGTTCCGCGGCGAGACCATCAGCAACGTCTCACGAAGCCGCCGACGCAAGCTCGCCCGCAACGTTCAGGTGATCTTTCAAGACCCCTACTCCTCACTCAATCCGTCCATGACGGTTGAGGACATCATTGTTGAACCGATGGCCGCTGCCGGCGTCTCCGGCGGAAAGGACAAGGTCAAAGGACTCCTGGACAGCGTCGGCCTGCCCGCTGACGCCGGCCAACGATACCCCAGAGAATTCTCGGGTGGCCAACGACAGAGGATCGCCATCGCAAGAGCTCTGGCGTTGGAACCATCCGTCATTGTCTGCGATGAGCCCACCAGCGCCCTGGACGTAACAACCCAGGCACGAGTGTTGACGCTCCTGGAAGATATCCAGCAGGAAACGGGTGTGGCGTACCTGTTCATCAGTCACGACCTCGGCGTCGTCCGCCACGTCAGCGACCGGATCGCTGTCCTCTACCAAGGCCGCATCGTCGAACTCGGCGAGGCCGAACAGGTCACCATGGAACCGCGGCACGACTACACCCGGCGGCTGCAGATGGCAGCTCCCGTCGCGGACCCCATCAAGCAACGTGAACGCAGGCAAGCGCGCGTGAAGTACCTGGCTGAACACCCCACCCTTGAGCTCGGGACACCCGCGGCATCCACCGTCTGACTGTTCCTGGCCAGTAACAACCAAGGGCGCCGTCGCTGCGCCCCACCCCCGGTGACACCTACCTGCCCGGGTCAACACCTCTGGAGTACCTATGACATGGGCTAAAACGCCAACCGCGCCTCGCTTCGAACACCGCACTGATGCAGGAACCGTGCTGGGCATCGGGACGGCAACCCCACGAATTTCCTGGTACGTCCCACACGCCGCGCCAGGCTATGAGCAAACTGCAGCCCAGGTGGAAATAACGGACCACGGGGGACTCGCCTCCACCTACACCCTTCCCGGAGCAGACCAGACCCTTGTTCAGTGGCCGGGCCACCCCCTGCTATCCAGGGAATCGGCAACGGTCCGCGTCAGAGTGGCCAACGGTGATTACTGGAGCGACTGGAGCGAAACCCGGACCGTGGAAGCCGGGCTGTTTCAGCCGTCCGACTGGCAGGGACGTTTCATCAGCCCGACAACCATTGGCGGGAAGGGCACGCCCGCGCCCATCCTTACCGGCTCACTCGACGTGCCCGAGCCGGTCATCTCCGCGCGCCTGTACATCACGGCGCACGGGCTCTACACAGCGACGCTTAACGGAAAGCGCGTGGGCGACGAGCTCCTCACACCGGGGTGGACATCCTACAGCCACCGCCTCCGGTACCAGGTCTACGACGTCTCCGGCCACATCACGTCCGGCACGAACACCCTTGACGTCAAACTCGGCAATGGATGGTACCGCGGACGGCTCGGCTACGAAGGCGAACGCGCGATCTACGGCGACCGGCTCGCGCTCCTGGCCCAGCTCGAGGTGACGACAGCTGACGGCACAACACTGGTCCTCGGCACCGACGGCTCATGGACAGCACGCGAGAGCGAAATCCTCGCGGACGACCTTTACGACGGGCAACACACCGATCTGCGTCGTATCGGCACAACTTCAACCAGTTACCCGGTTGAAGTCCTCGAAGAAGACCTCGCCCGCCTCGTGGCCCCGGACGGACCACCTGTCCGCCAGACAGAAGTACTGCCGGCAGTGCGCGTTTGGTCAGCGCCCAGCGGACATGCGATGGTCGACTTCGGCCAAAACGCCGTTGGCTGGGTCCGGCTAAAGGTACGGAATCTGGAAGCAGGTGCGGACGTAGTGATCCGCCACGCTGAGGTGCTGGAGGGCGAAGGACTGGCGCTTCGGCCGCTCCGCACGGCCGCCGCCACGGACACCTACCGGGTCGCCGGCGGAGCGGAGCAACTGCTCGAGCCCGAGTTCACGTTCCACGGCTTCCGCTACGCGGAAATACAGGGAGTACAAGACCTGCAGGCTGAGGATGTCCAACTCGTCGTTATTGGATCCGATCTTGCCCCGACGGGAACATTCAGCACCTCCCATGAACTCGTGGACCGGCTGCACCAGAATGTCGTTTGGAGCATGCGCGGGAACTTCATTGACGTTCCCATCGACTGCCCGCAGCGGGACGAGCGGCTGGGGTGGACTGGAGATATCCAAATTTTCGCTCCGACAGCGTCCTTCCTCTTTGACACCGCAGGGTTGCTGTCATCATGGCTTGCCGACCTGGCCTGCGAGCAACGGGCTGACGGGGCTGTCCCGCACGTAGTGCCGGTGGTGGAAACCGCGTTGTCCTGGCTGCCGGCCGCGGCATGGGGCGACGCCGCCACTTTCGTACCGTGGACGCTCTACCAGCGCACCGGCGATATCGAGGTCCTTGAGCGACAGTATGCCAGCATGAAAGCCTGGGTGAACAAGGTTGCCGACGCTGCCGGACCAGATTTCGTATGGGCGGGTGGGTTCCAATACGGCGACTGGCTTGATCCCACAGCACCACCTGAAGCACCAGGACGCGGACAAACAGACCCTGACCTGGTCGCGACAGCCCACTTCGCCCGCTCGGCGAAAATCATCGCAACAACTGCACGGCTCCTCGACCGAGATGACGATGCCGAAAAATACACCCTTCTGGCGGACAGCGTCCGTGCCGCCTTCGCGTCCCGTTTCGTCACAGCTGCCGGTCTGGTGATCTCGGACTCGGCCACCGCGTACGCACTGGCTCTGGAATGGGGTCTCCTACCGACAGAGCGTCAACGGAAGACGGCCGGTGAACGGCTGGCCGACCTTGTCCGAGGCTCAGGTTTCCGCATCAGTACCGGCTTCGTCGGCACCCCGCTCATTTGCGACGCACTCGCCTCAGCCGGCCATCACGACGTCGCCCATCGCCTCCTGCTGCAAACTGAATGCCCGTCATGGCTTTACCCGGTGACCATGGGAGCTACAACCATCTGGGAACGATGGGACAGCATGCGGCCCGACGGAACCATCAATCCCGGCGAGATGACCTCCTTCAACCACTACGCTTTGGGTGCCATCGCTGACTTCCTGCACCGTTCAGTCGCAGGCCTGGCTCCACTGTCTCCGGGCTACCGGGACATCGAGGTGCGCCCGCTGCCCCCGGCAAATCTTGACTGGGCGTCCGCCAGCCATGTGACGCCATATGGTCCGGCAAACATCCGGTGGGAGCGGCGTGACGGCCAAATCGACGTTGACCTACGGGTACCTGTAGGAGCATCTGCCCGGGTGTACCTGCCCTTCACGTCCGATGCGATCACCGTCGGCCATGGCGATCACCGATGGTCAACACCTGACCTTGGAACGTGGCCCAAGGAGCCGTCGCGCCTCGAGACGATCCGCGATGTTCTTGATGATTCGACAGTGTGGAAGCTCCTGGGTGATCTTGCCGTCGAGACCGGGATCGCCACTGATGATGTGCAACTGGCACAACAACTCACTCCCTACCTCGATGCACCTGCCATCTTCACCGGCCAAGCCCTCACTCCTGATGAGCGTCAAAACGGCATCGAACTGTTCCGCAAAGGGCTCAAAGATCTCCTCGATTGGAACGCCACACAGTCTCCGGACTCCGGCGACCCCACAACAGGAAGAAACTAAGGATCATGAGCCTGCGCAACGATGATTACCGTACCCGGCGACTGACTTATGCCTTCCGCCCTGACCGCACGTTACTGTCCCACGCCCCCGACACCGCGCTCACGCACGCCCAAAGACCATGACACAGCCAGCCACCAACCCAGCACAGCGATCCTCCAGTGCGTTGTCTCGAAGCGGATCGGTGCATCCCATTGTTTCCGGGTTCTACCCGGATCCCACGATCTGCCGTGTGGGCGGCGATTATTATCTGGCGCACTCGAGTTTCGAGTACTTCCCGGGCGCGCCGATCTTTCACAGCAAGGACCTCGTGGAGTGGACGCAAATCGGCAACATCCTGACGCGGCGCAATCAGTTCCGCCGGGGTGACGGAAAGCCTTCTGCCGGCATCTACGGGTCAACTCTGCGGCACCGGGAGGACCGGTTCTGGTTCATCACGACGAATGTCAGTGACTACGACGCGGGACAGCTCATTGTTCATACCTCCGACCCTGCCGGTGAGTGGAGCGACCCGATCCACGTTCCGGAAGCAATCGGAATTGACCCTGACCTTTGCTGGGACGATACGGGCCAGTGCTACCTCACCTGGCATGCCCTGGACTTCACCACGGGTGAACAAAGCATCCGGCAAGCACCGCTGGACCTGGCCACGGGGCGTTTCGCCGCCCCCGATTACCCGTTGTGGCAAGGCAGCGGGCTCCCCGCAGCGGAAGGTCCGCACCTCTACCAGATAGGTGACTACTGGTATCTCAGCCTGGCTGAGGGCGGCACAGAACGCGGCCACTGCATCACCATGGCAAGAAGCACCTCGCCCCAGGGTCCCTTCGAATCGTGCCCGTCCAACCCGGTCTTCAGCCGCCGCAGCACGGTCCACCCCGTGCAGAACGTGGGGCACGCTGACCTGGTCCTCACCCCACAAGGGGAATGGGCCGCTGTATATCTCGGTGTCCGTCCCCGCGGATCCACTCCAGGGTTCCACGTCCTGGGGCGTGAAACATTCCTCGCCGGAATCGAATGGGATGATGGGTGGCCCGTTTTCGTCGAGGACCGCTTCGACGTTCCGGTCACGTCCACCGACTTCTTTGACGATTTCACATCCTCGGAACTGGATATGCGGTGGACCGTCCCTGGAGGTGAACCGGCCACCACCACTCAGCTGGCGGAAGGCGGGGGGATAACGATCCTTCCCTCTGCATCCGGTGGCGGAGGGCTGTTGTGTGCCAGGGTGCGGGACCTGCAATGGACTGCCGAAGCCGTCATTACCGGAACGGGGCGATTCCTCCTCCGCCTCGATGACCGGCACTGGTACGGACTCTCCCTGGAGGCAGGACGGATAAGGGCACAGGCCAGGATCGGGGGAGTGCAGCAGGACCTCGCCGAGATACCCGCCACGACGAACACCGTCACCTTCCGTATCGACGTGGTCCCACCGTCCTCCGCTCCCGTACCCGTCGGCGATGCCGGCCCCGACGAAGTGATCCTCTCGCTCATCGACGGCGGCATAGCCCGTGAACTTGCCCGTCTTGATGGACGGTACCTGTCCACGGAAGTAGCTTCGGGATTCACTGGCAGGGTGCTCGCCATCGCCGCAAACTCACATCCGGCAGTCATCCACTCCGTGTCCTACCAGGGGCATCCGGACTAGACTCCGGGCGTTCCGAATTCCGGCGTTCCCAGAACGCACCTACCCGTTCCTCACCAACCACGACAAACCCATAAAAGACAAGGAATTCCTGGTGAAGATCCCCTTCAACACCGACTGGTCAGTGAAGCCGAAGGTCAGCAGCTTCACGGACGTTGTCGGCAGCCGAAACTCCGGCAAACCGGTCACGCTTCCCCACGATGCGATGATCGAGTTTCCACGATCAGCAACGGACAGCGAGGGAGCATCAACGGCCTACTTCCCCGGTGGCGTCGTCGAATACACCAAAACCTTCGATGTACCCGAAGAGTGGCGAAACAAATGCGTCTCGATTGAATTCCAAGCCGTGTACCGGGACGCCATGGTCTTCGTTAATGGTTCATTTGCCGGTCAACACCGCAACGGGTACACACCCTTCATTCTTTCCCTCGACGCTCATCTGCGCCATGGGGAACCGAACACCATCCGGGTTGAAGCCCGCGCCCACCAGGACTCGAGGTGGTACTCCGGCCTCGGCATTCACCGGGACGTCACTCTCATCGTCAGCCCCTTGGTGCATGTCCCCGTCGACGGAGTACGCATCACGACACCGGATATCGACGACGACGGGGCCCTAATCAGCATCTCCACCTCTATTCGCAGCGATGACCGCCGCACCCGTGAAGTGACGCTACGGACGGAAGTCTGCGACGAGCACGGGCAGATCGTGAACCACGAGGAGAACATCGTCTCCATCGCCCCGCAGGCATCAACAACGGTCCGGCAGCGTCTCTACGTCGCGAAACCGCAGCTATGGAATACTGACCACCCTCACCTGTACCGGGCGCGATTAACTTTGAGCGGCATCAACGAGGAGCAGGATGAAACTACCGTCGCGTTCGGCATCCGCAAGCTTCAGCTCGATCCGCATCACGGCCTGCGCATCAACGGGAAAACGGTAAAGCTCCGCGGTGCCTGCATTCACCACGACAACGGACTACTCGGCGCAGCTGCTATCGGACGGGCTGAAGAGCGGCGGATAGAAATCCTGAAGTCCGCAGGCTTCAACGCGATCCGCAGCTCACACAACACAGCCAGTTCCACCATGCTTGAGGCCTGCGACCGACTCGGGATGCTGGTCGTGGACGAAGCTTTCGACATGTGGTTCGAGGGCATGAAAGCCTTTGACTACTCGCTCGATTTCCCCGAATGGTGGGAGCGGGACATTGAAGCGATGGTAACAAAGGCCTTCAACCACCCCAGCGTCATCATGTACTCCATCGCGAACGAAGTCCCCGAAGCCGGGTCCGGCAACGGTGCCCTCTGGGGGCGCCGGATCACCGATAAAATCCGCTCCCTGGATGACACCCGCTACACAACAAATGCTGTCAGCAGCTTCTGGGCCGTCAGCGGAGAGATTCTCGAAGAATTCGTCGCGGAAGTGTCATCCCTGGAAGCCCGGGGCGTCAACGACGTGATGAACGCGATGACCGACATCTTCGATCGCATCACGACCTCGGACCTCGTCACACAACGGACGGCCGAATCACACGCTGCCGTCGACATAGCAGGACTCAATTACGCCGAGCAGCGCTACAAAACCGACGGCGCCCTGTTCCCCAACCGGATCATGCTGGGCACAGAAACCAACCCTCGCCAGACCGACATCATCTGGGGCCTCGTTGAAGAGCTCCCCTATGTCATTGGAGATTTCACCTGGACTGGCTGGGACTACCTCGGCGAGGTCGGTCTGGGAAGGACGGACTACACAGACAAGGAGGGGTCAGCCGGCGGCGGCGACCCCGACTACCCATGGCTGCTCGCCTGGTGCGGCGATATTGACATCACAGGATACCGTCGCCCCGCCTCGTACTACCGCGAAATCGTGTACGGGCTCCGCAAAGAACCGTACCTCGCCGTCTTCCGTCCCGAACACCGCAGCAAGCGCCGTCTGGAGATGCAGTGGGCATGGACTGACACCATCTCGAGCTGGACCTGGGCCGTGCCGCCAGGAACGCCAATGGAAGTGGAAGTCTACAGCGACGCCGACGAGGTCGAGCTCCTCCTCGACGGGGTATCAGTCGGACGAGCACAAACCGGGCCAGCAAACCACTACCGCGCCCTATTCACTGTTCCTTATCAGCCGGGGACCCTCACCGCCATTGCGTATGACAACGGAGCGGAACGAAGCCGCACTGCATTGGCAACTGCAACCGAACCCAAGTTGGCAGTGACAATCGACCGGGACCAGCTAACCGCCAATGAGACGGATCTGGCCTTCGTCGCGCTGGAACTCCGCGATCCCACGGGTAATCTCGCCACCAGCGCCGACCGGGAAATTTCCGTAGAGGTCACCGGCCCCGGAATCCTGCAAGGACTTGGAAGCGCACGTCCCGTCAGCACGGAAAGTTTCAACACCAGCCGGTGCACAACCTTTGACGGCAGGGCCCTGGCTATCATCCGACCGACAAGCCCCGGCACCATCCACCTGACTGTATCCACGCCGGAAATCGACGATGTACACCTCGAAATCGTGGTGACAACCACTAACACCGGGCCCAGCCCTGAGCAAGTGATGACGGGATAAACTTCCCGACCGGCAGCCACCCTCCCCAGGACTAACGGGGGGAAAGCCGGTGCCCCCGCCACGGCCAGTTTCGACGGAGGCGGGGGTGCAGTGAGACCGCCATGTAGGGCTTACCCTCTCCGCCAGCAACTGTCCGGGGGCACGAGAGTTTTCTAGAAACGGCACACCTCGAGACCGTCTTTGGGACGGGCGAACAGAAGCAGAACAGGAAAGCATGAGCTCAATGCCGCCCCCTGGCCCAAACAACGGAGTCCGTCGACCATGCGCAAAAGGTTGATCATCCGTTTCCGGTCCCAGCAACCAGCCTCACCGGACGCCACCACCTCCCTGAGTCCACCCATGGCAACGGTCCCTTCCGACAAGTTTCCTCTGGCGGGACTCCTGGTCTTATCGACGGCAATCTTCACTTCCATGGCAACGGAGTTCCTGCCAGGGGGACTGATCCCACTAATCTCTGCCACGTTCGACCGGTCCTCCGCCGAGGTCGGGCACCTCATCACCCTCTTCGCGTTGACGGTGATCCTGACTGCAACTCCGCTTGCCGTCCTCACCCGCGGCGTCGATCGCAAGACAATAGTCTTGATCGCTTTCGGCCTCATCGGCCTGGCTAACGTATTTACCGCATCCGCCCCGTCGTTCGAGTTCCTGCTCGGCGCCCGGGTCCTGGGAGGACTCGCCCACGGCTTGTTCTGGTCGGTAGTTGCCGCATATCCTGCCCACTTGGTGCGATCCAGCAAGCTGGCACGCGCGATGGCGGTCACTGCGGCCGGCGGCTCCCTTGCCGGAGTCGCAGGCATACCGCTGGGTAACGCACTCGGGCAAGCAATGGGATGGCGTTGGGCCTTCGGAGCCCTCGCATGCCTGGCAGTGATAGTCACCGTCCTCCTAGCACGGCTCCTGCCGCCCGTCAAAGTGCCAGCAGGAGGCACTGGGGCGCAGGCCCGGACCTCCGCTGACCGCCATGGCAGCACCCTGGCCCCCATACTGACGGTCTGCTTTCTCATCCTCCTGATAGTCGCTGCGCAGAACAGCTACGGAACGTACATGGTCGTGTGGCTGGTCGACGTTGCGGACTTCTCAATGGAGGCCGTGCCCCTCATCCTCTTCGCCATGGGGATATCAAGCGCCGTCGGCATCGGGCTTGTTGGGGCGTTCTACACACGATTCCCACTCCAGATTTTTCTTGGCGCACTGTCAACGTTGGTAATGCTGCTATTCGTACTTCCATCAGTCGCCGCGGCCGGGTCATTCGGCGGCGTCCTGGCCCTTATCGTCGCGATGGGAACAGCATTCGGTGCACTTCCAACAATCCTGCAGACCCGCATGATGCAGTCTGCGTCGCCGGCTGCGCGCAACATGGCAGCTGCCCTGCAAACCACTGCCTTCAACGTAGGAATCGGAGGAGGAGCCTTCTTGGGCGGGCTCGTCATCGCATCTGCGGAGACCGAACCCCTGGGGACAAAACTGTTGCCACACTTCGCAGCGCTCGGAATGCTTCTAGCCCTCCTGACAGCTGTGTCATGGGAAATGTCCCGCTGGCGTGCCCGCCGGAGGGCAGCTAGGTCTGCCCCCCCGCCGTCCCCGAACACGCTCATCACGTCCTCTGACAATTTCCCGTAGCCCCTGCTGACCCTCATTCACTGGTCCGTTCGCTGTCGCGCCGCACTAGTCAGAGAAAGAGGATCATAAATGCCCGTCGATAAGACCCTGAAACGTCGCTTCCACCTCGTGGACGGTATCAGTTCCTACTCTGAAATGGTTGGAAACCCTGAACTGCTGCACCAGGTTGAACGGTTCATGGAGGAGGACCTACCGTACGATACTCCGGAAACACAGAGTAAAGAGCACTTAGTGAATGGACCCACGGGCACCTTCCGCGTCCGTGTCTACACACCACCGACTTTGCCCGCCTCACCACGGACAGCGCTGGTATGGGTTCACGGAGGTGGATTTATCGGCGGAGACCTGGACATGCCGGAAAGTGATCTCATGAGCCGTGAACTCTGCTCCCGCGCAGACGTCGCTGTAGTCTCCGTCAACTATCACCTGGCTGACGGGACCGCCTCATATCCCACCCTTCACCGGCAGGTCATGTCCGCAGTGCGCTGGACAAGGAATAACAACACGAACCTGGGGGTTCACGGGGACCGGGTCTTTCTCGGCGGCGCGTCCGCGGGTGGAAACCTCGCGGTTGCGGCAACGCTGGAATTTCGTGACAGGGGTGAACCTCTGCCGGCGGGCCTTGTCCTTGCCTACCCGTTCCTGCATCAACATTTGGAGGTCGGGCCGGAGCTCGAAACGTTGATGACCGAAGTACCTGCCCTATTCCGTTTCACCCAGACCGCCGTCGATGATATGTACGGCGCATATCTCAACGGCACCAAGGATGCACCCTACGTGTCCCTTGAAGACAGCAGTCTGCGCAGTTTCCCTCCTTCCTTAGTGATCCTGTCCGAGTACGATGACTTGCGCCCCTCAGGCGAGTCTTACGCTAAGCAGGCGACCGAGGAGGGGGTCAAGGTCCAAACTTATCTGGCCCGAGGGATGCTCCACGGCCATCTGAACCGTCTTCCCGCTGTACCGGAAGTCAGGTCCTCACTGGAATGTCTAGTTTCCTTTTTAGGTTTCAATTCGTAGGGATCACTGCTTAGTTCGTTCAGGGAAAGGTATTCCGCTGATATTCCTGCAGCCTGGGCCCTGCACCCCAAACGACCAACGCCGGTGCGGACGGCCGACGGCGATGTCTTCGATGATGTGACCACGCATGGAAGGCGAGGAACACGTCCGGCGTTGGCTCTCACTTGCCTTTGGATCATAGACGCGCAATCGCTGGTGCCCAGGGGCAGAGCTGCTGTCCTTGGCGCCAGCGCGAGGGCTGCCCAAGAGGTTATGAATCCTTCCTCCGGCCTCCGGCCGCTCCAAAATAAATTCGACAACAATCCGGCAAGCGGTTGTACTTACGCGCGTAAGTAACTAGACTCGATTCAATCCCAAATGTGAACCCCATCACCCCCTTACTGCAGCCATTGTTGCCTGCGCACTTAGGAGATCAGATGACTGAAGAAAAAACGGCCTGGCACCTGTCAGGCTTCGGCGATGAGATCGACCCCGACCCGGAGTTGCAAGCTGCTGTCCTACTGGCCCTAGGGGCACGCCATATCGAGGTTCGTAGTGCGTGGGGGATCAATGTGTCGGAGTTCACAGGCGAGCACGTGGCTCGACTTAGGCAGCTCTTGGACGCTAAACGCCTACAGGTATCGGCGATCGCCAGCCCCATTGGCAAGGTTGATGTAAGTCTTCCTGTCGAGCACGAGGTTCAGAGACTTCGGCAGCTCGTGTCAGTAGCGCGCGGGCTCAACACGAAGTATGTACGGGTTTTCTCGTTCTACCGTGGCGAGCACCTCTCTCATGATGACGTCCGTGAGCAGGTCATCATCCGTATGACCGCGCTTGCAGCTGAGGCCGAAAGCGCGGGGGTAGTCCTCTTGCACGAAAACGAGAAAGGCATCTACGGTGATACGCCCCAGCGTGTCCTGGACATCATGAAGGCGGTTGACTCCCCGGCGCTGCGCGTCGCATGGGACAACGCAAACTTCGTCCAGGTTGGAGTGAAGCCCTACACCGATGGTTATTCCCTGCTCCGACCCTATCTCGAATATTTCCAAGTAAAGGATGCAGTGCTTGTCACAGGCGAGGTAGTACCTGCAGGCAGGGGTGACGGTGAATTGGACGCCACGATTAGCGCTTTAAAAGAGGACGGCTACGCCGGTTTTGCATCCCTGGAACCGCACTTGGCGTCCGCACACGAACTGGGTGGGTTTTCAGGCCCTGCAGCCTTCGGGCTCGCGGCCCGCAGCTTCGCTGCTCTGGCTGCTAAGAATGGGGTGGAACTCGTATGAGCAGACTGACCGCCGCGGTCATCGGGTGCGGCGACATCTCAGCAGTTCACACGGCCGCCATCACGAAAATGGACCACGTGGAACTTGTCGGTTTCTGCGATCCGGATGACAAACGACTCGCTGTGGCGACCTCCGCCCACGACGTCCCCGGGCACGCAGACCATATCAGTCTCCTCGACTCCGTAAAACCGGACATCGTTCACATCACCACTCCTCATTCGTCGCATTCAACCATCGCCATCGATTGCTTAGAACGAGGTATCAACGTGGTCTTGGAAAAGCCCCTGGCGCACACGCTTGAAGAAGGGCAGCGACTTGTCGAAGCTGCCCGTGTCAGCACTGCCAAGATTGCTGTTTGTTTTCAGAACAGGTACAACGCAGCGGTTCAGGCCATGCGGGCAACTCTGGACTCCGGAGAAGTTGGCACTATAAAGGGCGCATCGGCAACGGTCTTTTGGCAACGCGATGCCAACTACTATCGCAACCGGCCATGGCGCGGTAAGTGGGAAAGCGCCGGGGGAGGCCTCATGATGAATCAGGCCATCCATACAGTCGACCTCCTGCAATGGCTGGTTGGCGACGTCGTCAGCCTTTCCGGCCATTCATCCACAAGATTCCTGGGCGACTCGATCGAAGTCGAGGACACGGCCGAATTTGTCGCGGTACATGAAAACGGGGCGCGGAGCGCTTTCTATGCAACTCTCGCCAACGCAGTGAATGCACCCATCACCTTGGACATTGTTACTGAGGGAGCCACTCTCAGCCTGCGCGGAGATCTGACCATAACTTACGCGGATGGCCGGGTTGAGGTCATACCCGAAAGACGCGGCTCGTCCGGGCAACGCGCCTACTGGGGTGTGTCCCACGAATTGCTCATTGCCGACTTCTACGATCGCCTCACCAAGGCAGATTCCTTCTGGATTAATCCGGAGGAGGCCATGAAGTCACTCCGGATCATCAAAGAGCTGTACCGCCAAAGCTACCCACTCAAGTCGGAAACGGTCGCATAGGCCGACATCATCACCTTTCGCGCGCCAATCAGGACTCACCTGCTGCCTATCCTTCCCTGCACGAAAACACCTTGGGCTCGAGCCATCAACAGATCTCGAGTCCGCTACGTCCCTCATAAGTACGTCCCTCATAAGAATGCATAGAAACAGGAGCCAACGATGAAGTTAGGTCCCATGGCGGCCGTTGTCGCCATCAGCACCACTGCCGCGCTCGTCCTAACAGGATGCGGGGGCGGGACCACCGGCCCAGCAGCCGCCGGCGGCCCCAAAGCGACCACCCTGACCCTGGGGGCAACCGCAGACGTGCGTTCCTGGGATCCAGCCCAGGCGCATGTGGGGCACACCCTTCAGCCCTACCAAGCTGCATACGACTCGCTGATACTCCGTGAACCAGACGGCAAACTCAGCCCCATGCTCGCTACCGAGTGGAAGTACAACGACACCAACACCGTCCTGACGGTAGACCTTCGCTCAGGCGTCACATTCAGTGACGGGGCCAAATTCGACGCAGCAGCAGCGAAGGCCAACCTCGACCACTTCAAAAAGGGCAACGGGCCCCAAATGGCCCAGCTCATCGCTGTGTCAGAGGTCAAGGTCGTCGATGACGACACAATCGACATCAATCTCGCCTCCCCGGACCCCGCCCTGGAGTTCTACCTAAGCCAGGCAGCCGGTCTGATGGGCAGTCCCACGGCACTGGGAACTGAAGCGATCAAGACTGAGCCGGTGGGCACCGGTCCTTACGTCATGGACAAAGCGGCCACCGTCAAAGATGGCCAGTCGGTATTCAATGCCCGCGAGGACTACTGGAACAAGGACCTGCAGAAGTACTCGAAGGTTACTTTCAAAATCCTCCAGGACCTGACAGCCCGTACGAACGCGCTGGTATCGGGTCAGGTGGATGCCGCACTGCTCGACCCCAAGGCTGGCAAGCAGGCAGCCGGCGCTCAAATGACCTTGGTCCAGTCCCAGGTGGACTGGCAGGGACTGCTGCTCCTTGACCGGGACGGCACAAAGGTCCCCGCGCTCAAGGACGTCAGGGTCCGTCAGGCGATCAATTATGCGTTTGACCGCAAGACCATCCTGGAGCAGGTGCTCCTGGGCGAGGGCGAAACTACGTCGCAGCCGTTTGGCAAAGACAGCGGAGCCTGGCTGGAGGAGCTGGAAAACAGGTACCCGTACGATCCGGCGAAGGCCAAGGCACTTCTGAAGGAAGCCGGCTACGAAACAGGTGTGGTGTTGGAGATGCCCGTCATCACAGGTTCCGAAACACAGCTCTCCATGGTCAAGCAACAACTGGCGGATGTAGGCATCACCCTGAACCTCGGTGGTGTTCCGACCACCACATACACCAGCGATATCGCTGCCGGGAAATTCACCATCCTGTACGCCAACCTCTTCCAAGGTGAACCGTGGGTTGCCATTAATCAGCTCATCTCCACCCGCGCCTTATACAACCCTTTCAAGAACACGACTCCTGAACTACAGGCCAAAATCACGGCAGTCCAAGAGGGCGGCGAAGACGCAAAAAAGCTGTCACAGGAAGTGAACAAATACGTCGTCGAACAGGCCTGGTTTGCCCCCCTCTACCGCGTGCAGCAGATGTATTTCCATAACAACAAGGTCAACGTGAAGCCCCAGATCCAGCAGGCCGTCCCGTCAATCTACAACTACTCGCCGGCCTCCTAAGGCGACGGGTTAAACACCGAGCACGGGCTTTTGCCTGGGTCCGCGTATCGAGCAGACCCAGGCAGGCGGCCCACCATGATTTCATCGGAGCAAGCAATGACCAGATTCATCCTCAAACGCCTCGGCAGCGGACTAGTGGTCTTGATCGTCGTATCGGCGTTAACTTTTTTCCTTCTTTACACCGGCAGCGGAAGCATTGCCCGGAACATCCTCGGCGATCAAGCCACGCCGGAACAATTGGCGATGAAAGAGGCAGAACTAGGGCTGGACCAGCCCATCCTCGCCCGTTACGGCAGCTGGATCGTCAACGCCCTGCAGGGCGATCTTGGAACCTCCTGGTTCACCTCTGAACCAGTCTCAGCCTCCCTGGCAACACGTATTCCCGTCACCATGACAATGGTCATTGCGGCCATGATCCTGATCTCCATTATCGCGACCCTGATTGGCGTAGCCGCGGCGGTTCGGCGAGGTTGGGTCGACCGTACGGTTCAGGTCGGGGCCATCATCGGTGACTCGATCCCCGGCTTTGTGCTTGCCATATTCCTGGTCACGGTTCTGGCCATCCAGCTCAGAATGTTTCCCGCGACCAGTACCATCGCACCCGACGCAGGAGTGGATGCCTGGATCAAATCTCTCACGTTGCCCGTCCTCGCACTCCTCGTCAATGGAGTAACAGGCGGCGCCCAACAGATCCGCAGCGCCGTGATCAAACAACTCGAACGCGACTATGTTCGGACACTGCGCAGCCGCGGGATCGGTGAGAAGGAGATCCTTTTCAAGCACGTTCTTCGCAGCGCAGCGCCGGCAGGGCTGACCGTCTTGAGCCTTCAACTCATTGGCATGCTCGGCGGAGTCCTCATTATCGAACAGATCTTCGCCCTCCCAGGGATCGGACCCCTGGCGGTTCTAGCAACCACCCAGACCGATCTGCCCGTAGTCATGGGCGTCGTAATTTACACAGTTGTCGTCGTGATCGTTGTCAACCTTCTTGTAGACCTCGTCAACGGCTGGCTAAACCCGAAGGTGCGTGCCTCGTGACCGAGTCCGTAGAATCCACAGCCCTAACCCCAACCCCGGAATCAGGACTTCCTACCGGCCAGGCCGGAACAGTAGTGCGGTCAACGGTGCTGAAGCGACTGCTTAAGAACCCCCTCGGTATCCTGGCCATAGTCATCCTGGTGGCAATGTCCCTGCTCGCCGTCTTGGCCGATGTCCTGGCTCCCTTCGCGGAGGACTTCGCGAACATCGGAAAAACGCTGGCCCCGCCGGACAGCGTCAACATCCTGGGCACGGACAGTGCGGGACGAGACATATGGAGCAGGTTGCTGGTCGGAGCACGCCTGACACTCCTCTCCGCGCTCCTGTGCGCCGCAGTGGCGATCGCCATCGGCCTTCCAGCCGGACTCGTCGCGGGTTACTACGCGGGCAAATTTGAGGCAGTATCCAACTGGACCGTCAGCATCCTCATGAGTTTGCCAGGCTTGATCGTCCTGTTGGCGATCCGGGCGGCATTCGGCCCATCCGTATGGCTGACCATGATCATATTCGGTGTCCTTATCAGCCCCTCCTACTTTCGGCTTACACGCACCGCCGTTCAATCCGTCCGGAACGAACTGTACGTCGACGCGGCCAGGGTTTCGGGCCTCTCGGACTTCAGCATCATCTCCCGGCACGTCTTCTCCGTCGTGCGTGCTCCGATTATCATCCAAACTGCCGCCATTGCGGGGGTGGCCATCTCCATCCAGTCGGGACTGGAATTTCTCGGCCTAGGAGATCCGACCAAGGCCACGTGGGGCGTCATGATGGGCGAAGGCTTTAAAAACGTGTACCTCGCACCCTCTCTGCTCTTCTGGCCCGCCCTCGCCGTCTCGCTGACCATCGGTGGCCTGGTACTCCTGGGAAACGCACTCCGTGATGCGCTTGAAGACGGCGACCTCACTAAATCGCGCATGAAATCCACTCCGACAGCCACTGGTGCTTCGAAGGCCGCATTAAGGACCGACCGGATTGATGGAAAAAAGACCGCTGTAGTTGAAGCAGGTACTGAACATCACCTCGTCAAAGTCTCCAACCTTGGTGTTGGCTACCCGCAGGCCGATGGGTCCATCAAGAAGGTTGTGGACGACGTTTCATTCCATGTGGACCGCGGAGAAATTCTGGGAATCGTCGGCGAGTCGGGGTCCGGCAAATCCCAGACAGCATTCTCCATCCTGGGACTGCTTCCGGACAACGCCCGGGTTGTGGCCGGGTCCATCCAATTCGACGGTGAATACACCGTCGCCCCGGGCGACGAAAAGGTCAACCAGGGACGGCTTTCCAAGCTTCGCGGCAAACGGATCTCCTACATCCCGCAGGAACCGATGAGCAATCTGGACCCCGCGTTCACCATTGGATACCAACTGGTCACACCTATGGTGCGCGTGCTGGGCATTTCCAAAGCCGAAGCCACCACCAGGGCCAAGAAGCTGCTCTCAGACGTCGGCATTGCAAACCCGGACCGTACATTCAACGCGTACCCCCATGAGGTCTCCGGAGGAATGGCACAGCGCGTCCTCATTGCGGGAGCGATCAGTTGCAAACCGGACTTGGTTATTGCCGACGAGCCCACCACGGCACTGGACGTGACCGTCCAAGCCGACGTCCTGGACCTCATCCGCGATCTTCAGCGCCGCCTCGGCGTTGGAGTCATCCTGGTCACCCACAACTTCGGCGTCGTTGCAGACATTTGCGACCGCGTAGCCGTGATGCAGAACGGCCGGCTTGTAGAGGAAGGGCCAGTCCGGGACATCCTCCGCAACCCGAAGGAGCACTACACCCAAACATTGCTGGCCTCGATGCTCGAAGGCAAGGAACCCATGAAAATGCTCGTTTCAGCAAGCTCAAAGGCGGCAGCGTCATGACTGCCTATACCCACCCCGGCGGTGAGGATAACGCGCCAAACAGTCAGGAACTCCTGCAAGTGCACAACCTTGCGGTGGAATACAAAGGGAAGGGCTTTCGGGCCAAGTCCTTCCGTGCCCTGACGGATATCAACATCAGCATCAGCCAAGGTGAAACGCTGGGACTGGTGGGGGAGTCAGGTTCAGGCAAGACAACACTTGGCCGCGCAGTCCTTGGCCTGGCACCGGTCTCCCACGGCAAGATCATCTTTGAAGGAAACGACATCAGCGGAGCCACCAGGCAGCAGCGCCGTTCCCTGAGTCGGGACCTCCAAGTAGTCTTCCAAGACCCCTACACGTCGCTCAACCCAGCATTGGAGGTCGGCGATATCCTCGCCGAGCCCCTCCGTGTCCAAGGCAAATCTCCCTCCGAGGCGAAGACACGGGTCCGCGAACTCCTGGATCAGGTGGGGCTGCCCTCCGACGCTGAACACCGCCTGCCCCGTGAATTCAGTGGCGGACAACGGCAAAGGGTGGCAATCGCCCGTGCCCTTGCGCTTTCACCGAAACTCATCGTCTGCGACGAACCAGTCAGCGCACTCGATCTTTCCACCCAGGCAGTGGTCCTGGACCTGTTCCTCCAAATCCAGCGGGACACCGGTGTCTCCTACCTGTTCGTCTCCCACGACCTTGACGTCGTGCGGCATATCAGCCACCGCGTGGCAGTCATGTACCGCGGTGAAATCGTAGAACAGGGGGCCGCCGAAACAGTAACCCGGGATCCCGATCACCCCTACACCCAGAGGTTGCTCTTGGCCTCACCCGTGCCTGACCCAGACCGGCAGGAAAAGCGCCGCGCCGACCGCCACAGGCTAATGGAAATCCAGCGGTCACAGAACGAACAGGCTGGCGCCCTCGCCTAGAGCGGCCCCCATGCAACCCCAGGAACAACAAAGGAGACAGAAATGGCCAAAATAGGTGTGCAGGCGATGATGTTGACGCAAAGCTTCGCAGAAGTTGGAGCATTCGAAACGCTGCGCAAGGTAAACGCGATCGGCTACAACGCCGTCGAGATTTCCCAGATTCCAATGACGGCGGACAACGTGGCCGAACTGGAAAAGTCCCGTGCCGAACTAGGGATGGACATTGCGGCGCTCTCTGTTGCCCTTAATGTGCCGAAGGGCCGCCCCGGTGATTCGCTGGAAAACGACTTCGCCAAGATCGTAGACGACGCGAAACGACTTAATACGAGGTTTCTTCGGTTCGGTATTCTGCCGTTCACGGCAATGAAATCCATCGAAGCGGTTGTCGACTTTGCCAAGCAGGCTAACGGATACGCCGAAAGGCTGCAGGAATATGGCATTGGGCTCTACTATCACAACCACCACGTCGAGTTCGCAAAATTCGACGGCAAATACATGCTGGATATTATCGCGGACAACTCTCCGGCTATGGGCCTGGAACTCGATGTGCATTGGGTGCAGCGAGGCGGCCTGGACCCCGTGCGGACCATCAACAAGTATTCCAACCGCACTGCAATGATCCACCTAAAGGACTACCGCATCGGTGAAGTCCCGGAATCCGCTTTTTCCAAGCTGGCTGCCGGCGACGCCTCTGGTTTCAGAAATGACTTCCGCAGCAATGTCGAGTTCGCCGAAGTAGGCGAAGGGAACCTTGATTTCCCCTCCATTATCGCAGCCTCCCAGGCCGCGGGTGCTGAGTACCTGCTCGTTGAACAGGACGAACTCTACGGCCGCACCGTCTGGGAAGCACTGCAGACCTCGTACGACAACCTCGTGGCCATGGGCCACTCAGACCTCTTCTAGCACCAACATTCGAATTTCGCACAAGACATGGAGCAAAACAACATGAGCAGGAAAATCCGCCTCGGCATCATCGGGCTGGGACAGCAGGGCGGCATGTACGCCAAGTTCATCGCGGCTGGGAAAGTCCCCAACATGGAGATAGGTGCCTTCTGTGACATCGATCCTTTGAAGAGGGCACTGGCCGAATACGACTATCCGGGTGTCCCCTTCCACGAGGACTACCTAGCGATGCTCGAGAGCGGTGACGTGGACGCTGTCGTGACCTGCGTCCCGCACTATCTCCATCCCGAGATGGGAATCGAAGCGCTGAAGCGTGACATCCACGCGCTCGTGGAAAAGCCGGCTGGTGTTTACACCAAGCAGGTCAAGGAACTGAACGATTACGCTGCGAGCAAGCCAGAACTAACGTTCGGAATTATGTTCAACCAGCGCAACAACCCTCTGTACCAGCGGCTGAAGGAAATCGTCGAGAACGGCGAAATCGGACACATCCTTCGCACCAACTGGATCATCACCACTTGGTGGCGCCCCCAGGGCTACTACAACTCCAGCGAGTGGCGGGCCACATGGGGCGGCGAAGGCGGCGGCGTCCTGGTCAACCAGGCACCACACCAGCTGGACCTTTGGCAGTGGATCTGCGGTGTGCCGAAGTCCGTGTACGCGAAGGTCTCGTACGGGTTCCGCCGGGACATCGCCGTCGAGGACGAGGTCACCGCAGTCGTGGACTACGGCGACGGCGCTACGGGCGTCTTCATTACCGCCACCCACGACATCGCGGGAACCGACCGGTTCGAGATTCTCGGTGACCAAGGAAAAATCGTCGTCGAAAAATCCAAAACCGCCACAGTTACACGGCTCACCAAACCTGAGCGTGAGATCAGCGATTCCATGGGCACTGACGACGTTCGGAGGCTTTTCGTTGGGGAGCTGAAATCCGAGCAACTGTACACCACAGAGGTTATCGAATTTCCCTCGGCCTGGGGCGTGCAGCATGCCGGCGTTCTGGAAAACTTCGCGGCCAACATTCTCGACGGCACCCCCCTCCTTGCGCCAGGTTCCGACGGCATCAATGGCGTCCGGCTGGCCAACGCCATCCATCTTTCGAGCTGGACCGGAAAAGAAGTTGGGCTCGATTTCAACGAGGACGAATTCTTGGAAGAACTCAATAAACGGATTGCTGACGAAGGGAAGTTTGCCCAGCGCAGCTAAACACGGAGAACTTCGGGGTGACGGCATCAACGACAGGATTGGCCAGTGAACGAATCTATGAGCTCTGGGGTTGCACGAATCAATTCCGTTGTTGGGAACGGTGAAGCCCCGGAAATTTCCGCAAAACCCAACCCCCTTGCCGATCTTCCCAACGGTCGTAACAGGACGAACGGCAAGCCAACGATCTATGACATCGCAAAGCTTGCCGGAGTCAATGCGTCCACGGTGTCACGTGCCCTCAGCAAACCCGACCGGGTTAGTTCCAAAACCCGAAAGTTGGTTGAGGCTACAGCGGCAAATCTCGACTATCAGGCCAATCCTTTTGCACGGGCGCTCCCCACAGGAAGAACGGGCACCTTCGGCCTGATTGTCGCGGATATCACCAATCCAACGTTCTTCGACATCATCCGAGGCGCGGGAACCGCCGCCGCAGCCAACAATTACACCGTCACATTCGCCGAGTCGGCTGAATCGCCAGCTACGGAACTAACGACCGCCAGGCGCATGTTGGCTGCGGTGGACGGGCTCATATTGGGAAGCCCACGCATGGATGACGAGCAGATCCGGACCCTAGCCAAAGTTAAACCAGTAGTTGTCATCAACAGGGAGGTCCGCGGCGTTACGTCGGTGGTACCGGACGTCAGCACCGGAATCGGAGAGGCTGTCCGTAACCTTGCCGCCAACGGTCACCAAAAACTTGGCTATGTATCGGGGCCGCCACAGTCGTGGATGTCCAGCCAACGCTGGGAAAGCATCCGCTCTGCCTGTGAGTGGTCAAGGCTAGAAGCCGTGAACTTGCCATCAACGAAACCGACGGTCGACGGCGGCAGGAGACTCGCCAGGGAAGTGCTGGCCAGCGGTGCCACTGCGGTGCTCACCTACAACGATCTGCTTGCCATCGGCCTGATGCAGGAACTCCAGGCTGCCGGCGTGCTGATCCCGGATCAGATCAGCATCGTGGGGTTCGACGACATCTTCGGGGCAGACTTCACCACACCGCCTTTAACCACAGTTCGTTCGCCCCTGTCCGACTGCGGGACAAAGGCCGCTGAACTGATGCTTGAGGCCATAACGTCTGACGCTGGCGCCTCTTCCGTTCATGTCGAGACAGAACTCGTAGTCCGGGGATCCAGCGGACGACTCATGCCTCCTTGAAATACATGCACATTCAGGCACTCGCTCCGTGTTCGGCACCGAAACAACTGAGCGACAGCCCGGACCGTCACCTGAATCCAAACAGGCTGACCTATGAGTACGAAAAGAACGGAGCAGACCTTGACACTATCGATTGCCGCGAACCCAGAGCGGCTCCTGCCCGCTGATCCGGGAACACGCGCCATTGCACGCGAACTCCTGCAGCGCGTCCAGGACCTCCCCATCATCTCCCCGCACGGGCACGTTGACGCCGCAGTCATCGAGCAAAACACCTCGTTCCCGGACCCGGCAGCGCTGCTGGTCAGCCCCGACCACTACGTCACCCGGCTGATCCACGCCAGCGGCGTTCCGCTGGACCGGCTGCGGGAATCAAACACGTCGCAGCCGGATTCCCGCGACGTATGGCGCGAGTTCTGCAAGGCCTGGCCCCTGTTTGAAGGCACCGCCTCGGGCTACTGGCTGCGCACGCAGTTCTCCAGCGTCTTCGGACTGCAGGGCGAGCTGAGCGCGGAATCAGCCGATGCCAGCTACGACGCAATCTCCGCCAAGCTCCAGGAGCCGGGGTTCCGTCCGCGGGAGCTTTTCAAGGACTTCAACATCGAGGTCCTGGCCACCACTGACGATCCCCTGGACACGCTGGAAAGCCACAAGGCCCTGGCGCAGGACCCCAGCTTCCACGGGCGTGTCCTGCCCACCTTCCGCCCCGACGCCTACCTCAACATCGCCCACCCCGCATGGGCAGACAACGTGGACCGACTCATCGCGGCAGCGGGCGACGGCGGCACGGGCTATGGTGCCTACCTCACTGCGCTGGAGAATAGGCGCCGTTATTTCGTGGAGCACGGTGCCGTCTCGGCCGACCACGGTGTCTCCACCCCCGCGACGCTGAAGCTTGACGCTACCGATGCCGCGAAACTGTTTGACCGTGCCCGCTCGGGCAAGGCCACGGCGCATGACCGGGACGATTTTGAAGCGCACATGATGTACCAGATGGCGCGCATGTCCGTGGAAGACGGCCTGGTGATGACCATCCACCCGGGCTCGTACCGCAACCACCACGAGCCCACCTTCAATACCTTCGGCGCGGACACCGGGCATGACATCCCGTTCGCCATCAACTACACCGAGGCCATCCGGCCGGTCCTGCAGGACTTCGGCACCGCCAAGGACTTCCACCTGGTGCTCTTCACCCTGGACGAGACCGTGTTCTCCCGCGAACTGGCCCCGCTGGCCGGTTTCTACCCCTCCGTGTACCTGGGCGCGCCGTGGTGGTTCCTGGATGCCCCGGATGCGATGCTGCGGTTCCGCTCCGCGGTCACCGAAACGGCGGGCTTCTCCCGTTCCTCCGGGTTCATCGACGACACCCGCGCCTTCTGTTCCATCCCGGCCCGGCACGACGCCTCCCGCCGGATCGAGGCCTCGTTCCTGGCCCGCCTGGTGGCCGAGCACCGGGTCAGCGAGGACCGCGCCCACGAGTTGATTGTGGACATTGTGGACGGCTCGCCGCGCCGGGTATTCAAGCTGTGAGCACCGAAGTGCATGTTCCGGTTGTTCCGGCCACGGACCTTCCGCAGCTGAACCGTACCTTGCGCCCGTTGCCCAAGGCCCCGGTCCGGATTGTCCACCTGGGCCTGGGCGCGTTCCACCGCTCGCACCAGGCCTGGTACACCCAGCAGGCCGGGGATGCGGCCCAGTGGGGGATTGCCGCCTTCACCGGCCGGCGCCCTGACGCCGCCGCCGCCCTGGCGGAGCAGGACGGGCTGTACACGGTGGTGGAACGCGCGGACACCGGCGACTCGTTCACTGTGGTGGGGAGCATCGTGGAGGCGGCGCACGGGGCGGACCTGCAGCGGCTCACCGCGCTGGTGGCCGCGCCCGGGACTGCCATGGTCACCCTCACAATCACCGAAGCGGCTTACGGGCTGGGTGCCGACGGTACGTTGGACGTCACTGCGCCGGACGTCGCCACGGACCTTGCGCTGTTGGGTTCCGGCAGTGGGCGTCCGGCCACGCCGCTGGGGCGCCTCGCGCTGGCACTTGCCGCCCGCAGGGACGCAGGCTCCGGGCCGATTGCCGTTGTCTGCTGCGACAACCTGTCCAACAACGGAGCAGTTGCGCGGCAAGCTGTTGCCGGGTTCGCCGGCGCCTGGGATTCCGGGCTCGCTGCCTGGATTGATGCCAATGTCAGCTTCGTCAGCACGTCGGTGGACCGTATTACGCCGCGGACCACGGACCAGGACCTTGCTGACGTCCGGGACGCCTGCGGGTACTGTGACACGTCGCCCGTGGTGGCGGAGCCCTTCTCCAGCTGGGTGCTCAGCGGGGACTTCCCTGCCGGGCGGCCCCGCTGGGAAGATGCCGGCGCCCTCTTTGTGGACGATATCGAGCCATACGAAAACCGCAAGCTGTGGCTGCTCAACGGCGCACATACACTGCTCGCCTACGCCGGGCAGCTTCGCGGCCATTCCACCGTGGCCGAGGCCTTGGCGGACCCGGTATGCCTTCAGGCCGTGGAAGCTTTCTGGGACGAAGCTGAGGCCAACCTGCCTGCAGGGGAACTGCAGATTCCGTCCTACCGGGCCGCGCTGCTTGCACGCTTCGGCAACGCCAGGATCGCCCACAACCTCTCCCAAATCGCTATGGACGGCAGCACCAAGCTGCGGATGCGCGCCGTCCCGGTCCTGCAGGCAGAACGTGCAGCCGGCAGGACCGGTGCCGCCGCCGCACTCATGATCGCCGCCTGGACTGATTACACAGCCACTGCCACACCGTTGCAGGACGGCCAGGCTGAGGCAATAGATTCGGCGAATCTCCTGGCCGGAACCAAGCGGATCCATGCCTTGTTGCGTGTTCTTGATCCTGCACTGGCCAAGGACGAAGCGACCGTGCAGCTTGTGGAGAGCCTGCAGGGCAAGTTCCGCCGTCCCGCCTCCACCTCTTACTGACCTTGCCCCAGCCCTTGAAAGGACCAGCTGTGAAAATCATTGCCGCCGACGTCTTCGTGACCAGCCCCTCCCGGAACTTCGTGACCCTCCGGATCACCACCGAGGACGGTGTCACCGGCATCGGCGACGCCACCCTCAACGGCCGGGAGCTCGCCGTCGCCGCGTACCTCAAGGAACATGTGGCGCAGCTGCTGATCGGCAAGGACCCGCACCGGATCGAGGACACCTGGCAGTTCCTTTACCGGTCCTCGTACTGGCGCCGCGGGCCCGTGACCATGGCCGCGATCGCGGCGGTGGACATGGCCTTGTGGGACATCAAGGGCAAAATGGCCGGCATGCCGGTCTACCAGTTGCTGGGCGGGGCGTCCCGGACCGGGCTCCGCGCGTACGGCCACGCCTCGGGCGCGGACCTGCCGTCGCTGTTTGATTCGGTGCGTGAACACCTGGAGCTCGGGTACAAGTCGATCCGTATCCAGACCGCCGTTCCCGGCATCAAGGCCGTCTACGGTGTGGCAGCGCAGGCGCAGGCCTCCGGTGAACGCTACGACTACGAGCCTGCCGGCCGCGGCACCTTCCCGCTGGAGGAAGACTGGGACACCCGCGCCTACCTCCGCCATCTGCCCAGCGTGTTCGAGGCGGTCCGGAACGAGTTCGGCCCCGAAATCCCGCTGCTGCACGACGGCCACCACCGGATGACCCCCATCCAGGCCGCCAAGCTCGGCAAAGCACTGGAGCCCTACGACCTGTTCTGGCTGGAGGACTGCACCCCGGCCGAAAACCAGGAAGGCCTCCGCCTGGTCCGCCAGCACACCACCACGCCGTTGGCCATCGGGGAAATTTTCAACACGGTGTGGGACTACCAGACCCTCATCAAGGAACAGCTGATCGACTACGTGCGGGCCGCGTCCACCCACTTCGGCGGGATCAGCCCGTTGAAGAAGGTCATGGACTTCGCCGCGCAGTACCAGATCAAGTCCGGCTTCCACGGCCCCACCGACATCTCCCCGGTCGGGTTCGCCGCGCAGCTGCACGTGGGCCTGGCCATCCACAACTACGGCATCCAGGAATACATGCAGCACTCGGACAAAACCAACGAGGTCTTCCAGCAGTCCATGACCTTCAAGGACGGCTACCTGCACCCGGGCGACAAACCCGGCATCGGCGTCGAATTCAACGAAGAAGCCGCCGCGGCCTACCCCTACCAGCAGGCCTACCTGCCCTACAACCGCCTCATCGACGGAACGGTCCACGACTGGTGAACACTGCTCAACCCACTACAGCCCAGCCCAAGCTCCGCATCATCGTGATGGGCGTGTCCGGCTGCGGCAAGACCACCATCGGCGACCTCGTCGCCCGCGAACTCGGCGTCCCCTTCCTCGACGGCGATTCCCTCCACCCCGTGGAGAACGTCGCCAAGATGGCCGCCGGGACGCCCCTGACGGACGAGGACCGCTGGCCCTGGCTCACCACCGTGGGTTCAGAGCTGGCCAACGCGGGCGACGGCGGCATGGTCCTGGCCTGCTCCGCGCTGCGCCGCAGCTACCGCGACGCGATCCGGCAGCAGGCACCGGACACCATTTTCCTGCACCTGCACGGCACCAAGGACGTCCTCGGGTCCCGGCTGGAGGGCCGCTCCGGGCACTTTATGCCTACCACCCTCCTCGAGTCCCAGCTCGCCACGCTGGAACCCCTCGAAGCCGACGAAACCGGAATCGTCGTCGACATCGGCGCCCCCGTCACGCAGGTCGTAGCCGACGCTCTCGCCGGGATAGCTGACATCGCCGGAACCGCCGAAATGGAACTGGCAGCCAGGGATACACCGCACCGCAGTCAAGCTACGGGCGCTTTCGTCCGCTGACCTTTACGCTACCGTGCCCTGTTGAAGGGCCGGCAGCGGGTCCTGATTCGCCGGGCTTTTACATCAATAGTCTCGCCGGCAGAACACCCGGCTAGATTCTTATTAAGGAGCAGTTTGTGCAGATAGAACCGGGCCAAGTGGCAGTCGTTACCGGAGGCGCCAGTGGCATCGGCTTCGGGTTAGCCGAAGCCTTAGCCAAAAGGGGCGTCCGACTGGTCCTCGCCGATGTCCGCGAAGACGCACTTTTGCAGGCTGCCGACGAACTGCGCGCGGAAGGCGCCGAAGTTGTGATTGTGGCCACCGACGTCAGCGACCCCACTTCAGTGGACCGACTGGCTCACCGTACGTTGGAACTGTTTGGGCGGGTAGACCTGCTATGCAACAATGCTGGCCTCGTATCGCCAAGTGGTCCCCTTTGGGAGCAGGAGACCCGCACGTGGGAACGCATGATTGCCGTCAAGGTGATGGGCGTTGTCCATGGGGTCCGAGCCTTCGTTCCGTTCATGATCGAACAAGGCAACGGACATGTCCTCAATACGGCGTCCTCCGGGGGCCTTGCTCCCCTGGCTCATCGAACCCCCTACACCACAACGATGCATGCCGTAGTGGGCCTGACGGAAACGCTGGACATCGAGCTGAGGCAGGAAGGGCCCAATCTGGGTGCGACGGTCTTATGTCCTGGTCTGGTCGATACACCTCTCGGGACCAACTCCGCAGCGCTCGGCGCCATTAGCCTCCCCCCAGGCAACGGAATGTCAATGCGCCAAATCGCCGCCGCTTCCGGGGGGATCCTCACCCCCCTTGAAGTAGCCGAGGCCGCCTTGTCCGCCATAGTAAAGAACAAGGTTCACGTTGCGCCCGGACATGGCGTGCTTGTACGCGCCAAAGCGAGGGTCGGTGCTCTGCTGGCGGATTTGGAAGAGTCAGGACAGCCCGTTGAAGTCCGCTAGTCCCAAGGGATCGCCAGGAGGACCCGAGTTCGATCTTGAGAAGACGGCGTTGCCACCCACGCATACGTCCATCTCAAAGACACTCACCGGCCTGCTTACTGGGCTTCTAGTTGCCCTCCTTGCGAGCTCCATTGTGTCAACGTCACTTCCGCGGATTGTGACAGACCTGCAGGGTTCTCAGGCAACTTTTACTTGGATAGTCACCGCTACCCTGTTTGCCATAACCGTCAGCACGCCGATATGGGGAAAATTAGCAGACCTTCTCGACAGAAAGCTTCTCGTTCAGGCAGCTTTGGCAATTTTTATTTCGGGCGCGCTGCTTGCAGGATTTGCACCGGAACCCGGCACCCTGATCGCAGGACGAGTGATACAGGGGCTGGGCGCGGGTGGCTTGATGACTCTGGTTCAGATTGTCATGGCTGACATCATCAGTCCGAGGGACCGCGGCAAATATATGGGGTTCGTCGGAGCGGTTATGGCCGCCGGAACCGTCGGGGGACCGCTGATCGGGGGAGTCATCACCGATTGGATCGGCTGGCGATGGAATTTTTTTGCAGCCGTGCCGCTTGCCCTTGCCTCCGCGGTGCTTATCCATCTCACCCTGCATCTGCCCCGTGGCCGCCGTACTGTATCCATTGACTATTGGGGTGCACTCTTTATCACCGGAGGCCTGTCGACATTATTGGTCTGGGTGACCTTAGCCGGTTCACAGTTCGGGTGGTGGTCTCTGGCGTCCGTCCTTTTGCTGGCATCCTCGGCCCTGCTGCTCCTCATCGCGGGTTTCATAGAGGCCAAGGTGGCAGAACCGATCATCCCGTTGTCCTTGTTCAAGAACCGCTCCTTTTTTCTCACCATCGTGGCGAGCATCTCAGTTGGCGTCGCCGTATACGGGACATCCGTCTTCGTTAGTCAGTATCTTCAGCTCAGCCGCGCGGCGACCCCGACCGAATCTGGCATTCTTGCCCTCCCTCAGGTCATTTGTGTCGTGATCGCCTCCACTGTCGTTGGCGCCCTCATCAGCCGGTCCGGTAAGTGGAAATCTTGGATGGTTCTCGGATCCAGCCTGCTCACCGTGGGGTTGGCTTGTTTGGGGACCCTAAGAGTCGACACTCCCATGCCTCTCCTTTGGATCTATATGGCGCTGGTCGGCCTGGGTATCGGCATTGTCATGCAAAACCTGGTTCTTGTTGCGGAAAATTCGGCCAATCTGGCTCAGATTGGAGTGGCCAGTGCAGGAGTGTCATTTTTCCGAAGCTTGGGAGGGACCATTGGCGTAACAGTTCTGGGAGCAGCACTTTCCACACAGTCAAATACCTCCATACGCAACAACTTCGAGAGCCTTGTAGCGCAAGGAATTGATCCGTCGGTATTAGACACGCAACGCCTTCCAGCCATTGGTTCTCTATCTGAGCCACTGCGGGCCGTGGTAGCGGATGCCTACGCAGGGGCTGTGGCAAGTGTCTTCCTGATCTCCACGCCACTTGCCCTTCTCACCGTGGTAGCTATACTCCTGCTCCCCAACGCACCGCTGAACAAGCAGACCCGCACAGAAAGACTTGCGGAAGCTGAAGCCGACATCGCTGTGGACATGGCTGGCGGCGACGGGAGCATTTCCACTAACGACACCCACGTCAAGCAGCCTGTAGGAGACTGAAAGGTCCGCTCAATGAACCATGCCTCAAGCCGCGAGGGAACGGGTCACCCATAGCGCGTTTGTAGGGCTACGTCATCGTTTGCTTGCAGCGCGCCTGAGGGAGTCACGTTGTAGAGCGCTGCACCAGTTGGTATGAGACCTCTTCGGGGCTCGGTAGAGGAAGTTCCCGGCCCATCGCCCGAAGAAGTTCAGTCGCCAAACTTGCTCCCAGTGCCTTGGTGTCGAGCCTCAGGGTTGTCAGAGCGGGAATAGCGTACTTGGCTAACGGGATGTCATCCACACCCATCACGGCGACGTCGTCGGGAACAGCTACACGCATCCGGTCAAGCGCGGCCAGGACGGCGAAGGCTAGTTCATCATCGAAGGTGGCGATGCCAGTCACGCCTGAATCAATGAGTTTGCGAAGATCGACCACCATCGTTTCGATCTCAGATGATCCCTCTACGATCTCAGGGTCCCTGAGGCCAAGTTCGTGGCACCTCGCCCTAAACCCTTCAATCCGATAATTCGCTGAACCAGATTGGCTGGGGGAAGGAGTTATGTAGCTCAAAATCGACCGTCCTTGGCTGCAGAGAAAATCTGCCTGAAGCCTCCCAGCCGAAGTCGCTAGCGGCTTCCTCAGATCACGGTTTTTTCCGAAATCAATTCCTGAGATAAGTTCAACCCCGGCGGCCCGAAGGCGAGCCTCTTCGTGTTTCGAAACGGGCTTGCTTGAAACAACGGCAAAGGGTGAGGCTGAGGAGACTACCGCTTCAAGCTCTCCAGTTGCACCTGCTGACGTATGCTCCAAAACAACTGCACCCGCGCCTCGCAAAACTTCGGCGAAACTTCGCGTGTACTCTCCGACATTGAAGCCCCTTGGCAAACCGCTCGTATCCAGGAGAACTAGTTCTGACCGTCCCCGGCTAAGCGCCACCCCCACCGCACTCCGCACATAGCCAAGGCTTTCCGCCGCCTCGACCACGCGGATCTTTGTGGCTTCCGATATGCTCTGGCCGGCTACGTCGTTCAGCACATAGCTGACCGTGGCCCTCGATACACCGCTTGCCGCCGCAACATCAGCGCTGGTAACCCGCCGCCTTGCACGTACCTTTTCAACCATATGCATACAGTCTCACATGTCGTTCTACCTACTTGGCCAGGAGGTATGAGGATCACGGTGGTCAATTGCGCGCTAACTGCCACCCGCAAGCACCGGGCGAGCATCACCTCATGGTTCAGCAAAAGCGAACTGGGAATCCAAGCTTATGGGCCAGCCCTTTGTTCTCCACCGTGAGTCGCCCCTGAACGGCTGGTCGCTTGTTTCCGAGAGAGAAGATACTAGCCATCTCATCGCTCCGCGGCTCGCATGACTCAGCAGCGGTTGATTCCCCGATAACGCCGTAATTTGCTGTCTGGGCCGGGAGAGCATCGGTAGCTTCTAGTGCGGCCCCCTGATTAGTTCGGGGAGTGCCGATAATGGAAATTCCGTCAAGCTACGGCCCGAGGGGCGGCTCGGCGGAGGACAGGGTTCCCGCTGGCTGGCATGGCGCAGGTACTGGTAGACCGTCTCCCGGCTGATCCCTCAATCACGGGCAAGAAGGACGTTCGAAAGGCCGCTGCCGGCCCGCAGGACAAGCTCGTCTGCACGTTCCGGAGTGAGGGTCTTTTTCCGCCCTTTGTACGCGCCGCGCTGCTTGGTCAGGGCGATGCCTTCCCGCTAGCGTTCTCTGATAAGGGAACGTTCGAATTCGGCAAACGCACCCATCGCCGTGAGCATCAGGTTGGCCATGGGGGAGTCCTCCCAAGTGAAGACCAAGCTCTCTTTGACGAACTCCACCCGCACCCCCATTGGTCAAGCATCACCTTGTTCACGACAGCACTCCATACGAAAAGGTCCACTGGCACCCACCCCTTCAGAAGCCAGGACTGTCATGAAATGGTTTTGTTTTAACGGTGGTAGCATCCCCAGTCCCGCAGTCGGTAGATCGAAGAACACGCCGGGAACCCATGAGGGTTTGGTGTTAGTCGTTATGTGTGAGCGGGGGAACCGCTCGTGATTCTAAAGGGCGGTTAGTCCGCCATCGACCGTGAAAACGCCGCCTGTGGCATAAGTCGAGTCGTCGCTAGCAAGGTAAACCATGATCCCCTCAACGTCCGCTGCGGTTCCTGGACGGCCCAGCATGGTGGCGTCTACAAGACTGGCTCGGCCAACCGGGTCGTTAGCAATGGTCTGCACAAGTGGTGTCTCGGTGTAGCCGGGGACCACGGTGTTGACTCGTATTCCAGCGCCCGCGTAATCTGCGGCCACCACCCTTGCCAGGCCGTGTACTCCGGCTTTGGAACTGGTATAGGCAGTGAAAGTTTGGCCGCAGGCTACCAAAGCGGTGGGGCTTCCAGTGCAGATGATCGATCCTCCTCGTTTTTCCATGGCTCGTACTGCGTGTTTGAGCGTAAGGAACGCGCCGCGTTGGTTGACGGAAACCGTCCTTTCCCAAACTTCGAGGTCGAGATTGCCTACCTTGGCGTCGTGGCCAAACTCTTGGACGCCAGCGTTGGCCACGACGATGTCCAGGGGGGCCGGGCGGGCTGCAGCCGCGAAAGCAACAATCACGCTTGCCTCATTGGACACGTCCATCTGCAGGGGCCGTGCTAGTTCAGAACCAGATTCCTCGGCTGCTTTCCTTGCAGCGTCGAGGTTAATATCGGCGAAGTAGACAGTGGCGCCCTCCGCTATGAAGCGCTGGGCGGTTGCCGAACCAATTCCGGAGCCAGCGCCGGTGACGAGGGCAGACTTGCCGATAAGACGATTACCCATGGACTCTTCTTTCCTAGTGCACTTGAGCAGCGCTCTTGCTACCCCCTCGTCTGGCAGCTACCGTAGTGTAGAACGTTACACAAACAGTGGGAAGTTTGGAAGTAGGGCGGGATATTTCGGCGGCGGGCGGGATTGCTTGCAACCGCCGCTGAGCGCCCGCCGTCGCTGGTCAGAAATCGAGGTGGTCCAGCTGATTGAGCCGACAGGTGCGCCGCTGATTCCAGGCCCGTTATTGAGCTCTCCAACTTCGAGAAGTTCGTCTGGAACCGCAGCAATGGCAATTGCCCTTTCGCGACCTTCGGGCCGGCCGGCATTGGTGTCGATTGTTCTGGTTGAGGGAGGACACGTGGCTTTTTCCCGCTGGGAGCGCAGCGGAAACTGGCTGAGCGGCGGCCGCGGCAGCACCTAACATCGCTGTCCAGTCTTGGGCGTGAGGACATGTCGACCAACCGCGAACGCGTCCGTCTCAACGATCATGCCACCCACATCAGAAAAAAGGAGATATGCCATCAGCGCACTTGATTACTCGCAGGGCTTCGGTCCAGAGGTCGGCTATAACCAGGTCCTGATGCACCCGGTCGGTCGCGCTATTCTCGAACGCTGGAACGCGGTTCCTCGTGACGAGACGGAGCGTTATGAGCTTGCGTCCATACCACTGGAGCTGGCAGTGCGTACTGCCCCGGCACTCATGAAAGACAAAGAGGCGCAAGCGGCAGCCCTCGCAGAACTGGCGGCAGCCGAGCCAACCGATCCTACACGTTTTCGTAGGCAAGAAGTGGCAACGGCAAGACCAGTGGTGGATCGTGCAGGAGGGCGGACTCGTCCCCGCTGGACCCAAGAGGTGGCGACATTCGGGCGCTTCGAACTCGTAGTGAGCGGCCCGCAGGCCGGCAGGCCGTATGCAGACGTGGACTTCTCAGCAACGGTTGACGGGCCCTCGGGCGAAGCGTGCGTACCCGGCTTCTACGACGGTGAAGGCCTCTACCGGGTGCGTTACATGCCCCTCACCCCCGGTAGCTACACATTCACAACTTCAAGCAACGCTGCCAGCCTTCACGGTCACGAAGGAAGCTTCATAGCTGGTTCGCCCGCGGAAGGCATCCACGGGCCTGTTCGGGCCGATGGATTTCACTTCCGCTACAGCGATGGAGCAGCATACCGTCCAGTGGGTACAACTGCTTATGCGTGGCTTCACCAGGATCAGGAACGGCGCGACCGCACAATACAGGCACTTCGCAACTCAGGGTTCAATAAGCTTCGCATGTGCCTTTTTCCTAAATGGTTCGCGTACAACGAGACCGAGCCAGCGTTGGCACCCTTCGGGAGAAATATCGACGGCGCCTTCGACTTCAATCAACCGGACCCTGAGTTCTGGGAAGAGATCGAACGCCGAATCGACGAGCTCGCTGCGCTTGGGGTGGAGGCGGACCTGGTTCTATTTCACCCTTATGACCGGTGGGGGTTCGAAGACATGGGAGCAGACAACGACGACCGCTATGTTCGATATGCCGTCGCGCGTCTGGCCTCCTACTCCAACGTGTGGTGGTCATTGGCCAATGAGCACGACGTAATGGTTAAGAAGACTGACGACGACTGGGAGCGACTTGGAGCCCTAGTCAAAGCATCAGACCCGGCTGGACATCTTCGCTCCATCCATCACTGCCTTAAGCCCTACGATCACAGCCGCCCTTGGATCACCCACGCGTCCCTCCAGAGCATGGATGTCGAGCGCACTATGGAATGGCGGGAACGGTGGGGAAAGCCGGTCCTCATCGATGAGTGCGGATATGAAGGAAACCTGCAGTATCCGTGGGGGGATCTCACCGCAGCCGAACTGACGCGCCGGCACTGGGCGGCAGCAGTGCGGGGCGGGTACGCAGGACACGGGGAGACTTATGCTCATCCTGACGATGAAATTTGGTGGTCCGCCGGAGGCGACCTTCGCGGCGAAAGCTCTGCCCGCATTTCATACCTGAAAGACATCATGGAGGCGGGACCCGAGGCAGGCTGGGAGCCTGCGCTCCGATCGTGGGCGTATCCCACTGCTGGCGTGGAACACGAGTTCTACGTCTCCTACCTCGGCGTTACCCAGCCGACTCACCACCTTTTCGTGCTCGATCCCAAACGGTCGTATACCGTCGACGTCATCGACACCTGGCAAATGACCACAGTGACCGTTGCGCGAGGTGCCAGAGGCCGAATCAACGTCTCACTGCCCGCCCGGCCATATGTCGCGGTCCGATTCATAGCGGAGTTATAATCTGCACTGGTTACCCGCCGTCGCGAGCCTACCTTCTCAACCATAGGGCTACGGTCTCACATGCCACCGGCTGAATGCACTGCGCAGCTTGCCGACCAAGTTCTCACCTGTTGCGGCAGCTCACAGGATCGTCGCTGCTTCTGGGCGGTTTCTTACCAACGTCTCAGCAGGTTCGATTTAGCGGTATCAACGTTCTCGTTGACCATTGAAACTGCGGCTGGCAAAGAAAGGACCAGACCAGCCGCTGCGCGGCTGTGCCTATACTCAATCGCATGAGTGCGCAGCAGACTTCGACGAGCGCCATCCGACGGAAGGGCCGAGAGGACCGTCGTCAGGAAATCATTGATGCGGCGTGCACGCTGGCCATCTCCGATGGGCTGAGCGGGATTACGGCGCGACGCGTGGCGCGGCTCATCGGGGTGCAGTTCGGTTTGGTGACCCATTACTTTCCCGCCATCGAAGAGCTCAGTACTGCGGCGTTCGTGCAGCTTGTAAGTTGTGAGCGGCGGCAGATCGCCGATCGCGTCGGCAGCATGGCATCGGCGATCGACCAATTGCGCACCGCCATCGCTGCGTACACGACATCGACTCGCGACCCCATGGGCTTGTTGTGGCTTGACGCGTGGCGCCAGGCCGCAGGCCGTGCGATACTCCGCGATGCGGTGATCCAGCAGATGGAACTCGACTTGTCCCATATGGAAGCCATAATTCGAGCCGGTTCGGCGAGAGGTGAGTTTACGATCCGCGACACGGCGTCAGTCGTGGCGATGCGTATTCTCTCCCTCCTCGACGGCCAGGCTGCATCTTGTGCCATCCGTGGCGCGCTTGCCCACTCCAGCCTGAACTACCCAGCCGTGGAGGAGCTTCTCATCGGGACAGCCGAACGTGAACTGGGCCTGCCTTCCGGCACCTTGGCAACGCAATAGACTTTCGCACTTTCATCAACAGCTGCCCACCCTCCTGTCAGGGCGGTTTCAGTCCCCCGCGTTGAACCCGCCTTCACGATTCCCACGAGCAGAACTGCGCTGCGGCCTACCCCTTAAGTCGTGTGGCCAGGCGGCTAACGCACTGCCAGCCAGAGGCCAGTCGCACTCCTCCACTGCGGTAGGTCGCTCTCCCGGGACTTCGAGACTCGACACCATCAAGGGGTCCAAAGGTTCGGCTCCATTCTCTTCATAAAGGTTTCCGATCGCTATTGTCCTTGAGGACAATTAGCCGTAATCTTCTTGAACGGGCCTTATTGGTCTACAGATCAATAGGCGAGAGGACGCGATGTCAACGAAGACCAGCGCCACAACACTTCCCACCGCGCGAGAGTGGTACCGCACACGGGTGATAAACGACCACGTAAGCCGCGTTGATGAACCGCATGTACATGAATTCCTGCAGGCCAATATCTGGCACCTCCAAGGATCAGAGAGAGACCTTGTCGTCGATGCAGGCCTCGGAGTGGCATCTCTCCGACGGCACCTGCCCGCCCTCTTCGTTAATGATCCGATTCTTGTTGTGACACACGCGCACCTCGATCACGCTGGTTCCGCGCATGAGTTCGAGGATCGCAGAATGCACATTTCCGAGCTCGGCCGTGGTGCGGTCAAGGCATCCCTCTATTCCGAGGAGCTGATGAAAATGCTCGGTTTCGAATCAGCCGACGAGGACGGTGACGTTCCACCGCTGCCGGAGCTGCTGGTCGATGCCCTTCCGGATGAGGATTACCGACCTCAGGACTACACGGTGCCGGACGTCGTTGTGACCACACCCCTTGAACACGGCGACACCATCGACCTCGGCGATCGTGTACTGCGAGTGCTGCACCTCCCGGGCCACACCCCCGGAAGTATCTGCCTCTATGAGGACGCGACCGGAGTCCTTTTCAGCGGGGACGTGATCTACGACGATCTCCTCCTCGATGAGCTGATCGAGTCAGATATCGACTCCTACGTCACCAGCATGCGCGCTCTAAAAGAGCTCTCACCGTCGATCGTCTACCCCGGGCACGGCGACCCTTTCGGCGGTGACCGCATGCACCAAATCATTGACAACTATCTCCAGCATCGCGCACGCCGCTGATTTGCTGCATCTCCCCACCAGTCGAAAGAACACTTCCATGCTGCAGTCACCGAATGACCGACTCCCCCTTCGCATCCCCACCGCCACCGCCACGTTTGCGCTTGCCATCGCAGGCTACCTGGCGGTTAACTTGTCGCCCTACATGATCGAGGCGGTGCTCTCCTCGTTGGACACCGACGTCCTCACCGCGAGTTGGCTCGTCACTGCTTCACTCCTGCTCACCGCTGTCACGGGCTTGGCCGTGGCCCCCCTATGCGCCGGAGCGCACCGACGCGTCGTAGCCCGCATCGGAACCACCGTTGGATTCGTTGGATTCTTATCCGCCGCTTTAGTTCCTGCTCTCATCATTCCGGGCATCCTGGTCGGCGGAGTTGGCGCAGGCGGTGCTGTCGCGGTCTCCGGGGCGGCGCTGGCCGCATTCCGTAATCCCGACCGGGTCGCCGCCACGAATGGAGTGGCGAACAGGGCCGTGATCACGGTGGTCCTGGCGGTGGTTCCGCTCATCGGGCTCGCTCCACTCGAGGTATTCGGCGCACTCGCACTTTTCAGCCTGCTCGGCCTTCTCTTGACCGGGATGCTGCCTGCTGCTCCGGTGCGCAGCAGCGGCCCGGGCACGGCAGTCGGGGAAGCCGTGCCGTTGGAGATCCCGCAAACCGAAGCCATGACCGGCGCCTCTCGCACTGATCGCCCTAGAACGGTGACCATCGCCGGGTTTACCTTGCTCGTCGTGTTCATCCTGTGGGCAGTGAGTGAGGACTCGCTCTATGCGATGGCAGGAGTCGTCGGTGGAGACCAGGCTGGTTTGACTCCTGAGGCCCTGGGAGTCGCGCTCAGCTGTGCTACGGCCGGAGGGCTGCTAGGCACCATCGGCCTTCTCATCGTAGGAAATAAACTCGGCCGGGCCGTTCCGCTGGTGGTTCTTCTGGTGATCGGTGGAATCCTGAAGATCGCTCTTGGGCTCGTCACGAACGACGCGGCGTTTATCGTCCTCTTCGTAGCCTGGAACACCGTGTACGCGGTTGCATTCATGTATTTCGTCGCGACCTCGGCTGCCCTCGACGCCACCGGGCGTTGGTCCGCTCCTCTCCTTTCCGCTTACGTAGTGGGATCCGCACTAACTCCCGTCATCGGGGCCGGCATGATCGAGGTCCTTGGTTACGCAGGCTTCACGCTGACCCTCGGGATCACCAGCTTCGCCCTCACTGTTCCCTCGTTCATCATCGCCCGGATCTCTGCACGTCAGGAACCCGCGGCCCTCACGCTGCAGGAGACTAAAGCATGACCCGGACGCTGTACACCGGCGGTCGTATCTTCACGGCCGACCCGTCGCGACAATGGGCCGAAGCAATCGTGCTTGAGGACGAGCTCATCTCCTTCGTCGGCGACATCCCAACTGCCTCGATGCAAGCCGGCCCAGACGCGTCCGCCGTCGACCTCGAAGGGAAGCTCGTACTCCCCGGCTTCATCGATGCGCACACACACCTCCTCTGGACCGGTGAAGCCCTGCACCAGGTATCCCTCACCGATGCCCGCACCCTGGAGGAGATACAGGAACGGCTACGTACCGCGCGAAGAGACAGTCGCCGACCTGTGCTCCGGGGCCGGGGCTGGCTGTTCGATTCAATTCCCGGTGGGAAACCGACCGCCGCCATGCTGGACGCCGCCGTCGCCGACATCCCGGTCCTCCTCGACGCCAATGACTACCACTCGTGCTGGGTCAATACCGCCGCCCTAGCCCTGCTCGGAGTCACCCGTGAGACACCGGACCCGCCCGGCGGACGAATCGGACGAGACACGGCAGGAGAGCCAGACGGGATGTTGTTTGAGACGGCCGCACAGCAGATCGCCTGGCCCTATCTCGACTCCATCACCACCGACGAGGACCGCGACCAGGCTCTCGAACGCGTCTTTGACGCGTACCTTGAATCCGGAGTCACCGCAGCAGTCGACATGGGACTCAACGAGGTCGGGCTGGCCGCTATCCAGCGCGCCCTCACCCGTCACAGCGGCCAACTCCCGGTCCGTATCGCCGCATACTGGCTAGTCAACAACACCGGCGACAGCGCGGAGAATCTGGCTCAGATTGAACGCGTCAAAACATTATTCAGTGCAAACCGATCTGGCTGGTTCCGAGTCGTGGGAATCAAGATCGTCCTGGACGGCGTCATCGACGCATGCACCGCCGCTCTCAGCGCACCATACTCTGACGGAACGAACGCGGAGCCTATCTGGCCCGCGGACCTCCTCGACCAGGTAGTGCTCGCCGCAGACGCGGCCGGCCTTCAAGTGGCCGCACATGCCATCGGCGACCGTGCCAGCACTCTTGCCCTCGACGCGATAGAGCACGCGATAGAGACCAACGGGCCACGCCCGCGGCTCCACCGCATCGAACACCTCGAGTACACGGCGCCCGGCACAGCCGAACGCATGGCTAGACTCGGCGTCACCGCGTCCATGCAGCCAGTGCACGCGGATCCTGCAATTTTCGCTAATTGGGCGGAGCAACTCGGAGACGACCGAGTCGACAGAGCCTTTGCCTGGCCCGAGTATGAAGCCGCAGGAACCCTTCTCGCGTTCTCTACCGACGCGCCGACGGCCCCACATCAACCCCTGCCCAATATGTACATCGCGGCCACCAGAGCGTCGGCACTAGACGACCGGTTCCCGGCCGTGCACCCGCAGTACGCGCTCACGCTGGACAGTGCCATCGGACACGGCACCCGCGATGCCGCTGCATCAGTCGGAGACGGCACGCGACGCGGACGCCTTCGCGCGGGCTACGACGCCGACCTAATTATGGTCGATATCGACCCCTTCACCGTCGGCACCTCAGCCCTCTTGACCGCCCGCGTCACGCGCACATTGGTCGCAGGGATTACCCGACACGACGCCCGCGATCCCGCATAGCAACGATGTCCGCACCGAATCGCTTCTGCCGAAGCCCCGCAAAAGACTTAACTCTCGATCGGAAGGACTTTCCCGTGAGAAGGACGCCGGGCAGCAGCAGGAACACCATCGCCTTTGACGCGGCACTCAATTGGACTTCGGATGCACCGGCCGGACAAGCTCCGGGCAACAATCTTGGGCTCCTTAGCCCGACACAGTTAGGCGAACGGCAAGGAAGCACTGCACATGTCATTTCACTGTCAACACGACTGGTTTCCCATCATCGGCGAGTACGTGGAGATCAGAAACAACGGTCAGACGGTCCGCTCAGGTGTGGTGGACTGCGTCACCCAGGACGGGTCCATCCTCTGGCTGGCCGCTGAGGGGGCCTACTCCAGGGAAATGATCGAACGCGCAGGCGGCTACGAAGTCTGGATTGAGTACAGCTGGGAGAAGGGCTGAACACCGCGCGTTGATGGCAGCCCCTGGTGCAGGGACAGGACTCAGCCACCGGCGGTCTCGCCGTCAACGTACACCTGTGCTGAGCCCTTAATAGTAGAGGCATTACCGCTAACGCTGAATTCCTTCACGCACGGGAACTCCCGTTGCCTAAACGCCGATTATGGCCCTTTTGTAAAGCTGGCTTTGGCAATCTTCCTCTGCGGCTACAGCAAGCCGTGGAGGCCACAAAGCTCATCGCACACCACACGCCGGAATGAACCCGCAAAGGTCTAAAAAACTCACGAGCTAATCGAAGGCAGATGAACCACCATGTCAGCAGAGACGTCGCTTATCGTTGTCAAAGTCGAGGACGCCGCTTCATTAGACCGCGAACTGGAGCAAGCCAGTGCAGTACTGCGCGAGAAGGCCACGAGCTGGGGCCTTCTCGTCACTAGGGTGGACTTCACGACGTATACGCTCGCACTTAGCCCCGATATTCCGTTCGGCTTCACACGGGAACTCGATCTGCTCTGAAAGAGTGCGACTCTATTGCATACGGCACTGAACACGGCCTATGTGTGAGCACGTAGCTCCCACTGGCCTCATCACCGAGCGCAGGAGCAGCTCTTTTCCGCCACTCCGCCACTAGTTTTTGAACGCCGATAACGGATATTCCGTCAACCTGCCTCGGCCGGGCAAACCCTTGCTCGTTGATCACACTCCGGAACTGATCGCGACTCTGATCCGTCCATGGCTGGGGTCAATTCCGGGTTCTCCACGGCTGGGATTGGGAGCCGTTGAGATAGCTCCCTGGCAGCAGTAGCGGTGGATAACCTATGAGAATTATCCCCGGCTGTGGGCGGGCGAACCCGACTTCTCGTCCAAACGTAGATCGATTCCCCGGCAGCAGCCCTGTGTCAGCTTTGGGTGTGGTTCAGCTTGACGTATGGCTACCCCACATAGAGCCTCTCAGCGGCGCCGACCAAGGACAATAGCTTTGCGAATCATGGAAAGACGAGTGCAACTCGCAACCTATCTGTGCTCAGCGAACCTACCGCTATCTGCAACAGGAATGTAGCGCGTGAAGCAGCAGTAACGAGAGCGCGTCCTTGGAACGCTCGCCGGTGGTTCAACTGCGGGTGGAAGGGGCGATAGGGAGCTCACCCTCCGCGCCATGCTCCACTATCTCGTGGACCTTGTGTTCAGCCTCTTCCAGCTTGCGTTGGCGGGGCACAAGGACGGTCACAATGGCGCCGAATAGCGCCACACCGCCGTAGATGTAGAACGCTGTTGATCCCCCGATACCCGCTGCGGCCAGCCACCCTCCGATGATTGGACCAAAAATGCCGCCCAAGCGACCCAAGCTTGCGCACCATGCCACGCCAGCTGCACGGGCGTTAGTGGTGAAGTAGTTGGATTGGAATCCATAGATCAACACTTGAGTGCCGAGTGTACCTACGCCGGCCAGGGCGATGAACGTGAACAGAAGGGGAAGCGGGAAGCCGAAGGTCATCAGCACCAAGGTGATGGCGGCCAGCACGAAGGTGCCGGCGATAACGCGCTGTGGACCGGTTTTGTCTGCTACCCGGGAGGCGAGCAGACCGCCTACCACGGCTCCGAGGTTTAGTGCCAGCGGGAAGAACAGGGAGTAGGTGCGCCCATAGCCATACCCCTCCATGATCTTGGGCAACCAGGTGTTCAAGCCGTAAGTGAGCAACAGACCCGAGAATGACATCAGGCCGAGCAGGACTGATGCGAGGGCAAACTGACGGGAAAACACTGCGGCGAAACCGGTCTTTTGCGGGGCAGCGCCAATCTGCTGGATGATTCGCTCCTCGACCAGCGGGACACCTGTGCGCTGCGCTGCAGCCAGGGCCTCCTGTTCACGGCCGCGAGCAAGCAGCCAACGCGGAGACTCGGGTAGCTTGAACCACGCGATCGGCAGGAGGAGCACGAGTGGCAGGGCCCCGATCATGAACAGCCCGCGCCAGCCAATGTCGTCCAAAAACAAGATGCCCATAACGGATGCAAACACGCCCCCAGCAGGAATACCCGAGTAAACGACGGCGTTGTACACGTGGCGTTTACCTGCCGGTGCGAACTCGGCCATGGTTGCACCGGCCGTGGCAATGACGACGCCGAGGCCGAGTCCGGTGATGAAACGCATCGCGCCAAAGGAAGTGACGGTGGTGGTGAACGCCGTGATGAACATGCCAACGGAGAACCATGCGATGCCCAGGAGCATGAGGCGTCTCCGGCCAAAGAAGTCGCCGACCGCACCGCAGATCAGTGACCCGACGAGCACTCCTATGAGTGCCCAGGAACCAAGCAGGCCTGCCATAGCGGCATCGAATGCGCCAATCTGGCCGGCGTCCGCCAGCAGTCCCGGCAGGACGGTCCCGTAAATAACAAGGTCGTAACCGTCAAAGAGCAGTGCTGTGCAAATGACGAAAGCGACCCACTTTGCGGTGCGAGCCTCCTTACGTGGATTCTCGGCAATGGTGGGGTTTTGCTGAAGCATATGCCCGGGTCCTCTCTGAACAGAGCATGGAAAGAGTGTGGAGCCGGGAACTGGTTAAGTATCCCTAGCTGCCTTGCAAGTCTGGCAGTGTTGTGATGGCTGTCATACTAGGTATGTACCAAGGTTCGTACTGGGGGGTCTTTTAGATTTCGTCGGTATGAATCGGGCCGAATGGCAGATGCCAAGGTCGGCGGCCGTGGCGAAGGGAACGGCGGCGCCTTGCTCCATCAGGTTGGTCAGCACCGGTGAGCGGGTACTAGGGGGATGGTTTTTGGCCCCGAACGGCGCCCTAGAAGTCCGGGGTAGCTGCGGCCACGTGTAGGTACCGAATCTCGGGTAATGGATTGCTTCCAGGTTTCGTGCTGCAAGTTGTCCGCGCCTTGGGGTCATGCACGTGGCTGCCAGGCCGGACGGAGGCGGCCCAGTCCTCCGCCGCCGTGGCTTCTTCAGGCACGAGGAAAGTTCTAGCTGGATATGTATTTCGTCTGAGTCCGTGTGATTTAGGTATAGATGATCTGGCCGAATTGGGTGATTCGTGATTGATGCCCTGATTACGATGGCAACATGATCAATCCCGCGCGCCTGCACTCGGATCTGTCCCGCCTCGGCCGTGAGACCAACATGTTCTTGGCTACTGTGGAGTCCCTGTCCGACGGGGAATTTTTGGCACCCTCCCTCTGCAAGGAATGGAGCCGAGCCGACGTCATCGCCCACCTCGCCTCCAACGGCCGGGCTTTGGTAAAGCTCATCGACTGGGCCACCACTGGGCAGGAGCAGCAGCTCTACGCGTCGCCCGAGGCCCGCGCCCAGGAAATTGCCGCTCTCGTTGCCTTGCCACGTGAAGACTTGCTCGCCGAGCTACGGGATTCTGCTGCGTACTTCGCAGAGCAGTCCCAGCGGTTGTCCGGTGAGGTGGTGGTGGAGGAGGTGCGACTGCACGACAAACGGATACCGGCGACCGGCATCGTGGCGCTGCGTGTCGCCGAGGTGGTCGTCCATCACCACGACCTAAACACCACTTGGACCATCGAGGAGGCCGACCCTGACTCGCTGCTTGACGCGTTGGAGGCGGCAGTGCGTACGATGCGTGCCAAAGGCGCCCCGGGCATGACGCTGGTTACAGAAGAACGCGATGAGTGGGTAATCGGGGACGGGACCCTGCACGTGGTCTCGGACCGCGAGGGCATGCTCGGCTGGTTGGCTCGTGGTGACGCCCGCAGTGTCGAGGCTGAGGGTTCGTTGCCGACGTTACCACCTTGGTGAGTGGCTGGAGGCTCCAGTACTGGGCCTCCGCCAGGAACGATGGCCGCACGGATGATGGGTCTGCGCCGGTGTAATTCAGAAACGGTGGGGTTCCTCCTGCCCAACACACATTCGCTCAGGAGCGACTATGTTTGACTCCGATCCTCCCGCGTCCGCAACAGTCAAGGCGGGATCCGGCACGACTCCCCGAGCGTTGCCGCTGTTCGAGCGGCCCGGGATCAGGCCGGCAAGGGTGCGCGATGTTCTGCGGGACATCGGGCCGTCCTACGTCTCTAATGGAATCGTAGGACTGGTCTTTTCCGCCTCCGGCCCGATTGCGGTCACTCTTACCGTCGCATCCGTCGGCGGTTTGACCCAGGCTCAGGTCGCGTCGTGGGTTTTCGCTATTTTCCTCTCGGCCGGCGCCGCGACCCTGCTCATGTCGATGCTCTACCGCCAGCCGTTGGGCTTCGCTTGGTCCATTCCTGGGACTGTGCTGTTGGGGCCGTCCCTGCAGCACTTGTCCTTTTCTGAGGTGGTTGGGGCGTTTTTCTCGTCTGGTGTGCTGATCCTCGTCCTTGGCGCCACGGGGGTAGTCCGAAGGGTTACGGCCGCGATTCCCTTGCCCATCGTCATGGCCATGGTCGCGGCCGTGTTTCTTCGGTTCGGAACGGACATCGTCTCGTCCTCCCAGGCCGACCCGGCAGTGGCGATACCGATGGTGGTTGCGTTCCTTGTGCTTGCTGCCGTGCCCTCCCTCGGCAAATATCTCCCTCCGGTGCTTGGAGCTTTGATGGCAGGCGTCGCCGCGGTCGCGCTCACTGGCCGCTTCACTATGGAAGAGGGGGGACCGGTTTTCGCCACTGCCGTGTCTACCGCTCCTGTGTTTACTTGGGCCGCTCAGCTGGAACTGGTCATTCCGCTGGTTCTGACGGTACTGGTGGTACAGAACGGCCAAGGGACTGCAGTGCTCCGTGCCGCTGGCCACCGCCCGCCGATCAACGTTTTTGCGATGAGTTCGGGGGTGTTCTCACTGCTAAATGCCAGCCTTGGTGCTGTCTCTGCGTGTGTAACCGGCCCCACTAACACCCTGCTGACGGGTTCCGGACAGAAACAGCGACAGTACACCGCAGCAATAATCTATGGTTTGCTGTCTCTGGTCTGCGCTCTGCTGGCCCCCACACTGACCCGCCTTATGCTCGGGACCCCGGAAGCTTTCATTCTGGCGCTAGGGGGCATCGCTATGCTGCGGGCTTTGCAACAGGCTTTCGTCACTGCTTTTGCCTCGTCCTGCACCCTGGGAGCGCTGGTGACTTTCGTTGTCACGATCTCGGGCCTGAATCTTTTCAACATCCACGCTGCCTTCTGGGGCGTTGTCATGGGTTACGCCGTGTCCCGTTTGCTGGAGCGCCAGGACCACGCCGAGCTTTAGCACCGGTCTCAATCTGATTGGGCCGCCGCTGCGGCCTGTACCAACTTCGTCAGAGAACGGGAACACTTCCGTCGTCGCCTTGGCACTGATACGCCGCCCGCGAGGGATCAGGCTGGGGCGGATGTGAGCGCCGTCGGATCTGGCCGGGACCGGCTGAACACCTGCGGAGTGCAGGCAATCGTGGGCTTGAGTGTGCCGCCGATTTCTCCCGCCGGTCACCGGAGAGGTCGCAAACGCGGAGGTGCCCCGAAGCGGCTGCTCCGGGGCACCATTGCGGCAGGCTGCGGACCTGTGCCAGTTTTAGGGAAACAGGCTGTTACCTGTGCTCGCCCTCCTTGGCCAGGACGTAGTTATAAGCGGCTTCCTCACCCTGGCCGCCGTCGGTGCGGGGCTTGGGGTCGAGCATGAGCTCATCCTTGACCGCCGAGGCGATGTCGTCGGCGTTGTGCGGGTCCCCGGGAAAGTACAGCTGCTGGGTGACGGGCTGGTAACCGGGGGCAGAAACCTTGATGTGGATGTGGGCCGGACGCCAGGCGTGCCAACCTGCAGCGGCGATGAGCTGTCCGCAAGCCCCGTCCGTGGGGATCTGGTAGGGGGCCGGGCGGACGGTGTGGATCTCGAAGTAGCCGGTCTCATCGGCCTTCACGGTGGCGCGGAACAACCATTCGGGCAGGCCGGGGGCGTACTGGGAGTAGAACCCGGCTGCGTCGGCGTGCCAGATCTCGATTTGGGCGCCAGGTATAGGTTTGCCGGCCGTGTCGGTGAAATTGCCGCTAAACCTCAGCGGGGTGCCCTGCTCATTCTCACGCATCTCTACCGTGGCGGGGGTTTCCAGGACGGGGGAGTTCGGCACGTAGTAGGGGCCCTCGATGGTGCCCTTGGTGCCTGGGCGGTCTTGCGAGTTAATGTCCTCGATCGTGTGCTCCAGCCACACGTCCAGGAACAGCGGCCACTCGCCGTCAGTGCCGACCTTTATCAGCCATGCCTTAAGGGCGTTGAACTCGTCGTAAGTGACCTGATGCTTCACCGCCAAATCATTGATTGACTTGATGGCTTCTCCAGCCAGCAGGCTAACTCGCTCCTGGGAAACTGCAATGGAAGTCGTCTTGCCGGATGCGGTGAAACGCTCCGTTGCTTTCGAGCCGGCCTCTACCGCGGAGCCCTCTTTTTCTTGGCGGGTGTCCGCCTGGGTATCGGTCATAGTGATCTCCACATTCTTCGTTGAATCCGGTAGCAGGAACCGCTCCTGCCCCGTGTAACGCGCCGGCGCAGGAATGGCCCCGACAAGAACCGGCACGTGATGCCGCTATTCAGGCTAATCGCCACATCAGGACGATACAAATATGGATTAGAGCGATTATTTGTCTCAAACGCTACATAACGACCCCCTTGGCTAAACCTAGGTATTTGCCTGATGTGAGCGGTGTCACCGGGGTCCACAATTGGCATATACCTTTTTGGCTGAGCGGCCCTCGCGCCAGGCCTGCCGCGCTAACCGTTCCCAGCACTTCACCGCAGAAGGAGCACGTCATGACCGAAAGTTTGACCCACGTCCGCGAGGTTCTAGCCGACGCCGTAATCGATGACCGCGAACGCGGCATCATCCGGGCCAAACGGGAGATCTTCACCGACGAGCAGATCTTCGAGATGGAAATGAAGTACATTTTCGAGGGCAACTGGGTTTATTTGGCGCACGAATCGCAGATCCCGAATGTGGGCGATTACTTCACGACCTACATCGGCCGGACACCCGTAGTGATCACCCGGGACAAGGAAGAGAAGCTCAACTGCATCGTCAACGCTTGTTCCCACCGCGGTGCCATGCTGTGCCGACGCAAGACGGACAACCGCACCACGTTCACTTGCCCTTTCCACGGCTGGACGTTCAAGAACTCCGGCGAGCTGCTTAAGGTCAAGGAAGCCCGCAACGGCGGCTACCCGGAAACTTTCAACAAAAACGGCTCCCATGACCTGACCAAGGTTGCGCGTTTCGAGTCCTATCGCGGCTTCCTGTTCGGCTCCCTGAACCCGGACGTCCTGCCACTCGAGGAGCACCTGGGCGATGCCACCAAGGTAATTGACTCCATCGTCGATCAGTCTCCAGAAGGACTCGAAGTGCTGCGCGGCGCTTCGACCTACACCTATGACGGCAACTGGAAAGTACAGGCAGAAAACGGGGCCGACGGCTACCACGTCACATCCGTGCACTGGAACTATGCCGCGACCACGGCCCGCCGCGCTGCCGGCGACTCCGCCAACACAACCAAGGCCATGGACGCCGGCCAGTGGGGCAAAGTCAAGGGCGGGTTCTACTCTTACAAGCACGGCCACCTGCTGCTGTGGCAGGAATGGTCCAATGCACAGGACCGCCCGCTGTGGGACCGGCGGGACGAACTCGTCAGCAAATACGGCGAAGAGATGGCGAACTTCATGATCAACATCTCGCGCAACCTTTGCATCTACCCGAACGTCTACATCATGGACCAGTTCTCCTCCCAAATCCGCCACTTCCGGCCCATCTCGGCAGACCAGACCGAGGTTACGATCTACTGCATCGCCCCCAAGGGTGAGTCCGCGGAGAACCGTACCAAGCGCATCCGCCAGTACGAGGACTTCTTCAACGCCACCGGCATGGCCACCCCGGACGACCTCGAGGAATTCCGCTCCTGCAACAAGACCTACTGGGCCCGGACTGCACCCTGGAACGACATGACCCGCGGATCCACGCACGAAATCCTGGGTCCGGACGAGCAAGCCATGGCACTGGGCATGACGCAGGTTATCGCCTCCGGCGTCCGAACCGAGGACGAGGGGCTCTACCCGATCCAGCACACCTTCTGGAAAGAGGTAATGGAAAAGGGCCTCGCTGAAGAGGAGCGCTCCGCACAGGAGACCGCCCCCGTCACCGCCTGACCATCCCCTCGTCCGGGCTCCGCCCGGAACTTGCAAAGGAATTTCTATCATGACCAACCTGCTCAATCCCGTGGCGGCGTTCAAAACCGCCGAGGACATAGCGACCCTGGAAACAGTGTGTTCCTTCCTCTACCGCGAGGCGCGCCTGCTCGACGACCGCCAATTCGACGAATGGCTCGAGTGCTACCACCCGAATGCCGAATTCTGGATGCCGGCCTGGGATGACAACGACACGTTGACCGAGGATCCCCAGTCCGAAATTTCACTCATCTACTACGACAACCGCGGCGGCCTCGAGGACCGGGTTTTCAGAATAAAGACCGACCGCTCCTCTGCCACCTCCCTGCCGGACCCACGCACCGGGCACAACATCACCAACGTCGAAGTCCTCGAGCGCTCCGGCGACCGGGTGGAAGTGCGTTTCAACTGGTTTACCCTCTACTACCGGTACCAGACGACCGACACCTACTTCGGCACCAGCTTCTACATCATCGACCTCTCAGGCGAGCAGCCCAGGATCCTTCGGAAGAAGGTCGTGCTTAAAAACGACTACATCCACCATGTCGTTGACGTCTACATGGTGTAACCACTTCCGCCGCGGCGAGGCGACAGACCTGACTCAGGTACGGCAAGGCCGCGCCGCGGCGCCACCATTTCCCCGCTCCCAGCGAGCATCTTCAAACAGCACTTCCCCGGGCGCACGACGTGCGTCCAACCCCAGGAGGGACAATTATGGGCCACCAGGTAGCCCTCAGCTTCGAAGACGGCGTCACAAAGGTCGTCAAAGTCGGCAACTACGAGACCGTCATGGACGCCGCGTACAAGGCACGAATCAATATCCCCGCGGACTGCCGCGACGGGGCCTGCGGCACCTGCAAGGCCTTCTGCGACTCTGGATCATTCGATCCGGGGGACTTCATCGACGACGCGATGACAGATGATGAGCTCGAAAAGGGCTACCTCCTCACCTGCCAGGCGGTCCCTGAGTCAGACATGACCATCCAGATCCCTGCCACGTCCGAGTCAGCAAAGACCTCCGCAGCCGCGTTCACCTCGACGCTCAAGCAGATTGACAAGCACTCCGAGTCCACGATCTCCTTCACACTCGGCGTGGAAGGCCGGGATGCCATGGCTTTCCTGCCGGGCCAGTACGTCAACATCAAGGTCCCCGGCACCGACGCGGAGCGCTCCTACTCGTTCAGCAGCGGACCCGTCGTCGAGGATGCCTCATTCATGGTGCGCATCACCCCGCAGGGTGCAATGTCCGAGTACCTGCGAGATCGCGCGGAGGTCGGTGACAAGATCGAGTTCACCGGCCCCTACGGCTCCTTTTTCCTGCGCGAACCCAAGCGGCCCCTGCTGCTGCTGGCTGGCGGAACGGGCCTGGCCCCGCTGCTGTCGATTCTGGAAAAGCTCGCCAGTAACCCCCCGGCCACCCCGGTGCACCTGATCTACGGCGTGACCCGTGAGGCAGATATCGTCGGCCTCGACTGGTTGCGCGCCTACGAGGAAAAGCTGCCGCGCTTCACTTGGGACTACATTGCCTCCGAACCCGGCACCTCGGCCCCCCACACCGGATACGTCACCCAGATCATCAGTCCCGAACACCTCAACGACGGGGACGTAGACATTTACCTGTGCGGGCCGCCCCCCATGGTCAATGCTGTTACCAAGTGGCTGGATGCTGAGGGCGTGCAGCCGGCAAACTTCTACTTCGAGCGATTCGCGCCGAAGGAGAGCACTGGCGGCGATGCCGAAACAGGCGCACCCGCCCCGGCTGAAAAAGTCGCGGCCGAGGGCGACAAGATCACCCGCGTCGAGGCCATCTCCTCCTTGGAGACCGGCCGACTGGAGTTCCGCAAGGAGGATAGTTTCGCCCACCTTGATGCGCGTATGGGGCTCGAGTTGGCAGTCACCGAGTTGATGATAGGGCGCCTCAGCGAGGAACAGCTGCAGCAGTTCCGCCGCCTCGCCGAAGCGACGACACACTCCGTCGGGGCCGGGACGGTCCAGAATCCCGAGGAATACGTGCGCACGAACGAGGAGTTCCACGAGTATCTCTTCGTGATCTCCGACAACCCCATGCTGCTGGAGTCCTACCGGCGGCTCAATGTCCATGCCCAGATGGCGGCAACCTTCGAGAAGGGCACAGAAATCTTCGCCCGCGTCGCCCAGGATCACGTTGACATCGTGGACGCCTTCGAACGCCGTGACAAGGAGCGCGCCCGCGAAGTCATCATGGCTCACGCCCGCGACGCCAAGCAAACCATGGCCACCGCGATCGATGCCAAGGTAGCCGGCAGCTGATGGGAACACCACCGTATGCAGGACAATTCATCACACCCGGACGCTTCGCTGAAAAAGTCGCGCTTGTAACCGGCTCGGCTCAGGGTATCGGGCAGAAGGTGGCCGAGCGGATCGCCGCCGAGGGCGGCACCGTCATACTCGTGGACCGCGCCACCTTGGTGCACGACGTCGCCCGCAGTATCAACGAAAATGCCAAGACCTCGGGTTCCACGGGGTCCGCCACCTCTGTGACCGCGGATCTTGAGACCTTCACCGGCGCTCAGGAGGCCGTTGACGCGGCTCTGGCCGCTCACGGCCGCGTGGATGTGCTGATCAACAACGTGGGCGGCACCATCTGGGCCAGGCCCTACGAGGAGTACGACGAGGAAAAAATTGAGAAGGAGATCCGCCGTTCGCTCTTTCCTACCCTCTGGTCGTGTCGGGCTGTGCTGCCGGCCATGCTCGAGCGGGGCGCGGGCACCATCGTAAATGTCTCCTCGGTGGCCACCCGGGGATTGCACCGCGTCCCCTATGCAGCCGCGAAGGGCGGGATCAACGCCCTGACCCAATCCCTGGCCATGGAGGTTTCAGGCCGCGGCATCCGCGTGGTGGCTACCGCCCCAGGAGGCACGGAAGCCCCGCCCCGGAAGGTCAAGCGGGGTCCGGAGGCAGACTCCTCCAAGGAAAAAGCCTGGTATCAGGTCATTGTGGACCAGACCGTCGAGTCCACGTTCATGAAACGCTACGGCACCTTGGACGAGCAGGCCGCCCCCATCGTGTTTCTTGCCTCCGACGAGGCTTCCTATGTCACAGGCAGTGTACTCGCCGTGGCTGGCGGCGACCGCGGCTGAACAGGCCCCCTTGGTAGTCCGTCGTCATGGCCCTACCCCACGCGCCGGTAGAATTGCAGCCATGACGACGGTCTCCCATCTCAGCGAGACGGGCGAGCATCTGCCCCTCGTTGGGCGGGCCGGGATCTTCGAGGAGCTGCTGCATACTCTCGAAACAGTGCGCAAAGGGCAGGTATGCAGTGTTCTGCTCACTGGTCCCAATGGATCCGGCAAGACCGCGGTACTGGAACACTTCCTGGAGCATTGCCGCTCCCTTGCCCGCGGCGTGCGCGTGCTCTCGGCTACAGGAGACGCGTGGGAGAAACAGTTCGCCCTTGCCGGGTATTCGCAGCTCATGAAGGAGCCACTGCTGCGTTCGGCAAAGGGCCACGACGGCGGCCCCGCCGCGTCCGCAGTTCCTGCCGCCGACCTTACCCCTTCCCAGCTTCTCAACTACGCCTCCACGTTGAGCACGCACCTTGAAGGGCTGCAGTCGCACAACTGCGTGCTCGTTGCCGTCGATGACGTCCAGCACCTGGACGAGGAGAGCCTGCGCATCCTCATCTTCGTGATACGCAGACTCCATGGCAAGCGCGTGATGTTCGTGCTTACCGCTGACCTGTCGCAGGCTCAGGACGTCCCCGCCGGTGTGCTGGATTTCCTGACCGGTCACCAGGTCTCCCGCTTTCAGCTGGAGCCCTTGTCCCCCGAACAGGTCCTGGATCTGGCCAAGCGTTCGTTTGGCATCGACCTGAGCGCAACCGCGGCCCATGGACTCGTGCAGCACACCAAGGGGTCGCCCCAGCTTGTCGTGGATCTGCTCGGCGAGCTGCCCGAGGAGACATGGCATTCCTGGTTTCCCTCCCTGCCCCCCAGTTTGCGGGCCCGGGCCAGGGTGAACAGCGTCCTCGGTGCGGCTTCCCCAGGGCTGACCGCCGTGGCGGAAGCTGTGGCAGTACTGGGGAAAAATGCCGGGACCGCCGAGGTCGCGTCCGTGAGCGGTGTAGACCCGCTTATCGACGCGCTGGACGAGGCCCACAGGGCCGGGTTCCTCCGGTTGTCCGTGGACCGGCTGCGTTCAGTGGCGGAGTTCTGCGAAGCCGGTGCCGCGGAGACCGTCTACGAGCAGATCGTGCCCAGCCGGCGGATGGAGCTGCATCGGCGAGCGGCCGCCGCCGTGCAGGCCGAGGGTGATCGTCTCGGGCATCGGGTGTCCGCCACACCCGGGTCCGATGAGGAGCTCGCCATGGAGTTGGAGGATTATGCCCGGCGGCAGGCCGTAGCGGGGGCGTGGCACGACGCCGCCACGGCCCTATTCTCCGCTTCCCGCCTCGCTGCGGACCGGCGAGTCCGTGAGGAGCGTTTGCTGCGGGCTGTGGACGCCTTGGTCGGGTCGGGCAATATTGCAGAGGCGGACACCTGGACGGCTTCCGTAGACGCCATGCCGTTTTCGCCTCTGCGCTCTTCGGTACTCGGCTACCTCAACACGGTATCCGGGCAGAACCACAGCGCGCAGACCCAGCTGGAAACTGCATGGCGCACTAGCAACGCTCGCCAGGACCCGGCCGGTGCCGCGCGGATTGCTCAGCGGTTCACCCTTCACGGGTTGGCCTCCTGGGATGGTCCGGTCATCACCGGCTGGGCGGAGCAGGCCATGTCTTTGACGGAGCCAGGCACCCCCGCGCATATCGAATCCGAGGCCATCTACGGCCTGGGGTTGTTCGCGCAGGGGCGGCTGGCGGCCGCGGAGGCTTCCTACGGCAGGGCTTTTGAGCACGCCGCGGAGAACCCTCAGAAACAGCGTGTGCAGATGGGGGCCGGCTGGTTAGCCCTTCGCACCGATAATGCTGAGACGGCTTTGGTCAATTTTGAGGCCGCAGCACCCACGGGGTACCGCGGAGGTTCCTTGCGCATCTCCCTTTGGGCGGAGGCCTGGCTGGCCCGTACGCAGCTGGTGCTGGGGGATTGGGACTCGGCGGCAGCCACAGTTGCCCGCGCCTCTGTGCGGCTCGAAACCTCCCGGATGCCGTTGATCCGGCCCCTCCTGTACTGGACGGGGGCAGAACTGTGGTCCATGCGGGGCGACTGGGACCGGGCACGGCACTACGTCTCCCAGGCGGCCGTGCAGGCGGGTACCTACCGGGCAATGCAAGTTCCGGCCAGCCTGGCCCGCGCCCGCTTCCATGAGGCCCGGGCAGACTACGACGGAGCCCTGGCGGCGATGCGGCCCCTCACGGACCTTGACCCCTGGACTGACCAGCGGGTCTCGTTCTGGCCATGGCAGGACACTTACGTCAACGCACTCGTCATGACCGACCGGCTCGACGAAGCAGAGGCCTTCCTGACCGCTTTTGAGCAAGTTCGCCGGGAACGGGACATTCCCTCGGATCTGGCCCGAATGGCCTGGGCACGTGGCCGGCTCCTGGCCGCCCAAGGGGATCCCGACACGGCGCGGGAGCACTTCGAGGCGGCCCTGGGGCACCTGCGCGGACTTCATCGCCCGTACCTGCGCGCACGAATCAGCTTCGCATTCGGCCAGTCCATGCGCCGGGCCGGCAAGCGGCGACTGGCGTCCTCGGTGCTCAGGGCGGCCCGGGACCTTTACGAGTCACTCGGTGCTGCCACGTACGTGGACCGGTGCGACCGGGAACTTAAGGCAACTGGTCTCGACGTTGGCACCCTGCCCGACCCCGCCGATCCGGTGCTCGTAGCCGTAGATCGCACCCGCGTCAGCCTCACGACCCAGGAACAGGCGGTTGCCCAGCTCGTGGCATCCGGGGCCACCAACAAAGAGGCAGCGCGCACCCTGTTCGTAGCCGAGAAGACGGTTCAGTACCACTTGACCCGCATCTACTCGAAGCTCGGCATCCGCTCCCGCAGCGAGCTTGCTGCCCGCTACCAGACAGCCGACTAACCTGTTCGACACCTTTGCCAGTAAAGCAGGGGCGGGTGCTACTTCACATCGGAAGGATGCTTGGCCAAAGGCACCACGGAGATGTCCATGTAGGGGAACAACGGCAGGTTCTGCAGGATCTCGTGCAGCTCGTCATGGGAGTCGACGTCAAAAACGGAGTAGTTGGCATACTCGCCCACGACGCGCCAGATTTCCGGCCATTTTCCCGAGCGCTGCAATGTCTGGGAATAGGCCTTCTCGGTCGCCTTAATCTTTGCAGCCTCCTCAGGAGCCATGTCGAGGGGCAGGTTGACGTCCATGTGAACCAGATACTTCACCGTTGTGTCCTTCCATTGGGGATATTGGTGTCTAGCGATCGCTGCGGTAGCGTGTCAGTTTGTCCTCGTCGATGATCGTTCCGGCTCCGGGCACCTGCCGTACATGGATGCGCCCGTCGGTGATGGTCAGGGGATCGGCTAGGAGGTCATCCGCCATGTCGAGGTAGTTGGACAACTCCGCGGCCCGCTTCGCGGTATGGGCGAAAGCCGCCCCGAACACCACCGAGGCGACAGTACCGACCTGGGTATCAATCTGGTTACCGATGTAGACGTCCACCCCCATGCCCTCTGCCATCCCGACAATCTTCGCTGCCTCAGTAAAGCCAGAGCGGGCCGTCTTAACAGCCAGCAGGTTCGCCCCGCCGGTCAGGATCTCCCTGGCGGCTTCCCCGAGGGTGGGGGCGGACTCATCCGCGGCAATCGGGATGGCGGAATTGGCCACCAATCGCCGCCTGCCCAGCACTTCGCGGGCATCATCAGGCTCCTCAAGAAATTGCAGGCCCAGATCACTGGTGCGGCGCAGGACCTCGGCGGCTTCATTGGCCGACCATCCACGGTTGGCGTCCAGGTAAAGTTCGGCCTCCTCACCCAGGCCCTCCCGCAGCACTTTAGCGGCCTCCACATCCAAAGACAGGGGGCGCCGGCCCGTTTTGAGTTTGAAAGTGGTGATCCCGTAGGTTTCGCGGAAGTGCAGGGCCAGCTCCAGCAGTTCGGCGGCAGGCTTAAACCCGAGCATGTGCGATACCCGCAGAGCGTCCGTGTACCCGCCCAGCAGCTTCGTCACTGGCTGGTCCAGGGCTTGGCCGATGATGTCCCAAAGCGCAATGTCAACCGCGCCCTTGGCGGCCTCGTTGTGAACGGTGCGGGCTATGACGGCCTGCGCCTTCTCCCGGTCGAACACGTCCAAACCAATCAGCTGGGGCGCGAAAAGGTCTTCAATCACGGCGACGATCGACTTTTGCGTCTCGCCATAGGTGTAAGGCCGGGGCGGGGCATCGGCGGTGCCAACGATCCCATCAACGGTACGGACGCGAACGAGCACGTGTTCCGCTGCATGAACTGCCCCAGAGGCGAAGTGGAGGGGGTGGGTGTAGGGGATCGAATAAGGGATCGCCTCGACGGCTGCGATCTTCATGGGCGGGTCGGGCCTTTCGTCGGGGATTGTGGAACGGTGAGAGGAACTATGGGATGACCGGTTCGGTCACGGCGATGACGACGTCGAGGAAGTTGTGCAGTAACGCGGAGCGGTCTTCCCTCCGCCAAGCCACAGCGAGGTCAACTTCCGGCGCGTGCTCAAGGCTGCGGTAGACAACGCCCTCCAGTTGCAGTGCCCGCACACTGGAGGGAACGATCGCCACTCCGCCCCCGGCGGCCACGAATGACAACATCGTTGAGGTCTCCCCGGCGACCTGGATGATCCGGGGCTGGAACCCAGCCTGCCTGCACAGCTCGGCAGTGGTGCGGTGGAGCACTGAATCGGGCGGATAGGCAATGAAGTCCTGGTCCTGCAGCTCGGACACTGCTACTGGCCTCTCCTCTGCCAGGAGACTGAACGACGGCAGAGCAACCACCAGCGGTTCGCTGGCGACAATGCGGTATTCGATCTCTGGAGACGCCACCGGTGGGCGGAGTAATGCCGCATCAAGGGCACCCTCCCGCAACCCCTCCTCCATAGAGGGGGTCAGCATCTCTCCGTGGAGGCTCAGAGACAGTCTGGGCATGATCTGCTTGGCCCGGCGCACGATCGGAGGCATGACCCCGTAGGTCGCCGAGCCGGCGAATCCTACACGCAGGACGCCAGTGGCGCCTTGCCCGACTTGGAGGACGTCAGCCTTGAGCGTCTCCAGCTCGTTGATAATCCGCCGGCCCCTGTCCAGCAGCACCTGCCCTGCGGCGGTGAGCTCGACCTGACGCGTGGTGCGGTTCAGCAGTTTGACGCCCAGAAGCTCCTCGAGCTGGCGGATCTGCTGCGACAGCGGAGGCTGGGCCATGTGCAGCCGCTTTGCCGCGCGACCAAAGTGGCGCTCCTCTGCCACGGCTATGAAGTAGTTCAGCTGCCGGATATCCACCACTCACCCCTCCGTTCGGTTTTGCATCAGCAAAGATTAATTCATAGAATACCAATAAAGCCAAGTATTAGTAAAAGAAAATGACACAATGGGCACGGCCCTTGGTTTGGGCTAGGGAAGCCAAGGGTGTGCGCAAGCGTGAGAAGCCCAGCCCGAGCAGGTTGGTTCTCCCGTTATCAGGGGAGCTGCGAGGACTAGTGGCGGAGCCGAATGATGGAGTGCTAAGACACTCGGCCCCGCCAGGATGCGAGTCTCTAGGTTTACGGTCCTCATAAGTGGAATGTCGTCGAGAAAGGAAGGAGCCCGCCGTGGCTAAACTTGCCATGAAAGCCGCACTGCTGTCGCCCCAGCGGCCCCTTGGCGACCACCCCCTCCTTGTGGTCGGTTCTTCCCTGGGTACGTCCTCCCTCCTCTGGAACCGGGCAGCATCCCTGCTGGGCAGCGACTACGATGTGGTGGCGTGGGACCTGCCCGGCCACGGCGTCTCACCAGCCGCAACCGAAGCGTTCGACGTTTCGGACCTGGCAGAGGCCGTGGTGGACCTGGTCGACTCCATCGCCCCCGGTGAAGCTTTCCACTACGCCGGTGTCTCCCTGGGCGGTGCCACCGGCCTGCAGCTGGGCATCAAGCACGGCGAACGCCTTAAGAGCCTCTCCGTCCAGTGCAGCGCTGCGAAGCTCGGCACACCCGAGGCGTGGCTGGAACGCGCCGGAACTGTCCGCAGCCAGGGCACACCGGTGATGATCCAGGGTTCCGCGCAGCGCTGGTTCGCACCCGGTTTTATGGACCGGGAGCCCGAATTGAGCAGCCGTCTCCTGCACGCCCTGCGCGACGCCGACCGATTCAGCTATGCCTACTGCTGCGAAGCTCTGGCAGCCTTTGACGTCCGGGAGGAGCTGGGGAGCATCCGAGTCCCCACCCAGGTGATCGCCGGAGCACTGGACGGCGTCGCACCGCCGTCGTTGGAAGTGGCGGCAGGCATCACGGCCGGTGGAGGCACCGCCACGGCCGTCACCCTGGAGGGTGTGGCTCACCTCGCTCCTGCCGAAGCACCGGCCCATGTTGCCGAACTAATGCGCAGCCTTCTCTCCTGGGCCGAATCCCGGGGAGCAGCCAAATGAGCGGAACTGAAAGAAATGGCGTGGTCCAGCCGGACGCCACCAGCCAGGATATTTACGACGGCGGCATGATGGTCCGGCGCGAAGTCCTGGGCGACGCGCACGTGGACCGGGCCAACGCCAACAAGGACGACTTCACCGAAGACTTCCAGGACATGATTACGCGGATCGCCTGGGGTGGCATCTGGACCCGCCCGGGCCTGACCCGACAGATGCGCTCCGCCGTCACCATCACCGCCATGGTGGCGCACGGGCACTGGGAAGAGCTGGCCATGCACATCCGCGCTGCCCTCACCAACGGCCTCAGCAGGGACGAGATCAAGGAAATCCTGCTACAGACCGCCATCTACTGCGGAGTCCCCTCCGCCAACACCGCCTTCAAGACTGCCCAGCAGGTCTTTCGAGAAATGGATACAACCCCATGAACCAGGCTTTTGTGTACGACGCCGTGCGCACCCCCTTCGGCAAGTTCGGCTCCGGCCTCGCCGCCGTCCGGCCGGACGACCTCGCCGCGCACGTGATCAGGGAGTCCGTAAAGCGCGCGCCCGGGCTGGATCCGGAGCGGATTGATGAAGTGGTGTTCGGCAACGCCAACGGCGCCGGTGAGGAGAACCGGAACATCGCCCGGATGGGCACCCTGCTGGCCGGACTGCCGGTGTCCATTCCCGGCACAACGGTGAACCGGCTCTGCGGGTCGTCCCTGGATGCGGCGATTATCGCGTCCCGCCAGATCAACGCCGGCGACGCCGAGCTGATGCTGGTGGGCGGTGCCGAGTCGATGTCCCGGGCCCCCTGGGTGCTGCCCAAGACGGAGAAACCCTACCCTGCCGGGGACATCACCATGGCCTCCACCACGCTGGGCTGGCGTCTGGTGAACAAGGCGATGCCCAAGGAGTGGACCATTTCCCTGGGCGAGGCCACCGAACGGCTGCGGGAGAAGTACAAGGTGAGCCGCCAGGACCAGGACGAATTCGCCGCGGCCTCGCATAACCTGTCCGCCTCCGCGTGGGACGAGGGCTTCTACGACAACCCCGGTCCCCGGTCCCCGGCACAGACCTGGTCCGGGACGAGGGCATCCGCCCGGGTTCCACCGCCGAGAAGCTCGCGGCGTTGAAGACGGTGTTCCGCAACGAGCCCGAGGGGGCCGAGGTGGGCGGCACGGTCACGGCCGGGAATGCTTCCCCGTTGTCCGACGGCGCCTCCGCGGCATGGATCGGCAGCGAAAGCGCCGCCGGGCTGCTGGGGATGGAGCCGCTGGCCCGGATCGCGGGCCGCGGCGCGCACGGCAACGACCCCCAGTACTTCGGGTTCGCCCCGGTGGAGGCGGCGAACAAGGCCCTCGCGAAGGCGGGCATCGGCTGGGACCAGGTGGGCGCCGTCGAACTTAACGAAGCGTTTGCCGCGCAGTCCCTGGCGTGCATTAACGCCTGGGGAATTGACCCCGCCATTGTGAACCGGCACGGCGGGGCCATCGCGATGGGCCACCCGCTCGGTGCCTCCGGAACCCGGATCCTGGGCACCCTTGCCCGGTCCCTGCAGGCCTCGGGGGAGCGGTGGGGCGTCGCGGCGATCTGCATCGGCGTGGGCCAGGGCCTCGCCGTGGTCCTGGAAAACGTAACTGCTCGAAAGGCGTAGGGGAATGCTGAACTTTGTCGATACGGTCCAGGAGGCCGTGGCCGGGATCAAGGACGGTTCCACGGTGATGATCGGCGGGTTCGGCAACGCCGGGCAGCCGTTCGAACTGATTGACGCGCTGATGGACTGCGGCGCCACGGACCTGACGGTGGTGAACAACAACGCCGGCCAGGGTGACCAGGGCCTGGCGCTGCTGATCAAGGAGGGCCGGGTGCGGAAGATGATCTGTTCCTTCCCGCGGCAGTCCGACTCCTGGCACTTCGATGCCAAGTACAAGGCCGGCGAGATCGAGCTGGAACTCGTGCCGCAGGGCAACCTGGCAGAGCGGATCCGCGCCGCCGGAGCCGGGATCGGCGGATTCTTCACCCCCACCGGGTACGGGACCATGCTGGCCGAGGGCAAGGAAACCCGGATCATCGACGGCCGCGGCCAGGTGTTCGAAACCCCCATCCACGCCGACGTCGCACTGATCAAGGCACTGAAAGCAGACGGGAAGGGCAACCTCGTCTACCGCAAGACCGCCCGGAACTTCGGGCCCATCATGGCCGCCGCGGCGAAGCACACCATCGTCCAGGTGTCCGAGGTGGTCCCCACCGGAAGCCTGGACCCGGAGAACGTCGTCACCCCCGGAATTTACGTCAACAGCATTGTCCGCGTAGCCGGCAGCAATGCAGAGAAGGTGGCCTGAGATGAGCACCGCAACGTCCCTCCAAACCTCGGAGACGGCCATGGGCCGCGATGACCTTGCCCGCCTGGTGGCCCGGGACATCGCCCCCGGATCCTTTGTGAACCTGGGCATCGGCCAGCCCACCCTGGTCTCCAATTACCTCACGGAGGAGCAGAACATCACGCTCCACACGGAGAACGGGATGCTCGGCATGGGACCGGAGGCCAAGGGCGAGGAAATCGACGGCGACCTGATCAACGCCGGGAAGATCCCCGTCACCGAACTCCCGGGCGCCTCGTATTTCCACCACGCGGACTCCTTCGCGATCATGCGCGGCGGGCACCTGGACATCTGTGTCCTGGGTGCGTTCCAGGTCTCGGCCACCGGCGACCTGGCCAACTGGCACACCGGCGCACCCGGTGCCATTCCCGCCGTCGGCGGTGCCATGGACTTGGCCACCGGCGCGAAGGACGTCTTCGTGATGATGACCCTGCTCACCCGCGAAGGCGCTTCCAAGATCGTGGAAGCCTGCACCTACCCGCTCACCGGCGTCGGCTGCGTCACCCGCGTCTACACCGACAAAGCGGTCTTCCTCACCGGCCCCGACGGCGTCACCGTCCGCGAAACCTTCGGCTGCACCCTCGAGGAGCTGCAGGAACTCGTACCCGTCCCGCTCAACGCTGCCAAAGCCGTTACATTCTAACCGTTGCAGCTCGGGCAGCCCCGTCCGACCTGCAGCCCCTAAACGGCACTCACTTACCTTGCTGACTGCTGGGCTGCCAAAGCCTTTTTCGCGATAGCCCAGCAGTCCGGAGCCTTACACAACTTCTCCATCTTTGGAAGATGGAGTTATGCCTAGTGGGATGAGGCCAGCGGGCACCAGCTACTGCGCTATACGCCCGTGGCCGAAAGCGGGCTCGAAAGTCTCCTGGAGGCCAACCGACACTTGGCAGCAGCGCCAGCATCCGAGATGGACAAAGCAACGATGCCACCGGAGCACGGCACCACCGTGTTCCGCCGTTTTTGCCGTTGCTTGTGCCGGGGTTCTAGGTCAATGGCGGCTAGCGCCGGCACGATCAACGTTCAACCAAGATCTCGTATGAATCGAAATCGACCAGTCGCCGCGTGCCCGTGATGGTGTCCTGCACCCACAACATTGCCAGGGTGGGGTGAGCCTCATCCACCGGGCCGCGGTGGTGAAGGCCCTGGCCCTGCCGTGCCTCGACCAAGTCACCAGTGGAAAGGTCGCTGGAGTCATAGGACCGGACTACGCATGAGGGCTTGGGGGTGTGTTTCTTCATGTTCCTGTTCCAGGTGGTAGTTCACATACGGGGAAACGCCAGTGGGCCGCAAATAAGGCGGCCCACTGGGTCAACTGCTTAGCTCCGCAGAAGCCACCAGTAACTGATCCAGGACTTCGGCTCCCTGCATGTTTTCACCCACCGCCGCCAGCGGAAGAACGGATCTAATCGCACCGTTCTCCACAACGGCAAGCTCGTTGCCGACGGGCTGGTCGTATTAGCAAGCTCATCCGCATAGTTCAGCTGGGGCCTTTCCTCGCGCGCTGACCAGCCGTCGTTGCTGCAACTTCTCGTATATAAGCCCTTATTGGCGCGTTTTACGGGGGTTGGCTTTGCGACGGGCGGGATAGGAGTATGTTCATCGCATGATCCATAACGTGCCTGTTTCAAAATGCCGATAATGGAGATTTCGTCAAGCTAGGCGGCGCCAAGGTCGGAATGGAGAAGTTAGGCCGGACCTCACCCGTGGCTATCTGTCCTCAAGCACATCCTGGGCAAGCTGCAGCAACTGGGGTCGCGGTATTGGGAAGTCAGGGCCGATCTCGATTCGTATTCGACGCTCCAGTTCGTCAGCCACTTGGTTCTCTGACGGTGCGGGAGATTCTTCCCTCAGATCATGCACTGCTTTTGCGCAAGCCAAGGTGAACTTTCTGACGAACGCAGCGCGCTCTTCATAATCGGGAATAAGTGCTTCGAGCGACACGAGTGCCCCCAAGAGTTGACCGGCCATGATGCGCTCAGCCTACTGAGCGAGCACCAGGCACGTTTGTAGGCGCGTCGGCAATCCTTTGAAAACATCCGGACCTGGAACTCACGGCCTTAGGCAACGCTGCCGTGCCGCCTTGCTCACTGAGAATACAGCCGCCCATACTCTTAGCCAGGGCTCAAAGTGAGTCCAAGACCTCAACCATGTCCTGAGAAGTGCGCGGAAGCACGGTGTTCATCCTGCGGTTCACATGGGCGGCCACCAGAGCGTTTCGGGCTGCTGCGTCTGTGAAGACAATGTCGCAGTAAGGTACCGCGACGGAAAGCGCATCTATGTCGTGGATGTCGTTTACGGCCCACTTCTTCTGGCCATCCTGGTGATACCGCGTCTTCAGCTCTATGGATACGGCCGTGCTTGGCATTCCGAGCATTAGGGCACGGACACCATGCAATGTCCCTCCGGTGGCCCGTCCGAGGTCGATACCTCGTGCAATGAATTCCTCAGTGAACAAGTTGATCAATTCAAAGCTAGCCTCCCGCGCTGCGATAACGTCACGCAGACGGCCTCGACGCCAGTTCTTTTCCGATGTGTTCAGCCGTCCGACTTGCTCTCGCTCCTGCTCCGCCCGTCGTTCCGTTGTCGCTCTGGCCACTTCAGGTGCATAACCGGCTGCAACAAGAGCCGGTATGTCCTCATCTGCTGGACCCGCTAGGAGCATTTCTTCTGCGGTGAGTTCTAGTTCCCTCAGCCATGAATCAAATTGAGGCGCTCCCTGCTCTTGGCGAAGTTGCTCAGAAATGTCCTGGCCGGACTGATCTTCGATCCTGAGCCCGCCGACTCGGCCAAAGGCGTGGAGGATTCCGCGCCTTACCAAGCTGATGGGGACGAATTGGCTTCGATTCTGTCCTGTGAGGCGGTTCAACGCAAATTGAATTTCGTGCCGCATAAGGTCGGGGCGACCTAATAAGTAATCGAAGTGCGTCAGCGTCCCAATGACTCGTGCAATGTCACGTCGCTGCCGCGGGTCTTTGATGTTGGAGATCTCCGCGAAGAGGGAGTCCGTTAGGGCGAAGAGAACGCGTTGTTCCGAGCTCGCGGCGTGACAAGCTTCAAAAAGCGCCTTATGGCGTGATCCATCGCTATGGCCAGTCTGATATTTGGCCAAATTGATCCAGTGGTTGAGGTCGAGGTAAGCAAGGCGAGAAGGTGCGCTCGACCAAATAAGTGAATCAGGCCACATGACGGGTGGCGTGTTGCTACTGCTGCTTTGGAGGTCTTCGGGCGGCACAAATTTGCTCTTCCATACACCCCATCATCCAGTCATGCAGTGACATTTTCTGCAGCGCCTACGGCACGCCCTGGTCACCAAACGCGCGACCCCGGGTCGCCCCCGAAGCGATCCCAAAACGCTGATAACTATGATTCGGCCAACCTAGGGGAGGGCCCAACCAGGCAAGCGTGTGATCGATGCTTGCTCCCGTCGGCCAACAGGGCAGGACCGCGAAGACGCCAAGCAAGCGGCGCTGTCGTGATCGCCGGGAAACCAACCGTCCCTCGCTGGATCCTCCCCGTGGGTCCAGGACCCCTTTCGAGGACGAAACCGCAGCGGATGACCTTTGCGCTGCTTGTTACCCGTTACTGGGCAAACGCTGGTTCTTTGACGACGGCAACGAGATCCTTCCGCGCATCCATGAACTCGGCGGCATCCCACGGCGTCTCATTCACGGTTGGCGACACATCAACGGGCCATTAGCCACCGCGTGGCATGTTCTCGAAGCTTGGACACCAGTCAGCTAACCGTCATCGAAAGTGAAGCCCACGGTGGCCAACTCTCAATGACGGCACTCCAGCAGGCGGTTGAGGAAATCGCCGAAGTAACCTGCAAAGAATGACCTCCTCACCATCCGCTTGCGCAAATGCAAGCCGCATTCTCTCGTCAAATGACGACGGCAAGTACCGAACGGTGATAATGAAGATTACGTCGTCCAGTAGCCGTTGAGAACGATCTACTGGTGAGCGCCCGGAACGCACCGATTGAGTAGCCAGCTCTTTCAAGTGGAAACACAATTTTTCCCCAAAGTAGCTGCCACTGAGTGTGGGTTTCGACTCGAGGCCGGCACCGGAGACCGGTCGGGTCGCTGGTCTTTGCATCGGTGGTTCGCGGCTAAGTTATAAGGATGAACGAGACGTCAGCTCCGCCCTCCACCGAACAACGCCGTGCTGGGCCTTACATCGAGCGCCTAGTAGTCAGGAACTTCCGCGGTTTACTCTCATGCGAGGTTGAACTGGAGCCTCACGTGACCGTGCTAGCCGGACGAAATAACGCGGGAAAATCGAGGATAATTTCTGCCCTTCAGGTCGCATTGGGTGGGAGGGCCGCTGACGTTGATGATTTTTCTGTTGGACTGGACAATAACCCCGAGATCGATGTTATTGTCGCACCGGGTCTTCCGGACAAGGCTGACGCCGATGAAGAATTCGAAAACAGCTTCACGCAGTTGTTCGAAAGTAGAATTCAGACGCTTAGTGAAAGCCCTCTCCGCGAGCGAATCGCCTGGCGAACTAAGATAACCCGCTCGTCTGAAGGTGGGGGAGCTAGAGCGGAGTCATATTTCCTGGTATTCAACGCTGTCAGCCACAAATGGGAACAACTGAGCGCGCCGACAGCTTTGTCTATGAGGCAACGTAGAGCGTTCGCTGTAGACCTAATCAATACAGGCCGCGATTTGCGCGACGAGTTAGGAAGACAAGGGTCGAACATACGCAAAGTACTTTCGGATCTTGAGGTTCCCGAGGGGCAGCGCGGGCCCTTGGAAATGCAACTTGCGAGCTTGAGTACTTCCATACTTGCCGAGAGTAGGACGCTCAAGTCCGTTGACGACGAGCTATCGAGACTTCATTCCCTCGTCGGCAGTGTGGGTTCGCCGGCTCTAAACCCTCTGCCTACAAGTCTTGAAGAGTTGGGCCGTCTCATTTCTATCGACTTGGACACTGGAGGGGGCCCTCTTCCCATTCGTTTTCACGGCGCAGGATCGCGGAGCCTGTCTTCCCTTCAAGTACAGGGTGTCCTGTACGAACGAAGATTGGGCCGAGACGGAAGCGCTGTTCCGCCGACACCGATCACTCTAGTAGAGGAACCTGAAGCGCATCTTCACCCGCAAGCTGCCATGGAACTGGCTGAGCTACTGGTTGGCATGCGCGGTCAGAAAGTTGTCAGCACGCATTCGGCGCACTTGGTGACTTCAGTTGATCCGGCATCGATCCGCCTTGTCCAGTCCGCTTCTGGTTCGACAAGAATCATCGATCTTGGGCCAGCATCAAGTGACGTGTCCGCCGTGCATCGTGCTTTTCGGCCGAGCCTTCATAAACAGGAGATGGAGAAGCTCCGTAGACTCGTGGAGCGACCCTTCGGGGAGCTTTTATTCTCAAGTTGCATAGTAGTTGGGGATGGCGCCACCGAGCGAGCGTTCCTCCCCGTTGCTTTGCGCTATGCGCTAGGGGGAAAGTCGCACGGAATCACAGTCGTGGATCCCGGGAGTCTCTCCAACGAACTTGCTTCAGCCATCGTTAAGTTCTCCCAGATGACGAACACCCCCTGTTTTATTTTCGCTGATAGCGACGATGACGGACTAACGGCGGTCGGCTCCCTCAAGAGCATGAATACCGCGCGGTCCCCTGAGATCGTATGGATCAATGGGACTGATGAGGCTGGCACTCCGGTACCAGGCGCAATTGAGTCCATGCTTATGACGTTTGATGAGCAGATGTGCCGCGCTGCCTGTCAGTCCCTCCACCCCGGGTCTTCGGGTGACACCATGAAACAGATGAAGAATCTAAAGGGAAGTTCGGGAACTTTCTTAGCTCGTGCACTCATCGACCGCCACCCAGACTGGCAGAGTTGGCCGACCCCCCTAAAAGAATTGATACAAAAAATTGACATCGCTATCTGAAGGCCAGCTCCCTGATGTAACCCTCAGCCCTCTTCAGCAGGAGGCTATAGATTCGGACTCTCGAGCCATAGTGGTTTTGGCGGGTGCCGGAAGTGGAAAGACTGAGGTAGTAGCTCGGCGCGTACAACGCCTCCTGTCAGAGTCCGGAGTTGGTCGGATTCTCGCTCTCTCATACACGAACAAGGCCGCCGAAGAACTGGGCGAGCGATTACAGGCACGCGTCGGTGCGGAATCGGAACGTGTGACAACCGACACGATCCACGGTTTCGCCCATGCCTTGCTTCGTCAACATTCCACCAGGATTGGTCTGCCCGTCGAACCAGAAATACTGACTCGGAACGAGGATAGAGCCGAGTTGCTGAATCAGTGGCGCATCAGCCAAGGCCTTCCGCCCGCCACAAACGCTTCTGCATTTCTAAGCGAGATTGATTTGCAGCGAGCCCGCAAAGTCGAAAGCCCGGAAGTGGAGGACTGGCGACGGGCCTTGGACAGTCTTCAAGCACTTGACTACGCTGCCCTTCTCGACGCAGCGCTCGAATTGCTCGAACTCAAGTCAGTTCGGCGGCAGTTGGCGCGTACGTACACCCATATCGTCGTGGACGAGGCTCAGAACCTGACGCCGTCCCAATATTTCTTGCTCACGGCCCTTTTCGGGGAACAAAGCGACGGGCCCTCGATGATGCTCGTTGGTGACGACAAGCAGTCAATAATTAGCTTTGCCGGGGCTGAGCCAGACCTAGTGAAACACTTTGCACGTTCGTACGGCGCTAAAGTCATAGAGCTGCGAGAAAACTTCAGATCAGCGTCCATTATCAGCAGACTTGCTGGCCTAATCGCCCAACAGCTCGGACAGGGTCAGTCGCCAACAGAACCACACGCAGCCCCGGGGCGCATTGAGTTCGCCGCAGGAATGGATGAGATCGATGAGGCGGCCAAAATCAGCGACTGGGTTGAGAATCTTCTCCGCAACGGTCTTCCGGACGCCGCGGTCGCACTAGGGGAATCAGTAAAAGTAAGAGCGGAGGAAATTGCAGTTCTTGGACGGTCTGCTTCAGCCCTGAGGGCCACGGCGGACGCACTTGACGCAAGGAACGTTGCCTATTCCACGAGCAGCGACGCAGCGGACTGGTTAGAAGGACTGGTAGGAAACGTTGTCCTGGAGTTGGTTGCATTCAATGCCGCGGCTAAACACGTTTCGCCCCAGTGGCAGTTGGGCCGGCTGATAGATGTAGACCCAGAGATGCTGAAGTCACGCGAGCAGATCGCGAATGCCCTGCGTTCGCACGATGACACTCTCATCTCAGCCCTTTCAGACCTGGTTTTCGAGACCGACATGCCGTCATTCATGGAGAGCCTGAGCACGATCGTCCGCAATCACGAGGCCGGAACTTCCGAGCTTGCCTCGTGGAACGCCGATAGGGAAGAAATTGAGAAAGCCTGGCGAGACTATGAGGCCACGGTGGATAGAGGATCTCGAACTTGGCTGGATTTCCGCCTTTTTTGCTCCCGACGCCAGCGCGGCTCCGCCACCAGTGGAGTGCAGCTGCTGACCGTTCACAAGTCACAGGGTCGAGAATTCCGGGCAGTCGCTATAGTGGGCATGAATGAAGGCCAGATACCCGATTTTCGGGCCAAATCCGCCCGTGATCAGGCAGGTGAACTACGGACCTTTTACGTCGCTGTAACTCGAGCTCGCCGAGTTCTGCTTCTGTCGCGGGCCCTTCGTCGCGACACTAGATACGGTCCACGTTCCACGACGCCTTCCCCGTATTTGAGGCTTGCCCGGCAGGTGGCTGGCGACACGGAAGACATTTAGAAGGAAGGAAAGGCAGGGCAGGGGCCCACCTCGCCCTCCTGTGAGCGGGTGTTGCATGTCTTTCGCCTGACCAGTCCAACATCGTTTGTTGCACGATTCTCTCGTCCAGTTGCGACTCAGTCGCAACGCCGATAACGGGGCCACTGAGCAAACGCCCACTTTGTCAGCGGCAGTCGATAATCTTTTCTCGGAAGCGAACCGCAATCGAGTGGGGGGATAACGATGGCCGAACAGGTCGACGTGAACAAGGCCATAGAGGGCATTGGCAAGGCTTTTCGAAGTGCGTCGACGCAGCTCATCGAGCAGGTTGAAAGCGTCAAGGAAGCCGCCAAGGACACGGTCGATAAAATGGCCACGAAGGCGCCGGACGCCTACGAGGAGGCAATAGCGGAGTACAACGCTGCCTTCGCCGCGATGAGCGACAAGGGGCTTTCGCTCCTGCGCCAGCGCGAACGGTCAGCTGACCTGATCGAGTTCGTCGAGCTGCTGGTGAACAGTATTGCCAACACCCCAAAGTCGTTCGAGACGTCCTTGGGTGAGATTGGCGTTTACAAATCGGAGTTCCTGGATGCGGAGGAGTTCGCCCGAAGGGATCTCGAAGCCGCGCAGCGATCTGCTGCCGGCGCCGGCGCTGGGTTTGCCGCGGGAGCCGCAGTCGCGAGCGTGGCGCCGACGGCCGCCATGTGGGTCGCCACCACCTTCGGCACAGCCTCAACGGGTACCGCTATTTCCGCTCTCTCCGGAGCCGCTGCCAGCAACGCCGCTCTTGCCTGGCTTGGAGGCGGGGCCTTGGCGGCCGGAGGTGGAGGCACCGCTGCAGGCGGCGCATTACTGGCGCTGTCCGGCCCCATCGGATGGACCGTCGCAGGAGCCACCCTCCTCGCGTCAATCGCGCTTTTCGCCAAGAAAAAGTTTGACAATCTGGCGGCAAAGCAGGAGGCGCTTGCTGCCGTTAAGCGAAACTCCGCGTCGGTCAAAGCCGATGATGCACAGATTGACGAGCTCCTCCAGAAGACAACCAGGCTTCGCGTAGAGCTGGCGAACTGCTACGGGGGAGCACTGCCGTACTTTGGCGCCGACTTCCGTTCGCTCTCCGATTCCCAGCAAAAGAGGCTGGGAGTCCTCGTGAACAACACGAAGTCGTGCGCAGCCCTGCTAAGTAAGCGCATCGAGCGGTACGCAATTGATGAATGACATACCAAAGTTCGTCAGGAGCAACCAAGAGCAGGCGGTCGCTTCATGGGTGAACTACCTCAATCAACTCCGTATTGACGATCTACTGAGCTCATTCAGCCAGCAGGACGAGAACCTCCTGAACGCACTCACCAGCATCGATGAAGCTATCAGGAAGATTGACCTTGAGGTGGTCACCTCTAATCGCGGCGGACAGGACGGGATGCACGGCTTCATCGCGGAAATCGCGGAGGTGGGTATCAGCAATGCCCGGCAACAGATCCTCGGCCATGAGCCAGTCCTCCAATGGGTGAACAACAACGGCCCCGTGGACCTGCTGCGCAGCGGTGTGGAGATCCAGCAGAAGTTCGTTGCGGCAGGTTTTTCACTAGGAGCGCTCACTGAGCACCTCCAGAGGTATCCCGACTACGTGCAGAACGGCGGGAAGTACCAGATCCCCGCTGATCACTTCGACGTGATCAAGAAGCTGAACTCTATGACGCCCGAGGAAGCAGGGAAGCTTCTGTCGCGTAGCGGCGACGGCCCCTCCCTCAAGGACTGGCTACGGGTCGAAGCGTTCTTTCAAGAGGGGTCGATCGGCTTTGATGCGCTCGAACCATCGGCGCTCAAGTACCAGGAGGTGCAGAGGGGCGCCTACGAGGCGACCATGGCGGCGGAGGAAAACTCCCTCCGTTCTACAGACCAGTCCCTTCGTGACAATGCCTATCAGGAGAGTCTGCCGAATCTGCGGGAAGGAGCGACGGCCACGCTTGCAGCCGCCGCGATCGAGGGTGGGACAGCTTTCGTGCTGGCTGTGGTCGCCAAGATTCGCGAAGGCAAGCGGCTCAGAGAGTTCAGCGAGCAGGACTGGCTAGACATCGCAGGCGAGACCGGCTTCAGCTTCGTCAAAGGCGGAGTCCGTGGCCTGAGCATCTACGCGCTGACGAATTTCACAGCTACGTCAGCAGCCGTCGCCAGCTCAATTGTCACCGCCGCCTTCGGTATCGCAGAGCAGGCGAACAAGCTCCGCTGTGGCGAGATCGACCAGCTGGAGTTCATCGCGAACTCCGAGCTCGTCGCCCTGGAAGCCGCGGTAAGCGCACTGTCTTCTTTTGTCGGCCAGGCGCTCATCCCAGTTCCAGTCCTCGGCGCCGTTATCGGCAACACGGTCGGCACCGTAATGTACAAGGCGGTCGCATCGTCCCTTTCGAAGCGAGAAGCCGAGCTGATCGAGCGTTACCTCGGCGAGCAGCGCGTGCTAGACGAGCATCTCGCCGGCGAGTACCAGGCGCTCATAGAGAAGTTGCACCAGGGCATGTCCGACTATCTCGAATTGCTGGAACGAGCCTTCTCGCCTGACGTGCACATCGCTCTTATGGGGTCGGTCGAGTTGGCACGAGTAATGGGCGTGCCTACAGACGAAATTTTGGACTCGGAGGAGAAGGTTCACGCCTATTTCCTCGACTAGTTCTGTGCCAAAACTTTGGGCCGTTCTGAGTCTGTGTACTCCATTCCCTGGTCGGTTCTGAAGAGCCGATAGTTCACCATCACAGCTCTATGGACGGCTTGGCGGCCATGCCGGCGGTGGAGCGGTTTACTCCAGTTTGGCGTGGCGCAGGTACTGGTAGACCGTCTCCCTGCTGATCCCGTAATCACGGGCAAGGACGACTTTCGAAACGCCGTTGCCGGCCCGCTGGACCAGCTCGTCTGCACGTTCCGGTGTGAGGGTCTTTTTCCGCCCTTTGTACGCGCCGCGCTGCTTGGCAAGAGCGATGCCTTCCCGCTGGCGTTCCCTGATGAGGGAACGTTCGAATTCGGCAAACGCACCCATGACCGAGAGCATCAGGTTGGCCATGGGGGAGTCCTCACCCGTGAACATCAGGCTCTCCTTGACGAACTCCACGCGCACCCCCTTGCGGGTGAGGCCCTGAACGAGGGCGCGCAGGTCATCAAGGTTGCGAGCGAGCCGGTCCATACTGTGCACCACCACGGTGTCGCCGTCGCGGGCGAACCGCAACAGCTCGGTCAGTTCTGGCCTGGCAGTGTCCCTGCCGGAGGCCTTGTCCGTGAAGACCCGGTCCAGAACCTGGCCTTCAAGCTGGCGTTTCTCGTTCTGGTCCAGTGTGCTTACTCGTACGTACCCGATCCGCTGTCCCGCCATGCCGCCTCCAACCCTCGTCCTGTCAGGTTGAGTTCTAGGCCCGTTCCAGAACAAAGTCAATACATTCGGGCTCCGGCTGGCCTTCGTGGCAACTGGTTATTGTGAGCGAGAAGGCGCGGAGTTTCTGTTCCAATTGATGTAGATCGAGAGAAGGCGTGCTGCCGCCAGCGCATCGGCGGTGGCGGTGTGGGCTTCTCCGGTTTTGATGTTGAGCCGTTTGCAGATGCCTGAGAGCGACGCGCTCTCTCCTGGGAAGTAGCGCTTCGTCAGTTGCATGGTGCAGAGTGAGGGCCAAACATGGTTTATGGCTCCTGCGCGTCTGAACTCCGATGCAAGGAAGCCGAGGTCGAAGTCGACGTTGTGGCCAACGACTGTAGCCCCGGCCAACTGTCTGTCGATTTCGGGGAGGACGTCCTTGAATCGGGGAGCGTTGCGGACGTCGGTGTTGGTTATCCCGTGTATGTGGCTTGGCCCTGTTGATTGGTCTGGGTTGACGAGTGTGGACCATACATCGTCCACAGTCCCTTGCGCGCTGACTTGCACAATAGCGATTTCGACGATGCGGTCTCGCTGTTGTGAGAAGCCGGTCGTTTCCACGTCGATGACGGCATAAGGTCCTCCGCCAAGTAGTTCCGGATCGGGTTGTTCATTCGATTTCCAAGCAGCCCTGGTGTGGGAAGTGTCCGGGTTTTCTGCAAACCCGGCCGTGGATGTAGCCAGTTGTTTGATCACGGACCATGCGCCCTCGATATCCAAGGCGGCGGCTGCGTAGGACTGGGTAAGTAGTTCCTCGTCCAGATATGCATCGTGCTTGTCGCGTTCTTTCACGGCAACAGTACTGGCGACCTGTAGCGGCTCTGGCGGTTCGACGCCGGCCAGGCGTTCGAGAAGTGTGGCGGCTGCGTTCAGGGGTGTCTTTCGAAGGGTCAGCCCGACCCCGTCCAGGCTCGAATCGAAGTTCTCGGCCGTGAGTACGACGTGGAGGGTGTTCATGACTCTGTCACCGGCCCAGGGAATGAGAATGGTGTCATCACCCCAGCCGATCACTGGTTGGCGTTTCAGGCCAAGGCGTTCGTACGCTGCCCTGCCTTCCTTCAAGAGGCCTTGTGCTGTTGAGTCGAGGTAGATGGGTACGTGAGACTCTTCGTATAGCTTTCTCATTCGGTGACGTATGCCATCGGCAATTTGGATCCCGTTGCTGGAGAATGTCGGTGGCCGGCCGCCTCCCGCTGGCCCCAGGTTGATGACTTTGCTGGAGATTTCCACGTCCAAGACCCGCCAACGCCGGCCGGCAAAAATGAGTAGCCCGCCTTGGACGACCGGATGCTCTATGGGAATGGAACCCAGTGTTCGTCCGGAGGACACGAGCCGGAACTCTTCGGCCGTTTGGAAGGCACTGTAGAAGCTGTAGTGGTTGATTAGCCGCTCACCTTTGCTGCCCGGCAGGAGAGTTCCGTCCGAGGACTGCATGATGATTTCGTTGGTTCCGAGGTTACGGAGCAGCCGCACGAACATGGGTTGGTCAACGTGGCCGAAGGGTCCTGCTTCGCACAGCGCCCTGTGGAGTTCCGGAGCAGTGGCACCACCGTGTTGGGCTATCACGGACAGGGTCTGTTGGATGAGGGTTGAGAGGTGGAGTCCCTCGGTGTTGGGCGGTTCGTACCATTTTTCGAGGAGCAGCTCTATGGTTGCGACGGTTTCAAAAAGTCCGGCTCGGAGTTGGTCGACGGGAGGGGTCCGGTGATCAACCGGTTGCTCTGATACGTACAGACGCAAAGTAGCAGGTTTCCCCCTTCGTCCGGACCTGCCCAGTCGCTGTCGCAGAGCCGATACGCTGCCGGGCGGGCCTATTTGGGCAATCGTGTCGGCGGATCCGATGTCGATTCCCATCTCGAGAGTTGAGGTGCAGACTGCTGTCGTTGGAGTATCCGGTGACCTTAACCGGGACTCGACATCTTCCCGAAACTCCTTGGACAGGTTTCCGTGATGGGGAAAGAACTCATTCCCAACGTGGGAACGGTCGCTAAGTCCTTTGAGGAGATCAGCGTAGGCTTCCACGTTGGCACGCGAGTTAGCGAAAACCAGATTGTCTTGGCCTCTCAGATGCTGGAAGAGGTGGCCTGCAATGGCCGCCTTGTCAGCATCGGCCGTCTCCGGATCATCGGAGACGGCCAGGGCTGGTCCGTTGGTGACATATCCGCGCAGCTGCATCCTTAGTTCGGCGGTGTCATCGCTATGCCCTCCGATCAAGTGGACCTCGTCCGGGTTGCCAGGTCTGAGGAAGTTTGCAGCGATGGATAGATCTGAAAGGGTGGCGGAAAGACCTATGCGGGGGACACTTCGCCGGATGGCTAGTTCCACGCGGTGCAGTAGGGATTGCAGCTGGGCACCGCGCGCCGTTCCGATGAAGGAGTGCAGCTCATCGACCACGACGTATTGGAGTCCGCTGAGCAGGGTTGAAACCCGGGATCCCTGGGTAACGAACATGGCTTCCAGGGATTCGGGCGTGATGAGTAGCAGGCCGTCGGGTGTTTCCATCAAGGCGCGGCGGTCACCGCCGGTGACGTCTCCGTGACGACGATGGACTGGCACTTGCACGCTGCCCGCGAGACTTTCCAACCGGCCGTATTGGTCGTTGATGAGAGCTTTGAGTGGTGAAACGTAGAGTGCTTTGACTCCCGTTGACCGTCCTGTCGTGTCAAGGTCGTGTGCCAGCGCGGACAGGATCGGCAGCCATGCTGCTTCGGTTTTGCCGGAGGCGGTCGCAGCACTGATGATGACGTCCCGATCCCCTCTAAGGATTGGTTCGACGGCTTGCGCCTGGGTGGGGCGCAGGTGCTCCCACTTTTGCGACCAGATCCAGGCTTGCACGTTTTTGTGGAGTTCTTCAAAGGCGGAGTGGGCTGAGGATGCCTTAGAGCTTGAAGGCTGAAAGCTCGTCATCGATGTCGTTCGTTGGTGGCAGCGCTTGGGTGGGAGGGGTTGCCGGTGTTGATTGGCGTGGCGTTGGCACTGGTTGTTGATCCACGTCGGTTTCCAAGGGTGCGAGGTCGGGGTTGGTTTCCCGTTCGAGGTTGACCCGTGTGATGAGGTCCGTCCAGACGCGGTCGGGGTTCTGTTCGAGCACAGCGAGCAGGTCCAGGAATCCTTTGATGGTGTTCCGGGGGGTGCGGAAATAGGCGTCGCCGATACGTTGGGCACAGTGGCTCATGTACTGAGCGATGCCTTCGTCGTTGATCAGGTAGGCAGATTCGACGCCTGCTGCTTGGACATGCCGGAGTTTGGTGAGCAGGACGTAGAAGTCCTCGGGTGTCAGGCTGGCCAGGCGCAGGACTGGTCCGGAGTAGTCAACGAGCCCGTCCACGGCATAGCTGTTCTCTTCCAGGCGTGACTGAAGGGCGGCGTACGAGTACAGGCCGCGGCGGGGGTCCAGCAGAAAGTCGGGTGTTCCGCCGAAGATGAATCCGAGGCCTGCTGCGCTGCCTTGGGTGGAGTCGTTGAGGATCCGCAGGATTTGTTCGTAGTTTGAGTTCCGAGCTTGGCTGTTGGCCAGTTTGTAGAGGTTGACCATCTCGTCGAGGCAGACCAGGAGTCCACCGAAACCAGCCAACCGCACGAAGTGGGCGAGAAGCTTGAGTTGGTCATAAAAGTTGGAGTCGTCAATGATGGTCCTGACGCCCAGGGCAGTGCGGGCATCTGTTCGCGTTGAGAATTCTCCCCGTAGCCATCGAACAGCATCGGATTTGAGCTGCTCGTTGCCGGTGTCGTGTCCTTGCCAGTACTTGGCGATGACTTCTGCGAAGTCGTAGCCGCCAGTAAGTTCCGATAGTTGGTTAAGATTCCGGCGGATGATGCCTTCGACTGGTTCACCAGTTTCACGGGACTCTGTCAGAGCCTGAGTCACGAATCGTTCGACGAGGCTGGACATCGCGCCGCCATCGGGTTTCGCCCTGGTGGACATGTTGCGCATGAGTTCGGCGTAGAGACTGCGGGCCTGTCCGCCGGTGGCATGAAGTCGCCGGTCAGGGGAGAGGTCGGCGTGAACCGTGACCAGTTTCTGTTGGAGAGCAATGGAACGCACAACGTGGAGGAAGAAGGTCTTGCCCGAGCCGTAGTCTCCGATGATGAAGCGGCTGCCTGACCCGCCGTCGTTGATCCTGTTGATGTCGGACAGCAGGGCTCTAACTTCGTTGACCCGTCCTACCTGGACGTGCTGTTGTCCGATCCGGGGAACGACGCCGGCTCGTAGCGACTGCAGCAGGGCGTCTCGTTCACGGGGGCGGATGACGGTCTGAGGTGCGGTAGTCATGCCAGAAGCTCCTGCAGGGCATAGGAATTGATGGTGAGGGTTTCATCGCCTTCGAGCAGTGGCTCATCGGAGGCATCCAGCGCGGCTTCGTTGACCGTGTCTCTGGCACCTTCCGGGAGCAACCCGTGCGCTGCGGAGAGGTCTTCGAAGTCCGTCCACGGCATGTGTTCTCGTCCGGCCAATGCTCGGACGAGGTTGGAGTGGGCCGGGTCCAGGTCACCTACAGCTGGGGTTGCATGTATATCGTTCGGTCCGTCAGTGGTTAATCCCGGTGGGGCGGGCCGGGGTGCTGGCGCTTCGATTTCGTAAGTGGCGTCTTCACTGAAAATATCGCCCAAGAGAGCTGAGACTTCGGCGGTTTCGGCCATCTTTGCTTGAATTGTCGAAGGGTTAAGTGCATGGCCGCTGGCAGCCAAGTCCCCGGTGGTCTGGGCAGGGGGCGCGGGTATGGCGTAGCCCGGGTCTGGGTTTCCAGCCGGGCGAACGGTGACGGGCCCTGCTGCAGCCGCGCTCGGTCCTGTGATGGCGGAGTGAAGCCGGCTCGTGACGAGGCCGGCGTCCAGCTCAAGGAGTTTGTAGATCTTTTGCAAGATACTGACCTCGGCCGGTGCGATGTGCCCGTCGGCGGCTGCCACTGTGACCAACATGTCCCCCAGGGAGGCCTTCTGTGCACCGGTTAGGGTGCTGAGTCGCTTCGTCAATCCCGTGAGCTTTACCGCGGATGCGGCCAGCCATTGAAGGTGGGCATGAAGGCGGGCGCGTTCTGGCTGGGTTAGTTGCAAAGAAGATTCCATGTGAGCGGTCAGGTGGTCGAGTTCCGCTGAGGAGACGTCTCCGTCGGCGGCGATCACGGCTGCGGCAAGATGGGTCATCGTCAGTGCTGTGCTGTAGGACGGTGTTGCGGAGTGAGGGCTCCTTGGTTGGGATCGGAAGAGTACGACCGGCGTGCTGGACGTGATGGCTGTTCCGCCGAAACGAACATCGGGTTCGATGCCGACGCCAAAAGTGTGCAGAAGTCCTGCGAAAGTGACGGTTTCAGGCTTCGTCAGTTTGTCTGGGCCATTGGAGGGCCAATGCTCAAAGAGCTCCTGTCCCGAGATCTCGACGGTCTTGGCTTCGCCGAGTTTCTCCTGAACCCAGCTACGGAAATCGCCGACGGCTCCCTCTGCATCAACAAGCAGGTCACTAGGGAGGAGCGCGGCTGCAGCGAGAGTTCCGGCTTTGTCGGGGTTGCGGCCGAGCCATCTGCTGTAGGCGTCAAGTTCTGCTGTGACTTCGTCGAACAAGGTAGCGAGCTTCTTTTGCGGTGCCCGCTGGTCAAAGACGTCCGGTAGTTCACCGATTGTCATGTTTACTGTGCCGATTTGGGAGCTGGCAGCCGTGTAGCTGAGCTTCAACCGGGTTGCTCCGGGCCGGACGGTGAATCCGTCCCCGAATCGTTGCTCGTAGCGGAGGCGGAACAGGCGCCTGAATTCCTCCGCGCAGCGGGTTGCCGGGGTCCGGACAGAGACTTCAGGATGGAACCACGCCCACGCCAAAGCCCAATCGCCGGGGATCGCCTTGCCGTCAGCGGCAAACGCACCGAGATGAACTTTCAGCGCCAGGGGAACCTCCCATCGTGTTTCTGTCAGGGCGGGGAGCGCGGGGGTGTCATCGATGGCCTGAAGCAAAATGAAGTCGATGGCACTAATAAACTGCGATGCATAAGAGCGGAAAGAGCCGCCGGAAGCGCCGTAGAGCTCAAGCAAGGCCACCATCTCTGCCCTGATTTGGCCCAGTTCGGGAGTTAGCTCAGGCTGCTCTGCGATCTCCAGGAATACACGACGTTCAAGTCCGTACATAAAGAGGAAAACGTAGCCGATCGGCACGTCCGGACTCCGGCGACCTTGCCCGAGCCAAGTCAAATAAGCAGCCCTTCCCGCAGGAGTGATCTCCGAGTAAGACGGCCAGTAGCTAAGGCATTGACCGGACCAATCCGGGTTCCGGGAATCGATACGAAGTGTCGGGTCGATCAACGAAGGCTCTTTGCCTCCCTTAGGCGACGTCAGGTCTTTGCCCATGTAAACCATGCCGGGTAAGCGGAAACCTTGCCCGACATCCAGTAATTCGTCGGGTCCATACCACCGGGCGTCCCTATCGCTGACTCGGGTAGCGGCGGGCGTGATCGGCAGAGCCAGCGGCACGGGCGTCGGCCGGAGCGCAGGCGGGGAAGGCGCAAGTTCCGGCATCGGGCTGGCCGGGGGAGCGACGGAAATCGTAGATCCTTGTCTGAGCGCGGTTCCTGAACGCAGTTCTCCGGCGAAGTGGGCGGCAGCCTGCGCACTGGATACCTGGAGAATCCATCGGAAGCCATTAGCGCTGTCGAGCTCGAGTTCGGTGTACTTCATGATCGGCAGCATCGGGTTGTTCTTAAATCTGCGGTCCGGGCCGCCCTTCTTGTTCACGTATTGCCAGGTCGATCCGACCTGGACGGCGTCCGAAGGTGGAACGCCGGGGGATTCGATGAAGTTGGTTTGCCGATCCTGGACTCGCAGCGAGTCGTATCCGATATCGGTGAACGCCCCTTTGGTAGCGAGCAGAACGCGGTCGGGCAGGAAATACATGGCAGTGCCGTCAGCAGTGACACCCGGCACCGCGATGTTTGTCACCAGTTCCCTCGGCCCGCCGTGTGTGACGCCAGCTACGGAACGTCGTACCAGGGCGCCGGCGCCGGCGTTGACCTTCTGCTGGTGTCCCGTTTGCAGTACCCCAGATTGGTTTATCCGCCAAAGTTTCTGTGACTGAGCCAAGGAATGCCCTGCATCAACGAGGGATTGGAAATGGCGGGCGTGCTCGTCGTTGACGTCGAAGAAGATAACGACCGAACGTCTTGCGCGGTCGCGCAAAACCACCCACCAAATCACCGGAATGCCCAAAAGCCAGATGAAGAGGCCGAAAGGCATGGTGATCAAGCCCAATACAACGAGAGCGACGACCACCCATCGGGTCAGCGGTCGGCGGCCGGCTGCCACATTGAGCTGCTGTACGAGGTCGTCGGACGACGTCGGCGCGAGCGACTGGACGCTAGCCCCTCGGTGGTCTTCGAAAACCACGTCCGATGATGCAGGCAAGGGAGACAGCGGTGGCCCAGGTAATTGGCCGGACTGATTAGGGCGTGGCCCCGCACTAAGTGATGTTTGGTAGTAGACGCCCCCCGCCCCCATGCGTACATAATTGCCCCGAGGACCGGAACCAACCCTGAAACCAGGGACACCTGCACTGACGCCCAGCCCAGATTTACTTAAGTTGAACCTAAACGGGCCAGCCTTCAGACTCTTGCGAACGTAAAATCCCACCATTACCCCCACGTCCGGCACCAGGCCAGCATCGCAATCCAATCAATGAGTGACATTGTTGCAGCAGCGTGGGTTGTTCTTTCAACGGAACACGAACGTTTCACAGCTTGTGTCGCAGATTCCCTGTCGCTCCGCAAGTCAAGGTCAGATTGTGCCTGAGTAAAAACCCTGAACGTATGCAGAGCCTCCGCTAGAGGTACCGAGGGAAAAGGTATCGGCAGACTTCCGGTCGTACGCGTCCCATATAGTCCTCATCATGACCGCTTATTCTTCAGCCGAGCTGGCAGCGCTGGCCGACCACGTTCCCGTCGCGGCCGCAGATAGAGGCTTACTGTTCGTAGTCGATGCTGAATTCAATAGGGAAGTCGACGTGGAGCTCAGCGGTGCCACAGTTGCACTTGATTCGGCACTAGCGATCGCAGCTGCCGCTCAAGCTCCCTTCGTCTCCCTCAGCGAGACCAGGTTTTATGCGGAACTACTTCGAAGCGTCATGACCGATGAGGACAGCGATGAACTTCCCCTCAGGGTTGAACGCATCATAACCAAAGCTATTTCTCACGAGGGTGAAATTGAGGTGCTGACACTACGGTGGCCAGCTCAGGGTCTCATCTTCGAATGGACCGCCGAGGCAGACTGGCACGACGAACTGTGGAACAACCTCTCAGAGGCTACGACCGAAGCGTCCCAGGCATCCGCCGAAGAGCTGGAAGAGGCACAGAAGATTCACAACGAGCAGCTGAGAAAGTTTGAAGCAAAGCTAGCCTCGTCCCGTGAATTTAGAGGCGCCTCTATTCAAAAGCGCCGCGCCATTGCCGAGTCGATAGCTGGAACTATTTCTGAGGATCTGGTTGATAGTTGGGGCTTCCGGACGGCACTAAGTGAAGCTGGGAGGGTAGCGAAAAGGACTGCATACGAGTATGAACAGATATTCTCGTCGCAGTTTTCTGAGTTGGCCGCTGAGCTCGTCGGACGGCAGGACTGGCAATCCGCACGGACGGCAAGCAGTATGCGAGAAGCGACGTTGAAATTTCTTACCGAGAAGGCCGATGGATACCGACTCGGGACGGCTTTCGTTGAAGAACTGATGCAAGCCGCTCTACGGTCATAGAAAGTCACTCGGAAGGCCCTTTGAGCATCTCTTGACCATGGTCCAAACCCAACGCAGATCATCAGGTTTAGGAGCACATAATGGACCAGCTCCGGTGAACCGCTATTTGACCGGAGCCTCACCAATTCCGGCGAAGTTTCCGACATTCCTCCCCTCCAAAGGAGAGAAGCAGTGGGGGAGTGGGAACGTCCGAGTCCTGCTTGGCCCCCCCTGTGCAGTTCCGGTTCAGCTTCAATCAGGACATATACGCGACGCTTGCACTCTTGAAACGAGTACCGCAGCTTTCGCCACTTCCGCGCCGTAGCTTACATAACGTCTGACGAGATCGATTCTGACAACCTCACAGGGAAACTTCGGGTTCACCTGCACATAATGGACCGAAGCTCCGGCCAACCGCTATTTGACTGGAGCTTCGCCAATTGCCCCTGCAGGGATAAGGCCCCGCGCCAACAAATGATGAATTGCCGTGGTTGACGCAGTTTTGGAGGGGCCGTCACGGGGGCGCAGGAAGCCGTCACGGGGAGCCCTTTCAGCCGCAGCTTTACATAACGTCGGTTATCGGCCTTTTAAAACGGGCAGGGGAGTGCCTTTAGAAGGGGCTGTTCCTGCCATCGTTCGTGGTGTTTTTCCCGCCGGGCTCATAGCGGCCCCCGTCACCTTCGCTGCGGAGTTTCACCAGTGGCGCCAAGACCTTGACGCAGGATTTCCGGACACAATCACAGGATCTGCGCAGGGTTCACCGAGGAAAGGTTGAAACGGTGTCTCTTCCCGATTCCTGCCTAGAGAATTATCTGGGACTCCTTTTCAACGCCTCCTCTGAGACTTGGGCGCGCGAAAAAGGGCTTCCGGTTCGTCGGTTTGGCAGAACATTGCCAGGCGCCATAGACAAAGCATCGCGGGGGCTGAGCCAAGCCACCATGCAGGGCAGTAATTCTAAGAAAAATGTTGGGGAGTATCTGTGGGTAAGAAACGTCTTTTTCGATCAATCGTTACGGGCATTGTCCTGTCACTGGCCGTGTTGTTCAGCATTGCAGTACCTGCTGGGGCCGCAGGCCGGGCCGAAATTTCCCTTGGTGCTACTTCCGGGCCGACAGGGGCCTCGGTAACAGTCAATGGCGCTGGCTTCGGTCCTCATGCCTCCGGGACGATCACGGCAGGTTCGACCATCGTTGAATTCACCACCACATCCAACGGCACCTTCACGGCCGCAGTGACTATCCCGCAGACGAGCTCAGCCTCGGTCACAGTAACGGCCAAGGCGCGTAAGGTGACGGCCTCGGCTCCCTACGCCGTCACTTACAGCCCCGCCTCCCTGCGAGCCGGCTCCCCAAGCGCGACAGCGGACCCACGAGCCCCGATGACGATGTCCGCGCAAACCCAAACGACAACAACAGTCGCCCCGCCGATAAGTTCGGACCCGCTGCGCTTCGGAGTATCGACACCCGGTGGCCCACTGGCCACGGGCGAGCTGGACGCGGTCGCCGCCCTGGTCAACGAAAACCCGTCCATCATCATGTCCTACAAGGACTTCAGCCAGGCGGCCCCGATCGCGGACCTGAACGCCGTAAACGCCCGCGGCGCCACGAGCCTCATCACGTGGGAGCCCTGGTTGTGGAGCGGAAACGGTGCCAACCAGCCGGCCTACGAACTGGACCGCATCACGGCCGGAGACTTCGACACCTACCTTCAGCAGTGGGGCACTGCCCTGAGGAACTGGGGCAAACCGGTCATGCTGCGCTTCGCCCACGAAATGAACGGTAACTGGTACCCCTGGGCCGAAGCGGCAAACGGAAACGGTGCCGGTGACTACGTTGCTGCCTGGCGCCACGTCCACGACGTTGTGGCCGCAACAGGTGCTTCCAACGTGCAGTGGGTCTGGAGCCCGAACGTACCCTACTGGGGGTCGACCCCGCTGACCGGGCTCTATCCCGGTGCCGGATACGTCGACACTGTAGCCCTGGACGGTTACAACTGGGGCACGTCACAGTCGTGGAGCTCCTGGACCTCACCCTCCGCCCTGCTCGGCGACGGCCTGGCAGCGCTGCGCAGCCTAGCACCCGGCAAGAAGATCATCATCTCGGAGATTGCTTCAGCTGAAGCCGGAGGATCAAAGGCCAGCTGGAACACAGCCCTGGTCTCCTACCTGGCAGCACAATCCGATGTCACCGGCTTCGTCTGGTTCCACCACAACAAGGAAGTCGACTGGCGGATCAACAGCTCCACTACCTCCGCCAACGCTCTCGCCACAGCTCTGGCCGCCAGGAACTAGCACTTAGGGAGGGCCCCGTCCCCGTTGCCCTCCCATCACACAGGAAGTTACCCCAACAGCTCCCAAGCAACGCAATTTCCCTCAACCTCCGGAGGAAACCCTTGCCGCTGCTATTGCCGCTCCCCCGCGGAGTTACCCCAGACAATTTTTCTAAGCCTCTCGTGACCTGCGCCTTCTCCATTCATCTTGGTGCGGGCGACTCGAAGCCTCTGTCATGACAGATACTGTCAAGTAGCTTGTCGTAGGCGTAATCTAAGCTGGTCAGTGCTTGGGGCTGACGGATACCTGGGGAGGGTCCGACAGGCGGATAGGGCAAGTAGTCCAATACTTCACATCGGTTCAAAGACAAGGTCTCAGTTATGAAAACTCCTTCTGCACGCACCCGTAAACTCGCGATGTTCGCCGCCGGCCCCCTCGCCGTCCTGGTCGCGGGCGGCATGGTCTGGCAAGGTTCGCAGGCAGCCTTTACCGCCAACACCCGTAACGCTGGCAACTCCTGGAGCACGGGGAACGTCGTTCTCACCGACGATGACCAGGGCGCTGCAGCGTTCACGGTGGAAAACATCGTTCCCGGCCAGACGGGCCAGAAATGCATCGTGGTCACGTCCCAGTCCAACGTCGCCGGCGAAGTCCGCGCTTACACCCAGAACCTGATCACCTCCCGCGGCATGGAAGACAGGATCTTCTTTGACCTGGAACAGGGCACCGGCGGGTCCTTCAATGACTGCACCGGCTTCACCCCGACCGCCAACCAGGTCCCCGAACTGCCGTTGTCGACCCTGGCTTCGGTGAACCGTGACTTCGCCACCGGCGGCGCGCCGTGGCAGACCACCGGCACCCCGGGTGAGACCCAGAGCTACCGCGGCACCTGGCGTTTCGACACCACCGGCATGAGCCAGGACGCGATCAACGCCCTGCAGGGCGCCCGGGTTGGCATCGACCTGGTCTGGGAACTGCAGTCGGACGACGCGCCGACCCCGTAACCCGCAGACGGCGCTGACCATCCTGTGACTCCGGAGAGGACCGGCGCTCACCCGGTCTTCTCCGGAGTGGGCGCGTTGTTTTCCGCGGACGGCTGGGCGCTTTTCCTTGCCTGCCTGGCTTCCCGGCTGTACCTCGGCGTGATGCTCAGCCTTGCCCTGATCGCTGTCCTGCCCGCCCTGGCAGGTTGGCACGGCACCGTGGTGCAGAGCGGATCCATGGAACCGCACATCAGCCCCGGAGATGTCGTCCTGGCATCCGCCCTCGAAAACACTGCACCCGTTCCGGTGGGCGGGGTCGTGGAATTCACCAGCCCCGCAACGGCCGAACCAGGTGGTGTCGAAAAGACCCGCCTGCACAGGATCGTCGCGGCAAACCAGGACGGGACCTACGTCACCGCCGGTGACGCCAACGCCGACCTGGACAGCACCCCGCTGGTCCGCGAACAAATCACCGGGCAGGCACGGCTGCTCATCCCCTCCATCGGGCTACCGGGTCTCTGGCTGGCCAAAGGCAATCTCCCTGCCCTGGTGCTCTGGACGGTGCTTACGCTGCTGGCCGTGGCCGCCGCACTCTTCGCCGGCTACCCGGCCAATGAACCAGGACCGGAAGACCCCGGGCCCGGAGAATCGGGATCGGAAAAGCCCGGCGCCGGGCCAGGCGGTCCGGAAAGGCCAGATGGCGCCGGAACTCCCGGTCCTGTCAATGACATCCCGCGGCTGTCGGTGCGGGCGGGGGCCGCCGCCGCAATCGTAGCGGCCCTCACTGTCATGGTTTTCGCAGGGGCCGCAGTGTTTTCCTCGGCGGCGTTCACGGCGGCCACTGCCAACGCCGTCAACACCTTCAGCGCCGCACCGGACTGGACACCGCCGTCTGTTTCCCTGACCTCGCCCGGAGCCACGGTGCAGGGCACCGTCACCCTGGCCGCCGAGGCCGCCGACGCCGAAACGGGCATCCGCACAGTCTCTATCCAGTACTCCCCCGCGGGCAGCAGCACCTGGACGCAGCTCTGCACCGTAGCTGCTCCCCCTTACTCATGTGCGTGGAACACGGCCACCACACCGGATGGCGGGTACGACCTCCGGGCCCTGGCAACAGACAACACCGGCTTGACCAGCACCTCAGCGACCATGGAAACGCGGGTGGCGAACACCTTCAGCGTGGACCTGACCGACCCGGGCGAATTCCAGCGCGGCACCGTCACGCTGGCCACGACGATCAACAACCCCGCCGGTGGCAACTACACCGTCAGGGTCGAGTACTCCGTGGCCGGCAGCAACAGGTGGAACACGCTCTGCAGCAACCTTGCTGCTCCGTACAACTGCACCTGGAACACGACGGCCTTCACCAATCAGGCCTACGACCTCCGCTCGGCAGCCGTGTCCGGCAGCTCGGTCACCTACTCCGAGACCATCACTGATGTGCTGGTCGATAACCAGGCACCAGCGGTAACCATGACTGATCCGGGCACCCCGCTCAGCGGTGTCCGCAGTATCACCGCCCAGGCCAGTGACGCCCATTCCGGGATCGCCCATGTCCAGCTGCAATACGCCCGCACCGGAACCACAACCTGGGCCACCCTGTGCACGGCCGACACCGCTCCATACTCCTGCCGGTTCGACACGACAACCGTGCCCAACGGCACGTACAGCTTCCGCGCCATCGCAACAGATGAGGCAGGATCGTCCACCACCTCCGCTGCGGTCAGCAACCGGACCGTGGACAACACGATCGCCTCCGTTTCCGTCGACGACCCCGGCGCTTACCTGACAGGCAACGTGTCGTTGACTGCTGCCGCCAACTCGAGCGCCGGGATCGGCACTGTCAGGATCCAGACGGCGCCGGCAGGCACCAGCACTTGGACCACCCGCTGCACACTTAACGCCGCCCCGTACACCTGCACCTGGGACACCCGCACCATCACCGACGGGACGTACGACATCCGCGCCGTCCTCACCGACACCGCAGGCAGGGAAACCACCTCCGCCACCGTGACCGGCCGACGAGTGGACAACAGCCCCCTGCGCGGAACCGATATCCAGGCCGCCAACGGCTCCGGGACCGCCGGCCGGCTCAGCACGGGCGACACCATGACCTTTACCTACAGCCAGGCCGTGAACCCGGCCACCGTCACCCCGGGCTGGACCGGCAATGCCCTGCCGGTGACCGTACGGCTTCGCGACGGAAACCTGCTGGGCCTGGGCAACAGCGGTGACACCCTCGATATCCAACGCCCCGGCAGCACCATCAACCTCGGATCCGTAAACACCAAGAACAACCTGGCACGGAGCCGGAAAACCATCACCTTCAACGCAACAATGACAGCCGCCAACTCCACCATCTCTGGCGTACCCAGCACCGTCGTCACCATCACCCTCGGCAGCCCTGCCAGCGGCAGCAGCAGCCTGCGCACTTCCAGCACTGCCGCAGCCATGGTCTGGACACCGACATCCACTGTCACCACAGCCCAGGGAAACCCGTCCTCCACCGCCCCCGTAACCGAAACCGGCACCCTCGACAGAGACTTCTGACGAAACAGAGGATCCCCTTGCAGCTCACCGCCCACATCATCAGCGCCGCGGACGGACAACTACTCCTCGGCACAGAAGAACTGCCAGCCCTCCGCGCCACGGCGCGGAACATCGACGCCATAGCCGACGCCGTGCGAACCGAAGCGGCGCGCCTGACAGGACAGGCCTCGGAAGACATCCACGTGGAAGTTCCCTACTAAACCTTCTGATGCACAACGGCCCAAATCCGAGGCCGTCTCGTTCCGCGCCGACAAGCGACCCCTAACAATGACGTCATAAGCAGCTTTACAGAATCTCCATTATCGGCGTTCCAAAATAGGCGGGGGAGGCCCCAAATGGGCTCTTCTTGCCGGGTATTGGATAGAAGTGGTGGGCTCTTCAGTAAGAAGGTCGAGAGCCCGCGCAGGTTGCCGCAAGCTCCCCTATTAGGTGTTGAATAACGGGAGCCCCAGGCGGCGGTCGGGCACGCTGGGTGACGAGGTGGAAACCTGCCCTAAACGCGTTCACGATTACCTTCGCGGGCCGGTTTGAAAGTACCACTCGATAATGAAAACCGGCCGGACCCACACACCGTTGTCGGACAGTCCCGCGTTGGGATACTCCTCATCGCGGCGAGGGCCCTCTACTGCCACTTGGCCAGTGGCAGTGGCACAAGCTGCGGATGCGGATGGTAGGCGGTTCCCGCTTTAGCGAAGGCCGGTGCTGATGGTGTTCAGGAAGCGGTGTTGGTAGGTGGAGGGCGCAATGCCGAGGCGTGTTGTGAAGGCGCGACGGAAGGAGTCAGTGCTGGTGAACCCTGCCCGTTGGGCTGCGTGGGTGATGGTGGAACCGGCATCGAGGGAGGCGCGAGCGAGGTCGAATCGGACGGATTCGACATACTTGGCGGGTGTCGTGTCGAGTTCTTCGCGGAAGAGTCGGGTGAGGTGCCTGGCGCTGATGTTCGCTGTTCGGGCCAAAGTTTGAACGGTGTAGGTGTCCGTGGGGTTGGCTTTCACATGATCCACGACTGTGCGCAGAAGATGGGTGGTGGGGGCGGGGCCTTGGAGGTACCCGGAGAACTGTGATTGTCCGCCGGCACGTTGCATGTAAACGACAAGTGATTGGGCGACGGTGCGTGTTGCTGCTGCGTCGAGGTCTTCTTCAATGAGTGCCAGGGCAAGGTCGATGCCGGCTGTGACGCCGGCTGAGGTGTAGATACGTCCGTCCTTGACGAAGATGGCGTCGCGGTCCACGGTGATAGCCGGGTAGATCCGCCCGAGCTGCGCGGCGTATTTCCAATGCGTGGTGGCCTGTTTGTCGTTGAGAAGACCGGCACGGGCGAGGACGAACGCACCCGTACAGATGGACGCCATTCGTCGTGTCCGGTCATTGAGCACTCGAGTCGCGTCGATGAGGTCCCCGTCAATGGCGGAGGTGGCAAGGTGATCGCCTCCCGAGACGAGGACGGTGTCATAGCCGATCGGGTGAGAGTTCACGTCGTCGGTGGGAATGCTCATACCGATCGACGTGCGGATCGGGCCCCCGGTGACGGAGAGGTAGCTCAGCTCATACCTCCCGCCGACCTTGTTGGCCTCGGCGAACACTTCAGCGGGGCCGGCGACATCGAGCATCTTCGCGCCGTCGAAGACCAGGATCCCGATGTGGCGTACTGCGCCGGTTTCGGCTCGGTCATTCATGGTGGCTCCTTCTTCGTCCGTATCTTCGTTGGATAGGGGTTGGAAGCGGTGTCCTAAAACGGGTTATGTATGGCGTGTATTGCTGCAGGGAAACGGTGTCGTGGTTCCCAGACTGGAAGGGTACCTGTTTCTTCTGGAAGGACTTATCGTGACTGAAACCATCGCAGGGATCCGCATTCCCGACAGCGCCCTGGCGACCGAAGCCGCGCAGCTCGTGCGGGCGACCACACCGGAACTGATCTACAACCACTCCCGCCGGGTGTTCCTGTTTGGGATGTTGCAGGCACAGCAGGCCGGTATCAACCCGGACCCGGAACTGCTGTACGTCGCGGCGCTGTTCCACGACCTCGGTCTGGTGGAACCCTACCGGGGAGATACGCAGCGGTTCGAACTCGACGGTGCCGACCAGGCCCGGAGTTTCCTCACCGGGAACGGGCTCTCCGAAGGGGACGCGAACACCGTGTGGACGGCCATCGCCCTGCACACCACCCCTGAGGTGCCGTGGCGGATGAGCCCCGAGATCGCGGCGACGACCGCCGGCGTCGAGACCGACGTACTCGGCATGCGTCTGGGCCTGCTGAACCAGGACCACATCGCCGAAGTTACCGCAGCTCACCCGCGCCCGGACTTCAAGGCCCGTATCCTCGCGGCATTCAACGACGGGTTCAAGGACAGGCCCGACAGCACGTTCGGCACGGTCAACGCCGACGTCCTCGAGCACTTCGTGCCCGGGTTCCAGCGCACCAGCTTCGTCGACGTCATTCAGAACAGCGCCTGGCCCGAATAACGAGCCACGCCCGGTCGTGGCGGTGGGGCCCTCCTGCTGCCACGACCGCACGCTGAGTGCCTCCACAAATCACCGGCAGATCCCGCATCGCATTCCGCCCGGAGTCCCGTACCGAGCCATTCACAGATGCATCACGTCGCTCATCGGCTTCAAGGCAGGACCAGCACGTGAACACCAGCCACCTCATCATCCTGATCGTCGTTCTCGGCTTTTGGTTAGGCGGATGGATTGCTGCGGTCGTCAGTATCCTCTCGCCGGAGCACACTCTCCGCCCTGGACCACGAAGTCTTTGGATTGCAGCAGCCATCATTTTTCCTGTCCCAGGACCACTGGTCTGGTTTCTCAGCGGACGACCCACCACATCCGACTACCCCACGCGGGCAGCACGATCGATCCTCCGGTAGCCCACCGGCAACAAAGACGAACCCCTTCCTGCATCGGATGAGTGCACGACCCGAGCCCTACCCTTCAAGCGAGACACTAATGACCACTGACAGCAACTCCAACCCCGCGCCAAGCACGGCCACCGTCCCGGCTAGTCTTGCGGGTACGCCCATCTTGACGTCGCCGGCCAACCTAAATCCCGGCTGCCGTGACAGGAGAGACCACTAGCGGGTCCTCGGCCTCGTATGACCTCCTCACGACGAGCGGCCAGGCGGGAACGCCGTCGCATCCAGCCCGGTCGCCGTGCTCTACGTCAGCGAGTAGCGGTGGCGGCCTGCTCGACCGCGGCGTCGATGACCTCCGCGACTTCGATGGGGTGCGTGTGCATGACGAGGTGCGGTGCGTCGAGCTCCGTTATGCCCCGAGATGCCGCGCGCTCGTAGCCGAAGCGCTCTACATCGGGGTTGATGGCCTGGTCGCCAGTCGAGACGATGCCCCATGATGGGGTCGACTTCCAAGCGGCGACGGAGGCGAGCTCACCGAATGCCGCGCCGCTGAGGGGGCGCTGCGAAACTGCTAGGACCTCCGTGATGCGGGTGTCTACCCCCGCCGCGAAAACTTCCGGGAAGGCACCAACCGCAACAGAGACGTCGGTGCCGTCCTCCGAACCGGCGATGGGGTAAGTCGTGTAGACGAGGTTCGAGGCGAGCTTCGAATCCGGGAACCGACCCTGCAGAGCGCCGAGACTTTCACCCTCATCGAGAACATACGCGGAGACGAACACGAGGCCCACCACGTTTTCCGCCGCTCCGGCAATGCCGATCACCGCGCCGCCGTACGAATGTCCGACGAGTACGACGGGTCCGTCTATCTGTTCAACGAGAGCGCGAATGGAGGCCGCGTCCTCTGCGAGGCTGCGGTTGTAGACGGGCGGCACCTTCACGGTGTGCCCCAGGTCGAGTAGCTTTCGGGTGACCGGGGCCCAGCTCGCCCCGTCGGCGAACGCGCCGTGAACCAGCACGATGCTCGGAGTTGTCATAATGTTCCTTTCAATTGATGTTGATATTGCCCCCGGGCCGGAGGCGGGTTTTGTCACGCGACATGCAGACCACCGTCAGTCATGACGGCGGGACGCCGCGACTCTGGCCAAGGTCCAGGTGGAGCCATCTGTATAGGGTGCGGAGACGACGGGGCGCCGGAACAGGCGCACGTCTGCCGATGCCCCGCCGCTGTGCAGTCAATGCCGCGTCGGTCGTGGAGCTTAGTTGCCTGCGACCTGCAGGACGATCTTCCCTCGGGTGTGTCCGTCCTCGAGCAGCCCGTGTGCACGGACAATCTCGGTCCAGGGAAGAACAGTCACGTCCCCAATGCGGAACTTGCCCGCCTCGATCAGCTGAGCGACCTCGTCTAGGATGTACCAGGCGTGCTCGACCGGACCACGACCGCCGGTCACCTGGACGCCCAAGCGTCCAGCGTCGAACTCGACGATCGTGATGACGCGGGAAGGATCACCGGTAATTGAGATCAGTGTGGGGAGGACGTCCTTGCCCTGGAGGTCGAGGGCGGCGTCTACCGTGCGATCGGTGAGCGCGGCGACCCGGTCGGCAAGTCCTGGGCCGTAGGTAGTGGCAACGGCGCCGAGGGTGCGGAGGTAGTCGTGGTTAGGCTCCGATGCGGTGCCGATTACGTCGTACCCGCGTGCGACAGCAATCTGAACTGCAGCAGTGCCGACGCCGCCTGCCGCGCCGTCCATCAGAATCGATGCCGGCGGTTCCGCCTGAACCAGGGCGAGTGACCGTGCGGCGGTCTCGATCGACATTGGCAGGCTGGCCGCATCGGTGAAGGACAATATGTCGGGGATGTGCGCGAACGCGCCGAGGACGGCGAATTCCGCCGCTGCGTTCGGCGCGCTGCCGTACACCTTGTCGCCGACAGCGAAGCCCGTCACGCCGTCTCCCACCTGGTCAACGACCCCCGCCACATCACTGGCGGTTCCCCGCGGCTCGGCGAGCGGGTGGCCCCCGGACCAGGAGCCCGACCGGATCTTGTACTCAAGCGGGTTGATCGAGAAAGCCTCGACGCGCACCCGCAACTCACCCGGCCCGGCCTGCGGTTCCTCCACCTCGGTCAGGTGCAAGACCTCAGGTCCGCCATATTCATTGAATCGCACTGCGCGCATAATGACTCCTTTTCTTTTTAGCTCGGCACTGTTTGGCCGAGACAACCGCTCCGTTACCGGGCGTGCAAAAGGTCCGAACCGAGGGTGCTGGTGGACTATTCCGCTCATGCATGGGCCCTCCACCGGAACGCCTCGCACCAATCGGGCCCACAAACAAGAAAACTCCATATAGATGCTGGTTCCCGTACGCTCGATGCCTGACGCAGAGGTGAGGCGATTCACATGAAGATCAAGGACCGAACTGCCAAGCAGCGCGCTGACACTGTGCAGTCCGACGCATGTAAGCGTCACGGACCTGCGGATACTCGCGATTCCCTTGTCGATCGTGTCGAACTGGAGGTTCTTGGAGAGCTGCTGGTTGCGCCACCCGGTCAGCATGTCCTCAAACGTCTGTTCCTCGGGTCTGCAGCCAATCCCGGACCAGCCACCCCAATCCTCACAGGCGTTTGAAAATGCGTGGGGGATCAATCAAAAGGACTCCTGGCAGCGTCCACTTCTGTCTGATGTGGATGTGATGACTGCAGTCGTTATCCCGCCCGCGGTATCAGTAAGGCGTAGCTCGCCAGGGTGACTCTGCGGTGCTGAGGCAGCTTGCGAGACCCGAGTCGGGACTTGCCTACGGGGTCTCTTGGGTCGGGTCAGGAGCCGCTATTCGATTTTCGAAACATGGTAGTGGCTGATTAGCCACCGCCCGTCAATGTGCTGCAGGACCATTGTTAGGTGTACCGGAACGACGACGCCCTCCGGGCGGATGAAGTCCACGGCAATGTAGGAGATGAGGGCGTCATTCGCGAGCTGGCGGTGATCCAGAATACGGAACACAGGATTGAGGCCTTTTGGCTGTTTGTCGTAATACCTTACGATGCCCGGCCTGCCGGTGGTGTGCTTGTTGGCGAAGCCTTGGAACAGTGCGTCCTGGCTGAAGTAGGAGGCAACCTGTTCCGGTTGGTGTCTGCGAATTCCTTCTGCCCACCCGTTCAGGGCCTCGGTCAGGACAGCAAGCTGGTCTGCATTGTATAAGGAGATCATGTTTCGGTCATCTTCCTTCTTGCTGTGACGATGTCGGAACAGCCAGTGGGACAGTATTCTTTTGGCATCTGTTCGTCGTCACCGAACGGTTCCCCGCGGTACCGTCCGTGGGGATGGTCAGGGCTTGGCTCTTGGCGACGATCTCACAAACCTGTCACGGCCGTCGAGGCGATAGTCGGCTCATTCGTTATGAGCGCGGCGGCCTTCTCGGCAATTGCGTAGACGGTGGCGTTCGTGTTGGCCGAGACCGGTGACGGCATGATGGAGGCGTCAGCGACGCGGAGGCCCGAGATGCCGTGGACGCGGAGGTCCGGGTCGACGACCGATAGGCCGTCAGTGCCCACCCGACAGGTGCCTGCGTAGTGGAAGTAGACGAGGAGGCTGTCGCGCAGGTATTGGCGAACCTCGGCGTCATCGGCGACAAGGGTTCCAGGCTGTGCCTCCCGGCCTCTGACTTGGGCGAGGGCGTCACGGCTGCCGATGAGTCTCGCGATGCGCAATCCTTCGGTCATGACTGCGACGTCGTTCCCGTCGCTCAGATAGTTGGGGTCGATGAGAGGCCGGCTAGCAGGGTCCGAATCGGCGAGGCGGACGGTGCCTCGACTGGAGGGAGTCATCGCCGAGAATCCGATAGCGTAGCCGTTATCAGGCCCGGACATACTGTTTGCACGGTAGGGCTGGCTGATGAAGAGAATCTGAAGGTCCGGTCCCTCGGCGGATGGGTCCGTCTGGATCAGTCCCACTCCCTGGCCGTAGATGTTGTGCCGGTCGAAGGCCAGCGGTGTGGAGACCTCGTAGACGACAGTTGACATCGGGTGGTCGTGGAGGTTGCTTCCAACACCCGGGAGGTCGTGAACAACGTCGATGCCTACCGAGGACAGGTGTTCAGCCGGGCCGATGCCTGACAGCATCAGCAGCTGCGGCGTGCCGATTGCACCCGCCGTGAGGATCACTTCGCGTCCGGCCTCGACGGTCGAGATGAGACCGTCTGCGGAGTACTCGATGCCTGTACAGTGACCGTCTACGATTAGGAGGCGCCGGACCTCTGCCCCGGTGAGTATGTTGAGGTTACGGCGGTTCATCACTGGGCGCAGGTATGCATCGGCCGCGCTCTGGCGCATTCCGTCGGTGACGTTGGCATCACACAGGCCGAACCCTATCTCGAGGCCGCTGTTCACGTCGTCGACGAGGGCGAAACCAGCCTCCGCTGCGGCCGCGAGGGCTCCGAGGACTGCTGGACTCGGATGCGTAGTCGGTCCAACTAGGAGCGGACCGGTGGTACCGCGGATGGCAGGGTCGCGTCCTTCGGTTGTCTCGCTGCGCCGGAAGTAGGGCAGGAGGTCGTTGTATCCCCAACCGGTTGCGCCCTGATCGACCCATGCGTCGTAGCTTGATCGGTGGCCGCGAAGAAAGGTCAGGCCGTTGATGCTGGAGGACCCCCCGAGCGCGCGACCCCGAGGCGCGGGGATGACGGTGCGGGAAAAGTTCTGGGGGACAGTGGTATCGCCCCAGTTTGCTTCGGTACCAAGGAGGGTCGGCCACATGCCCGGCGAGGACATTGAAGGAAGGTAGGTGGCCGACCCTGCTTCCACAAGCAGCACGTGCACCGCAGGATCCTCCGTGAGTCGGTTCGCCAGTACGCATCCTGCCGTACCTGCGCCGACGATGACGTAATCGTAGCCGCGCGCGTTGCGGCGATCGTATTGGGCCGTGACCTGATCCGTCTGGCGCGTTGTGGTGGAGTCAGGAGAGCAGGTGGAGTGTGTTGACGCATCTAAAGACATTGGGGGACCTTTCGTGGTCGGGAGACGAGGGATGACATGCACGGTGAACACATGCTTGGGCTCCAGCGGAACTAGTGGCCCTCTGGGTGGCGGTAGAGTATCGCCCGGCTCCATCCGATGAGAGCGGTGTGACAGATCCGACGCACGCGGTCAGCCAGAACGGGCGACCGGATGATCTTGGCAACCCGGGTGATGAAGTGTCGAGTACCCGCCGACCCCTGGACGTTCTCGCCGCGAGGCTGACGGATCAGCTCTGCTCGAGATGGATCGACTGGTACTGAGTGTAGGAGTGGAGACCCTCTGGCCCGAACTCACGGCTTCCGCCGCTGTCCTTGACCCCACCAAACGGGATTGCGGGGTCGGGCACGTATCCGTTAATGCCGATCGTCCCGGTCCGGACCTGTCGTGCGATGCGAAGCCCACGTTCGGCGTCCGAGGTCCAGACCGTTCCGCCCAGACCGTAGCGCGACGCATTCGCCAGCTCGACGGCCTCCTCGTCGGTGGAGTAGGAAGTGATGGTTAGGACGGGACCGAAGATCTCCTCCTGACCCAAGATAGAGCCGTTGTCGACGTCGGCAAGGACGGTCGGGTTGAGGAACCAGCCGCTGTCCAGCCCTGACGGCCGATCTCCTCCGACCGTCAGCCGTGCCCCCGCGGCGATGCCTTTGTCGATGTACGTCTCGACCTTCTCACGCTGACGCGCAGAGGTGAGTGGCCCGACTTGGGTGGCCAAGTCGAGCGGATTTCCCACCGTCAATGAGGCGGCGAAGGAGGTGAGAGTGTCCACCGTTTCGTCGTACCGGGAGCGGGGCGCCAAGACCCTTGTGGTGGCGTAACAGGTCTGGCCGTTGTTGAGCAGACTGGCGCCGAAAAAGGCGTAGAGGCTACTCGGGAGGTCGGCGTCGTCGAGGACGATCGCCGCGGACTTGCCTCCCAGCTCGAGACTGACCGGGCGAAGGAGTCGGCCGCACGTCTCAGCGATCGACCGCCCCGTGTCAGTCGAGCCGGTGAAGGCGACCTTGTCCACGCCCGGGTGTGAGACGAGGTACGCGCCGGCGGAGGAGCTGCCGGGGACTATGTTGATGACCCCAGGCGGAAAGCCAGCCTCCTCGACGGCCTCAGCGAGGACAGCGCTGTCGAGCACAGTCTCTGGCGACGGCTTGACGATGACGGTGCAGCCAGCGGCGAGAGCGGGGGCGATCTTGGTGAATGCCAGCGTCTGCGGAAAGTTCCAAGGCACGACCGCCGCCACGACTCCAATTGGCACACGTCGGACATGCATCGATCCGCCGTGGAAACCATCCCGGATCTCATCGGTCAACGACTGTGTCGCGATTTGCGCGAAGTAGCGCAGCGTAGAAACTGGCATGCCGGTCTCTAGCTGTCCTGCCAGCGAGATCGGCATGCCGTTTTGGATGCTCACAGCGTGTGCCATGCGGTCGGCGCGTGACTCGAGCCCGATTGCCAGCGCCAGCATCTTTTCAGCACGCTCCGCGGGAGTCCATGATGACCAGCCGTCCGAGGCGTCAAACGCTATGCGTGCGGATACCACCGCCTGATCGATGTCCGCCTCGGCCGCCTCGGGCATCGAACCCACGGCATCGCCGCTGGCGGCCCCAATCACGGTGATGCGGTTGCTCGTCGCGGGCTTGATCCACTGGCCCCCGATAAATAGGTCCTCGTAGTCGAAGGTGGTCATGTGGGCTCGCTTTCCGCTTTGATCCGAGTTCACCCCGCATGAGCGTCGGGCGACGTTGCGGAGCTCGGATACCGGGAACCTAGCAACCTAGAAGGTTTACAGTCAATAGGCGTAAAGCAAATAGGGAAGAGTTATACCCTCCGTTGAGTCAGCCGATCCTCGCCCTGGCCGCCCAGGCCGCGGCGACGACGCGATCGGCGAGTTCTCCGGTGAGCGAGTGCTGCCAATGTGATCTGCAGAAAGCCCAACGCCGCACGTCAGTAGGGCTTTGTTGGACATGAGGGTCCCCCAGGTTAGATGCATTTGCCCGTGGATCGCTTGCTCCCGCAGGTCTCCCTATCAGATCCCTTGCCATTTCGGTGAGCCACCGCCGCCCACGGGTAGCCTAGAGCCATGGCCTCATCCAAACCCACCCTCGCCACGCGCTGGGAACCTCTGCCCCTCCGAGTCGTAGCGGACCTGCTTGGGCCGTCATCGGCGCGTTGGTGGGTGTCCGGAGGGGCGGCGCTCGACCACTGGCTCGGCACTCACACTCGCAAGCACGACAATATCGACGTCAGCACGACGATCGCCGGTCTGCCCCAACTGGTGCAAGACTTGCCGGCGCCGTTTAGTGCGTGGGCTCCGTCAGGCGACGGCGTTCTCCCTTGGGTAGAGGCTGATATGGATGCCGATCTGCAGCCGATCCGTATCCATGATGATGCAACGGGCGCATGGGTACTGCAGGTCAACGTCGAGGACGGCACGGATCGCGTCTGGGTTTACCGACGAGATCCACGACTGCAGCTGCCGTGGGATCGTGCAGTGATCGACGTCGACGGCATTCCGACCGGGGCGCCCGAGGTGCAGTTGGTTTGGAAGGCGCTGCGTCCCCGTCCGGAGGACGACGCCGACAAAGACGCGGTTTTACCGGAGCTCTCAAACGAAGCCCGCGCCTGGTGGGAGCACGCGATTCTGACGATCCACCCGCACTCGTCATGGTCGATCCATGTACGTAGCCCGTTCGCTCCGGGCAAGGCCAGCTGGAACAGGACGAAACGCTAGCTGTATTGTCCCGGCAGGTCGGTGACACGGGGATTAATTTGACGCAATAAGAGACCTCCGGGTGTTGTGTGGTGCTTGTCGGGAGCGAACACAAATCACGAAGCTTGGCCGTATCCCTGAGGGCGGCGGACACCGCGTGCACGGGCGGGCGCAGGGAGAGGCAAACTCCCGGGCACGGAACCTCCGTGAAGGCCGGCGTCAGGACCGCGGTTAGGTCCGGGCCCGCACTCAAAGGCGCCTCACCGGTCAGCCATGTCACCAACAACCGGGTTAGTACAGCTAGCGCTCCACTTCGGCCCTGCCGACGATGCCCCCATAATCTTGTAGTCGACTGGCGACGCCGGGTCACACCGGCTTGTCCAATTATTGAGACGCCCTCAGACGCTTATGGCTACGACTTGTATTCATCCGCCGCAACCGCATCAAGCACCAGCGAGCGGAACCATCGCTGCGCCTGCGAGAGGCTGGCCTCGCGTCGCGTGTACAACTCCACCGGTGTGCTCTGCCCGGGCCACGGCAGCTCGGCGATGCGAAGGCGGGGGAACCAGCCACAGAATACCCCCGCTACATGTCGAGGCAGCAGGACGACCAGATCCGTCGCCTCGAGCACGGCGGGCACTGTGCCGTACTCCTCCATGGTTAGCACGACCTGCGACATCAAGTCATGCTCGGTTAGCGCCTGCACGGGATAGACGTGCCCGCCACGGGCGGAAACCCGTACAAAGCGCCTCCCCTCGAACATGTCGGGCCCGGTCGCGGGCAGTGGATGCGACCCGGACGACAGAGCCACGTATTCGACCGAACGCACGTGCGTCCTCCACAGCCGCGGTGTGGCGATCCGCGTCACGGTCAGTGCCAGATCGATGGTGCCGCGGATTAGCCCGCCCTCGACCTCGTCCGAGTCGAGCCGTTCTACCTGAATTCGCGGATCGGCGCCGACCCGCCCGAGAGCGGTCATGATCGGTGGGAGGAACGTTTGCTCGCCGATCGAGGTGAGTCCGAGGACGAGCTCGCCGCTGAATCCGGTCGGTTCAAACACATCCGATCCCATGACTGTCGCGTCTATTTGTGCCAAGGCGTTGTGTAGGGGCCCAAACAGTTGCGTCGCCTTCGCGGTCGGCACCATGTCGTTCCCTTCGCGACGGAACAGCTCGTCACCGAACCGCTCCCTAAGCCGCCGTAGGGAATAACTGACCGTCGGCTGTGTCACGTGCAGTCGCTTGGATGCGCCCGTGACGCTGCGCAGCTCGTAGAGCGTGACGAAGGTCCGGAGCTGGTTGAGGTCAGGGAACATCATGCCATCGATCTTATCTATGGTTCCGCCTTTACATATCTATTGGACCACTGTGACAAACACCCCTAGAGTCATTTTTGGGGCAAGACCTATCCGATGAAGTGCAGCTGCTTTCGCACCGCTTACGCTCAGTGACAAGGACGACACGCGTGATTATCGACATCCACGGCCACTACACCACAGCTCCTCCACAGCTTGGAGCTTGGCGTGATCTGCAGATCGCATTTACTGAAGGACGCGCGGACGCTCCTGACCCTGCGACCCTGCGCATCAGTGATGACGACATCCGTGAAACCATCGAGGCCAACCAGCTCAAACTCATGAACGAGCGCGGCAGCGACGTCACCGTCTTCAGCCCTCGCGCCTCGTTCATGGCCCACCACATCGGGGACCTCGCTGTGAGCGAGACCTGGGCCCGGATCTGCAATGATCTGTGCGCCCGCGTCAGCGAGCTCTACCCGGAACGCTTCCTAATGGGGGCGATGCTCCCCCAGTCCCCCAATACGGATCCCGCGACGAGCGTTGCCGAGCTTACTCGCGCCGTCGAGGAACTCGGCGCCGTCACCGTTAACCTCAACCCCGACCCGTCCGGCGGCAACTGGACGTCCCCGCCGCTGACCGATCGCTCGTGGTATCCGATATACGAGAAACTCGTCGACTACGAGATCCCGGCGATGGTGCACGTCAGCACGTCGTGCAACCCGGCCTTCCACACGACCGGAGCGCACTACCTCAATGCCGACACCACCGCGTTCATGCAACTGCTTCAGGGCGACCTGTTCCGTGACTTCCCGGAGTTGAAGCTCGTAATCCCTCACGGCGGCGGTGCCGTTCCCTACCACTGGGGGCGCTTCCGTGGGCTCGCAATGGCGCTTGGCAAGCCCGTAATCGAGGAGCACCTGCTGAACAACGTGTTCTTCGACACCTGTGTGTACCACCAGCCGGGCATCGACCTTCTCACCAAGGTCGTCCCGACCGAGAACATCCTCTTCGCGAGCGAGATGATCGGCGCTGTGCGCGACGTCGACCCGCGGAGCGGACACTACTTCGACGACACCAAGCGGTACGTCGACGCCACCACGAACCTGAACGACGCGCAGCGCGCGCAGGTGTTCGAAGACAACGCCCGCCGTGTCTACCCACGGCTTGACCGCGCCCTTACTGCGCGCGGACTCTGAGAGGACCATCAAAATGCGCCTGAACAACCTCGGCATCGTCCGCACCAACATCGAACGTCCGGATCCCACGGACGTAAAACGGCTTTCGCAATTCGGCGTCGCCACCATCCATGAGGCGATGGGGCGGGTCGGGCTCCTGCGCCCCTACATCAGGCCTGCCTACACCGGCGCTAAGCTCTGTGGTCCGGCAGTGACTGTCCTGCTCCAGCCTGGTGACAACTGGATGTTCCACGTCGCCGCGGAGCAGGTGCAGGAAGGTGATGTGATCGTCGCCGGCTGCACCACCGAAAGCGAGGACGGCTTCTTCGGTGAGCTGCTCGCCACCTCGCTGACCGCCCGCGGCTGCAAGGGCTTGGTGATCGACGGTGGTGTCCGCGACGTCGCCGATCTGGAGAATATGGATTTCCCGGTGTTCTCCCGCGCTGTCAACGCCAAAGGCACGGTCAAGGCCACTCTCGGATCGGTGAACATCCCCGTAGTGGTCGCGAACGCCGTGGTGAGCCCCGGCGACGTGGTCGTGGCCGACGTCGACGGCGTCGTGGTTGTCCCCCGAGAGCTTGTCGGAGCGGTGGCAGACGCCAGCCAGAAGCGTGAGGATAACGAGGAAGCCAAACGCGTGAAGTTCCGCGAGGGCGTCTTGGGCCTGGATGTCTACGGCATGCGCGGGCCTCTCGCCCAGGCTGGCTTGGAATACGTGGAGAACTGATGATGACACACGGCGATACCACCGGAGATTTCGAGAAGTCTGAGGGCTGGCTCGACTGGTACGACGGACCGAGCACACCGACGTTCCGGTTGCCAGAGGGCTCTGTAGACGCCCACTGCCACGTGTTCGGGCCGGGCGGGCAGTTCCCCTACGCGCCTCAGCGCAAGTACACTCCGTGCGACGCCTCGGCGGACCAGCTGTTTGCCTTGCGAGACCAGCTGGGATTCGACCGGAACGTCATCGTACAGGCGACATGCCACGGTTCCGACAACCGAGCCCTGGTCGACGCATTGCAGCGCAGCGGAGGTCGCGCCCGCGGTGTTGCGACCGTCCGCCGTGACGTGACCGACGAGCAACTCACCGAGTTGCATGAGGCCGGGGTAAGGGGCGTCCGGTTCAACTTCGTGAAACGTCTGGTCGACCGCGTGCCCACCGGCTCGCTCGAGGAGATCGTGGCCAAGATCGCGCCACTTGGATGGCACGTTGTGATCTACTTCGAGGCCGAGGATCTGCCCGAGCTGTACGACTTCTTTTCGTCGATCCCGACCGACTTGGTCATCGATCATATGGGACGGCCCGACGTTACAAAGGACCCGGACGGTCCCGAGTTCGAACTGTTCCTGCGATTCATGCGTGAGAACACTAACGTGTGGACCAAGGTCTCCTGCCCTGAGCGTTTGTCCGTCACCGGCCCCCGCGCTCTCGAAGGCGAACAGCACGCCTACCGCGACGTCGTCCCCTTCGCCCGCCGCATAGTCGAGGAGTTCCCCTCCCGCGTCCTCTGGGGAACCGATTGGCCGCACCCCAACCTCAAGGACCACATGCCCGACGACGGGCTTCTGGTCGACTACATCCCGCAGATCGCGGCGACGTCGACACTGCAGCGGCAGCTGCTTGTCGACAATCCTCGCCGCCTCTACTGGCCCGAAGGAGTATGACATGACACTCGACAAACCGTACAAAGACGTCCCTGGCACCACCATCTTTGATGCCGATCAGGCCCGAAAGGGCTACCACCTAAACCAGTTCTGCATGTCGCTGATGAAACCGGAGAACCGCGAACGGTATCTGGCCGACCGCGGTGCGTACCTGGACGAGTGGCCCCTCAACCCGGTACAGCGCCAGGCGGTGCTCGATATCGACCTCAACACATGCATCGCCGAGGGCGGGAACATCTACTTCCTGGCCAAGATCGGCGCCACCCACGGCCTGAGCTTCCAGCAGATGGCCGGGTCGATGACAGGCATGTCTGAGGCCGCGTACCGAGACATGATGATCGGCGGTGGTCTGCGCCCGGAGGGAAACCGCCTTAAGGATCTCGACGGATGGACGCCCCCTGAGCCCGGTGAGAAGGCCGAGACGATGCGGCATGATGCTCCGGCGCAGTTCACCTCGGCACTGTTCACTTCGCACGTGCCGGCGATCGGGGCGGCGATGGACCTCGGCAAGACCGAGGAGCCGTACTGGAAGAAGGTGTTCTCCGGGTATGAGTGGACGCGAAAGTGGGCCAAGGAGAACCTGCCCGACGTTGTCATCCTGGTGTACAACGACCATGCCACGGCCTTCGACTCCTCGATCATCCCGACCTTCGTGCTCGGCACCGGCGCGGAGTACCCGGTCGCCGACGAGGGCTACGGCCCCCGCCCAGTGCCTGACGTCAAAGGCTATCCCGAGCTGGCTGCACATATCGCCCAGTCCGTGATCCAGGACGACTTCGACCTCACGCTCGTCAACGAGATGGTCGTAGACCATGGCCTCACAGTGCCACTGTCGCTCGTGTATGGGGACGTCGAAGAATGGCCCGTCAAGGTCATCCCCCTCGCCGTAAACGTAGTGCAGTACCCGGTACCGTCCGGACGTCGCTGCTACGAACTCGGGCGTGCGCTCCGCCGTGCCCTGGACAAGTGGGACGGTGAGCCGCTCAACGTGCAAATTTGGGGAACCGGCGGCATGAGCCATCAGCTGCAAGGCCCGCGTGCCGGCCTCATTAACGCGGAGTGGGACAACGCCTTCTTGGACCACCTCATCGCCGACCCCGTAGGCCTGACGGAATGGCATCACATGGAGTATGTCGATGAGGCCGGGTCCGAGGGCATCGAGCTTGTTGACTGGCTTATTGCACGTGGTGCTATGGATGATCAGTTCGGAGGTAATAGCCCCGAGGTGAACCACCGTTTTTACCACGTGCCCGCGTCGAACACCGCCGTCGGCCACCTCGTTCTCACGAACCCGACCGACTGACCGTATCAAAACAAGAGGACCCACCCCATGACTGACAAGATCCGTGTAGCCGTCGTCGGCGCCGCAGGCGCCTTCGGCATGAAACATCTCGACGGCCTGATCAACATCCCCGATGCTGAGGTGACCGTCGTCAGCGGCACGCGGCTCGAACCGACCCAGGCGGTCGCCGAGAAATACGGCGTCGCGAACGCCGTCGTCGGCCTAGACGCTGTGCTCGAGCGCGACGACGTCGACGCGGTGATCCTTGCTACGCCCACCGGGCTCCACGCGTCTCAAACCCAAGCGGTGCTCGCCGCCGGCAAGCATGTGCAGGTCGAGATTCCCTTGGCTGACTCGCTCGTGGACGCCGAGGCAGCGCTCGAGGCGGCCGAATCATCCAAGCGTGTGGCAATGGTTGGCCACACCCGCCGCTTCAATCCCTCGCATCAGTTGGTACATAGCCGGATCGCGTCGGGCGAGTTCCACGTGCAGCAAATGGACGTTCAGACCTACTTCTTCCGCCGAACCAACACGAATGCGAAGGGCCAAACCCGGTCCTGGACCGACCACCTGCTGTGGCATCATGCCGCGCACACCGTCGACTTGTTCGCCTACCAGGCAGGCAAGATCGTGCAGGCGAACGCAATCCAAGGCCCGATCCACCCCGAACTCGGCATCGCGATGGACATGTCGATCCAGCTCAAGAGCGAGTCGGGCGCGATTTGCACGCTCTCACTATCGTTCAACAACAACGGGCCGTTCGGCACGTTCTTCCGCTACATCGGGGATACCGAGACCTACATCGCGCGCTACGACGATCTCTACAACGGCCGTGAGGAGCCGATCGACGTGTCGCATGTCGCAGTCAGCATGAACGGTATCGAGCTGCAGGATCGTGAGTTCCTCTCCGCTATCCGCGAGGGACGCGAACCGAACTCTTCGCTTCGCCAGGTCATCGACTGCTACCGAGTGCTCGGCTCGCTTGAGAAGCAGCTGGCGTGAAGCTGCCACCCACCGGTCTGGGCTGTATGTCGCTGAGCCACGCGTACGGCATCCCCCCGTCGCGTGACGAAGGGCTGGCGGTTCTGCGGGCAGCTCTCGATGAAGGCATCGGGATGCTTGACACGGCAACACTGTATGGCGGCGGACGCAACGAAGAGCTTGTAGGTACTGCGGTCGCGGGGCGCCGTGACGAGGTCTTCCTGGCGAGCAAGTGCGGGATGGCATCCGTCAACGGGGAGAAAGTTATCGATGGACGCCCCGATACGCTGCGCGCACAGGTCGATGCTTCGCTGAGCCGCCTTGGCGTCGACTACATCGACCTGTACTACCTTCACCGGTGGGACAAAAAGGTGCCTATCGGCGACAGCGTCGGAGCGCTTGCCGAGATGGTGGCCGCGGGCAAGATCGGCGCAATCGGCCTGTCCGAGGTATCTGTCGCACGACTGCGCGAGGCGCAGGCAATCGCCCCTATCGCGGCCGTGCAGAACGAGTACTCCCTCTGGAGCCGCAATGCCGAGCTTGGTATGCTCGACGCCACTCGCGAGGACGGCGTGACTCTGGTTGCGTTTTCGCCGCTAGCAAGGGGTTTCCTCGCCGATGCGGTCAAGGACCCCAGTGAGCTGGCCCCAAACGACATCCGCCGCAGCATGCCGCGCTTCCAGCCCGAGCACTGGGGTGCGAATGCGGCGCTGCTGGCGTTTTGGCGTGAGCTGGCGGCGGAGGCCGGTTGCACTCCAGCTCAGCTCGCCCTGGCCTGGGTGCTCTCCCGCGGTGATCACGTTGTGCCGATCCCGGGAACAACCAGCGTCGGGCACCTGCGTGAGAACATGGCGGTGTCCGACATCATGGTCGACGGCGCGCTGCTGACGCAGGCCGGCGAGGTGATTGGCACTGCTACCGTCTCTGGCGCGCGATATGGGCCGGCAGCCGCTGCCGAAGTGGACGCCGAGAGCCTCGAGGATGCTGCATGAGGGCGATCTCGTCGATGGCCACCCGCCACGTTCTCGCCGACCTCGCTGATGCTGCTGCCAAGGTGGGGCTACCGCCTTTAAAGCTCGAATCCGTCGGCGGAGTGGACGCCGCCCAGCGGGTGACCGCCGGCGAGCCGTTCGACCTTGTGTTCCTCGCAGTGGACGCTCTCCAACGTCTCGCTGCCGAACGGCACGTCGATCCCGCATCTATCGCCCCGATCGTGCTGTCGGAGGTCGCTGTAGGTGTGTCCGAACGCGCCACCGATCCAGCTTTATATCCCGTAGGAACGGCCTTTGCGAACGCCGATGAGTTTCGCAGCGCCCTGCGCGCTGCATCCCGCATCGGATATTCCACTGGACCGAGCGGCACCGAACTCTTGCGAATGATCGACGACTGGGGCATGACGGATGAGGTGGGCGACCGGCTTGTGAAGGCCCGTCCAGGCGTGCCCGTGGCGCGCCTGCTCGCAGAGGGCGAGGTCGATCTCGGCCTGCAGCAGCTCAGCGAGCTGATCGGGCAGCCCGCCGTGCGCATCCTTGGTGTCCTCCCGGCCGACTGTGCGATCAGCACGGTCTTCGCGGGGGCAGTCGCGACATCTTCCAACAGCGCGGCTCATGCTGCGGAGGTGTTGGCCCTCTTCAGCTCCGACGTCGTGGCATCCATCAAGTCGTCGCATAGTTTTCGCGCGCCCTGAGGCCCTCCAATTAGGGTTAGCCGGACTCAACTAGCCGTAGGGATGACGACCACCGTGAGTGAGAGAACCCTACTTCCCTAGGCTTCCCCGGGCCTAACCCTTTCGGCGTCACCGCCAATCAGGGCAAGGAACTACGACCACCCGCTGTCAGATACTGCGTGGTGGCACCCGAACGGCGAAGCAAAAAATATCTATCGAAATCCTGGAAGAGCACGACTATGACCTGCAGTACCTGTGCCTTCAGCCCACATTGAAGCTGGTCGATAAGCAGAGGGACGGCATCTTCGGCGCGGCCGAGAAGATGATCTAGTGCTTACACGAGCGGGAACACACTGCGCCGGGTGGTCACGGCCCGTGGGGCATCCCTGACCACGGATCCCCGCTGCTCATTTCAACCCCCACGGCTTTGCCGCCTGACAGTATGTCCCGCTGAAGGTTGATGGCACCTACGCCCGCCGGTCCAGCGCCACGGAGATTGCAAACTCGTGACGATAGCATCTGCACCCCCTCGGGAGAGGGCGGTCTGCCACTGCCTCTTCGGTCAAAGACAGTGGCAGACCCATCACGGCGACAAGCGCTTTGCGGAGCTTGGCGAGAGAGACTCTGATCTCAGCCGCTCAACTGCCGCTTTCGCCCCCTCCAAGTTACCGCCGCAATGTTCACGACTGTAGTGCGAACCCGGACTCCCAGCTGGTCTTTGCGAGTGCTGCCAACGTGATTTGCAGGAAGCCCAGTGACTCAAGTTCCCGCGCACGCGAAAGGGGTCCAGCATCAACGGCTCGGAGTCCTGCTGCCTCGACGAGGGCGATGACTGCGATTTTCGCATCTGCATCGTCCCCGGCAAGCACAACCGTCGTGTGCGTTGCACCATTGGTTCCGCTGGCCAGTGTTTCTGCGAAGTTGATGTTGAACGCCTTGACGACTGCCGCATTCGGGATCTCCTTAGCTATTTCCGCTGCAGCCGAAGAATCTGGCGGGACGACCAACTCATCGAAAGTAGTGAAGTCAATTGGGTTGCTGATATCGACAAGAACCTTTCCGCTGAGTCGATCCCGGTAATGCGTAAGTACGTCCGGGATTGCTTCGTATGGAACCGCGAGAACCACGAGCTCACCTGTGAGCTCATCGCCGATCACTCCGTACTCTGCGTCGACACGCTCGGCCGTAGAGCTGGCACCAGCTTTGCGTTTGATTATTTGGATATTCGCTTCAGCTCTTGCAGACATATCGGCGATTGCCGAACCCATCTTGCCGGTGCCGATTATGGTAATCGATGTCATGTGGAGAAAGCCCTTCTTGTATCAGCGTGATCGGATTAGAGACTTATCAGCAACAGCTACCGCGTCGTAGTCAAAGACGAAACTTCTACGAAAATCACGCCCAGCGCGTATCTCGGCGTCGCGCCTCTTGATGTCCTCGAACTCGGCCTGCGAGTCGAGCTGTGAGCCAGTCCTGCGCGAGCCGGCCTGCAAGAGAGCTGTTCGCTGCATGCGAGCCGTCGTATAGCGTTTTAAAGCATTGACGATGCCGTCAGGGCCGTCAGCCTCCCGGAGGAAGATGGCAAGGCTCAGGCTGTCTTCAATTGCCTGGTTTACCCCCTGGCCGACGTGAGGCAGCATTGTATGTGCTGCGTCGCCGAGTAATGTGATTCGACCTCGTGACCAATTGGCGAGAGGCTCACGGTCGTAAAGCCCCCACCAGAAGGTCTTCTCGATAAGTTTGATGAACTCACGGAGATTCGGGTCCCACTCCTCTCCCCCAAACTCGGCGGCCAGTTCGCTCACATCCCCGGCGGATGACCATGATTCCTTGAGGGGCCTGTCACTTGGGACGAACCCGACATAGTTGAACAACTTACGCTGGCGCAGTGGATAGCACATGAAATGCTTTCCACCGCCCATCCAGACCTGGCTTTTCATCGGCCAGCATTCGGGAAGGGCACTCGCGTCAAGCACCCCGCGATATGCGATGGATCCGGAATAGACGGGATTCGAGGGTTGCATCATTGAATCCCGCACCACCGAGTGGACGCCGTCCGCACCCACCACGGCATCAAACTCAGCATTCACACCGTTTTCGAATTCAAGCTGGACACTTGAATCCAACGCATTAATGGATGTCAATCTGTGTCCTACACGAACCGTGCCACTGGGTATTGCTCGGTTCAGAATGTCGACGAAGTCGGCCCTATGTACGCCAAAAGTTTGGTACCGCCCGGCGGAGTCCGACCAAGGTATTTCGGCTACCGGTCTGCCATCTGCATTCATGTAGATTCCGGGTCCCTCCGGGGCCCCCCCGGCCAGCTTGACCTCATCAAGCAATCCCAACCGGTCGAGTGCGCGTTGGCCATTCGGGGCAATTCCCACGCCTGCGCCCACTTCGGCCAGCTTCCCCGCTTGCTCGAACACTGTGACCTGCACCCCGGCAATCCTCGTAAGTGCGATCGCGGCAGTAAGCCCTCCCAGTCCCGCGCCTATGACCGCGACTCTAGTTGTGTGATTTACCATTGTTGGTTCTCCTCGAATACGTTGCGTAATTAAGTTTGACTACTACAAATAGGGCGTGACGAGATGGTGGTGCGCCGGGCTCATACACTTCCGCCACCTTTAGGGGTCAGATCTACGGCAACGGGCAGATCTTCGGTGGCCTTTAGCTGCTGGGGCACAATCCAGGCGGCCACTGCCCCGAGGACACCGACGATTGCGAAGACATAGAAGCCCCACGGGTAAGCGATTCCCGCCGTCAACAAGACTCCTCCTATGAGAGGCCCACAGATTGCGCCAAGACGGCCAGTCCCCGCTGCCCATCCGACCCCCGTAGCGCGGAGGTGTTTGGGGTAGACCATTTGTGTGTAGGCATAGGTCAATGTCTGTGAGCTGAATACGAAGAACCCGGCAAGGAAGAGAGCGGCGTAGAGAATTGGCTGTGGCAGCGGAAGCGCGAATACTGCCAGGAAGACCGCAGCTCCAGTGAACCAACCGATGGTTGCACGGCGAACTCCTCTGCGGTCGGCCAACCACCCGCCGAAGACCTGTCCGAGCATGGCCCCGAGATTGAGGATCAACAGAAAGCCCAGCGAGTTGCCTACCGAGTACCCTGCAGCACGCATGATCTCGGGGAGCCAGGTATTGAGACCATAGATCAGCAACAGTCCCATGAATGAGGCGACCCAGAACGCTATCGTCGCCCGCAACAAGCCGCCCCGGAACAGGCCACTGATGGTCTTGCGGTCGGCACGGCCGCTTCCAGCGGCTGCCATCGCGATGTCCTCCCCCTGCGCGTCAGGCCCTGGAAGGTAGCGGATCATCAAAGGGACGAGCAGCAGAGCTGGCAGCGCGCCGGCGACGAACATGGACTGCCACCCAAGCTGGGGGACCAGGAACATTCCCAGCAGCGCACAAAGCACCGCACCTATGTTGTAGCCAGTCATGAGCGTGGTGGTAGCGCTACTGCTCTTGCCCTGGCCAGCTCTGTGCGCGGCGACAATGGCGACCGCGATAGGTAGGCATCCACCGAGCCCCAAACCGGCGATGAACCTCAGGACCGTGAACACGATGGCAGAGTCTGATGTCGCAGACAGCAGGGTGAACACAGAGAAGCAAACCACGCTAACTATCAGTGCCTTGGCCGGGCCGATTCTTTCGGCGACGCTGCCGATGGCAATGGCTCCAACCGCCATCCCGACTAGACCGATCATGGCTATGACCGATGCTGTTGCGGGCGTGAGCCCCCATACGTTGCCCTTCAAGAGGATCGGAAACACGACGGCCAGCGCAACTAGGTCAAATCCGTCGAGGACGACTGAAGACCAGCACAGCAGCTGTACCCCGAGGCCGGGGCTTTTTCTTGAGAATTGCACGGCGCCTCCTTAGTGCGTCAATGTCAGCGAGCTTATGTACGGTGCGTCACTCCCGCGATGGGCTGACATCGATGGACTCATGGAAGATGTCGATGACCTCAAGACCAGAAGGCGCAATTCAGGGGAAGGAGGTCTCGGACGGTGCCTTCGAGGACCTTCCAAAAGGAGCGTTCCTGGGACATCTCATCAGCTTGCCGCTGGGCGGCGGCCGCCGGGCCACGGCCTACTCGGCGTCCCGGCCAGGATCTTCCTCGCCGCCGATTCGAGCTACGTCCGCCCGAAGAGCTCTCTGGCATTCGCGTGGCCGTCGGCTGTTACACTGGGAGCTGCTACTCTGCCATCAGGGCCTCGAGTAATTCCTCGAGCCCCAGAGAACATAAAGGTGTGGTTAGTTCAGTCGGTCGTTGCAACACCCCATAGTGATGTGAGGCGTCGTGCGTGTTGTCGAAGAAGAAGGAACGACCCGATCAGGAGGCGCGGTTCTGGGTGTTGATGGCCCAGCGATCGACGCTGCCAGCGGCCTGTGATGCTGTAGGCGTGAATCGACGAACTGGACACCGTTGGCGGCAGGCAGCCGGCGGTCGTATCCCGTTATCCCGCGCGCTAAACCAGAACCTTCGGGCCGGTGTTTGAGTTTGGAGGAACGACTACGAATAGCGGACCTGCACCTGGCCGGGTGCGGTTTTCGACAGATCGCCCGAGAGATAGGGCGGTGTCCTTCGACCCACGTTAAGTGCCGCGTCCTCGTCGCGGACGAGTCGAACTTCGGCCTCCCTACGACGCGGCTCCTTGTCCGAGCGACCGAGCCGGAACCGTCTTCCTCGGAGAGGTTGCATCATCCTGTCAACGTAGGGACGGCGTCGCGTCCGGTCATCGGTAGTTTCACTGGCGAATGGCCTTTTCCAGACACTGTAAGTGACGGTGCAAGTAGTTCCGCGGAGGTCGTTCGTCCCAACCTGCTTTATGCTGCTCACCCAGGCCGACAGTAGCGTCAGCGAACGTTCCTAGCGCTTCATACGAACGAGCTCAATTGGAGGCGGACGATCGTTTTGGTTGCCTTGAGCCAAAATCTTGCTTAGGCTCCTTACATGGACGTCATGTCTTCCAACCTCACCACCGGTGCTGCCAGCGCGGTTATCGCCGGTAAACCGCTTCCGACCACCCCGAAGGGACGAGCCACGAGATCCCGGATCGTCGACGTGGCCGCGGACTTGATGTTCGAGCACGGCGCACAGGTGACCACTCTCGACGACGTGAAGCGAGCAGCTCGGGTGTCGACGTCGCAGTTGTCTCACTATTTCGGCGACAAGCAGTCACTCATCCGATCGGTGATCGAACGCCAGACCTCATCGGTGCTGGATGCGCAGCAACCCTGGCTCGACCACCTCGACAGCTTTGAAGCTCTGAGGGCATGGTGTGACGCGAACGTCGCGCTTCTGGTGGGGAACGACTGCGAGGGCGGCTGCGCCGTGGGCTCCCTCGCGTCAGAGCTCTCCGACGTCGCCGAAGACTTCCGGGTTGATCTCGTCTCGAGCTTGGAGCGGTGGCGAACGCCGATCCGGGACGGCCTTCAGCGGATGCGCGACCGGGGTGAGTTGCGCGCGGAGGCTGATCCGGAAGCGCTTGCCACGTCTTTCCTCGCGGCGCTGCAGGGTGGCACCCTCCTAGCGCAGGTGCGCCGAGACCCCGAGCCACTCCGAACCGCAACTAACACGATGCTCGACTATGTCCAGACACTGCGCGTCGACGCGCAGTGATGGATCTAGAACGGCGTGTCGGCCCGGTGATCACGGCCTGCATGCCTAGTGCAGTTGGATGCGGGTCTTGCGACCCTGCCGTCGACACCCTCGTGTTGGTTGCCTCGTCGGCGGTCGGGCGATGGGCGGATCGGTTTGGACCCCGTGCCTTCATCGTCGGTGGCTCACTTCTGGCAGGTGTCGGCGGGATGGCGATGATGCTGACGGATGCGCAGCCTGGCTACTGGACGGGAGTGTTCCCGGCAGTGTCCTCCTCGGGCTCGGATGGGCGCTGCTCGTCGCTCCCTTGACGACGACCGTTCTGCGCTCCTGCCGTCCGAGCAGGCGGGCATCGGCTCGGCTGTGAACAACGCCATCGCCCGTGTCTCGTATCTTGCGATGGTCGCTCTGGTGGGCGTCGTCCTCGGCGGTGAGATGGACGTCGGCGGGTTCCACCGCACCATGCTCGTCATGGCTGCGCTGGTCGCAGCCGGCAGCGCGATCAGCTGGGTGGGTCTCCGGCCGGTGACTCCGACATCGGTGAACCGAGCGAAGGAATCAGCCCACACCGGTGACGGGCCAGGTACTTCCACCGAAGCTTCTGCTTGAGGGGGTGTTCGAGGGTGCCGTATGTCTTCATAACAGCACGACCATGCGACCGAATCGGAGCTAGTCGAGGTGACTCGCGCTGCCCCGAAGCATTCGCACAGCGAGCTCCCGACCCCCTCTGGTCCGACCTCGTCGAACGAGTGGCCCGCGCTCGAGCCGCGGGGCGCACATGCTTCGCCGCCGTGGGTGTGGTCGTCCCGGTGAACCAGGGACGACAGCGTCGTCAGGGAGGCAGCCGCGACCCCGAGGGCGTCGTGAAGCCGCTGCAGGCAGTGGGAGCGCAGCGAACCGCGGAGGCCCGAGGCGCCTCCGTCGGCCGCGACCCGTGGATCCCGGACACGCCCGAAGACGCCGCCGCGGCTGGCGTCACGGACCCCGAGCGTGACTATCCCCTGCAGGATCCGCCGAGTCCGCTCGATCGCATCCGCGTCAACTTGCAGGCCCCGTGCCCGGAACGCCAGCTCGATGAACGCTACTTCTCCCTCGACGTCGTTACACTCTCACTGCCCGCCATGCATCTACTGCGCCTCGGCCCGACGGCAATGTTCAGCGTCCCGAGCTCCGCGACGACCACCAGCTCGCGTCGACCCGGCCAACACCCCAAACTGGTGTGCTGGCAAGCAGATGTTTAGAGGTTGTGCTGGATCTGGATGCAGCATTCAGGCGGGGCATTCGCATTCGGGTTGCGTTGTCCCCGCCTGAGCTCCGCCTCACGCAACAAGCGAGGGCCGACCCAGTGTTTGGGGCCGGCCCTCGCCGTGTCAGTTACTGCTCAGTCGGTCAGGCGTTGTCGTCCTCACCGCGGAGCTGCTTGCGGAGTCGGCTCACCAGGACGGTGCCGCCGAGTGCCATCAGGATCAGCGCGAGCGCTGCTCCGGGGACGACCAGGTCGGTACCCGTGAAGGCGAGGTCCCCGCCACGCGGGTTCGAGACAACCGGCTTCGAGCCAACGGCAACCGGTACCGGGCTACCCGAGGGTGCCGGAGTCGGGTCGCCCGACGGGGCCGGAGTCGGCGTTGGGTCACCCGGGGTGACCGGAGTCACCTCTCGGGAACCGTGACCGTCGAGGGAACCGAGGTCAGCGGGCCACCGTCGGGGGTGGTGCCGGTCACGGTCGCCGTGTTGGTGAGGTTCCCCCCCGACCCCTGCGTCTCGATCTGCAGAGGTTAAAACGGGATTCCCTTACAGAGGACCCTGCCCCTCGTCTTCCCGCGCGACGGCTAAGGCCGGAACGAGGCGCATCGGCTGAAAGCCCGCTTTGTTGGCGAAAATCTCCTGAACGAGCACTGCCGATGGGAGCGGCCGCCAAGCGACCTCGATGCGATCGATCAAACCATCGTCGTTCAGGTGGAGATGCTCATTCCCCTCGACGGTGATTCCGTTGCTCGTGAAGGTGAAAAATACGGCCACGTCCTGATCCGATGCGAACTTCAGTTTGACTCCAAGCGAGTCGATTACGTCGATGAAACCGGAAAGGATTTCCACGGCCGCTGCCTTCCCTTCGGTGGGCTCCGCGAAGATCGGGCCCAGGAGGACGATGTCGTCGGCCAGGTGCGGGGCAATCCCCGACTTGTCCTTGCTGCTGAGGGCGTTCCAATAGGTATCCACATGCGTCATGTTCATTGCATTCACTCCTTGGTAGAAAACTGAAACTGCTGCCGAGACCGCTCCGGCGACGGTTGTTGTGCATCCCGAGCTCTCGTAGCCCGCCCCTTCGGAGCCGCCGGAAGCGGTCTAACGTCGGTAACCGCGGCGGCAGCACTGGTGTCGAGGTTTGGAAGAGGCGACATCCACACGGGAAGACTAGGCGACGTTTTGGCTCAAGTCAACCAAAACTCTCGTGACCGGCACTGCTCCTGCGCTGGAGTGATCCAAGCGGTGGTGGAAGAACGACCGGTAGGGGATCCGCTACCGAGCCACCGATGCTGCAAAAACCTGATCCTCAATATCAGTAGAACGCCAACTTGGACTACGGGCTCCCCTGCATGCCGCGGGACGTGGCATAGGTTGGGCGGATAATGCGAACCTGATGACAGCGGTAGTTGCCGAAGTGGAAGCCACGAGAGCAGGGGCGACCGATGGTGCACAGCGGGCTTAGTTGGATCGAGTAACTGACCACCTCGCGGATCATGGTGGCGCGTCTCTAGCGAAAGCTGGCCGTCCCATCCACCTCACTGCTAGCTGCTTTGTCTTCGACCGGACCCTTGAAGAGACGCTTCTGACGTTTCACCGCAAGGGTCAGTTCTGGGTGCAGCTTGGGGGGCACCTCGAGGAGGACGACCTGTCACTCCGTGAAGCGCCATGCGCGAATTTCGCGAAGAATCAGGCATTTCAGCTGCTGCGTGGTTCTCGGAGCTTCCCCTCGGCACGAATATTCATGATGTTTCCTCAGCGTTCGGCACATGCAGAACGCATGTCGATCTAGCATTTGAGGCCGTGGTGCCACGCGGAGCAACGACCGCAATTAGCGCAGAGTGCGACGATCTAGGTTGGCACCCTGTACTTCATCTTCCCTCCAGCTCAGTGGCCGGTCTGGCAGCCCATACCGCACGTATTCGTGACCTGATCCCCACTTCGATCGGAAACTAATCACGCGGGCCTAGATCCACTCCGTCTCACTGCAACGGTGTCCGTACAGGGATCGGTCCTTCTCGGGACAACCTGAGGCCGGGTCCGGATCCTGAATCCCGCTCAGCGGTCTGCCGTTAATGTCCTCGGGGCCCAGTACTATTTCATGGAGCAGTTCGGATTCTGCAAGCACGTAGACCACCTCCGTCCGGCGCGCCCATGTTCCTCCGACCGCCGACATGGAGGATGTCGCGAAGTACTTCCGCGCTCTTGGGAAGACCCAACGCGGCATCGACGTCCTCCACGGAGCACTATAAGAAGCGCTGGCTGAAGCAGATACCCGAGGAGCTGGCCGTCGTGGCTGACATCTGTCGCTTCGGTCCGATGAGCGGATTGTCCTGCAGTAGTACTCCGGGGAAATGTATGGGCCAGCCGGTGGATGAGGGGCTGGGATCTGCTCGACCTGGAGATCGGCGGCGCCCACCAGCTACGAGAACGACTTCCTGCTCTGATGCCGCTATAGGGCGACGGTCGGGCGTCGGCCCACAGCATCCGCCTGTCGAGCACATGTTCTAAGGTTGCCCAATGGGATCCCTCAACGTTCTGGCGCTTGACCTCTTCCGGCTGCGGGTCTTCGTCACCGTTGTCGAGCGCAACGGCTACTCGGCCGCCGCCCGTCACCTCCACCTAGGGCAGCCCACCGTTTCGCACCACGTGGCGGAACTGCAGAAGGCCCTGGGCTCTGAGCTCCTCCGATACGAACAGCGGGCGATACACCTTACCCCCGCAGGCCGGGAAGTCTATCGTTCAGCGTTGCTGATGCTTCGCGAGCAGGAGTCACTCCAGGAGTCGCTGAACGACCTGAAGCACGGCCGGCGTGGCAGGGTCCGCCTCGGAGCCAGCATCGCCTTCGAACAGAGGTACTTCCTGGACCAGGTGATCGCCCCGTTCTGTCGGGCCCACCCGGGCACACTGCTCTCCCTGCGGTTCGGCCACAGCGCCCGGCAAGCGCAAACTGTTCTGAGCAGGGAGGCGGACCTTGCCTACGTGGTCAAGTGGCAGTTGCCGCCCGACGCGTCCTTTGAGCCGCTGCACAAGGCACCCATGAGGTTCCTGGTCCCGCGCTCCCATCCCTTGGCCCTGCAGGAGTCCGTCGACGTCGAGGAGATCGCAAAGGCCGGCTTGATCACCGGCTCCTACACCAGCCTCGAATCGATATACCACCGGCAGATCCTCCGGGAGAGCGGAATCACCGGGGAACATTCCGTGATCGAGGTGGACGGCATGCAGGCCCGCGTCCTGGCGGCTGAGGCCGGCCTGGGAGTTGTCACCACCTTCATTCCCCACTACGCCCGCGGCACCATCATGGCCCCGCTCGTCGAGCTCTCGGTCAACGGCCCGACGGCCCAAGCCCAGATCGGCCTGGTTCGCCGGCCCGGGGACGACGGGCTGGAAAGCGTTAACGCACTAGCCAACTGGCTGCGCCGCTTGACTTCCGCCTGAGGTCCACCGGCCTGGCTGTCCCACCCTGCTTGCAGCTGGGGGTGATCCGCGACGTTACGCACATTTCGCAGACCCAGGAGTATGGATACGTTACAACCATTGACTGTAACTAAAAACACGATTATGTTGTTGCTTACTCGTTCTACAAAAGCAGCCTTCGTGCGTAGGACCACTAGTAACGGATGGCCCTTGAACCTTGCGCTGTCCCTATCTCAAACGAAAGTGAACTTGTGATGTCCTCGTCTCCCCTTCCGCTTGACCAGCCCAGCCCGGGTGTAGGGCAACGCCTTGATAAAATCATCGATGCCCGCCCGCTAGGGCGTTTTCACTACATGGTCCTGATGCTCTCCGGTGCCGTGATGTTCCTGGACGGATTCGACACGCAAGCGATCAGTTTTGCGGCACCGGCCGTTGCCCGTGAATGGAACCTTCCCGTGGTAGCCCTCGGCCCTATCCTTTCGGCGGCGATCGTTGGACTGATGGTGGGATATCTTGTCTTAGCACCTCTGGCCAACCGCATTGGGCATAGGCGGATGGTCATTTGGTGTACTGCTGCCTTCGGTGTACTGAGCCTCGTGACTGCAGCGGCAGCGGAACCGGCCCATCTGATCCTGCTCAGATTCCTAACAGGCGCAGGATTGGGGGCAGTGATCCCGAGCGTGGTGTCGCTTACCAGTGAGTTTGCGCCAAAGCGACGTCGTTCCAGTTTCGTCATGTTCATTTATTGCTTCTATGCTCTGGGGTTCGTGGCCGCGGGTCTCGTCTCAGGAGTAGTCATCCCTATTCTGGGGTGGCGGACGCTGTTCCTCATTGGCGGAGTGGTGCCGTTGCTCTTGTTGGTGTTGCTTGTTCGCTATCTTCCTGAGTCTCCGACGTACCTTTTGGGGCGCCCTAACGGTGCCGCCCGTGCGCTTGCCACGCTTCGACGCCTAGACCCTAGCCTGTCTCCGGAGGTGGGCATTGTTGCCAATGACGACAAACATGTGCTCGAAACGACACGATCTCTGGTGGTTGAACTCTTCCGCCGCAACTGGATAGCAAAAACCCTCCTGTTGTGGCTGGCCTTCGCGGCCAACCTGGCTGCTTTTTATGCGATCCAAAGCTGGCTACCCACGATCCTGGTACGGCTCGGCCAGCCTCCGGAATTGGTTATTGGTGCCACGGTTCTGACCACAATTGGCGGGATACTGGCGGCTACAGTTATCGGTCCATGCATGGATCGCATCAGTCCGTTCTGGACGCTGGGAACCGTCTATGTGCTGGGGGCCGTCTTTGTCGGGATTCTCGGCCTAGTGGTTGGGGACGGACCAGTCCTTCTTCTGGCGATGGCCTTTCTCAGCGGTACGTGTGTAACAGGTGGTCAGATGAGCGTTATCGCATTGGCGACGGTGCTTTACCCACCCAAAATGAGGTCCACCGGAGTGGGCTGGGCATTGGGGATCGGGCGTCTCGGCGGCATAGCCAGCCCGTTGCTCGTCGGAGCAGCATTGGGAGCCGGGATAGGCGCACGTGAAGTGTTTTTTGTTTTGGCCGTGGTTCTCATCGCTGCGGGACTCAGCGTATTCGCTTTGGCCCGACTGCGCAGCTGACCTCTGCGCCGGCCCGATGCGCGAGGGAGCGGCTGGCGCAGGTCCCAACGAAGCATCGCCGCCCGGACGCCCCGCCTCATGACCCTGATAGGAATAAATGACCATGAACCTGTACACACCTGTGATCCTGGGCGATATTAAGCTCGCCAACCGCGTCGTGATGGCACCGTTGACCCGGATGCGGGCCGGCGCCTCCGGTGTCCCGAATGATCTGATCGCCGAGCACTACGCGCAGCGCGCAGGCCTCGGTCTAATCATCAGCGAGGCCACCTACGCCCGGTTTGAGGGGCAGGCGTTTGTCGGCCAGCCCGGCATCGTCACCGCCGAGCAGGCCGCCGGCTGGGCCCGGGTCGCCGAGGCTGTGCACGCCCGCGGCGGGAAGATTGTCGTACAGCTGCAGCACAGCGGCCGGGCGACCCACCCCGACATCAACGGCGGCCGTCGGGTCGAGGGGCCCAGCGCGATCGCCATTGAAGGCGAGGCGCACACCGAGAATGGTAAGCAGCCATTCCCCCTGCCGCACGCACTGACCATCGAGGAGCTCGCGGAGGTGCGCGATGCCTTCGTCGCCGCCTCGAAGCGCGCAATCGAGGCCGGCCTGGACGGCGTGGAGGTGCACGGAGCTAACGGTTACCTGCTGCACGAGTTCCTGGCCCCGACATCGAACCAACGCGACGACCTCCACGGCGGCAGCCCGGAGAATCGAGTACGCTTCGTCGTCGAGGTCGTTGCGGCGGTCGCCGAAGCAGTCGGTGCCGGCAAGGTCGGCCTGCGCATCTCGCCCGAGGTCAACATACAGGGCGCGCTCGAGACCGACCGGCAGGACGTCCAAGCAACCTACGGATTGCTGCTGGACCAGCTGCGTCCGCTGGGCCTTGCCTACTTATCGATCCTGCACACCGAACCGGCCGGGGACTTGGTACAGGAGCTGCGCCGTCGCTTCGGTGGCCCGCTCGTCATCAACAACGGCTTCGGTGCCCCGACCACCCGCGAAGAGGCTGTTGCCCTGATCGACGCCGCGCATGCCGACGCTGTGGCCGTCGGCCGCCCCGCGATTGCCAACCCAGACCTGGTCGAGCGCTGGAGGGGCGAACACCCGGAGAACGACATCCGGTCCGAGCTGATCTACACTAGCGGCGCCGAGGGCTACACCGACTACCCGTTCCTGGTCCCCGCCCAGAGCTGACGATCATCCCCGCCTGGACCGGCTCATTGCCGGTCCAGGCGGCTGCGGCCTCAGCCGGAACTTCAGCCGGCAACGAGACGGCAGTGGACTGGCCGAACAGGCCCGGTACCAAAACGGCGCCGGGCGGCTGGGTGAGCGGTGCGGGCCCCGGGGCGGGATGCGGGCCTCATGACCCAGTGCACCTGGCGAAGTCTCCCGAGCCGTTTGGCGCGGGACTCCACTGCCGTCCGCGCACAAGGGCAAAATTCCGACCAGAGGGCTCCCTGGAGTTGTCCATTAGGACGTGACGAAAGGACGATAAAAGCCGTGTAGGGTTCGAACGGCTTGCGGTACTCACATTAGCGACTGCTTATCACAGCCATTCATGGTCTCGGCAGTTACGTTGGCAACCCCCATTGACATACAGGAGCACCTCCACCATAAAGGATTATCCAGCTGCTGGCGGCGCTTTACCCAACGGGGGCATCTTGAACCAAACTGACGTTCAGGATCCGGAAACACCGGCCATCGAAACGACGACGAACGCTGTATGTCTTGTTCATAATCGGGTGCGTACTTCTGGGGCAGTCGCCTAGCGTTTCCAGACCTAGTTCAGCCAAAATTTGCGTAAGAACGAGCGCAAAATTGCCGATGGGGAGGACTATGTCACCGCGTGAACCATTGAGGACTTTGTCGTGCTCAATGAGATCATTCGGCGTCCCGCACCAGCGGCCGGCAACACTGCGACGCGTGAAGGCTTTGGCCAAACGACTGCCAAGGTCCATCAGATGCGCCGCCAACGGGCAATTAGCAAGGCTATCAAATTGCGATGCACACCGCCGGGATTCCTCCCGGATATGCCACACAGCACGTGATGCCTAGAGCCAATTACTGGAAGTCCAGGAAAACTGTTTCGCCCTCACCCTGAGGGCGGATGTCAGAGGTCAGGCCGCCGCCGGAATCGCGCCGGGCGATAGGTCTTCCGGCGCTCCGGGTCCAGTGAGCTGAGCAGCGGATCCTTGTACAGCGCTTCCTCGTTTTCCGGCAGGTACATGCGGGTGAAGAGCTGGTTGGTCAGGCCGCGGGCAAAGATGGCCACGGGGATGAACGCCACCGCGCTTGGCCCGGGTGCACGGGGGTGAACGTGTACACGCCGGACTAGCCTACGGAGCCGCGGTCCCAGCCGGTGAAGGTGTAGCCGTCACGGACCAGGGAGCAGGTCTTCTGGACGATGTTCGAACGGCAGGGCGTACCCGTAGAACGGCCCACGGTCTGCCCGGGGGTGGGCACCAGTTTTTCTACTCGCCTGCCTCTTCACTGCCGCCTGCTGTACCAAACGCTTTGTTTTCGGTCCACGTCCGCTTGGGACCTGTCAGGACGATGTCCCAGTTGTAGCCCAGCGCCCATTCGGGCTCGGTGATGTGCGCGGGACGCTAAGCATTTAGGTGGTTCTTCCACGGGTAGGCGCCGGGCTTGATGGTGGTGAACCGGTAGGAGCCGTCCGGGCCGGTGATGCAGCGGCCGATGCCGGTGAAGTTGGGGTCGATCGGAGCCGGGTGCTGGTCCCCACCTGGCCCGCTACCGGGCGGCGGCCACCGTCCAGCACCTTGCCTGCCACGATGATCCGCTCGCCCTGGGGCTCGCCGTTGTGCTGAATGGCCAGGTCCGTTTCCAGGGCGTGCACGTCCTGGCGCCCGAAGGCCGGGGAGTACAGCTCAATGGTCTCCGGGTCCGCATGGTGGAGGCTCTCAGTGGGGTGGCGAGGATGCTGCTGCAATAGGGCGCATAGTCCAACCGGAGCATCATTTCGAGGAAGTTCGTGCCAACTTGCTGAATGATGCTATCGATTGATCTGAGCCCGCTACGGTATACACGCGGTCGACCCATGTTGCTTCCGGGTGCAACCTCTACCCTCAGGAAGCGGAAGACTTATCGTCGGGAAGGATCACGGTCCGATCGTGCAAGTGCATCACACGGACGTCTCTTCGTCCTCGTAGAAGATAGCGAAATCCTTTACCTCTTCGCGTGGCGTTGAAAAGCGATTCAGTCGGTGGCTGGAATCTGCATATCCAAGTGACATTCCACAGACGATTATCTGGTCTTCGGGGATGCTCAGGTGTCGTCTAAGAATCGGGTGGAAGTCGATAAACGATGCTTGAGTACAGGTGTCCAGGCCTCTCGCACGGGCAGCCAACATCAGCGCTTGGAGGAAGAGCCCGGCATCAATAAGGCCTCCACCCAACGAGCTGCGGCTGATAGTGAGGAACATACCCACGGGAGCGCCAAAAAAATCGTAGTTGCGCCGGTGATGGGCTAGCCTCCCCGTCAGGTCGGTCGCAGCGATACCCAAGGTGTCCCCATAAAGACGTTCACCAAACTCACGGCGCCGGGACTTATAAGGTTCCACCCACGCATCGGGGTGTGGCTGATAACTGTACTCAAGCTCTGCTGCACGACCTTCATTGTCATGTGCCTGCAGCAACGCCGCCGTCAGAGAAGACTTTGCCCTTCCGGTAAGCACATGTACCTGCCAAGGTTGTGAGTTGGAGTTGCTGGCGGACTTAGCTGCAAGCGCCAGAATGCGCTCGACTTCCGTCCGTGGGATAGGGGTGGGGAGGAACGCCCGGACGCTTCGTCGGCTGTTCAGAGCTTCCTCCACATTCATGTTGCTGCTGTGTCTCCGACGCAACAGGACCGGCGCCGTAATGCGAGTTCTCACGAGGTTTTGCATGACATATCGTGCCTTTTCCTGATGGCTAGTCGGTCGGGGTGATGTCGTATGAGATCCGGCCAGCCGGCAGGAAGAAGAGTGCGATGACTGCACCGCCCTTCGATTCGGGGTAGTGGTGGCTGCCCGGTCCGGGGGCGGTCCAGCCGGCAGCACACCAGCCATTCGGGCCCATCAGGCGCGCCGTCGGATCCAGCGGCACAACCAAGTTTAATTCGCCGTAGGGGTGCTGGTGATACTGTCCCCTGAAGGGTTCGATGCTGTTCATGTACACAGCCGTGATGCTGAAGTAATTCAAGACGTCATTCGGCTCAGCGATCCGGCTTCGGCGGTAGTTTGGGCCATCGATTTCAATGTTGGCCGCCCAACCGTCCCGAACGCCTTCGGTGATCATCCGTGCGAGGTCGTCGTAGAGCTCGGTGCCGGGCCCATAGTTTTCGTTGAGCCAAGTCTCGAGTTCACCTCCTGCCGTCCGGTTCTTTACCTCGGTAAGAAACGGGATGCTCCGCTCAATCAGTTCCTGCGCGCTCATTTTACTTCTCCTTCGATGGGGTTCACATGCGTTTGTGTGACGGCAGTAACGCTAACTGCTGGTTCAGTTACAGTCAACACCTGTAACTAAACCGAGTTGTTGCAAGTGCAAAAGATGAAGCTTCGGGGACGACCAGTAGAACCCTGTGTTACATTCGGATTGTGTAACGAAACTCATGGAGGGGGTGAAGATGTCCAGTGAAATGGCCGTCGCCAGGGTGGACAAGGCGACAGGTGCGGCGGGGGTTTCCAAGGGTGGCCGCCCCCGAGATCCAGGTCTTGATGAAGCGATCATAAAATCAACGCGCCGCCGATTGGTCCTGGACGGCTACTCGAAGATGACCCTTGGCGACATCGCGGCGGATGCGGGGGTAACGCGGCCGACGCTCTACAGGCGATGGCCCGGTAAGTTTGAACTTGTCGTGGAGGCTCTCGATTACGGCTTCCGCGCACAACAGGACACCTACCCCGCCCTAAAACTAGAGGAGTTGCCGGCCCTTGAGGCGTTGACGGAAGCCGTCCGGCGGCTTGACCCGGCATACTTCAATCCTGATGCCATGGTTCTCATGGGTAATTTTATGGGCGAAACCATACGCACCCCCGAACTGCTTGCCATCGTGCGCGAACGCGCCGTCGAACCCCGAGTCAACTTGCTCGAAAGAGTTCTCCTTAACCTCCAGGAGCGCGGTGAGGTCAGAGAGGGCATCGATGTCCGGACGATTTCCACCATGTGCTTCGGTAGTTACTTCGCTGCCTACTGGCGGGAAGACGCTGATCGCGCTGCCCTCGCCGAGAAGGTCGTCGCGGTTTTGTGGCCGGGAATCGCAGTAAAGCCCCCCACCACCACCTAACGGTCGCCCCTCCCTGACTTAATCCGATCGGGCGGTAGTTAGTTTACAGTTCTTGACCGTAATTGAAGTTGCTTCTAGTCTTGCTGTAACGGCGTGCAGGCGCCGAATACCAAATGGACAAGGACGTAAAGCATGTCTATTGATCTGGAGGCTCGTGATTCAAGCGTTCGCTTCAATCTGACCACGGACCATTCAGCAGCTGCGAAGGCGGGAGGCTGTAAGGGCAGATCTTGTGACCGGCAACGTTCTTGCCAGCGGCCCACCAAGGCTGCCTATCAAAAGGGAAGCAAGAAATGACGGATCTGGATGCAGGGCTTTTGCTACTCAGGGTGGTTTTAGGTCTAACCATGGCAGCCCATGGGTATAGCAAGATTTTTATGGGTGGCGGTATTCAGGGGACATCGAAGTGGTTCAGCAGTCTTGGGATGCGTCCAGGTGCCTTCCACGCCTGGCTTGCCGCCATAACTGAAATAGTTGCTGGTTTGGCCTTTGCAGTTGGACTGCTGACACCATTTGCCTCGGCCGCGTTTGTGGCCCTCATGCTTGTGGCAGCGAGGACTGTTCATCGCGGCAAGGGCTTCTTCATCGTCGCCGGCGGCTGGGAGTACAATCTCGTACTGGCCACGGCAGCTGCCGCAACGGCGGCCGCCGGTGCAGGACAATTTAGTCTCGATTGGTTGCTTTTCGGCACAAATCTATTCAACGGGTGGCCAGGACTGCTGCTGTCTGCCGGAGGAGCAGTCGCTGGGATGGCACTTCTTGGTCTCTTCTACCGCCCGGAAAACCGGAAATGACAGGGCGTGGGGCCGTTCGAGTAGCCCGTTTGACGGCCGGCACCTATGCAGGGGAGGGTACCCATGTACTTTGAGTGTGGTGATTGGAACAGCCTGCAAGGAGTGGAGGTGCAGGTATGGTCCGGAGGGTCTCTGCTGCGAACGGGTGTGGTGGAGACTGCGACTGAAGATTCGCGCATCGCTTGGGTTGCGGCTGATGTGAACGACCGCCGGTGGCTAGTCGACAAGGCCAGCGGTTACGTGCTGAAGATAAGTTCCGAGCAGCTGATCCCGGGGTCACTTATCGGACGGGGCCACAAGTAGCAATGAGCAGGCCGACGGCGCAGGGGCTGTGTTGACGTATCAACAAGCCTGCCAGAGGAGAACACCCCTCACCCTTTCCCTCGTGGTCCGCTTGGGTAGAAGCAAAACAGTGAAGGTATAGGGAGGTGTTGGTTCGTAAATCCCCGCGATAGCCCGACGACGTTTTTGCTGATGCCTAATCCGCTCCTGCCAACTGCGTGGGTTACCGATGATTTAGCCGCTAGGAGGGAGGGGTGTTTCACAAAAGGCGTTCGCTTAAGTGTGCAGCCCTCGCCACAGCTTATGGGTAATGGTTCGTGACAGGCTTATCGGCACGTGATCTATGATTGCGGGTCGAGACTTACCTCGGGGTCGATATGCTCTGCTTTTGGCGCCCTTCAGCATCAGCTTCTCTAACGCATTCGACTCGTTATTCAACATACTCAGACGAACACCACCACAGATCAATTCAGGAGCTCCTGTGTCTGACCCCTCGATTCTCGCTGCCAACCCCGCACAGCCGACAAAACATCAGCTGGCGCTGATGATCTGGCTCGCAGTGTTCCCCACTCTGACATTAGTGAACGTTGTATTGGGAGACTGGCTGGCTCATTTGCATCCAGTCCTGCGCACCTTCGTGCTGGCTACCGTAACAGTTCCAATCGTGATCTACGTGATCTTGCCACGCCTTCACCAAGTACGTCACCACCTGCTCAAGAACAGTAGGAGTTAGCTCCTACGTCGATGGTCAAGGCCCCTGATTTGTCCCTCTGAGGTCAACGCTGAACTAAAACGAATTGCTCCTGGTCAGCGTGCGCGTGATTTCGAGGTATTCGTGCCTTCGCACAATGCTTTGGAAAGCGGCTCTGTTGCTATCAGCTTTGACAAATACAGCCCTTGGCGTAGCCAGATTCATCATGTCCACAGTACTTGGATTCATAGTGGCAAGGTCGTCAGATAGGGCCACACCCCCTGACGAACGGAACCTTTATGAGTTACCACCATGAAGCAGCAGTTGAGCGGAGAAAGTCCTTGCCCCGCAGCTCTAAAGAAGGGCGACGAGCTTCCTCAGCGAGCGGGGGGAGAGCTGGGCGGCTGCTTCCTTATGGCCCAGTGAGACGGGGAGCCGCTCACCATGGCGGGAGGTTGGCGTGCCAACGGATGATCCTAGGACAGCGTGGTTCATGAGAAAAATAATGAAACCCTCTTCTGAGAGTCAGCAGTACGGCGGCGGAGACAGGTGTTCCCCCATCCCCAGACCTGGATGTGCTCAGCAACTCCAGTCGGAAAGCGTTGTGGTTGTCCTTGGCGTGATGTATCCAAGTGTCCTCCCACAGGTTGTCGCTTCTAACACCTACCTTGATCGGGGACTTCTACCTTCTAGTTTGTCCACCGAACGGCAAATCCTAGACGCTGTCTTTTACGACCCGCTGGCCTTCCGTAGGGAAGGAGACAAAGCGCCTCTAGCCCTGAGGTATCGAAATAAGCCTGAAGGCGATGGCCACGTTGATCGTGCGGAGGCCCAGAAAGCTGTTGCCCGCGATTTGGCGCTGCTCTCGTTGAGAAAACGCGAGTAGTCACCAGCTCTCGATTGCCGTCCTTTTGGACATTGCTCAATACCCGTCTTGAGTAACACGCACACCGAAGGGATGAAGGAATGCCCATGACGCCAATGTCTTTCGAAATCTTCGACTGGAACGGGCTCAGGCCCGGTAATCAGATTGACGTTCTCGATGACGGCCTGGTCATTGCACGTGGGGTGATCGAAGATCTGGCGGATCAACGTAGTCCACGGCTCAGGCTTTCCTGTGGGGGAAATGAACGAACTTACCGCCGGGAGGACGGCTGGCAACCTCGTACTATCTCCCGTGACTCGTGAGCCCAGCCGTGACGGTCGCCACTCCTTACCTGCAGTTTCAGGGCGTTGGAGGCCTGCCATCGTAACAGCTTCCGCCGCCGTAGGGATCTGCCAACACCCAAAATGGGTATGCATTGTAGACAGCTAGAGGTACCACCCCATACCGCGAAAAAGAGACTCCTGCAACGTAGGGCACACCCCAATCTCACACTCCTCGGCCGGCCCTTGAATTCCTTGCAAGACGAGCGCCAGGAATAAACCTCATATGCAGTCGGGTGGAAGCGTCCGCTCTACCAGACGAGACGACTGTAAGCAGGTCGTGGATCCGGCAGAAACCACATAAACGGCAATTCCGACCGTACACGCCGGTCGACCTAGTAAAGGAGGACGTGTGTCCTGCAAGTTGCATGAACCGGAAGTCAGCGCTGCCTTCTCGCTAACGAGCGGCGGTCTGTTCCCAAACCCGGCGCTTCCTCTTTCCCTTGAAGTCATCACTTTAGATGAGCCCCAGAGCAGAGACGAGAAGCTAAACCGTGCTATCAGCAGACTCATACCCGCCGCTCTCGAACGCAGGCAGGGAATCCTGGTCATACAACGCGATTACGGCAAATACACCGTTCGTGTCGACCAAGAAGTGCCATGCGGCACAACTCGGGAGTTCCGCGAATGGATCGTGCAAAGGTGAACCAGGGACATGGACGACTGACTGCGCCATTCAAAATGCCTTGAGGGCAAATTTCCGTCCTGAATGCGGGTTGCCGTCTGAATAGATTCCTTAACACCACTTACCCCCATGTGTATGAGGTTGCCTTCTCTGTATGAGCTACGCCCCAACCTGACAGCGCCCGCCGACTGCTCAAAAGCAGTATGGCGTTCAACGACTCCTCTACCAAGAGAACAAAATTTGCCGGGATTCGTCCAACATAGAGAAGTGGGCTCCCCCACCCGAGCCCAGCGCGGGCACGTCGCGCTCTGCCCTTCAGGGACCGTTGTCACGGGAGTAACCGGCGGCAAGGTCGCCAAGGATGGAAGCCCAGGTCGATTTGACGAGGCGAACTGAGCTGAGCTCCGAGCGTTCTTGAATGAGGTGTTCTGAGGCGTCGAAGTACTCGCTCACGGCGGCCTGAGCCCGGCCGACATCGCGCCGTTGGAGGGCGCTCACGAGATCGGCCCGGTGATGCAGGATCGCACGCAGCTCGGGTTGGATCGCGGTGGGGTCGCTCGCGTACGCGTGGTCGACGACGTCGATGATCACCCGGTCAAGCGCCCAGCTCATGCCGGCCAACAGCGGATCGTGCGCAGCGGCGGCCAGCGCGTCGAGGAAACGTCCAACCCGGCGCGCGTGACCGATTGGCCCTGCATCCTTCTCGGCCTCCACCGCCGCCGCGAGAGCATCGAGTTCGTCGTCTCCGGCGCGCTCGACGGCGAGCTGCACGATGCGCTGGTGTAGGTGCCGGCTGAGACCGAGCACATCGGCGAGCGAAACGTTCTCGAGCTGCATCAGGGTGCCAAGCGACGATGAAAGCATGCGGTTGCCTGACAGCGAGACGAAGCTTCCGCTGCCGTGCCGCACCTCTACAAGCCCCACAGCGCCGAGCGCCCGGATCGCCTCCCGGATGGTGTTTGGGCTCACCCCGAACTCGACCGACAGCACCTTCTCAGTGGGCAGCTTCTCGCCGTCCGACCATTCGCGCTTAGTAATCCGGCGGCGCAACTCCTCGAAGATTTGGTCGGAAGCTCGTGCGCGTTCGATCTGCACCATGTCTCCCTCCCTTTGTCCAGGGGCACCGGCGACACCGCCTGGGCAGCGGACGACGACCGCGGCGCTCCGCTACATCGATGCTACCCGGCGGACCGCGGCCGCCACTAAATCGAACACAAGCGTCGACTCAGTGAACACGCCCGGGAAGTTGGTGAACGCGTGCGGCAGCCCCGCCAGTTCCAGAAACGATACCGCCACACCGTCTGCACTCAATAGGGCGGAGTAGTCGCGGCTCTGCTGAGCGAATGGATCGAGCTCGGACGTCACGATCACGGCTTCGGGCAGGCCACTGAAGTCGATGTAGCCGAGGGGGCTGGCCTCGCGCAGGTCGAGCGGACGGGCTCCCTTGTGCGGAGAAGCGTGCGGCTGTGGCAGGTAGTGCTCCGCCACCCAGTCGAGCCGCGCCTGCTCGGCGGCTCGGTCGACCACACTCGCGGCTCGCCCCACCTGCCGGATCGGCTCGTCGAAGGAGTACATCCCGCACAGCAGAACCTGCAACACGATACTCTCGCGCATCCGCCGCCCCAGCACCGTCGCGATGGATGCACCCGCGCTATCGCCGGCCACGATCACCCGGTCCGCCCGAACTCCGAGCTCGGCGGCGTTCTCGAGCACCCAGCGCGCCGCGGCCTCGCCGTCGTCGATTCCCGCCGGGAAGCGGTGCTCGGGGGCGAGCCGGTAGTCGACCGAGATCACTCGGCATCCGGAGCGGGCGGCGATCTCCCGGCATACCGTGTCGGAGACGTCGAGGTTGCCGCGGATGTAGGCGCCACCGTGGAAGTAGAGCACCGCGTGGTCAGTCGGGCGGGTCGGCGCGCCGGCATGAATGACCGAAAGTGCCAAGGGTGCATAGACGCGGATCCCGGGGCCGCCTGGAACGTCGTGCTCCGTGACGGAGGCCATCGGCAACGAGGAGAGGAACGACTCGCGGCGGTCTTCCAAGGCACGGCGGAACTCCGCGACGTCGACATCGGAGGGCACCGCCCGTCGCGCCTGCTCAAGGAAACCGGCGACGACTGCGAGCCCGGGGGCAGTGGTGGGGGCGCTCATCGGCCGACCCCTGCCGGGTCGTGCGGCACGGCCATCCGTTCGGTCTCCGAGCGAAGAGTGCCGGCGAGAAGCTGGGCAGCTACGGCGCCGAGCAGGCACCCCGCCGCTATGTAGTAGGCGACGATGATGCCGTTGTCGAACCGCACAACGAGGACCTGAGAGAGCAACGGAGCGAGCCCCCCGCCCAGAATGCCGCCGAGGTTGAAGGCGAGTGAACTACCGCTGTAGCGCCATTGCGGCGAGAAGCTCTTAGAGATCATCGATGCCTCAGGACCGAACATGAAGGCGTAGGGCACGAGGGCCAGTGTCAGCAGCATCGGCACCGCCGGCAGCCGGGAGTCGAGAGCGGCAAAGAAAATGAATCCGAACACGATGGTGGCCACGGCACCGAGTTGCCAGATGCGGCTCGCCCCGAACCGGTCGGCCAGAAGCCCGGCCACGGGGGTGAGGATCGCGCAGAGGACGCCGGCAACCACGATGCCCTGAATAAGCGACCCCGAGGTGTACCCGCGGCTCACGCCGAACGACAGCACGAAGGCGGTGAAGACGAACACGGAGATGCCGGAGCCGGCTTTCACCAGCACCGTCAGTATCAGCGTGCGGCCTTGCTTCGCGAATACCTCGACGATCGGATGGCGCACCAGTTCGCCGGCGATGCGCACCCGCTCGAACACGGGTGTCTCCTCCACCCGTGTCCGCAGGTAGAAACCGACGAAGAACAGAACGCCTGTAATCAACAGTGGCAGGCGCCAGCCCCAGTCGAACAGCACCGCGGGCGGCATCGAGAGCGTCACGAGGAGCACTGCGATGTTCGCCAGCGCCAATCCGAGCGGAGCGCCCGCCTGCGGGAAGCTGGCGAGCAGCGCGGCCCGGCGCGAGGAGCCCGACTCCATAGCGAGCAGGGTCCCACCGCCCCATTCGCCCCCGAAGCCAACGCCCTGAATGACCCGGCATACGAGCAGCAAGCCCGCAGAAGCGACGCCAATCTGGGAGTAGGTGGGCAGCAGCCCTGCGCCGAAGGTGCCGATGCCCACCATCGTGAGCGTGATGATCATGATGGGCTTGCGTCCAAAGCGATCGCCTAGATGACCGAACACAACGCCGCCAAGTGGGCGCGCCACGAAACCGACGAAGTACGTGCCGAAGGAAAGCAGGATAGCCATGGCTGGGTCAGTCTCGGGAAAAAAGAGAGTGGGAAAGATCAGCGCCGCGTAGGTGCCGAAAATGATCAGGTCGTAACCCTCGATAATCGCGCCGACAGTGCTCGCAGCAACCGCTCGCCGCGTGTGTGCCCGCGCAGCCGCGAGCTCGAAATTCTGGGACATGCCGCTCCTCGTCGTTGAGTACCGCAATTCATTGAGTGACTCACTCAATCATGTGATCACGAAGGGCGTCAAGCAAGTTCCTGTCAACAGTGATGAGGAAAACGGGAAGACGTGTGGGAGGCGAAAGTCCAATACGACCCCCTCACTTGCATTACCCCTGGATGTATGAACCATCGGACGACAATTTGGGCCCGTTGCAACCGGTCCTATCAAGGTGGACTACACCCAAAGCCGACACGCGGCTCCTTGCCTGGCCCTCGGAACATCCGGGAATCTACGTTTGATCGAGAAGTCCGGTCCGCCCGGCCACAGCAGGGGATTGTCATAGGGTCACCACTAGTGGCATAAGCTGGGCGGACGAACCTACCAAACGACGCAGTCAATCGAAATGCAGACCGGAAAGCTCCAGTCCGAGAGTAGGCCAGCTCTCTTCGCTTGCGGTTTGGGACAAGGTGCTGATGGAACGGACGCTAGTCCGTTTCTGGCCCGGCGCAATAGAAACAGCGAGGGTCAGGGCAGCTCGAATCGTAGGGACCGACCTGTTCAGTGTCCGTCTCAGCAACCGCATGGACCTGGGGTGATGCTTCTTCAGTTGGTGTTTGGTTGAGCCGGCTACGCATGAGGTTGGCTTTCTTTGCGGGTGGCGGGGACGGCAGCGCAGCGAAAACGGGCGGACGCCCAGGGATCGGGCTGAAGGTGGTGCCGGGGCGGTCTGCCGCCCCGGCACCAGCAACTCACGAGTATGAGCCTTCAGCCTGCTACGTAGAACAATCGCTTATTGACGAATTCGTCCATTCCTAGTGGGCCCAGCTCGCGGCCGAACCCCGATCGTTTGACTCCGCCGAAGGGCATTTCCGCACCTTCACCGGCGGCCGTGTTGACATTGCTCATACCGGTTTCGAGACGCTGGGCGACATTGCGGGCGCGTTCCTCGTTGGTGCTGAACACGGCACCGCCGAGGCCGTAAGGAGTGTCGTTGGCTTGGATCAGGGCTTCCTCATCGCTGGAGACCTTATAAACCACGGCAACGGGGCCGAAGAGCTCCTCGTGGTAGGCGCGCATCTCGTTCGTCACGCCGGTTAGCACTGCCGGTTCCAAGTAGGCTCCGTCGCCGTTGACCAGCGTGCCGCCAGCGTGCAGGGTGGCACCCTTTTCCACCGCGTCTTGGATTTGAGCGGCCAGGGCTTCGGCTGCAGTCCGTGAGGCGAGCGGAGCAAATGTCCCCTCGGCTTCCTCGGTCGGGTTTCCGGGCTTTAGGCCGGACGCCTGCCGGGTCAGTTCTTCAACGAACTCGTCATAAATGTCTTCCATGACGATGATTCGTTTGTTGGAATTGCAGGCCTGCCCGGTGTTCTCCATGCGTACCTCCCAGGCTTGCGCAGCGGAAACTTTGACATCCGATGAATCTAGGACGATGTACGGGTCCGAGCCGCCGAGCTCTAGTACGGCTTTCTTCAGGTTTCGGCCTGCGATCTCGGCGATCTTTGCACCGGCACGCTCGGACCCCGTCAGCGAGACGCCCTGCAGTCGAGGGTCCGCAATAATGTCCGCGACTTGATCGTGGCTGGCGAAGATGTTCACGTACGCACCCTGGGGTATTCCCGCGTCGTCCATGATTTGCTGGATTGCCAGAGCCGAGCGGGGGCAAGTCTCTGCATGCTTGAGGATGATGGTGTTGCCCAGCACAAGGTTGGGGGCCGCGAACCGAGCAACCTGGTAGTACGGATAGTTCCAGGGCATTATGCCCAGCAAGGGGCCGACGGGTAGCTTCTGGATGACAGCGCGGGCGCCGGAGAAGGACTTGATTGGCTGGTCCGCCGCCAGCTTCGGTCCTTCGGTGGCGAAGTAGCTAAAGATGTCCGTGCAGAATTCCGCTTCGCCTTTGGACTGCGAGAGCGGCTTGCCCATTTCTTCGGTGATGATGGCAGCCAGCTCTTCGGCGCGTTCAGTGAACAGTTCGCCCACGCGGGCAACAATACGGGCACGCTCTTCGATCGGCACCTCCTTCCAACCCTGGAAAGCCTGGTGCGCGGCAGCGATGGTTTCCTGAACCTGGGTGTCCGTAGCTGTAGGAAACTTTTCTACGACCTCTCCAGTGGCGGGGTTCTGGACCCGGTAACCGATCTGGGAGGTTGAGCGGGTTTCAGAAGTGGTGGTCATGGCCATGTCTCCTATCTCTTTCAGTGGTTGGTGTCGAGCAGAGTGAATGCCGGTGTTGGGCTGGCGGCGGATGTCAGGGAATGAGTAGTTGACGGAGTGCCTCGCCGTTTTCGAGATCCTGAAGGCTTTCCTCTGCCTCTTTCAGGGGCCGTCGAGCGCTGATGAGTTCATCAATCATCAGCTGTCCGTCCATGTACTGGTCTACGAGCCACGGGATGTCGATAGAAGGCCGGATGCCGCCGTAGTTGGATCCAAGAATCCTCTGATCCCGATCGACCAGAGTCTGGGGTTCGAACGATGCCCGCGTGCCAGCCGGCGGGATGCCTACAATTACGGCTGCACCACCGATGTCCAGCATCTCAATGCACTGCTCTGTCGTGGTGTTCTTGCCGATAGCGTCAAAGGCGAAATCAACGCCGTCCGGCAAAAGCTGCCGCAAAGCAGTCACAGGCTCCCCGTCACGCGCATCGATGGTATCTGTCGCACCCAGCTGGAGGGCCAGCGCTGTCTTTTCCGGCCGGATATCGACGGCTACGATGCGCTTAGCGCCCGCCAGGCGTGCACCTTGGACCACGGAGAGGCCCACGCCGCCACAGCCGATCACGGCAACTGTGGCGCCCGGAGGGACTGCTGCGGTGTTCTTCACGGCACCGACACCGGTGGCAATGGCGCAGCCGACGAGGCACACTGTTTCGAGAGGGGCGTCCTTGCGGATCTTGATCGCACCCGAGGCCGGAACGACCGCCTCCTGAGCGAAAGTGGAGGTTCCGAGGTAATGGAATACCTCTTCTCCGTTCACACTTAGTCGGCTGGTTCCATCGTTGAGACCTCCGCCAAGTGCCACGGTATTAGCTGAAACCTCGCATCGGGCCTCCAGGCCGCGAAGGCAGTTCCTGCAGGCACCGCAAGGAGCGACCCAAGACAGGACGACGTGGTCTCCGATGTCCAGTCCCGTAACGCCTTGGCCGAGTTCTGTCACGATGCCGCTTCCTTCATGGCCCATTACAAGGGGAACCGGAAGGTCCCAGTCACCACGGCGCACGTGCAGGTCTGAGTGGCAGACTCCGGCCGCCGCAATGGCAACACGGACTTCTCCTGGGCCGGGGGTCGCCAACTCTAGGTCCTTGACTTCCACAGGGTGCTGGGAATCGGTAAATACTACTGCGAGCATGGTTTTGACTGCCTTTGATTATTTGAAGGTGGCTGGCGTTGGCTAGGGTTTTGCCGAGTTTTCGGTCAGGGCATTCTCATCTGCAGCCCGGTGCCTCAGAGCAAAGGCGGGGCCAGCGTCGCCCAGTGCAATTTTGCGTCGGAGGGAGACAAAGTACCAGACTGCGGCGAGGATCATCGTTGCGAGGAATACGTTTCTGTTCGCTTCGAACGCGGGCAACAGCATCAAGGCGAGGAGCACAGCGACGAACGCGATGAGACCGAGGACGTAGATGACCATGCGCTTGCTGCCCAACGTGAATGTACCGGGCTCGGATTCCGGAATGTTGCCTTTCATGTTCGCGATGATCAGTCCGGTGGTGGTGAGGACATACACGGTGAAATAGCCGAGGGCGGACATGCCAAGGATGTAGGAGAACGCCTCTTCGCTGGCAAAAGCAGTGAGCAGCAAGGCAACAGAAACAATTCCGGTGGCCCAGACGGCCCTAGTGGGGGTCTTGTGTTCTGCGGAGACGTGACGGAGGGAATTCGAGAATGGCAGCATGTTGTCTCTGGCCATGGAATAGGCAAGCCGGGTGGCGACCAACATGTTGGCCAGAACGCAGACGAGGATGTTGGTCAGGGCAAAGGCCACGACAATTTTTGCGAAGACCGGTGAGGTTTGCTGAGCGATGATGTCGGCGATTGGGGACGCGCTGTCAGTAAGAGCAGCGGGGTCCTTGATCGCGAGGAGATACACGACGTACATAAAGAACTCGACGATCGCGGAGACGCCCAGTGCATAGAACATGGTGCGCGGAATGGTCCGTCGCGCGTCGCGCGTCTCTTCGGCGATGTCTGCGGAAGCTTCGACACCCAGCAGCCCGAATATGCAACCAAGGCTGGATGTAAGCCAGACCACGACGTAGGGGGAGGCGGGTGCGTCACCGGCAGTAAAGAGGAACGAAACGTCCTGGTGGTCGTTGCTGATGAACAACGCCACGATGGCGATGAAGGCTGTCACGCCGATGGTCACGATCAGCTCGAGTCCGACGCCGATATTGTTCAGCACTGTCGCGAGCTTCACCCCGTACACATTGATGAGCACGCAGGCCAGCACAATGATGATGGCGATGAGTATCTGGAGGGGTGTGGTCATGTCCAGGCCCAGCATTCCCCCCATGTACCCTGCCATGACGTAAGCCACTCCCGTGAAGCCGCAGATAAATCCAGCCAGTCCTGCGTAACCGGTGAACCATCCTAGATGGGGGCCGACGAGCCTACTGGTCCATTGGTATGCGTATCCGGAAAGTGGGATTTTAGCCACCAGATCCGCGGCGATCAGGGCCCACAAAAAGAAGATGGCTACGGCAATCGGAAACGTCCATACGAATGCCGGGCCCGCCATGCCCAGGCCGTAGCCAAAACCGGAATAGACAGCGGTCGTCGCACTGATGACTGCGAAGCCCAATAGGAAGGAGGACAGGCCTCCGACTGTCCGGTTCAGTTTTTGCTTGTAACCGTACTCAATGAGTTTCTGGTCCTCATCAATGGTCGCCATGGTAAGTCTCCTCAAGTTTGGCCTTGCCGGTCCGTTCGCTTGTGCACGATGGACGCTGGTGCTGTCCGTGCGATCCGTTCTTGCACATCCTCGCCGCTGCCTCGCGGGCTCTGAAACCGTGGGATGTGAAGGAAAGAGGTTCCTTGGCTAGAGCGCTGGGAGGGCCCGATGATGTGCAGATGGTCTGCATGAAGAAAACATAGTCATCCAAATCACATCCGACAACCCTCTGTCATCCTTTCAGTTCAATAGGGTTTCCCTATGGGTCATGTGGTCGTGTAAGGAGCGACGGGCGCGGCCATTCGGGGGAGCGGGCTCGTTCACTGCCTAGAATCAGGAGCCTCCCGGCCCGAGTCTGCTCCTACCTTGGCCAGCAGAATCCTTTCTGCGAGTTGAGCGAATTTCCGCGTGGCTGGGGAGAGATAGGCGCCATCGCGCTGCACCAGCGCGATGGTGTCGTAGAGCGGTTCATCGAAAGGAAATGAGCGAATGTTCTTGGGGAAGCCGGGACTGTGGACGATGGTTTTGCTGACCAGGGAATCGCCGGCTCCGGTGGCGACGAGGTTGATGGCAGTCTCGACGTGTTCGACCTCGATCGAAGGATCAATCTTTACGCCGGCCAATTGCGCGCGTTCCTGAATCTGGCGGCGAGTCGGGTCTTTCCACCCGGAATGGGCGTCGTAAAGCACAAGGCTGGCAGAGGCCATTTCCTCGATGGACACCGGACCGCTTCTGGAGTCCCGCGTGGTGGAGATGTAGAGGACCTCGTCTTTGAAGAGGGGCTTAATGGTTAGGCCTTCCTCGGCCACTGGAAGGACTACCAGCCCGCATTCAATTTCCCCGGCGGCGATTGATTCCGCGACCAGGCCCGAGTTAAGCCCAATCATGCGGACTCTTACTTTTGGGTACCGCTTGTGGAAGCGCTGCACGAGGTCGGCGAGATCGTAGTACCCGGCATTGCGCAGGACTCCGAACGTGGACACGCCACCCTGAAGGGACGCCATGGAGCGCAGGGAATCCAGCCCGTTGTCCACGGCGGTAAGTGCCTGTTGGGCATGGACCCGCAGCTCTGTCGCTGCTGTTGTGGGCACAAGCCGGCGCGATCCGCGGATGAAGAGGCTGAGGCCGACCTCTTCCTCCAAGCGCGCTATCAGTTCGGAAACGGACGCCTGGCTGGTCTGCAGTTGTTTCGCCGCAGCTGTGAACGAACCCAAGTCACAGGCGGCCAAGAACGCTTTGAGTTGTATGAGTGTCATAGGGATACGTTATCAATTCTATCGGCCGATGTGGGCTTGTCCCTATGACAGAAAGCTCCTACTTTGGTGTGCATGCAGATCAACAAAGCCGATAGGGCTTACATCAAAGGCAACTTCAGCACCCTCAAGGAACCCCAGATCGGAGGCATTCCCGCCCAACGACTGCCCGCCGTGATCGAGACCGTTTCAGCCATGCTGAGCGATATTGAGAAAAACGGCATTGACGCGGTCATTCGGTATTCTCAAAAGCTTGACGGTTGGGAAGGCAAAGATATCGAGATCAGCAGGGCAGAGCTGGCCAGGACCGGAGACCAACTCTCCCCGGCGCTGCGTGAAGCGCTGGCAGCCGGGGCTGAGAGGACCCGCCTGTTCGCGGTGGAGCAGCGCGAACGTCTGACAGATTTTGAAGCAGAGATAGTTCCTGGCGTTGTCACCGGCCACAAGTACATTCCGGTCCCGCGCGTTGGCGCGTACTTGCCCGCCGGGCGCTTCCCGATTCTCGCCAGCGCATTTATGACCGTGGGTGTGGCGAAGGCTGCGGGCGTTCCGACAGTCATAGCTTGCTCGCCACCGGCCTCACCCACTGCAGGTCACCCGGCTGTACTTCACGCGGCCTACCTTTCCGGTGTGGACAGGGCCTTCGCTGTCGGTGGGGTCCAGGCCCTGGCATCGATGGCCTTCGGGCTACTTGGCGAACAGCCAGCAGATATTCTTGTTGGCGCTGGCAACGCCTACGTAACCGAGGCCAAACGCCAGCTCTTTGGCAGGGTCGGTATTGATCTACTCGCCGGACCATCGGAAGTGGCCGTCATCGCCGATGAGACAGCTGACCCGGAGTTGGTCGCCGCGGACCTCCTCGGACAAGCAGAACACGGCCCACAGTCCCCGGCGTCCCTGGTGACCACGTCACGGGACTTGGGACTGGCCGTCATCGATCAGGTCGAAAAGCAGCTCGCGTCCCTTTCAACAAGGGACATCGCCGGTCCCGCCTGGCGCGACTACGGCACCGTATACCTGGCTGAAGACCGGGAAACCGCGGTGGAATTGATGGACACCTTGGCCCCCGAGCATTTGGAAATCCTCACCGCTGACGACGATTACTACCATCAAAACCTGACTAATTATGGGTCCATATTTCTTGGCCCGTGGTCTACCGTTGCATACTCGGACAAGGGCATTACCGGAACGAACCACGTCCTTCCCACCGGAGGCGGCGCACGGTCCTCCGCCGGGCTGTCAGTGTCCAGATTCCTGAAACCCCTCACGTTCCAGCGAGTCTCCGAGGAAGCAACACCCCTGATTGCCAACTACGTTGAAAGCATCTCTGATTTTGAAGGGATGGAGGCCCACAAAGCCACTGCAACCCTGCGAATAAATCGCTACAACCGCTAGCTCGCCCACGGGCTGAGGGTATCCAGAGAATGCGGGCTTGATCGTGGTGGCCTGCTGGTTCTGGATTCAATGCCAGTATCAGCGGCCGCCACGGACAGGCAGCACCACCGGTGGCACCAGTACTGCGGTTGCCGATTCCCCTCACTGGCGCCATGGAAAATGTGATCTTCAACGCGACTTATGGCACGGCTCGACTTCGGTGGCAAAGGCCCTCGCCCTTTGACCGTTTTGCATCCCTCCTCAGCACACCGTGGCAGGAAAGGAATTTGACGCCGCCTTGGTGATGCGCACGGCGCAACACGGCAGAAAACTCTACGCAATGTCCCACAAGGAGAACTTATGCAGAAATGGCGCGTTCGAGAATACCACCCGGACGACCTCGACCAGCTGGTCTCCGTCTGGCAGGAGTCAAGAGTGGAGGACGTTCATCCGGTCTACACCCTCTCTGACATTATTGCGGCTTGTTCGGATGACCTGGCTGTCGTCGCCTTGGTCGGAGACCGCATCGTAGGTGCTACAGCATGCCGCGTCCAAGGAGACCGGGCCTGGGTGATGATGCTGGCTCAAGCTCCCGAATGGCGGGACCAAGGTTTGGGGAGCGCGCTCCTCACCCGCCTCGAGGTACGCCTAACCGCCCGAGGAGTGTTCCGCATTTCGGCTCTCCTTCCCGCATCTCAAACCCGTGTCAAAGCCTTTCGCAATAGTAAGTACCACGTCGAAGAAGAGCTGCTCTACTTTGAACGCCTCATCCCGGTACAACAGCAGGAAGTCGGCCCGCTGACTCAGCTAGGCGGCAGACTGCTCCCCCGCGGACTTTGGGACGCAATGGCCGGGATGCACGAAGAAAAGCACCTGATAGAACAGCGCATGATCCTACCGCTCGCACAAAGTGATCTGGCCGAATCCCTCGGTGTTATCCCGCCGCGGGCGGTAGTACTCTTCGGCCCCCCAGGGACGGGTAAGACAACCTTTGCCAAAGCCGTTGCCTCCCGGCTGGACTGGCCCTTCATTGAGTTGTTTCCCTCCCGGCTAGCCGCTGATCCCCGAGGTCTTGCCGCCGCGCTGCGCCAGACTTTCTTGGATATCGCGCACCTTGACCACGCGGTGGTCTTCATCGACGAGGTGGAGGAGATCGCCTCCCAGCGTGCTGGTGAATCACCACCGGCACTCCATGGCGTCACCAATGAATTGTTGAAGATCATCCCTGCATTCCGGGAACAGGAGGGAAGGATTCTGATTTGCGCCACCAATTTCATCCGATCCTTGGACAAAGCGTTCCTGCGCCATGGAAGGTTTGACTACGTCATCCCGATCGGTCCGCCCGATGCAGCGGCCCGTAAGGCAATCTGGGCCCGCTACATCCCAGACGCAGCCGGGGCTATCGACTTAGAAACCCTGGCCCGGGCGACTGAGCGGTTCTCCCCTGCCGACATTGAATTCGCGGCCAGGAAAGCTTCACAAAACGCGCTGGAGAAGGCCATCACCACAAACGGGGCAGCAGGGGGCGGATCCATGCTCACCACAGACAAGTACCTCGATGCCATCAGTCAGACAAGGGCCACGGTGACCGAGTCGGTCGTCCATGATTTTCATCAGGACATCAAACACCTCGCCCGGACTTGATGAAGCGCCTCGCCGGTAAGAAGGCGCCTGAAGGGCGTGCAGCTCTACTCCCCACCTCAATGGGGCGCGATTCGGAAAGCAGATAGCAGGCGTAAGCTCCGGCCGGGTGCCGCCGGGGTGTGCTCGCCCTCGGCGACGAGCCCTCTGAGTAAGTGACGTACACCCCAACCTGCCGAAACGGAACCTTTCTGAGGAGTCAGCATCATGGAGGTCGGCGACGAGTTTCAATTCGACGAGTGACGGGAGGTGCCGGACAGTGAAGCTCCTCCCTGGATGGCAGCAGTGCGCTGACGAAGACAAGCGCGCCCCCCTCGCCAGCCCTGGACCGCCGCAGCCCGTCCAGTCAGACCGTGTTGTTGTTGTGGTTGGCGTCATGTATCCAACTGTCCTCCCACGGCCTGTCGAAGCTGACACCCACCCTGAGCAGGTACCTCTACCTCCAGGCTTGGACACTGGCCGGCAAAGCGCGGACCTGGTCTTCTACGACCCTCTGTCTTCCAGTAGGACCTGTGACGAGGTTCGCCAGGCCCTGAAGTATCCAAGAGATTCCAAGGGTGATGGTTACCTAAATCGCATAGAGGCCCAGAAAGCTGTTGCCCGCGATCTGGCTTTGCTTTCGTCAGAAAAAACACAGGTGGTCACCAGCACTCGACCGCCATCAACTTCGGATAGCAAAACCCCTATCAAAACCTTCGACTGGAACGGGCTCAGACTCGGAGATGAGATTGAGGTGCTGGATGACTGCCTAGCCATCGCACGAGGAGTCATTGAAGACCTGACTGCGGACCAAAGCATCGTCCGGCTCAAGCTCTCCTATGGGAGAGGTGGACGAACATTCCGCCGGGAGGACGGCTGGCAGGTTCGTATCATCTGCTGGGAATCATGAACTCAACCGTAACGATCGACATTCCGTACTTGGAGCTTCAGGTGCTCCACGGGCCTACCAAGATGAAGCACACCCCAACCTTACGAACGTAACCCTTATGGGTAACCGCCGTCATTGAGGAACTCGAGGCGAGAAGTCCATTGCAGCTTGTGAGAGCGGCGATGAGCTTCCAGCGATTGAGGAGAGGGAGCAAACACTGGAACCCCTTACTAAAAGACGCCAGCGCGCTGACGAATACAAGCACTCCGCACGCAGCAACCCTGGATCGCCTCAGCATTTCCAGTCGGGAAGTGTTGTGGTTGTCCTTGGCGTGATGTATCCAAGCGTCCTCCCGCAGCTTGTCGAAGCGAACACCTGCCTTGATTTGGTGCCCCTAGCGCCTGGTTTGGTCACAGGCCGGCAAAGCGTGGACGTGGTCTTCTACGACCCGCTGTCTTCCAGCGGGAACGGTAAGGAGGTTCACCTCGCGCCGGAGCATGGAAGGAATATTAAGAGCGATGGCCACGTGAAGCGTACGGAGGCTCAAAAAGCTGTTGCTCGCGATTTGGCTTTGCTTTGGGCGGGAAAACGCAAGTACTTACCCCCCCATAGTTCTTTCGGTGGTCGAGCAGGGACGTGTGAATCACGGATCTGATATCCGAAAATGATGGCAGTCGAGGCGATGAACTTCATGAGGTGAGACACACCCCAGCCTGACGTAAAGGCGGTCTCACAAGGGAGGATTCACCTGCCGCTGGGGCTTCGGTCTTGTTCTCAGACACCTGTCGAGCCGCAAGAGGGAACTCCGTCCGCTCCTGCCGCAAGCGAGTCTCATCGAGTCCAGATTCTTTAGCAAATTTCGATGATTCTCGGGCTACCGCACGTCGGTTTCCTGCCATCCGACTGTCAGGGTGAAATCTGAGAACATCATGAGCCACTGTCAACAAAACGGAATCTCGCGCTATTCTGACGGCCCACGCAGATCGTCGCACTGACTTTCGCGTGCCAGATGAGGACGGCAGACCGGCGCCCGCAAGTTGCCCCGCGCTGCCCGCCACCCCTTCCAACGCTGCTCTACCGCGCGGCGACCTCCGAGAAACCTCGACGGGTGCCGCGTGTAGCGGACCCCATACGGTTTTCTGCTCCTCGGACATAGGCCGATAGCTACTACTTGCCCGAATATCCGATATCGGCGTTTGAAGCACGGGAGTAGAAGTAGCTTCCGGAACTCCCGGCCCAGCAGCTGCAGAGTGCACCAAATTATGATGCGATCCCCCTCATGCGCCTGATTGCGGGTGGGGTTGGTTGTCGCCAGAAATTTGGGCACGACCCGCTCCGTGAAGTGCAAGCTAAGCGCCCTATTACGCGGCCACACCTGAGCTTTCGCTTACAGGTTCCGCTCCGTGCTGGAGTGGCGCTGGTCGCCGCAAAAGATGGGGGCGCGGTCAAAAGGTAGCCGAAAAGTCAAAGGCGATCTGCTGAGATTCGCCGGATAAGATGCCATCGCCTTGGTTTCCCGGCATCTGCAGCTCAACAACAGTATCGGCGACGAGCGGGGCCCGCCCGGGGATGCAAATGGTTGCTGGGCTTCGCTCGCCGGAACCTATTCGGGCCCACCCAGCATAATTACCGGAGGTGGGCAGCATTCCTCGCACGGAACGGACTTTCGTTGTCCACGACCCCGCAGCCCAGGTCGCCCTCATCCTTACTCTGTGGGGTCGCCCGAGAATCTGCTCAGCGATGCCGACGTCTCCAGATGAAAGTGCTTCGCGCGCCCAGGTTGATGAATACCTCCGACCGCCAGCTCCCCCCGCGGTACGGTCACTCATGACTGATACGTTGAAGTTCCATTTAAGTCCAGCGTCTCTCAAGGTATCAATGTTGCCGGCGCGCCCCTGACCGAACCGGCAATCCTCTCCGACGACGACAGCTGCAGCGTGCAATGACTTCACGAAAACCTGCTCAACAAAGCCTTCAGCTGGTTGGGATGCGATGTCTCTGGTGTATTTGATAACCAAGACAGCATCCACGCCCTCGGCTTCAAGAGCGGACAGCCTGTCCTCCAGCGCCATGATGGCTACAGGAGCCGTTTCTGGGTAAAGCAACTGGGCGGGCAAGGGATCAAAGGTTACAACGACGGACTTGACCCCCTGCGTTGCCGCGACCTTCGCAAGCCGTGCGAGAAGGAGCTGATGTCCACGGTGAACGCCGTCGAAGCAGCCCAAGCTGATCACCGTTCGCCCGGGTTCGTTTGGTAGGTCATTCAAGGCGTTCCAGATTTTCATCATGCAATCCGAACTGGGGCGGGCTGACAAGTCTGGATTGGAGGCCGCAAACATCGAGGGGACTCTGATTTTGACACTTGTGACCGGAGTTTGGGGCAGATATGCCCGCGCTTTGGGACTGAACTGGAGTTACGGTTCTCCGGGAATAGCCGGCCTTCGGCGACATTTACGTCAGAAACGATCAGGGACGGTGAGCGTGCAGGTCGCCACACATGCAATTTGGCCACTCCTCGGAGATCTGGACAGTCGATGAGGTGCCTGCATAAAGGTGACATGTTACTCCGAGCGGGTACGGGTTAAGTCCTGTCCCAAGCATTACCGACCGTCGTTAACGCTGCCGAAACGGAGGCGGAGCACGAGTCGGCACTACTGAGACCATGACCAGCCGCCCTACAAAGGACAGTGCGAGAGCTCGGTTCATTTCTTCTAAGCCGCCAAATTGAAACATTTCTGTAGGGTTAACGGGCGCAGACGATGCTGTTGGTATCAGTTAGCGAACCTCCTGAAGGAACGAACTCGTCATGCGCAACACTACTGAGCCTCGTTACTACGACTACTACTGTCAGCTCTCGTATCAGGATTTCTGCGGCAGACTGGCGGCCGGCACTCTGGAAACTGACTTCAGCATTTCCGAGAAGCAGTACACGGAGCCTAAGGCGAGGCAGCAGCGCAAGGATCCCGATTCCCCCTAATAGGGACGGTGACTGGATCCAAAGAAGCTGGCGCCACGAAACAGAGATCAAGCTAACCCTGGGAGGTTCGTGATGTGCCCTCTGGATTGCTCGTTGCTTAGACGGTTCCCGTTCCGAAGTTAAGCGCCGGCGAACCAGTGTTGGATCGTTTGGAAGGTTTCCGGTCCTGACGTGGTGTTTACCTGGTGGGCGAGGTCCCCGATGGTGATTTCCTTGAGGGCCTCACGCCAGGCCGCTTCTGCTGTCATCATCGCTTTGGCGATGGGGCAAGGTGTGAGGCATTTCTCTGGAGGGGTGCCGAGGGGTCCGCGCTGGCGGATCTCAGTGCAGACGAACAGTGGTTGCTGGCCTTCCACGGCCTGTACGACATCGAGAATGCTGATTTGCTCGGCGGGCCGGGTCAGCACGTAGCCCCCGGCGTGTCCCTGCAGTGAACGGACAAGTCCCCCGCGGGAAAGGGCCTGCATCTGCTTGGCCAAATAGCTGCTTGAGACGTCGTGGAGTCCGGCGAGTTTATTGGCCGGAACTGCCCCCTCCATCCTGCTGAGCACCACGCAGCAATGGATAGCCCATTCGACACCTCCGGATAACTTCATACCGCCATAGTAGTTGACTCGGACACCTCATGTCCGTAACCTTCATCTCGGATAAAAGTTATCCGAGTACTAGGTGAGGACAAGACATGAAGATTCTGGTTGCAGGTGGCACAGGCCTAATCGGCACGCAGGTTATGGAAATTCTGACCGGGCAGGGACACGAAGCAGTCGCGGCATCGCCCTCCAGCGGTGTGGACTCGGTGACCGGTGCGGGTTTGGACGAAGCGATGGCCGGCGCTGATGTCGTCATTGACCTGACGAACACTACGGACTTCGACGAAGACGTTGTGGTCCCGTTCTTCACCAAATCCACGGCAAATCTCCTTGCTGCAGAGAAGCGGGCCGGAGTGCAGCACCATGTGGTCCTTTCCGTTGTTGGTACCGATCGGATTGGCCCGGTCGGGTACTTCGCAGGGAAGACCGCCCAGGAGAACGCAGTGCGGGACGGCGGGGTGCCTTATACCTTGGTCCGGGCAACGCAGTTCTTCGAGTTCATCCCGATGATCGCTGACGTTGGAACGCGTGATGGCCAGGTCTTCCTCACCAACCACTTGATGCAGCCGATGGCTGCCGCGGACGTCGCGCGGTTGGTTGCTGATGCGGCGCTTTCCCCTGCCCTGAACGGGGTGCTTGAAATTGCCGGTCCCGAACGAGCCCCCATGCACGAGTTCGCCAGCCGGGTCCTCAGCGCAAAAGGCGATCCCCGCACTGTGGCCGTTGATCCTGACGCCGGGTACTTCGGTATTCCTATCGAGGAAACGAGCATCGTTCCGGTCGGAGAAGCCCGCGTCGGTGAGAAAACTCTCGACCAGTGGCTGCAGGAGAGCACAAACTCCTAGCACCACCGAACTCCCGCTGCGTCAACGGAAAACCCCGCCCCACGACGATCACTGATGAGTAACCCACAAGGCAACCACCAGACAGCAACGGTCAACCAAAAGCATCGGCAATCATGTCGATGATTGGAACGCGCGAAGCTGCGGTCAGCGAATCCCGCTGCCCGCAGCCTAGCTGATAGCCCAAATCATGAATTGATTCATACCTAGGCGCACACCTTTGGCCGTCTGCGGATCCCCGGGAGAGCACGGCGTGCAGGGGACCCCTCGAACTCAACCCAATTAGCAGGCGGCTCCGCGGTCTTAAGTGGCCAACAGTTCATCACATCCCCGGAGGAAACATGAATATCCAAGAGAAGAGAATTACTACCGCTGTCCTTGTTATCGGGACTGGCGGCTCAGGGCTCCGTGCCGCCATAGAACTCGCCGAGCGAGGAGTAGATGTCACTGCGGTGGGCAAGCGCTCGAAGGCTGATGCGCACACGTCGCTGGCCGCTGGTGGAATCAACGCTGCCTTGGCAACGGTGGACCCGGAAGATACCTGGCAGCAACATGCCGCTGATACGATCCGGGAGAGCTACCTTCTGGCGAATCCGTTAACGGTTCAAATCGTCGCTGAAGGAGCAGAGCGCGGAATAAGCGACCTGGAACGCTACGGCATGAACTTCGCCCGAGAAGAAGATGGTGCGATCTCTCAGCGGTTTTTCGGGGCCCACAAATTCCGGCGAACCGCCTTCGCCGGGGACTACACGGGCTTGGAAATTCAGCGGACGTTGATCCGGCGGGCCGAACAATTGCGTGTCCCCATCCTGGACACCATCTACATCAGCAGGTTGCTTGTCCGGGAGAACACCATCTTCGGGGCGTACGGGTTTGATGTGGAAGACGGCACCCGATACGTCATCCACGCCGACGCTGTCATTCTGGCGGCAGGTGGCCACAACCGGATCTGGCGCCGGTCATCATCCCGCCGAGACGAAAACACCGGTGATGCCTTCCGCCTCGCCGTCGAAGCCGGGGGAAGGATCCGGGACCCGGAACTCGTTCAGTTCCACCCGTCCGGAATCATCGAGCCAGAAAGCGCTGCCGGCACCCTCGTCTCCGAGGCCGCCCGCGGAGAAGGTGGAATCCTCCGTAACGCCTTGGGAGAACGGTTCATGGAACGCTACGATGCCGAACGGATGGAACTTTCCACCCGGGACCGCGTGGCGCTAGCGGCATACACAGAAATAAAGGAAGGCCGCGGAACGCCTAACGGCGGTGTCTGGCTGGACGTGTCCCATCTCCCCCGCGAAGTCATCATGGAGCGCCTTCCTAGGGTTTACCAGACGCTGCTCGATGTCCAAATGCTTGACATCACAAGAGACCCAATAGAGATAGCCCCCACCGCCCACTACTCGATGGGCGGGGTATGGGTTCGCCCAGAAGACCACGGAACAGACGTTGACGGCCTGTACGCAATCGGTGAGGCAGCAAGCGGGCTCCACGGCGCTAACCGGTTAGGGGGTAACTCCCTTATCGAACTACTGGTGTTCGGAAGGATTGTGGGTGAAGCAGCCGCCAACTACTCCAACCACCTTGAAACGCAGAGCCGTTCACTCGCAGCAGTCGCGGAAGCCAGGTCCGAGGTGGACTCACTTCTGAGCTTTCAGGGGCCGGAAAACGTTCGGGCCCTCCAAAGGGCCGTCAGAGACACGATGACAGAGCACGCAGGCGTCGTAAGGAGCGAAGCAGGTTTGCTTACGGGCCTGACTGAATTAAGCGCGATAGAGGACCGACTTGAGAATCTCGGAATCCACCCCGACATTGCCGGATACCAGGACCTCGCCCACGCTTTTGATCTCAAGTCCTCGCTGCTCGCTGCCCGCGCCACCCTTGAAGCGGCATTGGAACGCCGAGAATCCAGAGGCTGCCACAACAGGTCTGACTTCCCGGAACAAGACGAGTCGCTTCAGGTGAACCTTGTCTGGTCACCGGGGCGCTTGGAGCGCGAAGCAATCCCACCCATCCCCAACGAAATAGCCGAGCTGATGCAAGAGGTATCGACGGCGGGCAAACTCGTAGAGTAGCGGCATTCATTAGGGTTGGAGCCCAAGTCAACAGGACACCGGGCTTCAACCCTGGGAAGGTTTATGCAAATCGACGTGACGGTAGCAGTTTCACCTACGCTGTGTGACTAATAAACTCGGCTGAAACCCGTCCCTGCTGACATACACCCATCGTGATGTCCTGCCCTCGCGACAAAGTCCGGTTCAGTCACTGCAAGCCAACGGTCACTGCCCCAGCCTCATTCACTAATCCAGGGCCTCACAGGCGGGTAAGCCAAGACATGAGGACTACACGCCCGCTCTATCCGGGCTATGGCAAGAAAGGCATCCCATGGCGTGGAACACGGAGCGGACCAAATTGTTGCTCCTTGCCGCCGCGACCCGGGAGTTCAGCGAAAAGGGTTTCGCGGGCGCCCGTATAGATCGGATTGCAAGAAACGCAGGAGTCAACAAAGAGCGCATCTATCAGTACTTCGGAAACAAGGTTGGGCTTTTTGACGCAGCTCTGGCCGACCTGGTTCCCCATGATCTCGATGTGCCACTTGAAGCAGCTCCAGTTCTCCCTTGCTGTGCCCTAAGCCGGGAAAGTCCAGCGCCAGACCGTGCAGCTGCCCAGCCAGCGCAGGAAGGGCCGGCTGCCATACCCGGCTCCAGAACGTCCCATGCAGCAGCACCAACGGGGGCGCCTCCTGGCTCCCAGCCTCAAGATAGGACAAGGTGATTCCATTGACCTCCACGGTCTCGCAGCGAAGAGACGGTGGTGCGGGGACCGTTACTCCTTGATCAGGGCCATGTCGTCAGCATATTGTGCTTTTTCGCCGGGGCGCGGGATTACTTTCGTCCGAAACGGCGTTAGAGGCGGAAAGCGCGCGCCCTTGAATAAAGGGGTTTAGCTCAGAATTCCGTGCCGTTCCAGGCCGCATGAAGGAGGATGAGCAGATCCTGTCGGGTCACTTTGCGGGGATTGGAGGACGGAATCACTTTCAGGATTAAATCGGCTGCCTCTGACAGGTCTGTCTCTTTCAGCCCGTAGTCCCGGAGTGCAACGGGGGCCTTGAGCCTCTTTCGGAGCTGGTTAAGCCCCTCAAGAGCATCGCTGCAACCAAGTGCATCGGCGATTCGCCGGGCAGCTTCAGGGGCGGCCGGAGCATTGAACGCAAGAACATACGGAAGGACGGTCGCATGGGTCTGGGCATGCGGCAGATCATATGCACCGCCGAGCACATGGCAAATTTTGTGGTGCATGCCTGATCCGGCCGATGCAAACGCTACCGCGGACAGGTAAGCGCCGTACTGGGTCTGCTCCCGACCGCGTAAGTCTCCTGAACCAGCGTTCAGGGCCGACAAACCGGCAGAAAGGGCCCGAATACCTTCCGAGGCCATGGCTGTATTAATCGGGTCAGCACGAGGAGCCCATAAGGAATCAACGCAGTGTGCCAAAGCGTTCAGCCCTGAGGCTACGCTCAGCTCGACGGGCAGGGAAAGCGTAAGTTCGGCGTCATAGATGACAGACACGGGAAGTACGCCGTCATCAACGCCAGTGGTCTTGCGGGACGCTTCAGTTATGCCCCACACATTGGTTGCCTCAGAGCCAGCGTAGGTAGTGGGCACAGCTATAATGGGCAGCTTTGATGTTAGGGCAATCGCTTTAGCCAGTCCGATAGCGGAGCCCCCTCCCACGCACACAACAAGATCGACATCAAATTCTTGCGCGGCGGCCCTGGCTTTCTCGGCTTTCTCGATCGGAACGTGGGGTGCCACATCGTCATACGTGAGGGTTGCATTGATTTGGCGGGCGACCCCGGATGCGAAATTTCCGTCATGTCCTCCAGTGATCACCATGACAGCGCCCGCGCCTAAGCGGTCTACCTCCGCGGCCACGTTTACCGCGGCCAGGCCGGAACCGAACAAAATACGTTGTCCCAGGGTTTGATGTGCGAACACTAAAGGATCGGTCATTGGGGAGTTCTCGTTTCACGACTGCCCGCTCATGGGCGGATTGATCAGGGGGCGCAGCGGCAAGGCAGGACCCGGGAAGGGGCATCCCGGATCCTGCCTTGGACCTTAGGCCGGTGTGGTGACTGCCGTGTCGCTCGGTTCGGCGTCATCGATGTAGCCATCGTGAACGTCCTGCGAGCGTGCGTATTCGGGCTGGAACTTGACGCTGGCGTAGTGCGAGGCTTTATCGGCCTCTTCTGCGCGTTTGCCAAGCTCGGCGGTGTCGCCGAAGCCCAGTACGTCGCGTGCCAGCTGCGTTAGCGGACCGTCAACCTGGTACTCAGTGCGCTGCATGGTGAGGATATTGATCAAGTACGGCGGGGTGCCGTTGAACTTTTCGAACATCTCGTGCCTGGTACCGAATTCCGTCAGGAAGCGTTCGCTGATCTGACGGAAAATCTTGATGCGGTCACGGGCGCTGATTTCGGAGCCGCGAAGTGCTTCCTGAAGCTTCGGTCCGATGTACGGGTGATCCAGTTCGCGCTTGGTGGGCTGAATGACGATGCCGCGTCCACAGAATTCGATCAGCATGTTTACCATCTCGTGCTGGTGCTCGAGGTAGTGTGCCCGGCCAAAATCGATGAAGATGTTATTGGGCTTGTACAGCCCGCCGGGGGTGTGGAATCCTGTCTCCTCGGCAGCGATCATGAACGCACGACACGTCTCACGGAAGCGGATGAGTTCTGCCAGCTGGGACTGAACCACCGGGTTCTTGCTCGTTCCGAGCGACTGGGTGATGAGCAGACCCAAGCCGACCATCAGCTCAGCGTGCACGGTCTGTCGGATCTGGGTCTCAAGGTGCACCCAGTCGAACTGCCGCTGGGGGTACCACTTCGCGTGTTCCGGGTTCCCTACGTGTTGGACCTGGGCCCACGGGATAAGCACATTATCGAAGTACACCATCCCGTCGAGTTCGTCACCCAGCGTCGCCAAGGGGCGGTCGTAGGGATCCGCGTCGGGTTGCGCCCGGGATTCGCGGGCCACGACGCTTACGCCTGGAGTAGCCAGAGGCACCATTGCGTATACGGTTTGTTCGGCTGTCTGCCCTGGCCGCCACAGGTTACCGATCAACAAGTTATTCACGAAGGGGATTGACGTACCGATGGCTTTCCAGCCTCGTACGACGATACCTTCATCGTTTTCCTCAACGATACTGAGCATGGGGGTTTCGGCCATAGCATCGTCGCGGCCGCGGTCGTACTGGACGTCGACGAACATCGGTGAGACCGCGAGGTCCTTGGCGGTGACTTCTTCCCAGTGCCGCTGAATGTTGCCGGAGAGGTCACGGTGCCCATTCTTGAATTTGGAGTTTTCGGCCCACGGCTCCTGGTCGTCCACCTGGGTGAACATGACAACGTTCATTCCTGCCGGGGGTCGGGTGAAGATGCCGCCCTGGAAGTGCCGGAAGATAAAGTCGGCGTAGTTGCGCCTCTTGACGACGTCTTCCTTTGAGCGCGGCAAGAACCAGTGCATCGATTCGCGTTTGCCGTTCTCATCGACGAACGTCAGGAGGTCCTGGTTTTCCGGCTTGAGATGCAGGTCGTAGTATTCGGCGATTGCCTGGGCATAACCCTTTGTCTTGGGATGCGTCGTTACATCCTCAATGAGCTCTCCGCCGACATAGACTTGGCGTCCGTCGCGAAGAGACTCCAGGTATTCTTTTCCTGTCCTCATGCTTTAGCTCCTGTATTCATGGTGTTCATTTGGTTATGGAACGTTTTGCTGTCCCAGAAGTCCTCCGACCGCTGGATCAGACCTTGAGCCGTTTCCAGAATGTGCACGCCTCGCAGCTCCAAGCGCTGACCAGCGGCCTTAAGGTTTCCCATGTCCCGTTGCAAAGTCGCGGTGAGGACATAGCGGCCCATAGCGCGATCCGTCGTTTCGAGATCGTCCAGCGCGTGCCAGTGCGCATCAGGGAAGGCCGTGAAGAAATGAGCCAGCCCCGCCGCAACTGCATCGCGTCCCTTAGCAACATGGCTTAGTGCGATGTCTTCATGCTCGCCGTCGATGGCGTACAAGGCAGCCGCTTCGGCGTGGTCGTGCCTGTTGTACGCCTCATGCAGGCGTTTGAAGATCGTTCCCGGACTTTCGAAGCTGGCGTTTTTCTCCATGGGTGCAACGATCCGGCATCAGGTGTTAACCGCTGCGAAATAGGCCTTAGTTAACGCCTCAGCCGCTGAAACATCTGTTGGGTTGAGTCTGAGGGTGTGATGCCCAGCTCATTGAGGGCTGCCTTGCATCGGCGGTAGGAGGCTACGACGCCGTCCTCATTTCCTGTGGCGCTGGCTATCCGCATGAGAATCCGCCAAGCGCTTTCTTTATACGGATCTTGGGCAACGACTTGCTCCGCAAGTTGCTCGGCCCGGCGGTACTGCTGGGTGGTAAAAGCCATTTGGGCAGCCTGAAGCCGAGCTTGGGCTGCCTGCTCCTCTAATTGCTCCCGCCGCTGCGTTGCCCAGGATGAATCCATCCCCGGCAGGTACTCCCCCCTGTCAGCGATGGCAAGCGCCTTCAAAAGCGCTTCAAGCCTTCCCTGCCCGCGGAGTCTTGCGGCCTTTGCGATGAACGCCTCGAACCTGGTGGACTCGCTGTCCAGAATGACGGGAGTGGTGAATGCCAGAGTGTTGCCGGTGAAGATCGGTCCGATCCCGGGAGGAAGAGCCTCCCTAAGCCGATGGGCAGCCTGGCGCAAGTAAGCTCGCGCGGATTCGTCTGATTGACCATCGAAGAGCGCCGAAAGCAGATCTTCCCGAGAAGCATGGTGGCCCGGCACCGCGGCCAAATAGGCCAGTAGCTTCAGGCTCTTGGCAATGCGCGGCTTTACTTCCTGACCAGCGGCTGAGATGACGATCCGACCGAACTCCGATAAGAGAATGACAGGATGCTCATGCAAATCTGCTTTCACACCGCGGGCCATCAGGGCCTGCCCCAGTTCATGCCACGGCGAGTCCGTGAATTCTTCAGAGTCCAGACGACGACTGAGTACTGCCTGAAAATCCGCAAGGGCCAGCAGAATCTGGTGGTTGGACTCTTGGATCCTGGCCGCAGCCATCGCCTTGTCGGCAGCCTCGTCAGATTTCGCCAAGTCACCCTGCCTCCATTCGGCTTCGGCAAGGTAGATCGCCGCTGCGGGCAGGTCTAGGATGCGATTCGCCTCGGTCATGCTCTTGACAGCTCGCCTGAGCACTACGACTGCGTCGCCACCGTCTGATCGGGAAAGCAGGAGCGCGAGGCCCTTCCAGGTATCCAAAGCCTCACCAATGAAGTCATAGTGGCGCCCTCCAGCGTTCTCTACCTGTTCCAGAAGAGCTAGCGCAGCAACAGGGGCATGATTTAAACGCAGTTCAAATTTGGCTTCAATGAGGCGGCTCAGCCACTCGAACACCAGAGAGCCACTTGCCCTGACTAGTCCCTGTCCCTTGGCAAGTACTCGTTGTGTTTCTTCTGCGTCCTCCAGATCGATCATCAGTTCCGGGCCAACAATGCCGTGCATCCAGGCCGGCGCCCAGTGGCCCGCATCAGCTGAGCGGTAAAGCTCCAAAGCCTCTGTTAAGCGGCCTGTTGCTCTAAGAGCGCCGATTCGCCAAGGAGCAGAGACTGCAGCAGCCCACGGGGAGTCTGGCATTTTGCTGACTTCACGCAGTCTTCCGTGGGCGTAGTGCACGCGCATCACCAAAGCATCCAGGGGCCCACCACTGAGGACGGGAGCGGGGTAAGCGCCGGTTGCTCCCCGACGACTGGCAAGTGAAAGCAGGTAGCGGACAGCATCGACCTCTGGGCTGCTGGGCGCCACGTCGATCACCGCCCGCATATCGTCTAGCCGGTCCAGATGCCAATAACACCATGCCATAATGGCACCACCCCGCGGGGATGAACGGGCCAGGTCCTCCCTGACACCGTTGGCCTGGAGATCATCGGCGATAGAAACGCCCTTTCGGTAGTCCTCACGTGCTATGGACAGCATGAGTGCGGCGGGCCCCAGCCTTCGGGACCCGGAACTGCCAGGCGGGGCGAGGCGACCCAGCCACTTTTCGGCAACGACGAAATCGAGTCGGTCGAGTACGTCGCCCACTACCACTTCCGCTGCATCCACGGCCAGGTCCAACTCCTCCGCGGCCAAGAACTGCTCGACGGCTTCCTCAAGATGGCCCTCGGAGACTAGGAGGTCCCCATAGGCACGGCGCATAGCTTGAACCTCTGCGGGCGCTCTGCGTTCCAAACAGGTGACAAGGTATTCACGAAAGCGAGGGTGGCAGCGCATGCGGTAGGTCCCGGAAATCCAGGAAACAGGCAAGTGGTGGCTTCGCAGCCTCACGAGCAAACTACCGGCGTTGGATTGGCCCAGGGCTGCCGCCCGGGTTGGTGTCACTTCGTCCAGTAGAGATGTAACAACGAGGAACTCCCGTTCTTCAGGAACCAGCTTCGCCAGGATCTGCGAAGCAAGATAGCCGTGCAGAGGGTCAGCCTCGCCGCCGGTTCCGGAAATGTGCAGCCGAGAGTGCCACGCTTCAAAAAGTACCCCTGTTACCCAACCTCCCGTTGCCTCGACTGCGCTGGAGGCGTCGATGTCCGTTATTCCGGCCTCAACGAGCGCCCCTGCAGCTTCTTCGGGAGTGAAGGCCAGATCTTCCTCGCCTATGGTTGCGACGCGATCGACGCCCGCCAGAGCACTGAGGTCGATCGGCAGGTCAACCCGGGTAAGCAGCACGACCTTGAGTCCAACGGGCGCATACCGGACGACCGCCCCGATGACCTCAAGCGCTTCATATGAGCCAACAAAATTCTCGAGCCCGTCAAGCACCAGAAGTAGATCCTCATCGCCCACGGACTCGGCCAACAAGCCAGCTACTTCGGGATGAGGAATACGCGCGGTCAGCGCGCTGCTAGCCAGACCGGCGGCATCGGGCACATGGGCGGCTATTGCCGCCTCAAGATAGATGAGCAGCCGGCCGGGAGCAGCGTCAGTCCCATCCAACGTGAGCCATGCCATCGGCCCACCCCAGGCAGTAGCGGCCTGCACAACCGCCGTGGTTTTGCCGGAACCTGCCGTAGCCGCGACCCAAACCACCCTGTTCTGGTTGATCAACTTGCTGAACAGCTGGTTCAGACGGGGCCTCTCAACTAGCCGTTCCGCCAGTGGCGGCACCGCGAGTTTGCTGCGGATAATCAAACCCGCCGGAGGCCCTTTGATACGTGACATAAAACACAGAATAGCCCGAGCGGAGGGTGACGCAGGCAGCCCGTTTCGACCTCGTTAACGGCCACACATGATGCTGAATCATGAACTGCATCACACTTACCGCAAGAAAGGAACCATCATGAGTATCTCCGACACAAGGGTTCGGGAGTCCGTCGATCCGGTCGCCTTCCGGAAGGTAATAAGCCATTTCACTAGCGGGGTCGCAGTCATCACCACTCAGTATGGCGGCACCAGGTTCGGTGTCACCGCAAGCGCTGTGAGCTCCCTCTCCATGGACCCGCCCATGTTGTTGGTGTGCCTGAATCGCCAGCTCGCCACAACAGATGCCCTGAGCGAGGCCGGCGTCTTCGCTGTGAACGTCCTCGGGGAAAAGCAGGCCGAGTTAGCGGTACAGTTCGCTACCCGGCATCCTGACAAGTTCAGGGACGTGGAACTGATGACCCGCGAACTCGATGTCCCGCTGATCTCTGACGCGCTGGCGCAGATCGAATGCACCATCGTTTCCCGCACCGATGTCGCAACGCACGCAGTGTTTATGGCGGAGGTGAAAACAGCTGAAGCCGGAGCAGGAGATCCCTTGGGGTATTTCAGAGGCCAGTTCGGCAGTTTCACTCGGGCCTTGGACGAGTCTGTCTACGAGTTGATCCGCAAGACCATTCTTGCCCGCGCCGGCAACGCTGCTGGACCTATCACTGCGGCCACTATGGCCCTTGAACTGGGGGTTGAGCGTTCCTCGGCTTATCACGCTCTTCAGCAACTTCGAAATGAGGGGCTGTTGCTGGCGGACCCCGATGGGACTTACCTCCTGACACCCCAGCTGACAGCATCGGACAAACTGTCAATGCTCGCCGCCCCAAATGTTCTGAGCGGATCCTCACGTGAAACGGGAAGCCGGTGAGCTCGCTGTTGGCGTATTCGTTCCGCAGCGGACAAAGGCAACAGGAAGCTTCATCCCAAGTGGCAATACCTGATTGGCAAGAGGTCTCCCCCGGCCACGAAGTTTCCCTGTACAAGCAAGGCCAGGGCCATTTCCGTGGACGGGTAGACGATGTCACCCCTGATGGGGCGATCATATGGGTCCACCTCGCAGGGGGCTGGGGGCGCCGACTGTTCGCTCGAGCGGAAGGCTATCAACTGACGCTTCACTGGGCTGGGGCTTCCAGCCTCGACAGACGCCCGGGTTGATCCAAAACTTTGGACATCTCCCCGCGACAAGTATGACCCGGACGCTCCACCATAGGCTGCCATCCTTCCCCCCAACCACAACGCAAACTTTCAACCGCACCACCACTAACGCCAGACCGTAGGAGACCTTGTGAGCACCCGTCCAGTAGCAACAGCAATTTCACCCGAGCAGGCAGCCGTGGAACAACAACTCGTAGAAACGGTCGTTTCCTCCTTTGAAGGAACGCAAGACCCCCGGCTGAAGCAAGTCATGCAAGCCCTCACGAGGCATCTGCACAACTTCGCACGGGAGGTTCGCCTCACCGAGGACGAATGGAACGCCGGAATAGAATTCCTCACCGACGCCGGACACATCACCGACGACAAGCGTCAGGAGTTCATCCTGCTTTCTGACGTGCTCGGCCTCTCAATGCAGACCATCGCCATCAACAATGAAACTCACAAGAACGCGACCGAAGCTACAGTTTTTGGACCATTCTTCATCCAGAATGCCCCCGAAATTCCCATAGGCGGAGACATCGCTGGCGGCGCAAACGGTCAGCCCTGCTGGGTCGAAGGGACCGTCACGGACACCGCCGGCAATCCACTTCCAGGCGCCCGGATTGAAGTTTGGGAAGCCGATGAGGACGGCTTTTACGATGTTCAATACACGAACCCCCGGGTTGCTGGCCGAGCGCATCTCTTTACGGACCACGAAGGAAAATACGCCTTCTGGGCCCTCACCCCGACACCCTATCCAATCCCGCATGACGGCCCGGTAGGAAAAATGCTTGAAGCGGTCGGCCGATCCCCGATGCGGGCCTCCCATCTTCACTTCATGGTCACTGCCGCCGACCACCGCACCCTCGTGACACACATCTTTGTCGAGGGCGACCCCATTATTGAAGCCGGCGACTCCGTCTTCGGAGTCAAAAGTTCCCTCATAAAGCGCTTTGTTCAGCAACCCCCGGGAAGCCCAACGCCTGACGGGCGCGAGCTTCGCGGCACGTCATGGGCGCGCACCCGATTCGATATCGTGCTCGCTCCTGCACCTGAGCTGATGTAGCCCTGAGGCGACAGTGAATCCTGCAACCACAAGGACGTCTCTCTTCTGTGCGAACGCTCTAAGAAAACCGGTAGAGGAAACAATCATGCCGGCATTTGTTAGAGCGACTGGACAGCCCATAGAGGTTGTCTACGATTCAACGGCGAGGCTCCTGGAAAGGATCAACGCGGGGGCCCAACCGGCTATATTTCTCGGACTTTCTGGTTCCCTTGGGCGCACAGAGCCGCCCCGAGGCGGCGCCTTCCATGCTGCAGGGCACATCGTTAGTTCGGGGATCGGAGTTGCCGCCGCGCCCGATGCCAATGCCCCAAGTATCACAACCGTAGAGGAGCTTGCCTTTGCACTCACAAGGTGCCGCTCTGTTGCCTACTCGAGGACGCGACCAAGCGGAACGTATTTCGGCCGGATGCTCCAGGACCTAGGGATAGCTGACATAGTGAACTCCCGAGCCACTTTCGTCGAGGAAGGGTCAACAACCAGCGCTTTGATTGACGGACGAGCCGTTCTGGCTGTCCAACAAATAAGCGAACTCAAGCTAGTTCCCGAGGTGACCTTTCTCGGGCCACTTCCAGCAGCCGTCCAGAGGTACACAGAGTTCTCCACGTATCTATGCAGCAAGGCGGCCAACGAATACGTGGCAACTGCACTTTTCAATTTCTTAGGCAGTTCCCTTGCCAGGTCCGCTTACAGTGCCGCTGGTCTCCAAGCCTACTGACTCGAATATGGCGCTCTGATTCCAACAAGGTCGTGGCACGTCCTACAGGGACGCCATATATGCACTCCTGCAGATCTCAACACATGCCCGATCTGGAGGTAACACCCAATCACCACGCAGAAGAGGCAAAGATGCCAGCACGAAGCCCCATCAGTCACCAAGAGTGGAAGCGTGAAGGGTGGCTAGAAACCCCCGATTCCCCTCCAAGGCCCAACCCCGCCGAATTAATAGCCTCTCCATGGGTAGGACTGCATTACAGCGATGAGTACTGTCGCGACGCTCCAGCCCTAGCTCACCCGCGGACCTTATGATCCGATCCTGGTCCACGTTGTGAATCAAGCCCCGTAAAGGAGCGAATGCGCGGCATTCTTCAAGACGAGGCAGATTGACGGAATATCCATTATCGGCTCTTTCCGTGGCCGGGCAGGGAATCCCGGGAAACTGCACGAAGAGTTTCGACCCGTCCGGCGGCGCGCATCGCAGGCCCTGCAAGTGCTCTACCAAGTAACGTTTTCCACCGTTGTCCCATAGGGGATTTCTTCGCTGAGACGGATGGTGAACGATGCCGGACTGAGTCGTGTCACCAGGATGCCCTGGTTGAGCTGCCGAGCCGGCCCGAGCAGTTCGGTGACGGCATGATCGAGTCTGTGTTCCAGTTCGGAACGACGGCTGATGTTGAGAGTGATGAAGCGTTTGGGGCTGTTGTCAGGCATTGGGCTGCATCCTTCGTGTATGGCGATGATGTTTCTCAAAAAAGGGCTCTGGAGGCGGTGCCCCTACCGATGATTCGGTCTTCAAGGGCCAGATCGCGGCATGCACCGGCAGGTCAGGTGTGCAGGATTATGATGCCTTCCCTGTCGTCAAAGGCTCGTCGGCCGCGGCCTTCGTGGTCCACGATCCAGATGACGTCCGAGCTGGCGGTCTTGGCGTCGACGATGCCTAGTGTCGCGGGGTTGTGGGAGTCGGTGACGAGTACCTCGTCACCTGGTTCAAGCCTTCTCCAGTCCTGCTTTATCTGCTTGGTCTTGGTTGTCATGGTGGTCCTAAAGGAGATGGGGAAGTCGATGACCGCCTACCGTCTGGGTTGGCAAGGTCTTCGAGGGGGCTGTCCGGGCAGGATGAGGCCGGCCCGTTCAGGATGCGTACGCGTTGCGGTCTAGGGACCGCATAGCATTTGGACTGTCTCGCCTAAGCTGCGCCTCCTAGTGGATTGCTTTTACTAGAAGTTGTCGTATGCTGAAAAAAGGTTTTCCGTGACGCGATATAGGGGTAGTCATGCAGGTTGTAGTCAGGGCCTTGGATGTGCTGAAAGTTCTTTCAAGAGCTCCGAAGGGACTCACTCTTGGCGAAATCAGTGAGCGCCTGGATCTTCCCGTGGCGAGTGCCCACAGAACTGCTGCGGTCCTCGAAGAACAAAAGTTCATCACAAGGTCCAGCTCCAACCGCCGGTACTTTCTAGGGCCGGCGGTACGCGAACTTGTACAGTCGGATTATTCGCGGGAATCTCCTCTGGTGACGGCACACCACGCAGTTTCAGACGCGAGTAGGCGGACTGGCGAGACGGTGTTCCTATCTGAATTTGCTGGCGACAAGGTCGTCTGTCTGGCATTGTCGGAGTCCAAGTTCCCCCTGAGGTTGTTCGTGCGTGTTGGTCAGACAATGCCTTTGCACGCCGCTGCAGCAGCACGGACGCTACTGGCATGGCAACCGCCGGATAGGATCCGGAAACTGCTGGCCAATACTGAGTTGACTGCCTTCACGGCAGAGACACCGAGCACGGTAAATGCAGTGATGGATCACCTGGCCAACATCCGTTCGGAGGGTTACGACGTCTGTGAGTCCGAACTGGATGAGAATGTATGGGCCGTTTCCGCTCCGGTCCGATCTTCAATTGGAGAAGTTGTAGCGTCCATTACCCTGGCAGCACCGTCTCAACGCATGGTCGACAGGAGCGACCGAGACGAGGCTGTCAAGGTTGTGAGGGCTGCGGCAGATGAAATGGCCGCAGATCTTGGATGGGTGGAGACGGACTCCTAGTTCCAGTCCGGCCCCAGCGCCACGCGCAGCCAGAACTACTCCCTGGGAATTACTTGTCCTGCGCGTGCTTCCGACAGTCGAGTGGTGTTGTAATCGGTTCGCACCAATCACGCCGCTTGTGGGTAGCACCTAAACTGCTGCGATGACGGCCGCAGTGACGGCCTGGGCAACGCGTGAATCCAGCGGACTGGGAACAATGTACTCTGCATCCAGCTCGTCGCCCACGAGATCGGCGATCGCTCTGGCTGCCGCCATCTTCATTTGGGTTGTAATGGTGTGAGCCCCGGCATCCAGTGCTCCCCGGAAGATTCCCGGGAAGGCAAGCACATTGTTGATCTGATTGGGATAGTCACTCCTTCCTGTCGCAACTACTTTCGCGTAACGGGCGGCAACTTCAGGGTCGATTTCCGGCGTTGGATTCGATAGCGCAAAGACAATCGGGTCATCCGCCATCAGCTCAAGGGTGCTCTCTTCAAGCCTTGCGGAGGAAACGCCGATGAACACATCCGCGCCAAGCATTGCATCCGCTACCGAGCCTGATAGCCGCCTCGGGTTGGTCCGCCTGAGGAGGTCTTCCTTAATTGCACCAAGATCAGTTCGCTTCGGCCCGATGATCCCCCGCGAGTCGATCATGACGATGTCTCGAACTCCCGTTTCGGAAAGGATGTTGGCGCATGCAACCCCCGCTGCACCAGCACCAGAGATGACTATCTTGATCGAATCCATTGAACGGCCAGTGAGCCTCACCGCGTTGCTGAGAGCTGCAAGAACCACTACAGCGGTTCCATGCTGGTCGTCGTGCATCACCGGGCAATCGAGCGCTTCGATCAGTTTGGCTTCCAACTCGAAACAGCGCGGAGCAGACACGTCCTCTAGATTTACCGCGCCATAGCTCGGGCGCAGACGTTTCAGCGTCTCGACGATCTCATCCACATCAGTCGTGTTCAGTACCAGTGGAATGGAGTTCAGGCCCCCAAACGCCTTGAACAAAGCCGACTTTCCCTCCATGACAGGCAAGGACGCACTTGGTCCGATGTTGCCCAGGCCAAGCACAGCTGTCCCGTCACTCACAACTGCCACGAGGCGAGCAGCCCAGGTGTGGGTTGCAGCGATAGAGGTGTCAGCATGAATGGCACGGCTTACCTCCGCGACGCCGGGTGTGTATGCAATCGAAAGATCCCTGGCCGTATCTAACGCGACCGAACTTTCGACTGCGAGCTTTCCTCCCAGATGGGCCTCGAAGATGTCAGCAGAGCTGATATGAGCTTGAACTGTTGGGTTTGCTGGCATGGGACTCCTTGTGGGATGTGAGAGGCCACCGCATAGAGGTGACACCGAATTCATGAGTCTATTTTTCCGTGCAGAGAATGGCAATGCTTCATGTAGCGGAAATTTCTACGAATGAAGATGACGAAGAACATCCCGAAATTTTTTGCTCGGCTCAGCGCACGCCGCTTTCGGCAGGCGATGAGGTTGGAGCTACGGCACTTGCCTTACGGAAATCCTCGAGCCAAAGCTCTCCCTACGCGAAAATCGCTTCCGGGGCCTGTTGAGCACCCTGCCGAAGGGTCGTAAGGAGGCGTTGACATGCCCTGTGATGTGGCTCATGCTAGCCGTGTATTCACTAGACGGATGAAGGATGTTCGCGTCATGGAAAATGGGCTGGTCGTTGATAAAGGTCCCGAATTTACAGTGTCAGACAGTGTTTCGGCTCGCGTCGACCTGACGGTGGCTCTGGGCGAACTTACTTTGGCTAATCCGGTAATGCCAGCCTCCGGTTGTTTTGGGCCGGAGCTTGCAGCCATTTTGCCCCTGGAGCAGTTGGGAGCAGTCGTAACTAAGACGGTCTTTGCAGTCGAGCGGGCGGGTAACCCGGCACATCGTCTGACCGAAACCTCCTTCGGCATGCTGAACAGCGTGGGAATTCCCAGCCCCGGGAGTGAAGGTTTCCGGAACGGGCTTCTCAGGCAGTATCAGGCGAGTGGAACGCACGTAGTGGTGAGTATTGGTGGACTCTTTACGCAGGAGTACTACACCATCGCCGAAGACCTGGGCAGCGAGGACGTTGCAGCCTTTGAGGTCAACGTGTCATGCCCCAATCTGGAACATGGGGGTTTGGCTATTGGCACTTCGCCGAAGCGGGTGGCCGAGGTAGTCCAGGGGATCCGGCGCTTCACGGACCGTCCCCTCTTCGTAAAACTGACGCCGACGGTGAGTTCCATCGGCGAGATTGCAAAGGCTGCTGAGGATGCCGGAGCAACGGCCGTGACCGTCTCAAACAGCTTTTCCGGTCTTGCCGTTGACATAAACAAAAGGGCGAGCGTTTTGGGCAGCGGCGCCGGTGGCTACACGGGCCCCGCCGTGAAGCCACTGGCCCTCAAACTCGTCCGAGATGCAGCACAGGCAGTCAATATCCCCGTGATTGGCTGCGGCGGCATCACCACTGCAGGAGACGTCGCTGAATTCATGATCGCCGGAGCCACTGCGGTCCAAGTTGGCACCGCAACCTTCACACGTCCAACCACAATGAGCGAGATCATCGCCGATCTCGAACCACTTTGTCATCGCCTCCATGTGTCAAAGGTTTCCGAACTGATCGGAACACTGGACACACCGATCCTCTCCGGAGCCATTCATGAGCAATAGTCACATCCCGTCCCCGACGGAAACGGAACACGGACCCACCCCAAAGGAAACCGACCGGGACAATTATGGCCGCAAGGCTGTGTTCGCCTCAGCCATCGGCTACGGGCTCGACGGTTTCGACCTGCTGATCCTCAGCTTCGCACTGTCGGGCATCATCGCCAGCTTCCAACTCACCAACGTTGAGGCCGGCGCCCTCCACACTGTGACCCTCCTGGGTGCTGTCCTTGGCGGCATCGTCTTCGGCATACTTGCCGACAAATTCGGCCGAGTCCGGATGTTGACGTACTCCGTCATTCTCTTTGCCGTATTTACCGGCCTCTCAGCACTGGCCACAGGCTACACCGATCTGGCCATCTACCGGTTTATCGCCGGCATCGGCATCGGCGGCGAATTCGGCATCGGCATGACCCTTGCAGCTGAGGCAGTCCCGGCCAAGATGCGCGCACGCGCCACATCCTGGGTCGCAATCGGCTTCCAGTTTGGAGTCCTGGCCGCAGCGCTCCTGTCCGCTCCGATTATCACAGCCTTCGGGTGGCGCGGCCTGTTCGTCGTTGGAGCATTCCCCGCCATCGTCGCGATCATCATCCGCAAGCGGCTGCACGAGTCCCCGAAGTTCCTCGAAAAAGCCAAAAACCCTGACAGCTCCGTCCCGAAGGTACGCGGCAACTCACTCCGGCTCCTCGTTGGCAATAAGAAAGCCGTCCGCATCACGGTTGCCCTGATCATCCTCACGTCCGTGCAGAACTTCGGATACTTCGGCATTATGAGCTGGCTCCCCCGCTACCTCAGCACCCAGTTCAACCTCAACCTGACAAACTCATCCATCTGGACCGCGGTAACAGTCCTCGGAATGATGACCGGCATCATCGTCTTCGGCCAACTCGCGGACAGGATCGGACGCCGGAGAACCTTCTGGATCTTCCAGATCGGCGCTGCCGCTTCCGTCCTGGCCTACAGCCAGATCACTGACCCGGCCATCCTCCTCGCCGGCGGGTTCATCATGGGTGCGTTCGCCAACGGAATGCTCGGCGGTTACGGCGCCCTCATGGCAGAGCTCTACCCCACAGAAGCCCGCGCCACCGCCCAGAACGTCCTGTTCAACATCGGCCGCGGCATCGGCGGCTTCGCTCCCATCATCATCGCCGTCATCGCGGCCCAACACGGCTTCGCATTCGCCTTGGCTCTACTTCCAGCCATCTACCTGCTTGCCTTCGTCACGATGTTCCTCGTGCCGGAGCGCAAGGGCGCTGAACTCGACTAACCCAACGTCTCCGAAGGAATCACCGTGACAACGCTTTCTACAACCACCCCGCCCAGCATCATCCAGAACACGGACGAACAGCGCCAGGATCTGGCTGCAGATCTGAAAGCCCTGGCATCCCATGACGGCGGCCACCCCGACGCGGCCGCGGTCCTCCACCGCCCAGCCATCCTGCGCAGGATCGCCGATGCTCTGGCTCCCGGCATTCCAGCAGGAACAGACCGGCTGATTGCACGCTCCGGCCCCGAGAGCGCTCTTGCCACCGCAGTTGCACTGCATAGCGGCCTCCCCTTCGCCCTCATCAACCTCCCTGCCGGCACCGTGACCGGGGAACTTCACTCTTCAGAGCGGACCGTGTTCCTCAGCTACGAGCAGGAGACCGAGAACGATGAGGCGGTGTTTGACATCCTGACACTCGCCGGAGCACGGCCAGCACTGGCGCTGTCCGTCCTGGGGGCGGATGTCCACGGCGGGGATGCATCCTTGACGCGGCATGCACTGTTCGGATTCGCTGAACTCTCCATCCATACAAAGGAGAATCACCATGTCTGACAACACTCGCCGCATTCTGGACGTCGCCCGCCAAGCCGCAGAAGCCGGCGCGTCGCAACAGATTACATCCCTGCAGACACCGGCTGTCGCCGAACTTCTGGGTAGGGAACTCGCCCAGACCATGACCGCTGCAGAACCTGACACGGTTGTCGTCTGGGACCAGGTCGAGTCCGCCGTCCTCGGTCATGTAGTGGCCAGGGAATTGGGCGCCGACCTCGTGTACGCCTTCTCGGTCGAAGGTTCCCTCGGGCTCTCCGGCGCACTCGCCAGCGGATCCCGGACGGTCGTCGTCAGCTACGACTGGACGGAGCTGCACGGGCTGGACGCCCTCGTCCGCTTCGCGCAATCCCAGGGCGCAGTCGTGACTGGCATCGGTTCCGTCGTCCCAGCACCTGCGCCGGAGGCACGCCTTGGTATCGAAACCCACACCCTCACCGATGGGTACCCAGACAAACCGGAAACACAGAAGGAACACGATGTCATCGACAACGGCTGAGTCCGCCGCTACGCTGCCTGTCAGCCGCGCAGACCACGTCCGCGCACTGATCGAACGATTTGCAGCCCTTTCCGAGCCAGACAGCGGTCCCGGCGTCACCCGTCTGGGATACAGCGTTTTGGAACGGGAAGCCCACCGGGAATTCAAGGCTTACATGGAAGACCTCGGCTTGAGTGTCTACACGGACGCCGCAGGTAACACCATCGCCGAACTTCCTGGGTCAGAACCCGGGCTGCCCGCCCTGGGGACCGGGTCCCACTTGGACAGCGTCCCCAACGGCGGAGCGTTCGACGGAATTGCTGGTGTCGTCGCGGCTATGGAGGCTGCCCGGACACTTACCACCAGCACGTCGGCGCTTCGCCGCACGGTCCGGTTCGTGGCCTTCGCTGCTGAAGAAGGGGCAAGGTTCGGTCAGGCATGCACCGGCAGCCGCATCATCGCGGGCCTGACACGCTCCACGGACCTGTCCGAACTTGTGGACAAAGACGGGGTCAGCGTCGCCGAGGCAATGACAGCCATCAATATCGATCCTCAACGGGTCTCCGATGCCATCTGGAACCCGGAGGACTGGGCAGGCTTCATCGAACTACACATCGAACAGGGCAGCGTGTTGACCGACGCCGACCTCCCAGTGGGCGTAGTCGACCTCATCTCCGGCAGTACGCGCGTCCGCATCGACATTACCGGGCGCGCGTCACACACGGGCGGAACACCGATGCATCTCCGGGCAGACGCCCTGGCGGCGTCCGCCCAGATCGTTCTGGCCGCCGAAGAACTCGCCAACGACTCCCGGCACCACGGCACACGCATCACCGTCGGCAAACTGGACGTGCATCCCGGCTCGATCACCACCATCCCGGGACACTGCAAGCTACACATCGATGTCAGAGATACCGACGCCGATCGGCAACGGCTTTCGACAACGGAACTCATCGCGCGGGCATATGACATCGCGGCAGCACGGGAAGTCGGCATCTCCGTGAACGTCCTGGCCGACGCCTCCCCCGTGGTGCTGCCACTGAAGATACGCAACGCCATCACTTCTTCGGCCGCTCGTCTGGGCCTCGCGTACCGGGTGATGCCCTCCGGCGCCAGCCATGACACACAAATGATCAATCACGTGTGTCCCGGAGGAATGATCTTCATTCCGAGCCAAAACCACGGGGTCAGCCACTCACCGGACGAACTATCCGATTTCAACGACCTGGCGGCAGGCGTTGAGCTGCTCACAGCCAGTCTTCGGCAACTCGATTCGTCCCTCCCTGCCAGCCACCACTAGGAGAACCGCGATGTCCACCCCCTCCGATGCCCCTACCGTAACCCTTCGTGGGGATGACAGCCTGGGCAACTGGGAGCTGGCCAAGCTCCCGGACAGAAAACGGCCTAAAGCCACGGCTGGCCAGTACCGCATCTTGGACCACCGACCGCTCGGCGACCGGTATATGGCACTGTTACTCGACGCCCCGGGCATTGCCGGTGTGGCCCAGCCGGGCCAGTTCCTCATGCTCACAGCAGCCCGGCGCGGGGAGAAAACCCCTGCACTGCCGCGCCCCATGGCTATTTATTCAACGGACCCTGAAGCCGGAACCGTCGAAGTTCTCTACGGAGTCGTCGGATCGGGTACGAAACGGCTCCAGTCCTTTGAGGTCTCGGAAGAAATGTTCGTGGTTGGACCCTTGGGACGCAGCTTCGAAATCGAGCATGGAACCCGCAGCGTATTGCTCGTCGGCCGCGGAATAGGAACCTGTTCCCTCACGACCGTTGCCCAAGCCAACTTCAAGAACGGGATACAAACCATCGCTGTCACGAGTGCCAGGGAGCCCTCGGCACTTATTGGCGCTGACTACTACCGCCGTCACGGCGCAAAAGTTTACGAAGTCACAGACCAGGAGGGCTCCAGCACGCCTGCAGCGCTGTTCGCCAGGCTCACCGCCGATCTGGACGCCAACCCGCCGGAAGTCATCATGACCTGCGGTTCGGATCGACTCACTAGGCTTTGCGAAGACCTTGCCGAGCGTTGGGGATCCCAGGTGCAGGTCTCCGTCGAGGCGCATATGGCCTGCGGCCTGGGGTACTGCCACGGGTGCGCCTCAGGCGCCCGGAGCGAAGGAAACGAAAGCCCGCTCATCTGTAAGGACGGGCCCGTATTCTCATGGGAGCCCGTCCCCAGCCAGTCATGCGTGCCATGATCATCGAATCCTTGCAATGGAAAACCGGCGATTCCCTGGATCAGGTCATCGTCTCCGGGGTCCTGCCGTACGGCGGCGCGGCTGCTGACGTTCTCATACAGAACGGGCGGTTTGTGTCCTTCCTGCCAGCAGGACATCGCACCTTAGCCGATGCCAAGGTGCTCAACGGCACCGGGCTGATAATGCTGCCAGGCTTTGTGGACCTGCACACGCACCTCCGGGAGCCCGGAGGTGAAACGTCCGAGACCATCCAGACCGGAACCCGATCCGCCGCCGCCGGGGGCTACACGGACGTCTTCGCCATGGCCAACACCGACCCCGTGACCGACACCGCGGATAAGGTGCGGCATCTGCTGAAGCTGGCTGGCATGCATGCCATCTGCCGGGTCCACCCGGTCGGAGCGATTACCACCGGACTTAAGGGACTCCAGTCCGCACCGTACGAGGAGATGGCGGCGGCCGGAGCAAAAATGTTCTCCGATGACGGCAAATGCGTCAACAATGCCGCTCTTACCCGTGAAGCTCTCTTGGCCGCTGCGCGACTGGATCGCGTAGTGGCTCAGCATGCTCAAAGCAGCGACTTGGCCGGAGAAGGGCAGATCAATGCCGGTCACGCAGCGGAAACCTCCGCTCTTCCGCCCTGGCTAGGTGTGGCAGAAGAAACCATCATCGCAAGGGATGCCGTTTTGGCCGCGGAAACAGGAGCCCGTCTGCACGTATGCCACATCTCCACACGGCGCTCGGCTGAAATCATACGCTGGGCAAAGTCCCAAGGATGGCCGGTCACCGCGGAGGTCACGCCACACCATCTCCTGCTCTCAGATGAACTGGCAGCACTGACGGACACGCGATACAAGGTCAATCCGCCACTGCGCTCCGCAGACGACGTCCAGGCACTCAGAGCCGCACTTCTGGACGGAACCATAGATATTGTCGCCACCGACCACGCCCCGCACACCGACGAATCCAAGGCCCGTACCTGGTGCGATGCTCCCTTCGGCATGACGGGGCTGGAGACCGCACTGCCCGTGGTGGCTAAAGTGCTGGACGAGGCACAGTCGCTGAACTGGAAGCGGGTCGCGGAGCTGATGTCGATCACTCCGGCACAAATTGGTGGAATCAGCGAATTCGCAGGAAGACCCCTGACGGCAGGCGAACCGGCCACATTCACACTTATCGACAACACCCAGTGGACCGTGACAAGTACCAACCGGTACTCCAAATCAACCAACAACCCTTTCCGGGGAACGGAATTCCGCCACAGAATCGTCGCGACCTCTCTGGAAGGACGACTCATCCACACACTCAACGACACAGCGAGCAACCCATGACCGAACAGACCACCACACCCACGCACCGAACCGAACACGACCTCCTCGGAGACTTTGAAGTACCAGGCAACGCCTACTACGGAGTCCACGCAGCCCGCGCCGCTGACAACTTTCCCATCAGCGGGCAGGTACTGACATCCCAGCCGATCTTCATTTCAGCATTGGCAGCCGTGAAACAGGCCGCAGCAGTAGCCAACCGGGATCTGGGACTTCTCAGCCCTGATAAAGCGGACGCAATCATCAAAGCCTGCCAAGACCTCCGATCCGGTCAACTCCACGACCAATTCATCGTCGATATGATCCAAGGCGGGGCAGGTACCTCGACGAACATGAACACCAATGAGGTCATCGCCAACAGGGGACTTGAATACCTCGGCTACGAACGCGGCCAGTACCAGCATCTCCACCCCCTTCAAGACGTCAATCTTGGCCAAAGTACAAACGACGTCTTCCCAACCGCGCTCAAGATAGCGCTGGACGGACACATCCTCCACCTTCTGAACGGACTCGCCCACCTTCGGCGCACCCTGGAATCAAAAGCCACCGAATTCTCCGACGTCATCAAAATGGGACGCACCCAACTTCAGGACGCTGTGCCCATGACCCTGGGACAGGAATTCGCAGCCTTCGCGGCAACCCTCGAAGAAGATGAGGCACGCCTGCGCGAAGGACGGCTCCTGCTCCATGAGCTCAACCTCGGAGGAACAGCTATCGGTACTGAACTCAACGCCCACCCGGCCTACCGGGCACGGGCAATGGAAACGCTGAGGGAGATTACAGGAGTCGAGACCCTCGTCTCTGCCACAAACCTCGTGGAAGCGACCTCTGATGTTGGCGTCTTCGTCCAGCTTTCAGGCATTCTAAAACGCGTCGCCGTCAAACTTTCGAAAACGTGCAATGACCTTCGACTCCTGTCCTCCGGACCGCGCGCCGGATTCAACGAAATCAACCTGCCACCCCGGCAGGCCGGCTCCAGCATCATGCCCGGCAAGGTCAACCCCGTGATCCCTGAAGCCGTGAACCAGGTCGCTTTCGAAGTGATCGGCAACGACGTAACCATTACCCTGGCCGCAGAAGGAGGCCAGCTACAGCTGAACGCCTTCGAGCCGATAATCGCACGCGCCCTCTTTGCCAGCCTGGATCACCTCACTGCCGCGAGCAGAATACTGGCGGACAAATGCGTAGCCGGAATAACAGCCAACCGCGAGCTCTTGCGCGCACGTGTAGCGGAGTCCATCGGGCTTGTCACAGCACTAAGCCCCAGGATCGGCTACGAAAACGCCACCACCATCGCAAAAGAAGCTTTGATGACCGGGCAGGGCGTCTCGGAGCTAGTCCTCTCCAAGGGGCTGCTTACCCAGCAGGAGATTGACGACCTGCTCGCCCACATCTTCCAAGCGGCAACCAAAGAGGCAGCGCTGATCACGGAGGCGTAAGTCCTGGCAGGTAAACGTGCCAGCGCCGTCACGAGCAGTGGAACCCAGACCCGGACCAGAATCACAGCAGCTGGGTCGGATAGTGCTCGACCACCCTGTTAGTTCGGGTTACCGCTTGCAGGCAAGGGCACCTTTTAAGACCGACTACCTGAAATATTTCACCGAGTCCCGTGGTCCCCTACTGAGTCCAAAATTTCCGCCGGATCGACACGAGAACCGGTCCACTTTCCACTCCAGATCTCAAAACCGGTGACCCCATCCGTTTTAGGCAGTTATGCCTCTTAAGTGGTACTGAAAGCTGGGAATGGCAGGGATCAGGACACTTGACATCCGATGTGACTTGGATCATGGTTTTCACAGAGGTTTTGAAAACCACTCATCCGTCAGATGAAAATTATTTAGTACTTCTTCCGCAACGTTGCGATAGAACATCCCCCCGAGGAATGACATGTCAGTTGGACAACCAATACAAATAAAAGAAGATTCTCCCGAGCCCCGACTGGGCGGATTCCTGGGTGCCGTGGAGCGGATAGGAAACAAACTCCCCAGCCCGTTCATCCTTTTCGTCGGAATTCTCGTCGTCGTTGCCGTCACGTCGGCCATCGTGGCGGCATTCGGAGTTACCATCAATGTCCCGGGGGCGGAAAAACCCCTTCCCGTCCGGTCTGCCCTCGACCCTGCCGCGCTTGTGGAACTCGCCAACGGCGTCGTAAAGGCCTTCGTAACCTTTCCCGCGCTAGGCCCGGCGCTAGTTGTCGTCCTGGGGGTCGGAGTTGCCCAAGGGACCGGTGCACTTGAATCAGCCGTGCGGCTTATGTTCGCCAGGGTACCTAAGTGGCTCGTTCCCTACGTCGTTGCCCTCGTAGCCTGCCAAGGCCACGTCATGTCAGACGGTGCCTTCATCGTGATCCCGCCGCTTGCCGCGCTCGTGTTCCTCGCCGTTGGGCGTCATCCCCTGGCGGGCCTTATCGGCTCCTATGCTTGCATTGCTACAGGCTACGGAGGCGGCATCCTGATGGGCGCATTGGACGCCTCACTTGCCGGCATCACCCAAAAAGCCGCTGAATTCCTGCCAATGGGCCAAGCGTTCCACGGCAACATCGCGATGAACTACTACTTCGGCGCCGCTGCAGGGCTGTTGCTCGCGGCGGCCGGCGGATTCATCATCGACAAAGTCCTGGAACCAAAGCTCGGAGTTTACAAGCCCAACCCGGACGCGCCGCACCACGAGACACCGGGCGCGGGCGTCACAACTGCACAGAAGCGAGCCGTTCTAATCGCGGTCTTCGCCACCATCGCCTTCGTCGCCCTCTTGGTTGCCGCCTGGTTGTTCCCCGGCTCACCATTGCAGGGCAAGGACGGCACCCTGATTCCATCCCCGATGCTCGACATCCTCCCTGTGATCATCTGCTTGTCGTTCATTGTCTTCGGACTGGTATACGCAAAGGCCCTCCCGGCATCTAAGGAACAGCGCGACGTGGGCAAACACATGCAGAACGCTATCGCTGAGATGTCCGGCTTCATTGTCCTCATTTTCATCATCGCCCAGACACTGGCCGTGGTCTCCTACTCAAATCTCGGCACATGGATGGCTGTCGGGATGGCAAGCGGAGCCCAGAGCCTCGGTTTGAGCGGATTCTGGGTACTGCTGCTGCTCGTCCTGATCTCGGCGACGCTCAACCTTGTCATAACCTCTGGAAGCGGACTTTGGTCGCTGGAATCTACAGTCATGGTGCCGGCCTTCATGATCCTCGGCCTCTCCCCCGCCATCACGCAGGCAGCCCACCGCATCGGAGACTCAATCACCCAAGGCATCTCACCGATGCACATCTTCCTCTACGTAATTCTCGCCATGGCCAAGGGGTACGTCCCCGACTTCAAGTTGGGCACCCTCATTGCACGGGTGATGCCGTTCGTGCCAGTCTTCGGCCTTGTCTGGATCGGCGTACTAGCAATCTTCTACTTCGGCAATATCCCACCAGGACCGGGCCAGTTTATCCACATGCCATAACCAACCGCCCCGGCCGCTTCAGCAACACACCTCGGCATGCGGCGCCTCGGGAATAGCCCACAACAAACAAAGGACGGGACAGGAATACCTGTCCCGTCCTCTGTCTCTCGGGGCCAAGATTCCCGAACACTGGAGTTTGGCACTACTCGGGCCGTACGCATCTACTCCCCCACGAGGGCTCTTTCCTTCCGGTCGACGCTCCTCACGGAGATGAGCAGAATCCCCTATCAAGGTCACAACGCTGACTGCGTCACGATGCCTGCACTGAACGTCCAGGTTGGGCACACCCTAACCTGACGTCAGGAAGCAAGGATAAGAGCGTCAGAATAGAGTCCGAAGTAGCCTTTCGCCACCCTCCACTGATCAGGTCTTAGATTTCAACCGGACGTTCGTGCTGCCCGCCACTCTTGCTCACGGGATGCCTGATCCTGGATGCTGCACTGTGCAGGCAGTGTCTGCACAAAGCAATGATGTCGACGACAACTCTGCCGGCCCGATGCGCATAACAGCTGAATTGTCCAAAGTTCTCTGGACAATTCAGGCTTGCTTCCCGCACGGGTCGATTTCGAAGTCGTTAGCCAGAAGTTGGGCAGGACCGATCAGGTAGGCGCTTTACTCGGCACTTTCGGTTACTTCGGAGTCCGGTTCGGCCCATTCCAAGGCGGCGACGAGGTGTCCCTCGTCGGGAAGTGCTTTCTGTTCCGCTGCGGGCAATTTGTCGTAGGTGTAGGCGGCCACGGCCATGGGCGATGTAGAACGACCGAGGCTGTATCGGACACTGCGGTCGTTTTTGGTACCACAGATGAGAATGCCGATGGTCTCGTTGTGGTGTTCGCGCCGTAGCACATCGTCCACGAGGGCGACGTAGAAGTTGAGCTTCCCGGCGTATTCTGGCTGGAACTTACCTGTCTTAAGTTCGATAACGACGTACCGGAGCTGCTCGATGTGGAAAAACAGGAGATCGACGTAGAAGTCATCTCCGTCCACATCGAAGTGCACTTGGCGTCCAACGAAGGAGAAGCCAGGGCCCAGTTCGCGGAGGGTTTCCGTGATTCTGCTGGTGAGGGCGTTTTCGAGGTCGCGTTCGGCTACTTCGCCTGAGAGGCCGAGGAATTCGAAGTTGTAGGGGTCCTTGGCGACCTGTTGGGCGAGTTCGGAATCTGGTCCAACAAGCCGTTGGACAAAGTTCGAGGGCGCGGCGCCGGTGCGTTCCATTGACCTGTTCATCATCATGTTCAGGAGGACGTTTCGGGACCATCCGTATTCTGCGGCGGCTGAGGCGTACCATGTCCGTTGGTCCGCGGTTTCTGCTTTGTCGAGCAGCACGGTGATGTGACCCCAGGGCAATTGTGCAACAGCTTGTTGCACAATTGGTTCGGGCCAGGCGGCGGCGAATCCGCGCATGTAAAAGAGGTTGCGGCGGGAAAGGCCCTTCATATCAGGGAATTCCGCCCGAAGGTCATCGGCCAGCCGGCCCATGACCCCGCTCCCCCACTGTTCGGCCTCCTGGCGTTCCAAAATGGTTTTCCCGATGGACCAGTACAGCTCGATGAGCTGAGTATTCACGGTGCGCAGTGCCTGTATGCGGGCTGCGCGGACGCGGTTCTTGAGCTCGCCGAGGAGGTCTGCGTAGCCGTTGGGCATGGCAAGGTCACGGGAATCTGTCATGGTTTCGATCCTATCGATCGCCACGGACATGGCGGGTTGCTCCCCGTTCTGCCCCTACCGGCGTCTATACCCGGGGGCCATACTTGCGTGCTCCCTCACTTGGGGGCGCGGCGAGGCAGCCGCGGATCTGTGGTTGATTGAGCCGGCGTTCTCCAGTAACGGTCCGCTGGTCTGTCGCAAGATGGCCCGTGTTTGTTGCCTTTCCAGCATTGTTGAGAGGCCTGCGCGGGATCCCCCTATAGATTGTTTCGAAGGAGAAGATTAGGGGATGACCGTGGCTGGGTTTCATAAGGCATGAGGGACAGTCGACGGGCTGCTCCTCACGCTGAGTGGGTGGACATGTACCGGAGGGGTATCCCTCCCTCGAGGATCGCGGTGCTGGACGCAGCTCCCGCCAGCACCGTGCGCTATCACCTGCAGGTCGCGAAGAGGCTCGAACCGGAGCTCGAAGCCGAGCATGCGGCTGCGCTGCCGAGGTCTGAGGGGCCGTCCACTGCATTTCTGACGATGTTGCAAGACGTTGTCGACTTTTACGGCACCTGCGGCCGGCTGCCATCGGCCCATGCGAAGTCACCACGGGAGGCGACGCTGGGCAGGTGGCTTTACCTCCGGCGCAGGGAAGCGCAGGCGGGCACCCTCTCCCCGGCTGTCCGGGACGGGCTGGATGTGATTCCCGGTTGGGACCTGGCGTCGAAGCGGAAGGTCGAGGACGAGGCCAGGTGGCAGAAGCGCTTGCAGCAGGTGAAGGACATCCGGGATGCTGGCGGCGAGTGGCCGCGTCATCAGAAGACCCCGGATGCGGACGAACGCGTCCTGGGCGTGTGGTTGCACGCCCAGCGGATTAACTACAACCAAGGAAAGCTGTCTTCAGAGAAGGAGTCTCTGCTGAATGAGGTCCTGCCGGGATGGCGCGAGGGCCGGCCACGTGGCCGCCGACCGCGACGAACACTGCAAAGCCCTCGCGACAGGTAGATTATGCGAAACGGAGGCGCTGCGGCCCCGCCTCCGCCTGATTGCCTTCCTGTTTTTATCGGCTGGGTCCGCCCTTGGACCTTTCGGCTCCCACGGCTGCCCCCGCACGGCTCTTCCTGGCCTTGGCCGCGCCTTTGCCCATGGTGACTGCTGCGCTGGGGTGGGTGCCTTCGCTGCGTGCCGCAGTGAGCCGCCCGCGGATCTGAGCTTCGTTGGCCCCGGTGCTCTCGAGGGATTCCGCGAATTTTGCGTGGTGTTCGGCTGAGCCGTAGCCGGCAGCTGATTCGCTCTCCGCTTTTAGCCCTTGGTCGCTGAAGCGGTTGCTGTCGTTGCCTGTGACGCGGTCTTCGATCTCTCGGCCAACGCCTTCAAGGCGGGCGAAGAGTTCCTTCTCGGCCCGTTCATACCGCTGCTCAATTGATGCCACTTGAGAGCCTGTGAAGCCGCCCTCGGCCAGGAGCTTGGCTTCGTACATCTCCTTGGCGGCTTTCACGAACGCGGGATCCTTGAAGTGTGTGTCGCCGGCACCGTTGATGGTCGCAGTGGTTTCTTTGCGTAGCTGCTCAATGTCGGGGCCGTTGATACCGTCCCTGCCGATGAGGAACAGGCGCTCTTTGATCTCAGCGTCTGCCGCCGCAGCAGCTTTGGGCGTTTTCGCGTTGTGGGCGCGTTGGAGGGCCTGTGCCAGTCCGGGGTTTGCCAGGTACTCGACGGGTACTTGGTGGCGCTCCATTTCGGGTGCCAGCTTTGTCGCCTGGGCTCGAAGTTCTTCTGCCTGCGCAGCGGCGATCAGCTGCATTGCTTTCTCGTGTTCGGCAGCGGCTTTCCGTGCTTCTTCCTGGCTGCGTGCCAGCTCGTCCAGCCGGGTCTTCTCTGTGGCGATAGTCGCGATTCCTGATTCAAGGTAGGCCGTGTCCGTGCCGACGTCGTGTGTGTCGATCCCGTAGCGGGCGAGGACTTCTCCGCGGATCTTCGCGGAGGCTTCAAGGGCGGCGGGGTCGTGATCTTTCCAACCTTCCGCGACGGCGTGGGCCGTGGCGATGTCGGCCGGCTGTGCCTTGTCCCACCACTCATCCTTCTGTACGGGTGCGAGGACGGCGAGGGCTGAGCTGCGTTCAGCTCTAAGGCGCGCCTGGGCTTCCTGTGCCGCTTGGTAGTCCTGGTGTTCCTGCTGTCGCTGGGCTTCCTGTCGGCGGCGGGCCAGCGTCTCTGCGATGCGTGCGGCGATCATCAAGGATTGCCGCATTCCGTTGTCGAGAAAGTCGTCGATGCCGTCTGATTCACTCATGGTGTTCCCCTTGCACTGGTGGTGTGATTCTTATCGGTCGAGTCCCGGCCCGTTGTCGCGGCTGGGCTGATAGGTCTTTGCTGGTGTTGCGGGTGTAGGTGTCGTGGGAACCACCGAACCGGGACGGATCGGGGCCATGCCGCGGCGGGCAATATCGACTGCCCTCGGCGGCACTGCAGCCGCTTCGGCCGGCTGTTGTTCTGCTCCTACAAGGGCGGCCTTGGGCATCGTCGCGGTGAATGGGGCGAGCTGGTTTTCGACCACTGATCGGATGCGTTGGGCTTCGCGGGCACGGCCGGACTGGGCGTGCATTTCGTACACTGCGAAGGCGGTGTTGATTAGCTGCACCATGAGCGCCGTTTGAGCAGCGGTCTTGTTCTTGCTCGACGCTGCCATGAACAACATGGCCGTGCCGGCAATGGAGGGCAGCGCGACGGGTTTGCCGTGCTGCCGGGGTGCCCGAAGTTGGGCTGTGCGGGACAGTTCGGCAGCTGTGGCAGCCAGCGGCCCTGGCGTAGCCTCGAGCCGGTATGACCATGCCGCGAAGGCACCGGATACTTCACGTGCTGCTTTCGCCCAGGTTGCGTGATCGTCACGCGGAATGGTGCGCAGCTGGTCGGCCAGTGCTGTGGCGTTGCGGGTGTATTCCACCCACACATCTGCTGAAGGGGTGGCGTTCTCGGGACCGGTCCTGGAGACCTTGCGTTTGTTGCGCGCGGCCGCGTTCCATTCCGCGGCGGCCTCGGTAGCGAGGTGCGGGGAGTCCATCCATTCCTCACGCAATGCACCGAGCTTCAGGTCCGACGCGAGCGTGCCGCCGCCGAACCAAATAGGCCGCTCTCCCGGCCTTGGCCGCTCCGCGACGGAGTAGCCAACGATGACGTCGGTGGTGTTCTTCGCGTAGCGCGGACGGAGCAACAGTCCGGTGTCACGGGCGCGGCGGACGAACTCCGCTTCGGTTGCTGACGCGCTGGCGCTGGCGCGCACCTTCCGGGCCAGGGAGGCACGGTGCATTTCGCGTTCGTCCCTGACGGCGGTGGCCTTCTCGGCCCGGTCGTAGCCGCGGGTGGCGTGCACACTGGAGAGTTCTTCGAGCCCGTACTTGGTTTCAAGTTCGCGGCAGGTCTGCTGGGCGCGTTTGTAGTCGCCGTGGGTGGAGGCTTTGGTGCCGTCTTCGCGGACGAGGGACACCGCGATGTGGATGTGGTGGTTGCCGTTCTCAGACGTGCCGTGGTTGATCGCTACCCACCGGCACTGGGCTTTTCCGCTGGCCTCGGTGAACCCCATGGCGTCGACGAAGTCGTTCGCGATGTCGCCCCACTGCTGATCCGTCAGCGCTCCTTCTTCGGCGCGAAGGCTCAGGGAACAGTGCCACACATCGGCCTGCTTGTGCCCGTTCGGTACGCGTTCTTTCTTGACCGGGTCCCAGCGGAAATCCTTCTGCAAGACCTCGACGCCGAAGGCCTTGCGGGGCTGGTCCAAATGCTTCGCGACGGCAATCGCGTCGTCCTTGTCCAGGACGCCGTCGTCGTACCAGGCCATGATCGCCGCGTCCCCGGCCACCAGGTGCGGATCGGAGTGCGCGTTCTTCGTCTTATCAGCATCGGTCGAGGCCAGGTACAGCATGAGCCCGGACATCCGGGAGCCGCGGGTGATGTTAGGAATCATTCCCTACATCAACCCCTCAATCGTCCTGTCAATCCGCATCGCCACCTCGCGCACATACGCCAGTGCAGCCTTGGCGTCCTGGGGGAACTCATCGCCGGCGTTCGCGTGCCGGGCGATCTGGTTCACATTGTTCGACACCCGCGCCAGCAACGTATGGATCGCCATCAGTTCAGCCATCGCCGCCCTGCGCTCGGTCGGCGTCTCCGCGCCTTCCGACAACGCAGCGCTCAGCATCAGGTTCGGGACCGTGACCTTCTGCCGGGCAGCCTTCGCGATCAGGGCCGCTTCCTCCTCCGCCGTCACCCACACATCGCGGCGCTTCTTCGTCCCCGCCGGAGCATTCGCACGGCGCCGCCTGGACAGCGGGGAACGTGGCTTTTCATTCTCGTCAGACAAGCACTCCCCCAATCCCTCAAACGGCCCAGCGCAGCGACCCCGAAACCGGGGACCACACAAGCCAGTGTGCCAAGGGAACAACCACAGGGCTGTGAGCGACACGCCATTTACACCCGTGGAAATGTATAGCTTGCTCCGTCGAAGCGGCTCACCTGCCTTTTCAGGCCTCCGGCTGGGATCGTGGTTGCGAATTGGACCGCCGCTGCGCGTCGCTCCAACACAACCGGACTCCGCTGTGGTTACGGTGGGGGCATGCCAACCATCGATATTGAACAGACCCGCAATCAGGCCCGCGCCCTGCTGGATTCGCGCATCGAGTCCGTCACCAACCTGGTCAAGACCAGGCAGCGCATTACCGACCTGCGCGAACAGCTCGCCGACGCCGAGCGTGAAGACAAACGCGCCTACGTCCGCGCCACAAAGGACGGGTGGAGCCCCGAGGAGCTAAAGAAGCTCGGCCTGGAGTCCGGGGCCGCCACGCGGCGCCGGAAGCCGGCCACTTCCCGGACCGCAGACGAGGCCGCCCCATCCTCCGCCGGTGGGGATACCGGGGCTGAGTAGGCTTGCCCCTCGTCCACATGGGCACGGCAAAAGCTTAATCCTTCGGGCTTTTCCCGCACCCATGTGCACGACGGGACCCACCTGACCGGCTGCACACAGTCGTCAGCTCACTACTCGCATGAACCTCACCGCCGGGACCGGCGAATGTGCACAGCCTAGACCGCAACTACGCACCAGCGGCAGCCTCTCCCATGGTCCAAGACCAGCGCTGCCGTGGCACCTAAAGAGCTACTTGGGTTTTGTCCAGCAGGGACAACACAGTGTGGCGGCCTTGAGTTAGAACGGAACCGTTCCAGGGAGCTTGCGTTCTAAGACACAGGGGGGCTTTCCGGAAGGTAACGGGCGGCGACAACCACGTGCTGCAGGACGGCGCTTAGTCACCACTAACTCACCCAGGCCCGCGTGATTCGAACAATGGCACCAGCCGCAGCGAGACCGTTTCCCAAACGAGCCACCCAGCATTAGGGCAGATATCCCCATGGCTGCCCGGCCAGGGAAGGGTACAGAATAGGGAAGGCGTCTGTCTTGGACGCCCGGATACCGTGAAAAATGACTGGGGAACATCATGAAACTCGCGATGCACAAAACAGCTACTGCCGGAGCCGTCTTCGCTCTGAGCGCCAGCGCAATTTTGGCGGGCGCACCCGCTGCCAACGCGTCAGGAACAGGAACCGCGTGCCCGACATCACGGGTGTGCTTCTACTTCAACTCCGACTTCCAGGGCGCACGCGCCGACTACGCCAACAGCGACGCCACCATGGGCAACGAGCTCTTCACCGACGGCCCCGTCGGACGGAACGGATGGGGCGTCCAGGTCAACAACAACGCAGCATCCCTGATCAACAACACGTACGCGTACATCACGATCTACGACAGCCCCGGCTGCGTAGGCTACGCCTGGTACATCCAACCGGGGGAACGTCTCAACCTGGGCGCGATGAAAAACAGGGTCAGCTCAATCCACGTAGCTTACAACGGCGGGGCATGCCTCGACCGGGACCAGTCCTGGGCCTAGCCCCACACTGCCCGCCGGGGTGACGCCGCGGCCGCCGGGCGCCATATCGAAAAAGTGGCACTGCGGTTAGCGAGTTCACGTAAAAGCTGGCCATAGCAACAAGTGAAGGCCGGCACCCCATTGCGGGTGTCGGCCTTCACTTGTCTCATACGGGCACGAGTTACTCGTCCGCGGGGGCCTCGCCCTCGGGGACCTGGCCCGAAGCAATCCGTTCTGCCGTCTTCTCGTAGGCGGCATTAATGTACGCGGCCAGGTCATCCTCCCGAACCCTCCAAATGCCCCTGGGCCCGAATTGCGCCGCCCTAATTTCGCCGCTTCTCAACAGTGCGTACACCATTGGTTTACCGAGATTCAGAATTTCCTGGACGTCGTCCATCGTCAGCATCTTGGGGAACGGCTGAGACGTCCGGGCGCCGGTCTTGTTCATGTCTTCGGTCCACTGACCCATCTCTACGTTTCCTCGCTTCGGTGCTGCATTTCATCCATCGTTCTCTGCCCTCGCCGCAGCTCGCCGGCCTGCACCGGAGGCCACGGCTTGCCGCCGTTGTACTTGCGCTGCAGTCGCTTCGCCTCACGCATGCTGGCCCGGACAATGAAGTCCGAAACGCTCGCGTCACCCTCTTCGGTCTTGCCGGCATTCACGAAAGCGGCACGGACCTCCTCGGCCTGCTCCTGAGTGTAATAGGGCGTGAACGCAGCAATCTTTTTGGGCTTCGCCATCACCACACCTCTGGCCTACTTGACCGCACGCAGCACCTGCGGCCACGGGTGGAGACTGTCCAGGTAGCCCGGGTGCAGCGTCATCGAACCGTCCGCACTGGTGCGGATGTCTGAGTGCTGGTGGCTTCCGCCGGCATGGGCGATAGCGGCCAGGACAAGGTCAAGGTTCTCCCGGTCAAGGCCTGGCACAACGTCACCCAGAACCACCGGCACATCCTCGGCCAACGATGCCGCCAGGAGCAGGAACCGACGCTCCCCACCGGAGAGGACACCCGTCTCCTCCGCGATGGCTGCGAAGTCGATCCACGCACTCATCTGGCCGGGTCCTTGCGGCCCGGAGCTGGTGTGCACCCATGGGTTACCGGGGCCGGCAAACTTCCCACCAAAGCCCCGTATCAGCAACTCTGTGGCCGCCTCGATTGTGTACATGCCTTTGGCCCAGGCGCGGAGGTCATCTGTGTGCGTCATGGCTGTGTTTCCTTTGCTCGTGCTCGTGGTCTGAACAACGTTCTACCCCCTCCTGGTTGGTTGGCTCTAGGAGTGGAGACGCAGGTCAAAAGCGATTGACTCCGCGTTCCACTCCGGCCCGCGGGGATCAAATTTCGGATTCTGCAGGAAGTCCTCCAGCGCCGCCTCGACGGGATCAAGGTTGTGAACGTACTGCGAAGGGATAAAGCCATTTATCCGACCCATTGGAACGTCCACTGACTCATCGGAACCATGTCCGGCTTGGGACAGGACTGCCCAGGAAAAGTCGCTGTCGGCATCGGGATTCAGATGGCATACCAATTTCGATGGCAGCGCCCCGGCGACTTCAAAGCGTGCCATGCCGTGCTCCACTACGACACGTCCATGCTTATTGCCGTCCAGTGAGTGCAGGGCTTCCTTGGCTGCCTCACGGGCCTTGGTCAGGGTGTCCATGCCCTGACCGTTTACAGCCCATTTGAACTTCACTTCGGACTTAGCGACCGCTAGCCGCCAAGCCACACCGAATTGAGCGCCTGCGATATATCCGCCCATCCACATAAGCCCTGGCTGCCCCAGCACCATGCCCACGACAAGGAACGATGCGAGGAACACGAAGTTCAGCCACCTCCAAGGCAGGCCGAAGCGGAACACATAGGTGCTCAGAACCAGCCCGGCAAGCAGAGGGCCGATGTCATCGGACACCCGGGAGTTTTTGCCAAACAGCATGAGCGCAACGGTTCCAACCAGGACAACCGCCCCGAAAATGGAGTAGTACCAGATCTCATTCCGGGTCTTACTCCCCGCCATATTGTTCCTTTTCAAGGTTCCTGCTTTCCGTGCCCGCCGGGGCCAGCGTATCTGCTGACCCCGACAGTTGTACTGCTTAGAACGGGGGTTCGGAGTCGGGTCCGTTGCCCCAGCCGCCGCCGGCGTTGCTCGTTGCGGGGATGCCCCAAGGGTCATCCCGCGGGGCTGACTGCGAGCTCTGATTGCTGCTCCCCTGGCCGCCGAAGCCACCGCCGGCCTGTCCGCCCTGGTTGCTGCGCTGGCTGCGGTTGACCTTGGCGTTCGCGTACCGCAGCGAGGGGCCGATCTCGTCGACTTCGAGTTCGATGACGGTGCGCTTTTCGCCTTCTTTGGTTTCGTAGGAGCGGGACTTCAGCCGTCCCGTAACGATGACGCGCATGCCCTTGGTCAGGGACTCGGCCACGTTTTCTGCCGCTTCCCGCCACACACTGGCCCGGAGGAAAAGCGTCTCCCCGTCCTTCCACTCGTTGGACTGACGGTCGAAGGTCCTGGGCGTTGAAGCGATGGTGAAGTTCGCGACGGCCGACCCGCTCGGAGTGAAGCGCAGCTCTGGATCTGATGTCAGGTTTCCAATGACAGTAAGCGTGGTTTCGCCGGCCATGATGGTTCCTTTTCCTCGTGTGCTGGTGATGTTTTCGGCGTGTGTTGTGGGTTCGTTCTGAGGTTCGGTCCCACCCGGTTCGTCGTGGGTGAGGTCGTTGGGTTGGTACTGGTTCGCCGTGTGTGCGTCCCAGAGCCCGCCCTCCCCGAGCGGGGCGCGGTTGATTGCCTCAAGGTACCGGTCATCCCCTCCCTCATCTGGGACGGGGTAGCCGTCGTACAGGTCCTCAACGAGGGGTTCCACAATGGCGGGTTCCACAACGTAGGGGTCCGCAGCGTTGTGCGGAATCCTGCCGCTGGGGTTGACCTGCCGGAAGAGGTCCACCTCCAACGGGATTCGTGGGCTGAGCTTGAACCCGACGACCGGGCGCGGGGTGGCCACGGTCCTCACGCTGCCTTGTGAGTCATGGCCGCCTGGACGAGCTTGTCGCGGCGCAGGCCGGACCAGCGGTCCTGGTCATCGGTGTTGTTCACGACGACGGGCGCCTGGGAGTAGCCGAGTTCGGCGGTGATGTACTCCAGCGCTGCCGGCACTTCGGTGATGTCCACGGCCGTGTAGGTGATGCCCTTGGAGTCGAAGTAGTCCTTCGTCTTGTCGCAGTTGGGGCAGTCAGGCTTGGTGTAGACCGTGTAAGCGGTGGGTGAAGCAGTCATTTTCAGCACCTGGTTTCGTATCAAATGAGTTTCGTTCGTCTGGCTGACTTGCTACTTCAATTCTAACAGTCATTCAACTGAATGAATAGAAGTTTTACCGCTTATTCTAGCGTTTTTTTGGCGCGCAATTTCCCTCAGAAGAGTGTGATTCCTGCGTTCTGAACCACGGCTACGGATGGTGTGTCCCGCCGCCGGATACTGTGGTCATCCCCGCAGGTTCGCCGAAGCCTCAGCCCCCATGTGCATGAGAAGTCCCCGGCCGGCGGGGTGATGTGCGCACCTGCCTGGAGTGGCATTGCTGAATAGGTGTCGTCCCTGCTGAAGGAACATCAACCACAGCAGACGGTTCGCCGGCAGCGCATGATCTGGACCATGGGGAACGTGCCCGCGCGTGCGTTTCTAGGAGTCCTGCGTCTTGCCGAGCACCCAGCGGTTCCACCTGCTGGTGTCTCCGACCGGCGGCGGGCCGAGGGTGCGGATTGCTTTCTTGTACCAGCGGTTACTGAGGTAGAAGACGGCGACGATGAGGACAAGGAGGACGGTCAGGATGATCAGGGATTGATCCTTTGCGGCCTGGTACTCGTAGTATCCGGCCTGGCCGTAGGCCAGTTCCCCGGAAACTAGCGGGCGGTTACGTCCAGGAAGTAGAAGAGCATCTGCATGAACGGGAACATCAGGATAAACAGTGGCACGAGCACTATGGCGAAGTACTTGAGCCAAAGTTTCCCGCATCGTTTGTTCCAGTCGGCCAACTGTTGCTTCTGGCAGCGTCTACCGTCTGCGCCATGCTCTCCCCCAATAAATTCCTGCCTTCCGGGCACAGTCTACGGTGGCCAGCGGCGCGCCAACTTGAAAGGTAAGCATGCTTGCTATTAGGTTTGGTGTCAGCTTCTCCGCCTGTCCCCCATCAGGCGGAGTGGTTGCCAGGGAGGCCCCGCTTTACGACTCGTGCTGCGGGGCTTTTTCGCTATCCACATGTGGGCAGCAAATGCAGGAATCGGAACGGCAGAGGGAGTGTGCAGTGGCTCAGGGCGACATCGAGACGTACTACGAAGACGGCCAGTGGAAGAACAAGCGCGAGGGCACTGACCGCGCGTTCGGTGCCGGCTACAGCACCAAGGACGAAGCAGAAACTGCAGGCCGGGAAGCGGCCCAGTCCGACAAGGTCGAGCATGTCATCAAGAACCAGGACGGCCAGATCGGTTCCAAGAACAGTTACGGCAACGATCCTCGGAATGTTCCGGGCTAAGCCCAAATGCGGAGGGCCGGCTTTAAAGGCCGGCCCTTTGTCGGGTCCGTGACCTCGGCGTGTTGCATTCACAGAAGTTGGGCCGGCCAGCATCACCATGAAGATATGAACGAAAGCCCAGAAGAATCGATATGGTCAACGAACCCCAAGTTCCCCGGCTACGCGAAGCGCCAGGGGTGAAGGCGAATGGCTCGTTTACCGCAGCAATGGGTCGCAGGTCGGCTTCATCATGGCTACGGACACCCCCGAGATCTTTGCGGTCGCATCCGTCCCCCACGGGCCGAGCGGCCGGTCGAGGCTGATTGAAGTAGAGGGGTTTCAAGAGGCCCTGGCTTACTGCTTGGCGAACTTACGCCAAAGCCCCAATTGACAGCTGAAGCGGCGAGCAGGCGTCGCATCAGAAGGACCGGCTTTGAGGGCGGGTGAAACAAGCGAAGGGCCGGCTGTTAGGCCGGCCCTTCGGTGTTCTCCTCGGCAAAGGAAATCTACGGATTCAGCCTAGCTGAATGTTGTCGGTGGTGCAGCTGCCTAGCGAGCGTCGTTGTCCCAGGTAGCGCGGCACCTGGGTGCTGCGGTTGATGGGTGCGCTGATGGCGGTCCGCCGCTGGTGAGTGGGCATTGTGGTTCGCCCTGGGCGGCGGACCGCCCGACTTCTGGAAGGTTCCTGGCCTTTGCGTGGTGAGTGGCCGGGGGCCTTGCCGGGCGGTTGCGACAGATGACGCCCGGCAAGGCGGTACCAGTTTAGGCGGCGTCGTCCTCGGCTGGCTTCTGGCCGTCTAGGATGATGTTCTCGACCTCGCTGGGGGTGTATCCCCACGTGACCAGCTGGTTCAGGTAGTTCCGGTGGGTCTGGCTCGGTGACCGCCACGAGTCTTTGGCGATGGTTTTTTCATACCCTGCACACACCAGTGCGATCAGGGAGAACTCGGGCCGCGCTTCGGTTTTGGCGACGTGGTCACGGAGCGGGTTCCATCCCCACCGGTTGGTCTCTTCGACCTTGGCACCGACCATTTCTGCCGCGACCTTCCCGTCGTAGCCGCCGGCGGTTTCGGAGTGGTGGGTGATGGCGTGAACGGTGAAGTACTGCCAGCCCTTCGGTGCCTGCTTCCTGGCCAGCAGGGTTTTGACGAACTCCCGGCGGACCTTGGTCGCTGATTCCATGGCCTTGTTGTTGGCGATCAGGGTTTTCCGCTCGGCCTTCTGCTCCTCGGTCATCGGGCCCTTCGGTGCCTGGGTCCCGCTCCCGTTGTAGCGTTCGTACTTTGGGGTGAAGCCTAGTTCCTTCCAGTCGCAGATGACGGGCTCGGCCCTGTGTTCACCGCGGTAGTTGGTGCTGATGATGTAGGCGTTGGCGTCCTCGTCGGTGGCCGGTTCCCCGTCGGCTCGCTTGGCCGCTGAGACGTAGAGGTTCTCCTCGTCGGCGTAGTGTCCGGCGTCTTCGACGATGGCTTTGCCTTGGGCGCTGAGTTCTTCGATCAGTGCGGCGAGCTGGGCCTTGGATTCACGGTCGTCCCGGATCTTCTGGGCGATGTGGTCAAAGTACTGCGGTTCGTCCCGGATGACTGATTCGAGTTCATCGATGGCGTCCTGGTCCCCTTCGAACTCGGCCATCACGAGGGCCATGTCGAGGGTGTAGCCGCTCTCGAGGGCCTTGGTCCCGGTGGTGGAGGCCTTGGCTTTGAGCGCGTTTTCGACCTTGTCCCTGGTCCGGCCGGTCTTCTTCGCGATCGCGGCCGCCGAGACACCGATCAGGGACAGCTGGTGGTAGGCATCGGCCTCGTCGGCCTCGGTCAGTTCGGCGCGCTGGATGTTCTCCACGACCTGCGTCACGATGCGCTCGGCTTCCTCGGGTGAGTCGATGATCAGGACCGGGATGAGCGGCCGTTCGGCTTCGACAGCCGCGCGGGTGCGGCGCTGGCCCATCAGGACGTGCACGGTGCCATCATCCTTGCGGTGGGCGATCACCGGTTCCATCACGCCGTGTTCCTTGATGCTGGCGATGAAGTCAGCGGTCAGGGCGGCGTCCTTGCGGACGTTGATGTCAACGGTCAGGGTTGCCGGGTCGAGCATTTCAAGCGTGGGTGTTTCGTTCATGGTGTTGCTCCTTCTTGCCGAGAAGTTGGGGTGGGTGGGGCGGCTCGTGGTGACCGGCCAGCTTCCCTTCTCCCCCGTTGTTTTTTGGCTGCTGGCGGAGCTTGCGGAGCTGTGCCCGACGCAGGCCCGTCTACCCGTCAGGGCAAGGCACGGAAAATTTTCGGAGGAAATCAGCGACGCAGGAGCGCCGGAGAAGAATTTTGCGGGCCGCAGGCCCCGACGAAGGAGGGGCTAGAGGGGGTGGAGCGGGCACGTACGATCCGAAGGACAGCAGCCAAAAAACGTCGTAGACAAGACAGGTTCAGGGGGTCCGGAGCTCTGCGACGGCACCCCCTGAACCAACAGCCGGCCGCGCCAGCGGACGCCCAACAACTGGTTGAAGCGAAGCGAAAACCAGTGCGAGCCCAGCGAGCATGCACCTCCTCCAGTTCCTCGGATCCGCCCGGCCCGGCCCCGTCTGACAGGTGGGCCGCCAGCAGCAGGCGATCCGTGCGCGTCCTGGGCGCCAACGGCGGTCCGCCGCCGGCAACCACAACCCGAGCCAGCCACCTGCGGCGGACCGCCAGCGGTGACCGGCCAGTTGAAGGCCGGCCACCTATTGGGCTAGCTGGCGAGCAGTTCTGTCAGTTCGGCCGCGTCGGTCACCAGCACCGCGCCGCCTTCTTTCAGGAGCCGGTGGCATCCTGCCGAATTGGCGCTGTGGACACTGCCCGGGACGGCCGCGACGTGCCGGGCGATGGTCTCAGCGTGGTGGGCGGTGTTCAACGCACCGGACCGCCACCGGGCTTCCACAACACAGGTCACCCCTGCCAGGGCGGCGATGATGCGGTTCCTTTGCAGGAACCTGTGCCTGGTCGGCGCGGTTCCCGGGGGCAGCTCGGAGAGCGTCAGTCCGTTGGCGCGGATCGCGGCCGCGAGGTCCGCGTTCCCGGACGGGTAGTCCCGGTCAAGGCCTCCGGCCAGCACTGCGATGGTCGCCGGTCCGTTTCCCTGGCTTCCGGCCAGCGCGGCGCGGTGGGCGTGGGCGTCGATGCCGTAGGCAAGGCCGGAGATGACACAGATTCCGCGCTGGGCCAGCCCATATGCGATGTCGCCGGTGACTGCCGCGCCGTAGCTGGTGCTGTCCCGGGAGCCGGTCAGCGCCGCGCACCGGGCCGGTGCCGGGATCCCGTTCCCGAGGTTGCCCCGGTACCAGAGGCCCCAAGGGGCATCCGGAAGGTCATCCAGGCCGGTTGGCCAATGCTCGTCGCCCGGGACCAGGAAGCCGCCGCCGAGGCGGTTGATGGTGGCAAGGTCTTTTTCCGGGTCCAGGTCGTGGATGCGTGGTGCCCACCGGCTCAGGCCTTCGGCCAGCTCGTCCGCCGTGACATCCCAGAACGGGAATGCGGGTCGGGCGCCGATGGCGATTCGCAGCGCGGCGTGTGCGCCGTGTTTGGCCACAAGGGCCCGGCCCACAAGGTCGCCGGGTTCAAAGAGGCGGGTAAGGGCGGCGCGTGCGGTGCGGTTTTCGTCGTTCATGGTGTTGCTCCTTTTGCAGAGGAATGGGGTGGGTGGGGCGACTCGTGCTGACCGGCCAGCTCCCCTTCTCCCCCCGTTGTTTTTTGGCTGCTGGCGGAGCTTGCGGAGCTGTGCCCGACGCAGGCCCGTCTACCCGTAAGGGCAAAGGGCGGGAAATTCCTGGCGGAAATAAGTGAGGAACGAGCGCCGGAAGGATATTTCCTGGCCTGCAGGCCCCGACGGAGGAGGGGCTAGAGGGGGTGGAGCGGGCACGTACGATCCGAAGGACAGCAGCCAAAAAACGTCCTAGACACACCAGGTTCAGGGGGTCCGGAGCTCTGCGACGGCACCCCCTGGACCCAACAGCTGGCCGCGCCAGCGGACGTCCGCCATCTGGTTGCAGCGGAGCGGCAACCAGTGCGAGCCCAGCGAGCATGCACTTGTCCCTGGGTAGGGTGGGGGCATGAGTGATCCGGCCCCGCGTCCCGGCTACCCTGCCCGCGTGCTGCGGATCCTGGCTGTCGTGTTCACGGTTGCCGCAGTGGGATCGCTGGTGCTGGTGGCCGTGGACCTGATCGTTGGCCGGCCCGCAGCGGGCGATGTTTTCATCGCCGTGCTGAACAGCGTTGTTGCCGTGGTGTTGTGGCGCCGGTTGTCTGAGCAAGCGCGGGCGTGAGGAAGGGCCGGCATGTGCGCTTCGCACGTGGCCCGGCCCCTCCGTTGTTTTCCCTCTGCAAAGGAAATCTGTGCGGCGTCGTCGCCGCGTGGTGTTTAGAAGTTGTGGTGTTCCTGCGCCCATTCGATGTCTACGGGGGCGCTCTGTTTGCCGGCGGTAAGCAGGCTCAGCTCAATGATGTCTTCGGCCAGGCTGGCGTCGGGGCCGGGCTTGTCGTCCTCGGTCAGGATGTATTCGGTTCCCATGCTCGCGCTCCCTGGTCGATGGCAGTGTTCGTGGCTTTCACTGTAACCGTGGTTTCTGCGCGTTCGCTGGGTTTGGTGGCTGCGCCCGCGTCAGCGTCACGGCGGCCGGAGGAGCGAAGCGGAGGAGGCCGCCCCACCACCGCGAAAAGGGCCGGACCGGATCTCTTGGTGATCCCGACCCGGCCCCTTCGGTTAGAGGATGCGGCGCTTGTAGGAGGTTTCGGCGTTCCGGGCGACCTCGGCGATGGATCCGCGGCTGATCAGTTCCCCCAGCAGGACGGCCAGCCGGAAACCGGGGACGTCCGCGGCCGCGTGCTTGAGGTATCGGTCGGCCTGGGTGCCGTTGCCTTTGAGCCATTCCAGCCATCCCATCAGGGTCAGCATTGGTGCGCGCTGACCGGCGGGGACGACTTTCATCAGCTCGAACGCGAGGGCTTCGGCCCGGTCCACGCGGTCCCAGTCCGGCCGGGCGGTGAACTTGCCCAGCATCACGTCAGCGAAGTTGCCGTTGTGGGTGGTGATGGTCTCGCGGAACAGGAAGTCCCGGACCATTTTGTGCTGGAAAGCGGCCGCGATCTCCCGGGCCGTCTCCTGGTCGGGGTTTTCGGTGGCATCCAGTACGGCCGCCCAGGCCGCGCATGCCGTCTCGATGTCTTCTTCGTTGCCTTCCGGCGCTTGGACCCGCAGTGCCCAGGTGCCCAGCAGGGCCGGGTTGTAGACATCGACGTCCGTGGCGGAACCGAAGTAGGTCAGGGTTGCGTTGGCCTGGCTGTCGATGATCTGCGCCAGCGGGTTCTTCTCGTCGGTGCCGAACTCTGCCCAGTAGCCGGAGGTGACCAGCCAGACGTTGCGCACGGGCATCCTGGCGGTAGCCAGCTCGTTCACCAGCGCCGCGACGTGCACGGCGTAGGGGTAGCCGTACTTGAGGTGTTCGTCGGTGTAGACGATCACGTAGGAGGCGGTGGCCAGTTCATCGTTGGCCGCGTGGCTTGTCATCGTCTCTGCGTAATTGCCCGGCTCGACGTGTTCCGGTGCGTCCATCCGCAGCGTTGCACCCAGCGACCCGGCCCGGGCGGTGAGGACGACGAATGATTCCACGGGCTTGACTCCCAGCAGGTGCGGGACGGTGGCGAGCAGGTCAGCGGGACCGTTGAGGTTCAGTTTTTCAGTCATGGTGTTGCTCCTTTTGCAGAGGAATGGGGTGGGTGGGGCGACTCGTGGTGACCGGCCAGCTTCCCCTCTCTCCCCGTTGTTTTTTGGCTGCTGGCGGAGCTTGCGGAGCTGTGCCCGACGCAGGCCCGTCTACCCGTAAGGGCAAAGGACGGGAAATTCCTGGAGGAAATAAGTGAGGAACGAGCGCCGGAAGGATATTTCCTGGCCTGCAGGCCCCGACGGAGGAGGGGCTAGAGGGGGTGGAGCGGGCACGTACGATCCGTAGGACAGCAGCCAAAAAACGTCGTAGACACACCAGGTTCAGGGGGTCCGGAGCTCTGCGACGGCACCCCCTGGCCCCAACAGCCGGCCGCGCCAGCGGACGCCCTTATGGGGTGTGAGCCCTGGCGAACCCCCCTTTCCCCCGGGCCACGGACAACCGACGACGCGGACAGCCCGAGGCCTGCCGCCGGCGGCCGCCGCCGCGCACCTGGCTACTGCGGACTTGGCGGTCCGCCGCCGGTAACCACCAGCCCAAGCCGGCCACCTGCGGCGGACCGCCCGCGGTGACCGGCCCCGAAAGACCGGCCACCCTCCGCCCCTATTCGTGGCGGTCGTGGAGCGGGACGGCTCCGTAATGTCCGGCTGCACGCCGGAACCGGGCGTCACTGCTGAAGATGAACGTTCCGCCGAACATGTACCAGGGGGCGGGTGCACCGGCCGGGGCGAGCGGCTCGGCGTGGACCACGGACTCACGGTGGAAGTGCTCGTTTTTGACGAGGCGGACGGCGGGCCGTTCCTCGGTGGCCTCGAAAACCGGGTCGATGCCTTCGCCGATAACTGTGACTTCCATGACGCGGGCGGAGATGCCCCGGTTGGAGAAGTCTGTGCCCAGGGCGTCGCGGTAGATCAGGGCGGTGATGCCCTTGGGGGCGGTGGTGTCGTTGCTCATGCATTGTCTCCTTTGAAGTCATTTGGGTGCTGTACTGCCCGGCCCGTCGCCGGGCAGTACAGCGGCTGGTAGTGCTGGTTAGGCGGCATCCCGCACGGCGTAGGGCATCCGGTACCGGCTGGGAAGTTCGGCGGCGGCCTCCGGCAGGTCTGCCGGGCCTTGGGCCTGCCCGTTCTTCCAGTGGAAGAACGCTTGTTCCGTGATGGCGTCCCACAGGCGGGCTTTCGTCCGGTAGTAGGTGCATGTCACGTCACCCTCGCAGTAGGTGGCGATGCCGAACAGGTTGCCGATGCTGTCAGCGGTGCGGGTAACGGCGACCATGACGTAGGGCCACTGGCCCAGGTCCCAGCCATCACAGCCCCAGCTGGAGAGCACGGCCCAGCCGTGCTGTTCGATCAGTTCCATCCAGTCGTAGCCGCCGTTCATGTGGTAATCGCCCAGCACGGTCACGCCGTCAATGGTTTCCCCACTGTCAGCGAGGGTCACGCTCTTGGTGGTTACTGCGTTCATGGTGTTGCTCCTTCTTGCCGAGAAGTTGGGGTGGGTGGGGCGGCTCGTGCTGACCGGCCAGCTCCCCTCCTCCCCCGTTGTTTTTTGGCTGCTGGCGGAGCTTGCGGAGCTGTGCCCGACGGAGGCCCGTCTACCCGGCAGGGCAAGGCACGGAAAATCTTCGAAGGAAATAAGCGACGCAGGAGCGCCGAAGAAGAATTTCCGGGCCGCAGGCCCCGGGAGGGACGACAGGGGCTAGAGGGGGTGGAGCGGGCACGTACGATCCGAAGGACAGCAGCCAAAAAACGTCGTAGACAAGACCAGGTTCAGGGGGTCCGGAGCTCTGCGACGGCACCCCCTGGACCCAACAGCCGGCCGCGAAGCGGACGCCCATCAACTGGTTGCAGCGCAGCGGAAACCAGTCGTTGGGAGCGTAAACTGAGAGCGTCCTCCGTCACCGGCCTCTCCCCCCAGTCGGCCGGTGGCGGTAGGGCCTGAAACTTCCACGCCAGTCCAGCCTGTTACATGCTCGAAGGCGTAAGCAGCAGATGTTTACACCGGGAGGGTCCGCGTTTTGAACGCGGACACTCCGCTGCTCCCCCAGCGTGTCTAGGAAACGTCTGTCCCCGCGGATGTCTAGGGTCGAGGCATGGACAGGGACGGATCAGGGGAGCTGAAAGGGCAGACGTCGATCAATGAGCTGCTCGAGGAGCCCGTCGGCGTCGTCCCGGTCCAGCTGGCACTGCCGATCCTGGTGCAGGTGAAGCCGGGCCACTTCCGGCGCGTGTCCTGATTCTGCCGCCAGACCAGGGCTGCCCGGGGGCGGCTTCATTCAGTACCGGGGCGTGCTCACGTGCACGTGGCCAGGATGCCCGCGATCGCATTGTGCTCGGCTTGAGTGACCAGAGGCTGTACTTGGCCTTGACGGCCACTTGTTTTGAGACGTATTCGCAGCGGAACGTCTTATTCGGGGGCAGCCATGTGGCGGCACCCTTATCCCCCTTGGCGCTGTTCGTCGCACCGTCAGCTGCCATCAGGTTCAGGGGGTCGTTGGCGAGTTCTTTGCGCTGATCGTCGCTGATTTGCTGGGCGCCCTTTTGCCAGGCGTCGCTCAGAGGAACGACGTGGTCAATTTGCACCGCTGAGCTGGTGTCCTGTCCGCGAACGAAGTCGATTGTCGTGCCGGTGTACTTGTCGGCCAGCGTGCCGGTGGCGACGACGCAGTTGTTGGTGCCGGGCTTGAAGGTCTCGTTGGTGAGATCCCGGGCGAGGATGTCATTGCGGGTGTCACAGCCGTTGTGGTCCGTGTCGGACCAGGCCGGCCCGAACTCGTCACGACTGTAGCCGGTCTTCGCCGCCCTACCCTTGACCGGGATACTGCCCAGCACAGCGATGGCGTTTTCGACGTCACCGGCAGCACCCGGGGCCGGAGACCCGGCCGCAGTGCCGGGCGCGGAATCGAGGGCCTCAAGCGCACGGGCTGCAGGGTCGCAGCCAACCAGGGATCCTGCCAGCAGCAGGGCGGTCAGGGCAGTCAGCGTCTTGGCGGCAGTGCGGGTGATCTTCATGGTCCCTAGGCGTGGGTCGGGGAAGATTCACGCTACCGGCGCCCGCCGACAGACAAGGGAAGCACCGTGATGGTGCCTGTCACACACTCCTGCCCCAGGCAGGTCCAGAATCCCCTGCGCGTGGCTGGTCCACCCGCTTCTGCGGTTGTTTGCACCGCCCGTTCCTAAGCTGTCGGCTCCCCCGCTGCCCCGCACACGAGTTGCCCTGGCCGCTGTCCATGATCGGGGGCAATTCGGGTTATCCACGGTTCAGCATTCTGGGGAGCCAGTGGGGCAGCTCCCCTTCGGCCGCCGTAGCGGTGGATAACCCGGAAAAGAATTGTCCCCGGTTGTGGGCAGCGGCCCGCCCGCGGCATCGCGCGTGCGCATCCTGCGGCCAGTGCAACATGATGGAGAACACCCGTTGTCAGCCCTGGCGCGTACACTGATTAACTCGAACATATATTCGAATAAAGGTGTGTTGTGCGCGTTATTGTCGGTCCCCGTGTGATAGACGCGGGTGTTTCCTTGTTGTCGGTGCTGGTGTCCCCGGTGCCGGTCGCGGCGGGGTTCCCGTCGCCGGCCCAGGACTACTTCGATGGCCGGATCGATCTGAACGCGCACCTGATCAAGGACATCACAAGCACCTATGTGGTGCGGGTGTCCGGGGAATCCATGGAAGGTGCCGGGATCAGTGACGGCGATGAGCTAATCGTGAACCGAGCGCTGGAGCCGCGCGACGGGGCAGTGGTCGTCGCGGTCCTGGACGGGGAGCTGACGATCAAGCGGCTGCGGATCACCCCGACAGGGGTGGTGCTGCAGGCGGAAAACCCGGCCTACCCTGACATCCAGGTCCCGGCACTGTCGGACCTGACCATTTGGGGCACCGCTATCCGGTGTTTGCATCATGTCTAAGCCGGCGCTAATGCGGCACATGCCGCAGATCGCGCACGTGGACGTGAACTGCTTCTACGCCTCCGCGGAGCGGGCGTTCGACCCTTCCCTGGAGGGCAGGCCCGTGATCGTGCTGTCAAACAATGACGGCTGCGCTGTCACCCGCTCCCCCGAGGCCAAAGCCCTCGGCATCGGCATGGGCGATCCCTGGTTCAAGCTCGCCCCGCGGGCGAAGGAATGGGGCCTGGTCGCACTGTCCAGCAACTACGAGCTGTACGGGGACATCAGCGCCCGCGTGATGGAGCTGCTGGGCCGGTACTCGGCCTGGCTGGAGGTCTACAGCATCGACGAGGCCTTCCTCGGCGTCAAAGGCACCCCCGCCGAGCTGGCCGCGATGGGCCGGTCCATGAAAGCAGCGGTCCGGCGGAATGTTGGAGTGCCGGTCTGTGTCGGGATCGCACCGACGAAGACGCTGGCGAAGCTGTCCAACAAGTGGGCGAAGAACAACAAGGCCTTCGCCGGGGTGTGCCACTGGGACTCCGTCCCCGCCGCGGAGCGGGAGGCCTTGCTGGGGCGGCTGTCCGTGGAGGAAGTGTGGGGCATCGCCGGGCGGCTGACCAGGCGGCTGAACGTGATGGGCATCTTCACCATCGCCGACCTGGTCCGGGCCGACCCGGTCGCTATCCGGGACAAGTTCAACGTGGTCATGATGCGTACCGTCCTGGAACTGCAGGGAACCCCCTGCATCCCGATGGAGGAGGAACGGATCGGTCGGGACCAGCTGATCTTCTCCCGCTCCTTCGCCAAACCCATCACCACGGCCACGGGGATCCGGCAGGTCATGAGCGTGTACGGGCAGCAGGCCTCAGCCAGGCTGGCCAAACACGGGCTGCAGGCCAAGGTCCTCACCGCTTTCGCCGGAACCTCGCACTTCAACCCCAACGAAACCTCCTACCCCTCCGTGTGCGTGCCGTTGCCGATGCCCACCGCCGACCCGGTGATCCTGACCAAAGCCGGCCACGCCCTCCTGCCCCGGATCGTCGAAGGCATCCGGTACGCACGGGCAGGGATCATGGTCACCGACCTGCGCCCCACCGGCAACCAAGCTCCGCTGTCCCTCTTCGAGAACCCACACGAGGAACGCCACATCGGAACCCTGCTCGAAGACGTCACCCGTAGGTACGGCCGAGGGTCCATCGGCCTGGGTCACGGCGGGATCCGGGGCGGGCCGGACTGGACCATGAAACGCGACATGCTCTCCCCCAGATACACCACCCACTGGGACGAACTCCCCCTCGTCAAAGCCGCCTAACGGCTGCTCTCTGCACCACCCAGAAAGACAACAAGCACATGACCATCACCCACGAAGCCCCTACCCTCAATACCTCGGTGGACGTCCGGTTCACCACTGCCGGCACTCCCCTGGCCGTCCGCTACGACGGACGCATCTGGGCTGTGACCGAAGAACCTGTCCACTGGTTCGCCAGGGACTCATGGTGGGAGACCCGCCGAAGCGTCCCGGTAGGCGTCGGGAACGTCGTAGACATCGAACACTGGCGCGTTCAGGTCCGCCAAGGGTCCGACTCACCGCTGCGGACCTTTGAACTGCGCCGCAATCCCCTCTCGGAGCAGTGGCTGCTGGAAGCCATCACTGACAACTAAGCCCGGCCATGCGTAGCGTAGGGCCATGGACCACGTAGCCGGGCTACCGGCCGGACTCGCCCCGCCGGTGAAAGTCGCCTTGGCGCGAGCCATCCCAGAAATGCCACGCGGTGACGCATTGCCCGGCAACCTCTCCTACGAACCCAAGTGGGACGGCTACCGCTGCATCTGCATTCGGGACGACCACGGCGCCACGCTATGGTCCCGTCAGGGAAAGGAACTTTCTGGATACTTCCCTGAACTCTGCTCAGCGGTCGCTGCGGCCGTCCCGCCGGGATGCGTGATCGACGGCGAAGCCGTAATTTGGAGCCAAGGACGGCTGAACTTCGACGCCCTGCAGCAGCGCCTGGGCGCAGGGCCAAAGACTCTCCCCGGGCTGATCTCCGCAACGCCGGCCAGCTACGCGGCTTTTGATGTCCTGGCCGTGGCAGGGCATGACGCAAGGGACCTGCCTCTGAGCGGCCGCCGGGCGCTCCTGGAAGAACTCACCAGCAGCTGGGAACCGCCGCTGTCCCTCTCCCCCACCACCACGGACCGGAGTGTTGCCGAGCAGTGGCTCGAAGAGCTCCCGCATACCGGGATCGAAGGGCTGGTCATCAAGGGGACTGACCAGCCATACACGCCGGGCGTCCGTTCCTGGTTGAAGCTCAAGCACAGGGAGACCCTGGACATCATCTGCGGCGCAGTGATCGGGCCGATCACCCAACCCTCAGAAGTCGTCGCCGGCCTCATCCTGGACGGCGAACTGCGCATCGTCGGACGCTCCACACCACTAAAGACAAGGGAAAGCCGGGAACTGGCACGATGGCTTCGCCCGCCAAAGGGTGAGCACCCTTGGCCGGCAACAGTGAAAGGTACGGCCCTGGACAGGTTCAACAGGGACAAGGAGCCCGTGGCCCTGACACTCGTGGAACCCGTGGTTGTTGAAGTTTCCGCCGGCACTGCATGTTCCGGAAGGTCCTTCCGGCACCCCCTACGGATACTCCGGGCCAGGCCGGAGCTAACCCCGGCCGACGTCGTCCTCCCGGACCGTCTCGACTCAGGTTAGTCCTTGCGGATGGCTATGAGGTTTTGGCCCTCTTCCAGAAGCGCGTACAGGTTTTCCCGTGCATCCTCATAGGTGTCGCCCTCGGCCTCAATGTGGTTGTGGCTGCCGTCCGGGTTGGTAATGGTGCCGGTGAGTATCACTGCACGAGTCTATTTCGCTGCAGGCTCAGCGGGCTCGATGAGCTCCGGTCCGTTGTTGCGCACACTGTTGACCCGAGGGCTGACAATCCGAGGTGTCAGGGTCGGTTCCGGCAAAGAGTCCAGCAGGTGCTGGATGCCGTCCTTGTCGGTCAGGTCCGGGTCCAACCATTCAGCGAACCGGTCCCGCGGGATGATGACCGGGGAACGGTCATGGACGTGCCCCAGCGCGTCCTGCGTCGTCGTAGTGAGCACCGTGCAGCTGAGCAGCCACCGTTCCGGGTCGTCCTCAGGCAGAGATGGGTCTGCCCACCATTCGTACAGGCCAGCGAAGCCCAGCAACGGCTCCTTCTCTGAGTACAGATAGTTCGGGATCTTCTTCCCGTCCTCGGTCTTCTGCCACTCGTAATAGCCCTCGGCTGGGACGATGGCACGGCGTTTCACAGCGGCCTTCCGGAATGACGGCTTTTCAAGGATCGATTCGCTGCGGGCGTTAATGAGCTTGGAGCCGATTTTGACGTCTTTGGCCCAGGACGGGACCAGGCCCCAACGGGCGATGAGCAGGTGCCGGTCAATCGTACCCGCATCCAGACGTTCGGCAACGATCGGCACGTTCTGGGTTGGTGCCACGTTCCAGCTCGGCGGCGGTGGGTTGACCTCCACTTCTTTGGCCTCAAAGTGACTCAGAAGGTCGCCGGTGGCCTTGGCCATTACGTATCTGCCGCACATGAGGCCATTCTGCCTGATCAACCCCGGCAACCTGCTGGCACAAGGAACGGCCCGGCATCAAACGATTCCCCGGGTTCGGCGCTGCGCTTGCCAGCCCAATAGTAAGTGTGCTTAGTATTGATGCAGGGGGAAGCAATAGCCTCAACACCAATCCAAGGAGACACGGTATGTTCGCCAAGGAAAACATTGACGCCCTGCTCAACGCCGGCGGAAACGTCCTCAGCGGTGATGGGGACAAGATCGGTTCCATCGGCCAGGTCTACGCAGATGATGAGACCGGTCAGCCCACCTTCGTCACCGTGAAAACCGGGCTGTTCGGCTCGTCCGAATCGTTCGTCCCGCTTGAGGGAGCACGCACCGAGGGCAACGACATCGTTGTGCCCTACAGCAAGGACCAGGTCAAGGACGCGCCCCGCGTCGCTGAAGACGGCCACCTCGAACCGGGCGAGGAAGACCGACTGTACGCCCACTACAACCTCGGCGGAGGCACCTCATACACCGGCACCACGGCGGGAACCCGCACAGCCGACACCCGCGAACGGGCCGGCACAGTCGGACACGACACATCAGGCCCCACGACCGATGATGCGATGACCCGCTCTGAAGAGCAGCTCCACGTCGGGACCGAAAAGCAGGCCGCCGGCCGGGCCCGGCTTCGTAAGTACGTCACCACCGAGAACGTCACCAAGACAGTTCCCGTGCAGCGCGAAGAGGTCCGGATCGAACGCGAACCCATCACCGACGCGAACCGCGGTGCAGCCATGGACGGCCCCGCGATCAGCGAAGAAGAACACGAAGTCGTCCTCCATGAAGAACGCCCCGTGGTGGAGAAGGAAACTGTCCCGGTCGAACGGGTCCGCCTGGACAAGGACACCGTGACCGAGAACGTCACCGTCAACGAGGAAGTCCGCAAGGAAAACATCGAGACCGACGGACTCGACGACAACCGCCGCTAAACCAGACTCCTAACAAGGGCCCGGGTACTACCCGGGCCCTTGGCCTGCCCGCATATTCCTCAGCGGTCCCTGCGGCGGCTCTCATCGACGGCAATTTCGTACCAACAGATGGCAGACGGTTCCGGCGCAGGAGTATCAAGGTTCCGGTAAAGGGCGTCCAGGAGTCCTGCTAGATCCTCCTGCGACATGGCGGCCGTGGCCTTCTCCGGCCCCCTTGGATCACCAAGAACCTTCAAGAGTTGCGCATCGGTCATCGCCTGCTGTTCCGGCTTTGCGGCGCCGGAGCCTTCCTGGTGTATCCCCAGCACGTAGCCCTTACATCCGGCCCGCGGCAAGGTCCGGGTCATCATCACGAGTCTTGCTGCCGGTCTCCTGCTCGGCCAGCGAGGGCGAGGTTTCTTCCCTGGATGCCTGCAAGGAGCGCCACGCGCCCGCGCCGGCCGCCACGGTGAGCAGCAGCCCGCCGATCCACCACCATCTCCTGGCCGCCGACCGCCCCGCTCCGTCCGGCGCGGGAGCCGTGACTTCAGCAGCTGCTTTCGGCCCAACCCGCTTCAACTGTTCCTGAACCCGCGGCGTCAGTGTCTCGACACCGCCCGCAAGCTCGTCCGCGAGCCGGCGCAAAACCGTTTGCAGGCGCGGGGAGGCGGTTTCGATGCCGGTATCCAGCCCGGCTACCGCTCTTTGCAGGGCAGCCTGCACGCCGGGTGTGGCCCATTCCCTGCCCCTGGCCAGACGGGCTGTGAGGTTCTCCAAGAGATGATGGACCTGTTCGGTTTCAGTCATTGGTTCTGTCGTGCGCATGGGTGCCTCCTGTTTGCGGTGGATGCCCATAGCTTAGGGTGGGCAGCACCAGAGGAATAGGCTGTACCGAAACCATTTCACACCATGAATGCCTTCAATCGGCTGCACGATCTGGTGGCCGAAAATGGCAGACATGAACTGTTCGCGATGAGACTACCCGGCCCTCGCGGCAGCCGCGCTGACCATGCGGCACGACTCCCGCCGGTTGGGATAGCGGATCTTCCTAGGAAACTGACGGACGATGTTTGGCTGCAAGTGCGGCGAGGTCGCGGATCAGCCGCTGGACCTCATGTTCCCGGCCCTTATAGCGCGGGGTTTGTTGCGCTGCGCGGGGTTTTATCCAGCGGCTCTTAGGTGGAGCGGGAACAGGAGCGACCGTTGGCGGCTCCACCGACCGCGCTTCCTTTGCCGCGAGCTGAATATTCATACCCATACGTCCCCCTTGACGTAGTTGTTTCTGCTGCCCTGTAGAGCCAACCCTAGGAAGTCAGAGGACTAGGCGGAAGCGCGTACGTCGATCTTCGGGATTTATTGCCTCGATCTTGAGCTTCACTCCGCCGCGGGGATCTTTCCGGCAATCACCCACCGGATGCGGAGCCGGCGACGGCTGGGGGAGGCGTTCGTGGTCTCAGGCGAACGCCGACGCCGCCGGCTCCGGTCATCACCATACGGCCCTTACCTTGGGATGCGCTCGAGTAATTGGTACGCGTTTCGTAAATCCGAGGTACCTGCCCAAAGGCCGAGCACCGGGCCGGCGGAAGGTTTCCCGATTCTTCGTCGCCGCAGTGTCCCCCTTCCTTGGGGGGACACCTCTCCGCGGAGGCACCTTGCCTGCTGCCCATCCAGCCCGTGAAAGCAATGTGCCGCTACATATGGCCCACCCGCTATTGCGCCATGAGGCAATGGGGTCCAACGGAATACACACATACCCGCGATGACGTCGAGTCCTAATACGCCAAGTCCGCGGCTTCTGAAACGACGGGTTTCAGGTTCAGGAACACGTCGAGGACGGGGGCGCCTCCCTCCAGTTCAGCGTTGTCGGAATTGCTATGCCAATGAGCACACAAGGTTTTACGCTGATAGCGGTTAGAGGAAGGCCCAGCCGATGATGTACCTGATCTGCCCTGAGATGGTGCTCCGGTGGATCGACCTACCGGCAGCTGTGTGCTTCGAGGCCGTGGAGATGGGGTTGGACCTCGCGGCTTTGTCTTGGCGGCCGTCCAGGCGCCACTGGGATAAAAACACTCTTCCCTTGGCGCTGGGGCACGGGGCCGCTTGCTCGGCAGGGATCGTCGTTTCCGCTGAAGTGCATGGTTCCGTCGATAGGGTAAAAAAGCTGCAGGGCTCGTACCTGCAGCTGCGACAGGCTCTGGTCAGCCCAGTTATGGCCACGACTGCAATCGACATCCGTTCCACGCAGTGGATAGCAGTAGAGGGGAGCCTGGATAGAAGGATCCAACTTGATTGGGCTGACGCCCTTTCGAGGGCCAGAACAGAGGCTGACGTGTTGCTGGCTCGGGAACCACAACCGGACCTGGTGGAACACTGGAAGCGGTTGACGGCCTCACGGAAGGGCCAGATCCGCACTTGCCGCAGCGGCGCAGATTGAGTCAGCACGGGCCCCTGCATGAAGGCTTCTAGCAACTGTACTGACCGTAAGTACCGAAACTGAATGGGCATGGCGTTTGACATCAGAGCGCGTCCAATACGTCCGGGTTGCTGGATTTATGCGCAGGGATGTGGTCTGGTTTGGGACTTCCGGTACGGGCATGAATATTCCCCAGGCGCCAAGCAGCAACGAGTGCTGCTGCGAACTGGGCCGATAGCCACAGCACCGACACCCCTGGTAGCGCGTAGAGCTGGGCAGCGGCTGCGGCGGGCACTACTGCGATAGCTGCTGCCAGGACTGCAACAGCGGTTGCTTCCGCCTGATGCTCTCCGGCCCGGCAAACGCCATAGTAAATCTGCGTCACACAATTCAGGACCAGTGCCGGGACCAGTAACGGAAGTAAGACCCAGTGCGGGGCGTACTGAGAGCCGAGCATTTGCAGGATAAAGGGGCTTGCTCCAAGCAGGACCCCTCCTGCTGCAAGGGTGAGGAGGAGGCTGATTCGAAGCGCCCGTACAACCAGGCCCGGATGATGGCCGGGGGCCGCGAGCTTAGTCTGCAGGGAAAAGCCGGCGGACTGTGGAACGAAAAAGACTGCTGTTGCCAGCATCCAGACGACGTACCAGGCCGCAGTGGCTGAGGTGCTGAGTGTAGCGGCGATGATGAGAGGCAACACGTAGCCGGGCGCTCGGTCAGCGAGCATGAGGGGATAGTTCCGGAGTGCGGGACGGAGTAAATTCAGGATTTCCCGAAGCCGTAGGGCGTTTTTGGCCCCGGGACCAATGCCAGCACGGTATACCTGTAGCAGTCCAAGAAGTACGCTGGCTGCGGCTCCAGCGGCGACCGCGCCGACGACGGTGATGAGGCTGCGGTATCCGCCGGCCAGGCAAGTAGCCAGAACGGCCAACTGGACGAGACTCTGGAGCAAGCTGCGCATCAACGCCAAGTGGGCTTGGCATTGAGCAGCATGGATATGGTCAAGCTGGTAAGCCGTGGTAGCGAAAAAAGCGGCAGCCAGAAACGCCGCCGCTGCTGTTGGATCAGCCCAGGCCTGGCCGACCCCAGGACCGAGGGCACCAGTTATTGTGAGCAGCGCAGTCGCGACTATGAGGGATGAGAGCCCTACAGTGAGCAGGCTTGTGGTTATCAACCGACGCTCTTCGGTTTCCGCGGGCAGGAGGGTCAGTATGGCCGGGCCAACACCAAGCATCCCTATTTGAACTGTCAGCAGCGCCGCCGCGACGACCGCGGAAGCTAAGCCGAGCTCAGCCGGGGCCAAATGAATTGCAGCCAGGGCCCAAAATAGAAGGCCCGTGACCATGGGCACGACACGGGCTGCGGTTAACCAGATCGTGTTGCCGCCCAGAGAGAGTACTTTAGCCGCTGGGCGCACGGGCTAACCCCCTGGCCATCACACAGTAGTTATGAAGCAAGAACCCGGCCCAGGGGGGCAAGTAGCGGGGGGCGCTTATCAGTGCCAGGCCGGCATCGAACTTGGGAGCTGGATAAAGATACACAACTGCCTCACCATTTGCTTCATTGCATGGATATCAAATTGGCCAGTAAACACTCCATCCCTCCGGAGCGCCACACCAGCGCTCCTACGGATATGGTCAGGTCGCTGGCCCAGCAACTCAGCAGCCATAACTTTGCCGTACCCCGCAGACTAGTGCCTGCAGGGGGAGAAAAAAGCAGTAGTGAGTACTCATTTCTGTTGCGTGCGCTTACCCGCGTCATGCAACTTTTTACTAGCGCGCACACCCAGGCAAACCAATGGCCGTGTCCCACTTTCTTGGAACTGGGACACTCCTGGTGTTCCGCGCAGACGTATTTGGAATGGGCGCCGGATCTCCGTGAATGGCGCGTAATCTTGCTGTCTCGTAGTGTTTTCAAATCTCGCCCCCTAATCCCCCGTCACAAGGGCGACTTCGGAACGGGGCCGGCAGCGGAAGAACCTGGCTTCTCCGGGAGGTTGATATGCCCCAAACCAGCAACGAGGACATCACGAGAGCCTTCAACAAGAATGCCCGCTTTTATGACCGGTGGATGAACTTCTTCGAGCGCTATATCGCCGATGGGGCCCGGGACTGGGCCGTGTCGATGGCTCACGGGGAGGTAGTCGAAATAGGGGTGGGTTCGGGCCTGAACCTCCCGCTGTACGGCCCGGGGGTGGAGCATGTGACCGGGTTTGACCTCTCCGAAAAGATGCTCGCCCTTGCGTGCAGACGCGTAGTGGAAAAGCGAATCAACCGCGTGGAGTTACATCAAGGTGACGCGCAGACCCTGGACCTGCCCTCGGAAAGCGCAGATACCTTCATTTCCACGTTCACGTTCTGCACCATCCCCGATCCCCTGGCCGCCAGCCGTGAGGCCTACCGTGTACTCCGTCCGGGCGGGGTATTCGTCCTGACCGAACACGGGCGCTCCACCCGCGCCCTGGCTCGCAGCATTATGAGGGCAATCGAACCACTAAGCATCCGCGTCAGCGCCGAACATATCACCCGTGATCCTGTGCCGTACCTGACGGGCGCGGGCTTCACCATTACCGAAGTTCAGCGCGGCGGACCTGGCGGCATCGTCTTTCGGATACTTGCCCACAAGCAACCACTCAGAAAGTAAGAGTAATGGGACGATCGGTGGTGGAGCGCCAGGTTATTGGTCGCGGGCTCCATTTTCCGAATCGTCATCGGGGCGGGCCGGAACGACATCTTGGTCCCTAGGGGAACCATTGGCTTGGTCGGCTGCGGTGCCGCGCTGGTGGGCTGTTCCGGCAGCTCCGTAGTCCCCCTCGGCGTATTCACCACTTTCCTGCAGGTCAGCGTCGGCGTCTACCGATCCGGCATCTCCATACTTACCCTCGGCGTATTTACCGCTTGCCCGCGCGTCAGGGCCAGCGTCTACCAATCCGGCATCTCCATAGTCACCCTCGGCGTATTCACCACTTCCCTGCGCGTCAGCGCGGGCGTCTACCGACCCGGCGTCTCCGTAGTCACCGGTTACGTATTGTCCGCTATCACCTTCCACAGCAGGATTCGGCGTGCTGATGTGACGTTCCCGGGGATCGGGCTCGTTGTTCTTCGACATCAGGGTTCCTTTCTGGAAGCAGTGCGCCGGAGTAGCGTGTGTGGAAATTTATCCATGATTAGTGCCTGGCGACAGTGCTCTTTGGCAGAGATGAAAGTCCTGAATCGGCAGCTTCAGGCGCGGGTGCTAAGCGTAAGCGAGGCGGCGGCTACCAGCGATCATGCCGGGGCTCTGGAGGCTTTGGACAACCTTGAAGCGGAGCTTTCCTCCGCCGCCGGCAACGGCCACGTAACTGACGAACGGCGCCGCAACATCATGACCATCATCACTGCAGTCCGGGCCGCGTTGACTGTGGAGATTGAAGCCGCCGAGGCCGCGGCCGCGGCGAAAGCAGCCGAAGATGCAGCAGCTGTAGAAGCGGCAGATAAGGCCGAAGCAGATGCGGCCGCCGTTGAACAACCGACAGCGCCCGTGCCTGCGGAACCGGCAGTGACAGTCCCGCAGGAAGGTGCTTTGCCTGTGGAGCCAGCTCCCGTGCCGGAGCAAGAACCAGCACCCAGAGACGAGAAAAGCAACGAGGGCAAAGGTAAAGGCAAAGGCAGTAACGACTGAAGGAAGAAGGCGGAACCAGCCGACGCCGGTTGGAACAGTCGGCAATAACCTTAGCGGGTTATATCGGCGTAAAAGGCGGTGCTTGCCGGTTGCTGGCTGAAAAAGCATGAAGGTTTTACCTTGATAGCGGTTAGAGGAAGGCGCGGCCCATGACGTATCTCGTCTGCCCAAAAAAGGTGACCCTTTGGATCGACCTTGCCGCAGCGTTGTGCTTGGAGGCTGTAGACATGGGGTTGGATCTCGCCCGGTTGTCCTGGCTCCCCTCGAAACGGCGCTGGGATGACGACACTCTTCCGCTGGCGCTGGCGCACGGTGCCACTTGCTCGACAGGAATTATCGTTCCCGCGGAAGTTTATGGTTCCGTTGACAGGGCCCGGAAACTGCTGGATGCCTACCTGCAACTGCGGCAGCCCATAGCCAGCACGCCCGCGGGAAGTATCGCCGCCGACATTCGATCCACTCACTGGGCAGCGGTAGAGGCTAACCGGGACAGGGAAATTCGGCGGGAATGGGCCCATGCCCTCTTGAAGACGAGAACGGAAGCGGACATGCTGCTCTCCCAGGAACCACGACCAGAGCTAGTGGACCACTGGAACCGGTTGACCGGCTCGCATGAACGGTCCGGTCAACGCATGAGAAGGTCGAAGTGAGCGCCATCCGCGTATCGTGCGCTCAGGCTGGTCCTGAGCGCACGTCGAAAGGAGCGACGGATTCTGTCAGCGGTTTCGAAGCCCACACCCTCGCAGCAAACCCCAGGGCTTAGGCGTGCTTTCCGGGCTGCGTTGCATCGAAGAACTGCAAGGCCCCGCTGGCTTCATTCGCGCCCACGCCCGTTCCCTTTTCACGGATAAAATCCAGATCCTCACGGGAAAGGAGGATCTGGCCGTGCCCGTCGACTTCGACGTGCCCCGCGGAATTCTGCTGAATCAGGGCGGCGACAGTGCGCGGCACCACCACACATCCCGGATTATCCAAGAGCCACTGACGCGTCTCTGAATCCAGTCGGTCCCACTCGTCTTTGAGTGCCATCTCGTCCTTCACCCTTTCCCGTTTCCCCAAGAGCCCGCAACCGGAGCGTGGAATCCCGCTAAGAGTACGTCCCAGGGCACAAGAAGAACAGTGCCACTCCACCACATCCGGACACACCGGGGGACAGGAAGCTGACTCCCAGCGGTTTGAACCGGAAGCCAGCTACCCGGACGTGTGTTCCCCCCATTCGCCAGCCTCGCACCAAAGGTCGACGAACACCCGTCACGCAAATCCTCCTGCAGACATGAACTCCCAGTCAACGCAGCGACAATGTTCTCGTGATCGGACCCGCTCACGTAAAGCCGCAGGTCAGCGCGCTATGGCCCACAAAAAATCGACATGCGGTGGCGCCTGCAGTCCTATAGGTCAAAGTGGTGATCAACCTCTTCATTGCCGCGGGTGCACGCTTCTCAGAGGCTACCCCGAGTCGTCCCCCTATTGAACTCCTTCATTCCTGGTGCAGGCTCCGGGAACGGTCGCACTTCCCTGGAAAGGTATCAGCTCCTTACGCGGCCTTCTCCGGTCTAGGGCTTGATGGCGCAGATGCCCCGGCGTAGAGTCCACGACGACACGGGAGGCAGGAGCAGGTTATGGGGCAACTGATCGTTCAGGACTTTGTCAGCGCCGACGGTTTCGCGGCCGATGCCAACAACGAGTTCACCTTCTATGAGCATCTGGACGGGGGCACGGCCCAATTTGACCGCAGCCAGCTGGAATGGCTGAAAACAGTGGACACCATGGTCCTCGGGGCAAACACCTATCGTATGTTCGCCGAGTACTGGCCGACACCTGCATCCAAAGATGAAATCATCGCGCCAACGCTGAACGGGCTCCGCCGCATCGTTTTCTCCCGCAGCCTAACCAAAGCCCCCTGGGGAGACATGCCCGAGGCGGCCATCGAATCCGGCGACCCCGTCGAAGCGATCAGGCGGATCAAAAACGAGACCGGCGGCGACATTATTGTCTGGGGCAGCCTTACCCTCACAGGGACGTTCTTGGCCGCGGGTGTCGTGGACTGGGTGAGGCTGGTGGTGATGCCGATTGCCGTAGGCGCCGGCCGGGGCGTTTTTCCTCCCGGGCAGGACCCGAACGTGCTGAACCTTCAAAGCGCAACACCGTATGACCAGGGACTGGTCGAGCTGGTGTACGAAACCCGGGCCAAAAAAGACGAAAAGCGCCAGTAACGGGCTGCCCTGGCGGCCGCTGCTGCCGTCCCAATCCCGGAAGGTCCGCGCAGTCACGTTCGACCCGAGCTGATCAAGTCAAGGCACCAGGGCGGGCCGACGCCCCAGGAACTGGGTGGTCTACATCCCACGCTTGAAACCTATGGCCAGAGAAAGTGAGCAGAACATGGACTTGAAAGTCACCATGAACGTCACCGTTGATGGCGTTATGCAGGGCCTTGGCGGGCCCGATGAGGATCGTCGGGGCGGTTTCGAACGCGGTGGTTGGGCCGGTCCGCTGCTGGACCCCGAGTCCCGCGGCTACCTCAACGAGGTATACGGCAACGCCGCGGCGTTCCTGTTCGGCAGGTGGACGTATGAGGTGTTCGCCCGATCGTGGGGTTCGGGGATGGGTGACCCGACGGAAGATCCCGTCGCTGGGGCGCTGAACGACCGCCAGAAGTACGTGGTGTCCACCAAGCTCTCAGACCCGCAATGGGAACCGACCACCGTCCTGACCGGAGACATTGCATCGCAAATTAGAAAGTTGAAGGAGGAAGGCGAGGGCGACCTCGTTGTGCCCGGCAGCCTCTCACTGGTCCGCTGGTTGCTTGCCAACGATCTAGTGGACCAACTCGACCTGGTTGTCTACCCGGTGGTGATCGGGCAGGGCAATCGGCTGTTCCCTGATTCCGGCCCGGACTACAGGCTCGAGCTGGTCCAGTCGTACGCTACGTCCCGCGGCCTCGTCATCCAGAAGTACCGGCCCGCCGGCAGGCCGGAGTACGGGGTAGCTGCCGCGACCTGGGCCGACACGTAACCCATCCGGGAATAGCGAGCGGCAGTGAGCCGCTCGTGACCGTGTCCGGGGAAAGTCCCCTCTGGAGGTGCGTGGACATCAAGGAGCGGGGGTTGCTCAGGGAATGGTCGGGCCGATCCAAACCTCGACATCAGGGAGCGTGATGACTGAAAAATTCACGGGTGCTCTTTCAGACTTCGGCGCCGGGGATCTGGCGGTTGCTGGAGGGAAGGGCGCGAACCTCGGCGAACTCGTGCGCAACAGTTTCCCTGTTCCTTCTGGGTTTGTCATCACCACCTCCGCTTACACGGCGCTGTTGGCGGAATCCGGGTTGCGTGCCGAACTGGAGAGGTGGATAGATGCTGAGGACGGCGGGGCGCGGATCCGGGCATTGTTTACTGAAGCGCGCGTTCCGCGGAGGGTCTCTGAGGACATCGCTGCTGCCTACGCAGCTTTGGGCGCCGGGCTGGTGGCTGTGCGTTCCAGTGCCACCGCCGAGGATCTGCCAGGTGCCGCGTTTGCCGGGCAGCAGGACACGTTCCTGAACGTTGTTGGTGAGCAGGCCGTGATCCATGCAGTAGTGGAATGTTGGACCTCGTTGTGGACGGACCGGGCCATCGCTTACCGGCAGCGCCAGGGCATCGACCCGCATCAGGTCTCGATCGCCGTCGTTGTGCAGGACATGGTCCCCGCCGATACTGCCGGTGTGTTGTTCAGCGCGAACCCTGTGACAGGACAACGGGGTGAAATCGTGGTTGATGCCAGCCCCGGGCTGGGTGAGGCCGTGGTTTCCGGACGCGTCACGCCGGAGCATTACGTTCTGGACAGAACCGGCCGGACGCGATCCTTTACCCCGGGCGGGCACGAAGTCATCATCAGCCCACATTCAGCCGGGGGAACCCAGGAAATCGCAGGCACAAGCGACCCGCGCCCGACCCTGAGTAAAGAGCAATTGGCGGAACTCGCGCGGCTGGCTCTGCGGGCACAGGACCTGTTCGGCCACCCGCAGGACATTGAATGGGCAGTAGCTGGGGGCCGCGTGTACTTGCTTCAGGCACGCCCGATGACAGGTCTGCCGCCTGGCCCCTTACTCCTGAACAGGTTCCAACGCCTCACAGGTCCGGTCTTTCTGGAGTTGTTCCAGGTCCGCCCCTATCCGCTGGATGTCTCCGGCTGGATACGGCGCGGAATCCTGCCCATGCTCCATGGGATGGCAGGAAGCGTCGGAGTCATCTTCCCATCGGTCAACGACCTGTTACCTGAGGAAGATGGGGTGGTGATCCGGCTGGTTCCGCCCGTGCCTCGCCCCACTCTGCGCACCTTCGCCGGCCCGGTTTCCGTGGCACGGCGCGCCCGCCGATACAACCCTGCCCACTGGACCGAGGACATCAGGTTCACGACATTCCGGGAAAACATCCGGCACCTCGCGGGACAGGACCCGCGACCCCTGTCATGGCAGGAGGTCGTTGGGCTCGCGGAGGACGCCTTCACCACGATGCACGGGATCACCGAGCTTCGAATCTCCTACCTGCCAGGCGCCTTCGTTCCCCAGTTGAAGATGCGCCTGATGCTCATCTTCTTGGGCAAGAAGGGCCTTGGCCCTGCACTCATCGCCGGCGCGGAAACACGCACCAGCCAAGCCAACCGGGCCCTGGAGGAACTGGCCGATCAGGTCCGGTCCTGCGCCGGGCTGGCCAAGGCCTTCACGGAACTGGCACCAGCTGACCTGCTCCCCCGACTGGAGCACGACCCGGAATATGAAGAATTCCACGCAGGTTTCCAGGCTTTCCTCACCGAGTACGGGCACCGCGAAACCGTCAGCATAGTGCTGAGCAGCTCACCGACCTGGTCTGATGCCCCCGAAGTGGTCCTTAGCCTGATCACATCCATGTTGGGCGAGCGACCCCCGGCCGCGGACCAAACCGGCCAGGCACTTGCCGAACTCAAGCGGCATCCCGCCCTCAAGATCCCGGCCGTCCGCCAGCAGCTACTGCCCGCGGTCAACGCCGCGAAGACCGGGGTCGGCTTCCGCGAAGACAGCCACTTCTACGCCACCATGGTGCTGCCGCCGCTCCGCCGCGCACTATCGGAACTGGGCAGGCGACTGTGCGAGGCCGGGGTGCTTGATGATCCAGCCGACGTGCATCATCTGCGCTTTGAAGAGCTGGCCGGAATGGACGACGGCGCCGCGCTTCCCGCAGCAGAGCGGGAACGATACCGCCGCCTGGTATCGGCCAGGGCCGCGAAGCGCCGCGATCTAGAATCTATACCGTTGCTGGATACGGCCACACTGTTCCCACCAAACCCTCGCAGCCAGGACGCCCTGGTTTCCGGTGTTCCGGCCAGTCGCGGGCAGGCCACCGGAAGGGTAAGAATCATCCGGGCACCACACGAATTCGGGTTGCTCCGCAGCGGAGAAATCCTTGTATGCCCCTATACCAACCCCTCCTGGACTCCCCTGTTCCAGCGCGCCGCCGCCGTCATCGTGGACGCCGGTGGCATCGGTTCCCACGCCGCCATCGTCGCCCGGGAATATGGCATCCCAGCAGTCATGGGCACAGCAGCGGGCACCCGTACCCTGTACGACGGCCAACCAGTCGTTGTTGACGGCACCCGCGGGCGCGTCACTGCCGCTGATCCTGAGCCGGGGGCGTGACTGTGCCGGATGCCGACAAAACTGTCATCCCGCGTGCGGTATCGAATGAGCTGTGGAAAAAGTCTGCAAGTGTTTCGGCCATCACCTTGGGTTCCCAGCCGTGATTAGCAGCACGAATGACTCGCTTGTGGGCGTTGGCCCGGTTATCCACAATCGAGTCGGCGGCCGTGTGCATGACCGGTAAAGTCTGCTCGCCCACAAGGGCGACGGTGGGCTGGTTTATTGCTGACCAAAGCTGGGCGCGTGGGGCCGATTGTGCCCAGGCCAGTGCTTCGGCGTCTGCTGAGAGGCTCGGGCCCAGCTCCAGCATCACCGGCCAGGCGGGACTGTTCCGAGCGCCCTCAATCCACTCCGGGGGCATGTCCTTCATGTAGTACTCGATCGTGCCGGTGCAGTCGCCTGCCTCGATCCGCTCACGGAGCCCAGCGAAAAACTCAGCCCCGTCCGTTCCGTTCTCCGTTCCGAGCGGCACTTCCCACAGAGCTAGCTTTGTCACTGCAAGTCCAGCGGCCGCGGCCGCAAGGCAGATTGCCCCACCGGATGAACTGCCAAACAGCGCCGCTTGGCCGCCATTAGCTGCAGTGAGCGCCGAAAGATCCTCGATCTCGTTCCGAAGGGTCAACGAGGTCGCGTTGGCGCTCTCTCCCCTTCCACGCCGGTCGTAATTCACAATCGTGAATCCCTCATCGGCAAGAAGCCGTGCCATTTCCACAGTGGCGGGATCGAAACCCCGGAATTGCATGGCTGCGGCAACCAGGATCACAACCGGGCCCTCACCCAACCGTTCATAGGCGATGCGGGTACGGTCATGTGATGTGAGGAATTCAGACATTCAACATCCTCCTTTGCCGCTTAGTCCTTAGAAACACAACTACAACTGGACCAGAACTTTCAAGAGTTCGCTCATGTCTGCTGCTGACACCTCAACTGCCGCTAGGCGCTCATCGGGCCAAGCGAAGAATATCTCCCACCAATCAACGGTGAGCGTGTATGCCCAGCTCTCCAACCGCCGCTAACGTCACGTCCCACGTCCTTAAAACTGGGACACCTGTGATGGGACATTCCCGGACGCCTCTCGATCAGCCAGGTCCTGCGTAACCCAACTGTCCCGTATGTTGTTCCAAAACCCCCGCCACAATGGCCCGTCACAGAGACAACTTTCGGTACGGTTTTAGCGTGGACATTGGGTAGGCGCGTGTATCAACGGTAGAGCAGGATCTTACCCGGCAGTTGGATGCCCTTACGGACGCCGGCATTGAGACAGTCTTTTCAGATAAGAAGTTAGGGGCGACCCGGGACCGCGCGGGGGTTCCAGGACGCTTTGCGTCATGCCAGAGCCGGTGACGTGCTTGTATTCCCACGCTTGACCGGCCGGGACGGACGGTGCGGGACACACTGAACCTGGTGTACTTGCTCAAGGAACGCGGTGTGGGTGTCCGGACGCTTGCTGATCCCCTGCCCATCGACACGTCCAACCCGGACAGCTCGATGGCGCAGCTGGCGGTTGTCATGCTTGCTCTCTTCGCGGAGATGGAACGTACCTACGCCGCCGAGCGGGCCTCGCATGCCCGGGCGGTGGCGTCCGCCAACGGGCGCCGCGCGGGACGGCCTTCAGTGATCGGCGCCGGTAAAATCGAACACGCCGCCCTGCTGCGGGACAAGGGCTTCTCCATGAAGGAGAATACTGCCAAGACCGGGCTCAAACGCACCACGCTGTACCGGCATCTGCCACCCCGCTCCCCCACCCCGGACCAGGTGACTACTGATGCTCTTTGACACGACACGCTGAGTTTTACCCTCACCTATGGCGGAACGTTGATCGTGGCGTTGCTAATGTTTCTCGGGCATATGGCCGCGGCTGGAATCCTTCTAATTTGTGCCGGGATTATCTGGTTGACCGCGTACCCCGTGCAGGCTATCGCACGGTCATTCAACCGAAACGACAGCGCATGAAGTGGGGCATGGCCTGTCAGTGCGCTTGAGGGATCAGGTAGCACCTTCCGATGACAGCGGAAGCAGGAGCCGGTTTAATCCCACGTAGTAGGGGGCTCATTTGTAATCTCCACCCCGAAAAGAGCGGCAGCAGCCGGGCCAGCGGCGGAAACGGGAGCCCTCCGTGAACAGGGTCAATCCCCCGTCGTAGGCCCTTATCACCTCAGAGGGGCCTCGTATTCCCGTAGGTACTGCTCTGGGTGGCCGTCAGGAATTCACCTGTCCCGGCAGTTCGAGCCCCACTTCCAAAAGGCGAAAACGGTTCGTTCACAAATTGTTCTCGGGAGAAGTTGGACATAATCAAGGGATTAGTTTTATTCTGAGACCGTTGTCTACGCAGACATTACCGGGGGGTGGTGCACATGACTGGAGCTCGTTCTGGCTGGCGTGCCCTCCGGCCCGTTCTCCTGGCAGGCGCCGCCACGCTCACGTGGCTGACCTTTTCCTCTCCAGCCGCCAGTGCAGACACTCTTTCGGATTCTTCCTCGCTGTTGGGCAGCGCGACGTCCTCGGCGTCCTCACTGACGGGGACGCTGAACGAAACCCTGCCTGCCCTATCGCGGATTGCAGAACACGACCCTGCTCCCGCAGCTCCTCACAACGGTCTGCTGCAGCCGGCAGTGGTGCCCGTGTCCGGGGCCGTAGATGACCTCATCACTTCAATACCCCTGGTGAACCATGTGGTGCCGGCTGGCACCGTTTCCGTCGTTACGGCCCCGGTCACAGCGGTTGCCGATGACGTGGTCGCCGGTGCAGTCGGCACTGTCGTTCCGCCCTTGGTGGATGCTGTTCCCGTCCTGGAGCCCGTCGTTGAACCCGTCACTGACCTGGTGGCAGGTGACGCTCAGTTGCCTGAAGCGCTTCCGCAGCTTCCAATCGCACCTGTAGACGAAACAGCTGGAGAAGCCAGTACTGCCAGTGCCGATGACCTAACTTCAGCCGCGATCGAGGACGCCTCAGCGCAGGTTGAATCTGCCGACAACGCCACGGACTACGCAATGGAAACAGACAAGTCCGTTGTCAGCGCGGTTTCTCCCACTTCCGGGGCATCTAACTTTTCGCTTTCTGCCGTTGCGGGCACGGGTTTGCAACCGCTGAGCAGTGATCTTTCCCTGCCTTCGGACAGGCTCCCTTATCCGGCCCAGGCTCCTACGCCCCCTGCCTCAGGCAGTGGCGGCAGCTCAGCATCCGCGGCAGGTCCCGGTCCGGCGGCCTGGGTGGATTCCTTTAGTCTTCAGCTTCCCCTGACGGGCACCATCCCGCTGGGTGATTACTCCGAACATGCTCCTTCACCGGTGTCTTTTGACCCCGGTTCCTCTCCTGACTAGTTGAGGGCCCTTCTGCCCGTCTGTGGCAGAACACGGCCACCGGGTTGCTGATCCAGCGCCCCAAACTCAACTTCTTCAGGAGACACCACCATGAATTCCAACCTTCGCAGAGGGTTGCTCGGCACCCTCTTTGCCGGCGGGCTTCTTGCCCTTAGCTGCACGGCGGCAAACGCTGCAGATACCCCCAGCGCCCCGGAAACCACGCACACCGGCCTCGCAGTCGCCGCAGACGTAAACCTCGGCCTGGGCCACCTCACCGAAACTGGCAGCAGCAACGGAACCATCGCTGACGCTGCTGTAGCAGCCGACGTAGCCCTTAATCTCGGCCTCGGGAACCATGCAGGCACAGCCAGTCCTGCCACCGGGGCTGACGCCGCCATTGCCGCAGATGCGGCCCTGGCTCTCGGCAACGTCACGGGCACCAATGGTGCCCTCGCTGACGCTGCGGTTGCCGCAGACGCAGCAGTTGTTCTCGGCAATGAAACGGCTACCGGGACTTCCGGTAATCTCCTTGACGCGGCCGCCGCGGCTGACGTCAATCTTGGCCTGGGGAACGTGACGGGCACCGATGGTGCCCTCGCTGACGCTGCGGTTGCCGCAGACGCAGCAGTTGTTCTCGGCAATGAAACGGCTACCGGGACTTCCGGTAATGTCCTCGACGCGGCCGCCGCGGCTGACGTCAATCTTGGCCTGGGGAACGTGACGGGCACCGATGGTGCCCTCGCTGACGCTGCGGTTGCCGCAGACGCGGCGCTTGTTCTCGGCAACGAATCGGGTACGGATGGCGCTGGAACCCTCGTCCCGACCGCCGATGTCGTAGCCGATGTAGACCTCGGCCTCGGCCTGGGCGGCACCAACGGCACCGGCACCACCATCCCCACCACCGACGTCGTAGCCGACGTAGACCTCGGCCTGGGCCTGGGCGGCACCAACGGCACCGGCACCACCATCCCCACCACCGACGTCGTAGCCGACGTAGACCTGGGCCTGGGCCTGGGCGGCACCAACGGCACCGGCACCACCATCCCCACCACCGACGTCGTAGCCGACGTAGACCTGGGCCTGGGCCTGGGCGGCACCA
>NZ_JBNHFS010000005.1:0-358549 GCF_059090465.1 Arthrobacter sp. MDT2-3 | reverse complement strand
TTCGCTCTGAGACGGCATGGGAAGCCCGCTTCGCGACAGACTGGCGGTCCCGCCGGTACGCTGCGGCACGGACGGCGCCGGTGATGGCCCGGTCCCCGGCTCCGTCGAGGGTCCCGGTATCGGCGGCGATTTCCTCGTCCACGGCGGCCCGGTCCTCGGCGGACAGGCAGGCTGTTTCTTTTACGACCAGGGTGGCTCGCCACTCGTTCAGCTGCCCGGACTCGAGAGCGGCGAGGGTGTGGGGCATCTCGGTGACCAGGGCTTTCCCCAAGCCCAGCAGCCTGCCGCCCCTGACAGGGGACTCCCGGCGGGCGAAGGCGATTTCCGCTCCCACCCCGGCAGCCGGGACATCCGCTGCGGCCTGTTCTTGTCTCCTCGCGAGGCCGTAGGCCACAGCGATCCTGGCCTGCTTTGCAGCGGCGGCCCCCTTCAGATCCTCCAGTTCACGCAGCTGGTCAATCATTCCCGCACTATCAGGCGCGGGACGGATGGATGCCACGGTGCGCACGGCATCAGCAACCCGGGGACCACGGGAACTTCCCTTTGCTTGAGTCGCTTCCTGACCCCGGGTTGCCGACGACCGTGTTGCTCCCATGGCCAAAGTCTTCCAGCCGGGCGCGGCAAAAACAGATGCCCGAGGAGCTATGTGGATAACTTTCGCCGCGCCCGCAGCCGTAGCCGCAGCACCAGCCAGCGCCCCGCCACACCGGTGGCCAGGACCGCCGTCATGGTGAGCACCGAGGCCGGTGGAAGGGTGAAGGCCAACAAAAGGCAGGCCAGGAAACCCACTGCGTTGAGCCACCTGGGTGCGTACCCGGGGTGCGATGCCAGCGTGTAGGCGGAGGCGTTGGCCACCGCGTAGTACAGGAGCACGCCGAAACTTGAAAAGCCCACCACAGTCATGACGTCGGTGGTCAGCAGGAGCAGGATAACGACCGCAGCAACGGCGACTTCGGCAGCGTACGGAACAAAGTGCTTTCCGCCCACCCGGGCCAGCTGCCGGGGAAGGTCCCGTTCGCGTGCCATGGCCAAAGCGGTGCGTCCCACGCCGGTAATGAGGGCAAGGAGCGCTCCGAGGCACGCAGCCGCCGCCCCCGCCTGCACCAACGGCGCACCGGCTGCCAGCCGTGACTGCAGGACCGCTTCCAGCAGCGGGGTGTGTGTACCCGCCAATTCTCCGCCGGGAAGGTGGTTGAGCAGCAGCAGTGCCAGTGCCAGGTAAATGACGAAGGCGGCAGACAGTGCGGCCAGGATGGCCTTCGGGATGGAGCGGGACGGGTCCTTGACTTCCTCGCCCAGCGTGGCAATCCGGGCGTAACCTGCGAAGGCGAAGAACAGCAGTCCGGTAGCTGGCAACACACCCCCGGGTCCGCCCGAGGAAGCCGTCAGAGGTCCTTCCGCTGCCGGGTGCGGCCCCACAATCGCCGCAACGGCCACAAACACCAGGGTGGCCAGCACCACGCACAGCAGGATGCGGGTCAGCAGTGCCGTCCGGGTGATTCCCAGCAAGTTGACTGCGGTCAACGCCACCACCGCCGCGATGGCCACCGGCACTGCATAGGCACCGGCAACATAACTGCCGAATGTCAGCGCCATCGCTGCGCACGAGGCGGTTTTTCCGGTGACGAAGCCCCAACCGGCGAGGAACCCCGGCCACTCACCGAGCTGTTTGCGGCCGTAGACGTACGTCCCTCCGCTGGTGGGATACTTCGCTGCCAGGGCAGCTGATGCGACCGCGTTGCAGTACGCAACGCCCCCGGCAATGACCACCGATAGGACCAGCAAATTTCCCGCCAACGCGGCGGCGGGGGAGAAGACCACGAACACTCCCGCGCCCAGCATGGAGCCAAGGCCGATAACGGTGGCATCGAAGGTGCCAAGCCTTCGATGCAGTTGCTGGTGCGCGCTCATGCGGTGACAGTCCCTTTGCAGCGGGTAAACTCGAACGGAATCGTTCCCCGGACGATCCTATTTAACTTTCCGTATGACTTCCCGTGTTACCCCGCAGAAAGGCGTGCTGTGCTGCGCACACATGACCTCGGATCCCTTCGTTCCGAGCACATTGGACAAACCGTAACCCTCGCTGGCTGGGTGGGCCGCCGTCGTGATCACGGTGGTGTGGCTTTCGTGGACCTGCGCGACGCTTCCGGCGTGGCACAGGTTGTGGTCCGCGAGGAAGAAGTTTTCCACGGCCTGCGCAACGAGTATGTCCTGCAGGTCACCGGCACCGTCTCCAAGCGGCCTGAGGGTAATGAGAACCCGGCGCTGGCCACCGGCGGGATCGAGGTCATGGCGGACAAGGTGGTCATCCTCAACACCTCCGAGCCGCTCCCGTTCCAGATCGACGAGCACGTTGAGGTGGGCGAGGAAGCACGCCTGAAGCACCGCTACCTGGACCTGCGCCGGCCCGGCCCCGCCCGCAACCTCCGGCTGCGGTCCGAGGCAAACCGCGTGGCCCGTGAGCTGCTGCACCAGGATGGCTTCGTGGAGGTTGAAACCCCCACTCTGACCCGTTCGACGCCGGAAGGCGCCCGGGACTTCGTGGTCCCCGCCCGCCTGGCCCCGGGTTCGTGGTACGCCCTGCCGCAGTCACCGCAGCTTTTCAAGCAACTCCTGCAGGTGGGCGGCTTCGAGAAGTACTACCAGATCGCCCGCTGCTACCGCGACGAGGACTTCCGCGCCGACCGCCAGCCGGAATTCACCCAGCTGGACATTGAAGCCAGCTTCGTGGACCAGGACGACATCATTGCCCTCGGCGAAAACATCGTCAAGGCACTGTGGAAGCTGATCGACGTCGAGATCCCGACGCCTATCCAGCGCATCACCTACGCGGACGCCATGGCCCGGTACGGCTCGGACAAGCCCGACCTCCGCTTCGGCGTGGAGCTGACCGAGCTCACTGAGTTCTTCAAGGACACCAACTTCGGTGTCTTCAAGGCCCCGTATGTGGGCGCCGTGGTGATGCCGGGCGGTGCCTCCCAGCCCCGCCGCACGCTGGACGGCTGGCAGGAATTCGCCAAGCAGCGCGGGCACAAGGGCCTTGCCTATGTCCTGTTCAAGGAAGACGGCGAGCTCGCCGGCCCGGTTGCCAAGAACCTGACCGACACCGAGCGCGCAGGCCTCGCGGATGCCGTGGGCGCCAAGCCCGGCGACTGCATCTTCTTCGCGGCCGGCGAGAAGTCAGCCGCCCGCGCCCTTCTCGGTGCTGCCCGCGTCGAAATCGGGCACCGCACCGGCCTGATCGACCCCAAGGCCTGGGCTTTCTGCTGGGTAGTGGACGCGCCCATGTTCGAACCCGCCGCAGCAGCGGTGGCGTCCGGGGATGTGGCCGTCGGGGCCGGCAAGTGGACGGCTGTGCACCACGCTTTCACTTCACCCAAGCCCGAGTTCCTGGACACGTTCGACCAGGATCCGGAGTCCGCCCTGTCCTACGCCTACGACATCGTCTGCAACGGCAATGAAATCGGCGGCGGTTCCATCCGTATCCACGAGCGCGATGTCCAGGAACGCGTCTTCGAACTGATGGGCCTCGACCGCGAGGATGCCCAGACCAAGTTTGGCTTCCTGCTGGAGGGTTTCAAGTACGGCGCCCCTCCGCACGGCGGCATCGCCTTCGGCTGGGACCGTGTGGTGGCATTGCTGGCCGGCGTGGAGTCCATCCGCGACGTTATTGCCTTCCCAAAGACCGGCAACGGTTACGATCCCCTGACGGCGGCCCCGGCCCCGATCACGCCGCAGCAGCGCAAGGAAGCCGGCGTGGACTTCAAGCCGGAGGCCAAACCGGGAGAAGGCAAGTAAAGCACCACTGATCCAACTGAAGGCTCTCCCTGGAAGGGAGGGCCTTCAGGCTTTTACGCAGACAGGAGTCCTTGTGGCCCACAGCCTCCCCGGTCACCAAACCCGCGCCTTCGAAACGCTCATGGATGCTGCCTGGCCCGCCGTCGAGCGTTACGACACGGGGGAGTGGGTCCTCCGGGCTGCCGCCGGGGTCACCCAGCGAGCCAACTCGGTGTGGCCGCGGGAGTCCGCCGCGGAGCCCCGGGCCGCGCTGCGCGAGGCGGTTCAGTGGTACCGGAAGCGGCGTCTTCCCCTGATCTTCCAGATAACGGATACACCTGCCAACGCCGCGCTGAACGACCATTTGGACGAGCAGGGCTTCACCCGGCAGTCCGAGACGCTCGTTATGGCCCGGCCGGCTGGTGTTGACCCTCCGAGTCCGGCGGCAGCTGGGAGGGTTGAGTTCCGAGACCAGCCGGAAGAGGAATGGCTGGACCTTTGGTGGCGCGTGGACGGCCGGGGCGGCCAGGCCGAACGGGAGATTGCGAGAACCATATTGGCCGGGTGCCCGTCCCTCTACGCCTTAGTGAGGGATGACGACGGCGTGCCGGCCGCTGTCGGGCGCCTCGCCCTGGTGGAGGGAACCGGCGGCATCTACTGCATGGCAACCCCGCCGTCCCACCGGAGGCGCGGCTACGCTTCGGCGGTGCTGCAGGCGCTCCTGTCCGAAGGGGACGCCCGCGGCCTTACCAGCACCTGGTTGCTGGTCACGGCGGCCAACGAAGCAGCCCAGCAGCTGTACCGTCAGGCCGGGTTCGAGGAGTCGGGCCGCTACCTCTACCGCCAGCAGCGGCCCCGGCGCGCCCTGACGGGCTGCTGAAGCGTTAGCGCCAGTCCAGCGGCCGTTCCGTCCGGTTTCAGACACGGAGCCTACGCGGGCGGGTCGCTGACCTGGATCCGAACCGAGCAGGCGTCCGCTGCCGCCTTCTTCAGCACAGCGGCCTTGGGGTCCGGAACGTCAAGGCAGGCCAGGCGGGGCAGCCCGGCATAGTCCTTCAGGGCCGGGTGGTCGAGGACAAAGCCCGCCAACGCCCGGTCGCCGCCGGGAACCATATACTCAAACGGCTCACCGCTGAATACCCGGCGGGCCTGTTCGGCTACAGCGTCCACGAGTGCGTCCGCCTGGTTGGACCGCCGCCGCGCGAACCGTTGCTGGGACTGGCCGCCCGCGGCGGTCCGGGACTGCACGTAGGTGGAGCCGACCTTCGAAGCCAAGGGCACGCCCTCACTGACCACCGCAACCCCGTAACCTCCACGCCGGACCAGCAGAAGGCCGAGCCGGCGTGGCTGTGACGCGAGGGAGGCGAGCCGTTCCAGCGCGTCGGCGCCGCGGCCCGGCCTGCCGTCGATGGGCCAGGGCGCCTGCAGGAGCGCTTCGGCGCCGTCACCAGCAAGAAGGTGCAGGCCGTCGTCGTCATCCCGCATCTGGAACCCGCCGTGCGCCGCGCCGAACCTCTCCGTCCAGCCGGGCAGGCGGCTGCCCGTGACGTAGGCCGTGCGGACGGAGGGCTGCCGCTGCCCGCCGGCGGAGGTACGTGCGGACATGCTGGCATCCTTCGCTGAGCGGCTGCGGCTTCAGGGGAAGCCATGGGTGAACTGGAAGTAGCCTATCTATGTGGAAGATCTCTTTGGGCACGGGCCCGGCAATGATGACGACGACGGTCCCGTTGCCGCCGACAGCACCGTCTCCAGCGGGAGCGCAAAGCCGCGGAGCCCGCTCGCCGTGCGGATGCGCCCACGGACGGTCGATGAGGTTGTAGGTCAGCAGCACCTGCTGGGCCAGGGCTCGCCCCTGAGGCAACTCGCCGCGGGAGCGGATGCGGCCGGGCCGGCAGGGCCCAGCTCGCTGATCCTGTGGGGTCCTCCCGGAACCGGGAAGACCACGCTCGCGCACGTGATCGCCAGGGGACCGGGACGGAAGTTCGTGGAACTTTCGGCCATTACGGCCGGGGTGAAGGACGTGCGACGCGTGATGGATGAGGCCCTGACGGCACGCGACCTGTACAAAACCACCACCGTCCTGTTCCTCGATGAGATCCACCGCTTCAACAAGGCCCAGCAGGATGCCCTGTTGCCCGGCGTCGAAAACCGCTGGGTGGTACTGGTGGCGGCCACAACCGAGAACCCGTCGTTTTCCGTGGTGTCGCCGCTCCTGTCCCGCTCCCTGCTGCTGACCCTCAAGCCGCTAACTGACGCCGACATCGAAGGGCTGCTGGAGCGGGCGGTTGCGGACGCCCGTGGCCTGGCGGGGAAGGTGGAGCTCGCCGACGAAGCCCTGGCGCACCTTGTCCGGCTCTCCGGCGGCGATGCCCGGCGTGCCTTGACGGCGCTGGAGGCGGCGGCGGGTGTTGCGTTCGGGGACGCGGACGACGCCGGCGAGGGCCTGGTGAAGGTGGAGCTGAAGCACACCGAGCGCGCGCTGGATGTTGCCGCTGTCCGCTACGACCGGGCCGGCGACCAGCACTATGACGTGGCCAGTGCCTTCATCAAGTCCATCCGCGGATCCGATGTGGACGCCGCCCTGCACTACCTGGCGCGGATGCTCGAAGCGGGGGAGGACCCGCGGTTCGTTGCCCGCCGGATTGTGATCTCGGCCGCCGAGGATGTGGGGATGGCTGATCCCACTGCCCTGCAGACGGCCGTGGCCGCAGCCCAGGCCGTGCAACTCATCGGCATGCCCGAGGGGCGGATCATCCTGGCCGAAGCCGTGGTGCACCTGGCCACGGCGCCAAAGTCCAACGCCGCGTACATGGGCATCAACAAGGCCATCTCCGATGTGCGGGCAGGGCTGGGGAACGGCATCCCCTCCCACCTCCGGGACGCGCACTACCCGGGTTCCAAGCAGCTGGGCCACGGCCTTGGCTACAAGTACGCCCACGACGCTCCCCACGGAGTAGCCACCCAGCAGTACCCGCCCGATGACCTGGTGGGAAGGGACTACTACCAGCCCACCGCCAACGGCGCAGAGCGGGACATTGCTGTGCGGCTGGAACGGCTGCGGAAGATCGTCCGGGGCCAGTAGGCGCCGTGGTAGGATAGATGTTTGTCTGGCAAGGCGCGGACGCACAATCTCCCCAATTTTACGTTGAGAAGGTTATGCCTGCGCCCAGTAGCAAAAGGCAGCGGTTGGCCGATGCTCTCCATCGTGGAGGCCAGTAACACTGACACACCGCAGATATTGGAAGGACACAAGTGGCTAACAACACTCGTGCTCGCCGTCAGGCCCGCCTCTCGCGGTCCCTCGGCATCGCTCTGACCCCCAAGGCCGCCAAGTACATGGAGCGCCGCCCGTACGGCCCCGGTGAGCATGGCCGTGCCCGCAAGAAGCAGGACTCCGACTACGCCGTACGTCTGCGCGAAAAGCAGCGCCTGCGCGCCCAGTACGGCATCCGCGAAGCACAGATGACCCGTGCCTTCGAAGAAGCCCGCCGGACCAAGGGCCTGACCGGTGAAAACCTCATCGAACTGCTCGAAATGCGTCTTGACGCCCTGGTCCTGCGTGCCGGCTTCGCGCGCACCATCGCCCAGGCCCGCCAGCTGGTTGTGCACCGCCATATCATGGTTGACGGCGTCCGCGTTGACCGCCCGTCGTTCCGCGTCGGCGAGGGCCAGCTGGTCCACGTCCACAGCCGCAGCGAAACCATGGTTCCGCTCCAGGTTGCAGCAGCAGGCGCCCACCGCGACGTCCTGCCCGCCGTTCCGGCATACCTGGACGTCAAGCTGGAAGCCCTCCAGGCACGCCTGGTCCGCCGTCCCAAGCGCTCCGAGGTCCCCGTGACCTGCGAAGAGCAGCTGGTCGTCGAATTCTACGCACGCTAAATTCCAGCAGCGTATCCAAAGAAGCCCGTGGCAAGCGCCGCGGGCTTCTTTGTATGTAAGGTACTTGGGGGACATCTGCGGGAATGCGCTTCACGACGCATCCGCCAGGTGGAACGAACCACAGAATTTCGAGGAGATGAACGTCTATGTCTGGTGGCGATATTGCCGGCCTGATCGCTGCCGGAGTGTTTGCGCTCCTGGTGTTGCTGCTTGCCGTGCCCATCCTGAAGCTGGGCAAAGTCCTTGACGAGGTCCGCACCTCCATCAGGTCCCTGAGCGACGGTGCCACGCCCCTGATGGACGAGGTCACGGCCACCGTGTCCACCACCAACCAGCAGCTGAAGAAGGTGGATGGGATCTCCTCCAACGTCTCTGACGCGTCAGCGAACTTGTCGGCACTGTCCTCGCTGGTGGCCGCCACCGTTGGTTCGCCGCTCATCAAGGTGGCAGCGTTCAGCTACGGCGTCCGCACCGCGCTGGCCAACCGCAAGAAACCCGCTGCCGGCCGCCGTAGCCGCTGAACTCCGGAGAACTTTAAATGAAACGACTTGTCTGGATGGGAATCGGCGTGGCGATCGGAGTCATCGCCTTCCGCAAAGTCACCGAAGCACAGGCCACCATGCAGTCCACGCTTGGGCCGCAGGGCCTTAACCGGGCTGTGGGCCGGCTGGCCGACGGGGTCTACGACTTCGCGGACGCTATCCGGGACGGAATGCGTGAACGGGAAACAGACCTCCGCGCCGCCCTCGGCGTGGACTCCGGAGAACTGGTCCGCCGCTGACCCGGCAGGCCGCAGCCCGGCCACGGCACCTCAGAACCAACCGGCAGCAACCGTGCCTACGGAACTGCCAAGCGAACGAACTTCCGCGCATGTGCGCGGACCAAGAAGGGTAAGTAAACAGCTCATGAAGTCGCAGGAGATCACTAAGCGCTGGGTGGACTTTTTTGTCAGCAAGGGCCACACCGCGGTCCCCTCCGCATCGCTGGTCTCCAGCGACCCCTCGCTGCTGTTCACGGTTGCCGGCATGGTTCCGTTCATTCCGTACCTCACGGCGCGCGAAGAACCGCCCTACTCCCGCGCCACGAGCGTGCAGAAGTGCATCCGCACCGGTGACATCGAGGAAGTGGGTAAGACCGCACGGCACGGCACCTTCTTCCAGATGTGCGGAAACTTTTCCTTTGGCGATTACTTCAAGGAAGACGCCATCAAGTTCGCCTGGGAACTGCTCACCACGAGCGTGGACGACGGCGGCTACGGCCTCGCGCCCGAACTGCTGTGGGTGACGGTTTACGAAGAGGACGACGAAGCCAAGGAACTCTGGCTGAAGAACACCGGCGTTCCGGCCGAGCGCATCCAGAAAATGGGCAAGTCCGACAACTACTGGCACACTGGCCAGCCAGGTCCGGCCGGTCCGTGCTCGGAGATCTACTACGACCGCGGCCCCGCATATGGCGTGGAGGGCGGCCCGCTGGCTGACGAGACCCGGTACATCGAGATCTGGAACCTCGTGTTTATGCAGTACCAGATCGAAAACGTCCGTTCCAAGGAAGACTTCGATGTTGTGGGCGAACTGCCCAAGCGCAACATCGATACGGGCCTTGGCATGGAGCGCCTGGCCATGATCCTCCAGGGCGTCGAGAACATGTACGAGACCGACCAGGTCCGTCCCGTCATCGACAAAGCTGCCGAGCTCTCCGGCAAGGAATACACGTCCGCTGAAACACCGGATGATCCGCACCACACGGATGACGTGCGTATGCGCGTGGTGGGCGATCACATCCGCTCGGCACTGATGCTGATCTCCGACGGAGTGACCCCCTCCAACGAGGGCCGCGGCTACGTCCTGCGCCGGCTCATCCGCCGTGCGGTGCGTTCGATGCGCCTCCTGGGCGTGGAGCAGGCCTGCCTGCCGGAGCTGCTGCCGGCCTCGCGGGACGCCATGAAGGGTGTCTACCCGGTGGTGGACACCGACTTTGCGCGCATCAGCCGCATCGCCTACGCCGAAGAAAAGGCGTTCCTGCGCACCATCGCCTCCGGCACCGCCCGCCTTGAGGATGCCGTCAAGGAATCCAAGGCTGCCAACAAGCCGCTTTCCGGCGCCGATGCCTTCGCCCTGCACGACACCTATGGCTTCCCCATCGATCTCACGCTTGAAATGGCCGAGGAGGCCGGGCTCCAGGTGGATGAGGCAGCCTTCCGCAGCCTCATGCAGGAGCAGCGCAAGCGCGCCCAGGCTGACGCGAAGGGCAAGAAGGGCGGCCACGCTGACCTGAGTGCCTTCCAGGAGATTCTGGCCCAGGGCGAGACGGTCTTCACTGGTTACACGGAGCTCGACGGCGAATCCCGCGTCCGGGGCATCCTCACCGGAGGACAGCCGGTGCAGCAGGCTTCCACGGGTGACGAGATCGAGCTCGTGCTCTCCGAGACCCCGTTCTACGCAGAGGCAGGCGGCCAGGCCGCCGACACCGGCCTGATTACCGGTGACGGGTTCGTCGTCGAGGTCCTCGACGTCCAGCGGCCCCTCAAGGGCCTGAGCGTCCACAAGGCGATTGTCCGGGAAGGCGAAATCGGCGCAGACTCGGTGGTGCGTGCCGCCGTCGACCGCGAACGCCGCCACGCTGCCGAGCAGGCACACACGGGCACGCACATCGTGCACGCCGCACTGCACCAGATCCTGGGGCCGGAAGCCACCCAGCGCGGGTCCTACAACAAGGCCGGCTACTTGCGCTTCGACTTCGCCTGGGGCGAGGGCCTGAGCACCGCCACCCGTTCGGAGATTGAAGAGGTCTCCAACCTCGCCATCCGGAACAACTACGCTGTGGAGACCAAGGTGATGGGACTGGCGGAGGCCAAGGCCCTGGGCGCCATGGCCCTCTTCGGGGAGAACTACGGCAGCGAAGTCCGCGTGGTGGAGATCGACGGCGCGTGGTCCCGTGAGCTCTGCGGCGGAACACACGTGGCCAACACCTCGCTGATCGGCAGCCTCTCGCTCCTGGGCGAACAGTCAGTCGGCTCCGGAAACCGGCGCGTTGAGGCCTTTGTTGGCATGGATGCATTCCGCCACCTTGCCGCCGAGCGTGCCCTGGTGACCGAGCTGACCGACCTGCTCAAGGTTCCCTCCGGCCAGCTGGCCGACAGAATCGCCGCCACCCTCGCCAAGCTCAAGGCTACCGAGAAGGAGCTCGACAGGCTCCGCAAGGAACAACTGGCTGCTTCCGCCGCCCAGCTCGTCAACAGCGCCAAGGATGCCTCCGGGGTCAGCGTGATTGCGCACGACGCCGGGCAGGTCAGTGGCGCGGACGACCTCCGCGGCCTGGCTCTGGACCTGCGGAACCGCTTGGGTTCCGCTGCCGCTACGGTGGCTGTTGCCGGCGTCGCGAATGACCGCCCCATGGTCCTGGTCGCCACGAACGAGGCCGCACGGGAAGCCGGCGTTAAGGCAGGTGCCTTGGTACGGCTCGCCGCAGGCATCCTCGGCGGCGGTGGTGGTGGCAAGGACGACGTCGCCCAGGGCGGCGGGACGGACGCCGGTAAGGTGGCCCCGGCCCTCGCAGCCGTCGTGGACGCCATTTCAGGGCGATAAACCTCCTATGACCAATCCAACAGCGGCCGGCGGCAGCCCCCAGGGCATCAAACTGGGGGTTGACGTCGGCACGGTCCGGGTGGGGGTGGCCATCTGCGACCGCGACTCAATTCTGGCCACGCCGTACAAGACGCTGGACCGGAACGCGAAGAAAAACTCGGACGTCCGGGTCATCGCCAACCTGGTCGAGGAACTTGGCGCCGTGCAGGTCATCGTGGGCCTGCCCCGGACCATGAAGGGCGAAGAGCACGCGTCGGCCAGGATGGCCACCGAATACGCCGAGCTGCTGGCCGCAGAGCTGGCAACACGGGCCCTGGCAGTGCCGGTGAACCTGGTGGACGAGCGCTTGAGCAGCGTTACAGCGCACCGCAACCTCCATGCTGCTGGCATGAGCAGCCGGGATCACCGTAAAGTAGTTGATCAGGTCGCGGCGGCAGGTATCCTTCAGCACGCCCTCGACATGCAGAAAGCCAGGGGATCGGATGTCGGTCGACGCGTGACCGCGCCCTCCCCTTCCGTGGACCCGGGGGTCGGCGGGGTGGATGAGCCCGTCCGCGCCACTCCTGACACGGACCGATCTTCAGATGGAAGGCAACAGTGAGTCCTGCCAATATTGACGACGCTTCCGGCCCCTTGGATGCCGGGGCGGCGCGGCCGCTGACCCGCAAGGAACTCCGGGCGCGCGAAAAGACCTCTGACACCGGACTCCAGGGCGCCGTGCCCGAGCAGGCCTACGAAACGGGGCACGAGGTTCCGCCGCCGCCTTCTGAGCCTCCGGCCGCTGCGGGGTCACCGGTTCCTTCGACCCCTGAAGAACACTCGATTCCGGCCGCTCCGCAGGCACCGCCGTCCATCCAGGACGCTCGTGATGAGCCGCAGCCCCCGCAGGGCGATGTTCCTTACCACGACGTGCACGCTTCCTACCCTGAGCCTGCCCTCGCCGGCCACCACCATTCAGCAGGTGGGCACTACGAAGACGATGCCCAATATGCGGAGGGGCACCACTACCAGGAGGGTGTGCAGCACGACGATGCCCTCCATCACGAGGGGCACTATGACCACGGGCAGTACGACGATGCGCACCACGAGGCGGGGCATCACGAGTTCCTGCCCGGCGCTGCGGCAGCGCCCGTAGTGGCTAAGCCATCGAAGAAGGTCCGCCGCCGCCGGCGGTTGCTGGCGCTGTTCCTCACGCTTGCGGTATTCGTTACGGCCGTCGCCGTCGGCGCCCAGTTCTTGAAGCCATTGTTGGGCAATGACAAGCCCAGCGACTACCCCGGCCCGGGTTCGGGTGAGGTGATGGTGACGGTCGAGAACGGGGAAGGCACCCGTTCCGTAGCCACCAAATTGGAGGGTGAGCAGGTCGTGGCGAATTCCGACACGTTCCTCCAGGAATTCAACGCCTCCGGCGGGGTATTGGCGCCGGGGGACTACACCTTCAAGACGCAGATGAAGAACTCCGATGCCGTCAACGTCCTGCTTGGCAAGGACCAGGCGAAAGTGATCTACTTCGCCCTGAGCGCCGGCCTGCGTATCGGTGAGTCGTTGCAGGCCATCTCGGAAGGTTCCGGCATTTCCATCCAGGATCTGCAGGCCCTCAGTAACCAGCCGGCACAGTTCGGCCTGCCCGCAACGGCCAAGAACCTGGAAGGGTACCTGGCCCCGGGCGAGCACCGTTACCCCCTGGGCACACCGGCAAAGGACATCCTCCAATCTCTGGTCAAGATCACCGTTGACGAGCTGGAGGCTCAAGGGATCACTGATCCTGCCAAGCAGTATGAGGCTGTCATAGTAGCCAGCATCGTTCAGGCAGAAGGAGGCCAGGCAGAATACGGGGACGTAGCCGGGGCCATCTACAACCGCCTCAAGCCCAATGACCAGACCAACGGGTTCCTGCAGGTGGATTCGGCTGTCACGTACGGACTGGGTACGAAGAGTTACAACTTCACGGAAGAACAGCGCCAGGACAAGTCCAACCCGTACAACACCTACGCGAATCCGGGCCTGCCCCCGGGGCCGATCGGTTCACCGGGAAAGACAGCCATTGATGCTGCCGCCAAGCCCAAGTCCAACGACTTCCTGTATTGGGTTACCATCAACCTGGACACCAAGGAAACGAAGTTCTCCCGCACCCTGGCTGAACATAACGGCTACGTTGAGCAGTACAACGCCTGGTGCATGGCGAACGTCGGCCGCTGCACATGAGCCTGCGGGCAGCCGTCCTGGGCCACCCCATCAGCCATTCGAAGTCTCCGGCACTGCATCATGCGGCGTACAGCCGGCTCGGCATCGGCATCAGCTACACGGCCATCGACGTCACTGAACAACTGCTGCCGTCGCTGATGCGCCAGATCCGCAACCAGCCGGGCTGGCGCGGCCTTTCGGTCACCATGCCTTTGAAGACCGCCATGGTCGGCGAGGTGGACGAGGTCCGCGGCGTGGCCCGGACCCTCGGTGTAGTGAACACCGTGTGCTTCGAGGAGCACGGGGACGGTTCCCATGCCGTCGGGTTCAATACCGACGTCACAGGAATCGTCAATGCGGTCCGGCACGCCGGCGCCCGCACGCCTGCGGCCCCCGTCATCCTCGGCGGGGGCGGCACAGCGGCCGCGGCCGTTGCAGCCCTGTCTGAGCTCGGAGCCGGCTCCGCCCGGATCTTCGTCCGTGACCCGGCACGCACGGCAGAAGTACGCGCCGCAGCAGAAGGCCTGGGCCTTTCCCTGGTGATCCGCCCACTCACGGAGGCCGCGAAACCAACGGCCGCTGCCGACGTCGTCATCTCCACGCTGCCACCGCGCGCGGCTGACGGGCTGGCAGCCGAAGTCGCGGCGTTGAAGACCTCCACGCCCGGCGTTTTGCTGGATGTGGCCTACGATCCCTGGCCCAGCCTGATCGCGTCCGTGTGGGAGGCCGGCGGCGGCGCCGTGGTGCCCGGCCTCGAAATGCTGCTGTACCAAGCGGTGGAACAGGTACGACTGTTCAGCCGCCTCGAAGAGGAAGTTAACGCATCCGTCATAGATGTGATGTGTGACGCAGTCGGCCTTCCCCGACGGGCGTTGTAACCGCCATACGTGGCAGGATGGAAAATATGTTGCGTTGGTTGACTGCCGGTGAATCCCATGGTCCGGCCCTGATGGGAATTATTGAAGGCGTCCCCGCCGGTGTTGAAATCACCAGCGGGCACATCGCCGATTCACTGGCCCGCCGCCGCCTGGGCTACGGCCGCGGCGCACGCATGAAGTTCGAACAGGACGTTGTGACCATCCTCGGCGGAGTCCGGCACGGACGCACCCAGGGTGGCCCCGTCGCCATCCAGGTGGGCAATACTGAATGGCCCAAATGGGAGCAGATCATGTCTGCCGATCCGGTGGACGCTGAGCTGCTCGCCGACCAGGCCCGCAACGCGCCGCTGACCCGCCCGCGGCCGGGCCATGCCGACTTCACCGGAATGCAGAAGTACGGCTTTGACGAGGCCCGCCCCGTGCTGGAGCGCGCCAGCGCCCGCGAGACTGCGACCCGTGTGGCCATGGGAACGGTGGCAGCGCAGTTCCTGAAGCACCTCGGCATCGAACTTGTCAGCCACACCGTTTCAATCGCGACCGTCACCGTGCCCGAAGGGCGACCGCTGCCTGTTCCCACCGACGTGTTGGCCCTGGACGCGGATCCGTTGCGCTGCTTCGACCGGGAAACGTCCGACGCCATGGTGGCCGAGGTGGATGCGGCGCACAAGGAAGGCGAAACCCTGGGCGGCGTCGTTGAAGTCCTCGCCTACGGACTTCCCCCGGGACTTGGCAGCTACGTGCATTGGGACCGCAGGCTCGATTCCCGCCTTGCGGCCGCGCTGATGGGCATCCAGGCGATCAAGGGTGTGGAGGTCGGCGATGGCTTCCTGACCGCCGCACGCCGCGGTTCGGCTGCCCACGACGAGATCGTCCGGGACGCCGACGGTCGCATTGTCCGCACCAGCAACCGTGCGGGCGGCATCGAAGGCGGCATGAGCATCGGCGATGTGCTGCGCGTTCGCGCGGCCATGAAACCCATCGCTACGGTTCCGCGCGCACTGAAGACCATCGACGTCAGCACCGGAGAACCCGCCAAGGCACACCACCAGCGCTCCGACGTCTGTGCCGTCCCGGCCGCGGGTGTAGTGGCGGAAGCCATGGTGGCCCTGGTCCTGGCTGAAGCGGTCACCGAAAAGTTCGGCGGCGACTCCGTGGCGGAAACCGCACGCAACATCAAGGGCTACCTGGACAGCATTCCGGCGTCCCTGGACTCGATCGGCCAGTAAGTGCCCCACAGCAACAAAACCGCGTCCCTGGGCCGCCCGGTGGTCCTCATCGGGCCCATGGCCGTTGGCAAATCCGCTATCGGGCAGCAGCTTGCCCAGCAGCTCGGTGCCCCGTTTGTGGACACCGACGCCGTCATCGTGGCAGCCCATGGCTCCATTTCCGATATTTTCGCCGGACGCGGCGAGCACGCCTTCCGGGAGATAGAGGCGCGGACAGTGGCCGACGTCGTGGAAGCGGCGGAAGGCACGCCCACCATCATCTCCCTTGGCGGCGGTGCCGTTCTTGATTCCGGAACCCAGCAGCTGATCGGCCGCTGCACCGTTGTGTACCTCGAATGCGACGCCACAACGGTTGCCGGCCGCATCGCCCGGAATTCCGGGCGGCCGCTGCTGGCGGGGGATGCGATGGGCCGTTGGACGGCAATGTTCGCCACCCGCAAGCCGGTGTACGAGCGGCTGGCAGATATAACCCTGGACGTGCGCCACGGCTCGGTTGCCGAGCTGGGGCGCCGGCTGGAAGCAGCACTGCGGGACTACGCAGCTGCCAAACAGGAAGTTGAAAAGTGAGCGCGGAATCTACAGTTATCAAGGTCACCGGCGAATCCGCCACTAACAACTACGACGTCGTGGTGGGGCGGGGACTGCTGGGGGACCTTCCCGGCCTGCTCGGTGAGCGCGTCCGGCGGGTCCTGGTGATCCACCCCCGGGCCTTGCGGCTTACCGGCGACACCGTCCGCGATGAGCTCGCGGCAGCAGGATTCACGTCCCTGACGGCGGAGATTCCCGACGCCGAAGAAGGCAAGCACATCCAGGTGGCCGCCTTCTGCTGGCAGGTCCTCGGGCAAAACGACTTCACCCGCTCCGACGCGATTGTCGCCGTCGGCGGAGGTGCAGTTACGGATCTGGCCGGCTTCGTCGCCGCCACCTGGCTGCGCGGCATCAAGGTCATCCACATGCCCACCAGCCTGCTCGGCATGGTGGACGCGTCAGTGGGCGGGAAAACCGGCATCAACACCGCCGAAGGCAAGAACCTGGTGGGCGCTTTCCACCCCCCGGCGGCCGTGCTGGCGGACCTGGACACGCTGAACACCCTGCCCAAAAACGAGATCATCTCCGGAATGGCAGAAGTCATCAAGTGCGGCTTCATCGCTGATCCCGCCATCCTGGACCTCATCGAGAAGGACCCGGAGGCGGTAGTGGACCCGCAGTCCGCCGTCCTCCGTGAGCTCATTGAGCGGGCAATCGCCGTCAAGGCCAAGGTGGTCTCCGAGGACCTCAAGGAGTCGGGCCTGCGGGAGATCCTGAACTACGGGCACACGCTGGGCCACGCCATCGAGCTGGTGGAACGCTACTCCTGGCGCCACGGCGCCGCCGTCTCCGTGGGCATGATGTTCGCTGCCGAACTCGCCCGCAGCGTCGGCAGGCTCACCGACGCCGACGCCGACCGGCACCGCACCATCCTGGAGACACTGGGCCTTCCCGTCACCTACCGCCGGGACCGGTGGCAGGGCCTGCTGGACGGGATGCGCCGGGACAAGAAGTCCCGTGGTGACCTGCTGCGCTTCGTCGTCCTCGACGGGATAGCCAAACCGGGGATCCTTGACGTCCCGGACACTTCGCTGCTGTTCGCCGCCTACCAGGAGATTGCTTCCTGATGCTCGGCGACATGGAGGGAACAGCGGACTGGCCGGAGGCAGGCTTCCCGGGCATCCGCATCAACCCGGAATCACTGCTGCCACAGATCGTAAACGAGGACGCCTGCCGGGAGGCACTGGCAGTGTCCACCGACCCCGCGGACCACATTTTTGTCCTGCTGGTGGAAGGGCACGCGGCTGAGGCGGCGGAACTGCTGGCCGAGGCGCGCTTCAAAGACCCCGAGTCCTTCAGGCTGCGGGCCTTTGAGGCCGAAGTGCTGAGGGTTTCGAACCGGCTGGACCGGGCAGTGGAGCTGTTCCGGCAGCTGCTCGCCGAGGTTCAGGGGACGCCCCGCGAGGCGCTGGTCCTGCAGTTCCTGGGCAAGACCCAGTACAGCGCGGGACAAACGTCGGCGGCCGTTGAATCCTTCGCCCGCGCCCTGGACCTGCGGGTGGCCGGGTCCGCAGATGCCGCCCTGATTTACTCGTCCACTGTGGCGCTGCAGCGTGCCCGGGACGTCCTGGACCTGGCCTGCTGACACCGCCGGCGGGGGCGGCCCGGAAGGCGCCCGCCGTTTTACCGGTAGAATAGTTCTTGAATTTTTTCGAAGACCCGATTTTTGACAAACACGCGCTGGCAAGCCGATTGGCAGGCCTGCCCGGCATACAACGTCTGAGCACGCGACCAGACAAAGAAACCAGAGGAAACCAGTGGCAACCACTAACGACATCAAGAACGGAACGGTCCTGAAGCTTGAGGGCCAGCTCTGGAACATCATCGAATTCCAGCACGTCAAGCCGGGCAAGGGTGGCGCCTTCGTTCGTACCAAGATGCGCAACGTGATGTCCGGAAAGGTCGTGGACAAGACGTTCAACGCCGGGCTCAAGATCGAGACCGCCACCGTGGACCGCCGCGACTACCAGTACCTGTACCAGGATGGCGCGGACTTCGTGTTCATGGACACCTCCGACTACGACCAGATCACGGTTTCCGGAGCCACCGTAGGCGACGCCACCAACTTCATGCTCGAAAACCAGATGGTCAACATCGCCATCCACGAGGGCACACCGCTGTACATCGAACTGCCGCCGAGCGTTGTCCTCGAGATCACCTACACCGAACCCGGCCTGCAGGGCGACCGCTCCTCGGCCGGCACCAAGCCCGCAACTCTGGAAACCGGCTACGAGATCCAGGTTCCGCTGTTCATCGAGAACAACACCAAGGTCAAGGTGGACACCCGCGACGGCAGCTACCTCGGCCGGGTCACCGAGTAGTGAGCGCCCGCGGTAAAGCCCGAAACAGGGCCCTGGACGTTCTTTTCGAAGCAGAGCAGCGCTCTGTTTCGGCCTTCGACGTGCTCCGGGCGCGCCGGGAGAAGACTGACCAGATCGTCAACCCGTACACCCTGGAAATCGTTGAGGGCGTGCTTTCACAGCAGGCAGCCATCGATGAGTTCCTCGAGACGTACTCGCAGGGCTGGAGCCTGGAGCGGATGCCGTCTGTTGACCGCATCATCCTCCGGATAGGTACCTGGGAACTCCTGTACAACGACGACGTCCCGGACGGCGTGGCGGTGAGCGAAGCGGTTGCGCTGGCCAAGACGCTGTCCACCGACGAGTCGCCGCAGTTCATTAACGGCCTCCTGGGCCGCCTGCAGCAGCTGAAGCCTTCCCTGCTCGCCTAGGCGGCAGGAACGCAAAGGGCTGGCTTCCACCAAAGTGGAGGCCAGCCCTTTGGTGGTTAAGCTGCCAGCCAGCGACTTATAAGTGGGGTGGCGGCAGCGTTCAATGGGCGACGGCGGCCCGCAGGGCCAGGATGCGCTGGAGCTGGTGGCGCTCTTCAGCCTGGTGCAGCTGGACGTCGCGGCCGCTGAGGATGCGCTGGCGGGTGTTGGCCAGCTGGGTCGCCGCCTTCAGGAATTCCTTCATCTGCCGTCTCCTGCCGTAGCTGCCGGCCCAGTTCAAGGCCGTACGGCGGCCGCCCAACGTGGCAAGGAGCTCCACCTCGGCGGGCGTAAACCAGCCGGCGGCGGAGTATTCGAGCAGGCGTTGGCGCGTCAGCCGCTTCTCCGCCACGCGCAGGAGGATGATGCCCGCCACGGCAAGGAAGAAGATGGGAACCTGGACCAGGATGTAGTCCAACAGGAAGCCCTGGCCCATGCTGTTCCAGCGGTTGTGGAGGAACATGGCCGGCAGCAGACCCACGAAGAAGGCGGCAACCGATGCGCCTGCGTGCCAGCGCCGCGCTGCGAAGCCCATGATGAGCCCGGTGGTGCCGGTGAAGATGGCGTGGGCAAAGGGGGACATCACACCGCGGAGGAAAAACACCTGGGCGAAGTTGCTGGCCGGGTCCGCCGATTCCGCAATTGCCCGGCCGAAATACAGGATGTTCTCGGTGAAGGCGAAGCCGCCTGCGATAGTGAAGGCGAAAACCACTCCGTCCACAGGTCCGTCGAAGTGTTTCCTGGCCAGCAGGAGCAGAAGCAGCAGTCCCAAGGACTTGGCGAACTCTTCCACAATGGGCGCCTGCACTGTAGCCATGTAGGTCTGCAGGTCCGCTCCGTCAGACAACTGGAAGCCCAGCACAAAAAACGGCTGGATGAGCAGGGTGACTGCGATGGAAACCGCAGCGCCCCAGGTGAAGGCGAAGTACAGGAGCCGCTTGGGCTCAGGTTCCCACTTGTCGATGACATACACGGCCAGGAGCACCACCGACAGGGGAATGAGCGAGGCCACGAAACCCACGAGGAAGCCGGCCGGTCCAGTGTTCGAGAGCAGGAACGGCACCACCAGGAAGAGGCTGAGGAAAGCAAGGGCACTGCCCCCGATGGTCAGCCCGAGCAACCCGCCGCTGCGGGTCCGGCCGGCATGAACTACCGTTCCCTGGACCTGCGGCGGCACCACTGTATCCACGGGCCGGCCCTGATGCCCCGGCGCCGGCCGGTAGTTCTCGGGCTGCACCTGCCCCATCCAGCTCGGGTTGGCTTCGTGCGGGAGCGGAGCACGTGCCGCCCGGAAGGGATCTTCGGGTGGCTCGGACGCCGGGAAGCGGGGATGCGTCGACATACCCGAAAGCCTAGGTGGCTTACGCCATGCGTCCAAGGACCTCCGGCACTGTGGCCGCGAGTGTGTGACCATCACCGCTCTGTCCGGGCACCGGTCCAGCCAGGCCCATGTGGTAATTTTGGAACGCACATGATCCTTTTTTAATTCCGTCCTGTGAGGCGGGGAAAGGGGAGACGAGCGTTGACTTCTGTCACCAGCGCACCGGTTCCAGCCAGGGTAGTCCTTAGCCAGGCGGACATCGACCGGGCCCTCACTCGTATCGCCCATGAGATCCTCGAGGCCAATAAAGGTTCCCAGGACCTCGTCCTGCTCGGCATTCCCCGCCGCGGTTACCCGCTGGCTGCGAGGCTTGCGGAAAAAATCGCCGCCGCTGATCCCAGCGTGGACGCCGCCGCGATTGTTGGCCAGTTGGACGTCACGATGTTCCGCGACGACCTGTCCCACCAGGGCACGCGCCCGCCGTACCCCACCAAGCTCCCGCGTACAGGCATCGACAACAAGGTGGTTGTCCTCATTGACGACGTCCTGTACTCGGGCCGCACTATCCGTGCCGCCCTTGACGCCCTCGTGGACCTGGGCCGGCCCCGCATCGTCCGGCTCGCCGTACTGATCGACCGCGGCCACCGGGAACTGCCCATCCGTGCAGACCATGTTGGCAAGAACCTGCCCACGTCATCCGCGGAGAAAGTCCGGGTCCGGCTCGAGGAAACCGATACCGCCCCAGGCGGTACACCGGTCAACGAAGTAGTGATTGAGGGCCGCTCGTGAAGCACCTGCTTTCCACCGAAAACCTCAGCCTTGCCAACGCCATCCGCATTCTCGACACCGCCGAGGAAATGGCTGCCGTAGGTGACCGCGAGGTCAAGAAGCTGCCCGCTCTTCGCGGCCGCACCGTGGTGAACCTCTTTTTCGAGGACTCCACCCGCACCCGCATCTCCTTCGAAGCCGCCGCCAAGCGCCTCTCGGCAGACGTCATCAACTTTGCCGCCAAGGGCTCCTCGGTGTCCAAGGGGGAGTCCCTCAAGGACACAGCCCAAACGCTTTCCGCCATGGGGGCTGACGCCGTCGTCATCCGGCACTGGGCCTCGGGTGCCCCGCACCGGCTGGCTGCCACCGACTGGATCGACGCCGCCGTCATCAACGCCGGCGACGGCACCCACGAACATCCCACCCAGGCCCTGCTGGATGCATTCACCATGCGCCGGCACTGGGCCCGCCTGGCCGGGACCGGCTCCGAAGGTGCCGACCTGAAGGGCATGCGGGTGGCCATCGCCGGCGACGTCCTGCACTCCCGCGTGGCCCGCTCCAACGTCTGGCTCCTGCGCACCCTCGGCGCCGAGGTCACCCTGGTGGCGCCGCCCACGCTGCTGCCCATCGGCGTCGAAAAGTGGCCCTGCAAGGTCAGCTACAACATGGATGAAACCATCGAGCAGGGCGTTGACGCCGTGATGATGCTCCGCGTCCAGGGCGAACGCATGAACGCATCCTTCTTCCCCAGCACCCGCGAATACTCGCGGCGGTGGGGCTTTGACGACAACCGGCTGCGGGCGCTGGACGCACTGGGTATGAAAGACACCATCATCATGCACCCCGGACCCATGAACCGGGGCCTGGAAATCTCCGCAGCCGCCGCCGATTCCCCCCGCTCCACCGTCCTGGCCCAGGTCCGCAACGGCGTGTCCGTGCGCATGGCCGCCCTTTACCTGCTGCTCTCCGGGGACACCCGGGAACCAGCCGCCACCCCCGCCCTGGCGTATACCGGCACCCATTCCACCAAGGAGAGCAACTGATGGCAGGCAACACCGGAACCTATCTGATCCGCGGGGCCTCAATCCTGGGTGCAGCGCAGGGGGACCTCCTGATCCGTGACGGCCTCATCGCCGAAACCGGAACCGGCTTGTCGGCCACTGATGCCGCCGTCATCGACGCCGCCGGTTTGGTCGCGCTGCCGGGCATGGTGGACGTCCACACCCACCTCCGAGAGCCGGGCCGCGAGGACGCCGAGACCGTGGAGACCGGAACCCGCGCCGCTGCCCTGGGCGGCTACACCGCCGTGCACGCCATGGCCAACAGCACTCCCGTCGCTGACACCGCCGGCGTGGTGGAGCAGGTGTACAGCCTGGGTCAAAAGGCCGGCTGGGTGGACGTGCGCCCCGTCGGCGCCGTGACAGTGGGGCTCGCCGGTGAGCAGCTCGCCGAGCTCGGCGCCATGGCCGATTCCCGTGCCCGCGTCCGCATGTTCTCGGACGACGGCATCTGCGTCCACGACCCGGTCCTCATGCGCAGGGCGCTGGAGTACGTCAAGGCGTTCGACGGCGTGGTGGCCCAGCACGCGCAGGAGCCGCGGCTTACCGCCGGCGCCCAGATGAACGAGGGCGAAGTGTCAGCGGTGCTGGGACTTGCCGGATGGCCGGCAGTGGCGGAGGAAAGCATCATCGCGCGGGACGTCCTGCTGGCCCAGCACGTTGGCTCCCGGCTCCACGTATGCCACGTCTCCACGGCCGGTTCGGTGGAAATCATCCGCTGGGCCAAGGAACGCGGCATCAATGTCACGGCAGAGGTCACCCCGCACCACCTGCTGCTGACCGATGACCTGGTTCGCAGCTACGATCCCGTCTACAAGGTCAACCCGCCACTGCGTACCGACGCCGACGTCCAGGCCCTGCGCGCCGGCCTCGCGGACGGGACCATCGATGTCGTCGGCACCGACCATGCCCCGCACCCCAGCGAGCACAAGGAGTGCGAGTGGGCGCAGGCCGCCATGGGCATGACCGGGCTGGAGACGGCACTCTCCGTGGTGCAGCACACCATGATCGAAACCGGTCTGATGACCTGGGCAGACTTTGCCCGGGTGACCTCCGCCGCTGCCGCCAAGATCGGCCGCCTGGAGGACCAGGGCCGCCCGCTGGAAGCAGGTGAACCCGCCAACGTCATCCTGGTGGACCCCAGCGCGCGCTGGACGGTTGAACCTTCCCTGATGGCCACCATGGGCCGGAACTCGCCGTTCAAGGGCATGGAACTGCCAGGCAAGGTTGTTGCCACGTTCTTCAAGGGACACCCAACTGTCCTGGACGGCGCCCTCAACACCCCGTACCGGCACGCCGCTTCCGTAGGCGCCGCCTGATGGACACCCAGCTGCTCTCGCTGGTCATCACGCTGGCCCTTATCGCCGCAGCCTTCAGCCTCATCTGGCTGGGCTGGCGGAACCGCCTGCGCCGCCAGGCCGACGTCGAACAGCTGCCTTCGGTGCCCGAGGCGCCGGGGGAGCCGCTCACCACTGCCGAGGGGCAGTACGTCGCGTCCACCACAGGCGGTGACTGGCTGGACCGGATCGCAGTTCACGGGCTCGGTATCCGGACGAACGCCACGCTTAAGCTTTACCCGCACGGCGTCCTTTTTGACCGGGCAGGGGCACCGGCGCTGTACATTCCCGCGGCTTCCCTCACCGGGGTGCGGCTGGACAGCGGCATGGCGGGCAAATTCGTGGAAAAGGACGGCCTCCTGGTCCTGGCGTGGACGCACGGCAGCCACGAGCTGGACACCGGCTTCCGCACCCGCCGCGCAGAGGACAGGAACGTGCTTTTCGCAGCACTTCAGGAATTGATTTCTTCGGCCCCAGCGGCTGATGCCAATAGTGGAAAGTAAGACAGTGACAACAAACACAGCAGTATCGGCCCCAGTTTCCGCTCCAGCTGCGCTGGTGCTCGAGGACGGCCGCATCTTCCGCGGACGAAGCTACGGCGCCACCGGAACCGCCCTGGGCGAGGCAGTCTTCGCCACCGGCATGACCGGCTACCAGGAGACCATCACGGACCCCTCCTACGCCCGACAGCTCGTGGTCCAGACCGCCCCCCACATCGGGAACACCGGTGTGAACAACGACGACGCCGAGTCCCGCCGCATCTGGGTGGCCGGCTACATCGTCCGCGACGCCGCCCGCCGCCCCTCGAACTGGCGCTCGGAGCGTTCGCTGGACGAGGAGCTGGTGGACCAGGGCATTGTCGGCATCCAGGGTGTGGACACGCGCGCCATCACCCGCCACCTGCGCGAGCACAAAACCATGCGAGCCGGCATCTTCTCCGGCGAAGCCGCGCAGGCCACGGACAAGGAACTGGTCGACGCCGTGCTCGCCAGCGCGCCGATGGAAGGCGCCCGGCTGGCCGAGGAAGTCAGCGTTGACGAGGCTTACGTGGTGGAACCCAAGGACCACGGCTGGGACGGCGACCCCCGCTTCAGCATCGCGGCCGTCGACCTCGGCATCAAGGCCATGACCCCCGTCCGGTTCGCAGAGCGCGGCGTCCGGGTCCACGTCCTCCCCGCCACCGCCACCCTGGAAGACGTCAAGGCAGTCAACCCGGACGGCTTCTTTATGTCCAACGGCCCCGGCGACCCCGCCACGGCCGACGCCCAGGTCAAGCTGCTCCGCTCCGTCCTGGACGAAAAACTGCCCTACTTCGGCATCTGCTTCGGAAACCAGATCCTGGGCCGTGCCCTGGGCTTCGGCACCTACAAGCTGCGCTACGGCCACCGCGGCATCAACCAGCCCGTGATGGACCGCCGCACGGGCAAGGTTGAGATCACCTCCCAGAACCACGGCTTTGCCGTAGATGCTCCGCTCGACGGCGCCACGCAGGCTCCCGAGGCACGCTACGGGCGCGTGGAGGTCAGCCACGTCAGCCTGAACGACGACGTCGTGGAAGGCCTTGCCTGCCTGGACATCCCCGCCTTCTCCGTGCAGTACCACCCCGAGGCAGCGGCCGGACCGCACGACGCCGCCTACCTCTTTGACCGCTTCATTGAATTGATGGAGGGCACCCGGGACGGCAGGACCGCCAACCTGTCCAAGGATCCCGTGGACTCTGCCCACTCCGCCGGCGCGGAACACAAAAACGACAACAAGACTGAGGACAAGAAGTAATGCCGAAACGTACAGATCTCAAAAGCGTCCTCGTCATTGGTTCCGGCCCGATCGTCATCGGCCAGGCTGCCGAATTCGACTACTCCGGCACGCAGGCGCTGCGCGTCCTCAAGGAGGAGGGCCTGCGGGTCATCCTGGTCAACTCCAACCCGGCCACCATCATGACCGACCCGGAGTTTGCCGACGCCACCTACATCGAACCCATCACCCCCGAGGTGGTGGAGAAGATCATCGCCAAGGAACGCCCGGACGCCGTGTTGCCCACCCTGGGCGGCCAGACAGCGCTCAACACGGCCATCGCCCTGGACAAGAACGGTGTGCTCGAGAAGTACAACGTGGAGCTGATCGGTGCCAATATCGCCGCCATCGAACTCGGCGAGGACCGCGAAAAGTTCAAGGGCGTGGTGGAGCGCTGCGGTGCAGAGTCCGCCCGCAGCCACATCATCCACAGCATGGACGAGGCTTTGAAGGCTGCCGATGACCTCGGGTACCCCATGGTGGTCCGCCCGTCCTTCACCATGGGCGGACTCGGCTCGGGCCTCGCCTACAACGAGGACGACCTCCGCCGCATCGTGGGCCAGGGCCTGCAGTACAGCCCCACGTCCGAGGTGCTGCTTGAAGAGAGCATCCTCGGCTGGAAGGAATACGAGCTCGAGATGATGCGGGACAAAAACGACAACGTCGTGGTGGTCTGCTCCATCGAGAACTTCGATCCCGTAGGCGTCCACACCGGCGACTCCATCACCGTGGCTCCCGCCCTTACCCTCACGGACCGGGAATACCAGCGGCTGCGCGACATCTCCATCGCCGTGATCCGTGAAGTGGGCGTGGACACCGGCGGCTGCAACATCCAGTTCGCCATCGACCCCGCCACCGGCCGCGTGGTGGTCATCGAGATGAACCCGCGCGTGTCCCGTTCCTCGGCCCTGGCGTCCAAGGCAACCGGCTTCGCCATCGCCAAGATCGCCACCAAGCTCTCCCTGGGCTACACGCTGGACGAGATCCCGAACGACATCACCCAGAAGACCCCGGCGTCCTTCGAGCCCACCCTCGACTACGTTGTGGTGAAGGTACCGCGCTTCGCGTTCGAGAAGTTCCCGGCCGCGGACAACACCCTCACCACCACCATGAAGTCGGTGGGCGAGGCCATGGCCATGGGCCGCAACTTCACCGAGGCCCTGCAGAAGGCGCTGCGGTCGCTGGAGCAGAAGGGCTCCCAGCTGGACTTCAGCTCCGTTCCCGAATGGGAAGTGGCTGAGCTCATCGAAAAGGCAAAGCGCCCGACGACGGAACGGCTTCACCAGGTCCAGCGCGCCCTCCTGGGCGGAGCCAGCGTGGAGGACCTTTTCGAGGCAACCAAGATCGACCCCTGGTTCCTGGACCAGCTCCAGCTGCTCAACGAGATCTCCCGCGAGATCCGCCAGGCCGGCGCACTCACGGCCGACATGCTGAAGCGCGCCAAGCGCCACGGCTTCTCCGACGAGCAGATCGGCGCCCTCACCCACAATTCCGAGGCTGTGGTCCGCGGCGTCCGCCAGGCACTGGGCGTCCGTCCCGTCTACAAGACCGTGGACACCTGCGCCGCGGAGTTCGCGGCCTACACCCCGTACCACTACTCGGCCTATGACGAGGAGGACGAGGTTGCGCTGCACTCCAAGCCGTCCATCCTGATCCTCGGTTCCGGGCCCAACCGCATCGGCCAGGGCATCGAGTTCGATTACTCCTGCGTCCATGCCTCGATGGCACTGCGCAAGGCCGGCTACGAGACCGTGATGGTCAACTGCAACCCGGAAACCGTCTCCACGGACTACGACATCTCCACCCGTCTGTACTTCGAGCCCCTGACGCTTGAGGACGTGCTGGAGGTTATCGCGGCGGAGGAACGTACGGGCGGCGTGATGGGCGTCTTCGTCCAGCTCGGCGGCCAGACCCCGCTCAAGCTGGCCCAGCAGCTCGCTGATGCCGGCGTGCCCATCCTCGGCACCTCCCCGGAAGCCATCGACCTCGCCGAGCACCGCGGGGCGTTTTCGCGGGTCCTGGACAAGGCCGGCCTGATCTCCCCGAAGAACGGCACCGCAGTGTCCTTTGAGGACGCCAAGAAGATCGCTGACGAGATCGGCTACCCGGTGCTGGTCCGCCCGTCCTATGTCCTGGGCGGCCGCGGCATGGAGATCGTCTACGACGAGCCCAACCTGTCCCGCTACATCGCCAACGCCACGGAAATTACCCCGGACCACCCGGTGCTGATTGACCGCTTCCTGGAGGACGCCGTCGAAATCGACGTCGACGCCCTCTTCGACGGTACGGACATGTACCTGGGCGGCATCATGGAGCACATCGAGGAAGCCGGCATCCACTCCGGTGACTCCGCCTGCGTCCTGCCGCCCATCACCCTGGGCACCAACGTCCTGGAGCGCGTCCGCACCGCAACCCGGGCCATCGCCGAAGGCGTGGGCGTGCGCGGCCTCATCAACATCCAGTTCGCCCTGGCCTCGGACGTCCTGTATGTCCTCGAAGCCAACCCGCGGGCCTCCCGGACGGTGCCGTTTGTGTCCAAGGCCACCGGCGTGCAGATGGCCAAGGCCGCCGCCCTGATCGGGACCGGTGTCACCATAGGCCAGCTCCGCAGCGCCTACAAGATGCTGCCCGAGGTCGGCGACGGCTCCACCCTGCCCCTGGACGCCCCGGTGTCCGTCAAGGAGGCAGTCCTGCCGTTCAGCCGCTTCCGCACCCTTGAGGGCAAGGTGGTTGACTCCCTGCTCGGACCCGAAATGCGCTCCACCGGCGAGGTGATGGGCATCGACAAGCACTTCGATACCGCTTTCGCCAAGAGCCAGGCAGCTGCCAACAACGCCTTGCCCACCGAAGGCAAGATCTTCGTCTCGGTGGCAAACCGCGACAAGCGCTCGGTGATCATGGGTGTCAAGCGGCTCTCCGACCTCGGTTTCGAGATCGTCTCCACCGGCGGCACCGCCGATGTCCTGCGCCGCAACGGCATCCAGGCCACGCCGGTCCGAAAGGTGGCAGAAGGCAGCAGCGCCGAAGGCGAAGGCACCATCGCCGACCTCGTCATCGCGGGCGAGATCGATATGGTCTTCAACACCCCCTCCGGCGGTGAAGCCCGCAGCGACGGCTACGAACTCCGTGCAGCCGCCACGTCCATCGGCATCCCCTGCATCACAACGGTGGCCGAGTTCAATGCGGCCGTCCAGGCCATCGAAGCGATGCGCACCTACGAATGGTCGGTCACCAGCCTGCAGGAGCACGCCGCTGCCCTCGCAGAGTCCCAGAAGGCGGCCCTGCAGCATGCCTGAGCAGGCAGCATCCGCTGAAGTGCAGGGCCGGGAGCCCTTCGGTTCCCGGCTCGGTGCGGCCATGGCCGCCCGCGGTCCGTTGTGTGTTGGGATCGACCCCCACCCATCCCTGCTGGCCGGCTGGGGGCTGAAGGACGACGTCGACGGCCTCCGCTCGTTTTCCCTGACGGTCCTGGAGGCCGTCGCTTCCCTCGCTGCCGCCGTAAAGCCGCAAGTGGCGCTCTACGAGCGCCACGGTTCCGCGGGGATGGCTGTACTGGAGGAAATCCTTGCAGTTGCCCGGGACGAGGCTGTACTCACCATTGCCGATGCAAAACGCGGGGACATCGGATCCACCATGGCGGCCTACGCAGACGCGTGGCTCCGTGACGGTTCCCCGCTGGCCGCAGACTCGGTGACGCTCAGCCCCTACCTTGGGTTCGAGTCGTTGCGTCCGGCCCTCGATCTCGCGGCCGACACGGGGCGTGGAGTGTTTGTCCTCGCCCTGACGTCCAACCCCGAAGGAGCCTCGGTCCAGCATGTTGGGGGAGCGGACTCCGTGGCACGAAGGATTGCCTTGGCGGCCGGCGGGGAAAACCGCCGCTACCCGGGGGAGCTCGGTTCGGTCGGCCTGGTAGTCGGTGCAACCGTTGGTTCTGCCCTTTCGGATCTTGATGTGGACCTCGCCGGCATGCGCGGGCCCATCCTGGCGCCGGGCTTGGGAGCGCAGGGTGCCACTCCGGCCGACCTCCGTGCCACCTTCGGCAGTGCCCACCCGCAGGTGCTGGGAACTTCCAGCCGGGACATTCTTTCGGCCGGACCGCAGCTGCGCGCATTGCAGGAGGCTGCCCAGCTGACGCTTGACGGGCTGCGGGGCGAATAGCTGCCCGTTTCCCCCGATGCATTGATTCGGGCAGCACCAAAGGGTAGTTTCAGGACATGTCCAAGGGCGGCCGCCCTTGGACGTATCCACCCAGATCCGGGGGTGTCCACCATGGTGCTGCGACCCTTATCCGCATCCGAACGAACTGATGCCTTGAACAAAGCGGCGGCAGCCAGGGCAACCCGGGCCGCGGCCAAGGAAAACCTCAAGAACGGTGCAAGCTCCGCAGCGGACATCATCAATTCCGCGCTGGAGGACGAAGCGATGGCCCGGATGAAGGTTTCGGAACTGCTGGAGGCACTGCCCGGTGTAGGAAAAGTCCGGGCCGCCGCCATCATGAAGCAGCTGGGTATCGCGGCCTCCCGCCGGCTCCGCGGCCTGGGCGTCCACCAGCGCCGGGCGCTGGTAGATTTTATAGACGAGAACTAGAGCGGGTACTTCCCGCTTTCCCCGAACTCCGGCATAAAGGAATACGTGAGCAAAAAACCTGGACTGACAGTCCTCGCTGGTCCGACGGCTGTTGGCAAAGGCACCGTGTCCACCTACATCCGGGACAACTACCCCGAGGTCTGGCTCTCCGTATCAGCCACCACCCGCGCCCCGCGGCCAGGTGAAGTTGACGGAGTCCATTACTTCTTCAAGGCCAAGGAGGAATTCGAGCGGCTCGTTGCCGAGGGAGAATTCCTCGAGTGGGCGGTAGTGCACGGCCAAAACACCTACGGGACTCTCAAGAGCACCGTGAATCAGGCGATCGCCGAGGGCCGGTCGGTGCTGCTGGAGATTGACCTGCAGGGCGCGCGCCAGGTCAAGGCAGCCGTTCCGGACGCTCAGTTCGTCTTCCTCGCGCCGCCGAGCTGGGACGAAATGGTCCGCCGGCTGGTGGGCCGCGGCACGGAAACACCTGAGGAACAGCAGCGCCGGCTGGAAACCGCTAAACTGGAGCTTGCTGCTGAACCGGAGTTCGACTACACCGTCATTAACGACGACGTTCGCCGGGCAGCGGACGAGCTTGTTTCACTCATGGGGCTGACCCCGCATCCGCACGGAACGCCGGAACGGTCAGCCCGCTAGAAATTTGGAGAATTCGTGTCCACGAACCTTGAAGGCATCATTAACCCGCCGATCGACTCGCTGCTTGAAGCAGCAGATTCAAAGTACGGCCTGGTGATCTTCGGTGCCAAGCGTGCTCGTCAGATCAACGCTTACTACGCCCAGCTGCACGAGGGCCTCTTCGAATACGTTGGCCCGCTGGTAGACACCAAGCTGAACGAGAAGTCGCTTTCCATCGCCCTGCGCGAGATCAACGAAGGCAAGCTGGTCTCCACGCCGATCGAAGCCGCAGAGTAATACTGCCGCCTGACGTGCTGTTGACGGAGGTCACGTGCGCATAGTCCTCGGAGTCGGGGGAGGGATTGCCGCCTACAAGGTGGCATCGCTCCTCCGGCTTTTTACTGAAGCCGGCCATCACGTCACTGTGATCCCCACGGAGGCGGCCACCCGCTTTGTGGGCACCGCCACCTGGGAGGCGTTGTCCGGAAATCCGGTCAGCAACAGTGTTTTCGACGACGTCCACCAGGTCAACCACGTCCGCCTGGGCCACGAAGCGGACCTGGTGGTCATCGCCCCGGCCACTGCCGACCTCCTGGCCAAAGCCGCTACCGGACAGGCCGGGGATCTCCTCACCAACACCCTGCTGATGGCCCACGGCCCGGTACTGTTCGCCCCGGCCATGCACACCGAGATGTGGCAGCACGCGGCCACCCGGGCGAACGTGGAAACGTTGCGGAGCCGCGGAGCGGCCGTCCTGGAACCGGCAACCGGCAGGCTGACCGGCTCTGATTCAGGTCCGGGGAGGCTGCCCGAGCCCGAGGTGATTTTCGATGCCGCCCTGGCCCTTGTCCAGGGCCAGTCGGACTACCAGCTGCCCCTCGCGGGACGCACCGTCACCATCAGCGCCGGCGGAACCCGCGAACCCCTGGACCCGGTACGGTTCCTGGGCAATAGGTCCTCCGGTAAGCAGGGAGTGGCGCTGGCCGTCGCCGCCCGGAATGCCGGCGCTACGGTCCGCCTGCTCGCAGCCCATATGGAAGTTCCCCCGCCGGCAGGCGTGGAAGTGGTGCCCGTGGAGACTGCCCTGCAGCTGCGTGAGGCGGCGCTGGCAGCAGCGGCGGATTCCGACGTCGTGATTATGTCCGCCGCGGTGGCGGACTTCCGCCCCTCGGAGGTCTCGGACACCAAAATCAAGAAGCGCGATGACAGCGCAGACCCCGTGATCACGCTGGTCCGCAACCCGGACATCCTGCACGAACTGGTGGAAGTCCGGAACAGCGGCGGCCACGCGGAAAGGCAGCAGCTGATCGTAGGTTTCGCTGCCGAAACCGGCGACAGCCACGGTGACGTGCTGGCCTACGCGGAAGCAAAACTGGAGCGTAAAGGCTGCGACTTGCTGGTGGTGAACCATGTGGGCGCGGATAAGGTCTTCGGCCAGGATACGAATTCCGTTGTCATCCTGGCCCGGTCCGGCGCCGAACCACAGGAGGCTGCCGGCACCAAGACTGAAGTTTCGGCGGCCATCATCAGCCGGATCGCCTTTGAACTGAATCACGTTTCCCCCCGCGCCTGACGTGTTTCCGGCCACGTTCGCTTAGCAAGAGGACATCTCCCGGGGTCTCCTGCGGGGAGGACGAATCCCAACCAGTAAGGTAGTTGAGTGACTTTACCGCTGCACCTTCCCCACTCCCACGCGGCCACGCCCTCCGCGCTCCGGCTCTTCACGTCCGAGTCGGTCACCGAAGGCCACCCTGACAAGATCTGCGACCAGATCAGCGACGCCATCCTTGACGCCCTGCTGGACAAGGACCCGGAATCCCGCGTCGCCGTGGAGACCATGGCCACTACCGGCCTGGTCCACGTGGCCGGTGAGGTCACCACCGACGCCTACGTGGAAATTCCGCAGATCGTCCGCGAGACCATTCTGGGCATCGGCTATGACTCCTCGGCCAACGGGTTCGACGGCGCCCGGTGCGGCGTTTCCGTGTCCATCGGCCAGCAGTCCAACGACATCGCCGGTGGCGTCTTCAACTCCCTCGAAGCCCGCGAGGGCCGCCAGGAGGATGACTACGACCTTCAGGGCGCAGGCGACCAGGGCCTGATGTTCGGCTACGCGAGTGACGAAACTCCCTCCTACATGCCCACCCCCATCTGGCTGGCACACCGCCTTTCGGAGCGACTCACCGAAGTCCGCAAGTCAGGGGAGCTGCCGTACCTCCGCCCGGACGGCAAGACCCAGGTGACCGTCGGCTATGACAAGGACCTGCCGGTCTCCGTCGAAACCGTGGTCATCTCCAGCCAGCACGCCGAAGGCGCAAGCCTCGAACAGCTCCGCGCTGACCTCGCCTCCATCGTCATCGCCCCCGTGCTGGCCGGCGCCAACCTGGACATCTCCCGGGCCGCAAACATCCTGAACCCGGCCGGCGAGTTTGTTATCGGCGGCCCTGTCGGTGACGCCGGCCTGACCGGGCGGAAGATCATCGTTGATACCTATGGCGGCATGGCACGCCACGGCGGCGGCGCCTTCTCCGGCAAGGACCCGTCCAAGGTGGACCGCTCCGCCGCTTACGCCATGCGGTGGGTTGCCAAGAACGTTGTTGCAGCAGGTTTGGCCAAACGCGCCGAAATCCAGATTGCCTACGCCATCGGCCAGGCGCGTCCCGTGGGCACGTACGTTGAGACGTTCGGCACCGAAACGGTGGACCCCGCCCGCATCAGCGCTGCCATCGCCGAAATCTTCGACCTTCGTCCCCGCGCCATCATCGACGCCCTGGACCTGAAACGGCCCATCTACGCCAAGACTGCAGCCCACGGGCACTTCGGCCGGGACGATCCGGACTTCACTTGGGAGCGCCTGGACCGTGTGGACGACCTGAAGGCTTTCTTCAACGCGTAGCCGGTGGCCGGGGCCGAACTTGGCGCGGATGCCGCTGCCGGGTGGGATGTCCGTGCCTGCTGGTTTACTGACCAGGTCCACCCGGTGATGCTGAACGGAGGTAGCCGAAGTGGTTGCTGACGATTCCATGCAACCGTTGCTGGATCTGCCGGCCGCGGTACAGCCGTCCCTGCTGCAGGGTTTCCCTTCCCGCAAACAGCAGGCGGGCCCGGAGCTGGCGGACCACCTTCCGGTGGCCAGGGTGTTGGTGGAATCCTCGCTGCCCCACTTGGACCGGCCTTTTGACTACGGCGTTCCTGCCGGGCTGGATGAGGATGCCCAGCCCGGCGTCAGGGTCAAGGTCAAGTTCAACGGCCAGGACCTCAGCGGGTTCATTATGGAACGGGTGGCGGAGTCCGACGCCGGCCACACCCTGTTGCCGCTGGCGAAAGTCGTTTCCCCGGTTCCCGTCCTGACACCCGGGGTCCGCGACCTGGTCACCGCCGTAGCCTCCCGCTACGCGGGAACCGTCAGCGATGTCCTCCGGGTTGCCGTCCCGCCGCGGGTAGCCCGGTTGGAGAAGGCGTACCCCGCTTCCGCGGAAACTCCGACGTTGGAGACAGGTGAAGGCGCTGCAGCTAAGGGCCCCGGCGCAGACGATGCCTGGGTAGGTTTCCGGAACGGCCTGGCCTTCCTGCGACACCTAAAAGACGGTGGTTCCCCACGGGCGGTCCTAAATCCTCTCCAAGGCTACGGACCCGGCGGTTGGCCGCAGTTGCTGGCCCAGGCCATTGCCGCAGCCTATGCTTCCGGGCGGGGAGCTGTGGTGGTGGTCCCGGACAACCGGGACCTGGACCAGCTTGAAGAGGCCGTGGGAGCGCTGTTGCCGGAGCAGGCCGTAGCACGCCTCACCGCGGAGGACGGCCCCACGCCCCGCTACCAGAACTTCCTGCGGATCCTCGCCGGTACCGCGCGGGTTGCCATCGGGACCCGGTCAGCTGCCTATGCTCCGGTCAAGGACCTGGGGCTCGTGGTGTGCTGGGACGACGGCGACGACCTCCACATTGAGCAGCGCGCGCCCTACGCCCACGCCCGCGAAGTCCTGCTCCTGCGCGCCGAACAGTCCGGGGCTGCCTGCCTTTTGGCAGCCCATTCCCGCAGCACGGAGGTCCAGCGGCTCACCGAGACAGGCTGGGCGCTGCCCGTGGAAGCGGACCGCACGCTGGTCCGCCGCACCGTCCCCCGCGTGGTGAACACGGCCGACAGCTTCGAGCAGGAGCGGGATCCGCTCGCCAGGATCGCCCGCCTTCCCGGCACTGCCTGGCGGGTCGCCAAGGAAGGACTCGAACGGGGACCGGTCCTGGTGCAGGTGGCCCGCGCCGGCTACGCGCCGTCGCTGGTGTGTGACCACTGCCGGGAGCCCGCGCGCTGTGCTGCCTGCCAGGGGCCCTTGGCCGTGGCCGGGGCCAGCGGAACCTCAGCCCTGCCGCAATGCCGGTGGTGCTCCACCCCGGCGCCCGACTGGCACTGCACGCACTGCAGCAGCCGAAAGCTTCGCAGGGGCGCAACGGGCGTAATCCGGACGGCCGAGGAGCTCGGCAGGGCCTTCCCCGGCAAAACCGTCATCACGTCCTCCGGGGACCAGGTCAAGGCACGCGTAACCAACAGCAAGGCCTTGGTGGTGGCCACGGTAGGAGCCGAACCCGTAGCCGAAGGGGGATATGCCGCCGCCTTGCTGCTGGACGGTGACTCATTGCTGCGCCGCGAGTCATTGCGCGCCAGCGAGGACACCGTGCGCCGCTGGTTCAATGCCGGGGCTTTGGTTAGGCCTGCTGCCGAAGGCGGCCTTGTGGTGGTTACGGCAGCGGACACCGCAGCTGTGGGGGCGCTGCTGAGATGGGATCCTGCAGGTTACGCCGAACGCGAGCTCTCCCTCCGGGCCGAACTGCAGCTTCCGCCGGCGGTGCGCATTGCCTCCATCACCGGCCCCCGGGCCGCCGTCGGGCATTTCTCGGGTGCAGTGGCAGCGCAACTGGAGCACGCCGGGATCCACCTCCGTACGGCAGGCCCCGCGCCGCTCATTCTCAGCGGGCCGCCCTCCACCCGCCGTTCGGCGGAGGACGTCCGGACCCTCCTGTTCTTCCCCTACGCCCAGGCCGCGGCGGTCACCCGCGTCCTAAGGGCTACCCGGGCGGCAACGGCCGCAAAGCGAAGTGCGGAACCTGTCCAGCTGCGACTGGACGGAGTGGACGTACTGTAGCGGAGCCTACTGGCCGCGGCGCTGGGCCACGATGTCGTGTGCCACGTCCACCAGTTGGCGGGCGGATTCCTCCCAGCTGAACTCGCGGGCACGGGCAACGGAGCGCCGTGAGGTTTCCTCCCACAATTCCCGGTCGTCCAGTTTCTTCACGGCGTCGGCAAACTGCTGGGGCGATGCCGGGTCAACATAGCTGGCTGCATCGCCGCCCACCTCCCGGAATATTGGAATGTCGCTGGCGATGACCGGCGTGCCCAGCGCCATGGCCTCGACCAGCGGCAGTCCGTACCCTTCGGCCCGTGAAAGAGTCACCAGCGCGGTGGCTGTTTCCAGGAACGTGGCATATTCCTCGTCGGTGACGCCGTTGTGGAACTCCACTGTCGCTCCAGGCGGGATGAGCTTCTCCAGTTCGGCGCGCCGCTGAGGAGTGATCCGGCTGAGCAGGTGAAGCGTGAATCCGGGCAGTCCAGCCATTCCGGCCACCATGGTTTCGACATTTTTGTAGGGCATGAATGAGCCCATGTACACGAGGCAGGGTTTGGCGCCGGCCTCCGGGCTGCGAGGCTCCTGGGCCGGCTGCGGCGCATTGCTGATAATCCGGACAGGCCGGCGCGTCAGCCGGTACTTGGCCATCAGCGCCTCGGTGGTCCGGCTGATGGTGGCTACGACGTCGGCCCGGTTGAGTAGGAGGCGCTGCGGCCAGTACGCCTTGTGATAGAGGCGCCAGAGCAGCCGCACCGGGGCCGGCAGGAATCCCGGAGGTGCTGGGTGCTCGTAGTAGATGAGGTCGTGCAGGGTCAGGATCAGGCCGTACTTGCGGCCCAAGGTGCCCATCGTCTGCATTGGGCAGACCACCACGTCCGCGCCGAGCGGGTTGATCTTGCGGGCAACGAACAGTTCCGCGGGGGACAGGGGGCTGTTGATCAATGTGTACGGCACATCCGGCAGCAGGGCCAGTTGGCGGATGTCAGAGATCAGCATCGAAACGTCGGCAATCTTGGAGGCGGCCGCGATCAGGCTCGCACCGTAGCGGCTGATGCCGTCGTGATGGTCTGTCCGGGTGAACCGGGCGTCGATGACAAGCTTCACGCGGGGTGGTCCCTAAGGAAGCTGCGGATGTGGCGGGCGGCTGGCTCCGGCGTTTCGTAATGGATCAGGTGGCCAACATCAGCAATAACCTCGAGTTCGCCGTCCGGCAGCAGTTCGACGAGCTGGTGCTGGTCGGGAAGCGTGGCGATTTCATCCTTCTCACCCGCGATCAGGAGCACAGGAAGGGTCAGGCTGCCGGCCACCTCGGCCACATGGCTGCTGACCGAGGCAGTGAAGGATTCGAGGAGGCTGTCACGGCTGGCAAAAGCACTGAAGTACGCATGGTGCTGGCCGTGGATAAAGCGCCGAAGGTCCCGGTCGCCTGTCTTGGCCATGGTCTCGCTCATCACCCGGACAATCAACGGGCTGCGGAGCAGGGCCAGCCCCAGCGGACGGGGAAGGCGGGCGGCAACGCGGTAGTACAGCACTGCCAGCCTGGTCATCACGCCTTTGGGGCCCTCGAGGGCAGGCGCTGCGATGGGGTTGATGAGGATCAGTGGATTCACGGCGCCGGGGTGGGCGGCCACGAAATGGGCGGCAATGATGGACCCGAACGAGTGCCCCAGCAGGACCGTATCCGGCCCCAGGCCCAGTGCCGCCATGAATTCCGTGATGAATGCGCCGTAGCCCGGAACTGTGTGACCACCTGGCGCGAAGGCTTCCGAGCTGCCGAAGCCGGGCAGGTCCGGCATGATGATGCGCATCTCCGGAAGCTGGTCGGCCACCCGAAGGAGCCCGTGGTGGTCGCCGCGGAATCCGTGGATCACCAGCATGGTCCGGGTCGCAGCGGTTTGCAGCACTGGCTCGTAGGTCCAGAAAGCCACCCTGCCGCCGGCCAGCTGCACCGAGGAGGCACGGGTGCGGCCGGCCAGGTCCGGGCCGATGAAGGCGGGCGTGGAGGCTTGCCCGGTGTGTGCTGTTTCCATGGGAGTCCTAATTGACGTTGTCCGGGTGGGAGCCGGTCCGCTGTCCCCGGTCCAGGCCGGCGAGCGCATCCATGTCCCTGGCCGAGAGTTCAAAGTTGAAGACGTTCAGGTTCTCGCGGATGCGCGCCTCGGTGCTTGCCTTGGGGACGGCGATGTTCCCCAGTTGTATGTGCCAGCGGAGGATGATCTGCGCCGGCGACCTGCCGTGTTCGGCGGCGCAGGCCTGGACTACAGGATCCGCCAGCACATGTCCGCGTCCCAGGGGACTCCACGCCTCGGTCCTGATCCCGAGATCATCGTGGATTTTCCGCAGCTCCACCTGCTGGAGCCAGGGGTGCAGCTCGATCTGGTTGACCGCAGGGGTCACCTCTGCGGTCTGCATTAGCCGGTCCAGATGGGCGGGCTGGAAGTTGCAGACGCCGATGGCCCGCACTTTTCCCTCGCGGTAGAGCGTCTCCATGGCCCGGTAGGTTTCGGGGTACAGCCCGCGCCGGGGGCAGGGCCAGTGGATGAGGTACATGTCCACGTAGTCCAGGCCCAGGTTGACCATGGAGTTGTCGAATGCACGCAGGGTGGCGTCGTAGCCGTGGTGGTCGTTCCACACTTTGGTGGTAACAAAGATGTCCTCCCTGGCCGGTGACGGGAAAAGTTCACCGGAGCCACCGCTGCCTGCCTGCGTGCCGAGCTGTGAACTGATGCCGCGGGCAACCCCTGACTCGTTGCCGTACATGGCGGCAGTGTCGAAGTGGCGGTATCCGGAGCCGAGGGCCATGGCCACAAGGCCCGCCGCCTCCGATGGCGGCACCTTGTACAGGCCGTAGCCCAGCTGGTCGATCAGCACGCCGTTGTTCAGGCTCAGCCGCGGGGAGATCCTCATAGCCATGACTCTACCTACTCGCCACGGCAAGGCCCTCCATACCCACCAGGCGGCGCGCTGTGGCCTCGTCAAGGATCAGGTCCGTAGCCAGGCGCGCCGCTAAGGCGCCCTTGAGCCCGTTGATCTTGGACACGCCGGAAACCACGCAGATCCTGCGCCTTACCTGCCGAAGTTCGGCGAGGGCCGGGCCCGTGGACCGTTCGTTCAGGACGATCCCGTCGGAGGAACCGTCAGCGCGGAAGAACACCGTCGCAACATCACCCACGACGTCGGACGTTGCCAGGATGTTGAGGTCGCCCTCGTCCAGGTAACCGCCGGCATAGACGTGGCTGGGGAAATCGGCATCAACGGATCCGACCCCAAAGATCGCGATGCTCATCTTGGCCTGAAGTTCAAGGATCCGCTGCACGCTGCGTTCATTCCACATGGCTGACTTGGTGGCGGCGTGGTCGAAAAATGCCGGAACGGGGAATTGTTCCACCCGCGCGCCGTAGGCGCTGCCGAAGCGGCGCATGATGTCACTGGCGTAGGTAATGCCTGTCGTGTGCATGTTGCCCGCGCCATTCAGCTGCACCACCACGCTGTCGTGGGTAATTTTCCTGGTCAGGTGGCGGCTGACGGCACTGAGGGTGGAACCCCAGGCGACACCGATGATCGCGTTGGAATCCACCAGGGGCCCGATGGTGCGGGCGGCCTGCATCGCCACCCGGTCCAGGGTCTCGGCCTCATTGAGTGTTTCCATGACCGGCACAACGTGTGCGTCTACTCCGTACCGGCGGCGAATCAGGCCCTCCAACTCCGGTCCTGTATCCAGGGGATTGCGGATCTGGACCTGGACCAGCCCCGAATCGCGGGCCGAGGACAACAGCCGGGAAACAGTCGAGCGGGATGTCCCAAGTTCGCGGGCGATGGCATCCATCGTGAGGTCCTGCAGGTAATACATTTGTGCAGCCCGAAGGGCATCAGCATGCCGGGAAGCGTCCACCTGAACTCCATTCTGCACGTTTGTGCATAGTGCTTGACTCCATTTTCCATTACTCCAAACAATAGATGAGAACGGCGGATCACTTTCTGTGTCCGCACCACACAAAGCCCCAGGAGTTGTTTTGGGACCAAAGGATTCACCGGCCCGCCCCGCCGCACCAAAGCCGGGAGCCGAACGCGCATCAGTACATAATCTGCGGCTCCGGCCGCACGCAAAAGTGCTGGTGGTAGGTGGCGGGATTAACGGCGTTGCGACCTTCCGGGACCTCGCCCTGCAGGGAATTGACGTGGCACTTGTGGAACGTGGTGACTACTGCCAGGGCGCCAGCGGCGCCTCCTCGCACATGATCCACGGCGGCATCCGCTACCTCGAAAACGGCGAGTTCCGGCTGGTCAGGGAGTCTGTAGTGGAGCGCAACAGACTACTCCGGATCGCACCCCACTACGTCAAGCCGCTGCAGACCACTATCCCCATCTTCAGCACCTTTTCCGGAGTGCTCGCGGCCCCTCTGCGCTTCCTCACCCACAAGCAGCAGGGCAAGCCCAAGGAACGCGGCGCCTTCCTCATCAAGATCGGCCTCAGCCTGTACGACTCGTTTTCCCGCGACGGCGGCACAGTGCCGCGCCACCAGTTCAGGGGACATAAACGCGCCCTTGCTGAACTGCCCGCCCTCCGCCCCGACGTCAAGTACACGGCCACGTACTTCGATGCTTCCGTACACAACCCCGAGCGGCTCACCCTTGATGTCCTGCAGGACGGCGAAAAGACAGGCCACGCGTCCGGCGCTAACCCCCAAGGCAGTACGGCCCGTGCCAGTAACTACCTGTCACTGAGATCCATGACGGGCGAGCCCAACCGCGGCACCGGCAAAGGAAGCACCTTGCGGTTGCGGGATGAGCTGACCGGTGAGGAATTCGATTTCACGGCCGACGTCATCGTTAACACCACGGGCGCCTGGGTGGACCTCACCAACGAAGCCATGGGAGCAGCCTCCAGCTTTATGGGCGGCACCAAGGGTTCCCACATCGTGCTCGACCACCCGGGGCTCCTCGCCGCCTGCCGGGGACGCGAAATCTTCTTTGAACACACGGACGGCCGCATCGTACTCATCTATCCGATGGGGGACCGCGTCCTCGTCGGGACCACGGACATTGATGCCGACATGGCCCAGGATGCCGTCTGCACCGATGCGGAAATCGAGTACTTCTTCGAACTCATCGGTCACGTCTTCCCGAGCATCCCCGTCAAGCGCGAACAGATTGTCTACACCTTCTCCGGCGTGCGGCCGCTGCCTCGACACGATGCGACGCAGCCCGGCTTCGTCTCCCGGGACTACCGGATCGAGCGCCGTGCCCCCGGGAACAGCACAACCGGGGCGGGCGCCGTCGTCCTCAGCCTGGTGGGTGGCAAATGGACCACCTTTCGGGCGCTGGCCGAACACCTGACCAATGACGTCCTCGCCGAACTCGGCGTGCAGCGGAAAGTATCGACAGCGCAGCTCGCCATCGGCGGCGGCGCCGGTTTCCCCGCGGACGAGGCGGGCGTGCAGAAGTGGATCAAGGACCACATGACTGCCGGCCGCGACGCGGACCGGACCGCCGGCCTGCTCACCCGCTACGGAACCAGGGCAGAGGCGGTGATGGCCTACCTCGACGGCGGGCCGGACCACTTGCTGCACTCCACCCGGGAACTGAGTGCCCGTGAACTGGAGTTCATGGCAGCCCATGAGCAGGTTGGACACCTCGTGGATGTCCTCATCCGCCGCACGTCCCTTGCCTTCCGGGGCCTCGTGACTGGCGAGCTGCTCAACGAGGTGGCGGAGGTGCTCTCCGGTCCGCTGGGATGGGACGCCGCAGCACGTGCAGCGGAAATCCGGCACGCGCAGGACGTGCTGCAGCGGTTCCACCGCGTAGAAACGCACAGCCTGGTCGCATAGGACAGGCTGTCGGCCGGGGCACCCAACCCGTCCCGGCCCAACGGTCCTTCAACCCGCGAAGGACTGACAACAGAAAATAGAGGAGTCAAAGATGTCTCTTGGAATTGTTTTTCTATCCGAAGTCTTCGGAACGGCGATGCTGACCCTGCTGGGTTGCGGCGTCGTCGCCAACGTCGCCCTGCGGGGGACGAAAGGCAACAGCGGCGGGTTCCTGATGGTCACTTGGGGATGGGGCGTCGCAGTTTTCGCGGGTGTCTATGTGGCCGCGAAATCCGGGGCGCACCTGAACCCCGCCGTGACGCTCGGCCTGCTCGCCAACGGAGCCGGCGAATACGCCCCTGATGTTCCCGTCGATTTCGCCTCTACGCTGACCTACTTCGGCGGAGAACTGCTGGGTGCCTTCCTCGGCGCAGTGGTCTGCTGGCTCGCCTACAAGCAGCATTTTGACGTTGAAGAGGAAGTCGCCAGCAAGTTGGCCGTCTTCTCCACCGGCCCGGCCATTCGTTCCAGCTCCTGGAACCTGGTGACCGAGATCATCGGCACCTTCGTGCTGGTGTTCGTCATCCTCACCTTCGGCGGCACCCCGTCAGGCCTCGGGCCGCTGGCTGTCGCACTGCTCGTCGTCGGCATCGGCGTATCACTCGGCGGACCCACCGGCTACGCCATCAACCCCGCCCGTGACCTCGGCCCCCGTATCGCCCACGCCCTGCTGCCCATCAAGGGCAAGGGCTCCAGCGACTGGGGCTATTCCTGGATCCCTGTGGTCGGCCCGCTGGTCGGCGGTGCCCTGGGCGGCCTCGTCGCCCGGATTGTCCCGATCATCGCCACAGCAGCAGCCTGACCCCGCACCCAACCACCGCTCAAAATCACACCTCAAGACAAGGACGTCATCGTGAACCAGTACGTAATCGCCATCGACCAGGGAACCACCAGCACCAGGGCCATCATCTTCGACCACAGCGGCAGCATCGTCTCCTCCGGGCAGATGGAACACGAACAGATCTTCCCGAAAGCCGGCTGGGTGGAGCACAACCCCGCCGAGATCTGGAACAACACCCGTGAGGTCATCGCCTCAGCCCTCTCGAAGGCGAACCTGACGCGGCACGATATTGCCGCCGTCGGCATCACTAACCAGCGTGAAACCGCCGTGGTGTGGGACAAAACAACGGGTGAAGCCGTGTACAACGCCATCGTCTGGCAGGACACGCGCACGCAGGACATCGTGGACGAACTTGCCAGCGACGGGGGAGCGGACCGCTTCAAGCAGAAGGTGGGCCTACCGCTGGCCACATACTTCTCGGGCACCAAGATCAAGTGGATCCTGGACAATGTGGACGGCGCACGCCAGCGGGCCGAAGCCGGGGACCTGGTGTTCGGCAACACCGACGCGTGGGTCCTGTGGAACCTCACCGGCGGGGTGGACGGCGGCGTCCACGTCACCGACGTCACCAATGCCTCGCGCACGCTGTTCATGGATCTGGAGACCCTCCAATGGGACGAGGAAATCCTGGGCATCTTCGGCGTTCCGCGGTCCATGATGCCGGAGATCAAGTCCTCCTCGGAGGTGTACGGCACCGTCCACACCTCCCAGCTTCTCCGCGAGGTTCCGGTGGCCGGCATCCTCGGCGACCAGCAGGCAGCCACGTTCGGCCAGGCGGCATTCCAGACCGGTGAAGCCAAGAACACCTACGGGACGGGCTGCTTCCTGATTTTCAACACCGGCGAGGAAATCGTGCACTCCAAGAACGGCCTGCTGACTACGGTCGGCTACAAGCTTGGCGACGCGGCACCCCACTACGCCCTTGAAGGCTCCATCGCTGTCACCGGCTCACTGATCCAGTGGTTGCGGGACAACCTGGGCATGATCAGCAGCGCCCCGGAAGTGGAAACCCTGGCCGCTTCGGTGAAGGACAACGGGGGCGTGTACATCGTTCCGGCATTCTCCGGGCTCTTCGCGCCATACTGGCGTTCCGACGCCCGGGGCGCCATCGTGGGCCTCACCAGGTTTGTTAACAAGAGCCACATTGCCCGGGCAGCGCTGGAATCCACAGCGTTCCAGACCCGCGAGGTGCTCGACGCCGTGAACGCGGACTCCGGTGTACCGCTCTCCGAGTTGAAGGTCGACGGCGGCATGGTTGCCAATGATGCGCTGATGCAGTTCCAGGCAGACATCCTTGGCGTCCCCGTCATCCGGCCCAAGGTGGTGGAGACCACCGCCCTGGGCGCCGCCTACGCCGCCGGCCTCGCAGTCGAGTTCTGGAAGGACCTCGGCGAACTGTCATCCAACTGGTCTGAAGACAAGCGCTGGGAACCCCAGATGGACCAGGCCGAGCAGGACCGGCAGATGCGGCTGTGGAAGAAGGCCGTGACGAAGTCCATGGATTGGGTGGACGAGGACGTGCGGTAGCGTCTTCCGGCACTGAGAGTGCGCGGCTGGGGCGCGAGGAAGGCGGCCCCTGCCCCGCCTGTCCCCTGCTGCTCCCTCGGGTGCCCACCACACCCGGGCGAGGGGCCGCCTCCCTTGCTTGTTGCGGTGCGCGCCCTACCTCCTCGTGGGGCCGCCATCCTCGCGGACGTGTCGGCGACGCTTACTCCTCGTGGGTTTCTACAGTTCCTGCGTTGCCGTCTACCGTCACCAGCTGGCCTGTTCGGAGCTCTTGGGTGGCGGTGCCTGTGCCCACTACTGCCGGGATGCCGTATTCGCGGGCTATCAGGGAGGCGTGGGCTGCCAGGTTTCCGCCGTCTGTTACGACGGCGGCCGCGTCGGCGAAGAGGGGAGTCCAGGCCGGTGCGGTGGCCTTGGCCACGAGCACCTCACCTGGTTGAAACGCGGAAAAGTCCTCGGGTCCTTCGACGGTACGGACGCGGCCGCGTGCCCGGCCTGGGCTTGCGGGATGACCCACCAGGGCACCTTCGGGAAATTTGCCGGCGCTTCGCGCCGTGTTGGCCAGCCGGTCAAATGTGTTGCCGAGCATCGGGAGCTTGCCCAGCATCAGCGGGGCGGCCAGTTTCCGTTGCCGGAGCCAGTCCGCGCGGCGTGCCGCCACATTGTCCTGCTGGGGCGGCGCGTCGAGCCGCAGGTCCTGCCGGGTCAGGAAGTACACGTCGTCCCTGTTGCTGATGACGTGCGCCTGTTCCAGTTGCGTCCCGATCTCTGCAGCGCAACAACGCAGCAGCGGCCAGCCAAGGGTGAAATCCCGCACCTGTTCCTCCCGGAGCAGCGCATAGTGTTGGGCAACCGCGAGTAGATTGTCGAACCGGCGCAGCAGGCGCGAGCCCTTGAGCATGGAGCGGCAGGCATCTTCGGCTCTACGCCGCCGGGAAGCCGCAGCAGCGGATCCCCGGGAACTGCTGCCGAAGGGAGCAGCCGGGCCGGGCTCCTCGGCCGCCGTCGGGTGATACCAGTCGAGGCTGTAGACGGCGTGCGGAACCCTGGGCGGCAACGCCGGGGACAGGCCGCCCAGCAGCACTTGGTAACCGCCGCCGTCGTACAGTTCCAATTCCTTCCGGAAGGCGAATTCGGTGGCAAGGTGCCTGCGCCAGAACCTGGCCAGCACCATCTCCATCTTCCAGGCCGCCCCGCCCGTGGCGGCGAAGAACCACAGATATCCTCCGGCGGCTCCTGCCAGCTGTTCAACGAGATCCATCAGCCCGGCCAGGGTTGCCGGCAGCGGGACGCCGCGGTAGCTGTCTACGAGGCTGCGGTAGGCCGGCAGGTGTTGGGTGCGCCACTCAAGCTCAAGATCCCGCAGGACGGCGCGGTCTGCACCAGCGGGATCGAGCATCGGCCGGACCACGGAGTTGAAAAAGTAGGGCAGCGAGTGCCGCGTTCCGCTAAAAAGCAGGTGGGGGAGTGCCCGGGGTGTCGGCGGGGCCACGTAATACCAGCCGTTGACGGTGGCATGGCCCATCGGAACCCGAAGGCCGGTGGAGCGGAAGACGGCGTCGTTGTAGGCGGAGTCCAGGCAGGGAACAATCCAGTCCATAAAGAGCGGGGTGACCGGTTCCGGCAGCCATTCTCCGAGCCGGAAGTTCCGCAGCCAGGCGCCCTTTCCCGGGGCCGGCCATAGCACCGGCTCCGGAACCGCTGTCATCGGACGTGCCTGCACAACCTGGACGCGGCCGGAGCAGTCCACCACCCACTCCACGTCCTGGGGGCAGCCGAAATGCCGGGCGACGTTCCCCGCCATGGCGGCAACCGCCGTCGCGCTTTCCTTTGTGAGGACAGCACCGGCACCACGCTGTGGGACGACTGATCCGCCGCGCGCCAGCCACTCTTCGCCACGCTCCGAACCTCCCACCAGCTTTTCCCCAAGCCCTTTCACAGCGGAAATCACCGTCTCGTCCCGGGCGCCGGTCAAGGGATGTGCGGTGAAGGCGACGCCGGCGGCCGCGGCGTCCACCATCTGCTGGACGAGGACGGCCATCTGCCCGGCGTCGGTGGGGTCCTCGTCTCCAGCGCCCGGATCGGCCTTTGGTCCGCCGGGCGGGGCGGCAACCGGCGGCAGCGATTCCTGGTAAGTCCGGACGCGGCCGGCATCAGCCGATCGGAAACAGCGGATGACGGCCGAGGGGAGGTCCTCGACCGGCACGTCCAAATAGCTCTCATACATCCCTGCGTCGGAGGCGCCTGGCAGGTCTTCGGCAGCCGCCGAGGAGCGGACGGCATAGGGGCCGGGACCAGCTGCCCCGGCCGCGTTTTGCAATTGGCGGTCCCAGGCATCCTGCCCGCCACCCGAACGTGCGCCCAAAGCCGCGCGCGGGACGACGAACCCGGAAGGGACGGGAAAGCCAGCGGATTTCAGGTCCGACAATGCCGCGGCCTTGCCGCCGGCCTCCGCCCGGGTGAGGTGAAGGTGTCCGCCAAGCGGCAGGAAAAGGCCACCGCGAGCGGGATTGGGGCTAAAGGCAGCGCCGGCGTCATCGCCCATGTCACTCGCGTCATCGCCCAAGGAGTCACCTGCCGGGTAAGTAAGCCGGGTTGCCCGGCTCAAGTCTAATGACGCGGGCCGGCGGTGGTACAGGTTGGCACGACACCAGCCCGGCCGCTTCGTGCGCTAAAGTGGTTTCATGCGTGCGATCCTTCTGCTTAGTTAGCCGCCCGGCATCCGAAACGACGGATAACCGAGCGGCAGCCCCTCCATGGCGAGGGGCTTTTGTGTGTCCGGGGCAGTTTCCGGGCCGCCAGCAGCAGGATCAGGCCGTTATGGCAGCACAGATGCCGTAACAGAACAGAAGAGGGCAGCAGTGGGCGTTCAGCCGGAGACAGAGACCGGAACAGCAACAGTGTCGGCGGAGGTGCCCGAGGAGGGCACGTACAGCTTTGCCGCCATGGAGGCCAAGTGGCCGCAGGTGTGGGAAGACCTCAAGGTTTTCACCCCTGTCGACGACGGGTCCCGCGAGCGGCGCTACGTGCTTGACATGTTCCCGTACCCGTCGGGCGACCTGCACATGGGGCACGCCGAAGCGTTTGCCATGGGTGACGTTGTGGCCCGCTACCTCCGCCAGCAGGGCTTCGATGTCCTGCACCCGATCGGCTGGGACTCCTTCGGCCTGCCCGCCGAGAACGCCGCGATCAAGCGCAACGCCCACCCCAGCGAGTGGACCTACGCCAACATCGAAACCCAGGCCGCGTCCTTCAAGCGCTACGCCATTTCCGCCGACTGGTCCCGCCGGCTGCATACCTCCGACCCGGAGTACTACCGGTGGACGCAGTGGCTGTTCAAGCGCTTCTACGAGCGCGGCCTGGCGTACCGGAAGGATTCCCCGGTCAACTGGTGCCCCAAGGACCAGACCGTGCTGGCCAACGAGCAGGTTGTCAATGGCGCCTGCGAACGCTGTGGCACAACTGTCACCAAGAAGTCGCTCAACCAGTGGTATTTCAAGATCACGGACTACGCTGACCGTCTGCTGGATGACATGGAACAGCTGCGAGGCCACTGGCCCGAGCGCGTCCTGGCGATGCAGAAGAACTGGATCGGCCGGTCCGAGGGTGCGCACGTCAACTTCGTCATCGAGGCCGACGGCGGCAAGCCAGCCAAAGAGGTCACGGTCTTCACCACCCGCCCGGACACCCTGTACGGTGCAACGTTCTTTGTAGTGGCCGCAGACGCTCCGCTGTCCGTGGAGCTCGTCACCGATGAACACGCTGCTGCCCTGGAAGACTACCGCGAGCAGGTCAAGGCGCTCACGGAAATCGAACGACAGTCCACCGAGCGCGAAAAGACGGGTGTCTTCACCGGCCGTTATGCCTTGAACCCGTTGAACGGGGAGAAGCTTCCTGTCTGGGCCGCGGACTACGTTCTCGCTGACTACGGCACGGGGGCCATCATGGCCGTCCCCGCCCACGACCAGCGCGACCTCGACTTCGCCCGCAAGTTTGACCTCCCGGTGCGGGCGGTTCTGGATACCGGCGAGGAAGACCCGGCAGTCTCCGGCACCGCCACCGCAGGGGAGGGCACGCTGATCAACTCCGGCGACCTGGACGGCCTGCCCAAGGCAGAGGCCATTCCGGCCGCGATCGCCATCCTGGAACGCCAGGGCACAGGTGAGAAGTTCGTCAACTTCCGGCTGCGTGACTGGCTGCTCAGCCGCCAGCGGTTCTGGGGAACCCCCATCCCCATCATCCACTGCCCGTCCTGCGGGGAAGTCCCCGTGCCGGATGAGCAGCTGCCCGTGACGCTGCCCGCCGATCTCCGCGGCGAGGCCCTGTCGCCGAAGGGCACCTCGCCCTTGGCGGCAGCCGAAGCATGGGTCAACGTCGACTGCCCTTCCTGCCACGGCCCGGCCAAGCGGGACACCGACACCATGGACACGTTCGTGGATTCGTCCTGGTACTTCCTGCGCTTTGTGTCACCGCAGTACACGGACGGTCCCTTCGATCCGGAGAAAATCAATGACTGGATGCCCGTGGGCCAGTACGTGGGCGGCGTGGAGCACGCCATCCTGCACCTGCTGTACGCCCGGTTCTTCACCAAGGTCATCAACGATCTCGGATTGATTGAAGCCACCGAGCCCTTCAGTGCGCTGCTGAACCAGGGGCAGGTCCTTAACGGCGGCAAGGCCATGAGCAAGTCGCTGGGCAACGGAGTGGACCTGGGTGAACAGCTGGACAAGTACGGTGTTGACGCCGTCCGCCTCACCATGATCTTCGCCTCTCCGCCGGAGGACGATGTCGACTGGGCAGACGTCTCGCCGTCCGGTTCAGCGAAGTTCCTGGCTCGCGCCTGGCGGCTGGCCCAGGACGTCGCCAGCGAACCCGGCATTGACTTCGCGTCCGGCGACCGGGCCCTCCGCTCGATTACCCACCGGACCATTGCAGACGCTGCCGAGCTGCTGGACGCCAACAAGTTCAACGTCGTGGTGGCCAAGCTGATGGAGCTGGTTAACGCCACCCGCAAGGCCATCGACTCCGGTGCCGGGGGAGCAGATCCGGCAGTGCGGGAGGCGGCCGAGGCTGTCGCAGTGATCCTGAGCCTGTTCGCCCCCTATACAGCGGAGGACATGTGGAGTGTCCTTGGCCACGCGGCCTCGGTGGCCAATGCCGGCTGGCCGGCCCATGACGAGTCGCTGCTGGTGCAGGACACCGTCACCGCCGTGGTGCAGGTGCAGGGCAAGGTGCGGGACAGGCTTGAGGTTTCGCCCGACGTCTCGGAGGACCAGTTGCGCGAACTGGCGCTGGCCTCGGACAACGTCCAGCGCGCCCTTGACGGGCGGGGCATCCGCACCGTCATCGTCCGCGCCCCTAAACTGGTCAACATCGTCCCGGCATAAGCCGGACCAGGCCGCCGGAAACCCCGGCGGCCTGCTGTGACCCAGGAGGCTCCCTTGCCACACCGCGACGCCGCCGCCTGGCCTTGGGTCCGGGCGCGCCTTCTGAACCGCCTCCGGAAGCAGGAAAGCCCTGCACCTGAAGCAGGCGCCGTCGTACGTGTTGCTGTGGTGACCGACTCCGCCGCGGCGTTGCCGACTGAGTGGATTGCCGGGTTGAGCGGCGACGGCCGGCTGACCGTCATTCCCATGCCCGTGATGGTAGGGGATGAGATCTACGGTGAGGGCGACGACGACATCTCGGAGACCATAGCGCTGGCCCTGGCCAGCGGGACGTCCGTGAAAACCTCCCGGCCCTCGCCCGGACAGTTCGAACAGGCCTACCTGGCGGCGCGGCGCAGGGGCTATGAAGCGGTAGTTTCCGTGCACATTTCGGGTGGCCTGTCCGGGACTGCCGATGCGGCGCGGCTTGCCGCCGGCAGGGTGGGCATTCCGGTGGAAGTCGTCGACTCGGGAACGGTGGGCATGGCCCTCGGGATGGCCGTCCAGGAAGCCGTTCGCGTTGCCGGGGAAGGCGCCGATTCCGGGGCAGTGGCCGCTGCCGCCGCCGGTCAGGCAGCTCGGACCAAGGTCTATTTCTACGTTCCAAGCCTCGAGCAGCTTCGCCGCGGAGGACGGATCGGGACGGCTGCTTCCCTGTGGGGCACCATGCTGGCGATCAAGCCCATTCTTGGCGTCGACGGCGGAAAGATCGTACCGCTGGAAAAGGTGCGTTCAGCGGTCCGGGCCGTTGCCCGGCTGGAGGAACTCGTGGCCGCGGACGCTTCTGCCCGAACCGCCGCAGGGGTACGACTCGCCGTCCACCATTTCGGCAACCCTGCGGAAGCGGAACGCCTCGCCGAACGACTGGCTGCTGCCTTGCCGCAGTGCCCCCCTGCCCAGATCAGCTCGCTGCCCGCGGTTCTGGCCGCGCATGCGGGGCTGGGGGTCCTTGCCGTTATTGTGGGCAGCGACCTTGTGGCGGAGTATGCCGGCTGACCGGGTGCTTCTCTACCGCTGCGCTGCTCGGGTAAAGGGAGGACAACCCGTGCGAAGGAGTGAAGCTCCCCAACGACGCTGAGGGTGGGGACCATATGTGGTTCCTCACCAAGGAGGAGTACAACGCCCTAGGCGCGGCCATGGATCCCTACTTCCGGCCGTTCTCGGGTTCCTCGTGGACACCGGTCTGCGCTTCGGAGAGAGTCAGTCTAGCCGCGGGTCAGTTCACGGACACACCTACCACCTGCCCGATTCTGTCGGTGCCCGGGAGCACCATGGACCTATGACGGCTCCAACTGTTGAGGCGCCGATCCATGAACTGATGGATCTCGCCTGGAATGTTGACTATGACCTGCTTGAGCAGCGGGGCCTGCTCGGTGACGGGCTGTTCGTCGAGGAGTGCACCGGGATCCATTCCTGGGTGGAAGACGATACCCGCTACACGGTGGTCCACTCCAGGGAGACCGCCGTCCTGTTCGTGGACACCCGGCCAGTGGACGCCATCGTCTTCCATCACGACCTCCTCGGCGCCGACGACCCAAAATCATTCGTCCGGCTTCAGACGTAGGCTCTGGACCTCCGAGGCGGAAAAGAAAGGGTGCCGCACCCCCGATCAACGGGGCGCGGCACCTTTTTCGTTCCATCACCAGGAGTGGGCTACGTCCACGATCAGCCGGGAACCGGATCCTGGCCCGTCCAAAGTGAAGACCCGGAAGGGCAGCCGGGCACGGACGCCCAAGCCGATGCTGGTGGAACCTTCGAAGCTATTCGCATAGACCACTTGCCGGAATGTCTTGTAGCCGGCCACGTTGGACAGCTCAGCCTTCGCTGCCGGGTTGTAGGTGACGTTGCCGTTCTGGTCGTAGGAGGGTGCGTTCACGACGACCTGCAGGCGTGCGTTGCCGTAGACCGGAATCGTGAAGCCGGTGCCGTCCTGGATGATCTCCGGGACGTACCGGACCGTGTAGCCCCTCGCGGGGCCGTTGAGGTCAACCACCATCCGGTCGAAGCAGGGTTGCTGCCCTGTCCGGACGTTGGTGACGGAGGCGGAGCTCATCTCGGGCGCGGATTTGGCCAGAGATCCCCATGCGAGCCCGCAATAGGTTGCTGCCGAGGCTGGCCCCGGCGTCACGATGCCCAGCCCAACGGCCGCCAAGAGCGCGGTGAGCCAGAGGAGGAGTTTTCTCATTGGGGTGCCATCCAGGTAGGTGGAGCGGTTGGATAGCTTAAGATTAGGGAGGGCAAAGCCCCGAAACGAGAGTTGTTGCCGCTTCGCGGCGGAACCGTAAAGAACACCTGATCCGTGTCACACGCCAATAAATCCCGGGGCCGTTTGTCGCCTGTCTTAATAGTTTCGGTGCCGTTTTTTGCACCCAGCCGTAATGCTGGTAACAGCTCCGGGACAGGACAAAATCCGTCAGCAGCGTGATTCCCGGGCCCGAGTGGGTAACTTGTACATACTCGCGGTTGAGCAGTCAGCCGGCACGGCACTCCCTAGAGAGTCACCGACCATGGCATCCGACGCTGATACCTCCCGTCAAGACACAACACTCGGCCTCACACCTGCCGGCAGGATCTTCAAATCCTTTCGGCGCTGGCCGGCCGTGCCTATATCGGACCTCCTCTGGCTAAGGCACGTACTTGACCGCCGTGTCGAGGCGGATAGGGCAACCGCGGTGCAGGAGCTCCTTCGTCTTGTGGACGCGGAGCTCATCCGCCGCTCTGCCTTGCCTGGCGGCATCATCCCTTCCGCGCCACAGCCCAGCTGTGAGGAGCCCTGTCCGGAAGCGGGCTAGGACCACCTGCTGCCCCAAGGATGTGGGGGCAGGTGCTGGCGGCCCCTCCCAGGGAGGGCCGCCGCCGTGGGCCGGTGCCAGAGCTTGGGGGACCGGCCCACGGTCGTCATCCACCAGGACACGCTCCTGCAGGCCGGACCGACCTCATCACTGGGGCGCCGCAGTGTGCCGCCTGGGCAGCAGGAGCTGGTCACTTGGCTGCCTGTCCGACCGGTCCAGGATCCATGCGCTGTCCGGGGTTGTCCGCGGCTTTGTTCGCCGCAGCTTCCTTATCAAGAGGGCGAAAGGCAGCAGCACCAGCTGCAGGACCCCGGCCGCTATCAGTAGCAGCACAAAGAGGATTAGGTACGGCAGGTAGGTGAGAAAGATGCCGAAAAGCGTGGCAAAGTATCCCATGCTGAATCCGAAGATCGTTTCGGCATTCAACGATTGCTCCCAAAGTTATCCGGAGTGGTGGGTGGTGCCGCTGCCTCGAGCCCGCCGGAGGCTAACCCTCCGGGCGCGTGCAGCAGCGCGGTTTCGGTGAATACCGGCCCGCCATGGCCTCACATGGTGGCCAACCCCTCCCGGGGCCGAGGCAACCAGCGTTGACCCGCTTCGTTTGCGTCGGAGATGGAGGACGACAATGGCGGTCAGGCCGATCCAGGCAAATGCCGCACCGATGACAAGGAGCACTGCTGGAAGCGTGTCCACTGCGACACTTCTCCTAGAACTGAAGGGTTCGGCGGCTGGCCCGTAAGGCACGGGGCATAAATGGTGAGGGCAATAGCCCAGGCTGAACCGCGGAGTTCAGAGGTGTGCAGGGGAGGCCCGCGTCTGCTCTTGAAGGGCAGAATTATGCGGGGAGCTGGGGGAATCGGGGGCGGTCACAGCGGTCTCCGGATGAGATGATGCGGGGCCTGCTGCTTGACTTAGTTGAGGTATATCGCGGGGCGCAGCGGGAGTCAATAGCGCCGGCCAACGCCCCTGCACCAGCTCACGGAAAAGGGGCGGCCGGTGGCCTAAGGGGCGCGCACGAGCGTGACAGCGACCAGCCGGAATGGTTGACGGGTCGTTGATACAGGAGCCGCGGGCCAGCCAGTATCCGCGCTCTCGCGCGGACCTTTTCGTTGACGGGATTTTACCGGTTGTCGTTTTCAGAAGTTATCTGCACTGGCACCCGCCGACTCTATTGTCGGCATTCTTTTCTAGCTCAACCGCCGACTGACCTGCGGTTCGATTTTTAGTCCGACTAGGATCGGGGCAAAACGAACCTGGGGGATAGTCAATGGAACCGATCGTGGTTGAGGGCGGCAAGGGCACCGTGACACTCGAAAATGACGAAGTCATTCATCTTCTCTGGAAGCCCAAAGTCCGAATCGAGGCCGCCGACGCCCGAGCAGCAATGGCAGCCGTATACACCATTGCGCAAGAATCGGAATTCCCAATGCTGGTGGACATGACCACCACCGAATGCCTCAGTCGCCAGGCGCGTTCCGTTTTCACCATTCCATGCGCCGCCTCGCGCTAGCCTTGCTGGGCACCAGCCCAGTGGACCGGATACTCGCCAACTGGTCCCTCAGCGTGCGAAACCTTCCCTGCCCGGCACGCTTTTTCACTTCCAAGACCGAGGCCATGAAATGGCTGCTCGCTTAGACGTGGTGCGCCAGCGCGGCGAATGCCACTCCTGTTCAAAATCCACGCCATCGATTTCGCTCGAAACCTTGGGGTTTCAAGAGACTGGGGTAATGGGACAGGCATCGATGCCGGCCCTTCCTCACGCCACGCGCAGGCCTGTAAACAGGCGCCAAGTCACGCACTGAGAACCCGAAAGCGCATGTCTGTCAATTGTCCGCTCGTACCTGCGTGAGTGCGATATAGGGTCACTCGCGGCCGAGGAGGCGCACCGAACAGCGGCACGCCTCCGCCGAGGATGACGGGGACGACTTGGACGATGATTTCGTCCAGCCAGCCGCGCTCGAGGATCTGCCTCGCTAGGTTGCCTCCAAAGACCCCGACGTCCTTGCTGCCCGCGAGTTCCTTGGCACGAGCTAGTCCCGTTTCGAGGTCGGCGGCCGTTTCAAGTCGCAGCTCGGGGACGATCTCGTGGGGGCGGTGGGTGACCACGACCACCGAACCGGACCAGTCGCCTCCGTAGACACCTGCTACGGCGCCGCCTTCATCAGAGCTTGCGAGGTCATACCAGCCACGCCCGGCCAGGACGGCGCCGGTGGCTCCGGCGACTGTGGCGGCCAGGTCATTCGCGGTGCTGTATTCAGAGCCGCCGGTCCAGGACATGTCGTGCTCCGGGCCAGCGATGAAGCCGTCCACGGACATCGCCACGTGCAGGATGATCATCGTCGTCGGTTCTCCTGCAGCAATGATTGGGAAATCAGGTGGTACGAGAATGGCGTAATAATAATCGGGGAGTCTACATCTGTCCTTCCGGTTGTGCAGATGACTTCCGACATTCTGTGCAGCCGTCTTCTAAAACTGACGCCGGTGCCCGGCGACAGGCGGCTAAGGGACACGCCCAGGCTCCACAAGACTGTCAGGGCCCGGAAGCACCATGGAGCTATGACGGCTCCAACGGTTGAGGCGGCGATCCACGAACTGATGGATCTCGCCTGGAATGTTGTCTACGACCTGCTCGAGGAGCGGGGCCTGCTCGGGGACGGGTTGTTCGTCAAGGAGTACACCGGGATCCATTCCTGGGTGGAAGAAGTGACCCGGTACACGGTGGTTCACTCCCGGACGGTCGCGGTCCTGTTCGTGGATACCCGGTTCGTGGACGCCATCGTCTTCCATCACGACCTCCTAGGCGCTGACGATCCGAAGAGCTTCTTCAGGCTTACGCAGCAGCAGCAGGCCCAGCCAGCTGGAACCTGCCGTCACTCGCCCAAGTCGAAGTCCAGGTCTAGGTCTTCGAGGGAGTGGAGCTCCCGCCACGTTTCCGTCACCCGGGCCCTGGGCAGGGCTGCCGCGATGGGCATCCTATCCACGGCCACGAGCTGGTCCAGATCCAATCCGGTGAGGGCCGCGATGTCGCGGACAGGGACCTGGAAGGTGCGGAACGGCCCCAGCGGGGGAGCGTCATCGGTGACGCCGGGGCGGAGGATCTCCGGCAGGTCATCGAGCTGGGGTGTCTGATCCACGACGTAGCCGGTGGTAGCCAGTTCACCCTCGTGGAGGAAGGCGGCGACCTTGAAGAAGCGCAGCGGGATGTCCACGCCTCGGTAGACCGGGTCGTTCTCGCTGAAAACGGGCCCGGTGAACACCACGACCCGCCGGCTGTGATCCGCGGCGTGCTCCTGCAGGTACGACTCCAGCCCCAGCCAGAGTTCCATGCCCTGGTTGAACTTGGCCGCCTGCGGGGCCGCATTCGTGTAGTAGAAGGTGTCCTCATTCGCCTGGGCGGCCTCGGCCCGGGTATCGCCCCACACCGCGGAGGCACGGCGGACCAGGTGTCCGCGGTCCAGGTCGTTGCGGGCGTACACGCGTTCGCCGGTTTGCTGGTCTTCCGGCAGACGCGGGTCCAGCCGCCACGGGATGCCGGACCGGTCCAGATCCATCAGCTTCGTTCCGTCCATGGCCAGGGCCGTCACCGCGGCCAGCCGCTTGTCCGGGCGCATGAGGACCGAGAAGTGCGTGTAGGGGAGCAGGACAGTCTTCACGCCGGGCAGTGCGGGGATCGGGACCGGGACTCCGAGGAAATCAGCGTCATACCCGGCCCGGCCGGCCAGGCTCCGGGCGGTGGCGGCTGCCGTCTGGTCCGTCATCAGTTGATCCATGTCCGGACCCTACCAGCCGCACATGACGGTGGGCTGAACACGGCGATAAGTAATGACCGCCATGGCCAAGATGCTGTGCCGGTAGGAGCTGGTCTGCCATATTGGTGCCAGAACATTCCCAAACCGAAAGGGCTGACAGATGGGCGCATGGGGCTATGCCGTTCGAGAATGACGACGCGCTGGACTGAGCTTCCTGCTCGGCCAGGAGCTTCTGCACGCGCAACTCCAGACGGCTCGGAGGCCGCGGAGGCGCGGGCGGGCGGAGCCTGACACGGTGCCAGTCCAGCGTCTCGATGTCGGGGTCCGACCGCAGGGCGTCGATCAGTTCCTTGCTGCCAAAAACCCTTGTGCCCATCAGGTCATAGTCAGTCCACAGCACCCAGGCCCTGTCTTCAGGCCACCACAGCTCCGGACTGAACTCCTGGACCCCGGTTGCCAGCATGGAGGTCAACATGGTCGTGAAATCGAAGGTGAAGGTTCGCATGGCCTCAACATCGAAGATGCTGGTGATGGGCGAAAACCTGCCACGCATGCGGGTCGAGCCGGTGTGCGCTGCGAGGATCGGAACGATCGCCTCCAGGTCAGCTTTACCCAGGGAGCCTTCCGTTGGCCAGAGCGAGTCGTCGGGGTGGATGCCCGGGTGCATGACCACGTAGTCGGCATCGCTTTCGTTCAGCAGCGCTGACCAGCAGTAGGCCGGTGGGATCTCCAGGCCACTGTCCCCGGCGGGGCCCTGCAAAGGGACACCCTTGCGGGAGGCGGTCTCAGCCCAGGTGATCCTCTGCCAGCCCTCAGGAGCGTGCGCGCCGAAACCGAAGCCGGGCACCTCGTCCACATCATCGGGTTCAGGCTCCGCGGGGACATCAGCCGGCCGAAAGAACTGGGCATGGAGGACCCAGGTGCTGTGCCTGAAGCCATTCGGGAGCGGACCGTTGACCGGATCGTCAAGGAATCCGTTGCCCAGCCAGTCGAGCTCCGGACCGGCCAATCCTTCCCAGGTCCACCCTTCGGGCAGTGTCCGCAGCTCTTCTGATTCCCCCATGGGACGAGCGTACCGTCATGGTGAGCGAAGCGAGGGCACGAAAAAGGTGCCCCCGTTCACTGAGCGCACCCTTTTCGATTACCCCTCGCAGTCAAATCCCCATCCGACAGCGCCAATAATAAGCATACTTAGCAATGGGTTGGCAAGCCCATGCGTATTTGCAGCGGAGCCGTCGCCAATATGTAATCGTCATCGGTTGAGTCCCTGAGTCGGACAGCGTGGCCAGGTCGGAGGACACAAAGGCCTGGACGGCCAGATCTTTGCCCGCGTCGCCGGTTTGCCCCCCGACTGACCTCGGCACTACTTCACGGGTCAGCTGCGGCGCAGCGGCCCACCCCCTCCTGGGCGCGGACGATCCGAAGAGCTTCTGGGCCCCGGGTAGCGTCTCCGCTCCGGTATGGGGCCCGTGCCGTCGTGATGGACTTGAGCTGGGTCCGCGGCAAATTGAAACATTCAGTTCAGGAAAGCGGGGCGCAGATGGGGGGATCCAGCCATTTACTATCCGTCGGGCAGAGCCGAAAATTGGTCCCAGATCACGACCTCCATACGGGGAAGTGGCAGCGCCGGCCGGTTGCCGCCGCCGGCTGATTAGGGAGTTCCCATGTCGATCCTGCGAATGACACCCGAATCCGAAGCCACAGGCCTGGTTGCTGAAATCTACGAAGACGACCGACGCTCGCTGGGATATGTGCCCAGCTACACGAAGGCGCTGAGCTTAAACCCGGAGGCATACCTTGCATGCCAAGCGCTCCTCAAAGCCATCAGCAAACCACTCGGGCCACGACTCTACGAACTGGTAACGCTGGCCGCCTCCCAAGCCATCGGCTCGACACACTGCAGGCTGGCCCACGGCGAAAAGTCGCTCGGCATCTTCAAAGAAGAACAACTGCTAGCCATCGCAAGAGACTTCCACGATGCCGGTCTGTCCGAGGCCGAAGTAGCGATGATGGATTACGCCATGAGGGTCTGCACGGATGCGGCCGCCATGACCGACCGTGACTCGCAGTTATTACGCGACCTGGGCTTCAGCGACCGCGAAATCGTGGACATCACGATGGCCGCCGCTGCGCGAAATTTCATCAGCCGATCGGTCCTGGCCATGGGCGTCGACCTTGAGGTTCCACCTGGCATGGGTGATGAACTGAAAGACGCCTTGCTTGGTCCGATGGCCCTCAAACCGAACGGATCCTAGACGGTTAAGCCCCGGTAAGTGCGGCAGCCCGAACACTTGGTTTAATGCTTTTCCCGCCTCCGGATATCGTCCGGCCAGGCGCCATGCATCCCCGGCTCGGGTGAGGGCCTCGGCCAGCCACAGGTCCCTGGTCCTGGATGCAGGGTGCTCCTCCAACAGTGTCACGGCGTCCACCAAATGGCGCACGGCCATACCGTGGTCGGTGCTTGTAGATGCAATGGCAGACCGTGCCAGCAGCCCTTCCACTCGAATCGGAGCATCAGCAAGAGCCTTATTGCGGGCACGCATGACGCCCTCGACGAGTTCGGCGAATCGGTCAGCTGCGCCGTCGTCGCCGCGTTTTCCACATAGCCGGTTGTCGCCCTGTTTTCCCGGGCGCGCCTGTCCCTAGCGTGGGGGTATGTCACGCCGGAATGCAGGAGAAGCAGGTGAACAGGCGCGCCAGGCCAGGTCCCGGTTGCAGGCTACCCTGGGTGACAATTCCCGCGGGGTGTTGCTGGGGGACGACGGCGGTCCTCCTTTTGAGTATCGGGGCCCCGGCGTGGCTGGCGGAGAAAAGCGCGGCCTTTTGGAATCGTCACCGACTTTCGATGACGGACTCCGTTACACCAAGTACGGCGCTCTCTACGCAGTGACGGAGTTCCACGAGGGGAACACCCGGTCCAACGAGGGCGACGATGGAAGAAAAGCGCACGATGAGCGTCCTGTTCGGATGGCCAAACAAGCCGCCGACAAGACTTTCGCCTACCTTGCCTGAAACCTTCGCCGGTCTTGTCCGGCGTCGTCTATCTTGCCTGTAAGGGGTGATTATCAAATGGTTGAAAACTCAGAAGTACTGGAATGGGTTTCCCCTCGCAGACAGCGGGAAATCGACAACCAAGTTGCGTTCCTGCGCTACCAGCTCGAATGTGAAGATACTCCGGCTGAAGGGGGTGAGAAGTGATGAACGACTACGTTCCTCGGCCCCATGAAGCCTACGACCCGCATTGGGTCATCAAGCGCGACCTCTCGAACATCATCGAGAAGTTGCGGGCTAAAGAACAGACCGATGAAATCCGGGTATCTTTGGCGATCTACGAAGAAATCCTCGCCCGCTATAACGCGGACCAACCGCGAAAGCTCGCTTGAGCTAAGCCCCTATTGCATTTGCAGTAGGAGTTTCACCATATGTAAGTTGAAGGCGTAAAGAGATTTTCTTCACGCGGTTACAGCCCGAATCTGCCTTGCAATAAGTGGCTTGATTACATCCGGCTCCAATACGTGGTGCCAATGGAGAGCTACGGTGACCTGCGGGGCCACCACATAGTTGTTTGAACGGGTCTGCCTAATCCAAGTTCTCCTGCTCACCCAGCACGCTGCCATCGCTTCAGCTGGCGTTACCGATGATCTCCCGGCCGCCCATGGAGCCGAGCCGGACGTAGCCGTTCAGGGTGACGTACTGCATGCTGCACGCATCACCGCCGCCTGTGCCGGTGACCGCGATCTGGATGGACGAGGCGGTATCGGTGACTCGGACTGTGTTCGGTGACTGCAGGCAGCGGTGGACGCCGAAAGGTATGTCCGGTTCTTTTGGCGGTCGACCCGGACCAACTGCCAGGGCACGGTCGGAGCGGCGTCTGTTGTGCGGTCAATTGGGAGTTCGCCGTACTGCGGCGAGACTGTCCCGATGGGCAGTACGGGCTGTCCGGGTGGCGGAGTGGAACCTAGCGGAGGGTCTGCCTGCCATGCACAGGATGTCAAAGCAGCTACCAGCACCACCATGCAGAAGGTGGCAGTTCTGGGCCTAAAGCGGCGCAGGACGTCGGTATCCGTAGTCATCGTTCACCTACCATGAAGACGACCGGGGGAGTGCTGATCGGCCCGGGGCAGGGGTTGAAGGGGTCCTCCCTGCTCCATTCCAGGTCGTTTTCCTGCTCAGCCAGCACCGCGCCATCTCCGGCCAGGGCACGCAGGGTGATAAGGGTTGGTACCGGGCCGAGAATGAAGGTGAACCGCCAGGTGTCTCCCTCCTTGCTGCCGATGTACAGGGTGTCGGGGTAAATCGGCGCCGGGACACTTGGCCCGGGTGCTGGAGAGAAGCCTCCGTTTGGCAGCTGTACCCCGTGATCGGTGACGGAAACGGACGGGGCAGGGGCCGCCGTCGGCGCTGGCGCCGAGCAGCCTTCATCGGTGCACAGTTGGACTTCCTCCACCGCTGCCGTATCGCCCTCAACTATCACTTCGAGGCCGCTGACGTAGCCGATGGCCGGACACGCTGTGCTGCAGCCCGCGGACGGCAGCGTGGCTGCGACCAGAGCAGCGATTCCCAGGATCCCCCGACCCGTCTTCATGGCTAGAGTCTAGGCCCGGCAGGAGCGGTCTGGTCATACTCCGCGAATAAGCGCGGTCGGGGCAGTCTCCCATCACTGCCCGATAGTCTTGGTTGACCACGCCTGGTGCGTGACCTGGGAGCAGCGGGCAGGGTCGTAATGAGCTGGCAGAACTGGCCCGCGACCTAAGGAAGCTCATGAACGCGTATAACCTCCCAGTCCCAGGCGACCTCCAGTGGTAGGCAAAACAACCCCATCCAGGCCGCGCCGGAACAGGGTGCGGCACCCCCGGTTCGCTGCGGGGGATCGGGTCAGCTTTGCCGAAGGCGGCCTCACCGGTACAGGGATCGTGGACGCCGCATCCAGGGACTACTCGATCATTTGGATCTGGACCGACGGCGGCTTGGGCCGGCGGATGTTCTTCCAGGGTTGTGGCAGCATCATCTCGTCCTTAGAGGACCAGCCGGAGTAAGGCCATTGGTGCCGGGAGCTCGTGGCCATCCCAAACCGCCGTCCCGAGCCCACCGCTGCGGCTATCCATCCTTGCCCGATCCCTACCACTGGGCTGTCGAGATCGCAGGCCATGGCGCTGCGCCCCGGTCTCCGGTGGCCGCGACGATGACCGCGACCACCGAAGTCCGCCCGGGCCCTGGCCAGGGCCTTGAAGCGCGTCCCAGCGCGCGGCCGCATCCGGACAGCGCAGTCCGACCGGCTACTCTGCTGGAATGGGACCCTGGCACCAGAACCGGCTGACAACGAGACAGGCTGAACTCGTGGAAGCCTGGCTGCCAGGCGTTCGTCTCCTGAATGATTTTTCCTGGAATCTCGTTGACACTGCGGTACTTGAAGTGGGGCATGGACAGCATAGATACGTCGTCAAAGCGGGGAACCGAGGCCGAATTTGAGACGGAGACGTACCTACAAGCGGGGTGCCTATTACGCGAATTTCACGAACAAGCCAGACGTACCGACCCTTACTATGAGGCTGCAGCGACTGCGAAAGCGCTGGCTTGGCTGGACACACCGCACCGCATTGAAGAATCTGCCGCCGAAAAAGCCAGGGCCGTTTTCCGCACCTATCAGCCGGAACCGGTGGTGATCGTGCCGACCCACGGTGACTGGCAGCCACGCAACTGGCTCATGGACGGGACCGAGCTCAGGATCATCGACTTTGGCCGCTACGGGTACAGGCCGGCCACCAGCGACTTCTGCCGCCTTGCCGTGCAGCAATGGAGGAACGCTCCTCAACTGTAGTCCGCCTTTTTCGAGGGGTACGGTTCAGATCGGAGAGACAGCAAACTCTGGAAGGTCCTCCTGCTGCGCGAGGCGGTCTCCACCGCGGCCTGGGCCTACCAGGTTGGCGACGATGAGTTCGAGGAACAGGGCCACCAGATGCTGCGTGACGCCTTGGCAAACTTCTGAATCACCCCTTGATGCAGAAGGTTGCGACGGCGGTGGGTTGTCAGTATTTGCGTCCTTTCCACATAGCCGGTTGCGGCACTGTTGCCCGGGTGCGGCCTGTCCCTAGCGTGGGGGTATGTCACGCCGAAATGCTGGAGCAGCAGGTGAACAGGCGCGCAACGCCAGGTCCCGGTTGCAGGCTGCCTTGGGTGAGAATTCCCGCGGGCTGTTGCTAGGCGACGACGGCGGGCCCTCTTTTGAGTATCGGGGCCCTGGAACTGATGGCGAAGAAAAACCTGGCCGTACCCTTCCCGGTGACGAAATTGCCGCTACGGAGTCCTTCGACGTCGGCCCCGCCATCCGTTGGCGCCTCAGCTTCCGGCTTGGCGTGCTCCTGGGCATCCTTGCAGTCGCTGCCGGCGCCTGGTTCTGGTGGCAGGCGGCCTCCGGACGGCCGGAGATCCTGCCACTGAGCGGAGTAAGCCCCGGAACCACCGCCCCAGCGGCCGAAGATGGTGCCCCCGGAGAGGACAGCGGCGGCGGCAGCCGAGCCGGTCCGGAGTCCGACCCGCAGGAAAGCGCCCCAACAGGGACAGTGGTGGTTCATGTTGCCGGTTCCGTGCTTATGCCCGGAGTGGTCCAACTGCCCGGTGGCAGCCGGGTGCACGAGGCCATTGCCGCCGCCGGCGGGGCAGCTCCCGGCGCTGACCTGAACCGCCTCAACCTCGCCCTGGTTGTTGAGGACGGGCAAAAGATCCACGTCCCGCAGCAGGGCGAAGCGTTGCCGGCCGGCTCGGAGGATTCAGGAGCCCCGGCCGTCGGCGATCCGGGGGACGCGAACGCCGGAGGGGCGGCAGGATCGAAGATCAACCTGAATACGGCCGGGGTGGAGGAACTGGATGGATTGCCCAAGGTCGGCCCCGTGCTGGCACAGCGAATTGTGGACTGGCGCAAGGAGCATGGCCCGTTCAAGGCGGTCGAGGACCTTGACGCCATTGACGGTGTTGGCCCGAAGATGCTTGAAGCATTGCTGCCGCTGGTGACCATATGAGACGAAGACTACGCATCACGATGACGATGATCCTCGGGCGGCGCCATGGATAACCGGCCATCGAAAACCCGGGCGAGCCCTTGGAGCCGCTATGTGGAGTCGGCGGTCCGCGTGCATGCGCTCGGCCGGCATGAGGCGCAGCAGGCAGGAGCGGCGGATGGGCCGCGGTCTGCGGCCGGGACCAGCACCCGTGATGGCCCGCCGGCCGACCTGCGACGGAGGGTGCTCCGTTCTGCCCATGGGCCCGGGAGAAGCTTCCAAAAGTTCTACGGAGCGCAGTCAGCGCGGTTCCGTGACAGCAACAGGAAAGCCCGGCAGGAGGCAGACGCCGACAGTAGCGGAACCCCGCGCCGGCGCACCGACGTCCGGCTGGCGTTGCCGGCGGTGCTTGTCTGGGCTGCCTCCGTCGCCGGGCTCTGGCTGCACCCCTTGGCTCTGGGCGGCGTCTGCTGCGCACTCCTCGTCCTGGCCGCGCTGCTGCTGCACCGCACCTTCAAAGCTCGTACCTCGCGCATAGCCCGGCGAAGTCACGGAATACCGGCCCGGCGCAGTTTCCTCACCACCACGGCTGTTGCCTTCCTCTTGGCAGCGACGGCGGCAGCGCACTCGGCGGTGGCCGCCACCCAGCGCCACGACGGTCCCCTCGCGGCCGCCGTCTCCTCCGGGAAGTCAGTAGTAGCGGTCCTTGAAGTGGCAGGAACCCCGCGTGCCCTGACTGCACCTAACCAGGCTGGCCCGCCCGCGCGCTGGTCCGTACCTGTCTGGACCCGCGATGTCAGTACCGGCGGTGTTGTGCTTCGGACGCGGGCACAACTGGTGGTGATGGGCGGTGGCGGTTGGGGCACTGTGGTGCCCGGCGAGATGGTCCGCGCAACGGGAAAGCTCCGCCCCGCTGATCCCGGAAAGGAGGAGGCCGGTATCCTCACGGCGTCCTCCGGCCCAGGGCAGCCCTTTGCCTCTCCCATCATGCAGGGAGCAGCAAAGGAACTGCGGGAACGTTTTGTTTCGGCGGCCTCTTTCCTCGCCCCGGATCCCCGCGGCCTGCTTCCCGGAATGGTTACCGGGGACACCAGCGCCTTGGACGAGGGCCTGAATTCCGCCATGAAAAGCGTTGGCATGACCCATCTGACTGCCGTCAGCGGTGCCAACTGCAGCCTTGTCCTGGGCGCCCTGCTGCTGCTGGCCCGGAGATTCCGCTTACCCCGGTTGCCGGCCGCCGGGCTTGCTGTGGCAGGCCTTGGGCTGTTCGTCCTGCTCGTCGGACCCGACGCGAGCGTGCTGCGGGCAGCCCTGATGGGAGCCGTGGCAGTGGCGGCCCTGGCTGCCGGCCGGTCCGGACGAGGCCTGAGCTTCCTGTGCCTCGCCGTGATCGGTCTTCTGCTGGTGGACCCGGGGCTGGGATCAAGTTTCGGGTTCCTTCTGTCGGTCCTGGCCACACTGGGGATCATCATCCTGGGTCAGCGCATGATGGCATGGACCCCTTCGTACGTCCCGCGCTGGGCAGCGGCCGCTGTGGCTGTTCCCTTGTCCGCGCAGCTGCTCTGCGGACCGGTGATTGTTGTGCTGCAGCCCCAGTTTTCAACCTACTCCCTGCTGGCCAACGTCGTAGCATCCCCACTGGTGGCGCCTGTAACCCTGCTGGGAACGGCTGCTGTGCCCCTGGTAGTCCTGGCACCGTGGGCGGCCACTGTCCTGATCGCGGTGGCCGGCACCTTCAGCGCCGGTGTGGCCGGGACGGCCCGATTCACCTCGCAGCTTCCCGGCGCAGCCCTTCCCTGGCCCGAGGGTGTGCCCGGGTTGCTGACCATGGTGTTCCTGTCCGTGCTGACGTTCCTGGCCGTCTGGGCCGCGGTCCGCCCGCGCCGGCTCGTCCGGTTTGTTATGGCCTCGCACAGGTGCACCGTCTCCCTGATTGAAGTGCTGGAACGGTACGCTGCCGGAAGGCTAAAGAGCTACGGCCGCAAGCCGCGGCGCATGCCTGCCCGGCGCTTCCCTGCCCTGCGCGTGCTGCCGAAGCGTGGCTCGGGCTTGGAGGGGGCCGCAGGACGTGGCAGGCTGGGATACTCCACAAAACTTTCCGGAAGGAAGCCCTGATGGCCGCTGCGCAGAAACGTGCAACCCGTTCGCCGGCGTCGAACGGCCCCACTTGGCGGGACGTAACCCCCGCCGCAGTCGTCCTGGTCACCGGGCCTGAGGAGTACCTCGGCATCAGGGCCGTGGACCGGGTCCGGGCACAGGTACGGGCAGCCGCCCCGGACGTTGAGTTCAGCCGTATCAACGCCGCAGCCTACGAGGCCGGGACCCTGCTCATGCAAGTCAGCCCGTCCCTGTTCGGCGAAAGCAAGCTCATCGAAGTTGAGGCCGTCGAATCGATGAACGACGCCTTCCTGGCCGACGCGCTTGCCTACCTCGGCCACCCCGAGTCCGACGCCGTCCTGGTGCTGCGGCATGGCGGGGGAGTCCGGGGGAAGAAGTTGCTCGACGGGATCAAGAAGGCCGGCTGGCCGGTGGTGGACTGCCAGCCCCTCAAAAAGGACGCGGACAAGATGGCTTTTGTCACCGCCGAGTTCAAAGGCGCCGGGCGGAGGATCGAGCAGGACGCCGTGCAGGCTCTCGTCAACGCGGTGGGAGCGAACCTTTCGGAACTGGCGGCAGCATGCAGCCAGTTGATCGCTGATGCCGGCACCACGGTGACCACTGACATTGTGGACCGCTATTACGGCGGACGGATCGAGGCCACGGCGTTTAAGGTGGCCGACGCTGCCATGGCAGGAAACGGTCCGCTGGCGCTGTCCACTCTCCGCCATGCCCTTGCCACGGGGGCAGACCCTGTCCCCCTTGTCGCCGCGCTGGCAGCAAAGTTGCGGACCGTGGCGCGCGTGGCCGGCGCTTCGGGTTCCTCGGCCCAGATAGCCGCCGAGCTCGGGATGCAGCCCTGGCTGGTGGAACAGGCCCAGAGGGACGTCCGGCGCTGGACGCCGGAAGGACTGGTCCGCTCCATCCAGGCCACCGCCGAAGCCGACGCCCAGGTCAAAGGCCTCTCCCGCGATCCCGTCTACGCGGTTGAACATGCCGTCACGGTGATTGCCATGTCCGTCCAGGGCAGGTAGGCCAGCACCACGTCACACCGAGCGCCGGGAAAAGCGAGAACGTAGTTGGTTAAAACAGCGCAGGAACTTAAAGATGTGTGGCCGGTACCAAAGCGGTACCGGCCACAACCATCAGTTCAAGCGAACTGGAAACCTTACAGTGCGTTGACCTTCTTGGAGATCGCCGACTTGCGGTTTGCTGCGTTGTTCTTGTGCAGAACACCCTTGCTGACAGCCTTGTCCAGCTTGCGGCTGGCAGCAACCAGGGCAGCAGCAGCTGCATCCTTGTCCGTGGACTCAACGGCGGTGTTGACGGCGCGGATGGCCGTCTTCAGCTCGGACTTGACTGCGTTGTTGCGCAGGCGTGCCTTCTCGTTGGTGAGGATGCGCTTCTTCTGGGACTTGATATTCGCCACGTGTGAACTCTCTTTTTAATGCGGAAATGGTCTAGAGGGCTTTCAGATTGGCCATTGACTGAGCGGCGTGGGGATACCTATGGCGGCCAACCATCAGTGGCCGTCGACCTGCACGGACACACAGCTATAAAGAATAGCAGGTCAGGCGCAGGACTGGCCATTTGGGAACTTACCTCCAGCCGTGTCGCCGGCGGAGCCCTTCGGCCACCTTCTCAAAGCGGGCACGCTCCAGCACGGCGCCTTCCCGCCGGATGCTGTCCGGCCGGAGCTGGACAATGCGGTCCAGCCGGGCCTCGCTGGGCCTGCCCTGGCGGTCCCAGCCGCCGGCGCCGATGTCCACATATCCTGCTGATGCTCCCGAGTCGGGGACCCGGTCTTTGCTGGTGAGCATCAGCCCAAGGAGATATCCGCCGCTGCGGCCCACCAGCAGCACCGGGCGGTCTTTGCCGCGCGTGTGGTCCTCCTCGTAAGGCACCCACGCCCACACCACCTCGCCCGGATCCGGGTCGCCGTCCGGCTGCGGCGCGTAACTGATGGTGAACCGGCCTTCAAAGTCGCCGGGGTAATTGCCGTTGCCAGGAGCGGCAGGCGAGGGTGCGATGCGAGCCGTCCCGGCTTTACCGGCCGGGGCGCCGCGGCCCGCCTTCTGCAGCACGCGGAGGCCTGCTTTGAGTGCGTTTGCCAGCGAACGGAAATTGATAGCCATCAGGCAACCCTAACTCCGGCCCGGGTCGCAGGCCTGGAACGTCAAAGGGGCCCGCAATGCAGTGCCACAGGCCCGGACGTGGGACACTTGAATTTCCAGATGTGCGGAGTGTCCGCAGGGTGCCCTCCGTGCGCCTTGGCGGCGACCGCGTGAATGCCAACAGTAAGGACCCTGCGTGTCTCCCATGGCCCGCACCGCCCCGGTGCCCGCCGCGACAGATCCGGCCATCATTCGGAACTTCTGCATCATCGCGCACATTGACCACGGCAAGTCCACCCTGGCTGACCGCATGCTGCAGTTCACCGGCGTCGTTCAGTCCCGCGACATGAAGGCTCAGTACCTGGACCGCATGGACATCGAACGTGAGCGCGGCATCACCATCAAGTCCCAGGCTGTCCGTATGCCGTGGGAACTCGACGGCACCAGTTACGCGCTGAACATGATCGACACTCCGGGCCACGTGGACTTCACCTATGAGGTCTCCCGCTCGCTTGCAGCCTGCGAAGGAGCGATCCTCCTGGTCGACGCAGCACAGGGCATTGAGGCCCAGACCCTCGCCAACCTGTACCTGGCGATGGAAAACAACCTCACCATCATCCCGGTCCTCAACAAGATCGACCTCCCGGCGGCCCAGCCCGAAAAGTACGCGGCGGAGCTGGCAAGCCTGATCGGCGGGGACCCGGAGGATGTCCTTCGCGTCTCGGGAAAGACCGGCATGGGCGTCGAAGCACTGCTGGACAAGATCGTTCGCGACCTTCCGGCCCCGGAAGGCGATGCAAACGCCCCCGCCCGTGCCATGATCTTTGACTCCGTCTACGACACCTACCGCGGCGTGGTCACCTACGTTCGTGTGGTGGACGGCATGCTGCACCCCCGCGAACGCATCCAGATGATGTCCACCCGGGCCACCCATGAACTCCTCGAGATCGGGGTGAGCTCCCCGGAGCCCACCCCGTCCAAGGGATTGGGCGTCGGCGAAGTGGGCTACCTCATCACCGGCGTAAAGGACGTCCGCCTGTCCAAGGTTGGCGACACCGTGACAAACCTCGCCAAGCCGGCCGCCGATTCGCTCCCCGGCTACGCCGATGCAAAGCCGATGGTCTTCTCCGGCCTGTATCCCTTGGACGGAACGGACTACCCGGTGCTCCGCGATGCCCTGGAGAAGCTGATGCTCAACGATGCCGCATTGGTCTACGAGCCGGAGACCTCCGCAGCGCTTGGCTTCGGCTTCCGCGTTGGCTTCCTGGGTCTGCTCCACCTGGAAATCACCCGCGAGCGGCTGGAACGTGAATACAACCTGGACCTGATCTCCACGGCGCCCAACGTCGAATACGAGGTGACGCTGGAGGACAAGAAGGTGGTCCACGTGACCAACCCCAGCGAATACCCCTCCGGCAAGATCTCCGAGGTCCGCGAGCCAATGGTGTCCGCCACCATCCTGGCCCCGAACGAATTTGTCGGCGCCATCATGGAACTGTGCCAGAGCCGGCGCGGCGTTATGGGCGGCATGGACTACCTGTCCGAGGACAGGGTGGAAATCCGCTACCGACTGCCGCTGGCCGAGATCGTGTTCGACTTCTTCGACATCCTCAAGTCCAAGACCCGCGGCTACGGTTCCCTGGACTGGAAGGCCGACGGCGACCAGGTGGCCGACCTGGTGAAGGTGGACATCATGCTCCAGGGTGAGCAGGTGGATGCCTTCTCCGCCATCACCCACCGTGACAAGGCCTACGCCTACGGCGTCATGATGACCACCAAGCTGCGCGAGCTCATCCCCCGCCAGCAGTTCGAGGTGCCCATCCAGGCGGCTATCGGCTCCCGGATCATCGCCCGCGAAAGCATCCGCGCCATCCGCAAGGACGTGCTGGCCAAGTGCTACGGCGGTGACATCTCGCGTAAGCGCAAACTGCTGGAAAAGCAGAAGGAAGGCAAGAAGCGCATGAAGATGGTGGGCCGGGTTGAGGTCCCCCAGGAAGCGTTCATCGCCGCCCTCACCACAGACGAGTCCAAGGACAAGGCCAAGAAGTAGTGAACACAGCGTCCGGCAACACCGGAGGCCCCTGCGATGCCTAGCACCCTTCCCCTCGGCGACCCGGCGCCGTCGGACGGTCTGCTGCCCGCCCAGGCAGTGGACGGTTCGGCGGACCGGGCGTTTGGGCTGTACGTCCACATCCCGTTTTGTGCAGTGCGCTGCGGCTACTGTGATTTCAACACCTACACTGCCACGGAGCTCGGCGGCGGCGCCTCCCAGGACGCCTACGCCGGCACGGCCGCTTCAGAGGTGTCGATAGCGGCCAAGGTCCTCACGGACTCCGGCCTTCCCCCGCGCAGGCTGAGCACCGTGTTTTTCGGCGGGGGCACGCCTACATTGCTTCCCGCAGACGACCTTGCCCTGATTCTCCGGCGGGCCATCGACCAGTGGGGCATCGAAGACGGTGCTGAAGTCACCACGGAGGCGAACCCCGATTCGGTCACGCCCGAATCCCTTGCCACCTTGAAGGACGCAGGGTTCACCCGGATCTCCTTCGGCATGCAGTCTGCCGTTCCGCATGTGCTCAAGGTACTTGACCGCACGCACACGCCCAGCCGGGTTCCGCAGGTGGTGCAATGGGCACGCGAGGCCGGCCTCGCAGTCAGCCTCGACCTGATCTTCGGGACACCGGGGGAGTCCCTCGCAGACTGGCGATACTCGCTGGAGACCGCCTTGTCCTACGAACCTGACCACATCAGCGCCTACGCGCTGATCGTGGAGGACGGTACCAAGCTCGCCGCTCAGATCCGCCGGGGTGAAGTCCCCGGAATTGACGACGACGACCACGCCGACAAGTATGAACTCGCCGACCAGCTGATCACCGAAGCCGGCCTCGGCTGGTACGAGGTCAGCAACTGGGCCCGCACGCCGGACCAGGCCTGCCGCCACAACCTCGCCTACTGGCGCGGCGATGACTGGTGGGGAATCGGGCCGGGCGCGCATTCACATGTGGGCGGGGTCCGTTGGTGGAACGTCAAACACCCCACTGCCTATGCCGGCCGTTTAGCGCAGGGCCTTTCGCCGGCTGCCGGCAGGGAGACGCTGGACCTGGAAACCCGGAACGTGGAGCGGGTGATGCTCGAAGCGCGCCTGCAGTCCGGTCTTGAGGTTTCTTCCCTTGGTGCTGACGGCCGGCACGAGGTCGCAGGCCTGATTGCCGACGGCCTGGTGGAGCCTGCCCAAGCCTTCCGGGGACGGCTTGTCCTCACCCTCAAAGGCAGGCTGCTGGCGGATGCGGTGGTCCGCCGCGTACTCCCAGCCTGATTATTCGCCGCCGAGGGTGGTGGTGGTCCTGGTGGGGCTGTCCCAGAGACGGGCTCCGGTGCACTCTCCCTGCGTCAGCACGCCCAGGACATTTATGGCGGTTCCGAGCAGGTGGCCTGGAATCCGGCGCGCGAGGGTGACATGCGGTGTCCACGCATCCGGCAGGGTATTGGCAAAAGCCTCCGTGCACCGCTGATGCAGCCGCGCGTGCATCTGCAGCAAACCCGCCGCCGGCACCACCAGGCGCGCCAGCACGTACTTGCCGGAACCGGCAGGAAAAACCACCAAACCGGAAAACCGGACGTCAATCGGCAGGCCGCTCCACAGATCCTCCGCCGCGGACCCGAGGTCCAGGTTGTCGCCTGCCGCCAGGGTGATGTGTGGCCTGTTGCTCGGTGAGGTATGCGTGGCCAGGCTCGGCAGGCCGGCTTCAAGAAGGCGGGCCCAATCCGTCCTGATTGAAGAATCGGTGGGTTCCCCGAAGGTCAACTCGACGCTGCGCATGCACCCATCATGCCGGACGCTGATGGACGGTTTGCAGGGGAGCGGAGTCTGCCTGCGCTACTTGATCCAGCGCAGGTTGTACGGGTAGCGGTGCGGCTGGCCCTTGTTGACGTGGATGCCGGCGGCCACCGAGAAGCATGTGAGGGCGATCCAGATCAGTGTTGCGACGACGGCAAAGATGTTGCCGACCACCGGCACGAAGACAAGGATGTTGGCAACCACTGCCGCGATGGTGGGCGGCAGGCTGAAGTTCAGCGCCTCCTTGGACTCCTGGGCGGTAAACGGGCCCCGGTCACGGAAGATCAGGTAGATCAGCAGGGAAGGAACGCAACCCAAAATGCCGCCGAAATGCGCCAGGGTGGCCCACTGCCGGTCCTCGCTGGCCGTCAGGGGCAGCGCATTTGCCGGAACGCCGTGGTACTCCGAACGGCCCTGGCCGCCCTGGCTGTCCCTGTGCTCACGTGCGTTTTCTGCCACAGTCTGTTCCTTCGAAAGTGCAATGGTGCTGACTAAGAATGCCATGTCTACTGTTGCCGGTGCTGCGATCCGCAGACACTGCAGTATCAAGAATACTGGGTGCAGCGGTGATGCCTGTCCCAACACGGGGCAGGAACAGGCGCGCGGCAATGAGGTTTGACGGGGCTTCAGGGAACCGTGAGGAAATCGATGACTTCCTCCACCCTTCCCAGCAGCGACGCTTCCAGGTCCGCGTAGCTGCGGACGGCGCCCAACAGCTTCTGCCACCCCAGACCGATGTCCTCTTTGGTTTCGTGGGGCCAGCCGAAGGCTGCAAGGATGCCTGTTTTCCAGTCCTGCCCGCGCGGCACCACGGGCCACTTCTCGATCCCCAGGACAGCCGGGCGGATGGCCTGCCAGACGTCAACGTAGGGGTGTCCCACAATCAGCACATTCCCCGCGGCACCGGGAGATGCCATCACGGCATCGGCAATGCGGGACTCTTTCGAATCGGGCACCAGGTGGTCCACCAGCACGCCCAGGCGCCTGCCGGGCCCCGGCTTGAAGTCGGCCACAGCGGCCGCGAGGTCATCAATGCCGTGCAGCGGCTCGACGACGATGCCCTCCACCCGAAGGTCATCTCCCCACACCTTCTCCACGAGTTCGGCGTCGTGCTTTCCTTCGACCCAGATGCGGCTCGCCTTGGCAACCTGGGCTCTCTGGCCTGCCACGCGGACAGAACCCGAGGCCGTCCTGCCGGCGGCTGTCGCCGTGCCTGCGGTCGGCCGCGGAGCGGGCGGCATCAGTCGGATCGCCTGGCCTTCCAGGAGGAACCCGAAGCCCAGCCGGAAGGAGCGGGACTTTCCGTTGCGGTCCTCCAGTGCCACCACATGCATTCCGCCTGATTTCTCCACCCGGGTCACTGCGCCAACCCAGCCGGACTGCACGTCCTCCAGCACCATGCCCCGTTCTACGGGCACTTCGGGCAATTGCGTCTTGGCGGGCGCGGAAAGGTCCTGGGCTCCCCAGTTCTGGTAATGCATCGAATCACTCCGCCTCGCGCTAGATCACGGCCGGGAATTTCGCCCGGAGCGGTACCAATGCTAACAACGGGGTGAGTCATAATAGACTGTTAGCACTTGGGCATGTCGAGTGCTAACCGCTGTAGCGTCACGGTGCGGGCGGAACGCCTGCCCTGAACCCTGGATGGAGGTGGAGAGTGAGCGAGCCACGCAAACTGGAAGTACTGCGGGCCATCGTGGAGGACTACGTCCACTCCCGCGAGCCCGTCGGGTCCAAGGCTTTGGTGGAGCGGCACCATCTTGGTGTCTCCAGCGCCACCATCCGCAATGACATGGCCGCGCTTGAGGACGAAGGGCTGATTACGGCGCCCCACACCAGCGCCGGCCGCATCCCCACAGACAAGGGCTACCGGCTCTTCGTCGACCAGATTTCCGCTGTGAAGCCCCTGTCCCAGGCGGAGCGGCGGGCTATCCAGTCCCTCCTTGAGGGCTCGGATGACCTCGACGACGTCCTGGAACGGACCGTCCGGCTGTTGTCCCAACTGACTAACCAGGTGGCGGTTGTCCAGTATCCGCACCTTAACCGAGCACTGATCCGACACATCGAATTCGTTCTCCTGGCACCGCGGAAGGTGCTGGTGGTGCTGATCGCCAACACCGGAAAGGTGGAACAGCGCGTTATCGACGTCGGGCAGGACCTGGCGGATGAAGCCCTCGCTGCGTTGCGCGCCAGGTTCCTTGGCTCCCTCGCCGGGACCCCCTTGGCCCAACTGGGGCACTCCCTGCCCGCAGTGGTGTCCGGTGTCGCCCCGGGACAGCGGCAGGCAGCCCAGGCGCTGGCGCACGGACTGGAGGGCCTGGCCCACAGCAGCCGCGAAGACCGTATGGTGATGGCCGGCACGGCCAACCTCGCCCGTTCCAACGTTGACTTCCCGCTCAGCATCGGGCCTGTGCTGGAGGCGCTTGAGGAACAGGTGGTGATGCTGCGCCTGCTGAGCGAGATGGCGCAGGATCACCGCGGCGTAGCCGTGAGCATCGGCCGTGAAAACCCCTATGACGGCCTGGCGGAAGCATCTGTTGTGGCCACGGGCTACGGCCCGGACAGCGTCGCCAAGATTGGCGTGCTGGGTCCTACCAGGATGGACTATCCCACCACCATGGCAGCCGTTAGGGCTGTCGCCCGTTACCTGTCACGGATTTTGGGGCCCTGACCGTATGACGGCGCCCAAAAGCGCCCAGCAGTGATGCAGTAAGACTGCAGGCAAAAACAACAAGGAAGAGATACGAACTTTGAGCAGCCACTACGAAGTCCTTGGAGTCTCACCGGATGCCACCGGAGAAGAGATCAAGAAGGCCTACCGCAAGCTGGCCCGGACCCTTCACCCGGACGTTAACCCCGGTGAGGATGTTGCGGACCGCTTCAAGGCAGTGACCCACGCCTACGAAGTTCTCTCGGACCCCCAAAAGCGGCGGGTCTACGACACCACCGGCAACGAGAACGGCACGGACAACGGGTTCGGCGGGGGAGCGTATGCCGGCCAGGGCTTTGCTTTCCAGGACATCTTCGACACATTCTTCGGCGCCGGCGGCACCACCGGCCCCGCGTCACGGGTCAGGCGCGGGCAGGACGCGCTCATCAGCGTCCGGATCGAACTCCGCGACGCGGTGTTCGGGGTCAACAAGAAGCTCGAAGTGGATACGGCAGTGGTCTGTCCCACCTGTGATGGCTCGTGCTGCCGTCCCGGAACCCATCCGGAGCGCTGCGACATCTGCGGTGGCAGCGGCCAGGTCCAGAGGGCCGTGCGTTCCATCCTCGGCCAGGTCATGACCGCCGCGCCCTGCGGTACCTGCGAAGGCTTCGGAACCGTTATCAAGGACCCCTGCAACGAATGCAGCGGGCAGGGCCGGATCCGCAGCCGCCGTTCCCTGACCATCAAGGTCCCCGCCGGCGTCGCCACCGGCACGCGCATCCAGCTGTCCGGGCAGGGCGAGGCCGGTCCCGCCGGTGGCCCCACCGGTGACCTCTACGTGGAAATCCGCGTCAACAACGATGCCACCTACGTCCGCGAAGGCGACGACCTCCACGCCACCCTGAACATCCCCATGACGGCAGCTGCCCTGGGAACCGACGTGACCCTCGAAACGTTCGATGGGCCGCAGGAGATCGACGTGAAGGCCGGCACGCAGTCCGGAGAGATCATCACGCTGCGCGGCCTTGGTGTCACCCACCTGCGCGGCTACGGCCGTGGTGACCTGAAGGTTCACCTCCAGGTCGAGACGCCGGCGAAGCTCGATCCGGCGCAGGAGGACCTGCTGCGCCAGCTGGCCAAGCTTCGCGGCGAGCAGATTACGGATGGCAAGCTTGCTGCCAGCGGTGGCATGTTCGCCAAGCTCCGGGACCGGCTCGGTAACCTGTAGCGGTGAGCAACCCCGTCTTTTTCACTGCGGCCGGGTCCCTGGACGGGATGGTGCCGGAAGGTGTCTTCGTCCTGGAAGGACCCGAGGCCCGGCATGCGGTTACGGTCAAGCGGCTCGCTCCGGGCGAAGCCGTGGACATCGTTGACGGCGCCGGTACCCGCATGAGCGGCAAGGTTACCGCCGCTTCCTCCTCCGGGCTCGAAGTGGAATGCACCTCGGTGGTTGTTGAGGACCGGCCGGGCACCAGGCTGGTGCTGGTCCAGGCCCTGGCCAAGGGCGACCGGGATGAGCTGGCCGTTGAGACGGCCACTGAACTGGGCATCGACGCTGTTATCCCGTGGCAGTCAGAGCGGTCCATCGTACGCTGGAAAGGTGACCGGGCCGCCAAGGCCCACGCAAAATGGCAATCCGTTGTCACTGCCGCCGCCAAACAGGCCCGTCGTGCCTGGATCCCTGAAGTGCGTGCCGCCGTCGACACCGCCGGCCTGGCCTCCGCGGTGGAGGCGGCCGACCTCGCCGTTATCCTGCACGAGAACGCGGTGCGGCCCCTGCGGTCCGTCCTGGAATCCTGGCTCCCGCCCGGGGCCGCTGACGGCGTGCGCGAAGTGCTGCTGATCGTAGGACCCGAGGGAGGGATCAGCCAGCGTGAAGTGACAAGGCTTTGCGGCCGGGGTGCCGTCACCGCCCTGTTGGGACACCACGTGCTGCGCTCATCAACGGCCGGTCCTGCCGCCGTCGTTCTTGCCAGCGACGTCCTGGGCCGCTGGGCGGCTCCCATAGTTTGAGCCGCCCGGCGGGCGGGGCTAGCGGACCTGAAAGCTCCGGGTGTCCTCGGTTCCGTCCACTTGGCCGTCCGCGTTCGAAGTTTGGGCAACCCGAAGTTCGAAGTCACCCTCAGGCAGCGTCAGGGCCAAGGTGAACACCCCGGCCTGCGCGGGATCCGCAGCCGCCGTTGTTTCTCCCGTCAGGAAAGGGGTTTTGTCTCCGTTGTCTCCGGACCGTAGGATCTGCCAGCGCAGCTTGCCGCCGGGCAGGGTGCTTCGTCCGGTGATCTTGACGCTGCCGTCGGCCACTTCCACGTTTTCCTGCGGGTCGATGATCCAGACCGGAGCCACCAGCCCGGCGGTACGGGCCATGAGTGACCCCAGCTGCACATGGTCAAAAGCGACGTAGTCGGTGTGTCCGTCCACGAGGATCCGGACACGGATCTGCTGCCCGGAATCAATCAGCCCTGAGCTCGCAGCAGCCGCGGTAGCCGTGTAGACAAGCTGCTGGATGGCCCGGGCCGCCATGTCGGCGTCAAGATTGCTGTTGAAGGCATCTTCCGACACGTCCACGGTGATGACGTCCTTGCCGGAAATGGACGTGGCCAGCTGCTTGGGGTTCTGCCACGGCGTGAAGAAGTCCGGGTCCAGGGGCTTTTCGGACATCATGGCGCGCAGGGCGCGGGTCACGGGATTCTCCTGCTCCGGAACGTCCCGGAACTCCCGGTAGAGGAAGACATCGCTGTTGCTGCGCCCAATCCAGTAGACGGGGGCCTTGTTGGAGGACTGGGTAGTCTCCAGGGGTGCACTCGTGGACGGGGCACCGGAGGTAATTCCCGGGGCGGGAGTGCTGGAGGACAGTGTGCCGGTGGGGGAGGGCTCCGGCGCTGCGATGCAGCCTGCCAGGACAGGGACCGTGACCAGGAGACCGGCAAGGACCGCTGAACGGGCGCCGCTAAAGGCACCTCGGGCCCGGCGGGGCGCTGCGGTTTCCGGCAACTTGATTGCCCTGTCCTTTCCTGGTCGGGTAGCCGATCCCCGGTCGGCTTTGATACTCCAGCACCACGCTGGATTTCCAGCATTACACAGCCCCGGGGAGCAGAAGCGCCGGGATGCGCTGCGCGGTCCAACTGCAACTGGAACGATATGAGGCCGATATGAAGTTGATACCTAATGACGCGAAACACGTCTTGTGCCGGGTGGGAGCCGTCCCGGCGCCCCATTGCTGTATGGGGTCTGGTGTGCCTGCTGGCGTAGGATGGAAGGTACCGCTGGAAGCAACGGCACCAGCCGCCGCAAATCAGCCAACAGCTATTGTTTCGACATCGAGGGGATCACAGGCCTGCGGGCCAGCACCATGACTGAATCAGCTAACGGAAAGCGCAGGCTCGTCACAGGCGAGGGCGCAGCGGGGGAGTTTCCCCATACACTCCCCGGCGTCCGGACCGAAGTAGTCCTTTTCGACAACTCGGACCAGATGGTTCAATCGCTGGGCAGCCATGATGAAGCGTTGCGGTTCATCGAGGAACAGTTTCCTGACGTGAACTTCCACGTCCGCGGCAATGAGCTTTCCATCAGCGGACCGGCGGCTGATGTGCCGCGGATTATGCGGCTCCTCCATGAGGTCCGCGGACTCGTTGCCCGCGGCACGGTCATCAGCCCGGCTGTATTGCAGCAGCTCGTGGCCCTCCTCCGCTCGCAGTCGATGCAGAATCCCGTGGATGTCCTGACCCACGACATCCTGTCCAGCCGTGGCAAAACCATCCGTCCCAAAACCCTGAACCAGAAGAACTACGTAGACGCCATCGACGTCAACACGGTGATCTTCGGCATCGGGCCCGCGGGAACGGGCAAGACCTACCTGGCCATGGCCAAAGCAGTGCAGGCCCTGCAGCAAAAAGAAGTCAGCCGGATCATCCTGACCCGCCCGGCCGTCGAGGCGGGGGAGCGGCTTGGTTTCCTTCCCGGGACCTTGAGCGACAAGATCGATCCGTACCTCCGTCCGCTTTATGATGCCCTGCACGACATGATGGACCCTGAATCCATTCCGCGGCTCATGGCGGCGGGGACCATCGAAGTGGCGCCGCTGGCCTACATGCGCGGCCGCACGCTCAATGACGCCTTCATCATCCTGGACGAGGCGCAGAACACCACGCCCGAGCAGATGAAGATGTTCCTCACGAGGCTTGGCTTCGGATCCAAAATGGTAGTTACGGGCGATGTCACCCAGGTGGACCTGCCCTTCGGTACCCGGTCCGGGCTGCGGATCGTGGAAGAGATTCTGCAGGGCATTGATGGTGTGAACTTTTCCGTCCTGGACGCAGCAGACGTGGTGCGGCACCGCCTGGTAGGCGATATCGTCAATGCCTACAGCATCTGGGACGACACCCAGCGCAGCCGGGTCAAGCATTCGGCAAGCCGGGAAAAACGGGGGGAACACGCGTGAGCATCGAGGTGAACAACGAGTCCGGCGTCCAAGTGGACGAATCCGAACTCGTTGCCCTGTCCAGGTACATCTTTGAGCAGCTCTACATTCATCCGCAGGCCGAACTGTCCATCCTTTTGGTGGACGAGCCTGCGATGGAGAAGCTTCACATCGAGCTGATGGACGAGCCCGGCTCCACTGACGTGCTGTCCGTGCCCATGGACGAGCTGACCCCGGGTACGCCTGACCGCCCGACGCCCCAGGGCATGCTGGGGGACATTGCGGTGTGCCCGCAGGTCGCAACGGTCCAGGCCCGGAACGCCGGACACTCGCTGCAGGACGAGATGCTGCTGCTGACCACGCACGGTATTTTGCACCTGCTGGGCTACGACCACGCCGAGCCCGAGGAGAAGGCCGAGATGTTCGGCCTTCAGCGCGAACTCCTCTCCGGCTTCACCGGTAAAGAAGCGCCCGCCGAGACCACCCAGTGACCCCTCTGCTCCTCGTCGCGATGGCTCTGGCTTTCCTGGCCGTCGCGGCAGTACTGACCGCGGCCGAAGCCGCCTTTAACTTCCTCCCGCGGCACGACGCCGAAGAGGCGCTCGTCAAGAGCCGCGGCACCGCGATGCGCCGGATCCTGGCACAGCCCGTTGCGCACATCCGAGCGCTGCGGTTCTGGCGTATCTGGTTTGAGATGGCCTCAGCGGTTGCCGTCGCCGTCCTGTTGTACAGCCTGCTCGACAACATCTGGCTGGCAGGGCTTGCCGCAACCGGCATCATGGCCCTCCTGGGATTCGTCATTGTGGGCGTTTCTCCCCGCCAGCTCGGAAGGCTCCACTCAGGTGCCGTGGTGCGCTTCACGGCACCGATGATCCGTTTCCTCACCTGGGTGCTCGGACCCATCCCGGGGTGGCTCGTGGCGCTGGGAAGCGCTGCTGCCCCCGGTGCACCGCTCGGCGATGAGGCGTTCTTCAGCGAGCAGGAGTTCCGTGAGCTGGTTGAACGTGCCAGCGAATCGGACATGATCGAGGACACCGAGGCCGAGATGATCCAGTCGGTCTTCGATTTCGGCGACACCCTGGTCCGTGCCGTGATGGTGCCGCGGACAGACATCCTCAGCATCGAAGCCGGCTCCAGCCTCCGTCGTGCCATGTCGCTTTTCCTGCGGTCCGGGTATTCCAGGATTCCTGTGATTGGCGAAGACACGGACCATATCCTGGGCATCATCTACCTCAAGGATGTCGCGGCCGTCCTGCATGAATTGGCGCCCGACGAGGAGCCGCCCCTGGTGGATTCGCTGGTCCGGGAGGTGCGGTACGTGCCCGAATCGAAGCAGGTCAGTGACCTGCTGCGCGAGTTGCAGAAGGAATCCACGCATGTTGCCATCGTGATCGACGAATACGGGGGTACCGCCGGACTCGTCACCCTCGAAGACCTGATCGAGGAGATCGTGGGCGAAATCGTCGACGAATACGACACCGAAAGCGCCGAGGCCGTGGAACTGGGCGACGGCTCGTACCGCGTGAGCGCCCGGATGAGCATCGATGACCTTGGCGAGCTTTTTGACATCGAGCTTGACGACGACGAAGTGGACACAGTTGGAGGCTTGCTCGCCAAAGCGCTGGGCCGTGTACCCATCGTCGGCAGCAGCGTCGAAGTTGACGGTGTGTCGCTGCGCGCCGAAAGGCTCGAAGGCCGCCGGAACCGGGTCAGCCACATCATTGCGGCGCAGGTTCCAAAAGTAGACACTGACCTTGAAGACCTCCTCCAGGAGGCGGAAGCAACCCAGCAGGGAGTTCCACGTGAGCAAGAAAAATAAGGCCGCAGGCGACGAAGACTTCGGGGGCTTCCGCGCAGGATTTTCAGTCCTGGTGGGCCGCCCCAACGCGGGTAAGTCCACACTGACAAACGCCCTGGTGGGCAAGAAGGTAGCCATTACCTCCGCCAAGCCGCAGACCACCCGCCACACCATCCGGGGCATCGTCCACCGCGAGGACGCACAGCTGATCCTTGTGGATACACCAGGCCTGCACCGACCCCGCACGCTGCTGGGAAAGCGCCTGAACGACCTCGTGGCGGACACCCTTGCCGAGGTGGACGCCATCGGGTTCTGCCTGCCCGCCAATGAAAAGATCGGGCCCGGCGACAGGTACATCGCGGCCCAGCTCGCCGCTGTTGGCCGCCAGCCTGTCATTGCTATTGTCACCAAAGCCGACCTGGTGGACCGGCAGGCCCTGACGGAGCAGCTCCTTGCCGTCGCCGCGCTCGGGCGGGAAGTGCTGGGGGAGGAAGGCTGGAAGGATATTGTTCCGGTATCCGCCAGCGACGGCTTCCAAGTGGAAACCGTAGCCGACGTCCTGATCAGCCACATGCCGCCGTCGCCCCCGCTGTACCCGGACGGGGAGCTGACCGACGAGCCGGAAGCCGTGATGGTCGCAGAGCTGATCCGCGAAGCGGCGCTGGAAGGCGTCCGCGATGAACTGCCGCACTCCCTGGCCGTGGTCGTTGAAGAGATCGTGCCCCGGGAGGACCGCCCGGAGGACAACCCCCTGCTGGACGTGCGCGTGAACCTCTACGTCGAACGCCCGTCCCAGAAGGCGATCATCATCGGCAAGGGCGGCAGCCGGCTGCGCGAAGTGGGCACAAACGCACGGAAGGGAATCGAGGCCCTCCTGGGGACGCGCGTCTACCTCGACCTGCACGTGAAGGTCGCCAAAGACTGGCAGCGGGATCCGAAACAGCTGGTCAAGCTGGGCTTCTGAACGTTTTAATACGTGCGGCCGGTGGCCGTCCGGGGATTTCCCAGCCTGGACCACTAAAATGGACCGGATTCAGAATCTAGAGGAAGGTTCACCACGTGGGGCGAGGCCGCGACAAGCGCGAAAACGGAGCTGACGTGTCAGCAGGGGGACCAGTGTCCCGGCACGCGGATGATGGCACCGTTGGAGCCGCCCGCCACTTTGGCCCCGTGCGCGGGATGCCGTTGTGGCTCAAGATCACGACGGGCGTGCTGTCGGTGGCCCTCGTGGGTGCCTTGGCATTCGCAGGATTCTGGTTTCTCCGCCTCCAAGGCAACCTTTCCAAGGCACCCCTGAACGCCGGGGGCGGAAGTAACGAATCGGTGAGCGATGCGACCGGGCGGATGCAGATCCTGATCCTCGGCTCAGACACCAGGGACGGCAAGAACGCCGAGTATGGCACGGCGGACGATTCACGCGGCTACGGCAAGTCCGACGTCATGATGCTGATGGACATTTCCGCGGATAACAAGCGCGTCAGTGTCATCAGCTTTCCCCGCGACCTGCTGGTTGACATTCCTGAATGCAAGGACGAGGAAAGCAACCAGACCTATCCCGCCCGCAGCGGTGTGATGATCAATGAAGCCATGGCCGAGGCGGGCATCGGCTGCGCCGTGGACACGGTCAACCGGATTACCGGCCTGGAAGTGGACCACTTCATGATGGCGGACTTCAACGCGGTGAAGGAACTGTCCAACGCCGTGGGCGGCGTGGACGTATGCATCAGTGACGCCGTCTTTGACCCCGATTCCCGGCTCCGCCTCCCGAAGGGCACCTCCGCTGTTCAAGGTGAAATGGCCCTCGCCTTCCTGCGGACCCGCCACGCGTTTGCCGACGGCGGTGACCTTGGCCGAATCAAGGCCCAACAGGGGTTCCTGTCCTCGCTCACCCGGAAGATCAAGGATGAAGGCACCCTCTCCGATCCCGGCAAGATGCTGAAGATCGCCGACGTCGTCACCCAGAACCTGACCGTCGACGAGGGCCTGGCTTCGGTTCCCACCCTGTTGACCATCGGCAACCGGCTTAAGGACATTGATATCAGCAAAGTTGCGTTCGTGGCCGTTCCCACCACGCCCGCCGTTCTGGATCCAAACAGGCTGCAGATCGCCGAACCCGCCGGGTCCCAGCTGTTCTCCGCGCTGCGGCAGGACATCGACCTGACAGACCCCACAGCGCCGCCCACACCTGCGCCCACGGAAACCAGTGCTCCGCCTACGGGGACTCCAAGTGAAACGGCTCCTCCGGTGCCGCCCTATGACAAGGCGCTTCAGCCCGTCACCGTTGCCAACGGGACCGGGGTGCCAGGGCGCGCACAGGAAATAGTCCAGGCCCTGATCGGCGGCGGATTCACCCAGGCCGGACAATTCGAGGCAACCGCCGTGGAACAGTCCGCCGTCTACTACGGCACCGGCTTTGCGGACGTGGCTGCTGACGTTGCGGCGCTGCTGGGAATCCCGGCGGCGCAAGTGCTGCCCGCTCCGGCCGTGTCCGGCGTCCAGGTCTATCTGGGCACCGATTTCACTTCGGGTGCCACCTACGGGGCGCCGGCTGCGCTGCCGGAGAATATCGTCAACCAGACAGCGGGGGACACCCTCTGCCAGCAGGCCAACCCCATGCTGATCGTCGAGGGTTAGCAAGGCACGGCCAGGACGGACGCAAGCTGGACGGCCGCAAGCCGCCTAAGACAGAAAAACGGGGCCCGCTCGACGGGCCCCGTTTCTGTTTGCTACCAGATGCTGACGCGCTCTTCCGGGGACATCCACATGCCGTCCTGGTCAGTGACTTCAAAGGCGTCGTGGAAGGCGCCGAGGTTCTTCGCGATGGCGTTGGTCCGGAACTCGTTGGGCGAATGCGGGTCCGTTGCCAGCCGGCGGATGGCTTCTTCGCTCCGGATCACCTGCCGCCATCCTGCCGCCCAGGATGCGAAGAAGCGCTGGTGCCCCGTGAGGCCGTCCAGGACCTCCGGCTCCTTTCCATCGAGGCTGATCAGGTAGGCCTTGTAGGCAATGGCCAGCCCGGCGAGGTCGCCAATGTTTTCGCCGAGGGTGAGGCGCCCGTTGACGTTATGTCCGGGTGCTGCGTACGGGGAAAGCGCGTCGTATTGCGCCACCAGCTTGGCCGTCAGCTTTTCGAAGGCCTGGCGGTCCTCGTCGGTCCACCAGTTCCGCAGTGCACCGCCGCCGTCGAACTGTGACCCCTGGTCGTCGAAGCCGTGGCCGATTTCGTGCCCGATCACCGCGCCGATCCCGCCGTAGTTTACGGCGTCGTCAGCGTCGGCGGTGAAGAACGGCGGCTGCAGGATCGCCGCCGGGAAAACGATCTCGTTCATCATCGGGTGGTAGTAGGCGTTGACTGTCTGCGGGGTCATCAGCCATTTGTTCCGGTCCACCGGCTTGCCCACCTCATCAAGGTGCCGGTCGACGTCGGCGTTGTGTGCCCGTTCCACGTTGCCCAGCAGATCAGCCGGGTCAATCTCCACGGCCGAATAGTCAATCCACTCTTCCGGATAGCCGATCTTCGCCCGGAACCCCTCCAGCTTCCGCAGCGCCTCGGCCTTGGTGTTTTCGCCCATCCAGCCCACAGCGGTGATGCTTCGGCGGTAGGCCTCAATCAGGTTTGCGACCAGCGTCTGCATACGGGCCTTGTGCGTTTCCGGAAAGTGCCGCGCCACATAGACCTGCCCCACGGCTTCGCCGAGGCCGCCTTCCACAACGCCCACGCCGCGCTTCCAGCGGTCTTTGTTCCGGGGGGTGCCGCTGATGGTGGTCCCATAGAAGGCGAAGTTGGCGTCAACAAAAGCAGAGGACAGGTAGGGGGCAGCGGCGCTGACTACCCGCATGGCCAGCCACTCCTGCCAGTGGGCCAGCGGTTCGCTCTCGAGAAGCCCGGCGGCGCCGTCGAAGAACGGAGGGGTGCTCACCACAATTTCATGCCGCTTTTCCTCGTCGATGCCGGCTGCTTCAAACCAGGTTGTGAGCAGCGGGAACATGGCGGATGCCTCGTCCGCCGACTTCAGGTTGTAGGTCTTTTGCGGGTCCCGAAGGGTGACGTTGTCCCAGTGATGGGACGCCAGCTTGGTCTCGAGGGCAACCACCCGCCCGGAAGCGCCGACCGCATCCGGCACGCCGGCCAGGTCAAGCATCGTCTTCACATGCGCGCCGTAGGCGGAGACCATGAGGGCAAACTTTTCTTCCCGGTAATACGATTCATCGGGCAGTCCGAGACCACCCTGGCCAACGTAGAGGAGGACCCTGTCCGGATTGCCTGCGTCCGGAGCCGGGTAAATGTAGAACAGCCCACCCACATCTGCCCGGAACAACCGGCCCGCCAGGGAGACCAAGTCTGCCACGGAGGTGGTGGCGAACACCTCGGCGAGCCGCTGGCGGATCGGTTCCATGCCCTTCGCTTCTACAGCGGCTTCGTCCATGAAGCTGTTGTAGAGGTCCCCGACCTTCTGCTCGATGCCGCTGGCGGCTCCGCCCTTTGCCGCTGCTTCCTCGATGATGTCGCGGACAGCAATCTCGGACCCGTCCCGCAGGGCGGTGAACGTGCCTTCCAGGGGCCGGTCATCGGGGATTTCGGTAGCCTTCAGCCACGCACCGTTAACGTGCTGGTAGAGGTCATCCTGCGGCCGGACGGTGTTATCAAAGGTGGACAGGTCGATCCCCGAAATGGGCACTGAAGCTCCTTTTTGCTGACCGCGGCCGGCGGGATACCGGTCGGCGTCTGCATGGTGGACGTAACGGACGGTAGTGCTCTTTCATCTTACGCACCCGTGTTACTCTCAAAAGGTGCGTGCAGAGCTTCTCCTTCTTAGCTGCCGCGGCGAGGCCTCAGACGCGATCTAGCGCAAGGCCCACCCTCGCTGCGGAGTTTGTGTTGCCCGGCCACCCTTTCAAAGAAGAATCACAGAAAAGGCCCCGATAGTAATGCGAAACGCACAGAAGCCCTCCGGAATGCCCGCCCACCGGTATACGCCGTTCCAGGACCTGATCAAAGTCGAACTGCCTGACCGCACGTGGCCGGACAAAATCATCACCAAGGCTCCACGCTGGTGCGCAGTTGATCTGCGCGACGGAAACCAGGCCCTGATCGATCCCATGAGCCCGGCCCGCAAAATGAAGATGTTCGACCTGCTGGTCCGTATGGGGTACAAGGAGATCGAGGTAGGTTTCCCGTCTGCGTCGCAGACCGACTTTGACTTTGTCCGCCAGCTCATCGAAGGCAACCACATCCCGGACGACGTCACCATCCAGGTCCTGACACAGGCCCGGGAGCACCTGATCGAGCGGACCTACGAGTCCCTGGTAGGTGCCAAGCAGGCGATCGTCCACCTGTACAACTCCACCTCGGTGCTGCAGCGCCGTGTGGTCTTCAACCAGGATGAGGACGGGATCCTGGACATCGCCCTCCAGGGCGCGCGGCTGTGCAAGAAGTACGAAGAGACCCTGGTGGACACGCACGTGACCTACGAGTACTCCCCGGAATCCTTCACGGGCACCGAGCTGGAATACGCAGTGCGGGTCTGCAACGCCGTCGCCGATGTTTTTGAGGCTTCCGCCGACCGCCAGGTCATCATCAACCTGCCCGCCACCGTGGAAATGGCCACCCCCAACGTTTACGCCGATTCCATTGAATGGATGAGCCGCCACCTGCACCCGCGGGAAGGCATCATTCTCTCACTGCACCCCCACAACGACCGTGGAACGGGTGTCGCGGCCGCCGAGCTGGGCTACATGGCCGGGGCCGACCGGATCGAAGGCTGCCTCTTCGGCAACGGCGAGCGGACCGGCAACGTGGACCTGGTCACGCTTGGCCTGAACCTCTTCGTGCAGGGCATCGACCCCATGATCGACTTCTCCAACATCGACGACGTCCGCCGGACTGTGGAGTACTGCAACCAGCTGCCCGTCCCCGAGCGTTCGCCCTACGGTGGCGACCTCGTCTTCACGGCGTTCTCCGGATCCCACCAGGACGCCATCAAGAAGGGCTTCGAAGCCCTCGAACGGGACGCGGCTGCCGCCGGCAAGGACGTTGCCGATTTCACCTGGCAAGTACCGTACCTGCCCGTGGACCCGAAAGACCTGGGCCGCAGCTATGAAGCCGTGATCCGGGTCAACTCCCAGTCCGGCAAGGGCGGCGTTGCCTACCTGCTGAAGAACGAGCACAGCCTGGACCTGCCGCGCCGTGCCCAGATCGAGTTCTCCGGCGTCATCCAGAAGCGCACGGACACAGTGGGCGGCGAAGTCAGCGGTGCCCAGCTGTGGCAGGTGTTCCAAGACGAGTACCTGCCCTCCGGCAAGACTGACGGGCAGTGGGGCCGATACTCCCTGGGCGCTGTCAAGACAGAGACGGATGACGACGGCGGCATGACACTTCACGCCTCACTCACCGTGGACGGCGTGCAGGTTCAGCGGACCGGCACCGGCAACGGCCCCATCGCCGCCCTGCTGAGTATCCTCCGGGAAGACGGCGTGGACGTCCGCGTGCTGGACTACAGCGAGCATGCCCTCTCTGAGGGCGGCAACGCCATGGCGGCCGCCTACGTGGAGTGTGCAGTGGGGGAGCGCGTGCTCTGGGGCGTCGGCATCGACGCCAACACCAGCATGTCTTCCTTGAAGGCTGTTATTTCTGCTGTGAACCGCGCCGTCCGGGACGCCCAGGCCTGACGCACGGGGCGTTGTGCCGCCGGGGACATCCCGGCGGCACAACGCCGCCCCTTGGTGCCCGGAAGGGCGGTGCCCGCAAAGGATGGGAAGATAAAGGCGTGGCCCAACACTCTTTCGCCTCCCGCGCGTACCGGGACGACGCCGTCGTGCTCCGTACCCACAAACTGGGCGAGGCGGACCGCATCATCACGTTGCTGACGAAGCACCACGGACAGGTGCGGGCTGTGGCCAAAGGAGTCCGGCGGACCAGCAGCCGGTTCGGCGCGCGCCTCGAGCCGTTTATGGTGGCGGACCTGCAGCTCGTGTCCGGAAAGTCGCTGGACATCGTGACCCAGGCCGTGGCCAAGGGCGCCTACGGCGGAAGCATCGCTGCAGACTACGGCCGCTACACGGTAGCTGCCGCCATGACGGAAACCGCAGAAAAGCTCACCGACGTCGACGGTGAATCCGGAACCGCCCAGTACAACCTGCTGGTCGGAGCCCTTGCCTCACTGAGCCGGAATGAGCATGCGGCCGGGCTGATCCTGGATTCCTATCTGCTCCGGGCACTGGCCACCGGCGGCTGGGCGCCCAGCTTCACGGACTGCGCCCGGTGCGGGCTCCCGGGCCCGCACAGCGCTTTCTCCGCACCCGTGGGCGGTATGGTCTGCAATGGCTGCCGGCCGCCGGGGTCGCCTGCGCCCGCGCCGGAAACGGTAGTGCTACTCGCGGCGCTGCTGACGGGAGACTGGGCCACTGCGGACGGCTCCCTGCCCGTGCACCGCAAGGAAGCGGCCGGCCTCGTGGCCGCCTACCTGCAGTGGCACCTTGAACGAGTACTGAAGTCCCTCAAACATGTGGAGCGCAGCTGACAGTGGCCCTGGGAAAAAAGAACAACACGTCCCGTCAGCGGAGCCACCCCGTGGTTGCCCCGTACCCGCATCCCTCGGGCGCGGTGGCGCCGTCCATTCCGGCGGAATTCATCCCCCGGCATGTTGCCATCGTGATGGACGGCAACGGCCGGTGGGCGAACCAGCGGGGACTGCCCAGGATAGAAGGCCATAAGGCCGGCGAGCCGGCCCTGCTGGATGTTATGGCCGGTGCCATCGAGCTGGGCATCGAATACGTCAGTGTCTACGCCTTTTCCACGGAGAACTGGCGCCGCTCCCCGGAGGAAGTGCGCTTCCTGATGGGATTTAACAAGGACGTGCTTCGGAGGCAGCGGAACCAGCTCGACGAATGGGGCGTGCGCGTCCGGTGGTCCGGCCGGCGGCCCCGGCTCTGGGGGTCCGTGATCCGGGAACTTGAAGAAGCTGAGGAGTTCACTGCAGGGAACAGCACCTGCACGTTGACCATGTGTGTTAATTACGGCGGCCGGGCGGAGATCACGGACGCCGTGTCCGCCATTGCCGGGGAAGTCGCTGCCGGCAGGCTCAAACCCGGTGCCATCACCGAGCGCACCATCCAGAAGTACCTTGACGAGCCGGACCTTCCGGACGTGGACCTGTTCCTGCGCAGCTCGGGGGAGCAGCGGCTGTCCAACTTCCTGCTCTGGCAGTCCGCTTACGCCGAGTTCGTATTTATGGACACCCTGTGGCCCGACGTCGACCGCCGGACCCTGTGGTCCGCCGTGGAAGAGTACGCCCGCCGGGACCGCCGTTACGGTGGTGCAGTGGACGCAGCCCGCCCTGTCGACGGAGCAGGCCCGGGGCAGTAGCCCGGTCAGGAACAGCCGGTCAGTGTTGTTTGGGACCCTCTTCGGCGTCTGCCAGGTCGCCGTAGGCGCGGAGCCAGCGCGACAGCCGCGCGTAGGCGTCCGCACGCACAGCGGCAGGGGAGAGGAACACGTCATGCAGTGCGCCCTCAATCCTTTCCACCGTCACGGTGCGGCCCAGGGTGAGGGCGCGGGCAGCAATAACGTTGACGTCCAGCACAGCGTCCGTCCGCCGCATCTCTTCGGACCAGAAGAGTCCGTTCGCGCTTCCCCGGGATAACAGCACCAGGATGGGAACCTCGATGTTGAGCCCGCGCGCCACCTTGGCGTGGCCGGCGAGTACCGCACTGAGCCAACCGGCTCGCACCGGGAAAGCCATGGGCGGCCGGTAGCGGTCATCCAGGGACCATTCCCCATCCGCAGAACTGCTGATGGTCCGCCAGTAGAAGCCGCGCTCCGGAAGCCTGAGCACAGCCTCCGGCCGGAAACGGGCAACAGGTCCCACCATGCTTGACGCCGCGCGCCGCACCAGCGCACTTCCATGCATCTCCAGCCATGGGCTGTTGAGGATGAGCTGCGAGACCGCTTCGGGATGCCTGCTGGCCCACAGCGCAGCCACCAGCCCTCCCGTTGAATGCCCCATCAGGGTCAGCGGCCGGTTAGTCCCCTCCTGGCTGATCAGGCGGCACGCCATCTCAACCTCGGCGTCATAGTCGGCGAGGTCCGAGACGTAACCGCCCGGAGTCTCCGGACGCAGGCTCCGGCCGTGGTTATGCATGTCCAGTGCGTAGAAGTCGTAGCCGGCCGAAGACCAGAAGCGGGCAAGATCCACATTGAAGAAATAGTCGCTCCAGCCGTGCAGGAAAAGGACGGCCCTGCGGTGCCCCGGCGGGAGGACGCCAGTTACGGCCGGGCGGAACCGCACCAGCGTGGCGGTCCGCTCCACACCGTCCGGTCCGGCGGCTGTAAAGGCATGGGACTCGAATTCCTCGCCCAGGATGTCCCGCTGCCATTCCATGGCTTTATGCTATTCCGCCGCTTGGCCGGCCCGCGTCATTTTGGTCCGTGCTCATTTTGGTGTGGGCCCGCCAAGACGGAAGACTGGAGGCATGCGCGTTTATCCCACATTCTTCAGGCTGGCCTTTTCATGGATGGACGCCGAGCGCGCCCACACAATAGGGTTCAAGGCCATCCGGCTGGCACATCGGTCCGGTGCGGGGAAGGTCCTGGAGAAACTGACGGCCCCGGCACCGTCGCTGCAGACCACCGCCTTCGGCGTCACCTTTCCCTCGCCCTTCGGCCTTGCCGCAGGTTTCGACAAGGAAGGCCATGGCATTGAGGCACTGAGCCAGCTCGGGTTCGGCCACGTTGAGGTGGGCACCATTACCGGCCAGGCCCAGCCGGGCAACGAAAAGCCGCGCCTTTTCCGCCTGGTAGAGGACCGTGCCGTAATCAACAGGATGGGATTCAATAACGACGGCGCCACCGCCGTCGCCCCGCGGCTCAAGGCCGCCCGTGCCGCACTTCAGCGCAGGCACCCGGCGGTGCGCCCGGTCATCGGAGTCAACATCGGCAAGACCAAGGTTGTTGAATTGGCTGATGCTGTGGATGACTACCTGGCCAGTGCCCGCAGCCTTGCGCCCGCCGCCGACTATCTTGTGGTCAACGTCAGTTCGCCCAACACCCCCGGCCTTCGGCTCCTGCAGGACGTGGAAAGCCTCCGGCCGCTGCTGACCGCCGTCGGCGAAGAAGCCGACCGTGCAGCGGGCCGCCACGTTCCCCTGCTGGTGAAAATCGCTCCGGACCTCAGCGACGAGGACATCGACGACGTCGCACGCCTTGCCCTGGACCTGAAGCTGGACGGCATCATTGCCACCAACACCACTATCGCCAGGACAGGCCTGGCGTCCCCTGCAGACCTGGTGGAAAAGTGCGGTGCGGGCGGGCTCTCCGGCGCTCCGCTCAAACAGCGTTCCCTGGAAGTGCTGCGCCGGCTCAAGCAGACCACCGGTGACGCCCTGACCCTCGTGGCCGTTGGCGGAGTAGAAACGGCGCAGGACGTCCAGGACCGGCTGGATGCTGGGGCCACGCTGGTCCAGGGCTATACGGCTTTCCTCTACGAAGGGCCGTTCTGGGCATCGCGCATCAACCGGCAACTGGCGAAGAACCGGCGGTCCTAGCGCGTCGTTGCGTTGAAGCGGCTGCCGCCGCCGTACCGGGTGCGGTGGGCATATACCCCTGGTTGCAACGAAACCCCGGCGGACATTCCGCCGGGGTTTCGTTGTCTATTGAATGGGAGGACGCGGGGAACCAGGTTAGGCGGGGTACTGTCCGCGTTTGACCTGAGGCTTGGGCAGCCGCAGCTTCCGGAACTGTAGCGAACGCATGGAGCCGTACCAGACCGTGCCCCGCTCCACCTCGCCGAACTTCTCGGTCAACCTCTTGCGGAGCTTGCGGGACAGGATAAACACGTCAACGAAGACGGCCAGGAACATCACCCAAAAACCGCCCAGGACGTAGATCATCAGGTCACTGGACGCAGGCACCACCAGGGAAACCAGGACGAAGACGAGGGCGCCGAACATGAGGTACTCACCGAGGCTGAACCGTGCGTCCACATAGTCACGGGTAAACCGCTTCTGGGGTCCCTTGTCGCGCAGCGGCAGGAACTTCTCGTCGCCGGTGTCCAGCGCCTGGCGCATTTTGAGCCGCTGGTCCTGGATGGCTTGGCGCTCGGCAGCCTTGGAGGCTTTGCGGTCCTCCGGCACCAACGGGCGCTTCCGCGCAGCCTCCTGGGCTTTGCGCGTTGGAGTGGGAGCTCCCTTGCCGGCTATGCCGTCCTGGCGGGCCGCAGCTTCCGCAGCCTGCTGGTCTGATAATTCCTGCGCCGAGGGCGCTTCTTTTTTACGTCCGAACACCTGAACAGAATACCTTGCGGCGGCTTGGCCTTCCGGCCCTACTGTCACGGCTGCCAGGGCGTTGAAAGTGACGAGGGTAATGTTTTTCCATGACTTCATCTCCGACGGCCACCCCCAACAACATTGCCGGCTCCACACCTTCCGGCCTCGACCCAAACCCCGGCACGGAGGACCTCCGGGCCGCCATCGACCGTTCCTTTGAGAGCACCCTGGCCAGCCTTAAGGAACTGGTCGCGATTCCGGGCATCGCCTGGCCCAGCTTCGACCGGTCGCCTCTGGACCGCAGTGCCGAAGCCGTGGCGGAACTGCTCCGCGGGGCTGGCCTGAAGGATGTGCAGGTCCTTGGCTGCGACAAATCCGACGGCACGCCGGGCGGCCCCGCCGTCGTCGCCCGCCGCCCGGCCGCCGAAGGCAAGCCGACCATCCTGCTGTACGCCCACCACGACGTCCAGCCCGCGGGCGACGAAAAACTGTGGGATACCGAACCGTTCACGGCTGTTGAGAAGGATGGGCGCCTGTACGGCCGCGGCGCCGCAGACGACAAAGCCGGCATCGTGGCCCACATCGCGGCCTTCACGGCGGTCTCCGAGGTCCTGGGGGACGGGCTGGGCCTGGGAGTGACCTTCTTTTTCGAGGGCGAGGAGGAAGCAGGCTCCCCCACATTCCGGCCTTTCCTGGAGGCACACCGGGAGCTGCTCCGTGCTGATGCCATCGTCGTCGCCGATTCCAGCAACTGGAAGGTGGGTGTTCCGGCCCTGACAACGAGCCTCCGCGGTTTGGTGGACGGAACCATCGAAGTCCAGGTCCTGGAGCACGCGGTCCATTCAGGGATGTTTGGGGGACCGGTGCTGGATGCCCCCACGCTGCTGTCCCGCCTGATCGCCACCCTTCATGACGACGACGGAAACGTCGCCATCCGGGGTCTTGTGGCCTTCGACAATGCGACGGTGGAGTTCCCGGAGGCTGACTACCGGTCGGATGCCTCAGTGCTCGAGGGCGTCCGCCTCGCCGGCTCGGGGAGCATCGCCTCGCGGCTCTGGACCAAGCCGGCGCTGTCCATCATCGGCTTTGACGCACCTGCCGTTGACGTGGCCTCGAATACCCTGCTGCCCCGGGCACGGGCCAAGTTCAGCCTGCGGCTTGCGCCGGGGCAGGTTCCTGAAGAAGCGATGGAGGCCGTCCGCAAGCACGTGGAGGCCCACGCTCCCTTCGGCGCCAAGGTTACCTTCACGCCGGGGGAGAGCGGCAACCCGTTCAAGACTGACACCTCTTCTGCCGCGGCAGGGATGATGATGTGGGCATTGGGGGAGGCATGGGGCGTTCAGGCCGTGGAGACGGGAATCGGCGGTTCGATTCCGTTTATCGCCGACCTCATGGACGTGTATCCGGACGTGCAGATCCTGGTGACCGGTGTAGAGGACCCGGACTCCCGCGCCCACAGCGCCAACGAGTCACTGCACCTTGGGGATTTCCGGAAAGCCATCCTGGCGGAAGCGTTGCTGCTGTCACGCCTGAACGAGGGACTGTAGACGCGGCGGCCTGTCGTCCTGACGCCACCCCTGGCCGCACCCCGAAGCGTAAGCTGGAAGTCGCTCCGCGGGAACAAGGAAGAGGCTTCCGTGGTTACGTCAGGAGTTAGAGCTACACGTGCGCCCCGCGTAGCATGTAGCTATAGCCCATACCGAATCCGTAGGGGCAGGCACCGTTAGCGCGGGGCCGCCAGACCGTCCTAAGAAGGTAGGCCAATGAGCACCGCAACCAATGAGAACAGCACCCAGACCACCAGCGCGGCCAGTGAAGAACTGCCTGTCCACGAAGTCAACCTGACCGACGTCGCAGCAGGCAAGGTCCGCAGTCTTCTCGAGCAGGAAGGCCGCACCGACCTGCGGCTCCGGGTTGCTGTGCAGCCCGGCGGCTGCTCAGGACTGATCTACCAGCTCTACTTCGACGAACGGCTCCTGGACGGCGACGCTGTCCGGGACTACGACGGCGTCGAAGTTGTTGTGGACAAGATGAGCGTCCCCTACCTCAGTGGTGCCAGCATCGACTTTGAGGACACAATCTCGAAGCAGGGATTCACCATCGACAACCCGAACGCCGGCGGCTCCTGCGCCTGTGGAGACTCCTTCCACTAAGCCGGTTATTTCGCCCGATGCCGGCGCCGCGCCCCCTCCCAATAATCACGGAAGGAGGCGCGGCGCCGACATGTGGGCGAAACTCCCGGCGGAGCGGTAAGCTCTACACCGAGTAGTAAAACTTTTAGTGTGCCCGCGGCGCCGATGGCTGCCCGGACAACAGCAGCAACAAGTAGGAAGGGCCGTCTGTGAGTTCGCAGAACCGAACCGGCAGCCGACGCAAAACGATCACCACGATCACAAGCTTGGCAATTGCCGGCGCGTTGGTTTTGACCGGATGTTCGCCAGAGGTAGAGAAGGGGTGGCTGCCCACAGAACGTGGCACCACCAGCAACAGCGACCGCATCATGGACCTCTGGGTCAACTCATGGATCGCCGCCTTGGCTGTGGGCATCATTACCTGGGGCTTGATCGTCTGGTGCCTCGTGGCCTACCGGCGCCGCAAGGGCACTGTGGGCTTCCCGCGCCAGACCAGCTTCAACCTTCCGCTGGAAGTGTTTTACCTGACCATTCCGCTCTTTATGGTCCTGGTGTTCTTCTACTTCACGGACCGCGACCAGCAGGCCATTGATGACCGGTCACAGCCCGCCGACGTCGTTGTCGACGTCCGCGGCAAGCAGTGGGCATGGGACTTCAACTACAAAGCCGGCGACGTCATCGAAGAAGACGTCTACGAGGCAGGCGTCCAGGCGCACCTGACCGGCAACACGATCGACAAGGAACAGCTCCCCACGCTGTACTTGCCCGTCAACAAGTCAGTTGACCTCGAACTCAACGCACGCGACGTGATCCACTCTTTCTGGGTTCCCGCCTTCCTGCAGAAGCGCGACATGATCCCGGGCAAGACCAACTACATCCGGTTTACCCCCACTAAAGAGGGCACCTACGACGGCAAGTGCGCCGAACTCTGCGGCGAGTACCACTCGGAAATGCTGTTCCGCGTCAAGGTGGTTTCGGAAGCTGAATTCCAGGCGCACCTGGAAGAGCTCAAGGCCGCCGGCAACACGGGCCTCCTCGGTGTGGAGTACGACCGCAACCCGAACCTGAACGAAATTAAGTAAGGGGAGCGACGTGGCTACGTACACTCAATCCGCACCCACCGGAGTTCTCACGGCTCCCGTGGTTCCAAAATCCAAGGGGCGCATCGTCGTCAACTGGATCACCTCCACCGACCACAAGACCATCGGGTACATGTACCTGATTGCGTCGTTTGTGTTCTTCTGCCTTGGCGGCGTTATGGCGCTGCTGATCCGTGCCGAACTGTTCGAACCGGGCATGCAGATCCTGCAGACCAAGGAACAGTACAACCAGCTGTTCACCATGCATGGCACCGTAATGCTGCTGATGTTCGCCACCCCGCTGTTCGCAGGTTTCGCGAACGTCATCATGCCGCTGCAGATCGGCGCACCTGACGTTGCGTTCCCGCGGTTGAACGCGTTGGCTTTCTGGTTCTTCCTCTTTGGCTCCACCATCGCGGTGTCCGGGTTCATCACCCCGCAGGGCGCTGCGTCCTTCGGCTGGTTCGCTTACGCTCCGCTGTCCAACACCACCTTCAGCCCCGGCATCGGCGGGGACCTGTGGGTGTTCGGCCTGGCGCTGTCCGGCTTCGGCACCATCCTCGGTGCGGTCAACTTCATCACCACCATCATCTGCATGCGCGCCCCCGGCATGACCATGTGGCGGATGCCGATCTTCACCTGGAACACCCTGGTCACCGCCATCCTGGTGCTGATGGCGTTCCCGCCGCTGGCCGCCGCGCTGTTCGCCCTGGGAGCGGACCGCCGCTTCGGTGCGCACATCTTTGATCCGGAGAACGGCGGTGCAGTGCTCTGGCAGCACCTGTTCTGGTTCTTCGGCCACCCCGAGGTGTACATCATCGCGCTGCCGTTCTTCGGCATCGTTTCCGAGATCTTCCCGGTCTTCAGCCGCAAGCCGATCTTCGGCTACAAGGGCCTGGTTTACGCCACGATCGCCATTGCTGCCCTGTCCGTGACGGTGTGGGCACACCACATGTACGTCACCGGTGCGGTGCTGCTGCCGTTCTTCGCGTTTATGACCATGCTCATCGCGGTGCCCACAGGCGTGAAGTTCTTCAACTGGATCGGCACCATGTGGCGCGGCTCGCTGACGTTCGAGACGCCCATGCTGTGGAGCATCGGCTTCCTGATCACGTTCCTCTTCGGCGGCCTAACCGGCATCATCCTGGCCTCCCCGCCGTTGGACTTCCACGTCTCCGACTCCTACTTCGTGGTGGCGCATTTCCACTACGTGGTGTTCGGCACGGTGGTGTTCGCGATGTTCGCCGGGTTCTACTTCTGGTGGCCCAAGTGGACCGGCAAGATGCTCAACGAACGCCTGGGCAAGATCCACTTCTGGCTCCTGTTCCTGGGCTTCCACGGCACTTTCCTCATCCAGCACTGGCTCGGCGTTGAGGGCATGCCCCGCCGCTACGCCGACTACTTGGTGGAGGACAACTTCACCTGGATGAACCAGTTCTCCACGGTTGCCTCGTTTGTCCTCGGTGCATCGCTGATTCCGTTCTTCTGGAACGTCTACATCACCTGGCGCAGTGCCGAAAAGGTGCAGGTTGATGACCCCTGGGGCTTCGGTGCCTCGCTGGAGTGGGCGACGTCCTGCCCGCCGCCGCGGCACAACTTCACCTCGCTGCCCCGGATCCGTTCCGAGCGGCCAGCGCTGGACCTTCACCACCCCGAGCTTCGACAGGTCCACACCATCGAGTCACCGGCTCCCGCGGCCAACGTGCTCGGTAACGCCGACCAGAAGGACACTGCACAGTGAAAATTGAGTCATGGATCTTTGGTTCCGGAGTCTTCTTCTTCGTACCGGTTTCGGTGATTTACGGCTTCCTCACCGATTGGGGTGAGTGGGTCGGTATCCTCGGTATCCTCCTGGTCGGCGGCCTCGCCGGCATGATTGGCGGCTACCTCGGTTTCACCGGCAAGCGCGTCGGCCTTCGCCCTGAGGACCGCAGTGATGCGGAGATCCACGAGGGTGCCGGCGAGCAGGGGCACTTCAGCCCCTGGAGCTGGTGGCCGCTGGTCCTCGGTCTGGCGTGCGCCACAGGTTTCCTGGGCCTGGCAGTAGGGTTCTGGATCGTCTACATCGCGGCCGGCCTGGCCGTTGTGGCACTTATCGGCTGGGTATACGAGTACAGCCGCGGCGACCACGCCCACTAGGCAAAAAGAACAACGACGGCGGGCCCCACTTTTTTGGTGGGGCCCGCCGTCGTTATTTGTACTTTTAATGCCGCGCCCTGGCGTGGCCGGCCTCCCCTCAGGTTGCCCTTTGCCCGGGTCTTATTCCCGCCCCTGCGACTCCAACAGCTCACCCAGGGTCCGGAGGGCACCCTCGGCCTTCTCGCGGCTCAGGGCACCGTTCAAGGCCGAATCCTCGATGCCCAGTTCCACTTCGCAGCCGCAGGGAAAATCTGCGGCCATTACGTGCAATAGCGACCGCGCATCCACTCTCCTGATGCCGGCCTTGGTGATGGTCACGGGAAGCCCCGTTTCAGTCACCGCCCGGACGAATACAGCCGCCGGACGCGCGTGCAGTCCGATCGGGGCTGTGACCACGGCCTTCTGTGTTGGCAACGCGAACTCCTTGTTGGTGACGGCCCCATCCGTCGGTGCTGAAAAAATTCCTGTCCAAATATAGCGGCCCGTGTACCCGTCGGGCTAAATACGGCCAGCTGGCGGCGGCGGGTGGTCTAGACCTGTCATAAAATGGCTAGGTGAACGTGAACCCAGGGGAGACCCACCATGGCGGCTAGCGCAGGGGCAATAGCCGGCGAAATCGACCGCACCAGCGGAACTGCAATCTATGTCCAGCTGCGCGAGATCCTTCGTACGTACATTGCCGATCAGTGCCGGCCGGGCTCCGCGCTGCCCTCCGAACGCGACCTGGCGGAGCGCTTTGGGCTTGCGAGGATGACGGTGCGGCAGGCGATTGACGCGCTGGTTGGTGAGGAAGTCATCGAGCGCGTGGTGGGGCTCGGCACGTTCGTTCGCAGGCCAAAGCTGGACCTGCAGGTGAAGCTGACCTCGTACAGCGAGGAGATGCAGCGCCGCGGCATGGTTCCCGCAGCCAAAGTACTGAGCTTCGAACAAATCGGAGCCAGCGCATTCCTGGCCCGTGAGCTTCAGCTGGACGAGGGCACGCCACTGGTCCGCTTCCGGCGCCTCTTGTTGGCGGACGGGGAGCCCATGAGCGTGGATGAGAACTTCATACCGGCCCACCGCGTTCCCGGCCTCTTGGACGGAGAGCCCCCCACCTCGCTGTACAACGTGCTGAGCGAACAGTTCGGCCTCGTGATGGAGTGGGGAGAGGACATGATCGAGGCGACCGCAGCATCGCCCTCCACCGCCCGGCTGCTCAACGTCGAAGTCGGCTCTCCGTTGCTCAAAATCCAGCGCCACGCTTTTGTTTCCCGCACCATGGTGGACTACTCCGTCTCCTATTACCGCGCCGACCGCTATAAGCTGTGGGTCCCGTTGCAGCGCCCGGGGGCGCGGCGGTCCCGTAACCTCTAAGCTGGCGAGCCTCTGCCCCGACCCCCGCCCGCCTTGGTTGTTCCTGCAGCGTGCCCTGACAGCGGTGGAGGGGAAACAGAAAGGCCCGGTCCATTTGGACCGGGCCTTCCTGTTTGGAACCAGACTGCGTGCCTAGTGGCTCAGGCTTTTTGCTTCCTGAGGTGCTTCAACTGCTGCGTGGCCGTGGCCGTGGGCCGCTTCCAGCTCAGCAGGGGTGGCCGGAGCTACACGGTCCTCGAAGAACCACTTGGAGAGGAATGCGCGCCGCTTCTCCTTGCGGGTCACCACACCGTGCTCATTCGGTACTGCCGGCAGAACCTCAGGCGACTCAAAGCCCACGAGTTTGTAGCGCTTGTACTCGTCCAGTGGTGCGTGCACCTCGATGAACTCGCCGTGCGGGAGTCGGACGATACGCCCGGTCTCGCGTCCGTGGAGGGCGATCTCGCGGTCCTTGCGCTGCAGGGCCAGGGCCACCCGCTTGGTGACGATGAACGCAATGATCGGGCCGATGATGAACAGGGTACGCAACCAGTACGTGACATCGTTCAAGGAGACACCGAAGTGGGTGGCAATGAGGTCGGAACCTGCAGCTGCCCACATCACGCAATACCAGACGAAGCCGGCCATTCCGATGGCGGTACGGGTCGGGGCGTTGCGCGGACGGTCAAGCACGTGGTGCTCACGGTCGTCCTTGGTGATCCACCGCTCAATCCACGGGTACATGAACATCACCGTGAACAGAATGCCGGCGGGCACCAGGGCCGGGAGCAGGACGTTGAAGCTAAACACGTAGCCGAACCAGTTTTGCTCGACCTGCCAGTCTCCCAACGTACCGGGCATCAGGCGCAGCGCGCCGTCAACAAAGCCGATGTACCAGTCGGGCTGGGTACCGGCCGAAACGGGGGAGGGGTCGTACGGACCGTAGTTCCAGATCGGGTTGATGGTGAAGAACCCGGCCATGAGGGCCAGGACACCGAAGACGATGAAGAAGAATCCACCGGCCTTCGCAGCGTAGACAGGACCCAGCGGGTAACCCACAACGTTGTTGTCGTTGCGGCCCGGACCGGGGTACTGGGTGTGCTTGTGCACGACGACCATAAAGAGGTGCAGGACGATCATCAGCAGGATCAGTGCCGGCACCAGGAGGATGTGCAGCATGTACAGGCGGCCAATGATGGCAGTGCCCGGGAATTCTCCGCCGAAGAGGAAGAACGAGATGTACGTGCCCACGATCGGGATGGACTTGATCACGCCGTCGATGATGCGCAGGCCGTTGCCGGAGAGCAGATCGTCGGGGAGGGAGTAACCCGTGAAACCTGCGGCCATAGCCAGGATCAGGAGGACACTGCCGACAACCCAGTTCATTTCGCGGGGCCTGCGGAAGGCTCCGGTGAAGAAGACCCTCAGCATGTGCACGGCGATGGAAGCCACGAACAGCAGTGCTGCCCAGTGGTGGACCTGGCGCATAAAGAGGCCACCACGGACATCGAAGGAGATGTCCAGTGACGAGTTATAGGCCACCGACATTTCAACGCCCTTGAGGGGAACGTAGGAGCCGTCGTAATGCGTCTCCGCCATGGACGGATCGAAGAAGAACGTCAGGAACGTGCCCGAAAGCAGCAGGATGACGAAGGAGTACAGAGCTACTTCGCCGAACATAAAGGACCAGTGGTCCGGGAAGACCTTGCGCCCGAATTCACGGAGGATTCCGGAACCGCCAACACGTGCATCGACGAAGTCGGTGAACCGGCCTGTCTTGGTTTTGGCGACGAAAGCGGGCTCAGCTGTTGATGCTGCGCTCATGCATATCACGCTCCCAGTAACTTGGTCCTACAGGTTCTTTGAAGTCGCTGGTGGCGACCAGGTAGCCCTCGTCATCAACTGCGATGGGCAGCTGGGGGAGCGGCCGGCTGGCGGGGCCGAAGATCACCTTGCACTCTTGCGTGAGGTCGAAGGTGGACTGGTGGCACGGGCACAGCAGGTGGTGCGTCTGCTGCTCGTAGAGAGCAACGGGGCAACCGACGTGGGTGCAGATCTTGGAGTAGGCAACGATGCCGTTGTAACCCCAGTCTTCTCGGCCCGCGGAGGGGTTCAGCGAGTCGGGATCCAGGCGCATGAGCAGCACAACGGCCTTGGCCTTCTCGTTGAGCTTGCCCTCGTGAAGTTCGTTCAGGCCCTCCGGGATGACGTGGAAGGCTGAACCGATGGTGACGTCGGAGGCCTTGATGGGCGTTCCGTCAGGGTCACGGGCGAGGCGCTTGAGCTTGCCGTCCGTGGGTGCCCACATGGTGTGGGCAAGCTTGTTGTCCGGGCGCGGTCCGAGGTCACCGAAGATGGCAACCGCAGGCAGCGGGGCAAGTGCAACTGCACCCAGCAGGGTGTTGCGGATCAGCGGACGGCGCTTGATGCCCGTCTCTTCCACGATGTCGTCAACGATTCGGACAGCAGCCTGGCGGTCCTCTTCGTAGCGGATGGCGTGGCGCTCTTCGGAGACTTCGTGGTCCGGCATCAGGGCCTTGGCCCAGTGCACGATACCGGTACCGATGCCGAGCATCGCGAAAGCCGTTCCAAGGCCCAGGAGCATGTTCTGGAGCCGGATGTTGCCGATAGTTGATTCGCCGGCTCCCAGATCAATGGCGAAGTACGCCACCAGGAAGATCAGGGTTCCAACAACAGAGATGCCAAATAGTAAGGCGACCTGCCGTTCTGCCCGCTTTGCGGCCTTCGGGTCCGTGTCAGCCAGGCGCAAACGGTGCGGAGGAATTCCAGGGTCCTGGAACTTCTCCACCTCATTCTGACCAGCCGTAGCTACGGTGCCCGAGTGGTTCGGACTGCCGTCACTATGGTTGCCCATAATTCGCCTCATCCTTCTCTCGTCCCGGCGGGTGCCGGGTTAGTTTCTAATATCAAGCTGCTGACGGATCAGCAGAAGTTGTGGAGGGCTTCGCGGAGGTCCTAGGACGTCCGCGAGGTCAGCCAGATGGTGAAGGCGATGATGACGCCGAGACCTGCTACCCAGACGAACAGGCCTTCTGCGACGGGACCCAGGGATCCCAGCTCAGCGCCGCCGGGGGAGCCGCTGGTTTCAATCTGCTTCAGGAAGGTGATGATGTCGCGCTTGCCTTCAGGGGTGATGTTGGAGTCGCTGAAGACCGGCATGTTCTGCGGACCGGTGACCATGGCCTCGTAGATGTGCTTGCCGGACGTATCCTCCAGGGCAGGCGCGAACTTACCGCGGGTCAAGGCGCCGCCGGCAGCGGCAGCGTTGTGGCACATGGCGCAGTTGGTGCGGAAGAGTTCGCCACCGGCGGCTGCATCGCCGCCTTCGTCGAGCAGGCTCTCTTCAGGGATTGCCGGGCCGGCACCCAAGGAGGCAACATAGGCTGCAAGCTGGTGGGTCTGCTCATCGTTGAACTGGACGGGCTTCTCCAGAGCCTGGGGGCCGTTCATCTGCATCGGCATGCGGCCGGTGCCCACCTGGAAGTCAACCGATGCGGCGCCAACACCGACGAGGGACGGGCCGTCCTGGGAGCCACTCCCACCCATGCCATGGCAGGTGGCGCAGTTGGCGGCGAAGAGCTTGCCGCCTTCTTCGACGTCATTTGCACTGAAGGTGGTGGTGGAGGCCTTGGCCTCGTTGACGGTGGTGGCCACGGCGTACAGCCCGCCGGTGATGAGGAGCCCCATCAGCAGCAGCGCGATTGCTGCCAGTGGGTGACGCCGCTTTTGCGAGAGTGCCTTCACGTGGTGGTTCCTTTATTCGATCCTGCGCCGGCTCCGGGAGCCGCTACCTGAAATTCTGCCTCTTGTAGAAAAAGAATCAAAGCTGGCTACTTGAGTACGTAGATGACCAGGAAGAGGCCGATCCAGACGACATCCACGAAGTGCCAGTAGTACGAGGTGACGATCGCAGACGTTGCTTCAAAGTGCCCGAACTTCTTCGCGGCGAAGGAACGGCCCATGATCAGGAGGAAGGCCACAAGGCCGCCGATCACGTGGAGGCCGTGGAAGCCGGTGGTCATGTAGAAGGCCGAACCATAGGCGTTCGAGGAGAGCGAGACGTGCTCGGAAACCAGCATCGCGTATTCCGTGGCCTGGCCGGCGACGAAGAACGCCCCCATAAGGAAGGTCAGCGTGAACCACTCGTTCATTCCCCAGCGGGCGAACTGGAAGGCCCCGCCGGTTCGGCGCGGCTGCAGCCGCTCGGCGGCGAAGACGCCCATCTGGCAAGTGAATGAACTTGCCACGAGGACGATCGTGTTGGCGAGCGCAAAGGGGAAGTTGAGCTTGGCCGTCTCATCCGCCCACATTTCCGCACTCGTGGAGCGCAGGGTGAAGTACATGGCGAAGAGACCGGCGAAGAACATCAACTCGCTGGACAGCCACACAACGGTTCCAACGGAAACCATATTGGGGCGGTTCAGCGTGGGGTGCGCCGGGGTACTGGGGGCATGGGTCGCAGATGTCACATAGACATTATGTCTGTAAAAGTCCGTGCTGCCCAACGCAAACCGCCTTTTCGGGGGACTTTTTCTACAAAGACGCGAAATCCCCGCAAAAAGTTTCCCTGCCCGTTCATATTGGTCACTCCCGGCCATCCCCCGATAGCATCAGCAGGTGACTTCACAGGCATCTGCAGCGGCGCCAGGCCACACCTGGCCGCGGCTGATCTCGGCACTGATCAGCGGCAAGGACCTCACGGCGGACAGCACCGCCTGGGCTATGGACACCATCATGTCCGGGGAAGCGACGCCCGCCCAGATCGCCGGATTCCTCGTGGCCCTCAGCGCCAAGGGCGAAACCGTCGAAGAGCTCTCCGGCCTGGTCGACGCCATGCTGGCCCACGCCAGGCCGGTCTCCATCACAGGTGAAAAGCTGGACATCGTCGGGACGGGCGGTGACCAATTGAACACCGTGAACATTTCCACGATGGCCGCCCTGGTGGCTGCCGGGGCAGGCGCGAAGGTGGTTAAGCACGGCAACCGGGCGGCGTCGTCGTCGTCCGGCTCGGCAGACGTGCTGGAGGCACTGGGCGTCCGCCTTGACCTGTCCATCGAACAGGTGGCACGCAATGCTGAGAATGCGGGCATCACCTTCTGCTTCGCCCAGGTTTTCCACCCCTCATTCCGGCACACAGCCGTGCCCCGGCGCGAACTGGCCATCCCCACCGCTTTTAATTTCCTTGGCCCGCTGACCAACCCTGCCAAAGTGCAGGCGTCAGCAGTGGGCGTCGCGAACTCAAGAATGGCGCCGCTGGTTGCCGGGGTCCTGGCCCAGCGCGGAAGCCGTGGCCTGGTGTTCCGCGGGAATGACGGGCTCGACGAACTGACCACCACGGGTCCCTCAACTGTCTGGGAGATCCGCAATGGCAGTGTGACGGAACTGACGTTTTCCCCAGCGGACCTGGGCATCAAACCGGCAACTGTTGAGCAGCTCCGCGGGGGAGACGCCCAGGCCAATGCCGCGGTGGTCCGCGATGTCCTTGCTGGCAAGGAAGGTCCGGCCCGGGACGCCGTTCTCCTTAATGCGGCAGCCGGCCTGGTGGCGTTCGACACCGGTGCGGACGGCCCGTTCCTCGACCGGATGCAGAAGGCATTCAGCCGCGCAGCCGAATCCATTGGCTCAGGCGCTGCCGCAGCCGTCCTGGAGAATTGGGTCTCGCTGAGCCGTCAGTGATCGCCCTGCCCGGCTACTGCTCGAAGCCGAGGGCGAAAGCAGCGTCCAGGTCATGCTGGGAGTAGGCGCGGAATGCGATGTGCGTTGTTGTGTGGACGACGGCAGGAACCTTGGACAGGCGGTCCGCAATAACGTCGGCCAGGTCCTCGTGCCGGGGAACCCGTGCCACCGCGATCAGGTCCCATTCGCCGGTAACGGAGTACACCTCGCTGATGCCCTCGATCGCTGAGATCTCCTCGGCCGTCTCAGGAATGCGGGCAGCGTCGGTCTTGATCAGAACAAATGCGGTGATCACGATAAATCCTTCCGGATCTGTTGCGCCGTAGCATAGCCCGGCAAGCTTCTCGGTGCTGCCAGCCTATTACATCAGGGCGGGCTGCCCGCGGACCTCAGCCACGCCACCTTCTTTCAGGCGCTCCGGAGCCGCCGGACCCCTGCCCATGCCAGCCGCCACCCCACCAGCAGCAGCCCCAGGCTCAGCAATGCCACGATGATGAACGGCAGCACAACCGTCTGGCCCGTCAGCAACCGGAGCACCATGCCGCCCCCCAGGGCACCCAGCCAAACCGCCAGGCCCGTCCAGCGCACCGACAAGGGGTTGCGCCATGCTCTTGCCGCCATCCAGCCAAGGGCTGCCCCGGCCAAAAACGGCCAGGCAGTGAGCAGCACTCCGGCAACAACGTCGCCCCGTTGGTGGGCGTCACGGCCGACGGCGGCAAACACCAGGATCAGGACGGCGTCGGCGATGGCTGCAGCTGCTGCCAGCCGTCCCGGGGACGAAGGGCGGGTCCGGTGGATCGGTGGTGTCATGCTTTCGAGCCTAGCAATTGGCAGCGTTCCAGTTGCGCCGCCCTACCGGACGCTCGGTTACCCCTTGCCGGACATCCGGTCATTGAGCAGGATGGACGAACCAGGCAGAAGGAAGGCGGGAACCATGCGGTTGATCCAGGTTGCCCAGTACGCCGGCGACCTCCGGCGCGCAGCGGAATTTTACTCCGAGCTGCTGGCGGTCCAACCCACGGCGGTGTTCGACCCGCCCGGCCTGGTGTTCTTCGACCTCGACGGCGTGCGGCTGCTGCTGGAAGCCGGTGCCCCGCGGGCTCTTTTGTATCTGGACGTTCCGGATGTAAGGAAGTCCGTGGAGGAGCTCACGGGCAGGGGAGTGGACGTAGTGGCGGCGCCGCACGTGATCTACAGCCACACTGACGGGCTTCTTGGTCCGGCAGGCACGGACGAGTGGCTGGCATTCATCCGGGACAGCGAGGGCAACACGCTGGGACTCGTCAGCCAGCTGGCGGCAGGACCATCCGCCCCCTGACCGCCCGACGTGTGAGCCCACTTGCGCCTTAAGGCCGTTGTCCCCCCGGGGCTTCAGCACTAGGCTCAAGCCGGAAGGGAGGAACTATGCCACGCACCATCGGGACATGTCTTTGGTTCGAAAACCAGGCGGAAGAGGCCGCAGAGTTCTACACGTCAGTGTTCGACGACTCGAAGATACTCAACATCTCGCGCTTTGGCGAAGGTGCGCCCGGTCCCGCAGGCCAGGCCATCGCCGTCGAGTTCGAGCTGGAAGGCCGCGGGTTCACTGCGTTGAATGGTGCACGGGCTTCCAGTTTCACCGAGGCAGTCTCGTTTGTGGTCGACTGCGAGGACCAGGAGGCCGTGGACCGCTACTGGACGGCCCTGACGGACGGTGGCAGCGAAAGCCAGTGTGGGTGGCTCAAGGACCGCTTCGGAGTATCCTGGCAGATCGTTCCCTCCGTACTGGGCTCGTTGATTGCCGGGCCGGACCCACAGGGGTCGCAGCGGGCGATGCAGTGCATGCTCGGAATGCGGAAACTGGACATTGCTGAACTGCAGAGAGCCTACGACGGCTGACTCCCGGGTGGCCGTACCTGGGTGGATGCCCGATCCAATTACGGCAGTACTCCCGGAAAACCCGGCCGGCAGCAGGTCCAATGAATAAACCGCTCTGGATCTGCTGCCTCGTGGGAGCCGCCGTCGGAATCACGTTGGGCCTTGCTGTCTTTGACAGCCCGTTTATCGGCTTCGCCCTGGGCCTCGGCATTGGCGCAGTCGTCGGGGCAGGGATCAGGCCGCGCCGCTGACTTGCCAGCCCCTGTTGCTGCAGCGGGCCCGGGCTATGCCACGAAAGCCCCGGCGGGTGCGTCGATATGTGAAATATGAAACTCCGCGCCGGCAGCGACCAGCCGCGTGCGATAGCCGGACCGCAACTCCACGGAACGGGTCCATCCGCCGATGCACACCGTGTGCGCCCGGGAAGCCGCGGCATTGCGCGGCGTCAATGAAAGTTCGACGGCGGCGCCTTGCTCCCAGCGAATGTCAACGGTGATGCCTGGCCGGGCAACCAGCCCGCTGACGCTGCCCGCGGCGAGTTCCCCCGGAAGCGCGGGCAACACGCGGATTTCTCCGGCGTGGCTCTGGAGGAGCATCTCCGTCACCGCTGCGATGAACCCGAGGTTTCCGTCCACTTGGAAAGGCGGGTGCGCAGCGAACAGATTCGGGTAGAGGCCACCGGAGTGGTCCACGGCCGTGGTGGCGACAGGCCTGAAGATAAGGCGCAGCAGGTCGGCTACCCGCTCCGGTTCCCCGAGCCGGGCGCGGAGGCACAGCTTCCAGATCAGTGACCAGCCGGTGGAGTCGTCGCCCCTGCGGTCCAGCGTTGTGCCAACCGCCGCGCGCAGGTCACGGGACAGGGGAGTGCTGCCGGGATAGGCAAAAACCAGGTGCGAAACGTGCCGGTGGTCCGGTTCCGTTTCGGGGTGGGATGGGCCCCACTCGAGGACAGTACCGCTGCTGATGGCCGGGGGAGCGATCCGCGCCCGTGCAGTGGCAGACTCCCGCACAATGGGGTGGTCCGCTTCGCCTACTTCTTCAGCCAGGGCAAGTACGGTGTCAAAGAGCCAGCTCAGCAGCGCCCGGTCCATTCCGGTGGAGGTGCTAACGGCGGCCCTGCCTTGTCCACTCAGGTAGCAGTTTTCGGGGGAGGTGGAGGGCCGGGTCTGCAAAGTGGCGCCGCCGTCGTCGATGAGCCAGTCGCATGCGAATTCTGCGGCTCCGACTGCGATCGCCCAGAAGCGCCGCAATTCGTCCGGAGTGGCTGAGCCGAAGCGTCGCCGCTCATCCAAGTGGCAAACGAGCCACACGCCGCCCATTGCCCACTGGGACCAGCTGGCATGTCCGGACGTGGGGGACGTAAACGCCCAGGCGTCACTGTTGTGGTGCGCTGCCCAGCCGCGCGTTCCGTAGAGGGTTCGAGCCGTGGCACGTCCGTGTTCTGCCAGTGCCTCCACCAGGTCCAGCAGTGGCTCGTGGCACTCGGCAAGGTTGGCTGCTTCTGCTCCCCAGTAGTTCATTTCAGTGTTGATGTTCAGCGTGTAGTTGGAGGACCATGGCGGCTGCAGTTCGTCATTCCAGATTCCCTGCAGCGTTGCCGGCAGGGAGCCGGGCCGGGAGGACGAGATCAGCAGGTACCGCCCGTAATCAAAGAGCAGCGACACCAGGCCGGGATCAGCAGCCGGAGCGGCGCCTGGCTGTCCGGCGGCCGACAGGATCCGCTGGTCTGTGGGCAGGTTTGGAAGGATTGTTTGCGCATCGGGGCGCGGCTCGAGGACCAGGCTCACCCGGTCAAAGAGGAACCTGTGGGCTTCCACGTGGTCCTTCCACAGCACGTCAAAGCCACGGTCCAGGGCTGCATGGGCACGGGCGGAGGCTTCTGCGGCGCAATCGCCGGCACTGCCGCGCGGCGGGTGGCCGGGTGCCGTGAAAGTGGTGCTGGTGGCCAGCACCAAGACCAGTTCGGTGATACCGGAAAGGACGACTAACGCAGTACCACCATCGCTGCCGGCAGCGCCGGGTTGTCCATCGTGGGCCAGGGCCAAGACAGCCGCGCCGGCCACCGGTGCGATCCCCGGCAATTCCCAGGTCAGGGGCGGCTCGTCCGGTTCGTGGCCGGGAGCGGCATCCGCGGGAAGATGTAGCTGCAGGGAGAGTTCGCTGGATCCGGACGCGCAGTACGTCTGGCGAAGGGGAGTCTGGAGGCGCAGGATGACCTCAGTGGGGGACTCAGAGCGGAGCCGGTGGACCAGTACCTGGTCCGGGGCGCTGATGAAGGATTCCTGCCGGATGCTGGTGCCGGCCGCCTCCTGAAGGCTGCTGTGCGTAGCCGAGCGAAGGGACAGGCCACGTTCCACCAGCCGGCCGGGCTTCAGGGTCTCTATGAACACGTCGGCAAACGGCAGGTATGCCTGGGAGTACCGGCCCTGCAGTGCCTCGAGGTCACGTTCTGCATCAACCGGCCGGTCCTCGGCTATCGCCGCCCGCGCACTGGCAAGGGCGGCCGACGCAACTTTAGGGCTGATGGCTCCACAGCGGTGCTCGCTGGCCGGGCTCCCTGACCATGCCGTACTGTCATTGACCTGCAGCCTGACCTGGTGTTGAGCCGCCAGCACCATGGCGCCGAGACGGCCGTTGCCCAGGGGAAGCCCGTCCAGCCAGTCCAGCGCTGGGGAGGTGTAGTAAAGGTCGTTGGCCGTCATGTCAGGGAAGCAGGCTTTCCGGGACGTGCCCGAGGCTACGGGACGGCTGAAGTTTTGGGCACGTTGATGTCATGGCGTGCACTTTACCCGGCGGAGCGGTTGGGCACTGTTAGTGCCGCACCACGTCTATTCAGTTCGTTGTTTCGGTCAATAAATGTGTTCGGACCGAGACCTTTGCGGGAACGCTTTTCCGCTGCCCGTCCATAGGGTGAACTCATGGACGCAAATTCAGAGAACAGCTCACCGCGGTGGCCCTGGGCTATGGCGATCCTGGGCTTAGTCGTCTTCAACGTCCTTTACCTCGGGTTCAGACGTGGTGAGTGCCTTGATGCCGCAGAGGGCTCGGGCGCTACAAGTGTATGTACCAGTGGTCCGCTGTTCGGGATTGAAGGCACATGGACGCTGGGAGTTCTAAGCGGGGCCGCCGTCGTCTACTTCGCGTTACGTCTCAGGCGGGCAACAAGAGCCGGTGGGAATAAGGAAACAGGGCTAAGCCGAACATCTCGCCCCGGGCGGTAGTTGGCGCAACGCCAGTCTTGAAGCCGTCCCAATAGCCGGTCTATGCAGGGTGAAGACCCCCAATGTCCTTCTGAGGGCCGTTGCCGGGAATCCCGTATGACCTGCCTCGTTGGTTGGTAGATCACCGCCAATAGGAACGGGTGGGCGATGGGCCGCTACGGCCGGTTGGCGAAGGGGACGCGGTGACCACTACGTTCTTGCCATTGGGATCGCCCGTGTGGCAACTGATCAGTACCAGCCTGTTGGGTACAACAGCCCAGACGGTGCTGTCCCGCAGGGTTGCCTTCGTGTAGGTAGCGACCGAATCCACTTGAAAGTCCAGGTTCCCCGCCGCTGTCCAAACTGTCAGCTTGTCGCCCGGAGCGGTTGCTGTGCTCAGTTTATTGAACGGTGCCTCCCGCCCTACCCAACTATGGCCGATGATATAGGTTGTGTTCGAGGAGCCTGCACCGGGAGAACCAAAGGACGCCAGCCAATAGCCGTCCATCGTCTCCGGCGGCACGAGGTTGCGGCTGGCCTCGGCTTCCGCATCAGGGTCGAGGGCGTGAACGGCAACGTCCATGCCGGCGGCGGGGTAGCGTATGCGAATCGGTGGGGAAGCCACCGGATCGCTAGCAGCATGCGGAACCGGACGCCGTTCACTGATGACTTGCGGCGACCCCACAGAACCCGCGGGTGGATTGACATTTGATGCAGCGCCGCACCCGGCAACCAGCAGCAAGCCCGCGAGGCTGCCTGCAAGAACAGAGGTGCCTCGGAACTGTTGGAGACGTACGGCGAGCACGGCTTTTATCGGGCAGAGCCCTTCGCGTGGGCCCTTGATCTCCAGACCGTCCATACGCATCCGGCCGCGAGGAGGCCGCTGGCCCAGCCCAACCAGGTGGGGAGGAGATGGACGGATTCCGTCCGGACAGGTTGCGCTTGAACGCCGGTATCCACGTTGTATCCCAGATTCGTGCTGGCAACGCCCGGCGCTTTCCCGGGGTTTGCCGGTGGAGCGGGAACGGCGGGGTTTGCCGGTGGAGCGGGAACGGCTGGACCTGCCGGTGAGCCCGCCGCTCCAACGCAACCGTTGTTGAAGATCACAACGTTCTCCGGGGTCATGTTCTGGCCAGCAGGGGAACCGCCAAACCCGGGAAACGGAATGATGTCGCCACTGTGACTTCCATGGCCATTCAGGTTATGGATCATGCCATGGCGAGAGACAAGAAACGGCTCATACGTGCCCGACTCTGTGAGGTGGCAGATTAACGCGCCCGATTGGTTTGCGACAGGGGCCGCGACGGCGGGAGCATTTCCGCCAGCCATTCCCAGCCCCGCGATTCCTAAAACGGCAATAGCTTTTCGCATCTAATGGCCCCCACCAGTTTGATTTTCCTCATCGTGCAGTCAGCTTGAACGCTAGAGCGCGATCCTGCTTAAGTCCACCAGGGGAAAGCATGAGACTGGAAATGGGTGCTACTTCCAACCCTTCTCAACTGCAACTTTACATAATGTAGATTATCGGCGTTTTGTATCGGACCCGGGAGGGGGCGGGAAACAATACATTTGCGACCCGTGCCCAGTATCGTTCATGGGGACGATGAATCCGCAGGTCAGCATTGTCTTATTCCGGGCGCTCGTTAAGAATGAGTCAATGACGGTCTACGTGCGATCACTTGAAACTGCAGTTCCTAAAACGATGCTGCTCCAGGCAGAAGCCCGTGACGTCTTTGCGGCCCAGCCCGGATTGTCCAGGCTTGGTTCACGGCTGGTCAATACCTGTTTTGATTCCGCGGCGATTGATACACGCTTCACCGCCGTCGAAGAACTCACCACGGATCATCGCGCCGAAAATCCGCAGTTTTTCGATCAGGAGACCGGCCTGCTGCTGAACCCTGGCACAAAGGTCCGCAACGATATTTTCGGCCGCGAGGCAACCAAGCTCTTTGTGGAGGCTGCCCGCTCCGCCGTCAACGCTGCCCCAGAACTCGATTTACTTGACATAACTCATCTCATCACCGTCTCCTGCACCGGGTTCTTCAACCCGGGCCCTGACTATAAGGTGGTTCGGGAGTTGGGCCTGGATCCCGCTGTCCAGCGCTACCACTTGGGCTTCATGGGCTGCTACGCAGCTTTCCCTGCACTGCGCGCCGCAAAGCTGTTCTGCGAGGCCGACCCGCAGGCCGTTGTCCTGGTGGTGTGTGCCGAGCTGTGTTCCCTGCACGTCCGCACCTCAAACGATCCGGACACGATCATGGGCTCAGCCCTGTTCGCTGATGGTGCGGCCGCCGCCGTCGTCACTGCACGCAGCGGGTCGGCGGAAAAGTCCCTGCTCCAGCTCGATCACTTCGAAACGGTCCTCACCCCGGTCGGCGAGGACGCGATGGCCTGGAACATCGGCGACCACGGATTCGAAATGGTGCTTGGAAATTATGTGCCGCACATCATCGATGACCATATTGTGGGTGCCCTGCGGCCCCTCCTGGCCAAGGACCCGGAACTGGAAGCACTCCCCTACACCTCCATCCGGCACTGGGCCATCCATCCGGGCGGCCGGAGCATTCTGGACAAAGTCCAGTCCCGGCTCGGCCTCACCGAAGAGCAGCTGGTGCCGGCGCGGGAGACGCTGCGGAACTACGGAAACATGAGCAGCGCCACAGTACTTTTTGTCCTCAAACACATCCTGGAACAGGAGCCTGAGGACGGGGACGAACGCATCTGCTCCATGGCCTTCGGCCCGGGACTCACAGTGGAAACCGCGCTGTTCACAAAAGTGGGCCAGGCTCCCAGTGCAGGACTGGTGGAACACGTGCCGGGCCAGGCAGCGGCAGAAGTATCGGTCCCCTAATCCATGGACTTGCTGTTGCGGCAGCGCGCCGTCGACGCCTTGGAAATCATGGACAGGCCGGAGTGCGACGCCCGGCTCCTCCAGAACACGTACCGCCAGTTCGCAGTGGTCAACCGCGCGCTTGCGGGTTGGCGGGGGCTTTATGTCAGGGAGCTTCGTCCCTCCCTGGCTGCGAACACCGCTCCAGCCACACTGCTCGACATCGGCGCCGGCGGAGGTGACCTCGCGCATATGTTGGCAGGCTGGGCACGGCGCGACGGACTTCCGATGCACATCACCGGCATAGACCCTGATCCACGTGCGGCCGCGTACGCGCTGGCAAGGCCGCCCATACCCGGTGTGCAGTTCCGGCAGGCGCACAGCGCGGATCTTCTCCGGGAAGGAAGGCACTTCGACTTCGTCATTTCGAACCACGTTCTGCACCACCTTTCGGCGCACGAACTACAGCAACTGCTCGCCGATTCAGCCGCTCTCAGCACTAAAAAAGCGCTGCACAACGACTTGAGGCGAAGCCCCGCCGCCTACGCCCTCTTCTCTGCCGCCGCGTTGCCGTTCCGTCGTTCTTTCATCCGGGCGGACGGCTTGACGTCCATCCGCAGGAGCTACACCCCCGCCGAATTGGCGGACCTCGCTCCCCCGGGCTGGACCGTTGAAACCAGCTCCAAATTCCATCAGATTCTCGCCCTGCGCAGGAACTGACATGTCAACGGAAACGGAGGTTCTGATCATCGGCGGGGGCCCGGTGGGCCTGTACCTGGCCGCCCTGCTGCTTCAGGACGGCGTCAGCGTCAAGGTCCTGGAGCAGAGGCAGGCCAGGAACCTGCACTCACGGGCCATCGGCATCCATCCCCCCGCCCTTGAGGGTCTGCAGCGCATCGACATTGCGGCTTCCGCGGTGCAGGAGGGCGTACAAATCCGGGAAGGGTTGGCAGTCAGCGGCGGAAAGACTGTGGGCACCATGTCATTCGCCGGAGTCTCGGAGGCCTTTCCCTTCGTGCTGGCCCTGCCCCAGTTCCGCACGGAACAGCTTTTGGAGGAGCGTGTCCGCCAACTGGACGGCGCCGCCCTCGTCAGGGGTGTGCGCGTCAGGCGGGTGAAGGACGACGGCGGGCAGGTCGCCGTCGCCGCCGGACCTGCCGGGGAGGGCACAGGCAGGGAATCCACGTGGACGGCATCCTTCGTTGTAGCGGCCGACGGCGCGCGGTCCCAGGTGCGCGGCCTCCTGGGTGTGCCCGTGCGCCAAAAAAACTATCCCGACCACTACCTCATGGGCGATTTCCAGGACGCCGGGTTTTACGGCGAACGGGCAGTCCTGTTCCTTGAGCCGCGAGGCATCGTTGAGTCTTTTCCGCTGCCGGGCGGGGTCCGGCGCTGGGTTGTGCGGTTGGGGAAGCCTGCCGGTACCGCCACGCCGGATGAGTTGGCACAGCAGGTCCTGCGCCGAACCGGGATCTTCCCGGATGCCCGCACCAATACCATGGTGAGCGCGTTCAGCGTCCGTTCAACCATGGCCCGCCGGATGATGGCCGGGAGGGTGTTCCTGCTCGGAGATGCTGCCCACGAGATCAGCCCCATCGGCGGACAGGGCATGAACCTCGGGTGGCTGGACGCCTGGGCCCTTTCTCCCCTCCTCCAGGCGGCACTTGCAAACCCCGAGCAGGTTGACCTGCAGTTCAAGGAGTTCCAGGCCAACCGGCAACGTGCCGCGAGGCTGGCTCAGCGGCAGTCCGAGATCAACATGCTGCTGGGGCGGCCGTTGCCCCGGCCCTTGCTGGACCTCCGAAATCTGGGGATCAGCGCGGCAGCTGCCACCCCGTCAGTAAACCAGTGGGTGGCCCGCCGCTTCACCATGCAAGACCTGGACAGGCAGCCGGCGTGGGCGCCGCTTTGGCCTACCGGACGTAGCAGGGTTACCTGAAGTAGCAGTCATAGCTGTCCTGGCTGACGATCAGCCCATCGCTGACTTCAAACACCGACGACGTCCTGGCCCGGATAATCTCCCCCCGGTCCCAGTAACGAAGGTCCATCAGGGCCGTCGCGGACCAATCCGCTTCCACCGCCACCCGTCCGCCCTCACAGGTGGTCCGCCTGACCACAAACTTCTGGTGGGCCACCACTTCCGGGCTTTGGTCGGCGCCCGCCAGGACCTCCGCCAGTGCGCGCTTGGAGCCTTCGGGCGCCAGGAGGTGCGGCGCCTCCACCAGGACAAAGGAGTCGGCGAGGAAAGGCCTGATGGCTGCCGCTCCCCCGCCGGATTCCAGGACGCGGATGAATTCAAGGACATGGTCCAGCGGCGGGGTCTGCACGGAGGAGTCTTCAGGCACGGGATAGACACTAGCCGAGCCGGGGCCGCCCGGCCGCTAGGCTTTCCCCATGAACCAAGGCGCGCCGGAGACCACCCACACCGCAGAGCAGATCCGCGAAACCGTGGAGCGGATCCTCGAAACAGGTGCGCTCCCGCCCATTGTGCAGGCAGGTCACCCCGCGCTCAGGCAGCGCGCTGCCGCCTTTGACGGGCAACTGTCCAACGACCAGCTCGGGCACCTGATTACGCTCATGCGCCAGGTGATGCATGAGGCTCCGGGCGTGGGGCTGGCCGCGCCTCAACTCGGCATACCGCTGCAGCTGGCCGTCGTGGAGGACCAGTTCGACGTCGATCCTGAGGCCGCCGCCCTGCGTCACCGGAGCCCCCTGGACTTCCTTGTGGTCCTGAACCCCCGCTACACGCCCCAGGGCGATGGCTTGGCATCCTTCTACGAGGGCTGCCTTTCCCTCAACGGCCTCCAGGCCGTGGTGGCCCGGTACGAGAATGTGCTTCTTGACTTCCAGACTCCGGATGGCACACGGATGCAGCGGGAGTTTTCCGGCTGGCAGGCCAGGATTGTCCAGCATGAGACTGACCACCTGAACGGTGTGCTGTACGTGGACCGCGCGCAGCTCAGGTCCCTGAGCACCAACGCCGAATACGCCGCCCATTGGGCAGAGCCAGGCATCGCCAAGGCGCAGCAGGGGCTCGGCTTCGGCGCAGGTCCTGCCGGCATCAGCCTCCACTGATCTGCCGGTACCACGACCCGTCCAGAAAAACCGGATGCTGGAGCCATAGGATGGTTCGCATGCCCCCTACGACTGACCCGCCACTGTTGTGCCCGGTGTGCCGGAAACCGCTGGAACGTCGGACAGCCGCCGATGCCGGTCAGAACCGCCTGGTGTGCCCTGCCGGCCATAGCTTTGACGCCGCACGCCAAGGCTACTTCAACCTGCTGGTCGGGAAGGGCACTGCTTTCGAGGCCGACACCGCGGAAATGGTCCAAGCACGCTCCGATTTCCTGGCGGCGGGGCATTACCGCCCGTTGGCAACTGCGGTGGCAGCCGCCGTCGTGCCCTGCCTGCCTGAAGGGGGCAGTGCTGTCCTTGACGCAGGGACGGGAACGGGACATTACCTCAGGGCTGTGCTCGATCAGGCCGCGGCGCGCAGCCGCCGCCACGTGGCTGCGCTGGGCGTGGACATCTCCAAGTTCGCGCTGCGCCGCGCCGCGCGGCTCAACCCCGAGGCCGTGAACCTGGTATGCGATGTCTGGCAGCCTCTGCCGCTGGCAGATAATTCGGTGGACGCCATCACAGTCATCTTTGCGCCACGCAATGCCGCCGAGTTTGCCCGAATCCTGCGACCCACCGGGTTGCTGGTGGTGGTTACTCCACGGAGCGGGCACCTTGGCGCCATCGCAGCCGCTACCGGGATGCTTGGCATCGAGGAAGACAAGGACGCCCGGCTGGCCGAAGCGATGAGCAGCCATTTTGACGCCGAGACAAGCACCGACGTCGGGATTCAACTGGCACTGACCCGCCGGGAGGCCGCGGACCTCGCCTATATGGGCCCGGCCGGCCACCACCTTGCCCGGCGGGACCTGTCTGAACGGCTGCTCGCGATGCCCGAGCCGGTCCAGGCCGAAGCCAGGTTCAGGCTGACGGTGTTCCGGCCGAGGAAAGCGGCCGCGACGTAACGACTTGGCCACTATCGCTGCCCCGCTGGTGAGAGCCCGCCCACAGCGAAGTGGGCCGCACTAAGATTGAAGGACAGTTACTGGCGGGTGCGCGCGTGCATGCTCCCCGTAGCGAAGGGGGAGAACGTTGTTCGAATGGCTCGGGGAAAACTGGTGGGCATTGTGGCTCACGGCCTTCCTGGCGTTTGCAGTGATCGAGATGATCACGCTTGACCTGTTTTTCATCATGCTCGGCGGAGGCACCCTCGCCGCACTGGTCGCGGACTTCGCAGGCGCGGACCTCTGGCTACAGATCGTGGTCTTCTGCGTGGTGTCCCTGCTCATGATTGCCTTTGTCCGGCCCGTGGCTCTGGCCCACCTGAAGAACGGTCCGTCAGAGCAGCGCACCAACATTGACCGGCTCATCGGCGAGCAGGCCGTGGTGATGGAACCGGTGACATCCGACGGCGGACTGGTCAAGATCGGCGGAGACATCTGGACAGCCCGTTCTGCCGGGGGCGTTCTTCCCGCCGGCCAAAAAGTTGTGGTTTCCGCCATCGAAGGAGCCACGGCAGTGGTGTCAGCGCCGCCGGAAGCAGTTGGCCAGTCCTGATACAGCCTGAACAAATGGGGAACAAGGAGATGTATGGATAACGCAGGAGGAACTGCATTGGCCATTGTGCTGGTGGTCCTGATCGTGTTTGTGATTATCGTGCTGGTCCGGTCGGTGCGGATAATTCCGCAGGCCCGCGCAGGCGTGGTCGAACGGCTGGGCAAGTACCAGCGCACGCTTAATCCAGGGCTGACCATCCTGATCCCGTTCGTGGACCGGCTCCTGCCGTTGCTGGACCTCCGCGAACAGGTGGTGTCGTTCCCTCCGCAGCCGGTTATTACCGAGGACAACCTGGTGGTCTCCATCGACACCGTGGTCTACTTCCAGGTCACGGATCCGCGGGCCGCCACCTACGAGATCGCCAACTACATCCAGGCGGTGGAGCAGCTGACCACCACCACGCTGCGCAACGTTGTGGGCGGCCTGAACCTCGAAGAGGCGCTCACCTCGCGCGACCAGATCAACGGCCAGCTGCGCGGCGTCCTGGACGAGGCAACCGGCCGCTGGGGCATCCGCGTTTCCCGCGTGGAGCTCAAGGCCATCGACCCGCCCCACTCCATCCAGGACTCGATGGAGAAGCAGATGCGCGCGGAGCGGGACCGCCGTGCCGCCATCCTTACTGCCGAAGGCACCAAGCAGTCAGCCATCCTGACGGCCGAAGGCCAGCGGCAGGCGTCCATCCTGGCGGCGGAAGGCGACGCCAAAGCCGCCATCCTGCGTGCCGACGGCGAGGCCCAGGCCATCCAGAAGGTCTTTGACGCCATCCACAAGGGCAATCCGGACCAGAAACTGCTGGCATACCAATACCTGCAGACCCTTCCAAAGCTCGCGGAAGGTTCTTCCAACAAGCTGTGGATCATCCCCAGCGAAGTCGGCGAAGCCCTCAAGGGAATCGGCAACGCATTGGGGGGAACCAACCCTGATCCCGCCGCGGCGGGGTTGTTCGACGAAGTGGGAGCCAAGACCTCCGAGCCATAGGCTCAAGGCCGGGAAAGCGTTTCGAGGGGATCCGCAGCAATTGCGGATCCCCTCTATTTTGGCCCGGATGGCATGACACCCGTATAATTGGGTATTTGTCCGGCAGGAGCAGATCCGCTGGAACAACCAAGCTTCGCGATGCGTTGAATCTTAAGATGCAGCACAGAGCACACAGTAGTCCGGAGGTGCTTTTTAGCCACCGGCTTGCGCGGGGTCTTACTCCGCGAACCGATCAGAGGGAGAAAACATGAGCGATCGCAGCCTGCGGGGCATGCGCCTTGGTGCGCAGAGCATGGAGACCGAGTCCGGAGTCGAGCCGGCTCCGCGCCAGCGCGTCGAGTACCGGTGCGAGGACGGCGAGCAGGTCTTCGTAACGTTCTCTTCCGAGGCGGAGATTCCCCCGGTCTGGGTTTCCAAGACCGGCAAGGAAGCCCTCCTGGTCGACGGCGAACGCCCGGACACCAGCAATGACAAGGCCGTCCGCACACACTGGGACATGCTGCTGGAACGCCGCTCGCTTCCGGAGCTGGAGCAGATCCTGGAGGACCGGCTGACCATCCTGCGCGAACGCCGCGGAGAGCGCCGCTCCGCCTAGCACCCAAAAATGCACCAAGGGCCGTCCCCCATTCCGTGGGGGACGGCCCTTGCTTTTGCCGCGGCCGCTTCTTGGCAGGCCAGGGCTAGTTACGGCTGCGCCGACGCCTTCTTGCGCGTGAGGGTGTTCCAACGAGCCTGGAGCCCCCACTTCGTGACGTTGATCATTGCCTCCACCACGATGTTGCCGCTCATTTTGGAGGCGCCGAGTTCGCGCTCCACAAAGGTGATGGGCCGTTCCTCGATCCGCAGGCCCATGCGGGAAACCCGCCAGGCGAGGTCAACCTGGAAGCCGTAGCCCACTGAGTCCACCTGGTCCAGGTTGAGCTTTTCCAGCGTGGTCCTGCGGAAGGCGCGGTAGCCGCCGGTGACGTCCTTGATCTTCAGGCCCAGCATGAGGCGGGCGTAGGTGCTTCCCACCCGCGAGATGGCCTGCCGGTACAACGGCCAGTTCACCACGCTTCCGCCGGGGACCCAGCGCGAACCCATGGCAAGATCGGCGCCCTGGTCGATGGCCTCGAGGAGCTGGGGCAGCTGTTCGGGCTGGTGGGAGCCGTCGGCGTCCATCTCCACCAGCACGTCATATCCGGCGTCCAGCCCCCACCTGAAACCGGCGATGTAGGCGGCTCCCAGCCCTTCCTTGCCTTTGCGGTGCAGGACATGCACCTGGGCGTCCTCGGCCGCAAACCCGTCGGCCAGCCGGCCCGTGCCGTCAGGGCTGTTGTCATCCACTACCAGCACGTCCGAGGCCGGTACGGCTGCGCGGAGCCGCTGCAGGGTGATAGGCAGCGATTCCAGCTCGTTGTAGGTGGGGATGATGGTAAGGACGCGCACAGAGAGCCTTCCTGGTGGGAACGGTCGGTGCGCCCGCGGACGAGCGAAATCGCTGGCAGGCGCAGCTACCTATTATAGGGCGGGCGGCACAGGAGCCAGGAACCGGGGGGTCAGGAACGGGGGTCAGGAACGCAGCGAAGAGCTGGAGTACAGTTCAGAACCGTCCCTTACCGTCTGCAGGCAAACCGGGTCGGAGCCGGTGTCCAGCGCAGGCAGCAACGGTGTTCGGGCCCTCGGATCGGTGCTCCACGACTGCACCCTGCCGTCGGCCACCTGTACCATCAGCTCCTCAACCTCCCACACAGCAAAGCTCGCCGGAGCTCCGGGGACCAACTGGCCCGCCATGGGGTTGTGATACCTGGCTGCCCGCCACCCTGCCCGGGTGTGTCCCAGGAAAGCCGCGCGCGCCGAAATCCGCTCATCCTCATTGTGGTGCTCCACGCAGGCCCTGACGCTGGACCAGGGGCGGAGCGGGGTCACGGGGCTGTCACTGCCAAAGCACACCGGAACCCCCGCGGAGTACAGGCTGGCGAACGGATTCATGGACCTGCTCCTCTCCCCCAGCCGCTTCTCGTACAGTCCTCCGGGACCTCCCCATGCAGCGTCGAACGCTGGTTGGGCACTAACGGTCACGGCGTAGCGGGCAAGCGTTGCGATGGCTGTTGCATCCACCATTTCCACGTGCTCAAACCGGTGGCCTGCAGCCCGGACGCGCTGCTCCCCCACCTCGGCCGCCGCGAGCTCCAAGGCCTGCAGTGCGGCATCCAGCCCGGCGTCCCCAATAACGTGGAAACCGCCCTGGATCCCGACGAGGGAACAGGCAGCGAGATGCGCCGCTGCTTCCTCAACAGTCAGGTACAGGCTGCCGGACTCTTCGGGGGCGTCGCTGTAAACCGATCTGAGGGCCGCCGTCCGTGATCCTATGGAGCCGTCGATGTTAAGGTCGCCGGCCAGGCCCCGGGCGCCGACGCCCAGCTGATCAAGAATGCTGCGGGCGTGCTCTTCGGATGTCGCCAGTTCGCCCCAGTACGGCAGTACGTCAGGCACCGGCACTCCCCCGTTGTTGTTGTTCCAGCTTGCCGCCAGCCTGAGGTCCTTGGCGCCCCCTATATGCGGAGCGCCGATCTCAGCGACTGCCACGTAGCCGTTGGCGGCAGCCTCCGTGAGGGCCCGGCGCTGGTGCCCCCGGAGCACTTCCTCGGGGAGCCGGCGCGTTGCCTGCCGGGCTGCTGCGTGCGCGGCCCGCCGGACCCTTGGGCCGCCGTCGAAGCCGTCAAGGCCGCGGAGGCCTGCCGAGTCTGCCAACGACGCCGAGACCAGGGCTGAGTGGACATCCACGCGGGACAGGTACACCGGGCGGCCTCCTGAAGCCCGCTCCAGTTCCTCCGCGCTTGGCAGGCTGGCATCGGCCCAGGTGCTTTCATCCCAGCCGTGGCCCAGGACCGGACCATCGCCGGGTGCGGCGGCGACGGCGTCCAAAAGTTCACGTGCAGAGCTGGCCTTCTGCAGTGCCAGGGAATCCAAGGCGATTCCTGTTTCCGTCAGGTGCATGTGGGAGTCCACGAAGCCGGGGGCAACCAGCGCGCCGCGGAGGTCGATGATGTCCATGGAGCTGTCCGCGATGGAAGTAGCTGCCTGTTCGGATCCCACCCACGCCACCGTGTCTCCGTCCACAAGCATGGCGGTGGCAAAGGGGTCGGCGGCTGTGTAGACAGAGCCGTTGCGATAGAGGACCGGGCTGGTCTTGGCACGGGATCCGGGCAGGTCTTCGGGACGGGGCATAGGTAAGCAGTACTCCTGGAGATAAGACGGCCGGCAGCAGCGGGCGGTAGGTCAGAGAACGGAAGAGTAGGCCACGACGCCGCGGCGGATCAGCGAGATGGCGTCGGAGCAAAGGCGTGCGAGGCGGGGATCCAGGCCAGGAATCTTTGCGAGCTGGTCCAGCAGGTCAACCACCTGTTTCACCCAGCGGACGAAATCACCCGCCGCGAGGTCGGTGCCGCTCAGGACGTCCTGCAGGTGCCGGCCCCGCGCCCACTTGTAGATCGGCCACACCAGGCCCAGTTCGGGTTCGCCGGTCAACGGAAGCTTGTATTCCTCTTCCGTATCCTCCAAGGCGGACCATTCGCGCACCACGATGTCCACCGAGGTCTCCAGGGAGACGCTGGGCATCCGCGGGCGCAGCCCCCGGTCCTCGCGCTTGGCCTGGTACACCAGGACGCTGGCAAGGGCTGCGATCTCCGCGGCGTCAAGGTCATTGAAGGCGCCAAGCCGGAGCGACTGGGAAATCAGCAGGTCCTTCTCGCCGTAAATCCGCCGCAGCCGGTGCCCGTCGGAGCTGATGATCAGCCTGCCGTCGGTGGCGGGTTCGAGGTAACCGTAGGAGGACAGGACGTCGCAGACCCGGTCGAACGTCTTGGCGATGGTGTTGGTGCGGCCCTGGATCTGCCGGACCAGCCCATCCGTTTCCCGCCGGAGCTTCCACCAGCGTTCGGACCAGCGGGCATGGTCCTCCCGTTCACTGCACCCGTGGCAGGGGTGGGCGCGGAGTGCGCGTCGAAGGTCGGCGATCCGCTTTTCCTGGTTCGGCAGGGCGGTGGCGAGGCCGAAGTCGTTGTTGCGGTTATTGCCGGGTGCAGGCGGGCGGTTTTCCCGCAGCGCGTTCCGGGCCGAGGATGCGAGGTCGCGCCGGGACTTGGGAACCTTGGCGTTGAAGGACTTGGGGATGCGGATGCGCGTCACGGGCGCGATGGGACCTTCCAGGTCATCGGTCCCGATGCGGCGCAGCTGGTTGTCCAGGGTCAGCACGGCGGGACGCGGCTCCCGGCTGCTGTGGTCCGAGCTCAGCACAATCGCGGGGCCAGGGGCCCGGCCGCCCGGAACGTGCACCACGTCGCCGGGAAGCAGGCGCGCCAGCGAATCATCGCTGAGCGACTTCCGCGCCCGTGACTTGGTGCGGGAGGTGGTGTTCTCGGCGTCGGAGAGCTCCCGGCGCAACCGCGCGTACTCCGTGAAGTCCCCGAGGTGGCAGGTCATCGATTTCGCGTAGCCGGCCAGCGATTCCTCGCGGCTGCGGACCTGCCGTGCCAGGCCGACCACAGAGCGGTCCGCCTGGAACTGGGCGAAGGAGGACTCCAGGATCTCGCGGGCCCTTACCCGGCCGAACTGGGCCAGGAGGTTGATGCTCATGTTGTAGGTGGGCCGGAAGCTGGAATTCAGGGGGTAGGTACGCCGTGAGGCCAGGCCGGCGACCGCCGTCGGGTCCGTACCCGGCTGCCACAGCACCACAGCGTGGCCTTCGACGTCGATGCCGCGGCGGCCGGCGCGGCCGGTCAGCTGGGTGTACTCCCCGGCAGTGATGTCCACATGCGCTTCACCGTTGAACTTGTCCAGCTTTTCGAGCACAACGGAGCGGGCCGGCATGTTGACGCCGAGGGCAAGCGTCTCGGTGGCAAAAACAGCCTTCACCAGGCCGTCGGCGAAGAGCTTCTCCACTACTTCCTTGAAGGTGGGCAGCATCCCGGCGTGGTGCGCCGCGAAACCCCGAAGCAGGCCGTCCCGCCAGGTCCAGAAGCCCAGAACGTCCAGGTCGTCCGGGGGAATGTCATGGCCGGCCTCGTCCACGCGCTCGGCGATGATCCGCTGCTCTTTTTCCGTAGTGAGCCACAGCCCGGAACCGACGCACTGGGCAACGGCAGCGTCACAACCGGCCCGGGAGAAGATGAAGGTAATGGCCGGCAGGAGGTCCATGCGGTCAAGGCTTGCAATCACCTGGGGCCGGCTGGCCGGCCGCACTCCCCGTTCGTCTCCGCCCCGGCCAGGGCGCTCATTCCCGCGTCTTCCGCGCTGGCCCCGGCCGTTGGGCCCCGATCTGGCACGGAAGCTCTGCATGCTTTCGCTGCGGGCCACCGTGAGGAGGTCGGGGTTGACGTCGAAGCCCCGGCTCTTGGCCCTGTCCTTGCTGGAGTTCTCTTGAGCCTCGTCGGAGTCCACGGGTGGAGCAATCTCGTCGAAGGTGGTTTCCCCGGCAAACAGGTCCATGATCTGGCGGCCCACCATCACGTGCTGCCAGAGCGGCACCGGCCGGTGCTCGGACACAATGATGTCTGTATCGCCGCGGACGGTATCAAGCCAGGCGCCGAATTCCTCCGCATTGGATACGGTGGCACTGAGGGAGGCCACCTGCACTTCGCTGGGGAGGTGGATGATGACCTCTTCCCAGACGGCACCGCGGAAGCGGTCGGCAAGGTAGTGCACCTCGTCCATCACCACGTAGCCCAGGTCGCCCAAGGTTGCCGAATCGGCGTAGAGCATGTTGCGCAGGACCTCTGTGGTCATTACCACCACCGGGGCATCACCGTTGATGCTGGTGTCACCGGTCAGCAGGCCCACGCTGTCGGCTCCATACTTGTCGCTGAGCTCAGTGAACTTCTGGTTGCTCAGCGCCTTGATGGGTGTGGTGTAAAACGCCTTCAGGCCCCGCTGGAGCGCCAGGTAGATCGCGAACTCGCCAACGATGGTTTTTCCGGCCCCGGTGGGCGCTGCGACCAGCACCCCCCTGCCTTCCTGCAGGGAACGGCAGGCTTGCCGCTGGAAGTCGTCGAGCTCGAAGTCCAGGGTGCGCGAAAAGGAACCGAGGTAAGTGGCCGCCTCTGCCGTTCGTTCGGCGCTGGCACGGTACCTCTCGGCCGGCGATAACTCTTCAGGATCGCTGGGGCCGGACGGGAATAGCCTGGGCCGGAACGAACCGTCGTTGGAGGACATACTCCAAGCCTAATAGGAGCCTAGAGGTTCTTCAGCTCACTGCCCGGGGTGGCGATGTCGGCTGTGGCATCAGTTTCCGCCAGGCGCTTGGCCTGGCGGCGCTCCCTGCGCTTGTCATTCATCAGGCAGATCCCGATGGCCGCGAAAAAGAGCACCAGCAGCGGGCCCGCAAGCATGAACATGGAGATGGCGTCGGCCCCCGGAGCAGCAATTGCCGCCAGCACAAACACCAGGAACACAGTGACGCGCCAGGCCTTGAGGATGGTTTGGCCGGAGATAACACCGGCCATGTTGATGCCCACCAGCACCACGGGGACCAGGAAGGCGATCCCCAGCACCAGGACCATCCGCGTCACGAACTCAATGTACGTGCGCGCATCAATCACGCTGGACGAGCCGTCCGGTGTGAACTGTGTCAGTGCGCGGACCACCTGCGGCACCACAAGCCAGCCAGCCCAGATACCGGCAAGGAAGAGCGGGACGGCGGCCGCCATGTAGCCGAGGGTGTACCGCCGCTCCTTGGAGGTCAGGCCTGGCGTGATGAACGCCCACAGCTGGTAGATCCAGATGGGACTGGAAATGACCACCCCGATGAGGAGCGACATCTGGAGCTTGAAGTCGAACGGCGAGGCGATGGTTCCGAAGTTGATCGCCGAGAGCCCGCCGGTTTGCTGGGAGATGCGGTTGACCGGATCGGCCAGCGCCTTCAGCAACGGATCGTAAAGTATCCAGCCTCCGATGCCGCCAATGACGACGCCGATAGCCGACTTGATCAGCCGGTTTTTCAGCTCCTTGAGGTGGTCCCAAAGAGCCATGCGCCCTTCGGGGTTGGCTTTACGGGCCCGCGACAGTGCCACTGGGGGTCAGGCGCGGTTCGACGGCGGAACGTCAGTGCCGTCTGTCGACTCGCCGGGCTTCGCCTTGGGGTGGTTGACGATGGTGCCTTCCACGGGACCGGAGGCGTCATTGGAGTCGGTCTTGCCGTCGTTCTTCATTTCCTTGACCTCGGATTTGATGATCCGCATGGACTGGCCCAGGCTGCGTGCCATCGCCGGAAGTTTGGGCGCGGCAAAAAGAAGCAAAGCAACAACGATGATAATTACGATCGGCCAGGGGCCATCAAACAGTCTTCCCACGGGAAATCCTTTCGTCTAAGTACATTTTACTTCTATGTGAAGTCCAGATCGCCGAGCGCCTGCGGCTGACCCCGGTCCGTCTTGCGCTGCACTCGTCTGAGGCGGCGTTCTTCCCGTCGGGACGACTTGGATGCCTCGTAATCATGTCGCATGACGGTCGGGGAGGCAAAAACTGCGGAACCCGGCTGCGGCTTCGTTGGATCCGGGGACGCGTCCGACTGCTCGATGGGGCCCAATTGCCCCAGTTTTTCACCGGCTGCCCCCAAGTCCTTGAGGGTGGCCATGAACTGGCGGAACAGCCGGAAGCCCAAAAAGACATAAAGGAGCAGTGAGAGCGCTACGAGCGCTACCCATATCAAAATCCAGGACCACCAAGGCATGCTGAGAAGTCTAGCCGCCGTACCTGGCCAGGGACGCCGCCAGCCATGTGCGGGCCGCGTCGGCCAGTTCCGCCGGGGCCAGGATCCGGGCGGAACCGCCATGCTGGGCCACGAACATCGGAAGCCACGCGGTGTTGCCGAACCGGATATCAGCAACCAGCCCGCCGTCGTCGAGCTCGGCAGTACGTTCCGCGTAATAGTCGTCGGCCAGCCCCCTCCCCTGCCGGGTGAGCTGGACGGTGACAATCGTGTCGTCGTCCCTGGCCGTGAAGAGCTTGGCCGGAACCCCGTCGGCGGGGGTTGTACCGGCCGGCACCGGCCGCCCGTTCGGGTGGAGGTCCTGGACGCGGTCCAGCCTGAAATTCCGCAGCCCTTCCACTGAATGGCAATAGGCCTCGAAGTACCAGATGTTGTCCAGCGAATAGAGGCGGAGCGGGTCGACGTCACGTTCCGAGACGCTGTCCCGTTGCGGGGCCAGGTACGTCAGGCGCAGCTGGGATCCGGACTCGATGGCTTGCCGTACCGTGGCGTGTGTCGCGGCATCTGCCGGTGCCATTTCCGGACCGGCAAGGGAAGCTGCCCGGAGCCCTTCCTCGCCGGCGGCCGCCAGGAGCTTGAGCGTCACCGATTCCAGGGCGCTGCCCTCTGCTACCTCCGGCAACCCGTTGAGCGTCTCCAGCCCGGTCAGGAGGGCGCACGCCTCTTCCACGGTGAAGCGGACGGGTTTGGTCAGGTCCAGGTCCTGCGTGATGTAGACGTGGTCGTCCTCCCACTGGATGTCCAGCAGATCGTCGGGATATCCCTCCGGAAGGCCTGAACAAATGAGGATTTGCAGATCATCCTCCAGTTCCTTCCTGCTGATCCCGAAGCGGTTTGCGACGTCCTCGATGTGCAGGCCTTGGTTGTGGACCAGGAAGGGCACCAGTTGGAGCATCCGCTTGAGCTGGTCCTCCGAGGTGCGCGCGCGGACGGGCCGGGAGGGAGTGCTGGCGAACCTGAATGCGGGGACAGGGGCGGCGCTGAACTCTGCTGCGGCGCGAAGCCGGCGCCGGACGGCGTCCGCAAGTTCGGCGGGAGCTACTGCCAAAGCGTCAGGGCCGTAGGAAGCTAGTTCTTCGGCAAGAACCTCCGGGTCCCGGTACTCCAGGCTGATCCGCTCGTAGCCCGTTTCGGGTGGTTCTGCGGCGCCGCTGCCCTGTGCACCTTCCAGCGCAACGTCCTGTGCGACAGCACGGCGGCGCAGTGCCAATAGCCGCCCTTTTCGGACGTCCACGACGGCGGTGCGCAGCGGCAGTTGCGGCAGGCGGTCCAGTTCCTGCCGGATGTTGAAGTCGTGCGGCGGCGTGAATTGCTCGCGCTCGAGGATGGTCACCGCGCTGGTGAAGCGGGACAGGCGGAAATGGCGGGGTGCCTTCCGGACCCTGTCGTAGCCCGCAAGGTACCAGTGCCCGAAGCGGCTTCCGAGCCCCCAGGGCTCAACCGACCGTTGTTCCTCGGTTCCGGTACTGCCGGCAAGGTAGGTGAACGTGACGGGGTGCTTGGCGTGCATCGCGGCAACAAGGTCGTCGAAGGCCTGGCCGGCGGGCTTGATCCTGGGCTGGACCCCTGCCGGCAGTTGGACGTCGGCCATCGCTCCGGAGGCCTGGAGCTTCCGCAACGCGCTCTGTGCGGCTGTGCCCAGTGCTGCGCGCTCCCACAACTGGGAGGCCAGGAGAAGTACCGTCCACTCCTCCGGCCCGAGCTGAACGTCCGGCAGGCGGTTGGATTCTTTGCCGATCCGGTAGCGGGTGGTGGCGGGATCATCCTCGCTCCAGCCCAGGTCCGTCAGCGTTTCGACGTCGAAGCCGAAATTGCGAAGATCGCTTTTGTCCCGTTCGAACATGCGGCCGAAGGATGCCTCGTTGCCGGGGGTGTCGCGGTAGATCGTTGCGCGCAGTTCGTTCCGGCGCAGGCCGTACCTCGTGTTCAGCAGGGCGATCAGCAGGTTCAGGAGGCGTTCAGTACGGGATGCGGACACCCTCGCTACGTTACTAAACTCCGCGGCGTAACGCAGGAAGCGCGGCAGCAACGGGATGTGATGGTCCTGTTGCTGCCGCGCTCCACACGGATTTCTGCTGGGGTCAGCGAACGCCCACGAGGTCAACCACGAAGATCAGGGCTTCGTTGGGGGCGATGGCGCCGCCGGCGCCACGGGAACCGTAGGCAAGCTCGGAGGGGATTTCGAGGCGGCGGCGGCCGCCAACCTTCATGCCGAGGAGGCCCTGGTCCCAGCCCTGGATGACCTGTCCGACTCCCACCCGGAAGTCCAGCGGTGCGCCGCGGCCCCAGGAGGCGTCGAATTCCTCACCCGTGGACCAGGCAACTCCGACGTAATGGGTGGAAACGGTGTCTCCGGCTTTTGCTTCGCGGCCGTCCCCCTCGATGAGGTCGGTGATGACGAGTTCCGTGGGAACGTCGCCCTCGGGGAAGTCGATTTCGGGCTTTTGGCGGTCAAATTCCCGCTGTCCAAAAGACATGCTTGCTCCTTGGTGTCCTGTAGTTGGTGTGCTGATTGGATGCCGCGGCGGGGGCCGGGCCTGTTGCCATTGTTGCTACTTGGCTCCGAGGATGTCCACTACGAAGACAAGATCGCCCTTGGCTTCGCCCTGACCGGCGTCGCCGTAGGCCAGGTCCTTGGGGATCACCAGCAGGACGCGTGAGCCTACAGTCTTGCCGGCCAGTCCCTGGGTCCAGCCCTTGATGACGCCGGTAAGGGGGAAGGATGCAGGCTCGCCACGGTCGAAGCTCGAGTCGAATTTCGTTCCCCCCACCAGGTTGACGCCCACGTAGTTCACTGTAAGGGTGTCGGTCTCCTTGACAGCGGGGCCGTTGCCCTTGATGAGGTCCTGGGAGACCAGTGCGGTAGGAGCGGCAACCCCTTCGACGGAGATCTCCGGAACGCCGTCTTTCTCAGTGACGGTGGGCAGGCCGGCCGGCGGGGTAACTGTCTCACCTTCGGGTTTCTCAAGCACCGGGGTGACGTCGGAGGCTGAAAGGACCTTGATCACCAGCAGCTGGGTAGGCTGGGCTTCGCCGCCGGCAGCAGCGGCCTGACCGGGAACGGCGAGTGCAAGGCTGGAACCGACCTTAACGCCTACAAACGCGTTGTAGATGACCTCGCTGCCGGTCTTCAATTCCTCGTTGAGTTCCAACGGCTCGGGCTCGCTGGCGAACGTGTCCTCGAGAGTGGATCCATCCGTACCGTTGAGGGCGAGGATGGAGATGTTGGCGATTTGGTTCGCCTTCACTGTGTCGCCGTCGCCCTCGGTGACCACCTTGATGGTGGGCTCTGCCACTTCCAGCGGCTTGGTGAACTCCACTCCCGGAGCTTTTTTGTCCCCGTTGTCGGTCAGTTTGAGGGAGTCGAACTTTGCAGTCTCGCCAGCTGACTTGCTGGTGGGTTCCGGCTCCGCGGTTGAACCACCGCAGGCGGTCAACAGCAGCAGGGCGGGAAGAAGGATTGCTAGTAGTCGGCGCACGTAAGAGAACTTTCGTCGGGGCAAGATGGAGGCAGTGGTCCGCATCTCAGCGGGCGGCACCGCGGCAGGCCCTTTAAAGGGACCCTATCCAGAATAGCCCCTGAAGCTGGGTGTCAGCCCATAGAATCGAGAAGGGCATCCACGCGGTCATCGACGCTGCGGAACGGATCCTTGCACAGGATGGTCTGGTGTGCCCGGTCGTTCAGTTTCAGGTGCACCCAGTCCACGGTGTAGTCCCGGCCCAACTCCTGCGCCCGCCGGACAAAGTCACCGCGAAGCTTTGCGCGCGTGGTTTGCGGCGGCGCGTCAACGGCGTCCTTGATAACGGTGTCGTCCACAATCCGCCGGACGGCCCCGCGGCCCTGAAGCAGGTAGTAGAGGCCGCGGCTGCGGGAGATGTCATGGTAGGTCAGATCAAGCTGGGCTATCCGTGGGGCGTCCAGCCCGAGCCCGTGGCGTTCCCTGTAGTTGTCCATCAGCTTCTTTTTGATGGCCCAGTCAATCTCGGTGTCGATGCCCCGGGTGTCGCCGCTTTCGATAGCCTTCAGCGTACGTTCCCAGAGGTCGAGGATCACCGGGACATGGGAGTTGTGGGCACCGTGCTCTTTGACGAAGGCAGTTACTTTTGTGAGGTACTCCTGCTGGATTTCCAAAGCGGTAAGCTGGCGCCCGTTGGCGAGGCGGACCAGTGCCCGTCCGCTGAGGTCATGGGAGATTTCGCGGATGCTGCGGATAGGGTTTTCCATCCGCATGTCCCGCATAATGACCCCTGCCTCGATCATTCTCAGGACCAGGTCAACGGTGCCCACCTTCATCAGGGCCGTGGCTTCGGACATGTTCGAATCGCCGACGATGACGTGCAGCCGGCGGTAGAACTCGGCGTCCGCGTGCGGCTCGTCGCGGGTGTTGATGATGGGGCGGGACCGGGTGGTGGCCGAGGAGACCCCTTCCCAGATATGGTCCGCGCGCTGGGAGAAGGCGAAGGTTGCCCCGTGCGGGGTCTTCAGGATTTTTCCGGCGCCGGCGATGAGCTGCCGGGTGACCAGGAAGGGAATCAGGATCTCGGCCAGCCGGGAGAATTCACCGCGGCGGGGAATCAGGTAATTCTCATGGCTGCCATAGGAGTTTCCGGCCGAGTCCGTGTTGTTCTTGAACAAATAGACCGTGCCATTGAAGCCCTCAGCCCCGAGGCGGGCCTGCGCTTCGTCTACGAGGTCGTCGAGAATCAGCTCCCCTGCCCGGTCGTGGGCGATCAGCTGCGCGAGGTCGTCACACTCAGCCGTTGCGTATTCGGGATGGGAGCCGACGTCGAGGTACAGCCTCGAGCCGTTGGTGAGGAAGACGTTGGATGAACGGCCCCAGCTGACCACCTTGCGGAAGAGGTACCGGGCCACCTCCTCGGGGGCAAGAGGCCTCGAGTCGGGGCTGGAATACGAAATCCCGAATTCCGTTTCGATACCGAAGATTCTCTTGTCCATCTGTCCTCCTAGGCCAGCAATGCAGTAATATCCGCGTCGTCGAGCCTGCGGAAGGCGCGCCGCGAACCCCGCGAGCTCTCCGATGACCTGTCCAGCACGGCAACTTCCACGGCCGTTACAGGCAATGCCTTGGGCTGTTCGCCAGTCTCGGTGCCCGGAACCAGTGCTGCCATGGCAAGCCGCAGGGCGTCTGCAAAGCTCATTTCGCTCCGCCAGCCCTGATCGATGGCTGAGGACACCTTGTCTGCCTGGCCGCCCATCACAACAAACTGGTGTTCGTCTGCAATGGAGCCGTCAAAAGTCAGGCGGTAGAGGTGGTCTTCGGCCTGCGTGGGACCTACCTCCGCCACTGCGAGTTCAACCTCAAATGGCTTCTGCTCGGCGGTAAATACTGCGCCGAGGCTTTGTGCATAGACGCTGGCGAGGCCGCGGGCGGTAACGTCCTCGCGGTCGTAGGAGTAGCCGCGGACGTCTGCGTACCTGACGCCGGCCTGCCGGAGGCTTTCGAATTCGTTGTACTTCCCGACGGCCGCGAATGCGATCTTGTCGTAAATCTCGCCGATCTTATGCAGGGACGGGGAGGGGTTCTCGGCGACCAGGGCAATGCCGTCTGCGCAGCTGATGACCGTAACTGACCTGCCGCGGGCTATTCCCTTCCGTGCGAAATCCGCACGGTCCTTCATTAGCTGCTCTGGCGATACGTAAAACTGCTGGGTCATCTCAGGCCTCCCGTCCGGCGTTGGTGCGGGCCTCGATGATGTTTCCAGCGGCCGCCGCGAGCACGTCCTCGGCTACCCGCCGTGCGCCGACCTTGTCCACGGTATAAATGACAGGCCAAAGTTGGCGGACGGTATCCGGTCCGCCCGTGGCGGAATCGTCGTCGGCGGCGTCGTAGAGGGCTTCGACGGCGACGGACACCGCTTCGGCCTCGCTCAGGTTTGGACGCCACAGCTTTTTCAGGGCGCCCCGGGCAAAGACAGAGCCTGAACCGACCGTATGGTGCTCGTGTTCCTCGTACCGGCCACCCGTGACGTCATACGAGAACAGCCTTCCCACGCCGGCGCTGGTGTCGAAGCCGGCGAAGAGCGGCACCACGGCGAGTCCCTGCATGGCGAGGGGCAGGTTGCCCCGGATCATCGCTCCCAGCCTGTTGGCTTTGCCTTCCAGGCTGAGGAGGGTGCCCTCTATCTTCTCGTAGTGTTCCAGTTCCACCTGGAACAGTCGGGTGAGGTCAATCGCTATGCCGGCAGTGCCGGCGATGCCGAGGACGGAATAACGGTCGGCAGGGAAGACTTTTTCAATGTGCCTGCTGGCTATCACGTTGCCCATGGTGGCCCGCCGGTCCCCGGCCATCAGAACACCGCCGGCGTAGCTCATGGCCACAATCGTGGTGGCATGCGGAACCTGCAGCGGTGGGGTCCCGGGCACGACGGCCCGATGTCCCCTGTTGTACGGCAGGAGTTCGGGCCGGTCCCGCTGCAGATGTTCCGTAAAGGACGAGGTGGCGTTGGCGGCTACCTGGTTGGCGGTTGATTCCTGCACTCATGCACTCCTTGAACGTAGTTCTTCAACGTCGGTACAGATTCCGGCCGTCCGCGGCATCCGCCACCCACCGGTCCGGGTTACTGGCCGCCTTTTTGGACGAAGGCCCGCACGAACTCCTCGGCATTGGATTCGAGCACTCCGTCGATCTCGTCGAGGAGGTCATCCACGCCTTCGGTTGATGCTGATGCCTGCGCTTCGGGCGGCGCGGGCGGGGCCTCGGGAATGTCCTCGTCGACCTGGGTATCGCGCGATTGCGGCTGCTGCTGCTCCTGGCCTGCCATCTTTACCTCTCCCTTTCCTGCCGTCGGATCCGGCGGATCCTCCGATATGCCAATCCTGCCACGATGCAGGCCTTCCGGCGCGGTTTATGCCGCAGGCGGAGTTCTGTTGTGTCCCAGGAGTTCCGCGAGGAAGGGGCCTGCTTCACGGTAGCGTTCGAATAACGCTCCGGTCAGTGCTTTGGTTCCCCGAAGGGGCTCCCGGGTGGGCACGCGCTGAAGCCTGCCGTAGCCCGGGACGTCGAAGATGACCGAGTCCCAGCTGGCCCCCACCACGTCCTTGCCGAAGCTGCTGATGCACTTGCCGCGGAAGAACGCACGGGTGTCCGGCGGCGGCTCGCCCACGGCAGCCGCTATGGCGCCGTCGTCGACAATCCTGTCCACGCGGTTCCTGGCGAGGAAGCGGTAGTAAAGGCCTTTTTCCGGCCTGATGTCGGCCCATTGAAGGTCAACCAGCCCAAGCCGGGCGTCGTTCCACTCCAGGCCGTCACGTTCGCGGTAGCCCTCAAGGAGCGAGAGCTTTGCGACCCACTCAACGGACCGGGCAGCCGCTGCCCGGTCATTGTCCAGTTGGGTGAGGACGGTGGCCCACCGGTCCAGCACGTCGTGGGTGTGTCCATCGCCGTCCACGGCGTCACCGACCCCGGTGTCCTGTGCCAGCTTTGCAGCGGCTTCGTGATACATCCACTGGAGGTCGAGGGCTGTGACACGCCTGCCGTCCAGCAGACGAAGCGTCGCGGTAAGGGAGGTGTCGTGGCTGACCGTCTGCAGTCCGGCCACGGGTTCGTACACCTCGATCTTTGGTGCGAGCCCGGCTTCGATAAGGCTGAGGACCATGGCCGTGGTTCCGAACTTCAGGTAGTTGGAGACCTGGCTGAGGTTGGCATCACCGATGATCACGTGCAGGCGGCGGTATTTGTCCGCGGTGGAGTGGGGTTCGTCCCGGGTGTTGATGATGGGACGCCGGATGGTGGTTTCAAGGCCCACCTCGGCTTCGAAGAAATCAGCCCGCTGGCTGATCTGGTAGCCGGGGGTGGAAGCGTCCTGTCCGATCCCCACCCGGCCGGACCCGCAGAGGATCTGGCGGCTGACGAAGAAGGGCGTCAACCCGCGGACGATATCCCCGAACGGAACGGAGCGGGGCATGAGGTAGTTCTCGTGTGACCCGTAGGACACAGATTTGTTGTCAGTGTTGTTCTTGTAGAGGTTTACCGGTGGCAGGTCGGGATCAGCGGACAGCCGCCGCACCGAGGCCAGCGCCACGACGTCACCGGCAGCGTCCCACTTGACCGCATCACGGGGGTTCGTCACCTCAGGGCTTGAATACTCGGGATGGGCGTGGTCCACGTACAACCTGGCTCCGTTGCCGAGGACCATGTTCATCAGGAGGGTGCCGGACTCATCCTGCCCGTCGAGTTCGAGTTCCTCCCGGCCGTAGGCCAGCGCAACGGCCTCCGCGTCCAGTACCGGCGGCTGGTCGGTCAACTGGCTGGGGTGGGCGGATCCCCTGTCCACCGTCCAGCCCCGTGCGTCATGGAGGGGTTCCTCGTCGGTGTAGTCCCACCGCGTTTCTGCCCCGCCTGCGGCACGCTGGCGGGTCACCTGGGCATATGCCTGGACCACCCTCGCGCTCATCATGGTGGCGTTCGCCGACGGGGCGGACGGGGCATGGATGCCGTATTCGGTTTCTGCTCCCATGACCCGCAAGGCCCCGCCTACGGGGAGGGCTCCCCCGGGGGCAGGTTCCTGCGCAGCCGTCATAGATACTGCCCTGTGGTCGGCATTGTTTCGATCGACTTTCCAGGCTCCTGGCCGGCTTTGCCCTGAACGATGGTGCGGATGTAAGTGATCCGTTCACCCTTCTTGCCGGAGATCCGGGCCCAGTCGTCCGGATTGGTGGTGTTGGGCATGTCCTCGTGTTCGCGGAACTCGTCCACCACGGCCCGCAGCAGGTGCTCGATCCGCAGCCCCTTCTGGTGTGTGGTCAACAGGTCCTTGATGGCGTACTTTTTGGCCCGGTCCACCACGTTCTGCACCACGGCGCCGGAGTTGAAGTCCTTGAAGTACAGCATCTCGGTGTCACCGTTCGCGTACGTGACTTCCAGGAACTCGTTCGACTTGTCCGTGGAGTACATGGCTTCCACCGTGCGCTGGACCATGGCGTCCACCGTGGCCTGGACGTCACCGTCGTGCTCAGCGAGGTCGGATTCGTGGAACGGCAGGTCCGGAGTGATGTACTTGTTGAAGATGTCCGCAGCAGCCTCGGCATCCGGGCGGTGGATTTTGACCTTGACATCCAGCCGGCCGGGCCGAAGGATTGCCGGGTCGATCATGTCCTCACGGTTGGACGCGCCGATCACGATGACGTTGTCCAGCCGCTCCACACCATCGATCTCGCTGAGCAGCTGGGGAACGATGGTGGTTTCGACGTCGGAGGAAATCCCTGTGCCGCGGGTGCGGAACAGCGAGTCCATCTCGTCGAAAAATACCACTACGGGGCTGCCGTCTGACGCCTTTTCCCGGGCGCGGGAGAAGATGAGCCGGATGTGGCGCTCCGTTTCGCCTACGTACTTGTCCAGGAGTTCGGGGCCCTTGATGTTCAGGAAGTAGCTTTTCAGGTCCACGTTCCCGGAGCGCTCCGCGGCACGGGCAGCAAGTGAATTGGCCACGGCCTTGGCGATGAGGGTCTTACCGCAGCCGGGAGGGCCGTACAGCAGGATGCCCTTGGGCGCCTTCAGGCCGTGTTCCCGGTAAAGGTCCGGATGCAGGAAGGGCAGTTCGACGGCGTCGCGGATCTGTTCGATCTGCGGTCCCAGTCCACCGATGTCCTCGTACGTAATGTCGGGGACCTCTTCGAGGACCAGGTTCTCCACCTCGGACCGCGGCACTTTCTCCAGTGCGTAGCCGGTCCTCGAGTCGATGGAGAGGGCATCGCCCACCCGGAGCTTTTCGGCGAGCAGCGCACCGGAAAGCCGGACCACCCGCTCCTCGTCGGCCCGTCCCACCACGAGAACGCGGTCCGAGCCGAGCATCTCCTTTAGGGTGGCCAGTTCCCCCGCCCGCTCGTAACCGAGCCCGGCGACGACCAGGAGCGCCTCGTTGAGGAGGACTTCCTGGCCCACGGCCAGCTGGTTGATGTTCACTAGGGGGCTGATGCCCACCCGCATTTTCCGGCCGGCGTTGAAGATGTCCACTGATTCTTCAGTGGCCGCCTGCCCGCTGCTGCCCGGTGAGGGCTGCCTCCGGGGGTTCAGCTGGAGAATGGTGCCGAAGCTGTAGGGAGGTTGTCCTTCCTGGTCCAACGCGTTCTTCAGCCGGAGAATCTCGGCCTTCGCGGCCTCAAGCATCGTGACCAGCTTGGTATTGTTCTGCGTTGCCGCAGCCAACTGGCGGTCGATGTGCCTGAGCTTGTCCCTAAGGATGTTGACCTGGCGGTCGGCAACCGAGAGGTCGTTGGCGGCAGACTGCTCTGCCGGTGTACGTCCGGAGTCCTGGTTTGGCGTCTCCATGATGTATCAGCCCCTTCCTGCGCTTCTATTAAGACCTTAGTCCCAAGATGGCAGGTAGGGTGGGAGACTCCCGAAATATGGACTAGTTCGTGATGTCCGGCGTGTCCTTGACGTTCGTGCCCGCAATGGCATCGCGGGCGGCGCGCCGAAGCTTTTTGTCGGAGACCAGCCGCTCCCCCACCGCGCCCGGCGTCCAGGCGTTGACGTCCTCCTCGTTAAAGTCTGTCTTTGAGGGGCGCCGTTTGACGGAGATGCCAGTGACGCCGTCGGCCAGCCGGCGGGTGACCAGCAGGAAGCCGGTGTGGGCCACCATCCGGTGGTCGGGGCGGACGGCGAGGCCCTCGAGGTGCCAGCCACGGACCATCGACTCCCAGGCGTCCGGCTCAGTGAACCGGCCGTCGGCGCGAATGGCCTCCGCTGTCCTGGAGAGCTGGGTGACGGTTGCCACGTAGTTGATCCACACGCCGCCCGGCGCCAGGACCGTGGCCACGGCATCGAGGCACTCCCAGGGCGCGAGCATGTCCAGGACCACGCGGTCCACGGAGCCCGGGGCCTCGCTGCGCACCACTTCCTCCTGGAAGTCGCCAAGGGAGATCTGCCAGGCAGGGTGCGGGCCGCCGAAAATCGTCTCAACGTTTCCACGGGCGATGTCCGCGAATTCTTCACGCCGTTCAAAGGAGTGCAGGTAGCCGTTGTCTCCGACAGCGCGGAGCAGCGAGATGGAGAGGGCGCCGGATCCAACGCCTGCTTCCACCACCCGGGCACCGGGGAAGATGTCGGCCATGGTAACGATCTGCCCGGCGTCCTTGGGGTACACCACGGCAGCTCCCCGGGGCATGGAGAGGACGAAATCAGAGAGCAGCGGGCGCAGGGTCTGGTACTGCTGGCCCACGTTGTTGACCACTACTGAGCCGTCAACCTTGCCGATGATGTCATCGTGGTTCAGGAAACCGCGGTGGGTATGGAAAGCACCGCCACTTTCGAGGGTGATCGTGTTCATGCGCCCCCGCTCGTCGGTCAACTGGACGCGTTCGCCTTCCCGGAAGGGACCGCGGCGACGGGCAGCTCCCACCGGCTGCGAGCCGCTGGCGGCGACACCGGACTCGGCTGCTGCTGTGGCTTCGTTGACGGCAGTTTCGCTGCTCATGATTTTCCTCGCTCCTGTAAAACTGTGGTGCCCCCGCGCCGATGTCCTTAAGGACATTGTGGCTTCTGCGGCGGCAATGCACGACCGGCAGGTAACTCTACCGGTTCCTGCCCTGCGGGTGCCTACCGGGTTGCTGGCGCCTGCCCGTGATCGCGGACAGCACCGCGTCCTGGGAGAGCAGCCCGGTCACCCTGCCGTTGTGGTCCACTACGGCGTAGTCCCGTCCTTCGAGTTGGGAGAGGAAGTGCAGGAGTTCCTGTCCCTTCGACCATTCCGGTACGTACGCGCCCGCGGCAAGGGCATAGGACACAGCAGTGATGGGAGTTGCCCCGGCGGCAGCGGCCGGAACCGAAGCCAGCGCAGCAGGATCAACGACGGCCTCGGGCCGTCCGCCATGGCCGTACACCACCACTGACGTTCTGTCCGGTGCGCCAAGCCGGAGTGCGTCCTGCACCGACGCCGTGGCAGGCAGGCCGACGGCTGGCGTCGACAACCCTGCCGCGCTGACCAGATGCAGCCGTCCGCGCAGCGTTCCCTGCTGGATGGCGGCCGAGGCTCCCATCCACAGGAAGCCGCCCACCAGCACGGTAATCATGAGCAGGCTGAACTCCGGTGAGTCACCGGCAAGCAGTGGCCGGAGGATGAACCAGTAGACGAGCGCAACCACGATGATGCGGCCGCCCCAACCTGCTGCCACCGTTCCCTTGGCTTGGCTGCCGGTGGCCTTCCAGACGGCGGATTCCACCAGCCGGCCTCCGTCAAGCGGGAGCCCCGGCAGGACGTTGAAGACGGCAATGAGGAAGTTTGCCCACATAAAGATGTTAGTGAGGATCTCGGCGACACTGCCCAGGGTGGCACCGGTCAGAAGCAGCCAGGCGCCTGCGGCCAGGACAAAGTTGGCGGCGGGGCCGGCAAGGGCCACCAGCACGGACCGTCCCGGGGTGGCAGTGAAGCTCTCGAACTGCGTATGCCCGCCCCAGAGGTTGAGCACGATCTTCTGGGTTGGCCACCCATAGATCTTGGCCGTCAGGGCATGGGCCAGTTCGTGGACCAGGACGGAGACGAGCAGCAGGACAGCGTAGGCGAAAGCAATGATGTAAGCGCTTGCACCAAGGGCAGGGTTGTTCCGGCCAAGTACGGGCCCGTAGACAATCACGGTGAAGGCGGCGATGAGGAACCACGAATAAGCGAGGACAACGGGAACACCGGCAATCCTGCCCAATGGGATTCCCTCCCGGCGGACCGGGGCCGCGGTCTCAGTCATGGGAAGTCTCCAGCAGGCCGGCCGGTGTTGCAGCGGACGGCGCTGCTGAGCGGGCCACCACCAGGTCCTCAAGATCAGCCAGGGACCGTCCCGCCAGGGACTCCCATAACGTGTAGCGCCCGTCTTCAGGCAGTGGGACGATGTGGGGAATGGCGACGGTGGCCACTCCGGACGCCACTGCCGCTGCCACGCCCGGTTCCGAATCTTCAAGCGCCACGCAGTGGTGGATCGCCAGACCGGCGTCGTCTTCCTGGAGCAGTTCCACTGCTTTCAGGTACGCCTCCGGGTGCGGCTTTCCTTGCGCCACGGTATCCCCGGTGACTACCACTTCGAAGTAGGGGCGGGGAAGGCTTGACACCACTTCCCGGGCCAGCGGCCCCTCGGACATGGTCACCAGTGCGCATCGCACACCGGCAAGGTGGAGGTCTTCCAGGAGCTCCCGCGCACCCGGGCGCCACGGCACCCGACGCCTAACGCTGGAGACCACTTCTGCGGTGAGGGTGTCAATGATGTCGCGGACCCCAAGATCGACGCCCGCCTGCTGGAGGAGGCCGGCGGAGAACGTCAAAGACTGTCCTACGAGCTGCATGGCCTGTTCATGGGACCAACTTCCGCCGTGGGCTTCCACCAGTGCATGTTCAGCCGCTATCCAGTAGGGCTCCGTATCCACGATGGTGCCGTCCATGTCCCAGAGGACGGCTTTGAGCGGGGAACTTGTGGGTGGCGGTCGCATGCCCCCAGTCTACGGGGACTGTCTGGACGGGGGCTGTGGCTACGCCCTCGGCGAATACGGCCGGGTTTGCTGCCTCTTCGGGAGATTCAGACGCATTTTTCGGCGCTTCATTCAATGCAAGACCCTGCTCCTTGGACGTAGGGTGAAGAAATGAATAGCTTCGAGGGAGACACCACCGAACCGGGTGCCGGACCCGCCCGTGAGCGCTTCCTGCAGCCTGTGGCTGACGGACAGCGCGTCACAGTGATGCTGGCCGCCTTTGAAGGCTGGAACGACGCCGGGGAGGCTGCAAGCGACTCGCTGCGCTACCTCAATAAGCTGTGGGGCGGCAAGAAAGTGGCGTCCATAGATGCCGACGAGTACTACGATTTCCAGTTCACAAGGCCCACCGTGCGCAGGAATGCTGCCGGAGAACGCAAGATCAAGTGGCCCTCCACCCGGATCTACAAGGCCAGCGCACCCGGCTCGAACGTTGACGTCATTTTTGTCCAAGGCACCGAGCCGTCCTATAAATGGCGGGCTTACACGGCGGAACTCCTGGTGCACGCCGAAGCACTGAACGTCGACTACGTTGTCCTGGTGGGCGCACTGCTGGCAGATGTTCCGCATAGCCGGCCCATTCCGGTGAGCACGTCCTCCGACGACGCACCGCTGCGGGAACGCATGAACCTGGAAGCCTCGCAGTACGAAGGCCCGGTGGGAATCGTCGGAGTACTCTCCGAGGTGTCCCTCCTTGCAGGCATCCCCACGGTCTCGCTATGGGCCGCCGTCCCCCACTATGTTGCGCAGGCGCCATCGCCGAAGGCACAGCTGGCCCTCCTCCACCGGATCGAGGAACTGCTCCAGGTTCCCCTTGACACGCACGAGCTGGCGGAGGAAGCGGATGCCTGGGAACGTGGCGTGGACGAGCTGGCCACCGAGGACCCGGAAATCGCGGCCTACGTGCGGCAGCTGGAAGAGGCCAAAGACACCGCTGACCTTCCGGAAGCCACGGGCGAGTCCATTGCCCGCGAGTTTGAGCGTTACCTCAAACGCCGCGGGCAGGACAGGCCCTAAAGGCGGGTTCCTGTAGATGGCAGTTCCCGGCGTTACGCCGGGGACTGCCAGTTCAGAGCCGGATGCCCAGGAGGGCGTCGACGGCGTCCTTTACCAGGTGCTGGTCTGCAGGGCTGGCGGCAGCGCCGGTGTCGTCCGCCTTCCGTGCCCAGCTGGAGACCGCTGCAACGGCAGAGGGGGCGTCCAGGTCGGTGGCAAGGGCTGCCCGCATCTCCACGATCAGCGGTTCCGCGGAGCCTTCGGGGGCTTGGTCCAGCGCACGGCGCCATGACGCGAGGTCTGACTTCGCGGCAGCGAATCCTTCGTCCGTCCAGGACCAGTCCGAACGGTAGTGGTGGGCAAGGATGGCGAGCCGGATGGCTGCCGGGTCCTCCCCTGCGGCGCGCAGCTTCGACACCAGCACCAGGTTGCCCTTGGACTTGCTCATCTTTTCGCCGTCCAGCCCCACCATTCCGGCGTGGGCGTAATGCCTGGCAAGGGGGACTCCAGCCAGTGAAAACGCGTGGCCGGCACCCATTTCGTGATGCGGGAAGATCAGGTCCGACCCGCCGCCCTGGACGGTAAAGGGCGAGGGCAGGTACTTCTGCGCGATGACCGTGCACTCGATATGCCAGCCGGGCCGGCCGGCTCCCAAGCTGCCGCCGGGCCAGCTGGGCTCGCCTTCCCGCGCCACCCGCCACAGCAGCGGGTCCAGCGCCTGGCGCTTTCCGGAGCGGCCGGGATCACCGCCACGTTCGGCGAAGAGCTCCAGCATTTCACTTTCGGCGAGGCCGGAGATGGATCCCAGGGACCAGGCGTCCGGTGACGCGGACTGCTTGCCTGCGGCCTCGACGTCGTAATAGACATCCCCGTCCGGCTCGCCGTTGGTGCCCTGCACCTTGTAAGCCAGCCCCAGGCTGACCAGCCGCTCCACCTCGGGCACGATCAGTGAAATGGACTCGACCGCGCCGACGTAGTGGTCCGGCGCGAGGACGTTGAGCGCTTCCATGTCTGTCTGGAAAAGCTCAATCTGGCTTGCTGCGAGGTCCCGCCAGTCCACGCCGGTGGCCGTGGCGCGTTCCAGCAGCGGATCATCCACGTCCGTCACGTTCTGGACATAGGACACCTCATGGCCGGCATCGCGCCAAACGCGGTTGAGGAGGTCGAACGCCACGTAGCTCGCGGCGTGGCCCATGTGCGTGGCGTCGTAGGGCGTGATGCCGCAAACGTACATGGAGGGCCGGCCATCTGTTTCCAGGGCCACCTCGCGGCCCACAGCGGTATCGAACAACCGGATGGCCGGCATGCTGCCGGGCACGTTGGGAACAGGGCGGGAGATCCAGGATTTCACACGCCAAGCCTAGTGCTAGGCGCTGATGACATTGAAACCGAGAAGGAGGTACAGGGCCAGGCCCAGGAAGATCCGGTACCAGACGAACAGGCGGTAGCTCCGGGTGGAGACGAACTTCAGGAACCAGCCAATGATGATGTAGCCCACCACCAGGGCGATCACGGTGGCCAGGGCTGTCTCCGGCAACCCGTAGGGGCCGGTGATGCCCTCATTGGACACGGTTTTGTAGAGCTGGAACAGCCCGCTGCCAAACACCGCGGGAATGGCCAGCAGAAACGAGTACCGTGCCGCAGCTTCGCGGGTGTAGCCCATCAGGAGGCCCGCGGTGATGGTACCGCCGGACCTGGACACGCCGGGGATGAGCGCCATGGCCTGAGCAAGGCCGTAGAGGATGCCGTGCTTGTAGGTCAGCCGGCTGAGGTCCCGTTCCTGCTTGCCCACTGCGTCCGCAACGGCAAGGAACAGGCCGAACACGATCAGCATGGTGGCCACGATCCACATGCTGCGGAGCACTGACTCGATCTGGTCCTGGAACAGCAGACCCAGCACCACGATGGGCAGGCTGCCCAGGATAACAAGCCAGCCCATCCTGGCGTCAGGGTCCTGCCTGGAGACTTTTCCGGAAAGGGAACCGGCCCACGCCTTTACGATCCGGACGATGTCCCGCCAGAAATAGATCAGGACCGCGGTTTCGGTACCCAGCTGCGTGATGGCGGTAAAAGCGGCTCCGGGGTCGGCGGCGTTCGGCAGGAACTGCCCAACGATCCGCAGATGGGCGCTTGATGAAATCGGTAAAAATTCGGTCAGTCCCTGCACAAGGCCCAGCAGGGCCGCCTCAAACCAGTTCACGCTAAGACCCTACGGCATGGGCAGTGCTGGTTCTGCCCGTAAGCTTGCTGCTATGCAGCAGCGTTACGTCGGCAACAGTGGATTGCGAGTTTCCGCCCTATCCCTGGGCACCATGTCCTGGGCCGGCGAGACCGACGAACAGGACGCCGCCGAGCTGCTGCGCACCTTCCTGAACGCCGGCGGACGGCATGTCGATACGGCAGCCTCGTACGCCGATGGACGTTCGGAGGCCATGATTGGGGCAATGCTGGGCGACGTGGTTGCCCGCACGGAGATTTCCATCTCCACCAAGGCAGGGATGACGACGCCGGATGGCCGGCGGGGTGTGGACACGTCACGGAACGCGATGCTCACCGGCCTGGAGGCCAGCCTGGCCAGGCTGGGCACCGACTACGTGGACATCTGGTTTGCGCAGGCCTGGGATGGCAACGTGCCGCTGGACGAAACGCTGTCCGCGCTGGAGTTCGCCGTACGGACCGGAAGGGCCCGGTACGCCGGGGTCTCGAACTTCAACGGCTGGCAGACGGCCAAGGCCGCGGCCATCGCAGGGTTTCCCCTGGTGGCGGCCCAGGCCGAGTACTCATTCCTGCAGCGGCAGCCTGAAGCGGAGCTGATTCCGGCAATCGAGGATGCAGGCCTGGGCCTGATGGCATGGGGACCCCTTGGCCGTGGGGTGTTGACCGGAAAGTACCGGGGCAGCATTCCTGCCGGTTCACGGGGAGCGTCCGTCACGGATGCCGGGTATGTCGAGCCTTATCTGGACGGGAAAGCGTCCAGGACAGTCGAGGCCGTGTGCATGGCGGCCAAGGGCCTGGGCCGGACGCCGCAGGACGTGGCGCTGAGCTGGTTGCTTTCCCAGCACGGTGTCGCCACGGCGATAGTCGGCCCGCGCACGCCTGCGCAGCTCAAGGAAATCGTGGATGCCCAACTGACGCCCCTGCCGCCGGAGATAGCCTGCGCGTTGGAAGACGCATCAGCGCTTCAGTAGGGCTTTCGCTGGGAGCGGGGCCCGTGCCTTGTGTCAGACGTTCCGGTCCTCGACAATTTCAAGGTCTTCGTCGTCCACGTCGCTTTCCTCTTCCTCGTCATCTTCGTCGTCAAAGACCTGAAGCGGCGTGACCTCGTTGTAGGCCTCGTAGAGTGCGTCCTCGTAGACTTCAAAAGCATCGGCTACTGCGAAAAACGCCGCCTCCACGGAGGGGTCACCATCTCCGCGGCGGTTGGATGCTGCTATAAGGTGTTCTTCCAAAGCGGTGGTCAAGGACTGAAGCGCGACACGCGGATCGATGCTCATGCCTTCACGTTAGCCGGAAAAGGACGAAAATGGAGAGCAAATGAAGGAACAATTTCTCACCAGCTCGGTCCAGCGGGAACGGGACTATGCGAAGCAGTACGAGTACCTGGTACTGACGGTCAGCCCTGTCGATTCACTGCACGAAGCCAGGCGCCGGCTGGTGGAGCACTCCGAATACGGCAAGTGGGAACTGGAGCGCAGCAAGCTGTACGTCGGGGGCGGCAGGCGGTTCTGGCTCCGCCGCCGGGTTCTGCAGGTCCAGCGGACCGTGTAGACAACAGGGGTCCAGCGGACCGTCTAATCCTCGAGGGGCCCCAGCCAGGCCGTGGCTATTGTGTTGTGGGCTGATTCGTCGTCGGACGGATGGAACATACCAGCCAGAACGTCCCGGTAGAGCCGTTCGAGCTCTGATCCCCGGAAGTAGCTTGATCCGCCGCTGACGCGGATGGCGAGGTCTACAACGCGGCGTGCGGTCTCCGTGGCGTTGACCTTGAGGCCTACGAGTTTCGGGAACCACTGCGGACCGTGATCGGCGAGGGCGTCCACGTCGGCGGTGACCGAGGCCAGTTGAGGGTACAGGTTGTCCATAGCCATCGCGGCCTCCGCCACTTTCCAGCGGATGTCCGGATCCTGCGCGTAGCTCCGTCCCGCATTCTTGAAGGAAGTCCGGCGCTTGACGGTTTCGACGCCCACTTCCAGCGCCCGCTCCCCCACTCCCGTGTAGACGGCTGCGAGCAGCGTCTCGAAGCACGCGAAGATGGCGAAAATCAGAGGGTCGCGGTTGGGTCCGACGGGTAGTTTCCGGAAGACCCGGTTTTCGGGGACGTGGACGCCCTCGAGGACCGTGGTGTTGGACTGGCTGGCGCGCATTCCCAAGGTGTCCCAGTCATCGAGAATTCTGTAGCCGGCTGTTTCGCGCGTGATGAAGCCGTGGACGAGTTCACCGTCACCCTCTCTTGCGGACGGGTCTTTTCCGAAGATGCCCAGCCTGGTCCACGCCGGCGACAGGCTGGTGAAGATTTTTGTACCGCTGAAGGTGTAGCCGCCGCCGGGCTGCCGCTCGGCCACCGTCCGGGAGTCGAACAGGACTGAATCGTTCCCTGCTTCGGAGTTGCCGAAGGCGAAGACTTCGCCCTGGGCGGCTTCCTTGAGGACAAAATCCAGGGAGTTGTCCCCTCTTGCCTGAAGGACATGCGCGACGCCGGTCCACACCAGGTGCATGTTGACCGCCAGGGCGGTGGCGGGCGCAGCCGTTGCCAGCCTTCGCTGGCACTGCGCCGCCGCTTCCAGCCCAAGGCCCTTCCCGCCGTCGGCCGCGGGGACAAAAAGCTTCAGGTAACCTGCCTCCGCAAGTTCCTGCAGGTCCTCGTGAAAAAATGCGTTGTCCCTGTCGTATCCGGCGGCCCTGGCACGGATCCGTTCCAAAAGGGCGTCCGGCAGGACTTCTTCCGGGGTCATGCGGGCCTGCTCAGTAGTTGGTGAGCAGGGTGTTGAGCACCCTGGCGCCGAATTTGAGGGAGTCGGCGGGAACGCGCTCGTCCACGCCGTGGAACATGCCGGTGAAGTCAAGCTCATCCGGCAGCATCAGGGGTGCGAAACCGTAACCGGTGATGCCCAGCCTGCTGAGCGACTTGTTGTCCGTGCCGCCCGACAGTGTGTAAGGCAGCACTTTGGCACCGGGATCTTCGGAATGCAGGGCGTCGATCATGGAATCCACCAGGTTGCCGGCGAAGGGCACTTCGAGGGACACATCGTTGTGGACGTAGCTCACGTCCACCCCCGTTCCGGCCAGCTCCCGGACGATTTCCAGGACGTGCTCCTGCTGGCCGGGCAACGTGCGGCAGTCGATGAGCGCCTCAGCGGATTCCGGGATGACGTTGTGCTTGTAGCCGCCCTTCACGAGCGTGGGGTTGGTGGTGTTCTGCAGGGTTGCGCCCACAAACCGCGCCACCGTCCCCAACTGGTTCAGCAGGAGGTCGGGATTGTCGGCGTCGAACTCAACCCCCGTGAGTTCCGTCACGCCGTCCAAGAACTGCCTGGTGGTGGGTGTCAGTTCGATCGGCCACTTGTATTCCCCGATGCGGTTCACTGCGGCCGCGAGCCGGGTTACGGCGTTGTCGGTGTTGATCTGTGAGCCGTGGCCCGCCCTCCCATGGGCCACGAGGCGCAGCCAGGAGATGCCCTTTTCGGCGGTCTGCAGCAGGTAGGTGCGCTGCCCGCCGATGGTTGCCGAAAACCCGCCCACTTCCGAGATGGCTTCGGTTGCACCCTCAAAGAGCTCCGGGCGCTTGTCCACGGCGTAGCGGGCACCATACGCGCCGCCTGCCTCCTCGTCCGCGAAGAAGGCAAAAATGATGTCCCTCTTGGGCTTTTTGCCCGTGCGGGCAAAGCTTCGCAGGACTGCGAGGATCATGGCGTCCATGTCCTTCATGTCGACGGCGCCGCGGCCCCAGATGAGCCCGTCCTTCAGTTCGGCTCCGAACGGGTCCACCGACCACTGGTCGCGGAGGGCTGGCACCACGTCCAAGTGGCCGTGCACCACCAGTGCGCTGGCGGAAGGATCCTCGCCGGCCATCCGGGTAACCACGTTGGCCCGCCCTGGCGCTGACTCAAAGATCTCAGCCTCCATACCGACTTCCTCGATGAGCCCTGCGGCGTACTCTGCCGCAGCCCGCTCCCCCGGACCGGACCCGTCACCAAAGTTCGACGTATCTATCCGGATGAGTTCCTGGCAGATACGGACAACTTCATCCTCGGGCAGGACGTCAGGCATTGAGGGCTCCTCACTGGGGAATGACGGGTTTGCAGCGCTGGATTGCTGCCCTCAGCCTACCCACTTGGTCCGATTCGATGTTTCGGGAAAAGTCGTGTTAGAGTTTTTCTCGCTGCTTCGGAGAAACCCGAAACGCTGAAAGGCGGAAACGGTTCCCGAAATACCACCTGCGCGGGTGGCGGAATGGCAGACGCGCTAGCTTGAGGTGCTAGTCCTCGAAAGGGGGTGGGGGTTCAAGTCCCCCTCCGCGCACAAACGGAAGCCCCGGAAAATCATTGATTTTCCGGGGCTTCCTTGTGTCTGACCGCGCGGCCGCTTCGCTCAACCAGTTCTGCCAAGGTATATTCCGCTAGGCATTGCTCTTTCGGAGTAACCTACGGCGCCAGAGCAACAGGATAACCCACAGGCCCAAGACCGGGAGGTGGATTGCGGACCAGGTGACCGAACTGATCAGGGCCTCCTCAGCATCAGGGCGTGACGTATTTCACCGCCCGGGTACATGGGCATTAGCGAGAAAACGTGTTGCACATACATGAATGCGATGAACACCAGCTGTGCACACAGCTGATGGAGGGCCCTGGGGCAGCCGCTTCCTACCTTCGTTTTGAGTGCACTCAGTAGAAGGAAATGAGCTCTACGAGTTCCCCGACTCTGTCCTCCGGGTAGTTCCGGGCAATGTCTGCCTGCGTGAGAATGCCGACCAGATCATGGCCGTCAATGACCGGCAGCCGGCGCACCTGATGCTCCTGCATTGTGCTGATCGCCTCTTCGACGGAATCGTCCGCACCGATGGTGACAGGCTTGCCCTGGCCAAAATCGCCTGCCTTCGCCGTACGGGGATCGCCGCCTTCCGCGAAGCACTTAATGACGATGTCCCGGTCCGTGATCATGCCCTTGAGCCGGTTGTCCTCGCCGCAAATTGGCAGTGCGCCGACGTTCAGGTCTTTCATCTTCCGCGCCGCTGCTTCCAGAGTTTCATTCTCACCGATGCATTCAACGCCGCCGGTCATAATTTCACGTGCTGTGGTCATGGCATTCTCCTTAGGTTGCGCCCGAGCGGGCGTTAGAAGTTCCCCGGTCACGGGGTTTTCCTACGGCTTCGTCGCCCTGCGTCAGGTAATGTGCCGTCAGATCCGATGAAGTCCCTGAACTTGCGCAGGTCCGTTCTGACCTGCGCGCCAGCGAGAACTAGCTTTGGCCCGGATCTCCTATAGGTTCCTCCTGTCCTGGCTGGGCGTCCCCGCGACGTGGACCGGAAGCGGTGGGTTGCCCGGAATGCTTCAGTCTAAATCGGTGCGCGTCGTGCTGACAGACCGGGTTTCATCCGACTTTCGGCTGAGGACCCTGCCACTCAGAACGGCAAGGGTACCGGCCGCGCTGACGCAGTCTTTCAGTAGAGGATGCGCTGGTAGAGGTTATGGTCCTGCCAAGTGCTGGCGATTTTCAGGTAAGCCGGCGCCACTCCAATCTTTTCGAAGCCGGCACGTTGAAGAATCTTTTGTGACGCGGCATTGTGCAGAAGGGTTGCCGCCTGGATGCGGTGCAAGCCCATCTTGTTCTTTGCATAACCGAGCACATGGGTCAGGGCCGCCGAGCCGATTCCCCGGCCGGAGTACTCGTGGTCTATCCAATACCCAACGTTGGCGCTGCAAAAAGGTCCGAGCACAATTCCAGTAAGCGTTATGGCGCCGATAATGCGATCCATATCGAGAATTACCCACGGTACTTCAGAACCAGCAGCGTAGGAGGCCAAACGCGCTTCTATGATTTTGTTCTGCCCGGCCACAGTGAAAAAATCCTCGGAGCGTGCTGGCTCCCAGGGGGTGAGGTACTCCCTGTTTGTCAGATAGGCGTCTTTCAATTTCCCGGCGTCGCTGGAGCGCGATATTCGGATCTCAATGTCGTCAATCAAGGTGTTCTTGGATGAGGTCACTTCGAGACTCTACCTATACTCCCGGGGCTCCGGGCCTCTGGGTGATGAACTCCCTAACCGGTAGATGCGAAGTAGGAGCGCGTCATTTGTCCCGGTTCCCACTCGTGTCGCCGGGTGGGTTCCACGAAGGGCAGATTCTGTCCCGCTGACGCGGGTGGCGGTTACGGGCACCAGGGTGGAACATGACCCTCATGGACTTTGGAAAGGGCAAGGAGACGGGGCACGTGGTCCTGCTGGGCGACTCCATCTTCGACAATGCTGCCTATGTTGACGGCGGCCCGGACGTCATCAGCCAGCTGCGCCAGGAACTGCCAGGCTGGAAATGCTCGCTCCTGGCCATCGACGGGGACGTCATCACCGGCGTCGCCCGCCAGCTCCGCGGCCTTCCCCGGGACGCTACCCACCTGGTGGTGAGCGTCGGTGGCAATGATGCCCTGGGCTACGCGCCGTTGTTGCAGGAGCGGCCCGGCTCGGTTGCCGAGGCCCTGCTCATGCTTGACGCCGGAAGGGACAGGTTCGACGCCGACTACCGGGCCATGCTGCCCGCCGTCCTGTCACAGGGCCTGCCCGCGGCGGTATGCACCATCTACGACACTCCCCCATCGGAACCGAACCAGAAGATCGTCAGGGCAGCACTGTCCCTCTTCAACGATTCGATTACTCGGGCAGCCTTTTCCAGCGGCACGCCGGTGATCGACCTGAGGCTGATCTGCAGCGAAGACGCCGACTACGCCAACCCCATTGAACCTTCGTCACAGGGTGGCCGGAAGATTGCGCACGCCATTGCCACCCTGGTCCGGGCCGGCCACCCCAACCCCCACTCGGTGGTGATCGCCGGTGCGGCCCGGTCCGAATCTGCTCCCCCACCACATGGGGTGGGGTAAACAGACGATGCCATCCTCCCCCGGGTGCAGGCTAACGGGTGTGCGCGTGCCTTCTACGGCCCAGCAGCCGGGAGCGGGGCGCAACCGGACGGTACTGGACGCGGCGTTGCCGCTCCCGGTCGGCCCTGCGCTCCTGGCGCCGGGCCTTCCGCTCCAATCGGTCAATCCCGGACAGGATGGCGAAAGTGCCGACGACCCACAGGAACGCCATCGTCAATACCAAGGCAATTTCGATCTCGGTGCCCATGGCATTATTTTAGGACTTTCCGGCGTCCGGCAGGAGGCCTGGCCGGCCCCGGCTTGATGCGCCTGGGCAGTACGCCTAGAACACCCCTAGCTCCCGCACTGCAGCGAGAACATCCGGCACGGTAATGGCCAACAGCGCCGGATCCGGCTCGGCCGCGAAAGTGTCTCCCCGCCGCAGCTCAGCGCGGGTCAGGACGACGTGCGGACCCGGGGGCGGACCCCAGATCTCGGGCGGAGCAGGCCCGAACAACACCACAGACGGCGTTCCGTACGCGGAAGCCAGGTGCGCAGCCCCCGTATCGGCGGAGACCACCAGGCGGGCCGCTGCGATGGTCGCGGCGAACTCCGCCAGGCCAAGCCGTCCCGCCAACACTGCATCCTCGGCAAGCCCCGACCGCAGGCACACGTCAAGGGCCCGGTCCCTCTCGCTGCTGCCACCGGTGAAGACAACGTTGTGCCCAGCCGAGTCAAGGGCTGCGGCAACAGCTGCGAACCGCTCGGCGGGCCAGAGCCGGCTGCCGTAGGCGGCTCCAACGTGTAAAACGGTGGCACCCGGTACGGGGCTGGGCACATGGGGAGTATCCAGGTGGATGTCCAGGGGGTCGGCCTCGATGCCGTGCCATGCCAGGAGACTGACCCAGCGTTCCCTCTCGTGGAGCTCGGCCCGCCACGGCGGCCCGTCCCGGTACTGGCTCCGGTGGCCTATGGTGTGGCGGGCCTGCAACGCCTCAATCCTGCCCTGGCTTTCCGGCCCGCTGCCGTGCAGGTTCACTGCCACGTCCACAACGCCGGGTTCCATGGCCAGCGGCTCGTCCAGGCCGTGCGTGGGCAGAAGTTCATAACCGCCCACGAGCCCCAGCGCCTCAGAAAGCCAGCCCTGGGCCGCGTACCTCAGCCGGTGTTCCGGGAACTCACGCCGGAGCGCCTTCAGGGCAGGCACTGCGACCAGCAGGTCCCCAAGCTTCAACGCCCGAAGGACCAGGAGCTCCGGTTTCCCGTCGTGCGGCTCGTTGGCTTCCCGCGCTGGCGCACTCTCCGTAGCGCTCATGACTGCTGCCCGGACAGTTCCGTGGCCGCAAGGCTGCGGACATCCTCGTGCACATCCCGCACGGCGATGCCGGCCACCGCCGAATCGTCGTGGGAGCAGCGCGGTGCCGTCCAGCCGACTTGGGTCACATCTATGCCGCAGGTGGGGCAGGCGGTCACCCAGGAAGCGTGGATCCGGTGAAGGCTCCGGCCCAGTGCACCGGCATTGATAACGTTGCCGGCCCAGAAGATACCGACGGTCGGAACCCCCAAGGCTTGGGCCAGGTGGCGCGGGCCGCTGTCATTTCCGACCACCACCGCCGCACGGACCAGCAGTGCCACCAAGCCTGCCATGTCCAGTTCACCAGCCACGGAACGTACGTGGCCCGAGGCGGCCAGTTCGACGATCCGCCCGGCAAGTTCCTTCTCGCTCTCATCGCCCACTACCACCACCTGGAAGCCGTCCCCGGCGCAGGCGACGGCAAGTTCAGCGAACCGCTCCGCCGGCCAACGACGGCGGGGATCCGTAGCGCCGGGATGCATCACCACTAAAGGCTGGCTATCGTCGTCGGCCGTTTGGGGTGAGGGGCGCAGGCCCTCCGCCGGAGCCAGCCTCGCCTCGAGATCAACAGGGAACGCACCCGCGAACCCGGCCACCTCCAGGGCCCTTAGCGGTTCATGCTGGTAATAGAGGTAGGGCACCGTACGCTCCAGGCTTGCTGCGTCAGGCGTGCGCGTTCCAACAGTGTGGCGGGCGCCGAGCCGGAGCAGGAAGGGATTGGAATACCGCCCGCCGCCATGGACCTGGACCGCCAGATCAAAGCGGCGTGCCCGCATCTCCTCGAAAAACCGCTCCAGCTCTTCTTCGTCTTCGGCTCCGGGCCGGACACCTTCGGAAAAGGGAAGGACCTGAACCTCGTCCACCGGGCTCTTCGTCGCGGCGATCAAAGCCTTGTGCGCCGGCGTGCCGAGGAGGGTTATGGAGGCCTGGGGGTATGCCGCTTTCAATGCGGCAATGGCGGGAATAGCGAAAATGAGGTCGCCGAGGCCCCCGCCGCGCAATACGGCTATCCTTGATACCGACTCAAACTTTTCCAGGACAGGACCAACGCCCGTGCCGGTCCGCCCGGCGCCTCCGAATTCTGCAGTGAGCTGCTCCACATATACCCCTTCAGATAGTGGGGAGACCGCAGCGTTCGCTGCGACCTCCCCGGCCCGTACAGCCACAGTAGGGTGATGAACCTTGAGGCCGTTTCCTTAAACCTCTACCCAAACGGCGGTCAATATACTCCGGCTATTGGGGAATACCCGGATGATGCTGTACGTTTCATACGCGACAGACGAACCAAAGAAAAGAGAAGCACCTAAAGTGGCAACCGATTACGACGAACTGCGTTCCGACGTCAAGGAATCGCAGGACAACTCTCTCGAGCAGCTCCAGTCAGCCAACGCTCCCGACGCGCGCAGCGTCGTCCTGGAGCTGGACGAAGCTGACGGCCTCGACGGCGCGGGCGTACCCGGCGGCGAGTTTGTCGCTGAGGAGCTCGTTGTTCAGGTCATCCCCCAGGCCGAGGACGAATTCACCTGCTACTCCTGCTTCCTGGTCCGCCACCGCTCGCAGATTGCGCGCCAGAAGGACGGCCACAGCTACTGCACGGAGTGCGAAGGCTAAATCAGGAAGTCAGGCGGGACGGCGCATTCAGCCGCCCCTAACTGAGCAGAAGGCACGCCCACTATCGTGTGGACGTGCCTTTCCGCTTTAAGCGAGCTTTTGGCGCACCAGCTGGCTGACTTCCTTGCCATCGAAGCGCCCTGCAACCTTCGCCGTCACGGGCTTCATCACTTCGCCCATCTGCCGCGGCGTCAGTTCGCGTCCCTCGGCGCGGAGCCCGTCGATGACCTCGTCCACAATCGCCTCCACCTCCTGCAGGGACAGGGGCTTTGGCAGGTAAGACTCGATCACCTCCGCTTCAGCAATTTCCGCCGCCGCCCGCTCCGGCTGTCCGGCTTCCGCGTAGATGCCAGCCGTGTCCCGGCGCTTCGCTGCTTCCTTTTGAAGCAGTGACGTCACCTGCGCATCATCGAGCTGCACGGGTGTCTTCCCCGACTTCTCGCGGGTCTCAATCTCGCCCAAGACGTTCCGGACAGTGGTCAGCGCAGTCTTATTGCGTTCCTTCATATGGATGACGACGTCGGCCTGCAACCGTTCCTTCAAAGATGACACGTTTCCTCTGTTCCTGTGTTTTTTCTTTCATTGGGACGGAGCGCCGCAGGGCGCCGCGGCAGCGTCCACCCATCCCTAGTACCGTAGGTGCTTATGGCCAAAAATGACCACTCATGCCCGGGAAGCATTCGGTGAACCTTGCCAAGGACCCTTGGAATACGTTCATCAGTGCCTTCAGCCGCACCGACCTTCCCGTCATTACATTCACTGAGCTGATTCTCGCCCTGGGCATAGTGACTGCCTTGTCGATCCCCCGCCAGTCCTGGAAGTATGTGGGCCTGCTTGCAACAGCCACCCACGAGTTGGGACATGCCTTCGCAGCAGTCACGAGCGGCCAGCGGTTGTCAGGGATACGGCTTCGGTTCGACCATTCAGGCACCACCACCACATACAGCCGGAGCAAACTCGCCACCGTGTGGTCCTGCTTCTGGGGGTATCCCGTCCCTGCAGTCGTAGGCGCCGCGTTCGTGTGGTGCGGCTTCACCGGGTGGGGTCCTGCCGCCCTGGCGGTCAGCACGGTGGCCCTTGCAGCGACACTGCTCTTCCTCCGCAACTCCGCGGGGTTCCTCATCACCACCGCTGCGATAGGCGGCAACATAACTCTTATTTTCCTGGTGCCGGCCGGTTTCGTGGGCCATGTGTCCGTCATCCTGGGCCTGGTACTGCTGGTGGGCGCCGTACGGGACCTGATTAAGCTCGCGCATGTGCACCTGCGGCGCAGGGAGCGGCTTGCCAGTTCCGACGCGTACCTCTTGTACCGTGCGACGGCGGTTCCTTCCGTTGTGTGGATCCTCCTGTTTACGGTCCTGGTGGGCGGGTCCTGGCTGGTCGCCTGGCAGCCTATCTCTGCAGTCCTGCCAGCGGGGTTTAGGGTGGTTTTATGAGCCAGGAAACGGAAAGCACCCAGCAAGTGGACGGCGGGGGTACCGCAGAGCACAGCACGCGCGGCGCCTACGTAACCGGTGGAGCGGAATTCAACCGCGACACCAACTACATCGAGGACCGGATCACCGCAGACGGCAGGCCGGGCCTTAACGGGGAGCCCGGTTGGCCAGTGGAGTCGGGACGCTACCGCCTTATCGCCGCAAGGGCATGCCCTTGGGCAAACCGGACGGTTATTGTCCGCCGGCTGCTGGGGCTGGACGATGCCATTTCCCTCGGGCAGCCCGGCCCCACGCATGACGCGCGGTCCTGGACTTTCGACCTGGATCCCGACGGCGTTGACCCGGTCCTGCGAATCGAACGCCTGCAGGAGGCGTACTTCAAGCGGTTTCCTGACTACCCGCGGGGCATTACCGTTCCGGCGATTGTTGAGGTGGCCACCGGAGCAGTGGTCACCAACAACTTTCCGCAGATCACGCTTGACTTCTCGACGGAATGGACGAAGTTCCACCGGCCCGGCGCACCCCGGCTGTACCCCGAGCATCTCCGGGAGGAGATCGACAAGGTCAACAAACGGGTGTTCACCGAAGTCAACAACGGGGTCTACCGCTGCGGCTTCGCGGGGTCGCAGGAGGCCTACGACGCCGCTTATGCGAGGCTTTGGTCAACCATGGACTGGCTGGAAGACCGGCTCTCCCGGCAGCGGTACCTGGTGGGCGACACCATCACGGAAGCCGACGTGAGGCTGTTCACCACGCTGGCGCGGTTCGACGCCGTCTACCACGGCCACTTCAAATGCAACCGCCAGAAACTCAGCGAGATGCCTGCCCTCTGGGGCTACGCGCGCGACCTGTTCCAGACTCCCGGGTTCGGCGACACCACCGACTTCGTCCAGATCAAGCAGCACTACTACATCGTGCATGAGGACATTAATCCCACCGGCATCGTCCCTGCCGGCCCAGCGCTGGGTGGCTGGCTTGACGCTCACGGGCGCGAGTCCCTGGGCGGCCGGCCCTTCGGGGATGGAACCCCGCCGGGGCCGGTGAAGACCGGCGAAGAAGTTGCGCCGGGACACGGAGCGGACTCCTGAAGGAAAGCGCTTTCTGGCTAAACTGGCCGGATGCAGACAACTCAATGCCACGTAGCGCCCGGCTACGAAAATGTCCTGGAGCTCTTCGAATCATTCCTGGCTGAGGACCCGCAGTACAGTGCGCAGCTGGCGGCCTACCATCACGGGAAGCAGGTGGTGGGACTTACAGGTGGACCGGACATGGACGAAGATACGATAACGGGCGCGTACTCCTGCTCGAAGGGAGTCGCGGCCATGGTGGTCGCACTCCTGGTCCAGGACGGGCTGCTTGACCTTGACGCCCGGGTTGCCCACTACTGGCCGGAGTTTGCGGTGCATGGCAAGGACCGGCTGCTGGTGCGGGAGGCGCTGTCCCACCAGGCCGGAATCATGGGGGTGGAGGGCGGTTTCGCCCTTGACGGGTTCACCACCCCTGGTGCTGCCGCCCGCCTCGCAGCGGCCCGGCCGTCCTGGCAGCCTGGCCGCCAGTTCGGCTACCACGCCCTGACCATCGGGATCATCATGGAAGAGCTGTGCCGCCGCACCGCAGGAGAATCGCTGCAGGACTTCTATGACCGCCGGATTCGGACGCCACTGGACATCGATTTCTTCCTGGGCCTGCCGGCGGACATGGAGCCCCGCTACCGGGACGTCCTGTACACCATCGATCCGCAACAGCCCTGGGTCGATCCGCTCAGCCTCGACGGGCTGAACAGCAATGCACCCGTCAGCACCATCATGGAGCTCCCCAACGTCCGCAGTGTCCGCGGTGCCGGCATGTCGGCGGCCGGCGGAGTGGGATCTGCTGAGGGACTGGCCCGGCTTTATGCCGCAGCCACCACCGGCGTCAGCGGTGGGGAAGGATTCCTGGCTCCCGGAACGGTGGAGCTGATGTCCCAGGAACAGGTGTGGGGCCTGGACCGTTCCTCCGGCCTGGACAACGCTTTCGCCGTGGTTTTTATGAAGCCGCATCCCTCCCGGAACTTTGGCAGCCACCGGGCTTTCGGCCACGAAGGCGCCAACGCTGCCCTCGGGTTCGCGGACCCCGCCTACGGCCTGGGATTCGGCTACATCCCACGGCGGGCAGAGGACGGCCGCACCCCTGGAAAGGCACACCAGTTGGCCGCAGCCGTGCGCCGTTCAGCGGCGGCTTTGTCCTAGAAGTTTCGCCCGCCGCCTTTTACTGCCGTCCTGACCAGTGGCTTTGTCCCTTGCCCCACAGGCCCCCTAGGGTGGATCGGATGGGCAAATCTCAAGCACGTCCGGCAGTCCGGTGGGCCAAGGGGACCCAGTTTCTGAAGCAGGCAGTGGAAGGACTGTCCGCGGCGCTCGCTGCACAACGCCTGCAGTTGGCGGCCAAAGCCGCCCTGGCCGCAGGGTTGGCCTTCCTCATCGCCCCGCTCATGCCCGGCGCAGCCGCGAACTACCCGTACTACGCGCCGCTGGGAGCGCTGGTGGCGATGTACCACAACGTGGCCGGATCAGTCCGGCAAGGCTTCCAGGCCCTCGCCGGACTCAGTATGGGAATAGGTCTCGCGGTCATCCTGGTGAACATCGCGGATCCCTCGCCCCTGACGGTCGCTTTGTTCATGGGCATAGGCGTACTGCTGGGCGGGTTGCCGGGAATTGGCTCGGGCAGTGATTGGATTCCGACGGCGGCCCTGCTGGTGCTCCTCGTGGGAGGCAGCAACGCGGACGACTTTTCGTTTGGCTACCTTGTGCAGATGGGCGCCGGCGTTGCCGTAGGCATCGCAGTGAACTTCTTGGTTTTTCCCCCGCTGCACTTGAAAGCCGCCGCGGCCAGCCTCGATGAACTCCGCTTTGCCTTGGGCAGGCAACTGACCGACATGGGCGCCGCGCTGGAGGAAGAATGGCCGCCCGAGCACGAGGAATGGTCGCGCCGTTCGGATGAGCTTGCATCAGCCGCCCGCACCGTACGCCATCTCGTCAAGGAAGCCGATGCCAGCCGGCGTGCCAACCCCCGCCGTAAACTCCACCCCCGGGACATCGACCGTGACTACCGTAATCTCCGCCAGCTGGAGAGGGTAACCTTCCACATTCAGGACATGACGGACGTGCTCTCCGACGTCATCTGGGAAAGCGACGTGCCGTACACCGTCCCGCTGCAGGACAACGGTCCGCTGGCCGGGGCTATCACCGCCACGGGCGAATTGCTGCGCTCATTCAGCAATGAAGACCCGCAACAGCAGGAGGAGCTCTATCAGGCCGCCAGGACGGCGGTGGAAGCCTGCATGGCAGCCACCGCCACCCGTGAGCTGGACGAAGGCGCGGTTCCGGCGTCCGAATCCATCCTCCTGAGCCTCCACCGGATCCTTCGCGCCGTCCACCCGTCAAGTGATTCGGAGGCACCGCCCCAGGGGAAACTCTAGAGGGCGGCGACTAAGCCGCTGAAGTGACGGCGGCCGGAGCGGGGATTCCACGCGACGAAGTCGGAACGCTCCCAAGCTCCTGCCGCCCCCTGCACCGTACTGATGTCCAGGGCGACCCGGCAGGGAAGGAAAACCGGCGCCTCAAAGTCGACTTCCCAAGTGAAGGAATCCCCCCGGACCGCGCCGACGTCGGCGAGTGCCCTGGCCGCTAGGTACATGCCGTGGGCGATGGAGCGGCGCATGCCCAGTGCCTTGGCGGACAGCACGCTGAGGTGGATCGGGTTAAAGTCGCCGGAAACTGCCGCGTATGCCCTTCCGGTGTCCACCCCGAGCTGCCACAGCGCGGTGGGATCCGGCGCCGTGAACTCCGGCCGTGCCGGGGCGACTGTTGGTTTGTCGATTCCCGGCAGGAAAACGCCCTTGGCCAGATAGGTGGAGACCCCCCGCCAGGAGATTTCCCCACCCGGGGCCCTGCGGACCTCGACCACCAGGTCCACCTGTGTGCCCGACCGGTGACCACGAAGGTTCTCCACGTGCGCGGCGATGACCAGGGTATCCGTGAAGACGAGCGGCCGCCTGTGTTCCACGACGTTGCGCAGGTGGATCATCCCGAGCAGCGGCAAGGGAAAATCATCCCGGTTCATGACGCTCATGGCGAGCGGAAAAGCCAGGGCGTGGATGAATCCTGCGGGCAGCACGTCACTGGCAGTTTCGCCGATGAGGTGCTGGTAGGCCGTAAGGTTACCGACGTCAACCGTGACGCCGCGGACTTCGTGGCTCTCTGCCGGAAGGACTGATCCGTCATGCGTCCCCAGCAGCCGGCGCCGGGCGGCCTGGGCGGCAGCATTGACGTAGAGCTTGGAAAGCGACGGCATCTCCCCCAGGATGAGCGGCTGTACAGGCGTCATGCCCCCACCAGGTTCTGGCCGCAGACCCGGAGCACCTCGCCGTTGATACCGCCAGCCGCGTCGCTGGCCAGGAAGGCTATGGTCTCTGCGACGTCGGTTGGCTGGCCACCCTGCTGAAGCGAGTTCAGGCGCCGGCCCATCTCCCGCAGTGCAAAGGGTATCCGGGCCGTCATCTCGGTTTCGATGAACCCCGGCGCGACGGCGTTGATGCTGCCGGCTTGGGCGGCTAGAAGCGGCGCAGTCGCGCGAACCATGCCCATGACTCCGCCCTTGGACGCCGCATAGTTTGTCTGGCCGCGGTTGCCGGCGATGCCGCTGGTGGAGGCGACGGAGACGATCCGGGGAGAGCTGCGGAAGTGTTCTGAGGCCAGGAGGGCCTCATTGATCCGGAGCTGGGCGGCAATGTTGATGTTGATCACTGAGTTCCAGCGGCCCTCATCCATGTTGGCCAGGAGCTTGTCCCTGGTAATGCCGGCATTGTGGATCATAATGTCCAGGCGCCCGTACCGCTGGGCGGCGTGCTCCAGGATCCGTTGCCCGGCCTCCCCTCTGCTGATGTCCAGCTGGAGGGCTGTCCCCCGCACCTCATTCGCCACCGCAGCCAGCTGGTCGCCCGCCGCAGGGATGTCCACCAACACCAAGGTGGCGCCGTCCCGGTGCAGTGTCCGGGCTATGGCCGCACCGATGCCACGGGCTGCTCCGGTGACGACGGCGATCCTCCCGGCCAGGGGCTTCTCAGGGTCCGTGGAAAGTTCTCCCGCCGTCGTGGACACCGTGACGAACTGGCCGTCCACGAATGCGGAGCGGCCGGAGAGGAAGAACCGGATTGCCGCCAGCGCGCTTGGGCTCGTTGTGTTCACGTCCCGCGCCAGGAGAATACCGTTGCCGGTGGCACCACCACGCAGTTCCTTGGCCAGGGAGCGCAGGAACCCGTCCACCCCCTGGCGTGCGGCTGCTGCCGCCGGCGAGGGTGCGTCCGAGGCAGGCCGGGACACCGTCACGACACGGCCTCCCTGGGCGAGATCCCGCAGGGAGGCTGCAGCGGAGAGAATCGGCTTCCCGAGGTCTTCAGGTTCCGCCACTTCGTCCAGCACCATGATGATGGCACCAAGCTTCTCCCGCGGAACGGCGTGCCGCCTGACGTCGAGATCCCAGGAGAGCAGTTCGGCGGCGAGGCTGTCGGCACCGGCAGTGCCGCCCTGGACCAGGATGGGCCCGGTAATCAAGGGCTGGCCGGGCTCGTACCGGCGCAGTACTGCCGGCTGGGGCAGCCCGAGCTTTTTGGCCACGTTCCTGCCCAAACCCTGGTTTACCAGTTGTGCGTACTTGTCTGTCATGCGTTCCCCCTACAGTGATTCAAGAATCGCGGCGACGCCAAGTCCGCCGGCTGCGCAGACCGAGACGAGGCCCCGTGCGGGACGGCCTTCGGTGCTGGCTTTTTCGTGGAGCGTCTTGGCGAGCGAAGCCACAATCCGGCCGCCGGTCGCGGCGAACGGATGGCCGGCGGCAAGCGAGGACCCGTTGACATTCAACTTTGATCGGTCGATTTTGCCAAAGGCACCAGGCAGCCCCAGCCGGGTCCGCCCGAATTCCTCGTCCTCCCACGCGGCCAGAATGCTGAGGACAGTCGCTGCGAAGGCTTCGTGGATCTCGATGAAATCAAAGTCGTCAAGGGTGAGCCCGTGCCGGGAGAGCAGTCTAGGCACGGCGAAGACGGGTGCCATCAGCAGGCCGTCCTTCCCGTGCACAAAGTCCACCGCGGCGGCTTCGGCGTCCACCACAGCGGCCAACTTGGGCAGGTCGCGGGCGTCGGCCCACTCCTCGGAGGACAGCAATACAGTGGAGGCGCCGTCCGTCAACGGAGTGGAGTTGCCGGCTGTCATGGTCGCGTCGGCACCGAGGTTCCTGCCAAAGACCGGCTTCAGGGTTGCGAGCTTTTCCAGGGAAGTATCGGGCCGCAGGTTGCCGTCCCGCGTCAGCCCCCGGTACGGGGTGAGAAGGTCGTCGAAGAATCCGGCATCGTAGGCGGCAGCGAGGTTCCGGTGGCTGTTCAGGGCCACTTCATCCTGTGCCTCCCGCGAAATCTTCCACTGTGCCGTGGTCAATGCCTGGTGCTCCCCCATGGACAGCCCCGTCCTCGGCTCGGCCGTTCCCGGCGCCAGCGGTGCCAGATCCTTGGGCCGGAGGCGGCTGAGGATCTGCAGCCGCTGTGGAAGGGTTTTGGCCCGGTTGAGGTCGAGGATCACCTCACGGAGTCCTTCGCTGACCACCACGGGTGCATCAGAGGCAGAGTCGACACCGCCGGCGATCGCGGAGTCGATCTGGCCCAGCTTGATCTTGTTCGACAGTCCTACAACAGTTTCCAGCCCAGTGGCGCAGGCCTGCTGGAGGTCGTAGGCAGGCGTCTCGGGGGACAGTGCGGAACCGAGGACGGCCTCACGGGTGAGATTGAAGTCCCTTGAGTGCTTGAGCACTGCACCGGCGCCCACTTCCCCGATGCGTTCATCCTGCAGTCCGAAACGTGCGATCAGTCCGTCCAGTGCAGCTGTCAGCATGTCCTGGTTTGAGGACTTGGCGTAGGCCCCGCCGGACCGCGCAAACGGGATTCGGTTGCCTCCCACGATGACGGCCCTGCGGGGTGCAGGGGCGGAAGTTGCGGCGGGAGTTCCGGCTGCGTCGGGTCCGGTGGTGGGCTGTCCGTCAATGGACATGGCTGTCTCCTCGGGTCACGTTCGATTACCGATACCCAGCGTACCTGATACGCTGGGTATCGTGAACATCCAGGAAGCAGGGCATGTGCCCGCCGTTGCCGCCGGGCCCGGAGACGGCCGCGCGTCCCGCTGGCAGAGCCACCGGGAGGAGCGGCGCAGGGAGCTGATCAAGTCAGCCCGCCGCGCGGTGCACGCACTGGGCAGCGACGCCTCCATGGAGGACATTGCCGCCGCAGCGGGCACCTCCAAGTCTGTCTTCTACCGCTATTTCGGGGACAAAGCCGGGTTGCAGCAGGCAGTGGGTGAAGTTGTCCTCAGCCAGATGCAGCGCCGGATCCAGGAGGCTGCGCAGAGCGCCGTCACCCCGCGTGAAGGTTTGCTGGCAATGGTCACCGCCTACCTTCAGATGGCCAGTACAAGCCCCAACGTCTACACCTTTGTGACAAGGCATGCCGCAGCAGAACCGGAGACTACGCAGGACCCCGCAGCGGGATCGGCTGCCCTGGGACATTTTTTTGAAGCCGTCGCCGACATGATCGCCACCCCCATGCGTTCGCATTTGGGGGACGGCAAGGAGGCCGTCATTGGTTACTGGCCCAAAGCGGCGATAGGGCTGGTACGGAATGCCGGTGAAGAGTGGCTGAGTACGCCGGACTCCCCAACAAAACCAGGGCAGGAGGCGATGGCACGGCAGATCACCGCCTGGCTGTGCGTTGGCATCGCTCCTGAACTGCCCAGGCTGTCCGCCCCCGACGCGTGAACCCCCTTGCTTTGCCGCAGCACCACCAACCCATCTGTCAGCACCAACGAAGGACAATGACATGACTGAACTAGTGGACCGTCCCGCTGGAAACAGGCACCGCCCCGCCACGGTGGCCGCTGCCGCGTCCGGAGCAGCCTCCGCACAGCCCGCCGTCGACGTCGACGCGCTGGGTGAGCAGCTCCTTGGCAAGTGGGCCGCAGTCCGGCTCCAGGCCCGCAACCTCGCAGCGTCACCCGAGCTGCACAAGATCGAAGGCCTGACGCACACTGAACACCGCGCCAGGGTGTTCGGCCAGCTGAAGTACCTCGTGGAGAACGAGGCCGTGCACCGCGCGTTCCCCGAGTCCTTGGGCGGCTCGGATGACCACGGCGGGAACATCGCCGGTTTTGAAGAACTGGTGGTGGCGGACCCTTCGCTGCAGATCAAGGCCGGCGTTCAATGGGGGCTTTTTGGTTCCGCGGTGATGCACCTCGGCACTGCCGAACACCACGCCAGATGGCTCCCGGGCATCATGAACCTGGAGATCCCGGGGTGCTTCGCCATGACGGAGACAGGGCACGGCTCGGATGTGGCCAGTATCGCCACCACCGCCACTTACGACCCTTCCACTGACGAATTTGTAGTGCATACCCCCTTCCGGGCTGCCTGGAAGGACTACATCGGAAACGCGGCCAATGATGGCCTGGGCGCAGTGGTCTTCGCCCAGCTGGTTACCCGGGGCGTCAACCACGGGGTCCACGCGTTCTACGTGGATCTCCGGGACCCCGCGACAAAGGAATTCCTGCCGGGCATCGGCGGCGAGGACGACGGCGTCAAGGGCGGCCTCAATGGAATCGACAACGGCAGGCTGCACTTCACAAACGTCCGGATCCCCCGGACCAACCTGCTGAACCGCTATGGGAACGTGGATACCGACGGCCGGTACACCTCCCCCATAGCCAGCCCGGGCCGCCGCTTTTTCACCATGCTGGGCACCCTGGTACAGGGCCGGGTATCCCTCGACGGGGCTGCCGTAGCCGCATCCAAAGTGGCCTTGAAGGCGGCCATCCAGTACGCCACCGAGCGCCGCCAGTTCAATGCCTCTTCCCACACCGAAGAGGAAGTGCTCCTCGATTACCAGCGCCACCAAAAGCGCCTGTTCACGAGGCTGGCCACCACATACGCAGCAGGCTTCGCGCACGAGCAGCTGCTGGAAAAGTTCGACGATGTGTTCTCCGGTGCCCATGACACGGACGAGGACCGCCAGGACCTCGAAACCCTCGCCGCAGCACTGAAACCGCTGAGCACCTGGCATGCCCTGGACACCCTGCAGGAATGCCGCGAAGCCTGCGGCGGCGCAGGGTTCCTGATCGAGAACCGTTTTGCCTCATTGCGGGCCGACCTGGACGTCTACGCCACCTTTGAAGGCGACAACACTGTGCTGCTGCAGCTCGTTGCCAAACGGCTGCTGGCCGACTACGCCAAGGAATTCCGGAGTGTCGACTTCGGGGTCCTGGCCCGTTACGTGGTGGGCCAGGCTACCGGCGCCGCCATCCACCGCACCGGCCTGCGCCAGGTGGCACAGTTCGTCGCGGACACCGGCTCCGTGCAGAAGGCGGCCATTGCGCTGCGGGACGAGGAAAGCCAGCGCGCGCTCCTCACGGACCGTGTCCAGACCATGGTGGCTGAAGCTGCCACTGCGCTAAAGGGCACGGGCAGGTTGTCGCAGGAGAAGGGTGCAGCCCTGTTCAACCGGCACCAGAACGAGCTCATTGACGCAGCCCAGGCGCACGCCGAGCTGCTCCAGTGGGAGGCGTTCACGGACGCTCTCCGCGTTGTCACGGACCCCGGCACGAAAACAGTGCTGACCTGGCTGCGCGACCTGTTCGGGCTTTCCCTGATCGAAAAGAACCTGTCCTGGTACCTCATGAACGGCCGCCTTTCCATGCAGCGGGGCCGCACGGTGGGCGAGTACATCAACCGGCTGCTGGTCAAGCTCCGCCCGCACGCCGTGGACCTCGTGGACGCCTTCGGATACGGCGAGCAGCACGTTCGGGCAACGATCGCCACCGGTGCCGAGAAAAAACGGCAGGACGAGGCCCGCGCCTACTTTCGGAGCCAGCGCGCCAGCGGTCAGGCGCCTGTTGACGAAAAGGTGCTGATAGCCCGTACCGCTGTAGGCAAGCGCAACTGACCGTCCCCGGACGCAAGGAACGACGACGGCGCCGCTCCCCTTGTGAAGGGGGCGGCGCCGTCGTCATGTCCCTAGGAGGGCTGGCCCTGCGCCGGAAGCACTGAGCGGTACACCTCAAGCGTGGTTTCGGTGATGGATTCCCACGAGAAGTGCTGTTCGGCACGCAGCCGGCCGGCCTGTCCCATGGCGCGTGCGCGCTCGGGATCCGAGACAACCTCGGTGAGGGCGGCGGCGAACTCGGTGACGAACTTTTCCGGGTCAAGGGGTGTTCCGGTACCGTCCGTCACCTGCTCCAGATCGACCAGGAGGCCGGTCCGGCCGTGCTCCACCACCTCGGGGATACCGCCGGTGGCGCTCGCCACCACTGCTGCGCCGCAGGCCATGGCCTCGAGGTTGACGATGCCGAGCGGCTCGTAAATGGAGGGGCAGGCGAATGCCGTGGCGTGGCTGAGTACCTGGATGAGCTCGTTGCGGGGCAGCATGCGCTCGATGAGGACAACGCCGGTGCGCTCCCGCTGCAGGTCCTCGATCAGGCGGGCAGTTTCCGCGGCCAGTTCCGGAGTGTCTGCAGCGCCAAGGCAGAGGACCAGCTGGACGTCGGCCGGAAGCTTCGCGGCGGCCCGCAGGAGGTAGGGAACGCCCTTCTGGCGCGTGTTTCTCCCCACAAAAACGACGCTCGGCTTGTCCGGATCAATGCCCAGGGCGCGGACCGCGTCAGTGTTCTCGTCGCGGTTCCACAGCTCCACGTCGATGCCGTTGTGGACCACCCGCACCTTGGCCGGGTCCACGTCGGGGTAGCTGCGCAGGATGTCCTGCCGCATGCCCTCCGACACGGCGATGATGGCCGCTGCAGCTTCGTAGGCGGTCTTCTCCACCCACGAGGACAGGGCATAACCTCCGCCGAGCTGCTCTGCCTTCCACGGCCGGAGCGGTTCCAGGCTGTGGGCGCTGAGAACGTGCGGAATCCCGTGGAGCAGGGAGGCAAGATGTCCGGCCATGTTGGCGTACCAGGTATGCGAATGGACCAGGTCCGCGCCTTCGACGTCCGGGACGATCCGCAGGTCCACACCCAGGGTCTGCACCGCGGCGTTGGCCGAGCCAAGATCCTCCGGAACGGAGTAGGACGTCACCGCCGCGCCATGGTAGTCGGCGTCGCGGGGAGCCCCAAATGCACGAACCTGCAGGTCAACGTGCTTACTAAGCACCCTGCTCAATTCGGCCACGTGGACACCCGCGCCACCATAGATCTCCGGTGGAAACTCTTTAGTCACAATGTCTATTCGCACAAGACCCAAGGTAGTCCTTCACGCATAACTGTTCTAGTGTGAAGGAGTCCGGGCATGCCGGACTGTCTTGGGGAGTTACGAAGGCGTACAGGAGCGACCATTATGCCGTTGAACAAAAGAGTCCTGGCCATTGTCCTCGCAGGCGGCGAGGGAAACAGACTGATGCCATTGACGGCAGACCGCGCGAAACCCGCGGTGCCCTTTGCGGGAAGCTACCGCCTGATCGACTTCGCCCTGTCCAACCTGGTGAATTCCCGCTATTTGCAGATCGTTGTGCTCACCCAGTACAAATCGCACAGCCTGGACCGGCATATCTCCGAGACCTGGCGCATGTCCACGCAGCTGGGCAACTACGTCGCCTCCGTCCCGGCGCAACAGCGCGTGGGCAAGAGTTGGTTCCTCGGCAGCGCAAACGCCATTTACCAGTCCCTGAACCTCATCCACGACGCCAACCCCGACATCGTGGTGGTGGTGGGTGCGGACCACGTCTACCGCATGGACTTCGCCCAGATGGTGGCGCAGCACGTCAACAGCGGTGCCAAAGCGACGGTCGCCGCCGTGCGGCAGCCCCTGCACATGGCCGACCAGTTCGGTGTCATCGAGGTGGACCAGAACGATCCCCAGAAGATTGCCGCCTTCGTAGAGAAGCCGGCCAGCACGCCCGGCCTGGCGGCAGATCCCTCGCAGTTCCTGGCCTCCATGGGTAACTACGTCTTCGACGCCGACGCACTGGTAGCGGCGCTGCACGTCGACGCCGAGCGTCTCGACACCAAGCACGACATGGGCGGGGACATCATCCCCTACTTCGTGAACCAGGGCGAAGCCGGCGTCTACGACTTCACCCTCAACGACATCCCCGGCTCCACCGAGCGGGACCGCACCTACTGGCGTGACGTCGGCACCATCGACTCCTTCTACGATGCCCACATGGACCTCATCTCCCCGCTGCCGGTCTTCAACCTGTACAACTCCGAGTGGCCCATCTACACCCGGCAGAGCATCTCCCCGCCGGCCAAATTCGTCCGCGGCAAGAACAACACTGTTGGCACCGCCCTGGACTCGATCGTCTCCAGCGGCGTAGTGATCTCCGGCGGTGTTGTGGAGGGCTCGGTCCTCTCCAACGATGTCTATGTGGCAACGAGCAGCCGGATCATCGATTCGGTGCTGATGGACAAGGTGCAGATCGGCGAGGGCGCCGTTATCAACCGGGCGATCATCGACAAAAACGTCAAGGTGCCGGCCGGGGCGGCGATTGGGCTGGACCCGGAACTGGACCGCGCCCGCGGCTTCAAGGTCACCGATTCCGGGATTACTGTGCTGTCCAAGGGCCAGGAGGTTCCGGAGCCCGGCGAAGAAGAGCGCAAGCTCGCTGCCGCCAACCTCCATCTTGTGCCGAACGCCGTCAAGGCCGCCGCCGCGCAGTACCCGGACGTCCGCGAGTCCGTTGACAAGGTCGCCAAAACGCACGCTGCGGCAGCGGCGGAAATGGCGCCCGGCGCGAGTATTTCCTGATCGCTTGCCGGGAGCGCCCGGGCCGGGCGCTCCCCCGCTGCCGGCCCTGTTGATGGTGTGACCGGCGGGGACTCCCAGGCTGTAAAATCGGTCCAATGAGCTCCCCCGATCTGACGCCTGAGGAAATCCAGGCCTGCCTCAAGGTCCTCAACACGATCCACGCCTATGACGAGGAGCATCCGGACTACGTTTCGGTCCGCCGTGCCACCGGCAAGATGTTCAAGGCCGTCAAGAGGCACCGCCGCGTCACCAAGCGGGACCTGATCTCCGAGGCCGACCGGGCAGTGATTGCCCAGACCGCCACCGCGGCCCCGGACAGGATCGACGACGAAACCCGCGGGAACAAACTGGCTCCTTCCGCCACCGGCAAGGTGGCCGGCCATCTCATCCGGTCCCGCCCGTGCTACATCTGCAAGCAGCACTACACCCAGGTTGACGCCTTTTACCATCAGCTCTGCCCCGAGTGCGCCGCGTTCAACCACGGCAAGCGCGACGCCCGCACGGACCTGACGGGCCGCCGCGCGCTGCTGACCGGCGGGCGGGCCAAGATCGGCATGTACATCGCGCTCCGGCTGCTCCGCGACGGCGCCCATACCACCATCACCACGCGGTTCCCCAAGGACGCGGCCCGACGCTTTGCAGCCATGGAGGACAGCGGCGAGTGGCTGCACCGGCTCCGCATCGTGGGCATCGACCTGCGGGACCCCGCCCAGGTCATGGCCTTGACCGACTCGCTGAACGAGGCCGGCCCGCTGGACATCATCATCAACAACGCAGCCCAGACGGTGCGCCGGTCCGGCAACGCCTACAAGCCGCTGGTGGACGCTGAGGACGAACCGCTGCCCGCGGCCCTGGAGCAGGCCAACGGCGGGCCCGAGCTGGTGACCTTCGGCCACGCCCACGACAAGCACCCCCTGGCCCTTGCCAGCAGCGTTACTGAGCACCCGGTCCTTGCCGGCGACGCCATCACCTCCCTGGCGCTCTCCACCGGTTCGGCTTCGCTGGAGCGGATCGCGGCGGGAACAGCGATCGACGCCGGCGGACTGGTCCCGGACCTCGCGACGATCAACAGCTGGACGCAGGTGGTGGACGAGGTGGACCCGCTCGAAATGCTCGAGGTGCAGCTCTGTAACGTCACGGCGCCGTTCCTTTTGGTCAGCAGATTGCGCTCGGCCATGAAGCAGTCCACCGCGCGGCGGAAGTACATTGTGAACGTCTCCGCCATGGAGGGGCAGTTCTCCCGCGCCTACAAGGGCCCCGGCCACCCGCACACCAATATGGCCAAGGCTGCGCTGAACATGATGACCCGGACCAGCGCACAGGAGATGCTGGACAGCGACGGCATCCTGATGACCGCCGTCGACACCGGCTGGATTACTGACGAGCGGCCGCACTTCACCAAGGTCCGGCTCATGGAGGAAGGCTTCCACGCGCCCCTGGACCTGGTGGACGGGGCTGCACGGGTCTACGATCCGATCGTGATGGGCGAGAACGGCGAGGACCAGTACGGCGTGTTCCTCAAGGACTACAAGCCAAGCCCCTGGTAGGCGTATGCTCGGCGGCATGAGCCACGAGACTGCCCCCGACGTACAGAACCTGGAACACCACGAGTGCTGGGCCATGCTGCGGACGGTGTCCGTCGGCAGGCTTGCTGTGCTGGCCGACGGGCGTCCCGATATCTTCCCCATCAACTACACCGTGGACGGCGGAACACTTGTGTTCCGTACCGGGGAAGGCACAAAGCTCGCTGGCGCGTCGAAAGGCGCCGCGGTGGCACTGGAGGCGGACGGCGTGGATCCGGACAACGGGTTGGCCTGGAGCGTCGTGGTCAAAGGCACTGCCGAGGTGGTCCCCGGAACAGACCAGGTCCTTGCCACTGCCGAGCTTTACCTCTTCCCCTGGCAGGCGGGCAAAAAGGATGCTTTCGTCCGGGTCGCGCCGGACAGCATCACCGGCCGGCGGTTCAAGGTAACGGAACCTCTTACGTGGTGGACCCAGCTCAGCGGAGCCGCCAAGGCATCCCCGGAGTAAGCACCAGAGGCGTCCACAGATGTGGACGCCCCTGGTGTTTACAGCTCTCGGTCCGGACCTGCCGGTCAGGCCAGCTGGGTGATCTCCACGCTGACGCTAAGAGCCGACCCGCCGCCACCGGACAAGATGCCTTTCAGCGGGGGCACATCGCGGTAGTCCCGCCCCCGTGCCACCGTGACGTGGAAGTCGCCGGCAGGCTTGTGGTTGGTGGGGTCCCAGCTGCGCCAGTCACCGTCCCAGAATTCCAGCCAGGCATGTGACTGCCCGGCGACCGTCTCGCCGATGCCGGCGCTGGAACGCGGGTGGAGGTAGCCCGAGACGTACCGGGCCGGGATTCCGCAGCTCCGCAGCGCGCCGATGGCGAGGTGGGCGAGGTCCTGGCACACGCCCTGGCGCTGACCCCAGGCTTCCTCTGCGTTCGTGGTGACGGCGGTGGAGCCGGACATGTACGTCATCTCGCCGCGCATCCATTCGAAGACTGCCATGGCGGCGTCATGCGGGTTCTTCCCTGCCACCACCTCGGGTATGAGGCCCAGGACCTCGTCCCCGGGACCGCTCAACCGGGACTGGGGAAGCCAGTCGCTGTACGTATTGAGCGTCCCGGGCGAGGCGAGGACATCCCAGCCCACGATGTCGGACTCGGCGGGGATCTTCTCGGCACGGTGTACTTCCACCGTGATGTTGGAGACGACCTCGAGGTGCTCGTGCGGCATCTGCATGTCGAATGCCGTGACCCTGGTCCCCCAGTAGTCGCGGTACGTGCTCACCGCAGCCTGCGAGGGCGAGACCTTGACCACCGATTCCAGCACCACCTGCTGGGAATCCGTGAGGGGCGTCATGCGGGCCTCGTTATAGGACAGCGTGACCCGCTTGTTGTACTTGTAGGCCGTCTTGTGCACGATGCTCAGCCGGGTCATGAAACTTCTCCCACCCAAGCCAGTTCGTCGGCCTGATTGAAGTACTTACGGGAAATGGCGTCCGAGGCCTGGGACACTGCCTTCTGCACGCGTTCCATGTGTTCGGGCAGCTCGGACATGAGGTCGTCCGTGCGGTGGAATTCAAGGAACGTGCGGGCCTGGCCCACGATCCGGCGCGCGTCGTTGATGAAGCCCACGCGCTGCGCAGACGGATCCAGCTTGGCGAGGCATTCGTCAGCGTCCCGCAGCGCATACACAATGGACCGCGGGAACAGCCGGTCCAGAAGCAGGAACTCGGCGGCGTGTTGGTCACCGAAGGCAGCGCGACGGGTACGCAGGAAGGATTCGTAGGCACCGGCGCACCGGAGCATGTTGACCCAGGACATGCCTGCGGACAGGACGTCGCGGGTGGATAGCATGCGCGCCGTCATGTCCGCCCGTTCCAGGGACCGTCCCAGTACCAGAAAGAGCCAGCTTTCGTCATGGCTCACCGTGGTGTCCGCCAGTCCGCTCACCATGGCGGTGCGTTCCAGCGTCCAGTTGCAGAAGCGGTAGGTGCCCACCACGTCCTTGCGGTGCTGGCTCAGCCCGTAGTACGTGGTGTTGAGGCTTTCCCAGAGGCCGGAGGAAACCGTTTCGCGGGCGCGGCGGGCGTTCTCTCGTGCGGCTCCCAATGACCCGGCAATGGAAGTGGCGCTGGTCTTGTCGTAGGCCAGGGCGTGGAGCAGCTCCGGCAGCCCGAAGTCCTCGCTCTGCGGGCGGGCGCCCATCACAGCCAGGAGCTCCTGTGCCACGCTTTTGCGTTCGTCCATGGGCAGGTGGTTCAGCCGCTCCAGGTGAACATCGAGGATACGCGCCGTACCATCGGCACGCTCCACATAACGGCCAATCCAAAAAAGGGACTCGGCAATACGGCTAAGCATTCGCGGCTACCTCCTGCAGGCCCGACACTGAAAAAGACATTGGCACGGTCGTGGGCCGGTTCACTGCTGCTGCTCCGACTGGCGGTCGCGCCAGTTGCTTTCGACCGGCCACACGGACACACGCTCGCGGATGGACATGGACTGCCGCGGCACGGTCTCCACCGGCAGGTGCGGCGAATCGGCAAGGACCCAGGTGTCCTTGGAACCGCCGCCCTGGCTGGAGTTCACGATCAGCGACCCTTCCTTGAGTGCCACGCGGGTAAGGCCGCCGGGGAGCACCCAGACGTTGTCGCCGTCGTTCACGGCAAAAGGCCGCAGGTCCACGTGGCGGGGGCCAAACTTGTCCCCGCTCAGCGTGGGCACGGTGGAGAGCTGCAGCACCGGCTGGGCGATCCAGCCGCGGGGGTCCGCGATGACCCGCTGGCGGAGGGCGTCGAGTTCGTCCCGGGAGGCGTCCGGGCCGATCACCAGGCCCTTGCCGCCGGAGCCGTCCACCGGCTTGACCACGAGCTCTGACAGGTTGTCCAGGGTGTACTCGCGCGCTTCCTTCTCCTCCAGCCGGAAGGTGTCCACGTTCGCGATGATGGGTTCCTCGTTGAGGTAGTAGCGGATGAGGTCAGGGACGTAACTGTAGACCAGTTTGTCATCCGCGACGCCGTTGCCTACTGCGTTGGCGATAGTCACCCCGCCTGCCCGGGCGGCGTTGACGAGTCCGGGACAGCCGAGCATGGAATCGGCCCGGAACTGCAGCGGGTCAAGGAAGTCGTCGTCGATCCGTTTGTAGATGACGTCCACGCGCTGCTCGCCGGCCGTGGTGCGCATGTAGACGCGGTTACCGCGGCAGATAAGGTCACGGCCCTCCACGAGTTCAACACCCATCAGCCCCGCGAGAAGCGTGTGCTCAAAGTAGGCGCTGTTGAATACCCCGGGCGTCAGGACGACGACGGTGGGATCGTCCACGCCGGCCGGCGCGGTTTTGCGCAGGGCCGAGAGGAGCCGGCGCGGGTACTCCTCCACGGGGCGGATGAGCTGCTGGCCGAAGGCTTCGGGCAGGCCCTTGGCCATGGCGCGCCGGTTTTCCAGGACATAGCTCACACCGGAGGGGACGCGCACGTTGTCCTCCAGCACCCGGAAGGTCCCCGCGGCATCACGGACAACGTCGATGCCGGAGATGTGCACGCGGACGCCGCCGGCCGGTTCGAAGCCGTGGACCTGGCGGTGGAAGTGTGCGCTGGTGGTCACCAGCTGCCGGGGTATCACGCCGTCGGACACCACGTTCATCTTGTCGTACACGTCGTTGAGGAAGGCCTCAAGTGCGTGCACGCGCTGTGCGACGCCGCGTTCAAGCACATCCCATTCCGCCGCGGGAATCACCCGGGGGACGATATCAAGCGGGAAGGGGCGCTCCTCGCCGGCGAAGTCAAAAGTGACACCACGGTCCAGGAAGGTGCGCGCCATGGAGTCCGCCCGCGCGCTGACGTCGGCGAGGGAAAGTTTGCGAAGGGCGTCCGCCACCTGCTCATAAGAGCCCCGTGCTTCTTGCCCGGGGGCGAACATCTCGTCGTAGGCTCCGGTCCGGCCGGCGGCCACGGAGTAATCCTGGAATAGGTCTGACATGTCCAATAGCCAACCATCTTTTTGTTTCGAATTCATTACTGCCATCCATTGTGGCGTGTTGGCGGAGGTGGTCTGGTTCGTGGATATCGTGTCCTTTCCGGCACAGTAGGTGAGTGCCAGTCAGCAGAAGCCTCCCCACCCCCGGCCCGGGCATCCCCGGCGGCGCTGACCGGTTGCTCCCAGGCCTGGCCACAGCGGCTGTTGCCTTGGCCGCTGCCTTCCTGGTCCACTGGCTCGTGCCCGTTCTCCCGGCCATGACCCTGGCCGTGGTCCTGGGCGTCCTGGCCGCCAACCTGCCGGCGGCGGGAGTCTGGACTGCCGGGAGGGCGCGCCCGGGGCTGGACTTTGCGGGCAAGCACCTGATGCGCGGCGGAATTGTCCTGCTGGGCCTGAAGGTGAGCGTTATGGACGTCCTGGGACTGGGCTGGATGGCACTGGTGCTGATAGCGGGGGTGGTGGCGGTGAGCTTCGGCGGAACCTACCTGATCTCCCGGCTGTTCCGGCTCCCCCCGGTGACCTCACTCCTGGTGGCCACAGGGTTCTCGATCTGCGGTGCGTCCGCCATCGGCGCGATGGCGGCCGTACGGCGCATCCGGCACGTGGACACCGTCCTGCCGGTGGCGCTGGTGACGCTCTGCGGGACCCTCGCCATTGGGGTTATGCCCCTCCTGGTCCATCCCCTGCAGCTCAGCGCGCCGGTTTTTGGCGCCTGGACGGGCGCCTCGGTGCACGACGTGGGCCAGGTAGTGGCCACGGCGCAAACCGCGGGGACGGCGGCACTGGGCATCGCCGTCGTCGTCAAACTTACCCGGGTGCTGCTGCTGGCACCCGTGGCGGCATTGGCGGGTGCCCACCAGCGGCTGTTTGCCAAGCCCGGCCCGGGAGCGGAGGGCAGGGAGGCGAAACTGCCACCGGTGGTTCCTCTTTTTGTCCTGGGCTTCATTGCCATGGTGGGCCTCCGCTCCACCGGTTGGCTCGCCGCGGGCTGGCTTGAAGCCGGAGCAGCACTGCAGGACATCCTGCTCGGCGCCGCGCTGTTCGGTTTGGGCTCAGCCGTACGTGTGCGCACGCTGCTCCACACCGGCGGCCGTGCGCTCCTGGCCGCCCTCGTATCCTGGCTCCTGATCGCACTCCTGGGACTCGCTGCCGCCCTGCTGATCGCCGCATAAGCCGTGATTAGATAGCGGAGTGTCACATGAGAATCTGCAGCGCGACGAAGCCGCCGAACGTTCAGCCCTGATCAGCACCACCAGCTACGACGTTTCGCTGGACGTGCGCCAGGCCGGGGACCCGGACGTGGCAGGCTACCCGACCCGCAGCGTCATCACCTTCTCGGCGGCACAGCCCGGCACCTCGACTTTCCTGGACTTCATCGGCGATGTCCACCGCGTGTTCCTGAACGGCCGGGAACTCCGTGTGGAGGACGCAGTGGACGGGGCCAGGATCAGGCTGGACAATCTGCAGGCCGAAAACACGGTGACAGTGACCGGAACCGCCCAGTACAGCCGCTCCGGCGAGGGCATGCACCGGTTCGTGGATCCGGCCGACGGCCAGTGCTACCTCTACACGCAGTACGAGCCGGCAGACGCCCGCCGGGTTTTCGCCAACTTCGAACAGCCCGACCTGAAGGCCGGCTACACCTTCCATGTGACGGCTCCCGCCAGCTGGCACGTCGCCTCCAACGGCGCGGAGGTGGGCCGGACCCTCCTTGCCGGCGACCAGTCAACGGCGTCCTGGGACTTCGCCACCACCGAACCCATGTCCACCTACATCACCACCGTGCTGGCCGGGCCCTACTTCAAGGCGGAGGACCGCTGGCAGGCAACGCTCGACGACGGCACCTCCCTGGACGTGCCGCTTGCCCTGTACTGCCGGGCTTCCATGGCGGATTCCTTCGACACCGACGAGCTGTTCCGGCTCACGAAGAACGGCCTGGACTTCTTCAACAGGCTTTTCGACTACCCGTACCCCTGGGGCAAGTACGACCAGGCCTTTGTCCCCGAATACAACCTCGGGGCCATGGAGAACCCCGGCCTGGTGACGTTCACGGAGAGCTACGTCTTCACTTCCCGCGCCACCGACGCGCAGTACCAGGCACGGGCCAACACCCTGATGCATGAGATGGCACACATGTGGTTCGGGGACCTGGTGACGATGCAGTGGTGGGATGACCTGTGGCTCAAGGAATCCTTCGCCGACTATATGGGCACCCTTGGCGTTGACCGCGCCACGGACTGGGACACCGCCTGGGTGAACTTCGCCAACAAGCGCAAGGCCTGGGCCTACGTCCAGGACCAGCTGCCCACCACGCACCCAATTGTGGCGGACATCCCGGACCTGGAGGCCGCGAAGCAGAACTTCGACGGCATTACCTACGCCAAGGGCGCGTCAGTGCTGAAGCAGCTCGTGGCCTATGTGGGGTTCGAGGCGTTCATCGCCGGCTCCCGCGACTACTTCCGCAAACACGCGTACGGAAACACTTCCCTGGCTGACCTGCTGGCAGCCCTCAGCGCCTCCTCCGGGCGGGACCTTGCCGGCTGGGCGCAGCAGTGGCTGCAGACCTCCGGTATCTCCAGGCTGTCCCTCGACATCGCCGCAGACCCGACGGACGACGGCGTTCTGGGCAGCGTGGCGATCGTCCAGGAGGCAACCGATCCCGTCACTGGACGCGAGGAACTGCGCCCGCACCGCCTGCGCGTGGGCTCCTACGATTTCGACGCCGACGGCGCGCTGGTACGCACCGGAAGTATCGAAACCGATGTGCCAGGGGCACGGACCGAACTCCCCCAGCTCACGGGTGTGCCACGGCCCGCGCTCCTGCTCGTGAACGACGACGACCTGACATATGCCAAAGTCCGGCTGGACCCCGCATCCGAGGCGACGGCCCTGGCCGCACTGGACCGGATCGTGGACCCGATGGCCCGTGCCCTGTGCTGGACGGCGCTCTGGAACTCCGCCCGCGACGGCGAAAGCCCTGCCGCGCGGTACGTCGAAGCTGTGGCTGCCTTCGGACCGGCTGAGCCAGGCATCGGCGTCCTGTTGAACATCCTCGACAACGCAAGCACCGCCGTCGAACGCTACACACCGGCAGCCGGACGCGAAGCAGTCCGGGCTTCGTTCCTGGCAGCAGCTGCCGCAGAACTGGACCGCGCCCAGCCCGGCTCGGACCAGCAGCTGGCCTGGGCCAGGACCCTCGCCACCGTCAGCAGGAACGATGACGCCATGCTGCCCCGGCTGAAGGGCCTGCTGGACGGCACGTCGCCGGTTGTCGGCCTGGCCGTGGATGCGGAGCTGCGGTGGCACCTCTGGCACGCCCTGGCGGCGAACGGCCAGGCGACGGCGGCGGAGCTGGACGCCGAGCTGGGCCGTGACACCACGGCCTCAGGACGGGCCGGCCACGCCACCGCCCTCGCTTCCCGGCCTGACCCGGACGTCAAGGCAGCAGCGTGGAACAAGGCCGTTCAAGGAAATGAACTGTCCAACCAGCTGCTCACCGCCACCATCATCGGGTTCGTGACGGCCCCTGCGGAGCTGCTGGAACCTTACGTGGAGCCATACTTTGAGTGCCTGCGCGAAGTCTGGGACGAGCGGAGCATCGAGATTGCGAGCCGGATTGTCCGCGGCCTGTACCCAATGTCGCAGGACTTAACCGAGGGGGCGGAACCAACGGAGCATCCCGTCGTTCGGCGCACGGACCAGTGGCTGGCCGACGACGCAGAGGCGCCCCGTGCACTGCGCCGCATTATCGTGGAGCAGCGCAGCCATCTGCTGCGGGCGCTGACGGCACAGGCCGCCGAGGTCAAGGCTCCGTCTTCGAGCGTTCCTGCGCAGTAAAGCCCCGCCTCGATGCGCAGGGCCAGCCTGTGCGCACCGAACCCGACCGCCAACGGCGGTTACGGTCCAGTCAAAGCTCAGGGAACCCGGTGGAGCCATTCGTCGGTGCCGAACTTCGTGTCTACCCGCTCCCGCGCCGTGGCCAGTTCGGTCTCGGTCAGTTCTGAGGGGGTGGCGCCATAGCGCTCCGTGAAGACTTCCATCATGGCCGCGATGATTTCGGCGCGGGCCAGGCCGGTCTGGCGGCGGAGCGGGTCCACCCGTTTCTTGGCGCTGCGGGTGCCCTTGTCCGAGAGCTTTTCCTTACCGATGCGGAGAACTTCCACCATCTTGTCGGCGTCGATGTCGTAGCTCATGGTGACGTGGTGCAGCATGCCGCCGTTGGCAAGGCGCTTCTGTGCCGCGCCGCCGATCTTGCCCTGGTCGGTGGCGATGTCGTTCAGCGGCACGTAGAACGCGGTGATGCCCAGCTTCTCGAGCGCGGCCATGACCCAGGCGTCCAGGAAAGGGTAGGAGTCGGCGAAGCTAAGGCCGTCCACCAGGGTCTGGGGCAGGTACAGCGAGTAGGTGATGCAGTTGCCCGCCTCCATGAACATCGCTCCCCCGCCGCTGATGCGGCGGACAACGTTGATGCCGTGCTTCACCACGCCGTCGGGGTCCACCTCGTTGCGGTAGGACTGGAAGCTGCCGATCACCGTGGAGGGCTCCTGCCAGTCCCATAAGCGGAGCGTGGGGTTGCGGCGGCCGTCGCCCACCTCCTCGGTGAGGACCTCATCGAGCGCTACATTGATTTCAGTGGGCAGGACAGTGGGCGGGATGAGGGTCCACTGGTGGTCCGCCCAGGAGGTGGCTTTCGCCAGGGCACGACGGACAGCGATCGCCACGGCGTCGGCCGAGAAGCCGAACAGGGCGGCCCTTTCCGGCAGCGAAGCGGTGACGGCGGCGGCAAGCTCGGCCGCCGTCGTTGTGTCCGGCAACCCCGTCAGCCCGCGGTTGATGTCCAGCAGCGCTTCGTCCGGTTCCAGGAAGAAGTCCCCGCTGACGGATACGTCGGCCAGTTGGCCGTCCACAACGTTTAGGTCCACCACGACGAGCTTGCCGCCGGGGACTTTGTACTCGCCGTGCCGGCGGGACGTGGAATCAGCAGCTGGAGCGGGCGTGGCAGTCATGCCTCCCATCCTGCCCCAAAATGGCACGGCCCCTGAAACGATGCCGGCCGTTAACGGGGAAAGCCCGCACCGTCACCGGTGCGGGCTTTCCCTTTGAAGCTTGGGGGAAGTGAATTACTTCTTGCCGCCGAAGCCCTTGAAGCGAGCGTTGAAGCGCTCGACGCGGCCTGCGGAGTCCATGATGCGCTGCTTGCCCGTGTAGAACGGGTGGGACTCAGAGGAGATTTCGACGTCGATGACCGGGTAGGTGTTGCCGTCTTCCCACTCGATGGTCTTCGAGGAAGAAACGGTGGACTTGGTCAGGAACTTGACGCCGGAAGCCAAGTCGTTGAAAACAACAGCTTCGTACTTCGGGTGGGTATCAGACTTCATAATGGGACCTTTGTTCGCACAACTGGATTTTGCCAGCTGCCAGGTATGAATGGGATGGCCGCATTCCGCGCCGTAAGACGCAGGGCAGCCAGCTATCAATAATAGCGGATAACCGGGGTGCCCGCGAACCGCCTGTCGGCCCCTAATCCCGGGGGCGCAGCTCCCAGAAGGCAACGGCCGATGCTGCTGCAACATTCAGCGAATCCACACCGTTGCGCATGGGGATCTTCACCGCGAGGTCGACGGCGGCGAGGGTCTCCGCGCTCATGCCGGCACCCTCGGTGCCCAGCACCAGGGCGAGCCGCTCCGGATTCTGCGCGGCAACCGCGTCCACGTCCTGCGCATCCGCCGTCAGCTCCAGGGCGGCCACGGTGAACCCCTGGTCCTTGAGCAGGTGGAGGTCCTCCGGCCAGCTGGTGAGGCGGGCCCACGGCACCTGGAATACGGTGCCCATGCTCACGCGGACGCTTCGCCGGTAGAGGGGGTCGCCGCAGCGCGGCGAAACAAGGACAGCGTCAATGTCCAGGGCGGCGGCGGAGCGGAAAATGGCACCCACGTTGGTGTGGTCCACGATGTCCTCCAGGACGGCCACCCGCCGTGCTCCGGCCAGCAGTTCCGGCAACGGGACCGGCGCCGGGCGCTGCATGGCGGCCATGGCCCCGCGGTGGAGATGGAACCCGGTGATCTCCTCCAGCAGGGCCGCGCTGCCGATGAAGGCGGGAACCTGCGGGTAGGCGCCCAGAATGTCCTGGAGGTCGTCCAGCCACTTTTCCGCGAGGAAGAAGGACCGGGGCTGGTGCCCTGCGGCGAGGGCACGGCGCAGCACGCGGGACGATTCGGCGATGTACATGCCTTCAGCCGGTTCGCGAAGCTTGCGAAGGTGCACGTCCGTGAGCTGGGTGTAGTCGGTCACCCGGGGGTCAGCGGCGGACTCGAGATAGTGAATTGTCACCGGGTGATTATTTCAGCAGATTCGCGATCATGAATCCGAGGGCCACCAGGCCCAGGACGAAGATCACACCGCGGAGCACTGTCGGGGAAAGCCGGCGGCCCACCTTGGCGCCCAGCAGGCCGCCGATGCTTGAGCTGATGGCGATGAGCAGCACCACCAGCCAGTTGATTCGGTCGAACGCGAACAACAGGTATGAGATGGCTGCCACCAGGTTCACGCCCAGCACCAGGATGTTCTTCATGGCGTTGGCGTTCTGGATGGTGCCGGTGAGGAACACGCCCAGGATACCGACGAGCAGGATTCCCTGGGCAGCCACGAAGTAGCCGCCGTAAACACCGGCAAGGTAGACAAGGACCACCAGGAGAACGGTATGGCGCTTGTCCCGTACGGCGTGCTCCGGATTCTCCTCACGGTTGCGGACCCAGGCCTGCATGCGGGGCTGGAACACCACCATCAGGAGGGCCAGAACCAGGAGGACCGGGGCGACGTAGTGGAAGACCTGTTCGGGGAGGTGCAGCAGCAGCCAGGCGCCGGAAATGCCGCCCAGGAGGGACGCCGGAAGGAGCCGCAGCAGCTGGCGGCCGCGGCCTTTCAGTTCCCGGCGGTAACCGAAGGCACCGGCGGCGGTGCCAAAGACAAGGCCCATGGCGTTGCTCATGGAGGCCACAACTGGGGTGACGCCCAAGGCGATGAGGACGGGGAACGTCACCAGTGTTCCGGAGCCCACCACAGCGTTGATGGTGCCGGCCCAGAGGCCGGCGATGGACACAAAGATACTGCTGAGAAGATCCAAGGTGCTGCAGTGCCGCCTTAGCGGCGCGCGACGGCGGTGTACCGGCCGCCGTTGACGGTCACATCCAGGTCCAGCCCGAAGGTGGTGCTGAGGTGTTCGGCCGTCAGTACGTCCGTGATGGGGCCAGCGGCAACCACTCCGCCGTCGCGCATCAGCATGGCGTGGGTGAAGCCCGGGGGGACTTCCTCAAGGTGGTGCGTGACCAGGACCATCGCCGGTGCTGCCTCATCACGGGCGAGTTCCCCAAGCTTGTGGACGAGTTCCTCGCGGCCGCCGAGGTCCAGGCCGGCGGCGGGTTCATCGAGCAGCAGCAGCTCGGGATCAGTCATCAGTGCGCGGGCGATCTGGACGCGCTTGCGCTCCCCCTCGGAAAGTGTGGCAAAGGTCCTGTTCAGGAGCGGGCCCATCCCCCAGTCGTTGAGCAGGCGGAAGGCCCGCCGCTCGTCGTCGCGCTCATATCCTTCACGCCAGCGGCCGGTGACGCCGTAAGCGGCGGTGACCACGACATTGAGGACGTTCTCGTGTTCGGGGATCTGGGTGGCAAGGGCGGCAGAGGAAAGGCCAATGCGGGGCCGGAGTTCAAAGACGTCCACCCGGCCGAGGATTTCGTCCAGTATTCCGGCTTTGCCGCTGCTCGGGTGCATCCGGGCGGCTGCGATTTGGAGAAGAGTGGTTTTGCCGGCGCCGTTGGGTCCGAGGATTACCCAGCGTTCGCCCTCGTTGACTTCCCAGTCAATTTTGTCCAACAGGGTCTTTTTACCTCGGACAACGCTAACGGAAGCCAATTCCAGAACATCACTCATAGGAGTAGACACTAGGACAAAAAAGAGGCTGACTGATAACCGGTGTCATGCCCGGACAGGAGGCGTGAAGTTACCGGACGAGCCGGACGTTCTCGCCCCGGAGGTTGGCCCGGAAACCGTCACCTTGGACGACGACGTCCTGGAGCACGAGGCCTTCGGGCAGGCCCTCAATGTCATGCTCTATGGTTACGAGTTCCCGCACGACGGCGGCGGTAGCGTCGGAGAGGAAATCCGGCCCGCCAAAGTCGATCGAGCGTGGCTCGACGACGAGCCTGCCGGCCTCAACCTCGACTGTGCCGGTGGCTGTCACACGCAGTTCACGGCCCAAGGCCTCGACCGTGCGAAGCACCGTGGCTTGGCCCCTTTCAGCAGCGCGGACCTCGGTCCCGTTGCCAAGCTCCCCGGCGACAACGTTGAAGGGGACGGTCGCATCTACAGTGAGCCGGGAAGCGACCGGCCCGTCCGGTCCCGTGGTCACGTCCTGCCCCACCACCCGGACGTCCCGCAGCGTCGAGCCCGCGGCCACCACTGTCCCGGCATCCAGCGAAAGATCCGCCAGCCACACCTCGTCCCCGCGCAGGCCGGCAGGAGGCTCTGCGCCTGGCATGCGTTCGGTGCCCACCGTCGGCGACGGCACAGGTCCTGCCTCCCCGGCGGCCCGTTCGCTCACCACCCACCACAGGAGCACAGCTGCGATCCCCAGGACGAGGAGAAGTCCAGTTGCACCGATCAGCCAGTCCTTCGCGCGCTTCCACTCCATCGGGACAGTCTGTCATTGGAGGTAACAGGTGGTCCCGCTTGCCTCTGCATAGACTCGCCACATGAGTAATAGCCGGATTGGAATCGATTGGGATGCCGCGCGTGCGAGTAACCGTGCCAATTGGGAAGACCGGGTTCCCCTACACGAGAAGGCATACGCGATCAGCGAGTTGGACGACCCAAACGGTCTCACCGGCGTGATCCGGACGGACCTGGCCGCACTCGCGCCATTCCTCCCTGGCGGCACGGTCTCCGGCACCGACACGCTTTCCCTGGCCCGGGCCGGTGCCCGGGTCACCGGCGTGGACTTCTCACCAGGCGCCTTGGCGTCCGCCGCCGGCCTGGCACAACGTTTGGGCCTTGATGCCACGTGGGTCGAGTCGGATGTCCTTGAGGCCCGTGACGCCGTCGATGGTGATTTCGACCTTGTGTACACCAGCATCGGAACCATTAACTGGCTGCCGGACCTGGCCCGCTGGGCCGGTCAGGCAGCAGCGCTTCTGCGGCCCGGAGGAACGTTCTACATCCGGGACGGGCACCCAGCCCTCTAGCCATTGATGAGCATGCCGACGGACTGCAGCTTCGGTATCCGTACTTCGGGAATGGCGAAGCGCAGCTATGGGACGACGAGTCCACCTACGCCGGCGACGGCAAGGTGGCCCACTCCCGGACGTATCAGTGGACACACCCCTTGTCGGAAATCATCAACTCCCTCATCGCGGCGGGTCTGCAGATTCTTCATCTGGGTGAGGATAAAACTCTCCCGTGGAAGTTCTCGCCCCGCATGGTGGAGGTGGCGGACGGGTTCGCGTGGCCGGAATCTGAGCGTGATCTTGTTCCCTGTACCTACACGATTGCCGCCCGGAAGGCAGGCGGGTAGCCGCCGCGCAATGAATTCAAGGGACTCCTCCCCCGCTGACTAAGATTGCAGGCATGACTTCGAACGTGACCGCCGTCAGCTATGGCCTGAATGTGACCCCAACCGGGCTGGAGCAGCTGCGTTCCGTCCTCACCGGACAAGGGGCAGCCCTGCTGTCCGAAACGGACCTTGGCGACGAGCGGTACCAGGTGCACGTGGCCGAACTTCAGCTTCCGGACGCCACTGCGGCCGGGATCGCTGCGCTACGCCGTGCCGTCGCCGAGGCATCCATCAGCGGACTGGACACCGCCCTGGTCCCCAACGGTCTCCGCTCGGCGGAACGCAAACTCCTGATCATGGACGTGGATTCCACCCTGATCCAGCAGGAGGTCATCGAACTCCTCGCCGCCTACGCCGGGAAGCGCGAAGAGGTGGCTGCTGTCACCGAAGCTGCCATGCGCGGCGAGCTGGACTTCACCCAGAGCCTCCACGCCCGGGTGCAGGTGCTCGCGGGGCTGCCGGCCGACGTCGTCCGTTCTGTCCGTGAAGAGGTGAAACTCAGCGAGGGGGCCGCCGAACTCGTGGCGGCGTTCAAGGCCGCGGGCCATGTGGTGGCCGTGGTGTCGGGCGGGTTCAACCAGATCCTGGAGCCGATAGCCGCTGAGCTGGGGCTGGACTACTGGCAGGCGAATGAGCTGGAGATCGTCGACGGTGCCCTGACCGGCAAGGTGCTGGGCGCAGTGGTGGACAGGGCGGCAAAGGAAAAGTACCTGCGTGAATGGGCAGCCACTGAGGGCATCGCCCTGGAACACACTGTGGCCGTGGGCGACGGCGCCAACGACCTTGACATGCTCGGCGCCGCCGGGATCGGCGTCGCGTTCAACGCGAAGCCTGCCGTGCGTGCTGTGGCTGACGCTGCCGTCAACATGCCGTACCTCGACGCCGTCCGCCACGTGGCAGGCGTCTAGTCCCGCTTAAGCGCGATAGGCCCACGCCATCAGGATTCCCTGACGGTGTGGGCCTAACCGGCGTTCCGGGGCCTAGCTGGGCTGGCCGGCACCCTTGCCGAAGTAGTCGGCGCCGCCCGCGTATTCGGTGTGGCCGGACTCGACGTCGGCGGTAGCCATACCGGCCACTACCTCCGCGAACTCTTCCACGGAGTACAGCTTTCCGGCTTCAGCCCGGCGCGCTTCGATGGCACCGGGGGTGGAGCGGTCGAGCAGCGTTGCCGTGACGGTGCCCTCGATCATGTCGCCGGACACAACCACCAGGCTGATGCCCTTTTCGGCGAGGCTGGGGATGAGTTCGCGCAGTGCGTCTTCCCCGGCACGCTTGCTGCGGGCCACTGGCTCGTAGGCCTCCATGGTGGGCACGGTGTTGATGAAGTGGGCCTGGTGGCTGGTAACGAACACCACGCGGGAGCCTTCCTTCATCAGGGGCACGGCTGCGTGGAGCATGTTGACCTGGGCGTCGCGGTTCAGTTTGAGCGCGTAGTCCTCGCCCATGCCGGTTTCCATGCCGCCGGAGGCGTTGAGCACCAGGATGTCCAGCGTCCCGAAGTTTTCCATGGCGGCGGAGGCCAGAGCCTGGACGCCTTCCTGGGTGGTGAGGTCCGCGCCCACGGCCACGGCACGCCCACCGGCGGCTTCAATTCCCTGCACTACCTTGTTGGCGCGGGGTGCCTTCTGGCGGTAATTAACCACGACGGCGGCACCCTGGCCAGCGAGGATCTTGGCTACGTCAGCCCCAATGCCGCGTGATGATCCGGTGACGATGGCGGTCTTGTTGTCCAGCAGTCCCATACGAGCTCCCTTTGTTCGAAACGTCTAAATCGCTGAAGGTCTGCAGTCCATCATGCCAGCGGCCGCCGCCGATCCGCTTGTGCGACCCCCACAAAGAAGGTGGCGACGGCTAGTTGGGCGGAACGCGCCCAGGCGCCAGGACCGGCCAACGCGCCGCCCCACAAAGTGACCCGGCGTAGGCTCGCCGTATGGAAAAGCAGGCGGGCGCGTCCGGTGCCGTGTCCACTCCGGAGCAGGTGTTCAGCGGTTTTCCGGAAGGGCTGCAGATCTGCGCGGCCGTGCAGCACGTCATACCTCATCACGCCACGGTGCGGACCACCACCAGCCAGGTGGCTTTTCGGAACCGGCGCGGGTTCGCCTATGTCTGGAACCCGCGCCGATACCTGAAGACCAACGTTCCGGCGGTGCTGTCCATCGCCCTGCCACGGCGCCTGGAATCCGGCCGGTTCAAGGAGATCATCCATCCGTCCCCTGGTGTCTGGATGCACCACCTGGAACTAAACGGCGTGGACGAGGTTGACGGCGAGGTGGCAGATTGGCTGGCGGAGGCGTTCGCGGCCGCCTCATGATGGTGCTGCTGTCCCGCTCCCGGGTCAGTGGCCCATGCCCAGGCCGCCGTCCACGGGAATGACAGCACCCGAGATGTAGGCGGCTTCCTCGCTGGAGATCCAGCGGACCACGTTGGCAACCTCCGTGGCCTCGGCAAATCGTCCTGCCGGGATGCTGGACAGGTAGTCCTTCTGGGTTGCTTCAGGAAGTTCAGCGGTCATGTCCGTGTTGATGAAGCCGGGGGCCACCACATTCGCAGTGATGCCGCGAGAACCCAGTTCGCGGGTCAGCGAACGGGCAATGCCCACCAGGCCCGCCTTCGAAGCGGAGTAGTTGATCTGGCCGGGGGCGCCATACAGGCCGGACACCGAAGAGATCAGGACCACGCGGCCCTTGCGCAGGCGGATCATGCCCTTGGAGGCGCGCTTAATGACCCGGAACGCACCAGTCAGGTTGGTGTCAATGACGGAGGTGAAGTCGTCTTCGCTCATGCGCAGCAGCAGGGTGTCCTTGGTGATGCCGGCGTTCGCCACCAGGACTTCCACCGGCCCGTGGGCCGCTTCCACTTCCTTGAAGGCGGCATCCACGGATGCCTCATCGGTGACGTCAGCCTTCACACCCAGGATTCCCTCCGGCAGCTTGGACTCGCTGCGGTATGTCACGGCCACCTTGTCCCCATTGGCCAGGAACGCTTCGGCGATGGCCAGGCCGATGCCGCGGTTGCCGCCCGTGATGAGGACGCTGCGGGGGGCGGTGGCTGCTTCAGTCATGAAAAGGGCTCCGGATTTCTGCGGCAGTGGGCCGCGTAGAAGAGGGGTGATTTGGCTGACTTCGATCTTAGCGTCAGCCCCGGGCTTGGTTTGGGCACCACTGCCGTTGGTGAGAGAATTGACGTAAGCCTTTGGAGCGTGATCAATCACCGTGACCCTTGAAAACCACGCGGGACAATCCGCGCCTGGAGAACCCGGGCGGTTCTCCGGCGATTCGGAAGTCCACAGCATCACGGATGCCGCCGGAGCCCATTCCGAGGACATGCACCAGCGCATGGTCAAATACGCGCTGGCCATGGGAATCCGCTTGGTATGCCTGATCCTGATCTTCGTGGTGGACGGCTGGCTTAAGCTGGTTATGGTCGCCGGAGCAGTGTTCCTGCCTTGGATTGCGGTTGTCATAGCCAATGGCAACGACAAGGCCGAGGGCCACAGCGACCTGCTGCTGGATTCTGCCCCGCTGGCCGAGATTGAGAGCCCGCCCGCTCCCACCCCGGATGACGAGCACGGCAGCGAGGTCCTGCAGGGCGAGTTGATTGACGACGACGAAACACCATCCGGGCAGGAGCGAAGGGCATCATGAGTATTTTTGACTTCGCAGCGGGAACCGATCCCACGGTGGCGGAAGCCGCTGCCATCTGCTCGCGGAAGGCGTGCCGAGCCCAGGCAACCTGGCAGCTCCAGTGGAACAACCCGAAGATCCACTCTCCCGAACGCCGCAAGACCTGGCTGGCCTGCGCAGACCACCGGGACTGGCTGGAGGATTACCTCCAGACCCGCGGGCTTTGGAAGGAAACTCTGCCGCTTGCGGACCACCGCTTGTCCGGGGCCTTGGAGCAGGACAGCTGAATGTACCGTTTTCTCTTCTCCAGCAAGTGGCTGGGTTATCTCCTGCTGGCTGCCATCTTTGCGTCCGCCTGCGTTTTCCTGGGCCGCTGGCAGATGGACCGGCGCGCGGAGACCCTGGCGGAAATCAACCGTGTGGTGACCAACTACTCGGCCACGCCCATCCCCTTCTCAGAGGCCAAGGAGCAGTTCAGCAACCGGCTGGACCCTGCCATGGAGTGGACGCAGGTGGAGCTGAAGGGCTCGTACCTCGCCGATGAGCAGCGCGTCGTCCGGAACCGGCCACTGAACGGCCAGCCGGGCTATGAGGTGGTTGTCCCGTTCCGACTCACCACCGGCGAAACCGTGGTGGTTGACCGCGGATGGCTGCCCATCGGCAACATGAATCCGGGCAGCCCTGATTCGGTGCCCGAACCTCCTGCCGGTGAGGTGACTGTCGTCGTGCGTTTGAAGCATCCGGAGCCGGAACTGCAACGTGGTGCGCCGGAAGGCCAGCTGGCTTCCATCGACCTCGCCGCTTACTCGGCGCAGCTTGGGCACCCCCTGCTCACCGGAGCGTACGGCCAGCTTGCCTCCGAAACTCCGCCTGCCGCCGAGATGCCACTGCCGTTCCCGAAGCCGTCCACCGAGGAGGGCACGCACCTGTCGTACTCGCTGCAGTGGTTCGCGTTCGGCGTGCTGATGTTTGTGGGCTTCGGCTACGCGGCCCGCCAGCAGGCTCGTAACGCAGCGATCGACGCCGAAGACGAGGCCGCAAGCACGGACGGATCGCTCGACTCGGGCAGCCCCATCCACTCGGTTGCCGCGGCAGCCGGCCGTCGTCCTTCCGCACCGCGCAAACGCAAGCACGCGACCTCGGAGGAAGAGGAAGACGCCCTCCTGGACGCTCAGGGTTACTGACGCATGACGGAGTACGACGGCGGCCCGGTCGGCCGGGTGAGGTTGGCGTTGGTACGCTCCGGCGTGGGCGACACTGTGCGGACCTTTCCGGCCGGCGTCCCGACAGCAGCCGCGGCGGCGGAGGCTTTGGTATGCGACCTCGCGGCAATCACCAACAGCCTGATCTTCGACCTCAACGGAGAGCCCTTGCTGATCCTTGCCAGCGGCGCAGCCCGCGTGGACACAAAGCTGGTGGCTGAGCAATTGGGTGAAGGCCGAATCCGCCGCGCCTCCCCGGAGTTCGTCCTGAAGCACACCGGTCAGCATGTAGGCGGAGTAGCCCCAGTTGGCCACCCCGAAAAGATCAGGACCCTCCTGGACGAGTCGCTCCAGAAGCACGAGCTCCTTTGGGCAGGCGCAGGCGACCACAACTCAATGTTCAGCATCACCTACCGGCAGCTTCAAGAAGTAACCGAAGCGATCGAACTGAAGGTGCGTTGAAGCGTAAGGCTCCAGAGGCACGAGCGAAGCGGCGTAGGTGATTTATGTAGCGTGCGTCAGAGGCGACGAAGGAGCCAGCACGCGGGAATCACCTACGCCGCGAAGCGGACGTAAGGCAGGCAGCGGGAAGGCTTACGCCAGGGTTATCAGGTCCAGGTAATCTTCGTTCCAGTGGTCCTCGACGCCGTCGGGCAGCAGGACGACACGCTCGGGGTTAAGGGCTTCGACCGCCCCTTCGTCGTGGCTTACCAGGACGACGGCGCCGCTGTAGTTCTTGAGGGCGCCCAGGATCTCGGCGCGGCTGGCGGGGTCGAGGTTGTTGGTGGGCTCGTCCAGGAGCAGGACGTTGGCGCTGGAGGCCACGATGGTGGCCAGGGCCAGGCGGGTCTTCTCACCGCCGGAAAGCACGCCGGCGGGCTTGTCGACGTCGTCCCCGGAGAACAGGAAGGAGCCCAGGATGCCGCGCACCTCTGCGTCCTTCATGTCGGGAGCAGCGGACCGCATGTTTTCCAGGACGGTGCGCTCGACGTCGAGAGTCTCATGTTCCTGGGCGTAGTAGCCCACCTTGAGGCCGTGCCCGGCGATCACGTCACCGGTGTCGGGCTTGTCCACGCCGGCCAACATGCGCAGGAGAGTGGTCTTGCCCGCGCCGTTGAGGCCGAGGATAACAACCTTGGAGCCGCGGTCGATGGCAAGGTCCACGTCGGTAAAGATCTCCAGTGAACCGTACGACTTGCTGAGGCCTTCGGCTGTCAGCGGAGTCCTGCCGCAGGGCGACGGGTCCGGGAAGCGCAAGGCTGCCACGCGGTCCTGCTCACGGACGGCCTCCAGCCCGCTCAGCAGGCGCTCGGCGCGCTTGGCCATGTTCTGCGCTGCGACGGCCTTGGTGGCCTTGGCCCGCATCTTGTTGGCCTGGTCGAAGAGGACCTGGGCCTTCTTCTCGGCGTTGGCACGTTCCCGCTTCCGGGCACGCTCGTCGGTTTCGCGCTGGGTGAGGTAGCGCTTCCAGTCCATGTTGTAGAAGTCGATCTGGGCGCGGTTGGCATCCAGCAGGAAAACCTTGTTGACGGTGGCTTCGAGCAGTTCGGTGTCGTGGCTGATCACGATCAGTCCGCCCTGGTGGTTTTTCAGGAAGTCGCGAAGCCAGGCGATGGAATCGGCGTCAAGGTGGTTGGTGGGCTCATCGAGGAGCATGGTCTCGGCATCCGAGTAAAGAATCCGGGCCAACTCCACGCGGCGCCGCTGGCCACCGGAGAGCGTCTTGAGCGGCTGGTTCAGGAGACGATCCGGCAGCGCGAGGTTGGAACAGATAGCGGCCGCCTCGGCCTCGGCCGCATAACCGCCGGCCGCCAGGAACTCGGACTCGAGCCGGTCATAACGGTTCATCGCCTTGCGCTGGACAGCGGCGTCCTCGCTGGCCATCTCTTCATGGGCCAGGCGGAGCTTGCCGACGGCGATGTCCAGGCCGCGGACGGACAGGATCCGGTCCCGCGCGAGCTGCTCCATGTCCGGGGTGCGGGGATCCTGGGGCAGGTAGCCGATCTCGCCGGTGCGGGTGACCTTGCCGGCAGCAGGGAGCCCCTCCCCTGCGAGAACCCGGGTCAGCGTGGTCTTCCCGGCGCCGTTGCGGCCCACCAGGCCAATCTTGTCTCCCTTGTCGATGCGGAAGCTCACCTGGTCCATCAGGAGCCGGGCGCCGGCGCGCAGTTCAAGATCCTGGACAGTAATCACAGCAGGTAAAGCCTTTCACAGAGGGATAAGCCGCGGCCCAGAGCGTCTGTGGTGGGCGTGGGCGGCAATGGCCGGAGAACGGCCCATCCAAGTCTACCGTCCGCGCCTGCGCTGTAGAACCGCAGGACGGGTGGGGTTGTACGGTTCCAGCTCCCGGGCGGCGATCGCGTTTCCGCCTGCACCATGTCGGGCAGGGAAACGAAGAACTGCCATACTCTGACAATGGCCGTCTACTTTGAGTGCACAACGCATACAAGCATGCCCAGACCGGAGCTGTTTGACCTGGCCCGGAGCGTCGACGCCCATAAGGAATCGATGGCTGCGTCCCGTGAGGAAGCCATTGCCGGGGTGACCTCGGGCCTCATCTCGCTGGGTAACGAAGTAACTTGGCGGGCCTGGCATTTCGGCCTGCCGCTGAGGATGACAAGCCGGATCACCGAGCTGCGGGCACCCGAATATTTTGTGGATGAGCAGGTTCGGGGACCGTTTCGGCGGTTCCGGCACGTGCACGAATTCAGGGAGGATCCTGCCGGGACCACAATGGTGGACCGGATCGAGTTCGAGGCTCCTTTCGGACTCCTAGGTCGCCTAATCGAAAGACTGGTCCTGGCCCGCTACCTCCAGAAGCTCATCGAGGCAAGGAACCGTCACCTGGCCGGTGCGCCCACTTGCGGGCTTTAGCTGCGCGAACTGAAACTGATCATGCCCAGGGCAGGCTCTTGAGCCGGGTAAAGAGGCGATCGACGTCCCAGGCGGCAGTTGTGTTGGCCATGGCAACCAGGGCCAACCGGTCCTCAGGGTAAATGCGCATGGCGTTCCAGAAGCCGTCACCGGTCCCGTAGTATTCGACGAATCCAGGGCTGCGCGTGGCATCCGCCGGTTTGCGGAACCAGCCGATGCCATGGTCGAAAGGCTTGCCGGAGGCGTGGATAGTCCGCATCTCGTCGATGTCGTCCTGTCTCAGAACCGGATGCGGGTCCGTAGCCGCGGCAGCATGCGCCGCGGCTAGCCGGGAGGCGTCGGCAGCAGTGCCGTCGAGGCCACCGTACGCGGCGCCGTTCACCAGGAGCGGGTTCAGGCTCGTGTAGCGTCCCACCTGCGGTCCACCACCCCTTTCGGCAGAATCCGGACCAGCACCGGCCGAAGGAGAGGTGCCGTGCGCATATATCCCACCGCACGTGGAGCCGCGCTGTTATAGCCGTATCCTGTCGCGGTCATGCCCAACGGGTTGAGCACCAGGTCCTGGACGCATAACTCCACGGGGCGTCCAGCGGCGGCCTCCATGACTTCGCCCGCCAGCAGGTAACCAATGTTGGAGTAGGCTGCCCGGCTGCCAACCGATGTGTGTGGTGTCCCGTGGTGCGGACGATGCAGGCCTGCCGGTTTGGGACTGCCGCATGATGCTCGGGGCGATCCACCGCACCGGCAGGGGGTTGCCCAGTCCCGCAGTGTGGGTGAGGAGCTGCCTCGTGGTGGGTGACCGTGCCGCGGGTGTGGGCGGTAGCCACGGAGATAGGTGCCAATCGGGGCGTCGAGGTCGAGGAGTCCGTCGGCGTGCAGCCTCATTGCGGCTGTGGCGGTGGCGATTTTTTGGGGGGCTGCCCGCCCGGCTCCGGAAACGGCTGGTCAGCAGTATTCATGACTCAGAGTGGCAGCCAGGGCACCGGTTGCACCAGTGGTTTTGGACCAAACCGGTGAACTGAACGGCATTACGGCAATACCCTGCTGAACCACATCGAGACACCCTCCTAGCTGCCCCCAAGGTTTCCGCAGGTGGTTGCCAGCAGGATGATCCCAATCCGCGAATACAGGGAGACGACATGAATTCTCAATCAAGCCATTTCACTAGTCGAAGCCTCAGTCGCCGCCAGTTCGGATTGGTGCTGAGTGGTGGCGCTTTCCTGCTGCTGGCCGGCGGTACCTATGGCATTGCCGGGCGGAGTCGGGAGAACACAACCACGAGCGTGGCCACGGGATTTGGGTCCCTGGCAATTGTTCGGGCCGGACGCCTCGCGCGGCTCGATGCCCAGGGACAACCGGCCTTCAAGACCTTGGCGGCCGCTGCTTCCCACATGAAGGCCGGCGGCGCCGGAGGCGGTATGCGGATTCGGCGTGTCAGTACCACAACGCAGCCCAGCCCCGACGTTCACGGCCACGACGACGGGACGTTGAGAGACGCGGCGGGGCCGGAACCGCTGAACCTCACCTGGGCCGACGTCGTACTGCTCGAGGTGCAACTTCAGAATGCCGGGGCGGTGCCGGTGCTTTTCAGTCCGGGCCAGCTCCGGCTAAAGCTGGGTTCATCGGCGGTAACAGTCACGCCGCGTGATTCCGACCGCGACCCCGGCCCGATAGCACCACACAGCTCGGAGCACCTACTGATCAGCTACCTGGCGCCGCGTGATTCCCCGGAGCTGGCGCTGGACTACTCCGACGAGCAGCAGGACCGGACCTACCGGCTGGCGCTCCCGTCCCTTACTACGAACGAGGTCCGGTCATGAGCCTACTGGACTTCCATATCAACGAGGGGTATGTGGCGATGGTGGACGGTTCCCTGGTCTACCACCGGGGCTTCGGCGAGCGCCGCACCATCGTGTCGGACATCAGTCCGTCCTTGTCCATGGGCCCGCGGGTCTTCACGGCTGCCGGAGACGTTGTGGCAAGCCGGACTTATCCGCTCACCGCTCCGCCGCCTCCGCACGGCAGGCCAGCCCCGCTGCAGCCTGACCCGGCAAATCCCGGACAGTACCTGGTGAGGAAGGAATACTGGGCCAGCTACTTTCCGGACCGGACCCTCATCGCCGAAACAGGCAGCACCATCCGGATTTTGGTGCACAACCATCTTTCGCAGGAACACGAACTCCGGTTCCATATCGCCCCTGCGGGCGGGGATAAGGGCACGGGCGCCATAGCTCCCGGAGCATCAACTCTCCTTGAGTTCGAAGCTCCCCCGCCGGGAACTTATCTGTTCTCGGACCCGGGCAACGAACCGGTGGAACGGACCCTTGGCCTCTACGGCGCGCTGGTGGTCATAGACCCGGCCAACGCCTGGCGGCTCGTCCCCGGCGGGAGCGAGTTCGAACGCCAGTGGCTGTGGTTGTGCCATGACGTGGATCCTCAGTGGGCCCGCATCGCGTCCCGGGGCCAAACGGTCAATCCCGCCTCAACGCCGGCCGCGCCCCGGTACTTCACCCTTAACGGGTACTCCGGCTTCCAGTCGCTGGCCGTTACCACCAATGAGGAATTCAACGAACTCCGGGAGCAGGACACGCTGCCCTCAGGCCACCCGCGCGAAACCGATGTGCGCAACTTCAGCGCCTCGCCGGCCCAGGGCGCCGTCCGCACCGGCCAGCTGATGAGGATGGTCAACGCCGGCATCGTGGACCACCAACTGCACTACCACGGTAACCACGTCTGGACAGTCCGTGCCAACGGCCGTGATTTCCCCCGCGAAGGTGGATCGGTCAGCCCGGAGGGTGACGTCATCCTGCAGCACTGGGAGGACACCATTCAGCTGGAGCCGTTGGACCGCAAGGAGTCAATGCTCCCCGTCCGGCGCCCACCCGAGGTGGTGGATCCGGTGTGGGACGCCCGAACCGAAGACTGGAAGTATCCGATGCACTGCCACGCGGAGCCCTCGCAGACCGCGGCCGGCGGACTTTACCCCGGCGGCCTCGTCGCTGATTGGGTACTGGCCGCGGGCACCAACCCAGAATCGGGCCTTCCGAGCACCACCGACGACGCCCATCACAAATACCGGAGCCAGGTGGAGTTTGCTTCGGACCAGCCTCACGAGGGAAGCCCGGAAACCAAGTTCCGCCAGCGCCCCGACGTCAGAATGGAGTTCGACTTCTTCAACAAGAAACTGAAACTCCCTAACGGCCCCGAACTTGAATTTTGGAGTTTCGAGCACGGCAAGTCAGGGCGGGGGCTCCCCGGACCGTTGTTGCGGCTGACGGAGGGACAACTGTTTCACGGAACCATCAAACCCAGTAAGAGGGTCCACACCATCCACTGGCATGGCATCGAACCTGATCCCCGGAATGACGGCGTAGGCCACACCTCCTTCGAAGTTACCGGCCACTACACCTATCAGTGGAGGCCAGACGTCGGCGAGGCCGGGAACCCCAACCGCGGCTCGGCGGGAACGTACTTCTATCACTGCCACGTCAACACACCCCTGCACGTACAGATGGGCATGTTCGGGCCCATCATCGTGGATCCGCCGGTCAACTCGACCACCCCGGCGCCGAAAGGAACCCGCCGCCACTCGACGGACGGCCCGCTGTACGACATCGCCACCGAGACGTTGATTGCCCCCTATTCGATCGACCCGCGTTGGCACGAACTGAACCATGCAGCCGGGTTGTCCGGGGACGACGCAGGCCTTAACCGCTTCGACCCCAAACACTTCGTTCTCCTGGGCGGCACCATTCCCACCAGACCCAAAGGGGACAGCGTATGGAGCATCAGCGCGATGCGCGCGAACGTTCCCCGGCCCGGCTACGCGCCCACCCTCGTCCGCATGGTGAATGTGGACTACTTCCCCACCCTTACGCGGTTTCTCGATGCGGCCGGCAAACCGGCTGAGATTGCCGAACTAATCGCCCACGATGGCCGCCCCTTCTGGAACACCCCCAACCCGGACGGTCCGGCGGTTCAGCCCGCGGTGGCTGGCCAGTCGCTGGTAACCAGCGTCCTTAAGTCGGGTGCTGCCGAGAAGTTTGACTTCCTGCTCCGCCCGCCGGCGGCAGGACGGTACACCATCGCGGTCGACTTCCTGCACTGGATTACAGGCCAGGTCCTGGCGACCCGGACCGTGACCGTTAACGCTTCTTGAAGGTCCCACACCATGTCACGCTGGTTGCATGGAACTGGAAGTGCTGCCCGGGCTGACGATCCCAGCGTCCGAACTCGACTGGCGGTTTTCGCGGTCGTCCGGCCCAGGCGGTCAGCACGTCAACACCTCGGACAGCCGGGTCGAACTCTCGTGGAACGTCAGGGAATCATTGGCGCTTTCAGACAGCCAACGGCTGATCCTGCTGACGCGTCTCGGACCACGCCTCATCGGCGGGGTAGTAACGGTGGCCGCTTCCGAGCGGCGCTCGCAGCTGCGCAACCGCGAGATCGCACTGGCCAAGCTCGCCGACCTTGTGGCAGGGGGCCTTGCTCCTGCTGCACCCGGCCGCCGGGCAACCAAACCTACCCGCGGTTCCAACCGCCGCCGCCTCGTCGCCAAGAAACTGCGGTCAACAACCAAACAGCAACGCAGGCGGCCGTCGGCCGAGTAGCGGACGGCGAGCGCTGAAGAGTTTGCGGAGCTGAAGGCGCAGGCGGGACCCAGGGAGGTAGCGGTTCGCCGCCAGCACAAGATGCCTTGGGCTTAATCGGCCGCGGCATGTTTGGCAGCTTGGGAGAATGAAGGCATGGAATTCAACCGGCTGCTGCAGATCCGGCGCATCTATGCGCAGCCTGCTGCCCTGGAGCTGCCCCGGGGCAAGGAGATCGTCGAACGCTGGCCGGACGCCGACGTCGTACTGGTGGAAAACCACTGGAATATCCCGGAGGTGCACGGCGATGAAACGAACGTGCCGCGCTGGTCCCGGATCAAGACGGAGGCCCTGGTCCTCGGCGTCAAGAAGGCGCTAACCGTCAAGCCGAACGGCCGATCAGCGGATTTCATTGCCCCCTCCACCGCGAACGGCTGCGCCATGGCATGCGCCTACTGCTACGTACCCCGGCACAAGGGGTACAGCAACCCGGTGACCGTGTTTGCGAACATCGACCAGATTGCCGGAGTGCTTGAGCGGCACGCCACCCGCCAGGGCATGAAGCTGGAGCCCAACCAGTGCGACCCGGACCTGTGGGTCTACGACATCGGTGAAAACAGCGACTGCTCCGTTGACGCGCTGATCAGCGACAACGTGGAGGATCTTGTCACCCTTTTCCGCGATCTGCCCACAGCCAAGCTGTCTTTTGCCACCAAGTACGTGAACCCGGCCATGCTCGGCTGGGACCACGGCGGCCGCACCAGGATTCGCTTCTCACTTATGCCCGCTGATCTGGCGAAGTCGGTGGACGTCCGGACCTCACCGGTGGGTGAACGCATAGCTGCAATCAACGACTTCGTTGATGCCGGGTACGAGGTGCACGTCAACTTTTCCCCCGTCATCATTACCGACACCTGGCTCACTGATTGGGAGGACCTGCTGCGCCAGCTCGATGCCACCCTCACGGATGCCGCAAAAGCCCAGCTCGCGGCGGAAGTCATCTTCCTGACCCACAACGAGCGGCTCCACGAGGTCAACCTGGGGTGGCATCCGCAGGCCGAGAACGTGCTGTGGCGTCCGGACCTGCAGGAAGCGAAGGTCTCCTCCAACGGTTTCACCAACGTTCGCTACCGTTCAGGAACCAAAGGACGCTACGTGCGGCAACTTACGGCGCTCATTGAGCAGATCGCGCCGTACTGCCGGATCCGCTACGCGTTCTGAGGACGATCGCCTCCCCTGCCGGCGCCTGACATGCAGCGCTAAACTGGACCAATCATGATTGGTGCCCGTACCCGTCTTCTCGCCTGGCTCGTCGCCTTGGCGGCCTTCCTCGCGGGTTGTGTGCCCGCGATCGGCCTCGATGACGCCGATACCGGCCGCCCGATCCCGCCGTCCTCGGCACCTTCAGCCTCCGTCGACGTCGCCCTCCCGCCTCAGGGGACCCCCACCCCCACTCCGACGGTGGTTCCCGCGCCACCGCCTGTGCCCCAGCCGTTCGCGCTCAACCTCTATCAGGAGGGGGACTTCGTGCCGCAGTACACCTTCGACTGGTGTGTTGCAGCGAGCATCCAGATAGCGCACAACCTGATAGACGACACCGGCGGCGGCACGTGGGGCGACCGCGCCCACCAGGGCGAACTCTGGGACATGGCCCGGGCCCGGTCGTCCAACTCGTTCAACGGCGCCAACCCTTTGGGCTGGGCGCAGGTCCTGACCGAAGTTGGGATGGGGCCGTACTCCGTTGTCAGCGTCGGCAACTATGAGGACGCGCTGCAGACGGCGGCCCGCGCCATCGCTGACACCGGCAGGCCGGTGGGGCTGGTTATGTGGAGCGGTCGCCACGCGTGGGTGATGAGTGGCTTCGAGTCACTCGGCGATCCAAAGCAGTTCCCGGAGTTTTCGGTCACCGGCATCCGCGTCCTGGATCCGCTCTACCCGCACGGCAGCGGGCAGTGGGGTCCGTCGCCCGAGCCGAACAGCCTGCTCACCCCCGAGCAGCTGGCTGCGCAATTCGTTATCCGCGAGCCGCGGCGCTGGAGCACCGACATGCCAGCCGGCTACCTGCTGGTGCTGCCGCGGGCCCAGGCCTGATCACGGCTTCGCTCCCCCGAGTTCTGCGCCCCGTTTGGCCGCGATATCTTCCACTGCCCGCGTCAGTGCCGCCATGGATGAAGGGCCGCCATGCCCTTCATCCTCAATGACGACAAGGCAGCTTGATTCCCAAAGCCGGTGCAGCTGCCAGGCAGTGACGACGGGGCCGCTGACGTCCCGCCGGCCATGAATCAGGTAACCGGCGATGCCATTGAGCTCGTGAATCCGCGGGAGAATTTCCCGTCCGGCGACGAGAAACCCGTCCCTGGCCCAGTAGTGCGTCACCAGAAGAGCGAACGTCATACGCTCCCGCTCGTCTTCAAACAGGAGGCCAGGAAGCCAGCTGGGGTCCAAGGATATGTGCGTAGACTCCCAACGGTCCCAGGCCAGGGCGGCCAGTCGGGCGTCTTCGCGATCCTGGCCAGCCAGCCGGCGGGCGTAAGCCTCAACCAGTCGTTCACCCGGGGCTGCCTTGGCCGCATGCGCGAACTTAGCCCAAGCTTCAGGAAAGATGCGCCCGACATCCTCTGTGATCCATTGGATCTCTTCCCGGCTGCTTGTTGTCACCGCCACCAAAGCGATACCCAACACCCGCCGGGGATGTTCCAAGGCATAGGCGAGGGCAAGCGTGCTGCCCCAGGAAACTCCGGTGACGATCCACTTTTCTACGCCCAGGTGCTCCCTGACGGCCTCAATGTCTTCGATCAAAGTTTGGGTCGTGTTCTCCGACAGGTGGTCCAGGTCGTCCTGGGCAGCAGGTGCGCTCTTGCCACAACCGCGCTGGTCCAATCCGATGATGCGGAATCGGCTGTGGTCATGGCGTTGACGGTAACCGCCTCGACCAAGGGAACCACCCGGGCCGCCGTGAAGGTAAAGGACTGGAATGCCAGCAGGTTCGCCCGTTGCCTCCCAATAAATTCTGGCATGGGGCACGTTCACCCAGCCGGATTCTGTCGTTGTTTGTCCGCCCGTCACCTGCCCCACAGTATTCGACCTTGGACCGAACTGGACGTTAGCGCCTCCCGTACAGGAGTCTCCCTTGACAGGGCTGAAGCCCGGGGACTCTTATCGAGTACAAATGAGAAAAGAGAGGGGGTGGCGGCTAGCCCGCCCACTCAAACTATCCCGGGGAATGAATCCCGCCTGCGGACGGGAGCCGCTCTCATGACGCTTGCCGGGCTGGCTTTCGTGGGGTACGCCGTCGTCTTCCTGGCATCCAACTTCACGGGCGCTTTCCTTGAGCTGGGCATTGGCCCCGACCAAGTGGACAAGGGGAAAGCTGAGGTCGAGGCCTTCAGCCCGGAGCTGTACCACTACATCAGCCATCTGCACATTGCGCTCAGCGGCTTCATCGCTGCAACAGGCCTGGCCATCACAGCCTTGTCCTGGTACGGGGTGCGGAGAGGAGTGCGGTGGGCTTTCGCCTCAGCGGTAATCGTCCCACCGTCGGACTCGCAGTTGCCCTCCCCGCACATTACCCGTGGGGCCTGGCCACGCTGGGACTTCTCGGCCCGGTCTACCTCGCTATGCTCATTTTCCTCGCAGGTGTCGCGGCAGCCTACGGCGGAATGCGAGACCCTGCGATGAAACATCACTGACACACTTGCGGGTGCAACTGCAGTGGACGCTCATCCTTTTTGCTTGATCACAGTCCTCAGAGGGCAGAGAATGGTCCTGATTCCCACGTCAGCGGCTCAGCGCTCCTTCGGCACGTGGCGGCATGCGCTGCGGTGCCCTCCCTAACCGGAAAATCTAGGAAGCGGTACTGCTGATGAGCTCGCCTGGTTCTAGTAACGCTCCCCTGTCCCTCATCAAACATCATCCGGTGGCAGCGTTCCTGCTCATCGTCCTCCTATTGTCCTGGACTGGCCAGATCCTGTCCCTCTTGCTGCTGGGGGACATCCTGCCGGGAATCCTCGCCGAGCTGGTGATACTGCTGGGCACGGCCATCCTGGTCACGGGCGTCGCCGACGGCCGGCCCGCGGTCCGCGAGCTGTTCCGCCGGACGTTCCGGTGGAGGGTAGCTCCGGCGTGGTACGTGGCAGCACTGCTGGGCCTTCCCGCGCTAACGGCGCTCATTGCTGCAGCCACCGGAACGTTCCATCCGCCCGCCGCGGGCTGGGGGCCGCTGTTGGGCAACTATCTGCTGAACACCCTGATCATCGGTGCCCTCTTGGGCAACATCTGGGAGGAGCTCGCCTGGACCGGCGTGGTGCAGCACCGAATCATGGACCGGCGCGGACCTGTCATTGCCGCCCTGCTGACCGCCATCCCGTTCGCACTCATCCATTTACCGTTCGCCTTTGCCGAGAGGGGCTTCTCCGGCACGCCCTGGAGCGACGTGGCAATCTCCTGGCTGGTCCTGTTCCTTTTTGCCCCGTTCTTCCGCTTACTCATGGGAATCGCCTACCTGGGAACGGGGTACAGTCTGTTCATCGTGGGGCTGCTGCACGCGTCCTTCAATGCCTCAATGTCAACCAAGCTGGACGTATTCGACGGCGAGTGGCAGCAGATCGCCGCCCTGATCCTCCTGTTGGAAGTCATTGCCGCAGGCAACGCCTTCCGCACCTCCCGCTCAAAGCGGGCACTTGTCGGTGGGGGCCCCGACATTCGCACAGCACAGGATCCCGCCTAGTGCCCTTTGTCTTCCCCCGTTGCCTGTGAGCTAGGAGGAGGGATCGGTGTTGCGTTTCGTCGGCCGGTAACCGGCGAGTTCGGCGCGGACGTCGCCCTCCTCGTGGCTGCCCTTCTTTTTTCCGAATGGCAGCGCTTTGAGCAGCGGATGCACGATTGCCATGACGACGATGCCCCAAGTGAGCCCGATGACGGCTGAGCACAAGGTGTTCACGAGCCAGGCCAGGAAGCTGCCAACCACTGCGATCCCGGCGAAGGGGTGCTCGAGGACATGGACTATGTCATACGGACCGTGCCAGCCGAGGTCGTAGGCACCCTGCAGCATGATGTGGCCGCCGACCCACAGCATGGCAATGGTCCCGATGAAGGTTATCGCGGCCAGCACGGCGGGCATCCCCTTGACCAGCAGCTCGCCGAAGCGCTTGGCGCCCGCTGAATCTTTTGCGGCCAGGTGCAGGCCGATGTCGTCCATCTTGACGATCAGTCCGACCGCACCGTACACGAGTACAGTGATCACCAGGGCCACGACCACCAGGATAATCGCCCGGGACAACAAGGAATCTGCGGCCACCTCGTTCATCGAGATAACCATGATCTCGCAGGACAGGATGAAGTCGGTGGTGATGGCGCCCTTGATGACCTTGGCCTCGGCCTCGGGGCCGCGTTCAACCGCCGGGGCATCTTCCTCCGCGGTGTGGTGGCCGCGGAGCTTGTGCCAGACCTTTTCGGCGCCCTCGTAGCAAAGGTAGGTGCCGCCCAGCATGAGGATGAACGGGATGGCCCAGGGGACGAAGGCGCTGACCAGCAGCAGTGCCGGCAAGATGATCAACAGCTTGTTCCGGAGCGATCCCCAGAAGATCTTCTTGATCATCGGCAATTCGCGGGACGGGTCCGCCCCGGACACGTACTGCGGGGTGACGGCGGCGTCGTCGATCACCACGCCGGCGGCCTTGGCCCCCGCCTTGGCGGCCCCGGCGGCCACGTCATCCACTGAGGCGGCGGCTATGCGGGCCAGGGCTGCGACGTCGTCCAGCAGGGCGACGAGACCGCCGCTCACAAACCGCTCCCGCACTGCTCGAGGATGGACAGCTGGGCGTGGAAGCCTCGGTTTAGGCGCGTGATCGGCATGCTCAGATTATACGGTGGCGGGTGGTCCGCGACGGGCAGGGGCACTGGCAAGCCCCGGGCCTCGCTCGCCTCTGAGCCGGCTCGGGGGCTTGTTTAATCAGGTCCCGCCCGTCACTGGAGGTAATCGATTGGCCTTGGTAGGTTGCGACATATGGCCATCAAACTTGAGAATGTCGGTATCGCTGTTCGCGACCTCGAAGCGGCAATCGCCTTTTTCACCGACCTCGGGCTTACGGTCGTGGGCCGTGACACGGTCAGCGGGGAGTGGACTGACACCGCCGTCGGACTTGATGGCAACCACGCCAACATTGCGATGCTCCAGACCCCGGACGGTTACGGTCGACTTGAGCTTTTCGAATACATCCACCCTAAAGCTATCGAGTCGAAGCCAACCCGTCCCAACGATATCGGGATGCATCGCGTGGCCTTCTCGGTCGACGACATCGACACGGCCCTTGAGGTAGCTGCAAAGCACGGCTGTTATCCGCTACGTGGCGTGGCGACTTACGCCGATCTCTATAAACTTACGTACCTCCGCGGTCCCAGCGGAATCCTCGTGATGCTCGCCGAAGAACTGAAAAAAGACTGATCCAGTACGTTTCGGAAACCCCTTTACGGGTTCATCATTGCGAGAGGGCGCCTGCCGCCCTAATCATGCGGCTAGTAATTGCTGGGGAACATGGAGTCAAAGTTTGTACGCTACCAAGCAAGCAATCCCAACGGTCGTGGTAGCTACCCCGGAATTTTCGCTCTTGCCAACGGTTTGGCAAGAGACGGAAAACGCAGCGACAAAGACTGGGTCGCCTGGAGGAAAGCGAATAACCATTTCGATTCCGGGTATACCGACCCTTCAACTGTGGACAAGCTGATTTACGACCGGGCAATCAACTCCTCAGCGCAATCCTGGTTCAAGCACACGGCCACCGATCTATTCGTCGGAGTGTAGTTTTACACGCATCTACTTAGCCGCTATGGCGTAGGGTGGCAGGTGCTTCACTCGAATGACCCGGGAAACATTCTCTACGAAGACGACGTGCAGGTAGTCGTAGCGCCCCATGCAGTAGCCACCCGCTATTCAGTTTGATCTGGCTCCACAAGACGCCCATCTAGCGGCGTATAAAAGAAACACCGAGCGCGGTCCGTGATTCTCCTGACGAGTTTTACGAAGACAAGCCCCGGGCCGGGTGAGTTCGTTTGTGTGGAGAACCTATGTCTTTTCCACTGTGTTTGAATGGCGGGATGGAAAAACGCGGATCCATTGTGTCAGCACCCAAACTTCGTAGGGGCGACCGCGTGGCAATTCTGTCACCTTCGTTCGCTGCTCCCGGCTTCGCGCCTGCAGTTCACGAGCAGGCCATGAACCGGTTCACAGGCGTGACCGGACTGGTACCCGTGGAATTCCCGACGACACGGCATCTCGGTGCCACCGCCAGGGACCGCGCAGCCGACCTCAACACCGCCTTCGCTGACCCAACCATCCGAGCCATCCTCGCTACCATCGGCGGCGATGACCAGATCACGGTCATCCCTCATCTGGACGCCGAACTCGCCCGGGCCGACCCCAAGATATTTCTTGGTTACAGCGACAACACAAATCTGCTCAACTGGCTCTGGGCGAACGGCATTAGCGGTTTCTACGGTGGTTCCACCCAAGTACATCTCGGTCCGGGCCCCAGCATCGACGAAGACCACCTCACCTCCCTCAAGGCAGCCCTGATGAACGGCGGAGAGCTCACTATCACCGATCCCGGTGAATCCGAAGACTTCGGCCATGAATGGCGCGACCCCAAAGCCCTCGTTGAATTCGGTGAACGGGAGCCCACCGAACCCTGGGCATGGGCCGGGCCGGAGCGGCTGGTATCGGGACGCACGTGGGGCGGATGCCTGGAGGTCATCGACCAGCTTGCGTTGGCGGACCGCCTGCCTTCGGTTAGGGACCTGCACGGGTCCATCCTGCTGCTGGAAACCAGCGAGCTGACCCCACCCGCCGACTGGGTGAAGCGGTGGGTCCGCTGCCTCGGGGAGCGAGGCATCCTCAACGCGGTTCAGGGGATTCTCGTAGCCAGGGCACCAACCAGCAACTTTGAACACCGGCCGGAGCCCGATGAACGCTCCCGTCTGCGAGCCGCCCAGCGGGACGCGGTCATCGAGGAGGTCACCCGGTACAACCCCGAGGCCGTCATCTGCATCGGAGTCCCGTTCGGCCATACCCGCCCCCAGTGGATCCTGCCCTATGGCGGACGCATCACGATGAACGGATCAACGCGCACGATCCTCGCGTCCTACAGCTGATTATTGCTGACGGGCAAAAACCTGAGGCCCCTTCTCGGAACCCTGATTAGACAGGTTTCATGTCCGTCTGAACCTGTCCAATCAGGGCGGCACGCATAAGTCAGCTGTCTCCAAGGATGCGGCGCTTTGCGGCGCTGAACTCTTCGTCAGTAAGCGCGCCTCGTCCGTGCAGTTCGGCAAGGAGGGCAAGCTCGGCCGCCAGCGATCTCTTACCCATAATCTTGCCGACCATCACCCGTGGCCCTCTGGCGCGTTTAGCCCTCGCCGGCTCCAGCTCGTGGGTCCCTAAGGAACTGTTTACGGCGAAAGTGATTAGCAGGGTGATTAAGAGGACGCCCAGCGCAATGCCCAAAGGGACGCGGAAAGGCTCCGTCGCGTTTATCAAGACAGCCAGGATTGCCCCGGCAACAACTGCACACATCCCAGCCATCCGAAGCGACGACCGGCTAATACCGAACGTGAAGGTATATCCGTCAGCCTCGGTCGAAACCAAGCGCTCATTCATCTGCCGATGATAGCCCCGCTGACCCATACTGGACATCCTCCGGCCGGCGCATACACGCTCCCCATACATCGCTTGAGAATTCCCAACTCCATCCCCTACTGCCCTCAGAACTCTACGGTTTTGAGGCGTAGTGGTACGAGACCTCGAGTCGAGGCTAGGAGAACCGACCTGCTTTAGGCCTGGCTGCCGGGCGTCAGGATGCTGTTCCAGCCTTACCCTCGGGCACGAGGATGTCCTGGATCTTTGCCCACCCGGCAGACTCCAGGTCTTTGGTATCGAAGCTGTCCGCCACAAGGATTGCCGTGATCTGGTCCGGTCCGGAAGTCCTGAGCAACTCGCCTTCGGTGGCTTCACTGCAGCCGGCATTCCACAGCGCTGGGTCGGCAGGGACAGCAATAAGGCACGTGTTCTTGCCGTCAGCACCTTGGCCCAGAAAGTACTTCTTGCCGCCAGCCACTGCCGCGAGGACAACCTTATCCAGTTTGATTTCCGAGAGAGTGACCTCAGGGGGAAGATCGTTGGTTGATGCTGCCGCATCTTCCAAGACTTTCAGACCGGATGGACTGGAGCAGCCGGTCAGAAGAAGTCCGGCCGCGAAATAGCTTGCTAGAAATAAGGAGAAAGTTCGAGTTTTGATGGCGCTGCCCCCTCAGGCTGTCAGGTCCCGACATCATATCCACATGAGTATTGCTCGCCGTTGAACCAGTGCTTGGGCTAACAGAAGTAAGTCCTCCGGCACGATCCGCAACGAATGGTGTGACTAGCTCACGGGCTGCACTGCTTTACATAGTCGCAACTCGCAAATCTCTGGGTAGTGTTTTGAGGCGGAAAGATTTTAAGACACCGAGTTGGATGGGAACCTTTACCGGCACAAGAGTTAGGGATGTCGGCCAGACCGTTGTTGGCCCGCACGGCACCCTTTAGTCGTGTGCGGTTTCACCTTGGAGTATTTCTGTCGTTTCGTCCATGATGGGTCCCACTGTCCCGGGTTGGAGAGACATCAGTGTGAAGAGATCGGCCCACTAAGACCAGCGAGGCCCCGACGATGCTTGTGATCGTCTTCCCCCTGCCGGGGGCCTCGCGCGAGGACAGAATCAGGGCGATCCTCGAAAATGCCGCCGAGACAGCGGTGAAAGGATAGACGGGAATAAGCAGGAGAGCGCCAGCCACGACCAGGATGAACCGGGATGCAGGGATCGGGCCCTTTTGCGCGTGTAGAAGGGATTGCATGATCTATAGGCTCCTGTCTCGCCTCTTCAATTGTGCAGAGCCTACAACCAGAGCATTCCCAGTACATGCTTGAAGAGGGATTTCCGCCGCCGTTGTAACAGGATCCAGGCGAGGAACCATCTTCACGACGTACTTCGATGTTCCGCCGGGCAAAAGCAATCATCCGGCTCGTGGCGTGGCTCCGCTATCACAGTTACTGCGAAAACTGTTGGACTGCGCTGGGTATGAACCCCAAAGTGCTGATCAATGCCAGAGTGGCAATGCCGTACCCAAGGGCGAGGGCAGCGATTGCTAGCCACTTGCCTCGCTCGTCTCTGAGTTGGATTTGATTCAGGGCAACGTGGCCGGCGCCAACTGCAAAAACAGCAAGAACCGCGACCCCAAAAAACCAGAACCCCGATGCTGCTATGACAGCAAGAACAATCGCTGCAATGGACAGCTTGTTTAGTCCACCGGTTGCCGTGCGAGTCGGCTCTGTAGGCGTGCTCATTTGGTCCCCCAAGCTAGTTATGAGAGCGAGTCTAGCCCTGACCCTTCGTCCTGCGGAGGCTCGCCCACAACCCGTCCCGAAAGCCGGTCCTGCGCTGGAAGAGGCCCTCATGACCTGCGACGCCACTAACCCGACGAAAATTCGTCCCGTATCTCCCGTCCGATGCATTGTCCGGTGAATGGCGGCTATAAGACACTGCTGCTCATGAACTCAACAATGATGGCTACGCCAGAGTCTCTACGGATGAGCAAGACGTGACCGTGCAACGCGAAGCTCTCGTGTCCTGAAGATTGCTAAGGCCACAGGTCGGCTACGGGGAAAAAGCGCAAGCTTCCCCCAAACAGGAAGCACTCCTGGTCCAATTGCATGGCAACGGTGAACACACCGAGCCCGACCTATAGTGCAGCCCAAATCAAAGCACGATTGTGCCCAGCAATCAGCGCTGGGTGCCGGGCTTAGTAGACCCCCTACAAAATAGGGGCCGTCGCACCGCAGTAACGTCGGCAGTACATTAGATTCCGCTTGTACAACCCCGACAGGACTGCCATGAGCAACACTGACACTGCCGTCAAAACCACCTTGAACACCGGGCGCCGCCGCTGGAACGCCACCGACCTTGGGCTGATCGCCGTCTTCGCCGCCCTTGTCGCCGGCGCAGCATTGGTGCCCGGCCTGGCCGTCAACGGCTTCGGCGTGCCCATCACCTTCCAGACCCTTGCCGTGATGCTCACCGGTCTGGTGCTGGGCCCCGGAAGGGGCTTCGCCGCCGTCGGACTCTACGTCCTGCTGGGCCTCGCCGGCCTGCCCATCTTCAGCCAGGGCCGCAGCGGCCTGGGCATCCTTGCCGGCCCTTCCGCCGGCTACATCCTCGCCTTCCCCATCGCCGCGGGCGTCGTGGGCTGGCTGGCCACGGTGGTAATCCGCCGGACCACCAAAGCCCGGGCCTTGTGGCTGTTCCTGTCCGCCACTGTCACCAGTGTTGTGTTTGTGCACTCACTGGGCGTCGCGGGCATCGTCCTGAACACGAAGGCCACCCTCGAACAGGCCTTCCTGAGCGACGTCGTCTTCTATCCGGGAGACATCATCAAGAACATCCTGGCAGCAGTCATCGCCGTCGCACTCCACCGCGCCTTCCCGGACATCCTGGTGCGCCGCGTCCGGCGGAGCATCATCCAGCCTGCGAAGGCCTGAGGACCGCACCATGCCCGCAGTGACCTTTGACCAGGTAACCGTCGCCGTCGAGACGGACCACGCCCCGGAGCCCAAAGTCCTCCTTAGCGAGGTCAACCTCCGGCTCGAGGAACGGCGCATCGGCGTTATCGGCGCCAACGGCTCCGGGAAGTCCACGCTGCTGCGCCTGGTCAATGGCCTCGTCCAGCCCACGGCGGGCACTGTTTTGGTCGACGGCGAGGATACCGTCCGTGCCGTCCGCAAAGTACGGCGGAACGTCGGCTTTGTCTTCACCGATCCCCTGTCCCAGCTGGTGATGCCCACCGGCCGGGAGGACGTGGAGTTGTCACTCCGCCGCGCTGTGAAAAACGGCGCCGAGCGGCGGAACCAGGCTGAAGCAGCACTTGAACGTTTGGGGCTCCTGCACCTGGCGGACCAGAGCATCCATGAGCTCTCCGGCGGCGAACGCCAGCTCATGGCGCTCGCCGCCGTGCTCGCGGTAAACCCCGCGGTCCTGGTTTTGGACGAGCCGTCCACCCTCCTTGACCTCCGCAACCGTGAGCTCCTCCGCCGGACCCTGTCCGGGCTCGACCAGCAGATCATCATGTCCACCCATGACCTCGACCTCGCCCTGGAGATGGACCGGGTGCTGGTCATCGAACAGGGAGAAGTCGCGTTCGACGGCGGCCCGGCGGAGGCCGTGGCAGCGTACCGGGCGTTGTGCATGGACGGCTATCAAGCCCAGGGACCGGCCAGCCGATGAGGGGCCACGGCTTCCTCCTGGCCAACTATGTGCCGGGCCACTCCCCAATTCACCGGGCACCGCTGGCGCTGAAGTTCCTCCTGGTCTTCAGTTGCGGGCTGGCCTCGTTCGTCATCGTTGACTGGCGGGTTTCGCTGGCAGTACTGGGCGGGCTTGCCGGCCTCTTCCTGCTGACGGGCGCCGGCCTGAAACGCCTCTGGGCTGCCGTCCGGCCGCTCGCCGCTCTTCTGCTGGTCATCGGACTTTTCCAGTGGTGGCAGCTCGGAGCACCTACCGCTGCCCGGATCGTACTGAACATCCTCGTTTGTGTGGTGGCGGCGTCGCTGCTGACCGCCACCACACCGGTGCAGAGCCTGCTGGACGGAGTGGTCAAATTGGCCACCCCCTTCCGTCGGTTCGGCGCCGACCCCGAGCGGTTCGCCCTCACCATCGGCATCATGCTGCGGAGCATCCCCTACATCGCGGGCACTTTCGCCGACGTCCGTGATTCCGCGCGTGCGCGGGGGCTGGAGCGCAATCCCCGCGCCCTGATCCTGCCGGTGTTCATCACCTCCGTGGCCTTCGCCCGGCAGACGGGCGAGGCGCTCGCCGCCCGCGGATTGGGCGATGCCGAAGACTAAGCTCCCGGGAGAGTGCCTCAGAGGCGCTCGTATTGCAGCAAGGCGGCGGTACCCATTCCGCCGGCGATGCTGATCATTGCCAGCGCCAAGCTCCCGGGCGTTCCGGTCTTCCGCGCCTGGGCCAGCAGGCGGGTCACCAGCACAGCACCCGACGCTCCGTACGCGTGCCCTAAAGCCAACGCGCCGCCGTCGAGGTTCACCCGCCCGGCGTCGATCCCCAACTCGTCAAGGCAGGCAAGTGTCTGAGACGCGAATGCCTCGTTGAATTCCACCAGGTCCAACTCGTCAGCTTCCACGTCCGCGGCCGTCAGCACGCTGCGGGCAGCAGCGGCGGCGCCGACGCCCAGCAGCTCGGGATCCACGCCCGCCGTCCCCGTGCCGAGCACCATCAGACCGTCAGTGGCGCCCGTTTCCCGGGCCCGCTGCAGCGAAGTGATGACGACGGCGGATGCAGCGTCAGCGTCGAAGCAGGAGTTTCCGGCCGTGACAGTTCCCCCGTCCACAAAGGCGGGCGGGAACCGCGCCATCACCGCCGCGCTCAGGCCCCGCCGTGGCCCATCGTCCGCAGCAACAGTACCGCCAGCTATCTCCAGCGGGACCAGCTCGCCGTCGAAATTTCCGGCTTCCGCGGCGGCAAGAGCCAAGCCGTGGCTACGCAGGGCGAAGGCATCCTGGCGTGCCCTGCCTACGCCGAACTTCCGCGCCACATTTTCTGCGGCCACGCCCATGTCCGGGTCGCCGAGGGTGTCCGGCACAAACTGTGCCCGCGCGTAAAACTCCGGCCCGCCGTCGTCGTTCCGGTGCGCGCGCAGGGGCGCGGTGCTGGTGCTTTCCACTCCACCGGCCAGATACAGGGGGTTGCCGCCGGCAGCCACCAGCCTTGCAGCCAGGACGATCGCGTCCAGACCGGAGCCGCACTGGCGGTCAACGGTGAGGCCTGGGACCGTAACCGGCAGGCCGGCCTCCAGCAGTGCAAGCCGGGCCACGTTTCCGCCGCCGCCCACCGCGTTCCCGATCACCACATCCGTGACGGAGCCCGGATTTATTCCCTGACCCGCCACGAGCTCGCGCAGGACGGGCGCCAGCAGCTTGTGCGCGCGCAGTTTTCGCAGAGATCCGTTGGTGCGGCATACGGGGGTGCGGCGGGCCGCAACGATGACAGGCTGGCGGTCCGGCGGAAGGAGCTCAGGCGCCAAGGTTCCGGATCCTCTGGTCCCCCGAGCTGATCCAGTCCAGCAGCAGGTTCCGGCTGATCTTCCCGCGGTCCGTAACGGGGAGTTCGGTGACCGCGTAATACTGCAGCGGCCACTTGTCGCGGGCCAAAATATTGTCCAGGCCCGCCCGCAACTGGGTGGCAGTAACAGCGCCGGCGGACGGGACAACCCCCGCAACCACCCGCTGTCCCCGCAGGTCATCCGGCATCCCGGCCGCCACCGCGGCTGCTACGCCGGGCACCGCGGCCAGCGCCAGTTCCACCTCGTGCGGGTACACGTTCTTGCCGGCAGTGAGGATCATGTCCGAGCGGCGCCCCAGGATGTGGAGCTCCCCCGCCTCCAGGTAGCCCTGGTCCCCCACAGTGAACCATCCGTCGAAGGACCTCAATGCCTGGCCGTCGTCACCCCAGAGGTAGCCGTTGCTGACCATGGGGCTCCGCACGCAGATGTTGCCGGCGGTCCCGTCCGGAAGGGCGCCGCCCGAGTCATCGAGGATCCTGACGTCCACGCCGGGAAAGGGGCTCCCGATGCCGGTCCCGCCCAGGGATGCCTCCTCGCCCGCAGCCAGGCCGGCCCCGGACACAAAGCTCAGCTCCGAAGCGCCGTAGTACTCGTAGATGGTGGCGTTCGGGGCCCAGCGTCGGGCAGCTTCGAGGGTCCGCGCATCGAGTTTAGAGCCGGCACAGATAATGCTGCGAACCCCGGAGGCGTCCACGCATCCTGTCAGTCCGCGCTCGCTCAGCATCCTCAGCATGGTGGGTACCAGCACAAGCCTGGTGACCCGGTCGTACGAGATGGCTGCGTGGACGGCGCCGACGTCGAACGTGTCAAGGGTCTGGAATTCTGACCCAGCGTAGAGGCACTCGGCCAGGGCGTAGAGGTTAAGGCTGGCTGCCAGCGGCCCTGGCGCCAGGGTGACATCGTCCTGGCGCAGCCCGAAAAACTCGATGGACGCGTCGAAGGACTCCTGCCAGGACCGGCGGGACCGTGTGAAGGCCTTCGGGACGGTGGTGGTGCCGGACGTCAGACCGATGAGGAACGTGGATTCCGGCGTGCCGTCCGCAAGTACATCGTCCGGGGACACCGCGGCGGGCTGCGCCGATGACTCAATGCGGCGGACGACGTCCTCCTGCAGCAGAGCAGGCCAAGTGGGGTCGACGACGGCGCACTGTCGTCCCCCGGCCAGCGCAGCGGCGAACTTGACGGCGAAGGGGACTGAGTTGGCTTCACAGAGCGCGGTGACGGCCTTCGTTTCCGCGACCAGGGCAGCAGAGGAATCACGGAGCTCCGCCCACGTGAGGTGTTGACCCGCGACCACGACGGCGGTGTCGTGCGGCCGTTCGTCGGCCCAGCGCTGGATTCTGTTGAGGAAAGGCATCGGATCAACTTTACCGGCCGGCACGGATTGAGCTTCGGGTCCGCGGGTAATGTGACTTTATGAGTTTCAACGACAATGTGCAGCTGGATCCTTCGCAGGTCCAGGACCGGCGCGGCATGGGCCGCGGAGCAAAGGTTGGCGGTGGCATCGGCGGCGGGCTCATCCTGCTCATCGCCGCGCTCCTGGGCGTCAACCCGCAGTTGCTGGAAGGACTGGCGGGAGCAGGTCAGGCGCCGCAAAGCCAGGGCACCGCGCCGGCCTGCGAAACCGGGGCCGACGCAGACGCCCGCGTGGACTGCCGCATCACCGGCACCGTGAACAGCCTGAACGCGTTCTGGCCCGCCTATCTGCAGCAGTACAACGTGCGGTACCCGCAGCCGGAGACGGTGATCTTCGAGCAGGGGGTCAACACAGGTTGTGGCGCGGCTTCCAGCGCTGTCGGCCCGTTCTACTGCCCGGCCGATACCACCGCCTACTTCGATCCCGGCTTCTTCCAGGAGCTCGTGGACCGGTTCGGTTCCTCGGGCGGTCCGCTGGCGCAGGAGTATGTGGTGGCCCACGAGTTCGGGCACCACATCCAAAACGTGCTCGGGAACCTGGACCAGGCACAGCAGGACCCACAGGGCCCGGAGTCCGGCGCTGTCCGCGTTGAGCTTCAGGCCGACTGCTACGCGGGTCTGTGGGCCAAACACGCCTCAACCCAGCCCGGCCCGGCAGGCCAGCCGTTCCTGGAGGCCCTGACACAGCAGGACCTGAACGACGCACTGTCCGCCGCTTCGGCCGTCGGCGATGACCGGATCCAGGAGGCAGCAACCGGCCGGGTCTCCCCCGAGGCCTGGACCCACGGCTCCAGCGAGCAGCGCCAGCGGTGGTTCTACAAGGGCTACGAAACCGGCGACATCAACCAGTGCGACACCTTCTCCGCGCCCACGCTTTGAGGTGGGCCCACACCGGCAGGGTTCCCTGGCCGAGCTTGCGAGGCTAGGGGCGGTGGGGAACGACGACGGCGGGTCACCTTCCCCGGGAAGGTGACCCGCCGTCGTCGTACTTTATTTAGATGTTGAAGCCGAGGGCCCGCATCTGGTCCTTGCCGTCGTCGGTGATCCGTTCCGGACCCCATGGCGGCATCCAGACCCAGTTCAGGCGCCAGTCGTCAACAACGCCGTCCAGGGCCTGGCCCACCTGCTCCTCAAGAACATCGGTGAGCGGGCAGGCGGCGGTGGTCAGGGTCATATCGATCAGCAGCGCGCCGTCGTCATCGGAGTACTTCAGGCCGTAGAGCAGGCCGAGGTCCACAATGTTGACGCCGAGCTCCGGGTCGATGACATCCTTCAGCGCCTCTTCGATGTCCTCGAGGCTGGTGCGGGACGCGTCGATTTCGGTCATGGCGAAAGTCCCTTACTAGGCCTGTGCGGCGACGGGTGCAGCGGCGGCGCCGGCGCCCTTCGCGTAGCGGTCGTAGCCTTCTTCTTCCAGGCGGTCGGCCAGTTCGGGGCCGCCTTCCTCAACAACCTGGCCGTCCACGAACACGTGCACGAAGTCAGGCTTGATGTAGCGCAGGATCCGCGTGTAGTGGGTGATGAGCAGCGTGCCCATCTTGCCCTCGGCGTGGGCACGGTTGACGCCCTCGGACACAACCTTCAGCGCGTCAACGTCCAGGCCGGAGTCCGTCTCATCCAGGATGGCGAACTTGGGCTTGAAGAGTTCCAGCTGCAGGATTTCCACCCGCTTCTTCTCACCGCCGGAGAAGCCTTCGTTCACGTTGCGCTGTGCGAAGTCGGCGTCGATGCGGAGCTGCTCCATGGCAGCCTTGACGTCCTTGGTCCAGGTGCGCAGCTTGGGGGCTTCGCCGTCGATCGCGGTCTTGGCCGTGCGCAGGAAGTTGGTCATGCTGACGCCGGGGACCTCCACCGGGTACTGCATGGCCAGGAAGACACCGGCGCGGGCGCGCTCGTCAACGCTCATCTCCAGGACGTCTTCGCCGTCAAGGGTAATGGAGCCGCTGGTCACGTTGTAGCGCGGGTGGCCTGCGATGGTGGAGGCCAGCGTGGACTTGCCGGAGCCGTTGGGGCCCATGATGGCGTGGGTTTCGCCGGTCCGGATGGTCAGGCTGACGCCCTTCAGGATTTCCTTGGTGCCCTGCTCCGTCTCAATGCTGACGTGCAGGTCCTTGATCTCAAGAGTAGACATGTGTCTTGTTCTCCTCTGCGCCGAGCCTGGCGGCTGCGGTGCGGTCTCTGTCTGGAAGTTGGTTCGTAATTCTGTGGTGCTAGCTGAAGTTGGGGGCTTCGGCGCCGTTGAGGATGTTGGTGAAGTCCACATAGACCTCATCACCCCGGATCTCGACGGCGAACACCGGAACGGGATCGTAGGCCGGCAGCTGGAGCGGTTCCCCGCTGCGCAGGTCGAACTGGGAGCCGTGGCCCCAGCACTCGATGGCGCAGCCCTCCACTTCGCCCTCGGACAAGGAAATGTCCGCGTGCGAGCAGGTGTCACCGATTGCGTGGATCTCCCCCATGGAGTCCTTGACGATCGCCACAGGGTAGTCGTCGATCAGGATCCGCAGCGCCTGCTTCAGCTGGATTTCATCCACCTTGCAGACAAGCTCGCCCTTTGGCTGGTCAGTCATCTTTAAGCCCGTGCCCCGTTACCTCTAGTTGTCCGTCAGTGCGAGTTCATGCTCAACAGCCTCGGTCAGCCGCTCCTCGATGGAGGGGACCTTGATCTGTTGGATGATCTCGTTCAGGAAGCCGCGGACCACGAGGCGGCGGGCAACCGGTTCCGGGATGCCGCGGGCCATCAGGTAGAAGAGGTGCTCGTCATCCATCCGGCCGGTGGCGCTGGCGTGGCCGGCACCCTCGATCAGTCCGGTCTCGATTTCGAGGTTGGGCACGGAATCGGCACGGGCGCCGTCGGTCAACAGCAGGTTGCGGTTGGCCTCGTAGGTGTCGGTGCCCTCTGCTTCCTTGCGGATCAGGACGTCACCAACCCAGACGGCGTGGGCGTTGCGGCCCTGCAGTGCGCCCTTGTACAGCACGTTGGACTTGCAGTTGGGTACTGCATGGTCCACGAACAGGCGCTGCTCCAGGTGCTGGCCGGCGTCGGCGAAGTACAGGCCGAACAGCTCGGCCTCGCCGCCGGGGGCGGTGAAGCGTGCCGACGGCGTGACGCGGACCAGGTCCCCGCCGAGGCTGACCATGACGTGCTTGAGCTTGGCGTCGCGGCCGATCTTTGCCTGCTGGGAGGAGGCGTGGACGGCGTCGTCGTTCCATTCCTGGAGGGAGATAACCGTCAGGCTGGCGCCGTCTTCAACGATGATCTCAACGTTTTCCGATACAACGGCGGATCCCCTGTGGTTCAGGACAACAACTGCCTTGGAGAACTTTTCCGCCACGATCACGAGGTGCTGGGCGGCTGCCTCGAGCGAGGTGCCTTCGATATCGACGGAGATCTCCGTCAGGGCTTCGAACTCAGCCGGGATGGTGACGACGGTGGCGCCGGCGAAGTTTTCCCAGGCGTTGGCTGACACGCGGTCCTCGGGGATTCCGGCGGTACCAATCCGCTGGTCGTCGCGGTTGACGCTTTCCACTGTGACCTGCTCGGGTCCGGTGACCACCACGGTGGGTGCCGCGCCGGAGAGGACCTCGGAGTGCAGGCCGCGGAGCCGCTTCAGCGGGGTGAAACGCCAGTCTTCCTCCATGCCGGTGAGCGGCTTGAAGTCGGCAAGCTTGTAGGAGGTCAGCCGGCCGGCACGTGAGCTGTCCGGGATGCCAACGCCGCCGCCGTGGGAGTGGCTCTTGGCCGAAGCACCCGCAAGGGGTGCCTTGGAGCCGGCATTGATCGGCGAGAGGCTCTCGCCTTCTTCGGTGAAGCCGTCGATGAACGGCTGGGCTGAGGGCGCGCCGATGCGTGCCTTTTCAGTAGTGATTTCAGTCATCGTTATCCGACGGACCCTTCCATCTGCAGTTCAATCAGGCGGTTCAGCTCAAGTGCGTACTCCATGGGGAGCTCGCGGGCGATGGGCTCGATGAAGCCGCGGACGATCATCGCCATGGCTTCGTCTTCGCGCATGCCGCGGGACATCAGGTAGAAGAGCTGCTCTTCGCTGACCCGGGAAACAGTTGCCTCGTGGCCCATCACAACGTCGTCCTCGCGGATGTCGATGTACGGGTAGGTGTCCGAGCGGCTGATGGTATCAACCAGCAGAGCATCACAGCGGACGGTGTTGGCGGAGTGCTTGGCCCCTTCGCGGACCTGAACCAGGCCGCGGTAAGCTGCACGGCCGCCGCCGCGGGCCACCGACTTGGAAATGATGGAGCTCTTGGTGTTCGGCGCAATGTGCACCATCTTGGAACCGGTGTCCTGGTGCTGGCCCTCGCCGGCGAAAGCGATGGACAGGGTTTCGCCCTTGGCGTGCTCCCCCACGAGGTAAACGGCCGGGTACTTCATGGTGACCTTGGAGCCGATGTTGCCGTCGACCCATTCCATGGTGGCGCCCTCTTCGCAGATGGCACGCTTGGTCACCAGGTTGTACACATTGTTGGACCAGTTCTGGATGGTGGTGTACCGGACGCGGGCGCCCTTCTTCACGATGATCTCCACCACAGCGGAGTGCAGCGAGTCCGACGTGTAGATCGGCGCGGTGCAGCCTTCGATGTAGTGGACGTAGGAATCCTCGTCCGCGATGATCAGGGTCCGCTCGAACTGGCCCATGTTCTCGGTGTTGATGCGGAAGTATGCCTGCAGTGGAATGTCCACGTGGACACCCTTGGGGACGTACACGAAGGAGCCGCCGGACCAGACAGAGGTGTTCAGCGAAGCGAACTTGTTGTCGCCCACCGGGATCACGGTGCCGAAGTACTCCTGGAAAATCTCCGGGTGTTCCTTCAAGGCGGTGTCGGTGTCCAGGAAGATGACACCCTGGCGCTCCAGGTCCTCACGCAACTGGTGGTAAACGACCTCGGACTCGTACTGGGCGGCTACACCGGAAACCAGGCGCTGCTTTTCGGCCTCGGGGATGCCCAGCTTGTCGTAGGTGTTCTTGATGTCCTCGGGCAGCTCTTCCCAGGTGGCAGCCTGCTTCTCCGTGGAGCGGACGAAGTACTTGATGTTGTCGAAGTCGATGCCGGAGAGGTCTGCACCCCAGGTGGGCATCGGCTTGCGGTCGAAGTACTTCAGGCCCTTCAGGCGCAGGTCGAGCATCCACTCCGGCTCGCTCTTCTTGGCCGAAATGTCCCGGACCACTTCTTCGTTGAGCCCACGGCGTGCGTTGGCGCCGACGTCGTTCTTGTCAGCCCATCCGTACTCGTAGTTGCCGATGCCGTGAAGCTCGGGATTCTTTTCCAGAATCTCCGAGATCACAGTGTTTTCGGCTACCGCTTTCTCTGATAGTTGGTCCGTCATCACGGCCTTTCTTGCTGATGGTTGTTTACTTCATTCAGGCTGGCGGGGGCTGCCGGGGACCTCAGGGGTCCTTGGGCAGACAACCTGCCTGTGGGTATATGGGTGGTGCAGACGTGCCCGCCGCGGGCCAGTGTGGAGAGGCGGCGCACGTCCACACCTACCAGCCTCGAGAACACTTCGGTCTCCACGTCGCAAAACACGGGGAACCGGGCGGCGAGCTGTTGGATGGGGCAGTGGCCCTGGCACAGCTGCACGCTGGAGAGTGCCGCCGGGAGCGGGGGCTTGGCCTCGATGGAGGCTGCCGAGGCCACGAAGTTGTCGCGGCTCAGGGCGTCCGCCAAGGCTTTGGCGCGGTCGGTGATGTCCGGGCCCGCCTTCGCGATTTCCGGGGCGTAGCGGCGTTCCATCTCGGCGAAGCGCTCGACGGCGAATGCCCGCACTGCGTCCGGCCCGGCAACTTTCTGGAGCTGCTGGAGCGCAAGTGCGGCAATATCCAGGTAATCGTTGCCGAGGCTCGACTGGCCCTGGGAGCTGAGGACATAGCGCCGTGCGGGACGGCCTGCCCCGGCGCCGGCCTTTGCCACGCGCTTGACTTCAATAACGCCTGCACGGGATAAATGGTCCAGGTGCCGGCGAACCGCCGCCGGAGTGAATCCCAGCAGGTCGCCGAGTTCAGCGGCGCTGACTGGCCCATGTTCCAGGACGGCCGAGAGGACGCGGTCCCGGGTGCGCTCATCGGCGTCAGCCACCGGACCGGCGGCCAGGGGGCCGCGGTCTGCGGGAGCCGGTGAGGTCCCGTGCCCGGCAAAGGGCATAGCAGTAGCATTGCTCATGGAATACACAACACAATCATGTCGTAATTTACTCCCTCGCTCCAGTAAGGGCAGGCTGACCTCAGCAGAGCTGCGGAGTTTTTGTCCAGATCTGCAGGCCTGGCCACTGCGGAAGTCCTCATACCTGGACAAAAACCCGTGGAGGTCCCTGCTGCGCCGCCGAAGGACGTCGGAAAATACTACATCCCGTAGAATATTCGGGTGCGATCCCCCCAATCCCCGGTTCTGTCCATCAGCGGGCTAGTTAAGGATGTAGGCCCGCTTGCAAGCCTGGACGGAAAAATGCTCCGGGTGGTGAGCGGGATCTCCCTTGTCGCTGAGCGCGGCCAGGTTACGGCCCTCCTGGGCGCAAACGGTGCCGGGAAAACCACCACACTCGAATGCGCCCAAGGCCTTCAAAAAAGAAGCGGCGGCACCATCTCCCTGTTGGGCCACGACCCCGCAACGGCAGGGGCGGAACTGCGCTCCCGCGTGGGTGTGATGCTTCAGGACGGCGGGCTGCCGCCGTCGTCCAGGCCTGTTCCCTTGCTGCGGCACATAGCCGGACTCTACGCACGGCCCTGGCCCGTGGATGACCTCATTGAGCGGCTGGGCATCGACGCGTTCAGCCGGACCACCGTCCGGCGGCTCTCCGGCGGGCAGAAGCAGCGCCTGGCCCTCGCCGCTGCGCTGATCGGCCGGCCGGAAGTCCTGTTCCTCGACGAACCCAGTGCCGGCTTGGACCCGCAGTCCCGCCAACTGGTGTTCAACCTCATTTCCGAGCTACGCGACGCCGGGATGGGCATCATCCTCACCACGCACCTGATGGACGACGCCCAGCGGCTGGCCGACTACGTTTACATCATCGACGGCGGCCGCAACGTGGCCGAGGGCACCGTCCAGGAACTGCTCCAGCGCAGTCCTGCCTTGGAAACAGGGGCCGAGCACATCCGCACACTCGAGTTCGAAGCGCATCCAGGGCTGGATTTTGCCGGGCTTCTGCCAGCCGGCATTGCCGTCTCCGAGACCCGCGCGGGCAGCTACTCCGTCACGGGCAGCCTGACTCCCGGCCACCTCGCAGCACTGGCACGATGGTGGGAAACGCATAACATCATGCCGGCTTCCATGACCCTGCAGGCGCGTAGCCTTGAAGACGTCTTTCTGGATATTTCGGGAAAGGACATCCGATGAACGGGACAGCGCCGGGCGCTGCCGGCGCCACTCCAGGCAATGGTCCAAGCACCACCCTGGGTGGCGTTTCAGGCCGGCAGGACCCCGCCTCCCTGCTGCGCCGCGTTCTGCTGCAAGGCAAGTACGAGTCTTTGGCCATGCTCCGGAACGGCGAGCAGCTGATCCTGGCTGTAGTGCTGCCGCTCCTGGCGCTTGTCGGTCTGACCGTGACGCCGTTCCTGGACGGGATGGGGGCCAGCCGCATTGACGTTGCCGTACCCGGGATCCTTGCCTTGTGCGCCATGTCCACGGCATTCACAGGCCAGGGCATCGCCACCGGCTTCGACAGGCGCTATGGCGTGCTGCGTTTCCTTTCCACCACCCCCCTGGGACGCGGGGGGCTGATCGCCGGCAAGGCGCTTTCGGTCTTGGCCGTCCTCTGCCTGCAGGTGGTTGTGGTTGCTGTGGTGGCCCTGTCCTTGGGATGGCAGCCGCAGGCAGCCGCCTGGATTCCCGGCCTGCTCCTCCTGGCACTGGGCGCCGCCGCCTTTACCGCACTGGGCCTGCTGGTGGCCGGGACCGTCCGGCCGGAAGCCACGCTCGCCATCACCAACCTGCTCTGGATCCTGCTGGGCGCACTGGGCGGAATCGTCCTCCCGGCGGAACGCCTGCCTGCCGGTGCCCAGGCAATGGTGGAGTTACTGCCCTCCGGCGCGCTGGGTGAATCCCTGCGCGAGGCTTTCCTTGCCGGCACGCTGAATGGCGGCGCCACCCTCATCCTGCTGCTGTGGACCGTCATTGCCGGGGCAGCAGCCATCCGTTGGTTCAAGTGGAATTGAGATATCCGTGAGCACGGCCGCACGCCTCCCCCAGTTTGTTAACCGCCTGTCGTCCCGGCTGCCCCGCACCGTGGACGTCAGGGTCCGCCGCCTGGCGGTTGCCTCCCTGATCGGCCAGACCCTCCTGGTGGTCACCGGCGGCGCCGTGCGGCTGACGGCATCCGGCCTGGGCTGTCCCACGTGGCCGCGCTGCACGGACACTTCCCTGGTAAACACACCGGAAATGGGTATCCACGGGTTCATCGAATTCGGTAACCGGCTCCTTACCTTCGCCCTTGCCGCCGTCGCAGCCCTGATGCTGGTGTACCTGTGGAACCTGCGCAAGGAGCGCCGGGACCTTTTCCTGCTGGCACTGGGGCTGCTGGCCAGCATCCCGGCCCAGGCCGTGATCGGCGGCATTACCGTACTGACGAACCTCAACCCCTGGGTGGTGGGCCTGCACTTCCTGGTCTCCATGGCGCTGGTGGTGTTCGCCACGCTGTTGGTGAACCGTGCCTTTGGCCGGACGGGCCGGTTCCGGACCGTCTCCCACCCCGCCCTGCCGGGTGTCATGCGCCCGGTGACGGCCGCCGTCGCGCTCTTCTCCGCGCTTGCGGTGATGCTCGGCGTGGTGGTGACCGGGGCCGGTCCGCACGCTGGCGACGCCGACGCTCCCCGGAACGGGCTGGACTGGGACCTTTTCTCCCACATCCACGCCGTTCCCGCCTACCTCATCACCGCTGGAACATTGGTGGCACTCGCACTGGTGTTCCTGCGCCGGATCAAGGGGTCCTTCCGCACCGCCGTCCTGGCACTGCTCGGCGTGACACTCCTTCAGGGCGTCATCGGCTTCACCCAGTACTACAACGGCATTCCAGCGCTGCTGGTGGCCGCCCATATGCTGGGTGCCGCGCTGCTGATGGTGGCTGCAACCAACGCCTGGGACATCGCCCGGTCCAGCCCCGTGGAGTAGTTCCGCCCGCTTCCCAATCTGCAATGCCAAGCGCCCCGGTTCCTTCCGAACCGGGGCGCTTGGAATCTGGCGGCGTGGTTCCTGCTGGTCAGCCTGCACGCGTCCCCGCAGGGACGGGTCTTCGCGGGGCCTGGGCAGGGTCGAGGAACTGAATGCCGGCTCGCTCAGTGACCTGGCAGCCGAACTCCTGGACCAGCCCGGCAACGGCGACGGCGAGGCCCGCGGCGGGTCCGCTCACCTGAAGGCTTCCCGGACTCCTTAAACGGGGCAAGCCTCCCCCGGCAGAACCGGGAGAGGCTTGACGTGCCGCAGGATGGCGCCTTTAGCCCGCCATAACCGCCGGCCCGATGAACGGATCAACCGCCAGGGCAATGAAAAGCAGGGTGAGGTAGCTGATGGAGCCGTGAAAGACCTTCATGGCCCGCTTGTCGGAGATGTCCTCACGCTGGGCCCGGTTGTACAGGGAATGGGACTCGTACAGGAACCAGGCGCCTGCCAGGACGGCGGTGGCCGTGTAGACCCAGCCGGCTCCGCCGGCGGGAATCATCAGCAATGAGCAGGCCACCATGGCCCACGCGTACAGGACCACCTGAACGGAGACCACTTTGGCGCCGGCGATGGCTCCGAGCATGGGGACCTTGGCGTTGCGGTAGTCCTCGCCGTAGCGCATGGACAGGGGCCAGTAATGCGGAGGTGTCCAGAGGAAGATCACCATAAAGAGAATGACAGCGGGCCATTCCACCGAGTTGGTGACAGCAGCCCAGGCAATCAGCACCGGGAAGCAGCCGGCAGCACCGCCCCACACGATATTCTGCGCGGTACGCCGCTTAAGGATGATCGTGTAGATCACCACATAGAAGAAGATGGCCCCCAGTCCCAGCCAGGCGGACAGCGGATTGGCTCCGAACCAGAGGATGGCGATGGCGGCCGCGCCCAGGAGCCAAGAGAAGACCAGCGCTTCACGCGGCGTCACCTCACCGGTGACCAGCGGACGGTTTTCGGTACGGTGCATCAGTTTGTCGATGTCGCGGTCGATGTAGCAGTTGAACGCTCCGGCGCTGCCGGCGGCGAAGGCGCCGCCCACCAGCGTGGCGAGGATGAGCCCGATCGAGGGGAAGCCGCGCTCCGCGTAGATCATGGTGGGAAGGGTGCTGACGAGGAGCAGCTCAATCACGCGGGGCTTGGTGAGGGCAAGATACGCCTTGGCCTTACGGGCAATCCCGGCGCTTGTTGCCCGGGATGCGTTCAGCGGCGTATCTGTTGTGCTCACGGTGGCAGTCACCCGTTCTGTTGGCAGTTCTGTCTGGCTGTCCAGCTGTGTCATGAGGCCCGCCCTTCGGAGCGTCGGCGGAACCGTAATCACCGATCCTCGCCTTGGCCGGGAGTCGCGGGAGCTAAAAAAGGTCCGCCACCCGGCGCTGGCCTCCAAATATCATACCGTGCCGGTCCCGTCCCAACGGCCCGTCATTTGGTGCTGATGATCGCTCGCGCATCGATTCGAGCAGATTAACTCACCCTCACTTCAGAAGGATTCACATAAGGCGAAATTGCGTCCAAAACGTGAGATTTCGGCCTCCCGCAGAGTGGAATAGAGCTAAGCTGTCACCAGATCAGCACGCAGCAAGGAAGCAGTGGAAAACGCATTCCAGGACTGGCCAGTGGCTGAGTGAAAAGATCAACGTTTCGATGGTGAACGGCTGGTACACACCGCAGCGGGCGCCACACAGCGTGCCTTAAAACGGATCCGGTGTGCCATCTGCCATCAGCACAGAGAGGGGCCCGGTTTTCGTGCCACATTTGGAAGAGCAAGAACTGTCTTGGACCAGCCTGGACGAGCGCGCGGTGGATACCATTCGCGTGCTCGCAGCAGATGCCGTGGAGAAGGTGGGCAACGGCCACCCGGGAACGGCAATGAGCCTGGCGCCGGCCGCGTACCTCCTTTTCCAGAAGCTGATGCGGCACGACCCGCGGAATCCTGACTGGCTGGGCCGTGACCGCTTTGTCCTGTCCCCGGGCCACACCTCCCTCACCCTTTACATCCAGCTCTTCCTTTCCGGTTACGGCCTGGAGCTGAAGGACCTGGAGGCGCTGCGGACGTGGGGTTCACTGACCCCGGGCCACCCCGAGTACAAGCACACCGCCGGCGTGGAGATCACCACCGGCCCGCTGGGCCAGGGCCTGGCGTCCTCCGTCGGCTTTGCCTACTCCCAGCGCCGGATGCGCGGCCTGTTCGACGCCGACGCTCCCGCCGGCAGCAGCCCGTTCGACCACACCATCTGGGTCATTGCCTCCGACGGCGACCTCCAGGAAGGCGTCACGGCTGAGGCTTCCTCGCTTGCCGGCCACCAGGAACTCGGCAACCTCGTTGTTGTCTACGATGAGAACCACATCTCCATCGAGGACGACACCGACATCGCGTTCACCGAGGATGTCCTCAAGCGCTACGAAGCCTACGGCTGGCACGTCCAGCGCGTGGACTGGACCAAGACCGGTGAATACAAGGAAGACGTCCAGGAGCTCTACTCGGCGCTCCTCGCGGCCAAGGCTGAGACGTCCAAGCCGTCCATCGTGTCGCTGCGCACCATCATCGGCTACCCGGCCCCCAAAAAGCAGAACACGGGCAAGATCCACGGTTCTGCCCTTGGTGCAGAGGAAGTCGCCGCACTGAAGGAGGTTCTGGGCTTTGACCCGGCCAAGTCCTTCGACGTGGACCAGGACGTCCTGGCCCACGCCCGCGCCGTGGTGGACCGCGGTGCTGCCGCCCGCAAGGAGTGGGAAGAGTCCTTCAACGCCTGGCAGGCGGCCAACCCCGAGGGCGCGGCCCTGCTGCAGCGCATCGAGGCCAAGGAACTGCCCAACGATGTTGACGCGGCCCTTCCGGTCTTCCCGGCCGGTAAGGACGTCTCCACCCGTGCCGCCTCGGGCAAGGTCCTGAACGCCCTGGGCCCGGTCCTGCCCGAACTGTGGGGCGGGTCTGCCGACCTTGCAGAGTCGAACAACACCACCATCGAGGGCTCGCCGTCGTTCGTTCCGGCGTCGAAGCAGACGGACGCGTGGAAGGGCAACCCGTACGGCCGTGTGCTGCACTTCGGTATCCGCGAGCACGCCGCAGCCTCGATCGTCAACGGCATCAGCCTGCACGGCCGGACCCGCGCGTTCTCCGGCACGTTCCTGATCTTCAGCGACTACCAGCGGCCCGCCATCCGTCTTGGCGCGCTGATGGGTGTGCCGTCCCTGTACGTTTGGACGCACGACTCCATCGGCCTGGGCGAGGACGGCCCCACCCACCAGCCGGTGGAACAGCTCGCCTCGCTGCGCGCCATCGTTGGCCTGGACGTGGTCCGTCCCGGTGACGCCAACGAAGTAGCCGTGGCCTGGAAGACGATGCTGGAAAACCACTCCAACCCGGCCGGCATCGTCCTGACCCGCCAGAACATCCCCACCTGGGAACGCGGCGAGGGTGAGGCCGACGGCGACACGTTCGGTTCCGTTGCCGGCGTCGCCAAGGGCGGCTACGTCCTGGCCGAAGCCGCCAAGGACGGCGCCACCGTCCCGGCCGACGTCATCCTCATCGGCACCGGCTCCGAGGTCCAGCTGGCCGTGAAGGCCCGCGAAGCCCTGCAGGCCGAAGGCATCGCCGCCCGTGTCGTCTCGATGCCCTGCGTTGAGTGGTTCAACAAGCAGGACGCCGCCTACCGCGAGTCAGTGCTCCCCGCGGCCGTCAAGGCCCGTGTGTCCGTCGAAGCAGGACTGGCCCTGGGCTGGAAGGAATTCGTCGGCGACGCCGGCCGTTCCGTCAGCCTTGAGCACTACGGCGCTTCCGCGGACTACAAGCGCCTCTTCCAGGAGTTCGGCATCACCGCAGAAGCAGTTGCTGCGGCCGCCAAGGACTCCCTCGCAGGCCTGCAGGCCTGAAAACCCGATTTCCTAGGAGATATAGAACAATGACTACTCCCACCCAGCAGCTCTCCGACGCCGGAGTTTCCATCTGGCTTGATGACCTTTCCCGCGGGCGCCTGGACACCGGCACCCTGGCCAAGCTCATCGAAGAGAAGAACGTGGTTGGTGTGACCACCAACCCGTCCATCTTCCACGCCGCGATCACAACCAGCGCCGACTACGACGGCACGATCGCAAAGCAGGCAGCAGCCGGCGCGTCCGTCGAGGACACCATCTTCGAAATCACCACCACCGACGTCGCCGACGCCTGCGACCTGTTCGCACCCGTCGCTGCAGCCACTAATGGCGTGGACGGCCGCGTATCCATCGAGGTTGACCCGCGCCTGGCCTGGGACACCGCCGGCACCATTGCCGAAGCCAAGCACCTGTACAAGAGGGTCAACAAGGACAACGTCCTCATCAAGATCCCCGCCACCCTTGAGGGCCTCGAAGCGATCACCGCCACCCTGGCGGAGGGCATCAGCGTCAACGTGACCCTGATCTTCTCCCTGGAGCGCTACCGCGCCGTCATCAACGCCTTCCAGTCCGGCCTGGAGCAGGCCAAGGAAAACGGCCACGACCTCTCGAAGATCCACTCCGTGGCCTCGTTCTTCGTCTCCCGCGTGGACGCCGAAATCGACAAGCGCCTCGACGCCCTGGGCACGGACGAGGCAAAGGCCCTCAAGGGCAAGGCCGGCCTGGCCAACGCCCGCCTGGCCTACCAGGTCTACGAAGAGCTCTTCTCCACCGAACGCTGGGCCCTGCTCGCCGAAGCCGGCGCACACCCCCAGCGTCCCCTGTGGGCCTCCACCGGCGTGAAGGATCCGGCCTACCCGGACACCCTGTACGTCACGGAACTTGTCGCCCCCGGTGTTGTGAACACCATGCCGGAAAAGACGCTGGACGCCACCTTCGACCACGGCACGGTCACCGGCGACACCGTCACCGGCACCTACACCGAAGCCAACAACACCCTCGACGCCCTCGAAAAGCTCGGCATCTCCTACAACGACGTCGTCGCAATCCTTGAATCCGAAGGCCTGGACAAGTTCGTGGCCAGCTGGAAGGAACTGCTCGGCGACGTCGAGCGCGCCCTCGCCTCTGCACGGAAGGCTTCCTAACCGACAATGAGCACACTCAGCTACGAAGCCACAGGTGCCGCACAGCAGGCACTGGAACAGCACCTCCCCGCCCTGGTGGAGGACCGCATCGCCACCCGGATCTTCGCGAAGGACCACACCCTGTGGGGCCCTGACGCGGAAGCAGAGTCTGCCATCCGCCTCGGCTGGATTGAGGCGGCCACCGTCTCCCAGCCGTTGGTGAAGGAGATCCTGGAACTCCGCGACGCCCTCCGCGCCGAAGGGGTTACCCGCATCGTGCTGTGCGGTATGGGCGGGTCCTCGCTGGCTCCGGAAGTCATTGCGGGCACCGCCGGCGTCGAGCTGACTGTGCTGGACAGCACGGACCCGGACCAGGTCCGTGCTGCCCTGGCGGACCGGCTGGCGGAGACCGCGATTGTGGTCTCCTCCAAGTCCGGATCCACCGTAGAGACGGATTCGCAGCGAAGGGTCTTCGAGAAGGCGTTCAATGACGCAGGCATCGACGCCAAGAGCCGCATCATCATCGTCACGGATCCGGGTTCCCCGCTGGACAAGGCCTCCCGTGAGGCCGGCTACCGGGCCGTCTTTAACGCGGACCCCAATGTCGGCGGCCGTTTCTCCGCGCTCACCGCGTTCGGCCTGGTGCCCTCGGGCCTGGCCGGGGTGGACATCCAGGCCTTCCTGGATGAGGCCGAGGAGGCCGCCGAGGTCCTGAACGACGACGCACCCGAGAACATCGGCCTTGCGCTCGGGACCGCGTTGGGCGGAACCAGCCCGCTGCGCAACAAAATCGTCATTGCCGAGGACGGCTCGGGCATTGTGGGCTTCGCCGACTGGGCCGAGCAGCTCATCGCCGAATCGACGGGCAAGCTGGGCACCGGCGTCCTGCCGGTCGTGGCCGGACCCTCTTCGCCCGAGGTAACCTCCGGGGCCGAGGACGTGCTGGTGGTCCGGCTGGTGGCCCCGGATGCCGACGTCGAACTCGGTGAAAACCAGGTTGCCATCGCTGGCGGGCTGCCCACCCAGATGATGGTCTGGGAGTTCGCCACGGCCGTCGCCGGGCGCCTGCTCGGTATCAACCCGTTCGATCAGCCCGACGTTGAGGCAGCCAAGGTGGCGGCACGCGGCCTGCTGGACGCGCAGCCGGAACCCACCCCCGCAGCTTTCGTCGACGGCGCCATCGAGGTCCGCGGCGGCGAGTGGCTGAGCGATGCGTCAACGGCCGAGGAAGCAGTCCGAGCTTTGTTGGAAACACTCCAGCCGGACAGCTACCTGAGCGTCCAGGCCTACTTCGACCGGCTGGCGTTCGCGCAGCTCGAGGGCATACGTGATGAGCTTGCCGCCGTCTCGGGCCGCCCGGTTACGTTCGGCTGGGGGCCGCGGTTCCTGCACTCCACCGGTCAGTTCCATAAGGGCGGCCCCGCCATCGGTGTGTTCCTCCAGGTCACAGCTGCTTCGGCCGAAGACCTTTCCATCCCGGAGCGTCCCTTCACGTTCGGTGAACTGATCGCCGCGCAGGCCGCCGGTGACGCCCAGGTCCTGAGCGAGCATGGCCGTCCCGTGCTTCGCCTGCACCTGACCGACCGCGCTGCCGGTGTGGCACAGTTGCAGGACATCATTGCTGCGCTGTCCGCCAGGTCAGCCTCCGTTACTGAAAGCTAAGGCACAGAAGCAACATGCCAGAAACTGAATACGGCAGGACGTCCGGGGCGCGCCCCGGAAAGCCGCCGCGGAATCCGTTGCGGGATCCGCGTGACCGCCGCTTGAACCGGATCGCCGGTCCGTCGTCGTTGGTGCTCTTCGGAGTCACCGGTGACCTTGCCCGCAAGAAGCTCATGCCGGCCGTGTATGACCTGGCCAACCGGGGGTTGTTGCCGCCCAGCTTCGCGCTGGTCGGTTTCGCCCGGCGTGAGTGGGACAAGGAGGACTTCGCCGCTGAGGTGAAGGCCTCCGTCCAGGCCTACGCGCGGACGCCTTTTGATGAGGCGGTGTGGAACCAGCTGTCCGAGGGCATCCGCTTTGTCCAGGGTGAGTTCGACGACGACGGTGCATTCGAGCGGCTCGGCGAGACCATCAAGGAACTCGATGACGTCCGCGGCACCCGGGGGAACCATGCGTTCTACCTCTCGATCCCGCCGAAGGCGTTCGAGCAGGTCTGCCGCCAGCTGTCCAAGCACGGCCTGGCGCAGGCCGAGGGCGACAAGTGGCGCCGCGTGGTGATCGAAAAGCCGTTCGGGCACGACCTGGAATCGGCCCGGAAGCTGAACGACATTGTCGAGTCGGTATTCCCGGCGGACGCGGTGTTCCGGATCGACCATTACCTGGGCAAGGAGACGGTCCAGAACATCCTGGCTTTGCGGTTCGCGAACCAGCTGTTCGAGCCGTTGTGGAACGCGAACTATGTGGACCATGTCCAGATCACGATGGCCGAAGACATCGGCACCGGCGGCCGGGCAGGGTATTACGACGGCGTGGGCGCGGCCCGCGACGTGATCCAGAACCACCTGCTCCAGCTGCTGGCGCTGACAGCGATGGAGGAACCCATTTCCTTCAACGCCGATGACCTGCGTGCGGAGAAGGAAAAGGTCCTCGCCGCCGTCAAGCTCCCCGATGACCTGTCCACGCATTCTGCGCGGGGCCAGTTCACCGGCGGCTGGCAGGGCGGGGAACAGGTCCAGGGCTACCTGGAGGAAGAAGGCATCCCGGCCAATTCCACCACCGAGACGTTCGCCGCGATCCGGGTGGACATCCACACCCGCCGCTGGTCCGGTGTGCCGTTCTACCTGCGCGCGGGAAAGCGCCTGGGCCGCCGGGTGACCGAGATCGCGGTGGTGTTCAAGCGTGCACCGAACCTGTTGTTCCGTGACCACGGTGAGGATGACTTCGGCCAGAACGCCGTGGTGATCCGGGTCCAGCCTGACGAGGGCGTGACCATCCGGTTCGGGTCCAAGGTTCCTGGCACGCAGATGGAAGTGCGGGACGTGACCATGGACTTCGGCTACGGCCACTCCTTCACCGAGTCGTCCCCGGAGGCGTACGAGCGGCTGATCCTGGACGTACTCCTGGGCGAGCCGCCGCTGTTCCCGCGGCACGAGGAAGTGGAGCTGTCCTGGAAGATCCTTGACCCGTTCGAGGAATACTGGGCCACCCTGGATGAACAGCCCGAGCCCTACGCCCCGGGATCGTGGGGCCCGGCCAGTGCTGATGAGCTGCTGGCCCGTGACGGACGAACCTGGAGAAGGCCATGATTGTAGATTTGCCGGACACCACCACCTCGAACGTTTCCAAAAAGCTGATGGCCCTGCGTGAGCAGGGCGGCGTGATCGCCCTGGGCCGGGTGCTCACCCTCGTGGTGGTCACCAAGTCCGGGCTTGAGGAAGAAGCGATCGAGGCAGCCAACGAGGCCAGCCGGGAACACCCCTGCCGGATCATCGTCCTGGCCGACGCCGGGGCCGACGCCGCGGACAAACTGGACGCCCAGATCCGCGTGGGCGGCGACGCGGGGGCCTCCGAGGTCATCGTGCTGCGCGGCTACGGCCAGCTCGCCCACGAAAGCGAATCCCTCGTCGCCGCCCTGCTGCTCCCGGACGCACCGATTGTGGCCTGGTGGCCGCACGGCGCACCGGAAAGTGCCTGCGAAACCTCCATCGGCCGCATCGCGCACCGCAGAATCACCGACTCCGCCAACGAACCGGACCCGCAGGCGGCGCTGGAGAACATCCACGCCACCTACCGGGCCGGGGACACGGACCTCGCCTGGACCCGCCTGACCAACTGGCGGATCCAACTCGCCGCTGTCCTGGACCAGGTGGACTCCTCGCCCGTGACCGCCGTCGCGGTTGAAGGTGCCTCGGACTCCCCGAGCACCATCCTCCTCGCGGCCTGGCTCACCCTCACTCTGGACGCACCGGTCACCATCGTGGCGGACCCGGCCGGGACCGGCATCCGCCGCGTCCGCCTCACCCGCCCCGGCGGCGACGTGCAACTCTTCCGCCCGGGACTGTCCGTGGCCGAACTGACCCAGCCGGGCCAGCCTGCCCAGCGGATCTCGCTTCCACGCCGCAGCCTCCGCGACTGCCTTGCAGAGGAGCTGCGCCGTCTGGACCCGGACGAAGTGTTCGGCGAAGTGATTACTATGGGACTGCCACGTACCAATCTAAGGAGCGTCCGACCCAGTGAGCGTTGAGCCAAGAGTAAGCATTCATCCTGATTCGTCCGTGCTGATGGCGGCCATTGCGGCGCGCCTGATCACCAAGCTTGTTGATGTCCAGGACAAGTACGGTGAAGCTACCGTGGTCCTGACCGGCGGCACGGTGGGTATTGGCACGCTCAAGGCTGTTGCTGACTCTCCGGCGGCGCCCGCCGTCGACTGGTCCAAGGTCAACTTCTGGTGGGGAGATGAGCGGTTTGTCTCCTCAGACGATGCCGACCGGAACACGAGGCAGGCGTTCGAAGCCTTGCTCTCGCACATTCCGGTGGATCCGGAGCGGATCCATGAACCGGGATCATCGGACCAGTTCGGTACTCCGGAAGAGGCTGCCGAGGACTACGCCCGCCAACTGCGGGATGCTGCCGCTTCAGAGCACGCCGCGGACATGTCCGATGACCGGCCTGAACAGCCGGCTGCACTCCCCCGCCTGGACGTTGTCCTGCTGGGTGTGGGACCCGATGCGCATGTGGCGTCGCTGTTTCCCGAGCATGCCGGAATCCGGGAAAAGGAGCGGACGGTGGTGGGTGTGCGGAATTCGCCCAAGCCGCCTCCGCTGCGCGTTTCCCTGACGCTGCCCGCCATCAACACGGCGTCTGAGGTGTGGATGGTTGTTGCGGGCGAGGACAAGGCCGGTGCAGTGGGGCTGGCACTGGCCGGTGCCAACCCTGTCCAGGTGCCTGCCGCGGGTCCCCGGGGAACGTCGCGGACCCTCTGGCTCATCGATGAGAACGCGGCGTCACGCGTCCCCCATCAGCTCGTCCGGAAGGACGCTGCGGGCGCGTAGTTTCTCCAGCGCTCCAGCCAGGAGGTCTTCGGCGTCCTGGCTGGAGCGCCGTTCTTTAACGTATTCCAGGTGGCTTTTGTAGCCGTCGTCCATGCCGTCGGCCTCGGCGGCCGCCATGCCATCCCTCGCTGCCATGGCCCCGCATCGCCGGCAGTCCCATACGGCAGGAAGCTGGTCGTCAGGAAGTTTGAGGAAGACCAGCCGGGTTTCATGTCCCTTGGCGCACCAGTACGAGATCCGGACGCGCGGGAGGCTTTTCCCGTGGTCCTCGGCGGCCTGGAGGCTTGGTCCTGATCCTGCCGTGACACCCGCGCGGGTGCCCCGGAAACCTGACGTTGGATGTACCATCGGGGCTCCTGCCTCTTAAACAGAACTGTGGCTGCCGGAAACCGACAGCCACAGTTTAGTTCGCAGATCAGCGCCGCGGCAGTGCCCGCGCCGATCCTCTTGGCAGTGCTTTAGGAGTCGCCGCTGCCGGTGAACCGCATAATCAGCCCCAGGGCGATGATCACAATGCCCCAGGTGACACCGAGGATCACCGTGAACCGGTTGAGGTTGCGCTCGGCCACGCCGGAGGAGCTCAGCCCTGAACTCATGCCGCCACCGAACATGTCGGACAGTCCGCCGCCCCGTCCCTTGTGGAGGAGGATGAGCAACGTCAGCAGGAGGCTGGTGATGCCCAGGAGGATCTGCAGAATGACATGAAGAACGTCCACGACGGCCTTTCAGAAAGTTGGAATTGCGGGAGTATGCGCGGCGGGACGGACTAGTCCGTCACCAGGTGACTCTCGAACCTGACAATATTAGCAAACTCGGCCGGATCGAGGCTTGCGCCACCCACCAACAGGCCGTCCACGTCGCGTTCCTTCAGGATCGCGGCTGCATTGTTTGCCTTGACGGAACCGCCGTACAGCAGGCGGGTCTTCGACGCGACGTCTGCTCCGAACAGGGACTCGAGCTCGGCGCGGATGGCGGCGCACATTTCCTGGGCGTCACCCGGCCCCGCTACTTCGCCGGTGCCAATGGCCCAGACGGGCTCGTAGGCCACCACAAGCTCGCTGGCCTGCTCCGGGGTAAGTCCTGCAACACCAGCGCGGAGCTGGGCCAGGGTGTGGTCCACGTGGGTGCCGGCCTGGCGGATTTCCAGCCCTTCGCCGACGCAGAGCACGGGAACCAGGCCGTGCTTGAAGGCGGCCTTCACCTTGGCGTTGAGGACGTCGTCGGACTCGTTGTGGATGGTCCGGCGTTCGCTATGGCCGACCAGGACGTACGTGCAGCCCAGCTTATTCAGGAACTGGCCCGAGATGTCGCCAGTGTAGGCGCCGGAGTCGAACTGCGAGAGGTCCTGGCCGCCATAGGCAACGTCCAGGTCATCACCCTGGACCAGGGTCTGCACGCCGCGGAGGTCGGTGAACGGCGGGAAGACGGCAACTTCGACCCGGTTGTAGTCGTGCTTGGCGTCGGAGAGGGTCCACGCGAGTTTCTGCAGGAGGGTGATGCCCTGCACGTGGTCCATGTTCATTTTCCAGTTGCCCGCTATGAAGGGCTTGCGGTCGAAGGCGCCGTTCGTTGACGTTGTCACGTATTCTCCAAAAAGTCTTGATAAGTGTTCGGCCGGCAGGCTGCCGCGGGGCAACCTGCCGGCCGGAGGATTGAAGAGCCAGGTACTGCTGCCGGAGGTGCTGCTACCGGTCCAGGACGCTGAGTCCCGGGAGTTCCTTGCCTTCGAGGTATTCCAGGCTGGCGCCGCCACCTGTGGAAATGTGGCCGAACTGGTCGTCAGCGAAGCCGAGGGTGCGGACGGCGGCTGCTGAGTCCCCGCCTCCCACCACGGTGAAGGCCCCGGTTTCGGTCAGGGACTGCGCGATGGCCCGGGTGCCGGCGGCGAACGCTTCGAATTCGAAGACTCCCATGGGACCGTTCCAGAAGACGGTCTTGGCACCCTTGATCCGGTCGGCAAACGCGGCTGCTGAATCCGGACCGATATCAAGGCCTATGCCCTGGGCACCGAAGCTGCTGTTCTCGATGGCGTCGGCCGGAACAGTCTCGTGGGCTGCGTCGGCAGCGAACTTCTCCGCCACCACAACATCCGTGGGCACCACGAATTCGGTGCCGGCGTCTGCTGCCCGCTTCAGGTAGTCCTGGACCACGGGAATCTGGTCCTCCTCCAGCAGGCTGGAGGCCACCTTGTGTCCGGATGCGGCGAGGAACGTGAACAGCATCCCGCCGCCCACCAGGATGGTGTCCGCCTTGCCGAGCAGGTTGTCGATGACTGCGAGCTTGTCCGAAACCTTGGAGCCGCCAAGCACCACCACGTAGGGGCGCTGGGTGTCTGCCGTCAGCTTGCGGAGCACCTCCACCTCAGTGTGCACGAGGTCGCCCAGGTAGGACGGGAGCCGGGTGGCGACGTCGTAGACGCTGGCGTGCTTGCGGTGCACGGCACCGAAAGCGTCATCGACGTATGCGCCGTTGCCGCCCGTCAGGGCCACCAGCTCGTCAGCGAAGGCGCCGCGCTCGGCGTCGTCCTTGCTGGTTTCGCGGGCGTCGAAACGCACGTTCTCCAGGACCAGCACTTCGCCGTCCTGGAGGGAGGCTGCAGCTTCCTTAGCGGAGTTGCCCACCGTATCCCCGGCGAGGGAGACCTTGAAGCCTGCCAGTTCGGCCAGGCGGTCGACGGCGGGGCGAAGGGAGTACTTTTCCTCCGGGGCGCCCTTGGGGCGTCCGAGGTGGGCTGTTACCAGCACGCGGGCACCGGCGTCCGTGAGCTTTCCCAGCACTGGCAGTGAGGCCCTGATGCGGCCGTCGTCAGTCACTGTAGAGCCGTCGAGCGGCACATTCAGGTCACTTCGAACCAGAATGTACCGCCCGCGGACACCTTCAGCGATCAGTTCGTTGAGGGTGTGAGATGTCATGTGTCTAACCCTAGCCCAGCTTGGCTGCCACAAGCTCCGTGAGGTCAACGAGGCGGTTGGAGTAGCCCCATTCGTTGTCGTACCAGGAGACAACCTTGACCTGGTTGCCGATCACCTTGGTGAGGCCGGAGTCAAAGATGGAGGATGCGGGATCGCCAACGATGTCGGAGGAGACAATCGGCTCGTCCGTGTAGGTCAGGAAGCCCTGCAGGTCCTCGGACTCGGCTGCCCGCTTGAGGGCGGCGTTGACTTCCTCCACCGTGGTCTCACGGGAGACGGTGACGGTGAGGTCGGTGGCGGAACCGGTGGGGACGGGGACGCGGATGGCGTAGCCGTCCAGCTTGCCCTTGAGCTCCGGCAGGACCAGCCCGATTGCCTTGGCTGCACCGGTGGAGGTCGGCACCATGTTGACGGCGGCGGCGCGGGCGCGGCGCAGGTCCTTGTGCGGGCCGTCCTGCAGGTTCTGGTCCGCGGTGTAGGCGTGGACGGTGGTCATGAGGCCGCGCTCGATGCCGAACTCGTCGTTGACCACCTTGGCCAGCGGGCCGAGGCAGTTGGTGGTGCAGGATGCGTTGGAGATGATGTGGTGCGTGGCGTTGTCGTACAGCTTGTGGTTCACGCCCATCACGATGGTGATGTCCTCATCGGAGGCCGGGGCGGAAATCAGGACCTTCTTGGCGCCGGCGTCGATGTGCTTCTGCGCATCGGCGGCCTTGGTGAAGAAGCCGGTGGACTCGATGACGATGTCCACGCCCAGCTCGCCCCAGGGAAGGTTGGAGGGGTCGCGCTCTGCCAGGACCTTGACGACGTTGCCGTTGACGACGATGTTGCCGTCCTTGACCTCGATGGTTTCCTTCAGGCGGCCGCCGACGGAGTCGTACTTGAACAGGTGGGCCAGGGCCTCCGGGCTGGTGAGGTCGTTGACAGCAACGATCTCCAGGTCCGCGCCCTGTGCCAGTGCTGCGCGGAAGTAGTTGCGGCCAATACGGCCAAAGCCGTTGATACCAATACGGGTCGTCACTTTTTCAGTCTCCTTGGTGCTTTCAAAAGCACAACTAGTTGAGCGGGCGTTCAAGCCAACTAACAGATCCCGCACGCCATTGGGCAGAGATGATTTACAGACGGAGGGCGACCAGCCTCATTGCTGAAGGCTAACCGCCTTCCGTGACCTATCTTACGTTTAACTGGGTCCGCCCCCGCAAGTGCGGGGGCGGACGGTCCACATTCCGGGAGCTTTACCCCCTAAATGTGAACTTTGTTACATGCGTGTGAAGCGCGGGTCACTACGGGAGCGTGATGAGACCCGTGGCGTTGGTGCGTGCAGCCTCGAAGCGCTTGGCGACGTCGGCCCAGTTCACGATGTTCCAGAATGCCTTGACGTAGTCGGCCTTCACGTTGACGTAATCCAGGTAGAAGGCGTGCTCCCACATGTCCAGCATCAGCAGCGGGGTGGTGCCCAGCGCCACGTTTCCCTGCTGGTCGTACAGCTGCTCGATGACCAGGTTTCCGCCGATGGGCTCGTAAGCCAGGAAACCCCAGCCGGAGCCCTGCAGGCCGAGTGCGGCCGCGGAGAACTGGGCGCGGAAGGCGTCGAAGGAGCCGAAGGCGTCATCGATGGCCGCTGCGAGCTCACCTTCGGGCTTGTCGCCGCCGTCCGGGGAGAGGTTGTTCCAGAACACGGAGTGGTTGACGTGGCCGCCGGTGTGGAACGCCAGGTCCTTGGACAGGCGGTTGATGTTGGCGAAGTCGCCCTTCTCGCGCGCCTCGGCCAGCTGGGCCAGGGCGTTGTTGGCACCGGCCACGTAGGTTGCGTGGTGCTTGCTGTGGTGCAGCTCCATGATGCGCGCTGAGATGTGCGGCTCCAGGGCAGCGTAATCGTAGCTGAGTTCGGGCAGTACGTACTCGGTCACAAAATCCTCCAATATCGTGGACACTCAGTCCGGTTGGTAACTCTCGGATTGTGCATCCGGGCGTCTGGCACCCGGAATCTTTTTGATTCTAGGGGGCTGTTACTCGTCCAGCATTTCCGGCGTCACATTGGCATCCGTCCCCGGGATGCCCAGGTCCTGCGCACGTTTGTCCGCCATGGCCAGCAGGCGCCGGATCCGTCCGGCGATTGCGTCCTTGGTCATCACGGGATCGGCAAGGCGGCCCAGTTCGTCCAGGCTGGCCTGCTTGTGCGCCACCCGCAGCTCGCCGGCGTACTTCAGGTGCTCCGGGACGTCGTCGCCCAAAATCTCCAGGGCACGGTCCACGCGGGCCCCGGCCGCCACGGCGGCCTGGGCTGAGCGGCGGAGGTTGGCATCGTCGAAGTTGGCAAGCCGGTTGGCGGTGGCCCGTACTTCCTTGCGCATCCGGCGTTCCTCCCACACCATCAGCGCGTCGTGGGCTCCCATGCGGGTGAGGAGGGCGGCGATGGTGTCGCCGTCGCGGATGACCACCCGGTCCACGCCCCGGACTTCGCGGGCCTTCGCCTGGATGTCCAGGCGGCGGGCGGCACCCACAAGTGCCAGCGCGGATTCCGGGCCGGGGCAGGTGACCTCCAGAGAGGAGGACCGTCCCGGTTCGGTGAGCGATCCGTGCGCCAGGAAGGCACCGCGCCATACGGCTTCGGCATCTGCTGCCGAACCGTTGACGACGGCGGAGGGCAGCCCCCGGACGGGGCGGCCGCGCCCGTCGAGGAGGCCGGTCTGGCGGGCCAGGGCCTCGCCGTCGCGCACTACCCGGACGACGTAGCGGCTGGCACGACGCAGTCCCCCTGCGGACACCACGATGATCTCGCTCTGGTGCCCGTAGACTTCGGCGATGGCAGCCCGGAGGCGGCGGGCGGTGGAGGCCAGGTCCACTTCGGCCTCGATGACAATCCGGCCCGAGATGATGTGGAGCCCGCCGGCAAAGCGGAGCATGGCGGAGACTTCAGCCTTCCGGACTGATGATTTCTTGATGTCCAGACGGGACAGTTCTTCCTTGACTGATGCTGTCAGTGCCATGGCACCTTCCTAACTGTTCCCAAAAATGTCGTTGTACGCCGTGGCCAGACGCAGGGGGTCGTGGACGGGTCGGCGGCCCGACGCCCCTACTTTACCCAAGACCACCTCGGCGCCGATCATCGCGGCGGCCTTCTCGAACTCCTGCCGGTCCGGAACGGAGGCGGGGTCTGCCAGGACAACGTCGACGTTGAACTCCGGGGCGTAGCGCCGCAGGACGTGCAGGTGGTCGGCCGCCGTCATGCCGGAAGTTTCCTTGGTGTCTGTTGCCAGGTTCATGGTCAGGCAGCGTTTCGCCGGGGTGTGGCACAGCGCCTGCCGCATTTCGGGGAGCAACAGGTGCGGCAGCACCGAGGTGTACCAGGAGCCCGGGCCCAGGATCACCCAGTCCGCGAGCTCAATGGCGCTCAGTGCTTCAGGGCAGGCCGGCGCCGCCTCGGGCAGGAGGCGCACCTGCTCCAATGAGCCCGCCACGGCGCAGCGTGCCTGTCCCCGGATGGTCTGCAGCACGGATTCGCCGTCGGGGGCTGTGACCCGCACGTCGCCTTCGATGGTCAACGGCTGCGTGGACATGGGCAGGACCTGGCCGCGGGCGCCCAGCAGTGCGCCGGCCCACCGCAGTCCTGCGACCGCGTCACCCAGCAGCTCCCAGAGGGTGACGATCAGCAGGTTGCCGGTGGCGTGGTCATCCAGCGAGCCGCCCGGTCCTTTCCCGGGACGGAAGCGGTGCTGCATCACGTCTCGCCAGGTGCGTCCCCAGTCGGTGTCGTCGCACAGGGCAGAGAGCGCCATCCGCAGGTCCCCGGGCGGGAGGACACCGTACTCGTCCCGCAGGCGCCCGGAAGAACCGCCGTCGTCCGCGACCGTGACGATCGCAGTGAGCTCCGAGGTGAGCAGGCGCAGTGCAGAGAGCGACGCGGACAGGCCGTGCCCGCCACCCAGGGCAACGACATTCGGACCCTTATCGTGTTGGAAGGCCGCCGTTCCGGCCGGCGGAACCAGCGGCAGTGCCCCGGTGAAAAGCGACATTACTCGCGGCCCAGGTCCCGGTGCGTGGTGGTCACCGTGACCCGCGGGTACTGGGCCAGCTTCTTGGAGAGTTCGACGGCGACTGCCACCGAGCGGTGTTTACCGCCGGTGCAGCCCACGGCGATGGTGGCGTAGTGCTTGTTCTCGCGACGGTAGCCGTCCAGGACCGGTTCCAGTGCCATCACATAGCGATCCACGAAGTTCTTGACGCCCTCGGCTTCGAGCACGTAGTCGCTGACGTCCTTGTCCAGCCCGGTGTGCGGGCGCAGCTGCGGCACCCAGTGCGGGTTGGGGATGAACCGGACGTCTGCCACGTAGTTTGAGTCCACGGGCAGGCCGTACTTAAAGCCGAAGCTCATGACGTTCAGCCGCAGGGCCACGGGTCCCGTTTCACTGAAGAGTTCCGTGATGGCCGTGGCGAGGCCGTGAACGTTGTAGCCCGAGGTGTCCAGCACGACGTCGGAGCTGTCGCGCAGTTCCTGCAGCAGGTCGCGTTCGGCTGCGATGCCGTCGAGGATGCGGCCCCCGCCCTGCAGGGGATGGGGCCGGCGTCCCTGTTCGAACCGCCGGACCAGGACGTCGTCGCTGGCGTCGAGGAAAAGGACGCGGAAGGCGACGCCGCTGGCGGCCAGCGCGCCGAGGGCAGCGCGGATGTCGGCGAACAGCCCCTTGCTGCGGACGTCTATCACCACGGCCAGCCGCGGGATGGACTGGGGCGCGTGGGACACGAGCTCGGCGAGCGTGCCCAGCATCTGCGGCGGAAGGTTCTCCACGACATACCAGCCGTGGTCCTCAAGCGCGTCGGCCGCCGTGCTGCGCCCCGCTCCGGACATCCCGGTGACCACCAGCAGTTCCGCTTCGAGCGGCTTGACGGGGAGCATCCCGTCCTGCCCTGCTCCGGATTCCGCCGTTGTGTCTGCCATTAGGTCCGCCCCGTTTCTGCTCTAGGTTTGTGGGCCGGCCCGCATCGGCCGACACCCCGCCCTCAACCCTAGCTAAGTTTCTTTCAACTCCGCTGCGTTTCAGCAGTTTCCACTAGGATTCGATGACTTCACCGGTGGTCATGTTGATGGCCGGTACGGCGGCTGCCTCCGGTCCGCCGGCGGAGAAATGGCTGACGATGGCGCCCGCGAGGGCAGGTCCGATCCCCTTCGCTTCGGAAAGCTCCGCCACGGAAGCCGCCTTGACGCCCTTCACGGATCCAAAGTGCGCCAGCAGGGCCTTCCGCTTGGAGGCGCCGAGGCCGGGAACGCCGTCCAGGGCGGAGACGGTCATCGCCTTCCCGCGCTTTTGCCGGTGGAACGAGATGGCGAACCGGTGGGCCTCGTCGCGGATCCGCTGGAGCAGGTACAGCCCCTGGGATGTCCGAGGCAGGATCACCGGGAAGTCGCTGTCCGGCAGCCAGACCTCTTCCAGGCGCTTGGCCAGGCCCACGACGTATACGTCGTCGATGCCCAGATCTGCCAGCGCCCGGGCGGCGGCGTTGACCTGGGGTTTTCCGCCGTCCACCACCACAAGGTTGGGCGGGTAGGCGAACTTGGCGCGCGGCGCCGGCGTGGTGGTGTCCAGCAGGGCCGCGTCCCTGGCCGGTTCCTGCTGCCCCGTCTCCACACCTCCGGCTTCACGCTGGTCCGTTTCGTCCGCGCTGGAGTTGAGGACGGCCTCGTCCACCTGCGCCGACTTGTCCTGGAGGTAATGGCGGAACCGCCGGGTCAGGACGTCGTGCATCGCGGCAGTGTCGTCGGTGGCCGCGGCGCCCGTGATCGAGAACTTCCGGTAATCGGACTTCTTCGGAAGGCCGTCCTCCACCACCACCATCGATGCCACCACGTTGGTGCCCTGGACGTGGGAGACGTCGAAGCATTCAATGCGCAGCAGGGGCACCGGAAGGTCCAGCGCCTCCTGCAGTTCCTGCAGGGCCTGCGACCGCACGGTAATGTCCCCCGCCCGGCGGGTCTTGTGCAGCTTCAATGCGTGCTCGGCGTTCTCGCGCACCGTGGACATCAGGGCGGCTTTGTCCCCGCGCTGCGGCACCCGGATGTCAACCTTGGCGCCGCGCATCCCACCCAGCCACTCGGTCAGTTCCGCGGCGTTGCTGGGTGCGACCGGCACCAGGACTTCGCGGGGCAGCCGGCCGTGGCCGTGCCCCTCGTCCCCGTAGACCTGCTGCAGGAGGTGTTCCACGAGGTCGGGGGTGGTGGAATCCTCTACCTTCTCGACCACCCAGCCGCGCTGGCCGCGGACCCGGCCGCCGCGGACGTGGAACACCTGCACTGCGGCTTCCAGTTCGTCCTCGTGCAGGGCGAAGATATCGGCGTCGGTGTCTTCCGCCAACACCACTGCATTCCTCTCAAAAACCTTGCGCAGTGCCGCGATGTCGTCGCGCAGCCGGGCCGCCCGCTCATAGTTGAGCTCCGCTACCGCTTCCGCCATCTGCTTTTCGAGCTTGGCGATGAAACGTTTGGCCTCCCCGCCCATAAAAGCGCAGAAATCGTCGGCGAGGGCGCGGTGGTCTTCCGGCGAGATGCGGCCCACGCAGGGTGCCGAGCATTTGTCGATGTACCCCAGCAGGCAGGGCCGGCCGCTTGCTTCGGCGCGCTTGAAGACACCGGCACTGCAGCTGCGCACCGGGAAGACGCGGAGCAGCGTATCCATGGTTTCCCGGATGGCTCCTGCGGTGTACGGCCCGAAGTAGCGGGTGCCCTTCCTCCGGTCGCCACGCATCACCTGCACGCGCGGGTACTTTTCGCCCATGGTTACGGCGAGGTAAGGGTAGGTCTTGTCGTCGCGGAAGACGACGTTGAACCGGGGCTTAAACTCTTTGATCCAGGTGTATTCCAGCTGCAGCGATTCCAGCTCACTGCCCACCACGGTCCATTCCACGCTGCTGGCCGCGTGGACCATCGCGTAGGTCTTGGGCAGGAGTCCGGCAGGGTTGGCAAAGTACGAATTCAGCCGGGAGCGGAGGCTTTTCGCCTTGCCTACGTAGATGACCCGCCCGTTGGGGTCGCGGAACCGGTACACCCCTGGGTTGGTGGGAATCTCACCCGTCTGCGGGCGGTAACTTGCTGGATTTGCCACCTATCCATTCTACTGAGGCGCACCGGGTGCCTCCGCCACACGGAGCCACCCGCGCCTTAACCCGAGGCCTGCAGATCCTAATCGGCGATCTTGGCCTGGTTGTAGCTGGTGGACCGCTCCTGGCCGCTGAGTTCAGCAATGGCGTCCATGATGCGGTCGGTGACTTCCCGGCGGGCCGGCAGCGAGTGGTCCGGTCCCGTCTTGTCGAAGTACAGGGGCTCCCCCACCTTCATGGTGAAGTGCTGCGGCCGGACGCCCTTCTCCCCGGCGCGCTGAAGGTTTTCCGTTCCGATCAGGCCCACCGGGATGACCGGGGCTCCGGTGGTCAACGCCAGCCAGCCCACGCCGGTGCGCCCACGGTACAGGATGCCGTCCCGGGAACGGGTGCCTTCGGGATAGATCCCGATGCCCTTGCCCGACTCGAGGATGTCCAGCAGGGTCTTGAGCGCCTGGACGCTGGCGGCCTGCTCACCGCGTTCCACGGGGATGGAGCCCACGGATTCGAAGAAGGACTTCATGACCTTGCCCTTGACGCCACCGGTGGTGAAGTACTCCGCCTTTGCGAAGAACGCCACCGGGCGCGGCATCAGCGCCTGGACGATGACGCTGTCAAAGAAGGAGAGGTGGTTGGGTGCCACAATGAACGGACCGTCTGTGGGCACGTTCTCCAGTCCGATGACGGTGGGCCGGCAGGAGCCGGAGATCAAGCTTCGCGTGGTCCAGCGGACAGCCTCAAAAAGTGCCATCGTTCGTCACCTCGCTCATGGCGGCACTGTGGATGGCCTGCAACCGGTCGATGGTGGAAACCAGCTCCGCGGCGGTTTCCACAACGCTTACGGCACCCGCCGTTTCCAGCTCCCCGTCGGGGGCAAAGCCCCAGGCAACGCCGATGCAGTCCAGGCCGTTGGCAATGGCGCCCGCCACATCCTGGGCCCGGTCCCCGACCATCAGCGCGTGCTGCGTGCCCAGGTCCTTTAAGGCTGCGGCGATGATCTCCGTCTTGCCCAGCGGAACGCCTTCCACAGCGGATTCGTCATCTGCCGATCCGTGGATGCCGTGGAACAGCCCGTCGATTCCATGGTGCTCCAGGACCGTGCGCGCCAGGCCTTGGGGTTTCTGCGTTGCCACGGCGATCGGCCGGCCTGCGGCAGCGTAGGACTCAAGGACCTCCCGGACGCCCGGGTAGAGCCGGCTCTGGGCGATTCCGGTAGACACGTAATACTCCCGGTAGCGGCGGATAACGTCGTCCAGCAGCTCCGCCGGCACCTGGGCCACGTTGAGCAGCGAGTCGCTCAGCTTGGGGCCAATCATCGCTTCGAGCAGGTCCTGGCCGGGAACCGGAAGCCCCAGCCCGCGAAGGGCTGAAGCAATTCCGTCTGTTATCCCACCGGCCGGATCGACAAGAGTGCCGTCCAGGTCAAAGATCACGGGCACTGTTGTTTGAGTCACCGGGTTAGTTTCTCACGACAGCACGCATGCCTGAAACTCGCATACCCGCCAAGGAATACTTTGCTCCTTAGGGCAGGATTTCCGCGAGGAAAGTGGCGGTGTGGCTGGTGGTGGACTTGGCGAGCTGTTCGGGGGTACCGGCAGCGACGATCTGGCCGCCTCCCGAGCCGCCGTCCGGACCGAGGTCAACAATCCAGTCGGCACTCTTGATGACATCCAGGTTGTGTTCGATGGTGATCACCGTGTTGCCTTTGTCCACCAGGCCCTGCAGGACCATCAGCAGCTTGCGGATGTCCTCGAAGTGGAGGCCCGTAGTGGGCTCGTCCAGGACATAGACACTGCGGCCGTTCGAACGCTTTTGCAGTTCAGCGGCCAGCTTGACGCGCTGGGCCTCGCCGCCGGACAGCGTGGTAGCCGGCTGGCCCAGTCGGACGTAGCCCAGGCCTACGTCTACGAGGGTGTTCAGGTGACGCGCAATCGGGGAGAAGGCGGCGAAGAACTCCGCGCCCTCCTCGATGGGCATGTTGAGCACGTCCGCGATGGTCTTGCCCTTGTAATGCACTTCCAGGGTCTCGCGGTTGTACCGGGCGCCGTGGCACACCTCACACGGAACGTAGACGTCCGGCAGGAAGTTCATTTCGATCTTCAGCGTGCCGTCGCCGGAGCATGCTTCGCAGCGCCCGCCCTTGACGTTGAAGGAGAACCGGCCTGGAAGGTAGCCGCGGACCTTCGCTTCGGTGGTCTCCGCGAAAAGCTTGCGGATGTTGTCAAAGACGCCCGTGTACGTGGCCGGGTTCGAGCGCGGCGTACGGCCGATGGGGCTCTGGTCAACGTGCACCACCTTGTCCAGGTGTTCCAGTCCCTGGACGGTCTTATGCCGCCCGGCAACCTGCTTGGCGCCGTTGAGTTTGTTGGCCAGCACTTTGTACAGGATCTCGTTCACAAGCGTCGATTTGCCCGAACCGCTCACGCCGGTCACGGCGGTGAAAAGGCCCAGCGGGAACGCGGCGTCGACGTTGACGAGGTTGTTTTCCCGTGCGCCGATCACCTTCAGTTCACGCTTCTTGTCGTACTTCCGGCGCTTCTTCGGAACCTCGATCTTCTTGCGCCCGGACAGGTAGTCGCCGGTCAGTGACGCGGTGTTTTCCAGCAGTTCCTTGTAGGAACCGGAGTGGACCACCTGGCCGCCGTGTTCGCCGGCGCCGGGTCCGATGTCCACCACCCAGTCCGCCACGTGGATGGTGTCTTCGTCATGCTCCACCACGATCAGCGTATTGCCCATGTCCCGCAGCCGGGTGAGGGTGTCGATCAGGCGCCGGTTGTCGCGCTGGTGCAGCCCGATGGAGGGTTCGTCGAGGACATACAGGACACCCACCAGGCCGGAGCCGATCTGGGTGGCAAGCCGGATGCGCTGGGCTTCCCCGCCGGAGAGCGTGGCGGACGGCCTTTCAAGGTTCAGGTATTCCAGCCCGACGTCCAGCAGGAAGGTCAGCCGGGCTTGGATTTCCTTGAGCACCTGGTGCGCGATCTGGGCCTCACGGCCGGTGAGCACGAGGTTGTTCAGGAATTCGGCGCAGTCACGCATGGGGAGGGCGGCGACGTCGGCAATGGACTTGCCGTTGATGAGCACCGACAGGGAAGCAGGGTTGAGCCGGGCGCCGTTGCATGCGGGGCAGGGAATCTGCCGCATGTACTCTTCGTAGCGGTCCCGGGCCCAATCCGAATCCGTCTCGCCGTGCTTGCGGTGGACGTACTGGATGGCACCTTCAAAGCCGGTGCTGTACTTCCGTTCCCGGCCGAACCGGTTGCGGTATTGAACAACAACCTTGTGGTCCTTGCCGTGCAGGACGGTCTGGCGGACGTCGCTGCCCAGCTTCTCCCACGGGGTGTCCATGGAGAAGCCGAGTTCCTTGGCCAGTCCTTCCAGGAGCCTGTTCCAGTATTCAGTGGTGGCAGTGCCCAGGGACCAGGGAGCGATGGCGCCTTCGGACAGGGAGAGTTCCGGGTTGGGAACGATGAGTTCCTCGTCCACCTCCAGCTTGGTACCGATGCCGCTGCAGGCCGCGCAGGCGCCGAAAGGGTTGTTGAAGGAGAACGACCGGGGCTCGATTTCGTCGATGGCCAGCGGGTGTTCGTTCGGGCACGCCAGGTTCTCGGAGAACGCCCGGAGGCGGTGCGGATCGTCAGCGTCCAGATCCACGAATTCGGCGAGGACCCGGCCCTCGGCGAGGCCAAGGGCGGTTTCGATGGAGTCGGTGAGCCGCTGGCTGATACCTTCCTTGACCACCAGGCGGTCAACCACAACTTCGATGGTGTGCTTAAACTGCTTGCCCAGCTTTGGCGGGTCGCTCAGCTGGACCAGGTTTCCGTCCACGCGGGCCCGGGAGTACCCCTTGGCGGTCAGTTCCTTGAAGAGGTCGACAAACTCCCCCTTCCGCCCGCGCACCACCGGAGCGAGGACCTGGAAGCGGGTGCCCTCGTCCAGCTCGAGGAGCTGGTCAACGATCTGCTGTGGTGTCTGCTTGGCCACAGGCTCTCCGCATACCGGGCAGTGCGGCCGGCCGACGCGCGCCCAGAGCAAACGCATGTAGTCGTAGATCTCGGTGATGGTTCCCACTGTTGAGCGGGGGTTCTTGCTGGTGGACTTCTGGTCAATGGAGACGGCCGGTGACAGCCCCTCGATGAAATCGACGTCGGGCTTGTCCACCTGCCCGAGAAATTGCCGGGCGTAGGCGGAGAGCGATTCGACGTAGCGGCGCTGCCCCTCGGCGAAAATGGTGTCGAAGGCGAGCGACGACTTGCCGGAGCCGGACAACCCGGTGAAGACGATCATGGCGTCACGCGGCAGGTCCAGATCCACGTTGCGCAGGTTGTGCTCCCGGGCACCCTTGACTACGAGGCGGGAAAGGTCCGGGCGCTTCGGCGGCGCGATCTGGGCTACGGCGGCTTCAACGGAATGGATGGCAGATTCTTCAGCTACGGCTTTAGGCACCCACTAATGCTAATCGAAAACTTCTTCGAACATCCACGCGGCAGCCCTCAGCCGCCGTCGTACGCTGCTGCCAGCAGCTGCACCGCCTCGGCGAACGACGCACCCTGGGCTTTGGCCGCGGCAGCATAGGCTGCGGCAGCCTCGGAAAGTCCACCGAGACGTTCATCACGCGCACACACCACCGTGCCGTTCCTCCCACGCGTGGCCACGACGCCGGCCGCCTCAAGCTCCTTGTATGCCCTGGCCACCGTGTGCGGGGCGACGTCCAACTTCTCCGCCAGGGCCCTGACAGCGGGCAGGCGCGTCCCCGGCGGCAGCTTTCCGCCGTCGGCCAGATGGATGACCTGGAGCCTCAGCTGCTCGAACAGCGGTACCGAGCTGGCCGCGTTCGGCTTCCACGAGCCCGGAAAGCCGGCCGCCGCGCTCAAATGCCGGCCTCGAGCACACCGGGGCGTCCCGCCTGCCGCGCGAACTGGGCGCTGTAAAGCCTGGTGTAGTAACTGTTCGCGGCCAGGAGGTCCTGGTGGCTGCCCTGCTCGACGATGCGTCCGTGGTCCATGACCACGATTAGATCAGCGTCGCGCACGGTGGACAAACGGTGCGCAATAACAAAGCTGGTCCTGCCGCTGCGCAACCGCTGCATGGCCTGGCGGATCAGCAGCTCCGTCCGTGAATCCACTGAACTCGTTGCTTCATCGAGGATCAGTACCGACCGTCCCGCCAGCTGCGCCCTGGCGATGGTGATCAGCTGCCGCTGGCCCTGGCTCAACCCGTCGCCGCCGTTCTCCAGCACGGTGTCGTACCCGCGGGGCAGGGACCTGACGAAGCGGTCCACGTAGCTGGCCTCCGCCGCCGCCAGGATGTCGGCTTCTGCTGCGCCGGGGTTTCCATAGGCGATGTTCTCCCGGATGGTGCCCGCGAAGAGCCACGCGTCCTGCAGCACCACACCGAATTGTGCCCGCAGGAGGTCCCGTGGAATGGCCGCGATGTCCCTCCCGTCGATAGTGATCCGTCCTGAACGTGGTTCGCAGAACCGCAGCAGGAGGTTGATGACGGTGCTCTTGCCCGCACCGGTGTGCCCAACAATCGCCACCGTCCGGCCCGGTTCCACCGCAAAGGTAAGGTTTCGGACCGCCGGTGCTGCCTGCGGATAACCGAACGTCACGTCATCGAAAACGATCCGTCCGGGCGTCTCGGCCACCTCACCCGCTGCCGGCGGATCAGCGGGCTCCTCCCCCGCATCCAGCAGTACGAAAACACGGGCTGCGGAAGCCGCGCACGACTGCATGAGGTTCAGCATGCCTCCGATCTGGCCGACAGGCTGGGTAAAAAGCCTGCTGAACTGGATGAAGGCCTGGATGCCACCGATGGTCATGGCGCCGGCGATGACCTGGAGGGCCCCGACCACGGCCACGGCGATGTAGTTGAGGTTGGACATCAGGACCATCAGTGGCTGCACCACCCCGGCTGAATACTGTGCCTTGGTGGCGGCGCGTGCGAGCCGCTCGTTGCTCCGGGCGAAGACTTCCGCAGCCTGTGACTGCTGCCCGAACGCCTTGATGACCTCGTGGCCGGTGACGAACTCCTCCACGTGTGCATTGAGTTCGCCGGTTTCGGTCCACTGCCGGGCGAACTGGGCCTGGGACTTCCTTGCCACGAGCACCGTGATGAGGGTGGAAAAGGGAACCGTCGCGATCGCGATTGCAGCCAGCAGCGGCGATATCCACAGCATCATGGCCAGCGAACCGCACAGCATCAGGACGGACATGATCAGTTGCGTCAGGAGCTGGTTCAGCGCCTGGGTGATGTTGTCGATGTCGTTGGTGGCACGGCTCAGGACATCGCCCCTGGAACGTTCCCGGAAGTAGTGCACCGGCAGCCGGTGCAGTTTTTCCTCCACTGACTCCCGCAGTCCGTACATCAGGCCCTGCACGGAGTAGGCGGATAATGCGCCTTGGATCCAGTTGAAAAGGGAAGCGCAGACATACATCAGCGCCACGGCCCCGAGGAGGACTCCGAGCCCGTCCTGGTCCAGGGCGCCGCGGAGGACGCCTTCAACCACGATGTCGGTGGCGTCACCGAGATACTTGGGCGCGGCGACGTTCATCCCCGCGAAGGCGCAGGTGGCGGCGACGGCGCCCAGCATGCGCAGGCGGAAGGGCCGCAGCAAGGCAAGAAGCCGGCGTGCGGTGGGCCAGAACCTTTCCGGAGTCTGCTCGACGGCGGCTGGCTCAGTCATGGGCGTCCGTCCAGTGCCAACTGGGACTCGGCTATCTCCCGGTAGGTGGAGGATGTTTCCAGCAACTCCTGGTGTGTTCCCTGCCCGACGAGCCGGCCGCCGTCGAGCACCAGGATCAGTCCCGCGTCTTCAACCGCAGAAATACGCTCGGCGACCACTATGACCGTGGCGGCGGCCAGCGTGGATTGCAGGGCCTGCCTCAGCCTGGTGTCCGTGTCATAGTCGAGAGCGGAAAAACTGTCATCGAACAGGTACAGGGAAGTCTTGCGGAGCAGGGCGCGGGCAATGCACAGCCGCTGCCGCTGGCCCCCCGAGAGGTTGGTGCCGCCCTGGCCAAGCGGCGTGGCAAGTCCCAGTGGCAAATCCCGCATGAAGCGCATGGTCTGGGCAGTTTCGAGGATCTCCCAGAGTTCCTCGTCCGTTGCGTCCGGGGCAGCGATGCGAAGGTTGTCCGCGATGGTGCCGGTGAAGAGGTGCGAGTGCTGGGGAACTATCGCCATGGCGGCGCGCAGGGTTTCCAGGGAAGCGTCCTTGATGTCCACGCCCCCCAGGCTGATGTTTCCGGCCGTGGAATCCAGGAAGCGCGGGATCAGGTTGAGGAGGGTGGACTTCCCACTGCCGGTAGAGCCAACGATCGCCGTTGTGGTGCCCGGGCGTGCGGTGAAACTGATGCCGGCAAGGACGGGCTCCTCTGCACCCGGATAGGAGAAGCCCACGTCAGAGAACTCCAGGGTACCGGGAGGCACGGTACGAGCTGTTTGGACGTCAGGGCCAGCCGCGGGACTGTCTTCGCTCTTCAGGTGAAGGGGTTTTGGGTCCAGCGGTTCCCGTACTGACGGCTCGGTGTCCAGGACGGCGCTGATCCGCTCTGCGCAGACCGCTGCGCGGGGTGCCGTCATCAGGACGTACATCGACATCATGATGGCCAGCAGGATCTGCAGGATATAAGCAATGAACGCTGTCAGCGCCCCGATGTTCATCAGGCCGCCCTGGATCCGGTGTCCCCCGAACCACACCACAGCCACGGAGGAAATGTTGACCACCAGCATGACCAGCGGGAGCATGCCGGCAACCAGCAGCGCGGACTGCAGGTTATTGGCAGTGAGGCTGCTGTTAACCCGGGCGAAGCGGCGCACTTCCCGGTCCTGGCGGACAAAGGACCGGATCACACCGGCGCCGATGATTTGCTCACGAAGGATTCCGCCGGCGCGGTCCAGCAGATCCTGCCCTTCCCGGTAGAGCGGGATCAGCCTCCGGACAATGAGGTACATAATCAGCAGGAGCAGCGGCACTATGACGATCACCACCGATGACAGCGCCACGTCCTGCTGCAGGGCCAGGACCACGCCCCCCACCCCCATGGCCGGCCCGGCTACCAGCATGGTGAACACCAGCACAGCGAACGCCTGGACCTGCTGCGTGTCGTTGGTGGCACGGGTGGTCAGGCTTTGGGTCCCGAAAACGGCAACGTCCTGGGAGGACAGCGACTGGATCCTTGCAAAGATTTCCCCCCGCAGCTGTTGCCCCATCCTCATCGCAACAACCGCGCCGAGGTATCCCGCTGCGACGGCGGCCGCCGCCTGGAGAATCGCGATCACGGCCATCACCGCGCCCAGGCGGGAGATCACGTCGGTCCGGCCAGTGACGATTCCGTCGTCAATGATCGCGGCGTTGACTGTAGGCAACAGGAGGTTCGCCGCGGCCTGAACCAGCTGCAGGAGGACGATGGCGGTCACGGCGGGCTTGTGGTCCGCCAACAGCCGCCTCATTAATGCAATCAGCACCATACCTCCACTGCGGTCAGGGAGGCCGCCATAGGCGGTAACGGCCTCCCCCAACGGCCAATCACGCAATTGTAAGCCACATCACTTACGCTTTGTGTCACACCCCATGACGCCTTTGTAGAGAACATCCAGCGAATGGAGGTTCCTCAACCGTTCCTGCGACCTACTGCGAAAATCCGGCGGAAGGGAAAGACGGTTCCGTGCGGGCCAGCCGGGTAGGCGTTTCGAAGGGCTGCCGCATACTCGGCCTCGAAGTCGGCGCCCTCCTCCGCCGGCAGAACCGCCAGGACGGGCCGCAGGGCAGTACCGCGCACCCACTCCAGGACTGGATCCCGGCCGGGCAGCACCTGCTGGTAGGTTGTCTCCCACGCGTCCGCCGAGAAGCCGGCGTCGAGCAGTATTCGAAGGTAATCCGCGGGTTCACCCACCGACTCGCCGCCCCGCAGCACCCCCCGGAGCTTGGGTGCCCACCGGGAGGACCCGGCGAGCTCCCTCATCAGCGCATGGGACGGTGCGTTGAAGTTTCCTGGAACCTGCATGGCAAACCATGAGCCCGGACGGAGCGCCGCCAGCCAGGAACGCATCATGTCCTGGTGGCCGGGAACCCACTGCAGTGCCGCGTTGCTCACCACTACCCCGGTTTCCGCGGATGGCATCCACTCAGCTATATCCATGAGGGCAAACCGCAGGGAGGGCGTTCCCTGGGCAACTGCTTCGGCTTTGGCCAGCATCTCCGCCGAGGAATCCAGCCCGACGACCTCGGCTTCAGGCCAGCGCTCCGCGAGCGTGGCTGTGAGGTTTCCCGGCCCGCACCCCAGGTCCACTACCTGCCCGGGCGACTCAGCGTCCACCCTGCCCGTGAGGTCGAAGAACGGCCGATGCCGGTGATCGCCGAACTGGACGTATTTCGCCGGATCCCATTTCATGTCATCTGTCTCCACGTTCTGGTTCTGCAGGTACGCCGAAGCCTAACCCGGAGGCAGCGGATTACGGGCCGCGTCAGGGCACTAAGCTGGAAATCAATGAAACTCGTTGACCAGCTGCCCCTTCTGCCCGCCCGCGACCTGCCCGCTTCCGCCGTCGATCCTGACGCTTTGTACACCCGGTTCGTTGAGTGGACGGAAAGCCGGGGGCTGGAGCTGTACGCCGCGCAGGACGAAGCAATTATGGAGCTGGCTACGGGGGCCAACGTCATCCTGGCCACGCCCACCGGTTCCGGAAAGTCCCTCGTAGCCATTGCCGCCCACTTCCAAGCGATGGCCCAGGGCCGGCGCAGCTACTACACGGCGCCGATCAAGGCGCTGGTTTCAGAAAAGTTCTTTGCCCTCTGCGAGATTTTCGGCGCCGAGAACGTGGGCATGATCACCGGCGATTCCGGTGTCAACCAGGACGCCCCCATCATCTGTTGTACGGCCGAGATCCTGGCCAACACGGCGCTCCGCGAAGGGGCGGCAGCGGAGCTGGGCTCGGTGATCATGGACGAGTTCCACTTCTACTCGGACCCGCAGCGCGGCTGGGCGTGGCAGGTGCCCCTGTTGGAGCTCCCCCAGGCACAATTCCTCCTGATGTCGGCCACGCTGGGGGACGTCAGCAGGTTTGAAGAAGGACTGACCAAGCTGACCGGACGGGCCACCACCACGGTGAGCTCGGCGGTGCGGCCCATTCCGCTGCATTACTACTACCACGAGACCCCTGTTCACGAGACGCTCGAGGAGCTGCTCTCCACCAAGCAGGTGCCGGTGTATGTGGTGCACTTCAGCCAGATCGAGGCGATCGACCGCGCGCAGACGCTGATGAGCATCAACGTCTGCACCCGCGAAGAGAAGGACAGGATCGCCGAGCTGATCGCCAACTTCCGTTTCGCCGCCGGTTTCGGCAAGACGCTCAACCGCCTGGTCCGCCACGGCATTGGAGTGCACCACGCGGGCATGCTCCCGAAATACCGCCGGCTGGTGGAACAGCTGGCGCAGGCCGGCCTCTTGAAAGTCATCTGCGGCACGGACACCCTGGGCGTGGGCATCAACGTGCCCATCCGCACCGTGCTTCTGACCGCCCTGAGCAAGTACGACGGCGTCCGCACCCGGCTGCTCAACCCGCGTGAGTTCCACCAGATTGCCGGCAGGGCCGGACGGGCAGGCTACGACACCGCCGGGACCGTGGTGGTCCAGGCCCCCGAGCACGTCACGGAGAACGTCAAGGCGATGGCCAAGGCCACCGCCAAATTCGGAGACGACCAGAAGAAGCTGCGCCAGGTGGTGAAGAAAAAGCCGCCGGAGGGCTTTGTGTCCTGGGGCGAACCCACGTTCAAGCGGCTGGTCGAATCGGTGCCGGAACCCCTCACGTCCAGCTTCACCGTGACACACGCCATGCTGATGAACCTGATGGAACGGCCCGGGGACCCCTTTGCCGCAGCCCGCCGCCTCCTGACCGAAAACCACGAGTCCCGCTCCTCGCAGCTGCAGCTCATGAAGAAGGCCCTGGGCATCTACCGTGAGTTGCTGGCCGCCGAGGTGGTGGAGCGCATCCCGCCCGAACAGCAGGGGTCCGACGGCCGTACTGTTCGCCTTACCGTCCACCTGCAGCCCAACTTCGCACTGAACCAGCCGCTGTCCCCATTCGCATTGGCCGCGCTGGAGCTCCTTGACCCGGAGTCGCCGTCGTACGCCCTGGATGTGGTGTCCGTGATCGAGGCGACGCTGGAAAAGCCGCGCCAGATCCTGTCTGCCCAGCAGAAAAAGGCCCGCGGTGAAGCTATAGCTGCGATGAAGGCGGACGGCATCGAGTACGACCAGCGCATGGCGATGCTGGAGGAAGTGACGTACCCGCAGCCCCTGGCCGGGATCCTGAGCGAAGCCTTCGAGGTGTACCGCAAAGCCGCGCCGTGGGTGGGCGATTTCGAACTGGCGCCAAAATCCGTGGTGCGGGACATGTACGAGCGTGCCATGAACTTCGGCGAGTTCGTGCAGTTCTATGGCCTGGCCCGCTCGGAAGGCATCGTCCTGCGATACCTGGCGGATGCCTTCAAGGCCCTGCGGCAGACAGTGCCACAGGACATGCTGCGGGAAGACCTGGAAGACCTCAACGCCTGGCTGGGCGAGCTGGTCCGCCAGGTTGACTCCAGCCTGCTGGACGAGTGGGAGGAATTGACCTCGGGCGCGGCCCCCACCCCGCACGATGCACCGCCGCCTCCGCCGCCGTCGCTCACCTCCAACATCCGCGCCTTCCGGGTGATGGTCCGCAACGAGATGTTCCGGCGGGTGGAATTGTTCGCGGATGAGGACGCCGCGGCCCTGGGTGAACTGGACGGCGCCGCAGGTTGGGACGCGGACCGCTGGGAAGACGTCCTGGATGACTACTTCGACGAGCACAACGACATCGGCACCGGCCCGGACGCCCGCGGCCCCGGACTCCTCATCATCACCGAGGAGCCCGGTGTGTGGAAGGTCCGGCAGATCTTTGACGACCCCGCCCGGAACCACGACTGGGGAATCTCCGCCGAGGTGGATTTGGAGGCCTCGGATGAAACCGGAACAGCCGTGGTGCGGGTGACGGACGTGAACCGGCTCTGACAGTCCGCGCCGCCCCCGCTTTGGGGGGCGGGCTGACAGCGGCGGCACGGTCCGGCGGTAAGCTCGAACAATGAGTGTAATCCGCCCTGCAACGCCGCACGACGTCCCCGCGATCCTCCGCATGATCCACGAACTGGCGCACTATGAGAAGGAACCGGACGCAGTCCGCAACACCCCGGAGATGCTGCAGCATGTTCTCTTCGGCGAGAACCCGCGGGTCTTTGCGGCCATGGCTGAGAACGATCACGGCGATGTCCGGGGCTTTGCCCTGTGGTTCCTGAACTACTCAACGTGGGAAGGTGTCCACGGGATCTATCTGGAGGACCTCTACGTCAGCCCGGAGGCGCGGGGCGAGGGGCACGGGAAGGCGCTGCTGCAGCACTTGGCCGGCATCGCTGTCGAGAACGGCTACGCGAGGGTGGAGTGGAGCGTGCTGGACTGGAACGAGCCGTCCATCAACTTCTACCGCCGCCTGGGCGCCCGGCCCATGGACGGCTGGTCCACCTTCCGCCTCACGGGCGACGCCCTCGAGCAGTTCGGCAGCGCCGTGCAGGCCACCGCCAATGGCTGACGTGGAGGTGGCCGCCGCACGCGGGCAGGTGCGGCACGAGGTTCGTGCCCGGCATGAATTCCGCAACATGCGAACGGTTGAGCATTTCTTTACGGTGCCATTGGACCATTTCGTCTCCTCCCCCGATCCGGAAACCATCACGGTATTCGCCCGCGAATATGTTTCGGCCTCGCACAGCGAGGAGGAGGCCGCGGAGCTGCCCTGGCTGTTGTTCCTGCAGGGCGGTCCGGGCGGCCGCGGCAACAGGTTCGGTTCGCTGGGCGGCTGGAGCAAGGCCGCCGCCAAAGACTTCCGGATCCTGATGCTGGACCAGCGCGGCACCGGGCTGTCCACTCCCCTTGACCGAAACACCCTGCCCCTGCGCGGCACGGCGGAACAGCAGGCCGCTTTCCTGGAGCACTTCCGGGCTGATTCAATCGTGGCCGACGCTGAACTGATCCGGGGTGCGCTGGGCTCGGGACCCTGGAGCATCTACGGGCAGAGCTACGGCGGCTTCTGCGCGCTCACCTACCTCTCGTTTGCCCCTGAAGGCCTGCGTGAGGCGCTCATCACCGGTGGCCTTGCCCCGCTGACCGGCTCCGCTGATGACGTGTACCGCGCCACTTTCAAGCGCGTGGCCGCGCGCAACGCGGAATACTTCGGCTGGTACCCCGAAGACCGGGCCACGGTCGAGCGGATTGGGCGCCATCTGCGGAGCACCCCGGAGTTCCTGCCCGACGGCGGCCCCCTCACCGTGGAGCGCTTCCAAATGGCGGGGGCGTTCCTGGGCGGCAACACCAGGGTGGACAGCCTGCACTACCTGCTGGAGGATGCGTTCATCGAGGCCGCCGGGGGCAGCCGGCTTTCGGATCCCTTCCTGGAACAGATGCAGGGGATCGTGTCCCGCCGCTCCAACCCGTTGTATGCCCTGATGCATGAGTCCATCTACGGGCAGGGCGAGGCCACTGACTGGTCTGCCTGGCGGGTGCTGCGCGAGTTTCCGGAGTTCAGGCCGGACGCGGATCCGCTGCTGCTCACAGGCGAAATGGTGTACCCCTGGTACTTTGACCAGGACCCCGCGCTGCGGCCCCTGCGCGAAGTGGCAGGGCTGCTGGCAGCGAAGCCGGACTGGAAGCCCCTCTACGACGTCAATCAGCTGGCCGCCAACACTGTTCCCGTAGCCGCGGCCGTCTACTCGGATGACATTTACGTGGACCGGAACCTGTCCCTGGAGACGGCTTCGGCTGTCCACGGACTGCAGGTGTGGGAGACGCCGGACTTCCATCACGACGGAATTGCCGACGACGGTGAGGGAATCTTCGCCCGCCTGCTGGGTATGGCACGTTCCAGCAATTGACGTTATGCCGTGCCTACGGCACCAGCGTCCCCCGGCGGCGAGCCACGACTGTTACCGCTGCCGCCACTAATACGGCAGCTCCCACCAGGGCTCCCGCCATGTTCAGCCCCAGGTAGCCGGCCTGGCTAAGCACCAGGCCGGACATGGCGCCGCCAACTGCGCCGGCGATCCCCATGAGCATGTCCGAAACACCTTGAACCACCACACGGGAGTCCTGGCCCACGCTCTCAGCCAGGAGCGTAGAGCCGGAGATAGTGGACGCGGACCAGCCCAGGCCCAGCAGGACAAGCCCCACGGCGACTGCGACGGTGGAGCCCTGGCCGAAGCCGGCGACGGCGACGGCGGTGATCAGCAGGCAGAAGCCGATCACGATGGTTTCGGTCCTGCCTGCCTTGTCGGTCAGCCAGCCCATCACCGGTGACAGCGCAAACATACCCGCGATATGCAGCGAGATGGTGAATCCGATGATCACCAGCACATCACCCGACGCCGTGTGGCCGGCATGTGACGCTGCCGGCCCTTCGACGAGGTGCTGCAGGTGCAGCGGCGTCATGGACATAACACCCACCATCACAGCGTGGGCCCCGACCACCGCGGACACGGCGAGCAGCGCCATCCGGGAACTGCGGATGGCCCGCATCCCCCGGGCCAAGGACCCACCCGGTCGGATTGAAGGGGACACGACGCGCAAAGCTTCGGCCTGGGGACTCCCCGGAACTGGAGAGACTGCTTGGGCGGGAGCCGCCGCGGCTGCGAGGCTGCGTGCCAGCAGCAGGGGGTCGGGCCTCAGGCCCACGAAGAGCAGCACAGTGGCCACGAGGAGCCCGGCCCCGGAGATCACGAACGGACCTGCGACAGGCGGCAGGCCGAGCGCCTCGCCCACCACGGTGCCGGGCTGGATCAGGTTGGGCCCGGCCACGGCGCCGACTGTCACTGCCCACACCACAGCGGACAGGGACCGTCCCCGGTGTTCGGCATCTGCGAGGTCGACTGCGGCAAACCGTGCCTGCAGGCTTGCGGCAGTACCGACTCCGATACCGGCCGCACCAAGCACCAGCAGGAAGAAGACGCCCCAAACTATGGACAGCACCATCAGCAGGGTGCCCAGCAGTGCGGCCGAGAGCCCGGCCACCTGGCCGATCCGGCGTCCGCGTCGGTCAGCCAGGGACGCGAGAGGCAAAGCAGCCAGTGCAGCCCCCAACGTCATAACCGTAGCGACCGCTCCCGCCCACGCGCTTGATCCTGAGAGCTCGACGGCCAGGATGGAACCGATGGAAACCGTGGCCCCGGTTCCGATCCCGCCAAAGACCTGGGCTGCACTCAGCAGCACCACGGTGCGGCGTTGCACCTGGCGGACTCCGCTTTCCGTCATCAAAGTGCCGGCCATGATCAGAGCTTAGTCCTCGGCGTCCAGGTGTTATAGGGCTACTTTAAAGCCAGCAATCCCGGCCACAGGGCGGCCGGGATTGCAGGTGTTTCAGAAGCGGAAAGAACTAGTCGACGTCGCTGTGGCTCTTGCGTACGTCTTCTTCGAGGCGCGGATCCAGGTGGGCTTCCTTCGCCTTGGAGCTGAGCAGGCTCGCAACCACTGCGATGATGATGGTGCCAACGATGACCGCCAGGGACACAAAGGTGGGGATCTCGGGAGCCCATTCGATGTGCTGGCCGCCGTTGATGAACGGCAGTTCGTTGACGTGCATTGCGTGCAGGACCAGCTTGACGCCGATGAACGCCAGGATGAAGGACAGGGCGTGCTTCAGGTAGATCAGGCGGTTCATCAGGCCACCCAGCAGGAAGTACAGCTGGCGCAGGCCCATCAGGGCGAACAGGTTCGCCGTGAAGACGATGAACGGGCTCTGGGTCAGGCCGAAGATCGCCGGAATGGAGTCAACGGCGAAGAGCAGGTCCGTGAGGCCGATGGTGATGAACACGATCAGCATCGGGGTGAAGACCTTTTTGCCATCCACCGTGGTGCGCAGCTTGCCGCCGTCGAACTTCTCGGACATGGGGATGACCTTGCGGATCTTGGCGATCAGCGGGTTCTCCCGGTCTTCTTCGTCTTCGCCTTCGTCCTGGGCCTGCTTCCAGGCGGTCCAGAGCAGGAAGGCGCCGAAGATGTAGAACACCCAGCTGAACTGTTCGATCACAATGGCGCCGAGCAGGATGAAGATGCCGCGCAGGATCAGGGCGATGATGATGCCCACCATCAACACTTCCTGCTGGTACTTCCGGGGTACGGAGAACCTGGCCATGATGATGATGAACACAAACAGGTTGTCGATGCTGAGGCTGTATTCCGTTACCCAGCCGGCGACGAACTGTCCGCCGTATTCAGGGCCGGTGAAGGCGAACATGGCGCCGGCGAACACCAGAGCCAGGCTGACGTAGAACGCCACCCACAGTCCGGCTTCCTTCATGGAGGGCTCGTGGGGGCGGCGCACCACGAGGAGAAGGTCGATCAGGAGGATCAGGCCGAGGACGACAAGGGAGCCGACCTCGAACCACACGGGCAAATCGAGCACAGGGTAGCCTTTCGCAGGGTACAGAGATGCAGTGTAAGTCTCTCCGGCCTGCCTGTGCACTTGGTGCTGATGTGGCGGCCCGCTACGCCCGGCAGGGCAACCATGCCCTGCGTGTTGACGATCGTAGCGCTCGGGATACTCCCCTACGTGGCATTAACTGTACCCCAGGCTGGTGCCCAGCCAGGTCACTGATGGCGTTTGCGTCAGGCGTGCCCGGCGGCCTGCATCTGGCGCAGTTCCTTTTTCAGCTCGCTGACTTCGTCCCTGATCCGGGCCGCCACCTCGAACTGCAGCTCGGCAGCGGCCCCGTGCATCTGTTCCGTCAGCTGTTCGATCAGGCCTACCAGGTCCTCCGCCGGTGCGGCGGCGAGGCCGTCGGAGCGCACCTGGGCGGCACCCTTTGCAGCGGCCTTCCGTTTGCCGCCCTTGGCCAGTCGGTTGTTCTTGAGCAGTTCCTGGGTGTCGGCATCTTCCCTGGCAAGCTGGTCGGTGATGTCGGCGATCTTTTTCCGCAGCGGCTGCGGATCCACGCCGTTTTCCGTGTTGTAGGCCACCTGGATGGCACGGCGCCGGTTGGTTTCCTCGATGGCGTGGGCCATGGAGTCCGTGATTCGGTCGGCGTACATGTGCACCTGGCCGGACACGTTTCGTGCAGCACGGCCGATGGTCTGGATCAGGGACGTGGAGGACCGCAGGAAGCCTTCCTTGTCCGCGTCCAGGATGCTGACCAGGGAGACTTCCGGCAGGTCCAGGCCCTCACGGAGCAGGTTGATGCCCACCAGGACGTCGAAACTGCCCATCCTGAGTTCACGCAGCAACTCCACCCGGCGCAGCGTATCGACGTCGGAGTGCAGGTACTCCACTTTGATGCCATGGCCCAAAAGGTAGTCGGTGAGGTCCTCGGCCATGCGCTTGGTGAGGGTAGTGACAAGGACACGCTCGTCCTTCTCCACGCGGGTCCTGATTTCGCCGAGGAGATCGTCGATCTGGCCCTTGGTGGGCTTGACGACGACTTCGGGGTCGATGAGGCCGGTGGGCCTGATGATCTGCTGGACCGTCCCGTCCGCTTTGCCCAGCTCGTATTTGCCGGGTGTCGCGGAAAGGTAGACGGTCTGCCCGATGCGTTCCAGGAACTCGTCCCACTTCAGCGGCCGGTTGTCCATGGCGGACGGCAGCCGGAAGCCGTGGTCCACCAGGGTCCGCTTGCGGGACATATCCCCTTCGTACATGGCGCCGATCTGCGGGATGGTCACGTGGGATTCATCCACCACCAGCAAGAAGTCGTCCGGGAAGTAGTCGATAAGGCAGTGCGGAGCGGTGCCGCCGCCGCGGCCGTCGATGTGGCGTGAGTAGTTTTCGATGCCGTTGCAGAAGCCCATCTGCTGCATCATCTCGAGGTCGTAGGTGGTGCGCATGCGGAGGCGCTGCGCTTCCACCAGCTTGTTCTGCCCTTCCAGCACGGCCAGCCGTTCGGCGAGCTCATCCTCGATGGCCTTAATGGCGCGGGTCATCCGTTCCGGTCCGGCCACGTAGTGCGATGCGGGGAAGACGTACATCTCGGTTTCCTCGCGGATCACTTCGCCCGTAACCGGATGCAGCGTGTAGATGTTCTCCACTTCGTCGCCAAAGAACTCGATTCGCAGGGCCAGTTCCTCGTACATTGGGATGATCTCGACCGTATCGCCGCGCACCCGGAAGGTGCCGCGGTGGAAATCCATGTCATTGCGGGTGTACTGCATGGAAACGAATTTCCGCAGGAGCGCGTCCCGGTTCATCTCCTGGCCCCTGCGGAGGGTGACCATGCCGGCGATGTACTCTTCCGGGGTGCCCAGGCCGTAGATGCAGGAGACAGTGGCCACCACGATGACGTCACGCCGGGTCAGCAGGGCGTTGGTTGCGGAATGCCGCAGCCGCTCCACTTCCTCATTCACGGAGGAGTCCTTCTCAATGAAGGTGTCCGTCTGCGGTACGTAGGCTTCCGGCTGGTAGTAGTCGTAGTACGAAACGAAGTACTCCACCGCGTTGTTGGGCAGGAGCTCACGGAATTCGTTGGCCAGCTGCGCCGCGAGGGTCTTGTTCTGGACCATCACCAGGGTGGGCCGCTGGACCTGTTCGATCAGCCACGCCGTCGTGGCGCTCTTGCCGGTACCGGTGGCGCCGAGCAGCACAACGTCCTTCTCGCCGTTCTTGATACGTTCCGTCAGCTCCGCAATCGCGGCTGGCTGGTCCCCGGCAGGCTTGAACTCGCTGATGACCTCGAAGGGGGCTACAACACGGTTGATCTCCTGCGCAAGGCTCATGGTTCTAATTTACCGTGGGGCACCGACACTGGGAGGGCACGTCCGTTACGGGCGAACAGCCGCCGGATCTTCGGGCCGGCCTCAGGATGGGTAGGACGGCGGAGCCCACCCGGTTTCCGTCGCCCAGGCAGACATTCGCGGCCACGCAACATCCGTGAACCAAGGCTCCTTGGCCTCGGCATACGCCCTGGTGCTGGCCGAGCCGGCAAAACGCCCGGCAAGATCTGCCTGGTGCGCTGCATACAGCCGGAGCGCGGCCGGGTCATCCCGCAACCAGTCCCGGAACATCAGGGCATAACGCCAGCCAGGCGAGCCGGCAACGCGGACGTGGATGTTGACCGGCCGGCCGGGATCGGCGTTGGCGTGGAACCGTTTTTGCCACTGCCGGGGATCCGGCTCCGTCGGTTTGGGCGTATCGGACCCGGCGCCGGGAACCAGGGGGAACCCGGCGTCCGCCAGCAGTGGCGCAGCAGTGTCAGCAACGTCCAGGCCGGACACCGCAATCTGGAGGTCGATCACGTCCTTCGCGGCCAGCCCGGGGACGGACGTGGAGCCGATGTGGTCCACCGCCAGGATGAGTCCAGGCGCCGCCGTCGTCAGCCTTGCCGCTATCCTGGCCGCCTGCTTCGCCCACTCCTCCCGGTACGGTTCCAGGACAGGCCCGCCGTTCCTTGCCGCGCGCGTCCCGGCAGCCATGTTCCGCGCAAAGGGCACCAACCGCCCGTCCCAGAGTTCGTCCACCTGCTTCACCAGGTCCTCCAGGCTCCCCGAATTGTCGAGGACGACGTCGGCCGCGGCCAAACGATCCTCCCTGCCCGCCTGGGCATCCATGCGTAATTGCGCGGCCTCCCGGCTCATTCCGCGGTGATCAAGCATCCGCTGCAACCGCGCGTCGTCCGGCGCATCCACAACCAGGACGAGGTGGAAGTTACTGCCCTGGCCGGTTTCCACGAGCAGCGGTATGTCCTGCACCACCACGGCATCCACGGCGGCGGCTTCGACCATGGCTGCGGCGCGGGCCCGGACCAGCGGGTGGACGATCCCGTTCAGCGTCGCCAGGCGTGCAGAATCCCCAAACACCAGGGCGCCGAGTTTTGGCCGGTCCAGCCGGCCGTCAACGCCCAGGACCTCCTCGCCGAACTCAGCCACGATCCGCTCCAGGCCTTCCGTGCCGGGTTCCACCACCTCCCGCGCGAGCGCGTCAGCGTCCACCAGCACTGCCCCGCGTTCCCTGAGCCGGGAGGCGACAACTGACTTTCCTGAGGCGATTCCACCCGTCAACCCAATTTTCAGCACTCCACCACACTATTGCCTTGCCGCCCCCTGGCGTCGTGGGCCCACGGCCGATGCCGCAACTAGACTGGGGCGGATGCAAGAGCCAGACAGCAGGACAACCGCCTACACCACCCTGGCGTCCGGTCCGGACTTCCGCCATGAGATCGAGATCAAACGATCCAGGTTCATCACAGTGCTGCGCCGGGCGGACAGCGAGGAAGCCGCGAGGGACCTGGTGGCCGGCCTCCGCCGCGAGTTCCACGACGCCCGGCACCACTGCTCGGCCTTCCTTCTCGGGCCCGACCGGGACATCCAACGCTCCAGCGACGACGGCGAGCCCTCCGGTACGGCCGGCATCCCCATGCTTGAGGCCCTGGCCAAAAGGGAAACGACGCCCGGGCTGGCCGACCTCAGCGACGTGACCGCCGTCGTCGTGCGCTACTTCGGCGGGATCCTCCTGGGAGCGGGCGGACTGGTACGGGCCTACTCGGAGTCAGTGTCCTCGGCGCTTTCCCTGGCGCCAATGGTGCGCCGCAGCAGGTTGCGGATCTGCTCTGCGGAAGTGCCGCATGCTGCTGCCGGGCGGCTGGAAAATGACCTGCGGGGTGCTGGTTTCGTGATGGCGGAAACCAGCTACGGCGCGCAGCACACTGTCCTGCGGCTGGCGCTGCCGGACGAAGCCGGGGAAATTTCGGCCGCCGCGGAGCGCCTTCAGGCACTCACCGCGGGCAGCGCCGTCCTCCAAACCGAAGGAACGGAGTGGGTGGATGTCCCCTTCCCCTGACGTGGCACTGGTGGACGTGGATGAAACAGTGCTGGAGCAGCTCCTGGAACTCGCCAAGCGCGACGCCTCCCCCGACGAAGTGGCGCCCCCGCTGGGCGGCCCGGGCTGGAACCCGGAGCGCACGGCGTGGTTCTTCAGCTATCACCGCGCGGCCGCCCACGGCCTGGACGGGGATGCAGGCGAGAAGACGTGGGGTATTCTCGCCGACGGCAGCCTTGCCGGCTCCATCCGCCTCCGCCGCGTTGAATCCGGCAACGGTGTGGCTGTTGCCGACACCGGCATCTGGCTCGGCAGGAGCTTCCGGTCCCGGGGCATCGGAACCGCCGCCCTGCGCCTGGTTCTCCACGAGGCCCGCAACGCCGGCATCGCCGAGGTTACCGCCCGGACCCTCACGGGAAACCTCGGCGCCCAGCGCGTCCTTGCTTCCGCCGGGGCAGTACTCACGCCCGACGACGACGGGACAGTAAGCGCCGTCGTCGTACTTTAAGTGCCTGGTTCCCCTTAAGCACGGCGGGCCCGTCAGTTCCGTTAACGCGACAGACCCCCTGCCGTGTGGGCAGGGGGTCTGTCGCGTTGGCCCGGAAAGTCCGGGCCGGTGGCAATTAGTTGCCGGTCAGCTTCTCGCGCAGAGCGGCGAGAGCCTCGTCGGATGCAAGCGTACCTGCACCGGCGTTGGACTCAGCAGCAGGCTCCGAGGAGTAGCTGGTGGTGCCGGAATCGCTGTCACCGGACGTTGCGGCAGCAGCATCGTCAGCAGCGTGCTGGGCAACCTGCTTCTTGTGGGCTTCCCAGCGGGTCTGGGCGTCAGCGTACTGCTGCTCCCAGGCGGCGCGCTGGTTCTCGTAGCCTTCAAGCCACTCGTTGGACTCGGGATCGAAGCCCTCGGGGTACTTGTAGTTGCCCTCTTCGTCGTACTCTGCGGCCATGCCGTACAGAGCCGGATCGAATTCGGTGCTGTCGGCGTCGACGCCCTCGTTGGCCTGCTTGAGGGAGAGGGAGATGCGGCGGCGCTCGAGGTCGATGTCGATGACCTTGACGAACAGCTCGTCGCCAACGGAGACAACCTGCTCGGCCAGCTCCACGTGGCGCACGGCCAGCTCGGAGATGTGGACCAGGCCTTCGATGCCGTCTTCGACGCGGACGAACGCACCGAACGGAACGAGCTTGGTGACCTTACCCGGAACAACCTGGCCGAGGGCGTGGGTGCGGGCGAAGGTCTGCCACGGATCTTCCTGCGTAGCCTTGAGGGACAAGGAAACACGCTCGCGGTCCAGGTCGACCTCGAGAACCTCGACGGTGACTTCCTGGCCAACTTCGACAACCTCGGACGGGTGGTCGATGTGCTTCCAGGACAGCTCGGAAACGTGAACCAGGCCGTCTACGCCGCCCAGGTCCACGAAGGCACCGAAGTTGACGATGGAGGAAACGACGCCGGGACGGACCTGGCCCTTTTCCAGCTTGTTGAGGAAGGTGGAGCGGACCTCGGACTGGGTCTGCTCGAGCCAGGCACGGCGGGAAAGGACCACATTGTTGCGGTTCTTGTCCAGCTCGATGATCTTGGCTTCGATCTGCTGGCCGATGTACGGAGCCAGGTCGCGCACTCGGCGCATCTCGACGAGGGATGCGGGCAGGAAGCCGCGCAGGCCGATGTCGAGGATAAGACCACCCTTGACGACCTCGATGACGGTACCGGTGACAACACCGTCTTCTTCCTTGACCTTCTCGATGTCGCCCCAGGCACGCTCGTACTGAGCGCGCTTCTTGGAGAGGATCAGGCGGCCTTCTTTGTCTTCCTTGGTGAGCACCAGGGCTTCGACCTGATCGCCAACGGAGACGACGTCTCCGGGATCAACGTCGTGCTTGATGGACAGCTCACGGGAGGGGATGACACCTTCGGTCTTGTAACCGATGTCGAGCAGGACTTCATCGCGGTCGACCTTGACGACGGTACCTTCGACGAGATCTCCGTCGTTGAAGTACTTGATGGTGGCGTCGACTGCTGCGAGGAAGTCCTCAGCGGTACCGATGTCGTTAATGGCGACTACGGGGGTACCGGGCTTCTCGGTGGAGGTGATGGTCATGTAGTAGGGGCTCCGTTGTGGATAGTTAGTTGGTCAGGCGACCACCACTTCCGGGTACTGACCTGGAGGCGGAGCGCGGCGGATTGCCGGGTCATCCTGATTGCGTGGCGTTCAAGTGCGAACCAAAGCTGCGCACACGTAACACACGCCCGTTCATTCTAGTCGCTGCCCGCAACACGGGTCAAAAGCGGCGCTCCTGTTTCCAGGGTTACGGGTCAGAAATGGGTGAGGCAGTGTGGTGCCCGCTCGACGGCGAACATCTGCCGTGCCTTCAGCGCCGCGTCGGCCGTCTTTTCCTGGATCCGCCCTGCTGCCGTCAGCGTGACGGGGCAGACGGCACCCAGGTAGATGGAGGAAAGGGCCGAGACATCCAGCGCCAGGTCCGCTTCCGCGGTTTCCGGCAGGCGTTCGACGACGGCCTTGCCGCCATCCACAGTGAGGGCAAAGGTTCCTGCCGTGAGGCCCAGGGCGTCATGGACTTCGAAGACCAGCCGGCCGTCCGCCGGGTAGTGCCTGGCCTCCAATGCCTTGCCGGCGTCCAGGACGCGGAGCCACAGCATGTCCCGGCTGTCCGAGGAGTCGATGCAGCGGGGATCGCTGAGTGCCCATGCCAGCGGGTCATCGACCGGTGCCTCGTCCCAGGACACCCGCTCCACGAGGTCGATGGCGCCCAGGAACTGCCAGAGCTCCAGGTAGGCGTCGTTGCCGGCGGCCACCAGGTCCACCACTTCCACCGTGTACGGTTCGGTGTCCCAGCCGAGGAACTTGTAGGAGACGTAGCCGTCCACGGCTCCGTCGGCCGAGTAGTGCAGGACAACCTTGACGGCGGGGTCCTCCTTGCCGTCGCGGCTGAGTGATCCCGACGCGAGCTGCCGGTACCATTCCTGCCGGCCGAGGGATCCGGGGGTGAGCTGGTGGACCCGGTCAAAGACCTCCGGCGCGAGCTGCAGCAGGGCCTTGGGATCTGCCACCTCCACACTGCCCGTGGGGTTGTGCCCGAGGCTGAACCGGGCAGTGGTATCCACCTTCACCGTCCGCTCGAAGCTGGCGACACCGTAGCCGAAGCGCCCGTAGATGGTTCCCTCGGAGGCGGTAAGGGCGGCCATCGCGAGCCCGTCCTGCTTGGCGAGGTGCAGGTCCTCGCTCATCATCCGGCGCAGCAGGCCGCGGCGGCGGTGCGAGGTCCGCACGGTCACCGAGGTGACCAGCCGGGTCTCAAGGGTCCGGCCAAAACCGATGTTCAGGCTCTTGCGGAAGGTGGCAAAGGTGGCCACCGGCACGTTGGCGGGCAGCGAATTTGGCGCGACTGGGCCTGTTTGGTAGACCCCGGTTAGGACCCGGCCGTCCGTTTCGTAGGTGGCAAGGGACTTCGCAACATGCTCGGGCGTGCGGGTGGACTCGTGGAACCCAAAGGCCACCGCCCTGGCCCAGGTTTCCGCCTCGGCGTAGCCGTCATTACCTTTGGACACCGCGCCGAAGCGACGGATCTCATAGTTCCCGCTCAGATCAGCCATCGGACCGAGCCTAACCAATCCGCCCCGCTCCTGGCCAGCATCGACACGCTTCCGCGGGGACGGGGCGCGTACAGTTCCTTGAACTGTGTCCAGACGTCCTGGTTGTCCATCGCGCCCCGCCCCGTCAGTTACAGGGCGTGGCCGCGCTAGTGCCCGGCGTCATACCAGCTGGGACCAACACCGATCTGGACCTCCAGCGGGACAGTAAGGTCCGCCGCGGCGGCCATCTGCTCGGTCACGAGTTTCTCCACCGCTGCCCGCTCCCCCGCGGCGACTTCAAGGACCAGTTCGTCGTGGACCTGCAGGAGCATTCGCGACTTCAGGCCCTGCGACCGGAGTTCGGCATGGACGCCGAGCATGGCGCGTTTGATGATGTCTGCTGCCGAGCCCTGGATGGGGCTGTTGAGGGCGATGCGTTCAGCGTTTTCCCGCAGTTGCCGGTCTGTACTGGTGAGGTCCGGCAGATAGCGGCGGCGGCCCTCAATGGTGGCGGTGTAGCCGTCCACCCTTGCCTGGTCCACCACGCCACGGAGGTAGTCGCGGACGGCGCCGAACCGGTCGAAGTAGTCCTTCATCAGCGTGCGGGCCTCGTCCACGGAGATCTCCAGCTGCTTGGACAGGCCGAAGGAGGTCAGTCCGTAGGCCAGCCCGTAGGACATGGCCTTCACCTTGGAGCGCATGGCGCTGGTGACTTCGCTGGTGGGCACGTGGAAGATGTTGGAGCCCACGAACCGGTGCAGGTCCTCGCCGTCGCGGTAAGCCTGGATCAGGCCCTCATCGCCGGACAGGTGCGCCATGATCCGCATTTCGATCTGCGAGTAGTCGGCGGACAGCAGGCATTCGTAGCCCTCGCTGACCACGAAGATTCCGCGGACGCGGCGGCCTTCCTCACTGCGGATGGGGATGTTCTGCAAGTTGGGATTGTTCGAGGAGATCCGGCCGGTGGCCGCTACGTTCTGCGCGTAGGTGGTGTGGATGCGGCCGTCCTCCGCCACAGACTTCTTCAGCGACTCGAGCATCTGCCGCAGCTTGGATGCCTCACGGTGCGCCATGAGCTGGACCAGGAACTCGTGCCCGGTTTTCTCCAGAAGGTTCTTCAGCGAGGCGGCGTCGGTGGTGTAGCCGGACTTGATCTTCTTGGTCTTGGGCAGCTGGAGTTCGTCGAACAGGACGGTCTGCAGCTGTTTGGGCGACCCCAGGTTCACTTCGTGGCCGATGGCCGCGAATGCCTGCTCCTGGGCGTGGTCGATGACCCTGGCAAGATCGGCGAGCTGTTCGTCCATGCGGTCCATGTCGATGGCGATGCCGGCAAGTTCCATGTCAGCCAGGACCCGGCTGACCGGCAATTCGAGGGTGGAAAGCAGCTCCTCCGCCTTGCGCTCATTGAGCTCGGTTTCGAAGTATCGGCTGAGGGACTGCACGACGGCGGCTGCCTGGACCAGTGCGTCGGCGGCGGCGGTATCGTCCCCGTCGAACGACAGTTCCAGCTGTCCGGCCTTGGCAGTGGCGGCAGGAATTCCGACGTTGAGGTGGTGCTGGGCGAGTTCGTCGAGTTCGTAGGAGCGGCGGTCGGGCTGGATGAGGTACCCGGAAATCGAGGTGTCGTCCACCACGCCCTCCAGCTCCAGCCCCCGGGAGGTCAAAGCTTTGAGTGCAGCTTTGAATCCGTGCATCACCTTCGGCGCTTCGGGGTCGCGCAGCCAGCTGGCAAGCACGTTCTCGGTCTCCGCATCCTGGCCGGACAGGTTGATGTAAACAGCGGCATCGTCCCGGACGATGGCCAATACTGCCGCGTCCTCGCCGATCCGTCCGGGAATGAGGTCCACAGCCAGCGCGGAGCGCTGCCCCGCGCCCGCGGCCAGGAACGCTTCCAGTTCGGCGGCGGTGGCAGGAGTGGTGTACTCCGGGGCGTCGATGCTCTCCCGCTCGGCCGCCGGAGCGTCCTCGTCACTGTAGAGGGCGAAGAGCCGGCTGCGGATGGTCTTGAACTCAAGTTGGTCGAACAAATCCTCCAGCGCGGCCTGGTCCGGGCGGGGCTGGTACAAGTCATCAAGCGTGACGGGAAGCTCCAAGTCCGTATGGAGCTGGTTGAGCATCCGGTTCCGCTTCACGTTTTCGACGTTCTCCCGCAGGGCGTCGCCCACCTTCCCGCCGATGGAGTCCAGGTGCTCGAGGACACCTTCGAGTCCGCCGTAAAGGTTGATCCACTTGGCTGCGGTCTTCGGGCCGACGCCGGGCACACCGGGCAGGTTGTCCGCGGTCTCCCCCACCAGCGCGGCGAGGTCAGAGTACCGGGACGGGCTGACGAAGTACTTGGCTTCGATGGCAGCAGCATCCATCCGCGGGATGTCGCTCACGCCCTTCTTGGGATAGAGCACGAAGACGTTGTCCGTGATGAGCTGGAACGCGTCCCGGTCACCCGAAACCAGCAGGACCTCAAATCCTGCCTTCTCACCCATTGCGGCAAGGGTGGCAAGGATGTCATCCGCCTCGTAGCCCGGCAGCTTGATGGTCTTGATGCCCCATGCCTCCATGACCTGCGCGATGAGGTCGATCTGGCCGCTCATCTCCCTGGGCGTCTCGTTCCGGCCGCCCTTGTATTCGCTGTACTGGGACTTGCGGTGGGTGGTTTCGTCCGAGACGTCGAAGGCCACAGCGATGTGGGTGGGCTGCTGTTCCTTGATGAGGTTGATCAGCATTGATGTAAAGCCGTGGATGGCGTTGGTGTGCTGCCCGTTCATCGTGGAGAACTTGTCCGCGGGGAGGGCGAAGAAGGCACGGAAAGCCATGGAGTGGCCGTCCAGCACCAGCAGCCGCGGCTGGCCGGTGATAGGGACCACGGGGGCAGCAGTGGCCGAAACCGATCCGCCGGCCTGGCCCGGAACCGTGTCCTGAACAGCAGCGTCCTCAAGGGCGGTTGAGCCCTGTGGGGCGTTGTCCTCCTGCAGGACATTGGACGGGAAAGGGGCCGGTTTGGTTGTTTCACTCACAGGTGCCAGCCTAGTTGCCATGATGGACAATTTCACGCCCGGCGCCTTCGCCGACGAGCTCACTGCCGCCGGCGTCCCGGAGCACCTGCACGGCTGGCTGGGCCAATTCGGGATAGGCGCGTTGGTGGTTAAGATGGGGATCCGCTTCCTGGAGATGAGTCCCGAGCGGACGGTGGCCACCATGCCGGTGGAGGGAAACACCCAAGTGGCGGGAATCCTGCACGGCGGCGCCCACGTGGTGCTGGCCGAGACGCTTGGATCATTCTCTGCGGGCATGCATGCCGGGCCAGGACGCCACGCGGTGGGCATCGAGGTCAGCGCCACCCATCACCGGTCCATCGCGTCGGGCACGGTCACGGGAACCTGCTCCGCGATCCACCTTGGCCGGACTCTTGCGACACACGAGATTGTGATGACGGATGGGCAGGGGCGGCGACTGTCCACCGCCCGGATCACCAATTTGATCCGGGATAACGAATAGTCGTTAATCCCCGGGCTTTGTATTCAGGAGGTAACGCAGCTCAACGATGCCCCTGCCCATGGCGCGGGAGGCAGTCAACTCAAGTGGCGGCGTCGGGCCTGTCAATGGGAGTAGCCGCTTGCCGTCGCCAAGCACAACGGGAATGACGGAGAGGATGAGCTCATCCAGCAGGCCTGCGTCGGCAAACTGCGCCGCGAGGTCTCCCCCGCCCACCACCCAGACGTTCCTGCCTCCGGCGTCTGCCTTGAAGTCGGCGATGAACTCACTGACGCTCCCGCGGATAAACGTAATGTCCGCCCCGTCCGGCGCGGTGTACTCATGCCGGGTAAAGACGTAGCAGGGGGTGTCAGGATAGGGCCAGTTTCCTGGTTCATGCTCCATCAGCCAGGCATACGTCCCGCCGCCCATAACGATGCAGCCGACGCCGGCCATGAACGTCTCATAGCTTTCCTTGCCGCCCTCAAAACCATCGAACTGCAGGAGCCAGCTCAGATCGTCTGTGGGCGTGGCAATAAAACCGTCAAGGGACGCGGCTACAAAATACTGAATCCGGGACATGGCCCCAGCTTAACCATCCGCCGCCGTCCGGCCAACGGCCCAGTGGGCAGCTCTTGCCGCGCGTCCCGGGCACGTTAGCCGGAGAAGTACGGGATGATCAGGTACAGGCCAAACAGCACGGCCAATCCGCACAGCCCGAAGCACACATAGGCAAGGGACCGCTTCACCCCCGGTGAAGCCTGCTGCACGTCGCCGGCAATGGCCGTCAGCCGAACGCCCAGCGAGTAGAGAACCACGACGGTCACTGCGGCTGCCAGGGTGGCCCCTGCCACGGTCAGCAGTTCCAACCATTTCATCGTTGCGCATCTTTCGTTGTAATGGCTTCGGCTTCAGCTTCGGTAGTGGCCTCGGCGCTGGTGTTGGGCTCGGCGCTGGTCTTGGCTTCAGCATTGGTGTTTGCTTCGGCATTGGCCTTCGAGTGGGCCTTGGCCTTGGCGCGCGCCCGGGCCATCGCCTTCTTCTTGGCAAAGCGCACGGCCTGGCCGGCTTCCTCCACCTCAATGGCGTTATGGTGGCCGACGGCGGACTTGCGTGAGTAGAAGAACATAAAGAGAACGGCTGCCGTGCCGGCGACGGCCGCAATCAGGACCCCTACTACGCCGGTCTTGACCAGCAGCGCAGTCAGCGCCCCCACGATGCCGGCTGCGGGAAGGGTGAAGAGCCAGCCCAGGGCGATCTTGCCCACCATGTTCCAGCGGACGCTGGTTCCCCTGCGGCCCATGCCGGAGCCGATGACGGAACCGGACGCCACCTGGGTGGTTGAGAGTGCGAAGCCGAGGTGCGAGGACGCGAGGATGGCCGACGCCGTGCTGGTCTCGGCGGCGAAACCCTGCGCAGGCTTTACTTCCGTGAGCCCGGCGCCCATGGTGCGGATGATGCGCCAGCCGCCGGCGTAGGTGCCGATGGCAATGGCAAAGGCACAGGCGGCGATCACCCAGAACTGCGGGCCGGACCCCGGGGTCTGCGTCCCGGCCGCGATCAGGACCAGGGTGATGATGCCCATGGTCTTCTGGGCGTCGTTGGTGCCGTGGGCAAGTGCAACCAGGCTGGATGTGAAGATCTGGCCGGTCCGGAAGCCGCCGCGCTTCTGCGTGAGCTTGCTGCCGGTTTCGGGATCGTGCCGTGACGTCAGGGCGTAGGCGAGGCGGGTGCAGATGTAGGCAACGATGCCGGCGATGAGCGGCGCAAAGATCGCAGGCAGGATGACCTTCTGCATAAGGCCCTCAAGATTGATGGAATTGAAGCCGATGCCGGCAATGGCCGCACCGATCAGACCGCCGAACAGGGCGTGCGAGGAACTCGACGGCAGGCCCTTCAGCCACGTGATCATGTTCCACAGGATTGCTCCCATAAGACCGGCGAAGATGATGTCCGGCGTGATCTGCACGCCTTCGGAACCTTCACGGATGATGCCACCGGAGACCGTTTTGGCGACTTCCGTAGACAGGAAGGCGCCCACCAGATTCAAAACGGCCGCGAGGGTTACCGCAGTCTTCGGCTTGATGGCACCGGTTGCGATGGGCGTAGCCATGGCATTCGCTGTGTCATGGAAGCCGTTCGTGAAGTCGAAAAATAGTGCCAGTGCGATGACCAGCGCCACCATGAAGGTGATATCCACCTGTTGCCCAATCTGCAGAGTCGACGTTCAGCAGTTTCTTTCCCCCGGCTGCCTTGCACAGCATAATTCACCAGCTGTTCGCTTGGAATGACCCTGCGTTGTTAACACGATGGGCTAACGCAACCGGCGAGAAACCTTATCGATCGTACGCGTCCTCGGCAGGAGGTCAAAACACCGGCGCCGCGAGGAAGGCGGCGACGGCGTCCAATTCCGCGGGCGAGATTCCCCGCCGGGGGTCCGGTGACAGCGTGAGCAAACGCCGGCCCATGATCCCCGCCCAGGCCTGGGCTTCCGCCTCGAACGCGAGCTGGTCATCCACCCATGCCACCGCGCCGGGTCCAGTCTCTTCCACATGGGCTTGAAGAGCACGGAGCTTCCACCAGCCGGGTCCGCTTCCGGGCCCGTCGGCTGTCAGGAAGGGCCAGCGGCCGCCGTTCAGGCCGATGGCCGGGCAGAGGTATTGGGGCGCCAGGTCCTCCCAGCTGGTGAGCCAGACGCACCGCAGCCCGGGCATGGCAGCCAGGCTGTTGAGTCCTTTGACAAGTTCAGGTGCGTACGCCACAGGCAGCAGCCCGGCATCAGCACGGATCCAAGGTGTTCCCCAGCCGGTGCTCCCTTTGGGGCCAAAGGGACAGATGACCCCGTCGACGTCAAGGTAGAGGGTTCGAACGGCCACGGCTGCTTCCGGCGGATCAGGCGTGGTGGGAATTGAAGGGCTGTGCGCCCGGGTCCAGCATCGGTGCGATTTTCTCTTCGAGAGCCGCCACGGTCACGTCGGGCAGGACGATGAGGCCGTCGAGTTCCCGGCGGGCCCGCTTGTAGGCAGCCTGGCGTTCCGCCGGGGTGGCTGCATGGTTTTCCGCGATTTTCAGCAGCTGCCGGGCGGTGGCCAGCCGTTCCCGTTCTGGACCTGTGAACTTGCTGTCCCTGAGCCGCCTGGCTTCGCGCTCGGAGACGTCCAGAGCCACACTGAAGCCATCCACAGCTTTCCGGTATGCCTCGAGGCGGGAGTGTGAGGTCATGTCCGCCGCTGCCGCCGGCCGGAGTCCGTCGGCTTCACGTTTGGCTCGAAGGAACGCCACTGTGAGGGGTTCCCGGACATCGGTCATAAGCGGGAAGTCGATCAGCTTGCCCACGTCGAGTTCGTAGTCCAGCCAGCGCTTGTTGGCGGCGTCATGGGCGGCCATCAGTGACTCCACCTCAGCGGCCGAAGCTTTCTCAGCCTCACGTGCCTGATTCTTGAGCTTATACAGCTCCACCTTCCGCTGGTGCCGCCGGTCGCTGGCCTTGCGCCACGAGTTCGCCCAGTGACCGGCAAAGGCCAAAGCGGGGAAGACGAGCCACCATTTATCGTCAAGGATCTCAAAGAGGGACTCCACGCGTACATCGTCGCACTGCGTGGCGCCCCTCCTCAAGGAAGGACGGCTGGGCTGGTCAGCCGGCTGCCTGTCCTGCAGTCTCGGGGTTGTTGACGTTGACCAGCCAGGCGACGCCGAAGCGGTCCGTGCACATCCCGAAGACGTCGCCCCACGGCGCCTGCTCCATCGGCACCGTGACATTGCCGCCGTTGCTGCTGAGCTTTTCGTAGTAACCGCGCAGTTCGGTTTCATCATCCCCGCTCAACGAGATCGAGATGGAGGAGCCTTCACTGAACTCCATGCTGTTCGGCGTGTCGGCGCCCATCAGCACCAGGCCCTGCGTGGTGGTCAGCATGCCATGCATAATCTTTTCCGCCTCGGCCGGGTCCTCGCTGGCCTGGAACTCCCCGAAAGTGCTGAGCGTCAGCTCACCGCCGAAAACAGACTGATAGAAGTTCATTGCTTCCCGGGCATTGTCACGGAAGCCAAGGTACGGGTTGAGGGTTGTGGGCATGGCTGGATCTCCTTGAGTTGTACTGAAAGGGATGGAACCAGACAACATCCTGCCCCAATCCGGAGTCGGCGGGTAGGGGGTCATCTGCCCTGCCGGCTGCTTTGGCTACGCCCTGGCGTCAATGCGTGCGGCGGCGGGGCGGGGAACGTAGGCTCGGGTGCATGGCCAGATACTTTGACGTTCACCCGCAGGATCCCCAGCCCCGTGCCGTCACCCAGGCAGTGCGCATTGTGCTCGACGGCGGGTTGATCGCCTACCCAACCGACTCCTGCTATGCGCTGGGGGCACAGTTGGGCAACAAGGACGCCCTCGCCCGGATCCGGTCCATCCGGAAATTGGACGACAAGCACCACTTCACGCTGGTCTGCAGGGATTTTGCCCAGTTGGGGCAGTTCGTGAACATCGGCAACGACGTTTTCCGCAGCATCAAGTCCGTGACTCCGGGGAGCTACACCTTTATCCTGCCGGCCACCAAAGAAGTTCCGCGGCGCCTGCTGCACCCCAAGAAGAAGACCGTGGGAGTCAGGATCCCGGACAACCGTGTGGTGCAGGCGCTGCTGGCCGAGCTCGGCGAGCCGCTGCTCTCAAGCACTCTGCTGATGCCGGACGAGGAGGATCCGATGACTCAGGGATGGGAAATCAAAGAGCGGCTGGACCACCAGGTGGACGCCGTGATCGACGCCGGGGACTGCGGAGCCGAGCCCACCACAGTGGTGGACTTCTCCAGCGGCGTGGCCGAGGTGGTCCGCCGCGGGACGGGTGACCCGTCCCGTTTCGAGTAGGGCGCTAATCCTGCTTTCGGGCCCGGCTGGGCTGCACCCGCGGCGGTTCGCCCGGCATCTTGGGGTAGTCCGGGGGGAAGGGCATTTCCTCAAGGCCGTCCTTGAGGTCCCGGTCCCACCACTCAAGAAGGGTGTCGATGGTTCCCGGGTTGTTGTGCATGTCCGCCCAGGGATCACCGACGGTCTTAAGCCGGTCCGGCACAGTGAGGATGGTGAAGTTTTTCGGATCCGCGGTCTCCAGCTCATCCCAGGTGATGGGGCATGACACTGAGGCGTGCGGCAGCGCCCGGGGGCTGTAGGCGCCGGCGATGGTGCGGTCGCGGTTGGCCTGGTTGAAGTCCAGGAAAATCTTCTTGCCCCGTTCTTCCTTCCACCAGGCGGTGGTAACTTTCTCCGGCATCCTGCGCTCCACTTCCCGGGCCGCAGCAATCACGGCATGCCGCACATCAAGGAACTCGCGGGTGGGCTCGATGGGCGCGTACACATGCAGTCCCCTGTTTCCGGAGGTCTTGATGAAGCAGGTAAGCCCAGCCTCGGCCAGGACCTCCTTCAGCAGCAGCGCCGCCGGGACAGCGTCGTCGAAATCGGTGCCCGGCTGCGGATCCAGGTCGATGCGCAACTGGTCCGGGTTGTCCGTGTTCGCGGTACGGGACGGCCATGGGTGGAAAACGACAGTGTTCATCTGGACCGCCCAGATGGCCGCGGCCGGTTCGTCCAGGACCAGCATGGGATGGGAACGGGCGCTTGGGAAAACCACCTTCATCGTCCGGATGAACTCCGGGGTGCCCTTGGGCGGGTTCTTGGAGAAGAACATCTCGCCGTCAACGTTGTCCTTGTACCGCTGCAGCGCCACCGGCCTGTCCCCGTTGGCGGTGATAAACGCCTCCCCCACATCGGCGAAATATCGTGCGAGGTCGAGTTTCGTGAGTCCCAGGTCGGGCCAGAGCACCCTGCTGGGACTGGAGATGCGCATCTCGCGCTCGCCGTCGGGGCCCGGAACGGTGATGGTGGTCTGTTCGCTCGCCATGGGGACAACGTACACCCCGGCTGCTGTCTGCGTTGAGATTTGGGAATCCGGGTCCGGCATGATGGAGGCATGCCTGCCTTAGAAGTGCCCCTGACCCTCGCAGTGGGCGGCGTCAATGTCTCTGCCGTGTACGCCCGCCCGGATGATCCGACCGCAACGGTTGTGGTGGCCCACGGGGCGGGCGCCGGGATGGAGCATCCCTTCCTCCGCGGGTTCACAGCGGCGCTGAATGCGCTGGGGACAGCAACGTTGCGGTTTAACTTCCCTTACCGGGAAGCGGGCCGAAAATTTCCTGACCGGCCGCCCGTCGCCGTCGCCACCTGGCGTGTGGCGATGGCCGCGGCGGCGGAGCAGGCTGCAGCCCATAATGATGCCGGCCCGATCTGGGCGTGCGGCAAGTCCTTTGGAGGCCGGATGGCATCCATGGCGGTGGCCGAGGGGATGGAAGCGGCAGGACTGGTGTACCTGGGTTATCCCCTGCATCCGCCCGGCAAACCGGACAAACTGAGGGATGAACACCTGTACGGGCTCACAACTCCCATGTTGTTCATGCAGGGAAGCCGGGATACGTTCGCAACACCGGACATCCTGGCGGGCGTGGTCTCGCGGATCGGGACCAATGCCGTTCTCGAGTGGATGGAGGGCGGCGACCACTCGTTCGTCGTCGCCGGGCGTAAGCGTTCGGCGGACGAGGTGGGTGCTTCCCTTGCCGAACCCGTGGCTGCCTTTATCCGCGGCCACTGCTGACAGCGAACTTCCAGCCACAGCAGCCGGCCCACGATGCTCCATAGCCGCCGGGGGGACAGCAGCTACGCGGCGTCGTCCTGCCACCACCCTTCCCAGGCGGCAGAGCTCAACTGACCGTGGGGAAATTCGGACTGTCCATCGCTGCCACCGTGGAATCGGCTGTCATCGTTCCGCTGGCCGTCGAGCAAGAGGTTGAGGCTGGTGAGGAGAAACATCTGCACGTCCTTAATGTGAGGGTGTGGACAACGCCGTCCAGGTGGAAACGAGCCTATCCACGGGATGTTTCAGTCCATCGACGCGAGGTTTCAACTGTGTATCAGAGACCTCACGCTGAACTTCCTGGTGCCGGAATCCGCCGGTTGAGCGGCTACTTCCTCCGCTTAACGTGTGCGGTGGCCGGGGCCGTCCAAGGATCCTCCGGCCAGGGATGCTTGGGGTATCGGCCGCGCATTTCGGCCCGGACCTGCGCGTACGGGCCGGACCAGAACGACGTCAGGTCGTCCGTTACGGCAAGCGGTCGCCGGGCCGGTGAGAGCAGGTGGAAGAGGACGGGTACGCGGCCACCGAGCAGTCGCGGTGTCTCTGCCCACCCAAAGCACTCCTGCAGCTTGACGGCCACCACGGGCCGGGCAGTGTGGTCCGCAACGTCCGGGTAATCGATCCGGACCCGCGACCCGCTGGGCACCTCGAGCCACTCCGGGGCGAGGTCATCCAGTCTGGCCGCCTCGGGCCAGGGCAGCAACCGGCGCAACGGGTCGCCGAGGGTTATGGAGCGTGCAGCCGCTCCGCCGGCGAGGGCTTCCAGCTCCGGTCCCAGCCAGTCCCCCAGCCGCGACAGCAGTGCCTGGTCCGAAACGTCCGGCCACGGCGCACCCAGCCCGCGGTGCAGGAAGGCGAGACGGCGGCGCAACGCATCTGCCGCCGTCGACCAGTCAAGGACGCCCAGGCCTCCCCGCTGCAGGGCTTCCGCTACGGCCGCGCGCCCCTCGGCGGGCGACGGGCGGACCGGCGTGGACGACAGGATGATGGCCCCCAGCCGCCGCACCCTCCGGGCAGAGAGGCGGCCGGCGCTGAATTCCGCCTCGACCGCATCGGTCAAAAGGTGCGACGCAGCAGCTTCCGCCAGTTCGGGTGCGAGCGGCGCTGCCGAGCGGATCACCGCACCGGTTCCGGCCGCGTCCCTCCCGCCGGCGCGGGTCACTTCCGCCACCGCCAGCCATTCATGGCCGGACAGCGAGCTCCCGGCAGGCAGCCCGGCGCGGGTACCCGAGGAAAGGAGATAGCGGTTCGGAATGTCACCGTCCACCCTTCGTGCCACGCGGTCAGGGAAGGCAAGTGCGACGACGGCGCCCACCACCGCTGCACCGGCGACCTTCCCGGGCAGGGCGGGCTGTGCCGGCGAAGCAGTCAGCGCACCCTGCTTCGCAAGGGCTGCCAGACGGCGGGCATCCTCCGCCCAGCGCCGTGCTTCCGGTCCTGTTTCGTTCCGCAACTGGGCCTGGAGGCGGGGCAGGTCAGCGCCGGGAGCGCGGTAATCACCCGCGACCAGTGCCACCGCTTCGGCTGCCGGCAAATGACCCGCGGCTGCTGCCCCGTCGAGCAGGGCCCGGGCCAGCCGGGGATCCGCCGGCATGGTGGCCAGGAGCCTTCCCATGCCGGTGGCCTGGCCCTCGTCTGTCACTGCGCCAAGTTCCCGCAGGATCTGCATGGCATCGTCCATGGCCTGCTGTGGCGGCTGGTCCGGCAGCGCGAGCCCCTCTCCGCGCGGGGAACCCCAGGCTGCCAGGAGCAGTGCGGCGCCGGTCAGGTCCGCCACCTTGATTTCCGGCGTCACATGGGCCGGGGCGGCGCCAAAAGCCTGCTGGTCATAGCACCGGACCACCCGCCCGGGACCCTGGCGGGCTGCCCGCCCTGCACGCTGATCGGCGGAGGCCCGGGAGCACGAAACCGTCACCAGCCCGCTCATCCCCCTGCCGGCGTCGCGCCTCGGTTCCCGGGTGAGCCCTGAATCGATGACAAGCCGGACACCCGGCACGGTAAGGGAGGATTCAGCAAGATCCGTGGAGACAATGATTCTGGGGCTGCCGCCCGGTGCGCGGCCTGAAACTGCGCGGTCCTGTTCCGCTGCAGCCACCTGGCCATGGAGCTCCAGGACGTCCGCGTCCGGTCCCAGCCTGCGGCGGAGCTCCGCCGCCACCCGGGAGACCTCCCGCGCGCCGGGAACAAAAACAAGGGCATCGGTGGAGCCGTCTCCCTTCAACGCCTGCGTGAGCTCCTCCGCAGCTGTGGCGGCAACATGATCGAGATAGGCATGCGTTACTCCCCTGTCGTCCAGGCGTGGCCCCGAAGCAGGCCGCCACTCTGTTTCCAGGGGGTGGAGCACCGAGGGGCAGTCCACTACGGGAGCGGGTGCCCTGTCGTCGCTGTTGCCGAGCAAGGCGGCAAAGCGCGGTGCGTCCAGGGTCGCGGACATGGCGACGACGGTGAGGTCCCCGCGCAGCTCCCGCACCTCGACGAGCATGCCGACGAGCAGGTCCGTCTCAAGTCCGCGTTCGTGGACCTCGTCCAATATCACCGCGGCCACACCATCCAGCCCCGGGTCGGAGAGCAGGCGGCGCAGCAGGATGCCGGGCGTCACAAACTCGATGAGTGTTTCGGATCCGGCCTGCCGTTCCCCCCGCACGGCATAGCCAACCCGGCTGCCCAGCCGGGTGCCGTCCAGGACCGAGAGCCGGCGCGCGGCGGCACGGGCAGCGACCCTGCGGGGCTGGGTGACAACCACGCGCCCGCCGCGCGGCGCCAAAAGATTCGCGAGCAGTGGCGGGACCAGGGTAGTTTTACCGGTTCCCGGCGGCGCCTGCACGACGGCGGAGCGCGGGCCGTTGCCGCCGGTGAGGGCTTCCGTCAGCGCCCGGGCTGAGCTGGCGAAGGCCAGCCCGGCGCCGATGGCGGCAATGTCGAAGGGTTTGCCGGCAGTCTGCTGCCCGGCTGGAGAAGTCATCCGTCCATTGTGCCCGGAAGTTCACTCAGGGTTTCCCTGGCCCCTTGCCCTTTCCTTTGGCTTCCTTTGCGGGCTCCGGCAACTGCGGTTCCTCCTGGACGGGAGCCACCTCAGGGGCAGGTGCCTGAACGATCAGGGGCGGCTGCGGTACAACCTGCGGTACAACCTGCGCGGGCTGCTGCGCGGGTTCCGGAGCCGCGGAGGAGTCTGCGGTGCCCGCCGTTGGGGCTTCAGCAGCGGCAGCCGACACCGCTGCAATCTGGCCGGTAATCTCCGCACGCACAGAGTCCAGGGCCGCCTCGATGCCGCGATACCTCGACACCGAGATCAGGCCTTGCCCGGCGGCGTCGTTCAGGTCTTTCTCCAGCGCCTCCAGCGCGGCAAGGGCACCGTCCATGCGGTTTTCCGATGCAGCCTGGCTAATGGTGAGCACCCTGATTTGCAGCCCCCGGAGTGTACCTTCATCGGAATCCGCCGGCCGCGCGAGCGGTGAGGCCGCATAAAGCGCCGCGGCAAGGCCGGCCGCTGCCAGTAGTGCAGAGGCGGCCTGCCAGACGCGGAGGCGCTTCCGGGGTGGCGTGCCTTCTGTGCCTTCACGCAGCGGCTGCGTCTCAGGCGGCATGCCTGCCCCGCAGCGGTGCCATGGCCGCGGGCCTGGTGGGCAGGACGGTAACCGTGGCGAGCTGGGCCGGCTCCGGTGCAGTGCCGGCAGCCTCCTTGCCTGCGGATCGGCCGGCCATCAGGCGGCTGGTTGCCATCCGCAGCAGGATGGCGATTGAGTGACCGAGGCCCAGCCCCAACAGCACGTGGCCGGCCAGGTACTGGCCGCCGTTCCCGGCAGCGCCAAAGGGGGCACTCAGAGCCGCGGCTGCGCCGGCAAGGGTAACCGCCAGCGCCGTGGCGGCAGAAAAAACTGTGCCCATGGCCCTACTCCTAACCTCAGTTAATCAGCAAGCTTACTAGTATTGATCAGCAAGCTTACTACCTGATTGCGGTGACGCAAGAACTCCAGCCCCTGCACCTCACCGGCCGGCGGGGCCTGCCTGGATCAACTGCCTCCCGGGCCGATATAGCTCTGGACACAAATAATCAGCAGGCTTACCATTTTGCCATTGGCTGGCTCTTCGGAGCTGTGGACCACGACCGACTCCCCGTAGGGCCACCCGATCCCGCCGCAGACACGGCAGGGCATGGCAGGCACGGCATTACGGATGGAGGAGATCATGACGACGGCACGGGAAATCATGACCGGGGGCGCAGAATGCGTGGGCGAGAAAGAGACGCTCGAGGCGGCAGCCCGGAAAATGAAGGAACTCGATGTGGGATCACTCCCAATCTGCGGCGAGGACAACAGGCTCAAGGGCATGCTGACGGACCGGGACATCGTCATCAAATGCCTGGCAGCGGGCGGGGATCCACGCACGGCAACAGCCGGAGAATTTGGTGAAGGAAAACCCGTCACCATCGGCGCTGACGATTCGATCGAAGAAGCGATCCGAACAATGCAGGACCATCAGGTGCGCAGGTTGCCCGTGATCGATGGCCACGATCTGGTGGGGGTTCTAAGCCAGGCCGACATCGCCCGCAACTACCCCGAGGACCGGGTGGGCGAACTGGTCGCGTTCATCTCATATTGATTGGCAGCCGCCGGAACGCGGCATGGCGCTGCAGCGCCGCCGTAGACCCTATGCCTAGCTGGCCGCCTCAAGCAGGCGGCCAGCGGGGGCAATCCCGGCGTACCGGCCCTTGAAGAACAACAGTGGCTCGGCGTCCTCCCGGGCGCTCAAGTGCCTCACGGCAGCCACCACAATAGTGTGGTCACCGCCGTCGTACTCCGCATGGAGTTCGCAGTCGATCCAGGCAAGGGCATCGTCCAGGACGGGGTTGCCCAACGGCGAGGCTGAATAGCCCACACCGGCAAACTTGTCAGCTCCCGACCTGGCAAACTGCCCCGCGAGATGCTGCTGCGTTGCGGGGAGGATGTTGATGGCAAACGATGCTGCCTGGCGCAGTACCGGCCAGGTACTGGACGTCCTCGCCGGGCTAAAGGTCACAAGCGCAGGTTCGAGGGACAACGATGCGAACGACTGGCAGGTAAATCCAGCCGGGCCACCTTCCGTTGCGCTGGTGATCACGGTCAAACCGGTGGCGAAGGTCCCAAAAATGTCGCGAAGCCGGCGGGGAGCAAGATCTGCTGTGACTGTCATGGCGTGGCCCTCTCGTTGGATCGTTACCTCACCAAACCATCAGCCGCTCACAGGATTCAACCGCTCTGCAACGTGCGGACGCGCACCGACACGGAGGGTCATACCGGTACATCGTCCGTAATGGAGCCGGGCAGCCCGGCGTCAAATACCACCTCCGCCTTCCAGTGGGCAGCCGGGAATTTTTTTAAAGTTTTTTCATGCATCTGCATCCGGATGGGCACTGGTGCCGGTAATAGGGGTGTAAGCAAAAACCGCCCGCCCAGCGGGCCGAAGAAGGAGAAATCATGCGCACCAGCATTTTTGCATCAGGAGCAGTGGCAGTCGCGGCAGCACTGGCTTTCGCCGGCCCGGCCCAGGCGGCTCAAGGCGACGCCCAGCTGTCCGTTCTGCACGGAGTGCCCGGCCTGACCGTCGACGTCTGGGTCAATGGCGAGCGGACCCTGGACGACTTTACTCCCGGCACCCTTGCCGGCCCGCTGGCTCTTCCGGCAGGAAACTACGCCCTCGCCATCACTGCCGCGGATGCAGCAGACGCATCAGCCGCCGTGATCGGCCCGGTCAACGTGACCCTCGCCGCTAACGGCAACTACACTGCCGTGGCCAACCTGGATGCCGCCGGCAAGCCCACGGCGAACTTCTTTACCAACGACGTCTCGCCGATTGAACCCGGCAAGGGCAAACTGACAGTCAGGCACACCGCTGCCGCTCCCGCAGTCGACGTCCTGGCCGCCGGTTCCGCCGTCATTTCCAACCTGGCCAACCCGAACGAACAGACACTGACGCTGGATCCGGGCACCATCCCGGCAGCTGTGGCAGCGGCGGGCACCACCCAGCCCGTCATTGGCCCCGCTGATGTGACGGTCGCCGAAGGTACGCACACCATCGTGTACGCCTGGGGCAGCCTGACCGACCAGAACCTGCAACTCGCAGTGCAGACCATTGAGGGCCTGCATTCAGCACCGGGGGCAGTCCCGGGCGGACGCTCCGGTGCTGCTGACGCGGGCGCCGCAGGACAGGCCATGGCAGTCGCCGGATTTGGGGCTGCAGGGATCGCACTCCTGCTGGGCGCAGTCGCCGTTTCCCGCTCGGCTGCCCTGCGCAGGGTCAACTAGGGTCGCTGCAAGGCGAGGCACGGTAACCTGCCCGGCGCCCTGACATCCAAGGCCCGGCCGGCCGGCATCCTTCGCCGGCCGGCCGGGCCCGTCCCTTCCGCTCCCCCAGACAGGAGGCGGAGCTTCAAGCACTTGGGCAACATTAACACTTGGGCAACGTTGACAAAGGAGGTTGTACCCATGGAAAGCACGACGACGGAGCGAAGGTTCCGGGGCCACCCGGACGTTGCGCAGGCGGCCACCGGGCGCAGCGCAACGAAGGCACGCACCATGACCGCCGCCATCGTCCTTTCCGTAATGGCGCTGCTGTCCGGATGCGGCACACCGGCACCACCGGAAGCTGCCTCCCCCGCCCCCACCACAGCAGCCACCACCGCCCCCGCATCGTCGCCTGCACCTGCAAGCACACCCGCTGCGCTGCCCAATGTTCCAATCCGCCAGGCCACCCCGATGCCGGCTGCACCCAAGGACCCGACACCACGCTCACTGACCGTCGAGGGCACCACCATCAACATGGGCATCGTGGAAGTGAGCGTCTCTCCGGATGGGGCTATGGAGATTCCGGAAGCCTTCGACCAGGCCGGCTGGTACCGGCACGGCCCGGCCCCCGGAGCAGCGGCCGGGGCAGCCGTTGTGGCGGGCCACGTAGACACCACCTCGGACCTCGCTCCCCTCTCCCAACTGAACGGCCTTACACCCGGCACCCGCGTCACCATCGAGCGAAACGGCGCACCGGCCCTGAACTACCGCGTGCGCTCCGTTGAGCTGATGGCCAAGGACAAGTTCGACGGCGGTTCCCTCTTCCGCCGTGACGGGCCACACCTGCTCAAGATTGTCACCTGCGGAGGCCGCTGGCTGGACGAGAAACAGGACTACAGTGACAATGTCATTGTCACTGCGGAACTGGAATGAGCCGCTCCGCAGCCCTGACGCTCAACGCCGAGGTGGGGAAGGAGGCCGATGTGGCACCTTCTGGCCAGACCCCTTCCGGCGACGAGCAGCATGGAGGCAGCGCTGCTTCCCGCCCCTCCGGCTTCGGGAGATGGGACCGGCACTTCGACCATTCCTTCGCCGCCGGCGACGAAACTGCCCTGGCCGAGGCCTACCGCCAGTTCTCTCCCCTGGTGTATACGTTGGCGCTCCGGGCGCTGCGTAACCGCAGCGCAGCCGACGACGTCACACAGGAAGTCTTCATCCGCGTCTGGAAGTCACGGTCCACCTTCGACCCCTACAAGGCGGAACTGCCGGCGTGGATTGTCGGGATCACGCGCAATGCGGTCACCGATGCCCTGAGCGCGTCTGCCCGTGAAAACCGCAAAGTGCTGGCGGCTGCTGGTCTTCAGCCCGGGGCGGAGGACGCCGCCGCCTCATCTTCCGCTGAAATCCTCGCCGACAGGCTGCTGCTGGACGGGGAGCTTGACCGCCTCGGCGAACCCCAGGGCTCGATTATGCGCCTGGCGTTTTACGACGACCTGACCCACGACCAGATTTCACGGCAACTGAACCTTCCCCTTGGTACGGTCAAGAGTCATATCCGCCGCAGCCTTAGCCACCTGAGACACCGATTGGAGGTGGATCATGCAGCACCTTGACCCCGAAGCCCTGAGCCTGTTCGCCCTGGACGAGCCTGTGGACGCGGGCAGCATCAGCCACCTTCGTTCCTGCCCTGAGTGCGCAGCCGAGTACGCCGCGCTCCGCCGGGCCGTCAACGCCGTCCGGACCACGCCCGACGCCAGTACCTTGGAGAGCCCAAGCCCAAACGTGTGGGAAGGAATCCACCGGAAGCTGGGACTTTCCGACGCCGTTGCGGCGGATCCGCTGGGCCCCGCAAACGCGGAGCCTGCTGAACCCCTGCCTGCAAAAGGAAGCAACAATGTCACGTGGCTTCGCCGGCCCGTGACCTGGCTGGCAGCCGCCGCGGCAGCCGCCGTGATCACCACCGGCGTTGTGGTCGCCGTCAACCAGACGGTCGCACCGGTTCCGCTCGCCTCGGCCCGCCTGGAACCGCTGGAGCAGTTCTCCGCCACCGGATCGGCAACCGTGACCGAAGCCGGCGACGGATCGCGGACCATTCAGGTGCAGCTGGACAAGTCGGAGGCCCGGGGCTACCAGGAAGTGTGGCTCATTGCCCCCGACCTTTCCCGGCTTGTCAGCCTGGGGATCATGAACTCCTCCTCCGGTCGCTTTGACGTTCCGGAGGGCCTCGACCTCTCCAGCTACCCCATCGTTGACATCTCTGACGAACCGCTCGACGGAAATCCGGCCCATTCCAGTGTCAGCATCGTCCGGGGCACCCTCAGCTCCTGACCATGGCGCCGTCGGGCCGGAGCGGGTACAACTTAGTCATGACATCGCCCCTGGTGCTCGGCCCCATGATTCGGTACGTGGATGAAACCTCAGCGAGCATCTGGGTGGAGACGCGCGGCTCCGCAGAAGTCACGGTCCACGCCGCCGGAAAAACCTGGACCGCCCGGACCTTCACTGTCCACGGCCACCACTACGCCCTGGTGGAGGTGACAGCGCTGGAACCGGGAACCGTCGCTCCCTACACTCTTGAGATCAACGGGACCGAGGTGTGGCCCAAGCCGGAATCCCACCTGCCGCCGTCGAGAATCGCAACCCTGGCTCCCGGCAGGCCCCTACGTATGGCTTTCGGCTCCTGCCGCACCAGCGTTCCGCACGATGCGTCGGGCAACCGCAGCCACGGCGTGGACTCCCTGCGCGCCTATGCGCTGCGGATGGCATCCGACGACGGCACGGCCTGGCCCGATCTGGTGGCCTTCCTCGGAGACCAGGTTTACGCGGACTCAACCAGCAAACAGATGCAGGAGTTCATCCGCTCCCGGCGGGACATCGACGAGCCGCCAGGGGAGGAACTTAAGGACTACGAAGAGTACGCCCACCTTTACAATCTCGCATGGTCCGATCCCACGAACCGTTGGCTGTTGTCCACCCTGCCCAGCACCATGATCTTTGATGACCACGACATCCGGGATGACTGGAACTCCTCCCAAACGTGGAAGCAGGAGATGGCGTCAACCCCGTGGTGGCAGGAGCGGGTAATTTCGGGGCTGGCTTCGTACTGGGTGTACCAGCATCTGGGCAACCTTTCCCCGCAGGAACGCGCGCGGGACGCCATGTGGCAGCGGATCGTCCAGCATACCGGGAACGGCGAACTGGACATCAGTGCTGAACTGGACCAACTTATGGAACACGCCGATGCCAACCCGGAGTCCTACCGGTGGAGCCTCTGCCGGGACTTTGGTGACACCAGGCTGATTGTGCTGGACTCACGCGCGGCCCGTAATCTCTCTCCCGACCGGCGGGCGCTGCTGGACGACTCGGAAATGGCCTGGCTTGATCACTGCATGCGAGGCGGTTTTCGCCACCTGCTCATAGCCACGTCGCTCCCGTTCCTCCTGCCAATGGGATTGCATTATCTGGAGTCCTGGAACGAAGCCATTGCCGAGGGCGCATGGGGAAGCCTGCCCGCCAAGGCAGCAGAGAAATTGCGCCGGGCTTTGGACCTGGAACACTGGGCAGCATTCCAGAAGAGCTTTCAGCGCGTGGCCGCAATGGCCGCCGAAGTGGCCGACGGCCAACGTGGGAGCGCTCCGGAAACGGTGATGTTCCTGTCCGGGGACGTCCATTTTTCCTACGTCTCGGAAGTGCAGCGGGCAGCGGGAAGCCGGATTGTCCAAACTGTTTGCTCTCCTATCCGTAACCCGCTGCCGCGGCTGATGCGATACGTCACGGGCCTTTCGTCCTACGGGCTCTCGGCATCCCTGGGTGCTTTGGCTGCGCGCTCCGCAAAGGTTCCGGACCCGCCCTTCCGGTGGACAGGCATCAAAGGACCATGGTTCGACAACAATTTGGCGTGCCTGGAGGTCGTCCCCGAAGGAGTGAAGCTGTGGTGGCAGAAAGGCGTGGTGGAGGGCGGCGACCAATTGCACCCCCGGCTTGAACAGGTGGCATCCCTGACTGTCACGCCCCGGCCGGCTGAGCAGCACGCCCCGCAGGCGCCCTAACCCCGCTGAAGCCCCAGCGTCACCTGCCGGCCCCGGCAGCCGCCACGTTGCCGGGTACGGGATCATGCCGGAGGTACTGGCGGCTGAAGGTGCCGGTGCCGGCGGTCAGGGAACGCAGCTCCACCGCATATTTCAGGAGTTCCTGGTCCGGCACCTCCGCCGTAATCTCCGTCCTGTCCCCGCCGGAGGACGTGGTGCCCGTCAGCCGGCCGCGGCGGGCTGAGAGGTCGCTCATTACCGTCCCCACGTGCTCGTCCGGGACGCTGATCACCACTGACGAGACAGGCTCCAGCAGCTGGATTTTGCCCGCTGCCGCCGCCTCCCGCAAGGCAAGGGCACCGGCTGCCTGGAAGGCTGCGTCCGAGGAATCGACGCTGTGCGCCTTGCCGCCCACGACGGTGACCCGAACATCCACCACGGGAAAACCGGAAGCAACGCCTTTCTGCATCTGGGCACGCACGCCCTTCTCAACGGAGGAGATGAAGGTTCCGGGGATGACGCCGCCCACCGTTTTGTCGAGAAATTCAAATCCCGCGCCCCGGGGCATGGGCTCAACCTCGATGTCGCAGACGGCATACTGGCCGTGCCCGCCGGACTGTTTGACGTGGCGGCCGTGCCCTGCGGCACGGCTGGAGAAGGTTTCCCGCAGGGGTGTCACGACGTCCACGGTGTGCAGCTTCACCCCCTGGTCCCGCAGCCTGTCCAGCACCACTTCGGCGTGGGCCTCCCCCATGCACCAGAGGATCAGCTGGTGGGTTTCGGCATTGCGTTCCACGCGAAGGGTGGGGTCGCCGGCTGCCACCTTTCCCAAGCTGCGCGCCAGGGCATCCTCGTCGCCATGGGAATCGGCCTCAATGGCGACCGGCATGAGCGGCTCGGGCATCTCCCAGGTGGCCAGCAGCAGCGGCCGGTCCTTGGCCGAGATGGTATCCCCGGTCTCGGCGCTGCCCAGTTTCGCTACCGCGGCAATGTCGCCGGCGATACAAAAGGGCACGGGCCGGAGGTTGGCTCCGAGGGGCGAGTAAAGGTGGGTGAGTCGCTCGTCGGTATCGTGGTCCTGGTGTCCACGGTCCGCGAGCCCATGTCCGCTGACGTGGACCGGGGTATCACCGCGCAGGGTTCCGGAGAAGACCCGGACCAGGCAGACGCGGCCCAGGAAGGCATCCACCGTGGTGCGCACCACTTCGGCCGCCAGCGGCCCCTCGGGGTTGCAGGCGAGGCTCCGGACCGGCGTTCCGGTAAGGTCTGTTGCCCGCGGCAGGCTGCGCTCCGGCGGGGACGGAAACGCCTTGGTGAGGAGCTCCAGCAGTTCCGCCGTGCCCAGCCCGGTGAGCGCCGAAGCGGGCACCGCAGGGAAAAACGTTCCGCGGGCGACCGCGGTTTCCAGGTCTGCGATGAGCACGTCGGCGTTGATGTCCTCGCCGCCAAGGTAGCGCTCCATCAGCGTTTCATCTTCGCTTTCGGCGATGATCCCCTCGATGAGCTCGGCCCGCGCAGCATCGGCTGCTTCGATTTCCCGGGGCTCACCATCACGCGCCGTGCCACCGGACGTCCCCGGCGAATATTCGAAGACCGTGCCGGACAGCAGGCCGAGGAGCCCGGTGGCCTCCCCGTCGGTGCGGACAGGCACATACAGCGGAAGCACCGTGTCGCCGAACGCCGCGCGGCAGGCGGCGAGGACGCCGTCGTAATCAGCCCGGGGATGGTCGAGCCGCGTGATGACCACGGCACGCGGCATCCCCAGGTACTGGCACTCCTGCCAGATTGCTGTGGTGCCTGCGTCCACCCCGTCAACAGCGGAGACGGCGAAAAGGACGGCGTCCGCGGCGCGAAGGCCGGCGCGGAGTTCGCCGATGAAGTCCGGATAGCCGGGGGTGTCGAGGAGGTTGATCTTCATTCCGGCCACGGGCAGCGGGACCACTGACAGGGCCACCGAGCGTTGTTGGTGGATGGCGGCGGGATCGGAGTCGCTCACGGTGGTCCCGTCAACCACCGAGCCCTTCCTGGTGATCATGCCGTTGGCCTCAAGCAGTGCCTCGACAAGGGTGGTTTTGCCGGCACCTGACCGGCCAACAAGTGCCACGTTTCGAACCATGGCGGGGTCCCGGGGGCTGATGCCGGCAGTGCCGTTGCCCTGGCGCCCTTCCGGCCCGCCCCGCCCTGCAGGACCTGCTGCGTCCCTGGTGCCTTTGACCGACATCCGAACCTCCTGGCGTCTTTGCCTGGTTGTTTTACTTTTCGCGTGCCTTGCGGGTGGCGGCTTCGTTAGCCTTCTGCAGCGCCTTGACGAGTTCGTCCTTGTCCATTGTCGAGCGGCCTGGGATATCCAGTTCGCGGGCGCGCTCCAGCAGGTGTTTCTTGGAGGCGTTGGCGTCCACGCCGCCGGCGGTGGGTTCGGCTGCCCCGGCTCCCTTTTCGGCCCGTTTGTCTGAAGGCCCGCGTTTCTCCTTCGGCTCCCAGTGGTCCCCCACTTTTTCGTAACTGTGCTTCAGTGAGGCGTAGGCGGCCCGGGCGGCGCGGCTTTCGTCGTTGTCATACGACTCCATGGCGGAATCGTAGGTTTTGGCAAACGTGTCCTGCGCTTTCTGGTCGGAGCGCTGAAGGGTCGAAGGAAGCTCGTCCTTGCGGGCGTGGTCGTTCTTTCCCGTCTTCGGCATTGCACTCACCGCGCTTTCGTCAGCAGGCTGAACGTCCGGACACACTCAGCTTAGCCATGCCCTGGTTTGCTTGTCTGCTGCCCGTGCCGGCCGGGAACCTACGTCTGGAAGACAGCACTATCGCTGCTCCGGCCAATAGTCTGGGTCGTAGCCGTAGAGGCGTGGGCGGCGGGGTTCCACATCGGGGGCAGCAGCCGGGTCATCCGCCTGTTGCTGGGCATCCTCTGCATCGCCTGCGTCGTCGGGACCGCTTTTCTCCCGGTCCCTTTTGGCTCTGCCGCGCTTATCCGGGCCATCGGCCATGAGCAACTCCAATCCCCCAATTGAGAGGTCCGGCTGCTTGAACCACTGCAGCCACCATATCGGCAGGGAGGGCAGCCCACCATGTCACTTTTGCTCAAGAAATAGGCAGTTTCGCCGCTGCTTCCGGGCCAGGGGGCCGTACCCGGAAGCACTCAGCCTGCCCGGGGACGGTCCAGCGCGTCGAGGAGCCGCCTGACCGACCCGCCCAGGTTCCATTCGGTGGCAACGCTTTCGAGTTCGGCGCGCGCCCCGCCGGTGACGGGGCGCAGCCGGGCGCCGGCTTCCTCGAGGGAGGGCAGGTCGAGGTCCCGCACAAGCCGTACGACGGCGGGAGCGGCCACCAGGTAATCGGCGGCGGCTTCCAGCTTCGCCCGGACAGGTGACGACAGGCCACTGTTTGGGTCCGCCGCTGCCTCGAGGAGGCTCTCCAGAGTGCCGTACTTCAGGAGCAGGGACGCTGCTGTCTTTTCCCCGATCCCGGCAACACCCGGTAGCCCGTCCGACGCGTCACCGCGAAGGGTGGCGTAATCCGCGTACTGCTGGGGCAGCACCCGGTACTTGCCCACCACCGCCGCTTCGGTCATGACATCGAGGTTTTTCATGCCTCGCGCGGTGTAGATCACCCTGACCTGGCGGGCGTCATCGCAGACCTGGAAGAGATCGCGGTCCCCGGTGACGACGTCGACAGGGAGGTCGGCGTGGCTGGCGTAGGTGCCCACAACGTCGTCGGCCTCGTGGTCAGCGGCACCGACAATGGCGATTCCGGCCAGGCCAAGCGCCCGGCGGATCATGGGAAGCTGCGCCTCGAGGGCGTCCGGTACGACCTCCACATCAGGGGCATCCGTCATCGCCTCCGCGACGCGGTGCGACTTATAAGTGGGAAGGAGGTCCACACGCCACTGCGGCCGCCAGTCGTCGTCCCAGCACGCGATGAGGTGGGTGGCCCCGTAGTCCGTGGTCAGCCTGGCGATCATGTCCAGGAGTCCCCTGACGGCATTGACCGGCGTGCCGTCCGCGCGGCGGATGGAATCGGGCAGGCCGTAAAAGGCGCGGAAGTACAGCGAGGCAGTGTCCAGCAGCATCAGGCGGTCAGGCATACCTTGATCCTGACACGGAACGGGCTCCTCGTGGGAGTTGTACATCTTGCCGCCGAGCCCGATATTCGCCAGCAGGCTGTGCGGAATGCTGAGACGACGGTCGGCAGCAAAGCGGGTCGATTCTCTGAGCTGTTCCTGGCCCCTCCGTCCACTGCCGTGAATCGGTTTGTTCGGGGCTCTGGCACCAGGAGCCTGAACGGGGTGAGAATGGCCTCGTGTTCCTTGGACGGAGGGGCCGGGCCAGCGAACCGATGAATGCCGCAGCCCGAAGGATCCAGCGCATCTACCTGACGTTGACGCTGGGCAATACGCTTGCGGCTTCGTTCATTTGGGGCGTCAACACGCTGTTCCTGCTGGACGCGGGCCTCAGCAATTTCGAGGCCTTCGCCGCCAACGCCTTCTTCACGGTCGGAATGGTAATTTTCGAGGTTCCCACCGGCGTGGTCGCCGACAGCTGGGGCCGCCGGGCGTCATTCCTGCTCGGCACCGTGACCCTGGCCGGATCCACGTACCTCTACTACCTGTTGTGGCAGTTCTCCGCCCCGTTCGCCTGGTGGGCAGTCGTGTCCGTGTTGCTTGGCCTGGGCTTCACCTTCTTCTCCGGTGCGGTTGAGGCCTGGCTTGTTGATGCGCTGCGCTACTCCGGCTATGAAGGCGGGCTGGAGGCCGTGTTTGGGCGGGGGCAGATGGTCTCGGGCGTGGCGATGCTCGCCGGCTCGGTGGCCGGTGGCGTGATCGCCCAGGCTACGGACCTCGGTGTGCCCTTCCTGGTGCGGGTGGGCGTGCTGCTTGCTATGTTCGCGGTCGCCTTTGGACTGATGCACGACGTCGGGTTCACCCCAGAGCGTTCGACGCACCCGTTGCGCGCAACGCGGGCAGTGCTGTCCGCCTCGATCGAAAACGGCCTGAAAATCCCGCCCGTACGGTACGTGATGCTGGCCGCCCCCTTCAGTGCCGGCGTCGGAATCTATGTCTTTTATGCCCTGCAGCCGTACCTGCTGGAGCTTTTTGGCGACCCCCGCGCCTATTCTGTTGCCGGGCTGGCAGCGGCCATTGTGGCGGGCGCAGAGGTGGTGGGCGGTTGGCTCGCGCCCTATGTCCGGCGCCTGTTCCGCAAACGCACCTCCGTGTTGATCCTGAGCGGCAGCATCAGTGCTGTGATTCTCCTGGTGCTCGGGTTTGCCCGCGTTTTCTGGGTTGCCCTGGTTCTGTTGACGCTGTGGGCAGTGATCGATTCCGCCGCCATGCCGGTACGGCAGGCGTATGTGAACGACATGATTCCGTCCAAGCAGCGGGCCACCGTGCTGAGCTTTGATTCGCTGATGGGATCCAGCGGCGGCGTTGTGGTGCAGCCGGTGCTCGGCAGGAGCGCCGACCTGTACGGCTATCCCATGTCGTTGGCCCTGGCGGGGATCTTCCAAAGCCTTGCGGTTCCGTTCCTGGTTGCCAGCCGGCGGCAGGGCGCGGCAGCGGACGAAGCCAATGCATCAACGGAGCAGCCGGATAAGGGACCGGCAGAGGAGACGCGCCCCTGAGAGTCCGCGGATCATTGTGCGCCTATGAGGCCAACCGCTCAGCCGCATTGCGACGCGCACTGGCCGGCTCAGCACCGCCCTCCGCCTGGTTGATCTCGGCCCACAGCGCATCGAGGGAGAGGCCGAGGACATCGGCAATCGCCGCAATGGTGGGGAACGAAGGAGTGGCGACGCGGCCCGACTCGATCTTCCGGAGGGTCTCGGGTGAGACCTGGGCATCCAACGCGGTGGCGAGCATCGGGCGCTTTCCCCTGGCGCGCCGGAGGAGGGAGCCGAGGCGCTGCCCGCGCTCCACCTCATCGGGACTGAGCGGCAATCTGACCATGGCTCCAATTGTAATACCGGGATAATATGGCCGGGATAGTTATTGGTTCTGGGAAGGTGCCGCATGATTGAGATCCTGAACTCCGCCGAGCTGGGCCGGGCAAAGGAGGCCGGTGCCCTGGTCGCCCACATACTGCAGACACTGAAGGCCCGCAGCACGGTGGGCACCAGCCTCTTGGACATCGACCAGTGGGCAAAGGCCATGATCGTCGAGGCTGGAGCGCAGTCCTGCTACGTGGACTACGAGCCGTCCTTCGGACGCGGGCCATTCGGCCACTACATCTGCACCGCCGTCAACGACGCCGTGCTCCACGGACTGCCGCACGATTACACGCTGGCCGACGGCGACCTGCTGACGCTCGACCTCGCCGTCTCCAAAGGCGGAGTCGCTGCAGACTCAGCCATCAGCTTCATTGTGGGCGACGCCAAGCCCCTGGAGAGCGTCGCGATGATCGACGCGACCGAACGCGCGCTGCAGGCAGGGATAGCCGCCGCGGGCCCCGGAGCCCGCATCGGTGACATCTCCCACGCCATCGGCTCCGTCCTTCGCGAGGCAGGCTACCCGGTCAACACCCAGTTCGGCGGCCATGGGATCGGATCAACAATGCACCAGGACCCGCACGTGCCAAATACCGGACGGCCCGGCCGTGGATACACGCTGCGGCCCGGGCTGCTGCTGGCATTGGAGCCCTGGGTCATGGCGGACACCGCTGAACTCATCACCGACCCCGACGGCTGGACGCTCCGGAGCGCAACCGGGTGCCGGACGGCCCACAGTGAGCACACGATCGCCATCACCGACGACGGTGCGGAAATCCTCACGCTGCCGGGGCAGGCCCTTTCCTGAAGCCGAGGCTGAACAACATCCCCAATCAGAATATTCAGGACGCCCAGTCTGAATCGCCGAAGGCACGCTCCCGGAAGTGCGCGCGCAGGTACTCCCCCACGACGGCGGCCCCGAGGCCCCCGACGTCGGGCGCGACGACCCTGCCGCCGACCCGCCGAACCATGCGCTGGACGAAGCGCTCAAGGCTAGGGTCATCGCCGAGCCGGAAAAACGTCGCCTGCGCGCCGGCACGCCCCAGGCGATCGAGCTCTGCCACCGTGACGCGGATGGTTTCCGGGTCCGAAGGCCAGCAGAACCAGGGCTCGCCCTCCGGCAGCAGATGCGCGGTGGGTTCGCCGTCGGTCACCACAAGGAGGACAGGTTGCATGGACGGGTGCCGGCGGAAGAACCGCCCGGCGAGCAGCAGGCCATGGTGCAGGTTGGTGCCCTGCTCCCGGCGGACCGGCAGTGCCGTCAGCTCGCCGATATCCATCGACTGCGCGTAGCGGCCGAACGTAATCAGCTCCAACCGGTCCCCGCGGAACCGCGTGGAGACGAGGTGGTGCAGGGCCAGGGCGGTCCGCTTCATCGGCACCCACCGCCCTTCGGCGGCCATCGAGAACGACACATCAACGAGCAGGACGACGGCGGCCTGGGTGCGGGCCTCTGTTTCGCTGATTTCGATGTCTGCCGCGGTAAGGTGCAGCCCCCGGGCGGGGTTGCCGCCGTCGGCCGCGGTACGGCTGATCGCGTTGGTCAGGGTGCGCGTGACGTCCCAGGGCTCCGCGTCCCCGAACTCCCACTGGCGGCTGGAACCGGTCTGCTCCCCGGCGGCGCCGGCCACCCGCGTGTCCCGCCGCCCCTGCCGGCCTGACAGCTGCTTGGCGGTATCCCGCAACAGGGACTTGCCCAGCCTCCGCATGGCCTGCGGAGACAGCCGCAGGTCGCCGTCGGCTCCCCGCCGCAGGTAGCCGCCGTCCTGCATGGCCCGCTCTACCTCGGCGAGGGTGCGGGCGGTCACGGCGGCATTCTGGCCAAGCTGGCGGGCCAGGGCGTCCAGATCCAGATCGCCGAGGTTTGACCCGTTGTAGGACTGGGACAGCTGTTCGGCCAACCCGTCGAGCTCGGCGAGGTCCTGGAGCACGCCGGTGCCGTCACCCAGGCCCACGCCCTCCTTGCCCTCAAAGCGTTCGGACCCGGTCCAGTCCTCGCCGGGGCGCAGGGCCCGCAGGCTGGAGTCCAGCTGATCAAGCTGGGCCATCAGGTCCGGTGAGCCGAAAGCCTGGGCCGAGAGCTGCATGAGCTCATCGCGCTGTTCGTCAGACATGGACTGCAGGAGCCGCTGCGCTGCGGCCGCGCGCTTGGCGAGGGCATCAATCAGTTCCTCCACGGACTGGGGGTTCTCCGGAAAGAAACCGCCGTGCCTGGCCATGAAGTCCTGGAAGTCAGCATCGGTGTCTTCGCCGCGCCGGTGTTTGTCCAGCAGCCCGTTGAGGTCCCGCAGCATGCTGTTCACGGCAGCCCGGTCCTCATCCGTGGCGTTCTCGAGCGCCTGCTTCATCCCGGCGAACCGCTGGTCGAGGACCTCACGGCCGAGCAGGTCCTTGATCTGCTCGTACGCCTCCCGCGCAGTGCTGGACTGCCAGTCGTAGGAGGCGAGCTCGTTGACAGCTGCCGCCGTGGACTGGGGCAGGTTCTGCAGCTGCATCTCCCGGAAGGCCCGGTCGGTGTTGTCCATCATCGCGTCCCGGGCAAGCTGCTTGCGTTCCTCCAGCACGGCCGTTTCGAGCAGCTTCTGGACCTCGTTGAGGGTGCCGTCGAGGCGGTGCCGGCCCAGGAGTTCATTGCGGCGCTGCTGGACGCGCCGGGCGAGGTCATCCAGGCCTTCCCGGTTCCGGCCGCCGCGCCGCAGGAACTCCTGCAGGGCGTGCCGGGGCGAGTAGCCGGCCATGACGTCCTCGGCGACGGCGTCCAGGGCCTCGGCCAGGTCAACGGGGGGCGCGAGCGGGTCTGGCCCGCCCGTGTACCGGCCATACCTGGCGGAGTGGTTGTGGACGCCCATGATGCCTCCTGTTCCTGTCCTGGCCGTGCCGCTGCTTTCAGCCAGCTGCTGCCGTTCTTCCGCTAGCCGTAGATGGTTTCCTCGTCGTCGGACTCCTTTGAGATCCGCCGGGCGAGGTAGAGGCCTTCCAGTGCGAGTTCAATGGCGGCTGCGCGCTGCCCTTCGTTGGTTGCACCGAGCCGGCCGCTGATTTCGTCGTACAGGCCCGTTCCGTTGAGGGACGGCAGGTTCTGCAGGAATTCCTGCGCCGTGACATGTTCGCCGGTGGTCACGGTCCTGTGGCCGTCGAGGGCAGCGACCAGCGGCCCCAGGTCGATGCCTTGATAGTGCGCCCGCACTGCCTCGGCGGTGGCGGTGCGCAAAAGGTGGTCCAGGACCGCCTGCTCGCGGCCTTCTTCCCCCGACTCGAATTCGATCTTGCCGGTGAGGACGTCCACCGCGGTGCCAAGGTCCACGATCCGGGCCACGGCTTCCTCCTCCCCGCGGACACTGGCCCGGCGAAGCGCTGCTGCGGCGACGGTTTCCGCACCGGCGATGGCGAACCGTGCGGAGACCCCGGAGGTCTGGTTGATCGCCGGGGACTGCCGGAGCGCGCGGGTGTATCGGGCCAGGATCTCAAGGATGACGGGCGGGACATCGGCCACCAGCTGCCCCTCCTGCCGAATCACCGCCACCTCGTCGGCCAGCTCTATCGGGTAGTGGGTCCGGATCTCGGCGCCGAACCGGTCCTTCAGCGGCGTGATGATCCTGCCGCGGTTGGTGTAATCCTCCGGGTTGGCCGACGCGACGACGAGTACGTCCAGCGGCAGCCGCAGCACGTAGCCGCGGATCTGGATATCCCGCTCTTCCATCACGTTCAGCATTGACACCTGGATCCGCTCGGCAAGGTCGGGCAGTTCGTTGATGGCGATAATGCCGCGGTTGGAGCGCGGGACCAGGCCGTAGTGGATGGTTTCCGGGTCCCCCAGGCGGCGGCCCTCGGCCACCCGCATCGGATCGACGTCGCCGATGAGATCGGCAACGGATGTGTCCGGGGTGGCGAGCTTCTCCACGTACCGTTCCGACCGGTGGCGCCATGCCACGCGCATCCGGTCCCCTTCGGTGAGGGCGCGGGCGCGGGAGTGCTCCGTGATCGGCTCGTACGGGTGTTCGTTGAGTTCCGAGTCCTCGATCACCGGTGACCATTCGTCCAGCAGCCCGGCCAGCGTGCGGAGGAGCCGGGTTTTGCCCTGCCCCCGTTCGCCGAGGAGCACGACGTCGTGGCCGGCTATCAAGGCGCGCTCGAGCTGGGGAAGGACGGTCCTGCTGAAGCCGTACAGCCCGGGCCATGGATCGCGGCCGGCGGCGAGCGCGGCGAGCAGGTTGTCGCGGATCTCGTGGCGCAGGTCCTTGTGGACGTGCCCGGCCGCACGCAGTTCTCCAACCGTGAAGATATCGGGTCGATCAGTCACCACTCCACGGTAGTCCCCTCATGTGCTGTGAATCGAGGGATTTCTGCAAACACCCGTTCCTCAGCCGTTTCCGGGCATACCCTGATACCGATGATCGCAGCAACGCAGACAATGCCACCGCAACCGCCGGCGGGACCGGAACGCACCCTCCTCCTCCTGGTTCGCCATGGGGAGACGCCCACCACGGGAAGGGTGCTGCCGGGGCGGGCACCGGGGCTGTACCTGTCCGAGCGGGGCCGGGTGCAGGCCGAACGCGTAGCCGAACGCCTCGACGGGCTTCCGGTGAACGCCATCTATTCCTCGCCCCTGGAGCGGGCCCGGGAAACTGCAGCGCCCGCCGCAGTGCGCTCCGCATTGGAGGTGAACGAAGATCCCGGGCTGCTCGAATGCGACTTCGGCGACTGGACAGGAGCCGCGCTCGCCGAACTGGCCGCTTTGCCGCAGTGGCAGGCCGTCCAGCAGAGTCCGTCAACGTTCCGCTTTCCCAACGGGGAAAGCTTCACCGAGATGCAGGCGCGGATGGTCGGTGCACTCGAGGTGCTGCGCACCGCGCACCCCGGAGGCGCCGTCGTATGTTTCTCCCACGCAGACCCGATCAAGGCCGCCGTTGCCGACGCCCTGGGCACCCCCCTTGATCTTTTCCAGCGCATCGTGATCAGCCCCGGCTCGGTCTCGGTCATCTCCCATGTCGAAGGCCAGGCGCCTGCGGTGCTCATGGTGAATTCGACGTCAGAGCCCCTGAGCGGGCTGAGGGCGCAATGAAACCGGGCGCGCCTGGCTGGGCCAGGCATTGAAAAGGGACAGCCGGTGCCGGGGCGGGAACTGACGCTGCTCAACCAAGGCCGGGTGGAACTGCTGGCACGCATCCCGAGGAGCAGCAACGCCACGTTCCTTGTGCGGGTTTCCTCCGGGGACGACTCAGCCCATGCTGTCTACAAGCCGGAGGCCGGAGAACGGCCATTGTCCGACTTCGAGCCCGGACTGTACCGGCGCGAACGCGCTGCGTACCTCCTGAGCGACTACCTGCAGTGGGGGCTCGTGCCGCCAACAGTGATCCGGGACGTCTCTCCCTTGGGAATTGGGTCGCTGCAATGGTTCGTCCCCTGCGACTACCGGGACCACTACTTCACTCTGTACGAGGAATCGCCTGAAACCCATGACGCCCTGTTCCGTATCGCCCTGTTCGATTTCATCAGCAACAACACGGACCGTAAAAGCGGACACGTTTTGCGCGGGCATGACGGGCGGGTATGGGGCATCGACCATGGGCTGTGTTTCTCCGCCGGCTTCAAGCTGCGCACTGTCATTTGGGATTTTGCGGGCGAACCCATTCCTGCCTCGTTGCTGCAGGACGTGACCCCGCTCGTGGAGCGCGTCCCGCCCGACGTCGCGCAGCTTCTGGACGACGCCGAAGTGGCCGCCCTGCAGCGGCGTGTGCAGCGTGTGCTGCGGGATTGCGTGCTGCCGCTCGACCCCACCGGAATGCGTTACCCCTGGCCCCTTGTGTAGGTGACGGACGCAGCTCTATGAACGGGAGCGGCCGCTACGATGGGCCAGTGCGTTCCACAACCTCTGGCTGGCATCCTTCCTCCCGCGTTTCCGAGCAGGTGCCTGGCGTCTTCCTCGTTGAGGGACCAGCCTCGAACTGGATCGTGGTCCGCGACGGGTCGGGTTTTATGCTCATCGACAGCGGCTACCCCGCCGATAGCCCCCTGGTGCTGGGATCGATCAGGCACCTGGGACTGCAGCCGGCTGATGCCCGGGCCGTGCTCATCACGCACGGCCACGTCGACCACACCGGAGCTGCGGCCCACTTCTCCGGCACCTACGGCACCCCCATCCTTTGCTCGCCGGAAGAGTTGGCCCACGTCCAGGGCAAGGAGAAGCACCAGGTCACGTTCAGCCAGGTCCTCGTCCGTGCATGGCGCCCCCGTGTTTTCTGGTGGATGCTCCACGTCATCAAAGCCGGAGCGCTCACTGCAAGGCCGGCAACGCGGGCCCGCGCGTGGGACGCTGCGACGCTGCGCAGCCTGCCTGGCCGCCCGGAAGCAATCCTGATACCGGGGCACACGCCCGGAAACGCCGCGATCCTCCTTCCAACGGCAGGAGCAATCGCGGTCGGAGATTCCTTCGCCGCAAGCCATCCGCTGAGCCGGAAGACCGGACCGCAAATGCTCCATCGCATGTACCACTCGGACCCGGACGCCGCCTTGGAAGCCACCCGACGGCTGGACGGCGTCCACGCCTCGGTGGTGCTTCCCGGCCACGGCCCGGCGTTGCGGATGCCTTTGGCCGAAGCCCTGGCGGCGCTTCACCGGGGCGAACCCGGATAGTCCTCGCTGACTCGGCCGGAGCTATTTCACGGCGTCAGTGTCAGTTGGGGCTGCCCGGTGATCCACCCCGGCCGTCAGCTCGTCGATCCGGTCCAGTGCCGAGTTCAGCTGTTGGACGGTCGCCCAGAGATCCGGATGGTCTGCACGGATCTGCTCAAGCGAGGCGCCAGCGGATCGCAGCGTTGCGAGGTCAAAACTGACGTTCGTGCGCGCGCCCGCCACCGCTGCCCGGAGGGCACCGAAAGCGACAACCACATCGGCGATCAACGCAGGGTTTCCATGGGAAGCGAGCCAGCCTAGGTCTTCGATGGCTTCCATCGCCCGTTCGCCCAGCACGGCCGAAGCCTTCGCGGCGTTAACCGACGCCCCGTGGATGGCGTCATCACGCTCCCGGCCAGGTTCCAGGCGGAACGCCGCGCCGAACGCTTCGGAGGCGGCAGCGTCGTCGTCGGCCAGCCGAAGGGCGGTCTCCCGGAGCGATCGCGCCCGCGCGTGGATGTCGGCGAGTTCCCCGGCCCTGCCGTCGCTTGGCTTTGTGTAGCCGGCCACCATCGACACCAGGGACGCGGCGATGGCAAGCATTACCCCCGTCCCTGCCCCGCCGCCCGGCGAGCCCTTGGACTCTGCCAACGCCTGCGTCCATTCCTCAACTGTCGAGCCCTGGGTTGTCACCGTTTCAGAATCAGCCATGGCACCTATTGTGCCCCGTTGGTGAGCAGACGGTGGCGGGCACAGGGCAAGGGGGGCTGGAGAACCAGCACCAGCACTAAGTTAGTGTGGCGCCGCAGGCGCTCACCCCTTCCGTTCCGCCCGGTATGCACTGGGGCTTACCCCGTGCATCCGGCGGAACTGGCGGGAGAAGTAGAACTGGTCATAGAGTCCGATTTCGCGTCCCACCTGGGCGACAGTCAGCGCCGTAGTATCCAGCAGAAGCCTCGCCCGGGCCATCTTCAGGGCAGTGTGGTGGGCCAGCACTCCCCCACCAGTAGCTTCCCGGAACAGCTTGCTCAGCTGCGACGACGAGACACCCACCACCGCAGCCAAGTCGGGCAACCGGATGCTGCCGTCAACGCGCTCCTCCAAAAATTTCATGGCCTGCTGGAGGGGCGTCCCCTGCTCAGGGAGGCGGCGGTCTACAGCGAGGGTGGCGAGGAGCTTCCAGGCCATTCCTGCTGTGGCAACCAGGCGGGCAGGCGACTGGTCATGTTCCAAGGCGGAGATGATTTCGTCCAACATGGCCGTCAGCCGGTCCACGGCTACCAGCGGGATAATGGGCCGGTCCGGACGCACGCCGGATTCCTCAACAAGTTCAGCAGTATCAGAGCCCAACACGTGGCACCACCAGATGGTCCACGGGTCCTCGCTGGAGGCACCGTAGGCATGGGCCTCCCCCGTACCGCCAGGAAGAACGACGGCGGTCGACTTGCCGACGTCGAACCGGGAACCGGCGGTTTCCACCCACCCCTTCCCCGCGACGCATAGGATGACGATCGTTTCCTCGGTGCCCGAGGGACGGTGCCGCCCATGGGCCTCTGCGACGGGAAAGACGCCCGCATCAGTGACCATGAGGCGGCGTGTGACGGGACGCGTGAGCGCTTCCCGGACCAGCGGCCTCGGAACCACCACGAGCCGCTGGTTCTGGAAGCCCGTTGCCCGTTCCACCTGCGCTCCCTCCGTCGGATCACTCAGTGTATGCCGGGCGGGCAGGGTCCCAGCGGTGGGGGTCAGGATGACTGTTCCTTCCAGCCCGTCCACATAAGCAGCTCCACCTTCTCCACGGCACAAAGGTCGCCGTCGACCGCCTCACGCCTGTACTGGGCCTCCAGCGGCACCCCCACCTTCGCATCCTTCGGGAGGGGAAGGATCTGGAGCAGGACCTCAGACTCGGGGCGGATGCCGGCATCGTGCGCTTGGAGGAGCCAAGGCGAACCGTCCCAGAAGCGGTCGGCAACCACGAGCCCGTCAACAAGGAGCCGGGCAGCGTCCCCGGCCCACATGATCTCAAGCTCAGAGTGCCCCTCGCCGGCCAAGGACCCCGCCGCCGTCGTCAGGTCAAGCCGGTACACCTCGGCCAGTTCCTCGATAGCTTCCTCGGTGGGGGCGGCAGCCCGCCCGGCCAGTGAACCGAACGAAGCAGGAACGGGCTGTGCGGGACGGATGAGCTCCGCAGCGAGGGTCAACCGTGTCCGTTCGGGTTCCGTCGCCGAGCTTCTAACGTCTTCGAACCGGGCGGTCCCGGTGGAGTACCGCCGAATGGAAGGCAACCCAACAGACCTGCCGGCCAGGAGTCCGTCAGCACCTACCCACAGCGGGTCCGCTGACAGAACCAGTTCACGGCCGCGCGGGGTGTCGAGGACCCACGCCTGCTCAGCCAGCTCAGCCGGTAGGACGAGGACGGTTAGGGAGCCTTCAGGGGACTGCACCGTGAGGGTGGCCGGCTGCGTGGCGTCAATCGCGTAAGTGTTGCCACCCAGGGCAGAAACGGGGCCCTCAAGCTCGGTTCCTTCCGGCAGGCAAACCTGGGGCTCAATTCCTGCTTCGGCTGCGAGGACCAGGGTCGTTGTAAATTCCGGCCCCAAAAGGGTCAGCGGCGATGCCGTTGCCCAGCGCAGCCGGACCCCTTCAATCTCGAGGTTCACGGGCCAGGCGCTGATCGTTCCGGCGGGAATGGCCACAGCCTTGCCGGGAAAAGTCACTGTGTCCTCCCCCAGCAATAACCTGAACTGCGCCGACGGGTAATCCTTGAGCGGGATATGAGGTTGGTGCCAGGTGACGAACACAAACCCGGACTGCCCGTCGCTGCGCAGGGCCCAGCGAAGTGTCGTCGAGTCCTCGACGCCGGCAGGTACCTGATCCGGGAGGGTGGACGGCATGGGGGCGAGACGGTCGCCGAATGCGGACAGGAAAGCGTGCTGCCTGCGCAGCAGGCCGAAGCTGGGTGCCAGCCGGCCGGACGCACCGATGGGCGCGTGGAAGTCGTAGTCGAACACCGGAAGATCATTGGGATAGCCCGTTGCCTGCGACTCCTGCAGGCCACCGAAAGGATTCGTTCCGCCCGTGAACATGTAGTAGCCCTGCCAGCCGGAACCGCTGCCGATCTTGTTGTTGGCCACGGCGGCCACGTCCTTGCCCTTGGGCCACGGCCGGCGCTGGTAGGCCGTGGCCATCCCTCCCGTTAGCTCGCAGGTGGCCGGCGGGTAGAGGGCGGACGGAGAGCGAGGGGGCGCTGCGTCGCTGCCGGAGAAGCGCTCGCGGAGATCGGCACCGATGCCGGGGTCGTCCCACTCGTGGCTGAAGAAGTAGTGCTGCCGGAACGTCGGGTCCCACGGGGCGTCGGAGTCCACCCAGAAGCCGTCACCGTAGCCGCCGAAGACCGGCAGGACCTCTTCCTCGGGGATGTCGGCTCCTCCCCAGGCTGTGGCCGTCCAGATGGGGGCGCTGAGCCCGGCTGCGCGGGCCAGCTTCTTGAGTTCCGTGATGTGCCCGGGCTGGTCGTAGAGTTCGTTTTCCAGCTGGATCCCGATGACGTTGCTGTCCGCGCCGGTCAGGCCCCGCAGCTCCTTGCCGAGGCAGTTGAACCAGCGCTCCACCAAAGCCAGGTAGGCAGGGTCATTGGTGCGATGCTCGACGGCGGCTGCCTGGACCCAGTCCGGGAAGCCGCCGTTGCGCACCTCGCCATGGCACCAGGGCCCGATCCGCAGGACAACGTCCAGCTCCAGGGTGGCGCACAGGCGGACGAAGGCGGCAATATCCAGGTTGCCGTCGAAGCGGGCCCCACCCTCGACTGGTTCGTGGTGGATCCAGAAGACGTAGCAGGCCACCACGGTGATGCCGCCGGCCTTCATCAGCCGCAGCCGCTCCTCCCACCTTGCCCGGGGAAGCCGGCTAAAGTGGATTTCACCTGACACCGGAATAGCTGGCCGGCCCCCGCATTCGAGGTAGCGGCTGGTGAGCCGCCACCTGCTGTGGGGGTCCTCGCCGTTGCTCATGGGCGGGAGCTGCAGGGGCAGTTCGTGGGGCCGGTGGGTTACCTTCAAAAGCCCGTGGATTCCCTGTGATTCGAGGGTGCTGTGTTCAAGGCGCATGTGTGGATTCTTTCAGCTCCCAGGAGCGGTGAGGATGAGGGTGTTCATGCGGCGTTGCCAGGCTTCATCAGCCCAGAGGGGATGATGGGGTGCAGCGTTGGAGCACAGGACCATGCCCCAGATTCCGTGGTTCAACGCCGTGCGGATACCTCTCTCTGCAAGGTCGCGTCCGATAGGGCCTTCCTCGAAGGTGCCGTGGAGCGGGGTGTAGCCGATCCAGCCCTCTCCCACCACGGCGGGGACGTTCTTCCACCTGGCCCACTCCGCGATGGCGATGACCCGCGAGTCAATCTCCCGCCGCATCACCTCCCGGTAGGGCCCGTATTCATTAAGCAGCCAGGTGTCCCAGGCATCCGGATCAATCCAGTCGTAGCGATAGAACATCTGGTCAGTCACCACGGTGGCGCGGTACTTCCAGTCGGCCACGCGCCCGTACTCTGCGACCGCCGGCGCATCGGGGCGCAGCAGCGCACGCAGGGCCGGGTTGGGAAAGTCGGCCGTGCCCTCGGAACGGATGTCGATCTGCTGCTGGAGCGCGTCCAGCACGCCGTAGCTGTAGACGTGGAACTGCGCGGCGCCTGGCCCGTCAGGGACGGCGTGCATGGCCAGGTGCGGAGGTTTGCCGTAGCTGGCGGTGACCAAGAGGTCCGGATGCAGTGACCGCAGCCGGTGCAGCTGCTCGCCGTCGGCAAGGGCGGGCAGGATGGAGAAGTCCACCTCGTTGTGCAGTTCCACCATGGCGATCCGCTCCCGGTGCCCGGCATCGGTGAGGGCATAGATGAGCCGGTGCCAGGCATCGGCGAGGACGCGGTACCTGTCGGTTAGCGGCACGGCGTCGATGGCCTCGAACCATTGCGGAGACTGGGCAAAGACTGTGGACTGCTGGTACTCCCAGCTGGCCAGGATGACCACGAGTCCATGCCCGGCTGCGGCCTCGAAAAGTTCCAGGAGCCGCTCCTTCAGGTTGAGGCGGTAACCGCCGGGAGCGTCGTACCAGCGGGTGCCCCTGCCGTAGATTCCGCCGTCCGGTGCTTTCCCGAGCCCTTCAATTTCCAACTCGCCGGCGAGGCCCTCCAGACCCAGTCCACCAAAGAGCAGCAGCGGTGCGGCACAGATCCTGATCGTGTTGTACCCAAGCTCCGCCGCCTTCGCACAAGCAGCGTCCAGGTCTGCGTACGGGCCGCCGGCCTCGGCACGGGTATACCAGGAAAAGTCCCAGAGCGTGATGGTGAGACGGGATGGCAGGTGCGACGGCGGCGCTCCTGTCAGGAAGGCAGTGTCCTTCTCGGTATTTCCGGATCCGAGGTACCTCGGTTCTTCGGTCACAGCTTCACCCCTTCTTTCTCGTGTGCCCGCCCCATGGCGGCGAGCTTCCGAAGTGAGTTCGCCATCTCGAGCCGGGATGAAGCGGTGCCGGTATCGAACAACAGCAGTTCGGGCAGGGAGGTTGCGAAGTAGTCCGGAGCCGAGGGGGCGGACTCCAGCTCGTCGGCCCGCGCTTCCAGTTTCTGCCAGACCTTTTCCGCTTCTGCCGGCCTGCCGAGCCTGCAATGGGCGATCCCCCGCCAGTAGTCTTCGCCGCTGGCGGGCTTGGGGTCCACGGCCAGCGCAGTGCCTTCCTGGCAGGCCTGCTTCCACGCGTCCACTGCCGCACTGGCGTTTCCGGCGAGATCGAGGGCATCCCCCAGCGCCACCAGTCGCTCGGCCATGGAGTCCGCCGGGTGCCGTCCCTCGCCCAGATTGGCGGGAGCTTCGACGCCGGCGCGCAGCAAGGCGATGGCCGCCGTTGGTTCCTGCTCCAAAAGGGTGGTTGCGTGTGTGACGGCAGCACGGTCGTAGGCTGCAAGGGCCATTCCTTCGCCGCCTTCAAAAGGCTGGAAGGTCCGTGCGGCCATCAACTGCAGGGCTTCCTCGGGGCGGCCTGCACCCGTCAGAAGATTGACGTAGAGCACTGCCAGGTCGTCGCGCTCAAGGACAGCCGGATTGTGGCATGCAATGGCAGCGATGCGGTCTTCGACAGAAACCCCTCGAAGGCCGGCTAGGACTGCCCGTTCAAACACAAGCCTCGGATCATCCGGGCTCAATTCCAGTGCATGCTCCAAGTACCCGTCGGCAGCTGCGGGATTGCCCCCGGTGTTGACCGTGGCGATAGCCGCGTTGCGCCATACCACGGGGTCCGTTGAGCCGAGCAGCATGGACTTTTCAAGCATCGCCAAGGCATCCGGTACGCGGCCCGCGTCCAGCAGCCAGCACCCCAGCAGTCCGGGTGCCACCTTGTCCCTCGGGTCAGCCTCGATGGCCCGGTGCAGCGCGTCATAGTCGTCAAGCCCGTATGGAAAGGCATAAGCGGTGTTACTGCGCCTGGCAGCGGAACGTTCTGCAGAGGCCGCGTCCGGGTCCAGCAGTTCCTCCAGCCAGCTGGCCCGCAGGTAGCGGCGAAGGGGTTCGGGATTGCCAAAGACTTTATTAGTGCCCTCGGGCGCGGGATTTACCGTGAGGTCCAGCGCGAGCTGCCACTGACCAGCCCTCGCAAACCAGCAAGCCACAGTGAGCGCCGTCTTTGGATCCGCGCTGTCCAGTGAGCCGTGAAGCGCCAGGGCTACCGGGTCCAGTGCATCAGACGCGAGGATGTCCTGCAACAGCCGGGCGCTTTCCTCCCGCCGCCCGGCTTTGTCCAGGGCCAGGTACAGCAGGTGCTTCCCCTCAGGGCTGGCCGGGTCCACTGCCAGGGCGGCGTCGGCGTGCCGGTGTGCCTCGGCGGGCTGTCCTGACCGGAGGGCCAGGCGTGCCAGCGCCAGGTGTGCCGGCTGCGCCCACGCCTTGTCCCACGCTGCCTTGCCGAACCGCTCCCGGGCCTCATCCAACCGGCCCGTGCGCTCCAGGACCAGGCCGAGGCGGTAGCTTGCCTCCCCGCTGGGCGGATTCAGGTTGCGGCGGGTGAGCCGGCCCAGGCCGTTCTCCAGCAGTTTCCGGGCCCGGGAGTAATCTCCGATTTTGTAGGCCGCGGCTGCCAGCGCAATCGACGCGCGCGAATCGAGCGAATCCCGGCGCAGCATCTCCTCGAAGTACGGCAGCGGCGAACGCGTGGGGTGCCGGTTCTGCGTCAAATGCGTTCCGGTGACGAAAAGCTCGTCCATACTTGCCATGCCGGTGGCGGGATCAGGTTCAGTGGCAACCCACGGCTCCTCCCTGTTTTCCTGTGGTTTCCTCGGGGTCCAGAGAATCAGTTCCCGGTCCCCGGCCAGGACCTGCAGCGTGAGGTCGGATTCATGTGCCGGTTCGGGCAGATCAAAGGCTTCGGTGAAGGGGTGCGCCGGCGAGATCCGGGCAACCCATTCCCGGACTGTTGCGCCCCGGTGCTTGAGAACAACCTTTGCATCCTCCCGATCCACCGTACTGGAAACGCCCACAGTGACCCTGCGCCACGTTCTGTCCAGCTGAAGTGACACGGCGAACTCGAGGTTCGCCTGGTGCGCCGGGCCCATCTGCCGGATGGGGTACCAGAACTCGCTGAAGGTGCGGGTCTCCCCGGGAGCCAGGTAGCTGAAGTCCGGCTGGTTGTCCGTGAAGACGCCGGACATCAGCTCAACGTACGGCCCGTCGTCGTCCGTTAAGTGCGCATCCCAAGCCTTGCCCACCGCTCCGTTCCCCCACGTCCACTGCTTTTTGCCGGGGGAAATGCTGCGGTCGGCCCAGTGGACGAACCCGGCGTCGGCCTCGTGATCGTAGCCGCCGAAGAAGCTGTCTTCCGTGTCGGTGACCATGTACGAGGTGGGGACCGGGACGTTGGCATAAAAGTCGATGCGGTCCGCGCCCTCTCCAGCCAACGCCGGGTAGTCCACACCGTAATAGGGCCGGTCAGCCTGCGGAAAAGCCGTAATCGCGCGACGGGCATGGTCGGCAACGAAGTTGACATCGGTGGGGAAGAATGACTGGTACTTTTCATGCGTGCGCGCTGCGACGTTTGCCCACCAGAGGAAGGTCTGTGGCTCATCAGTCCGGTTATACAGCCGAGCTTCGACCTCAATCAGGGAACTGCCTGGGCGAAGGCGGACTCCGTGGGAGCCCCGCATGCGTTGCAGGGGGTCCAGGTCGCTGTGCCACACGGTAACCTGGCCTTCGTCGCTCCTGTCCACGGAGGTTTCGACGGGCAGGAACGTTGCGGGGCGGTGGTGCTGGGGCCAGTTGAACTCCACGCCGCCGGAAATCCACGGGCCCGCCAGCCCCACCAAGCCAGGTTTAATCACGTTGTTCCGGTAGAAGAAGTCATACCCGGCCGTCTTATCGAACCCAACGTGGATGCGGCCCCCAATCTCCGGGAGGAGCATGAGGCGGATATATTCGTTCTCGAGGTGAATGGCCTGCCAAAGGCGGGGCGCCTTCGTCCCCGCGATGCTGTCGATGAAAGGCATTGGGTACACCTTGCCGCTGGAACCCTGGTACACGCGCCGGTCAAGGAACAACGGGTAGCGGTCCGGTTCCCCGGGAGAATACGTGTCAATTGACACTGGTTCGGACCAGCAGGCAACGCCACCTGTCTCCAGAACGGCCTGCTGATCCGGCGGCGCGTCTGGCAGGACTAAGTGGCTCTTGTGTTCGTTTGCATCCATCACGGGTGCAAGCCTATGAAGTTCCCCGGCCTGTTCCCATGGCCTAAGCGCGCGAGCATATGGACGATCTTCTACGGAGCAGGGCTCCCTCTGCTGCCTTGCCTCAGGCCGGACCAACGCCAGGCGGACCGCTGAGCACTCGGGGGACGTACTCGAGCAACTGGAGCCGGCCGTCGAACGTCCTGCTCTCCACCATCTCCAACGAAACGTCGGGATAGCCGTCGTAGATCCGCTCCTGCCCGGTGCGGCCTGTGATCACCGGGAAGACGACCAGGCGGAACCTGTCCACGAGGCCTGCCGCCAGGAACGACCTGCACAGGCTGACACTGCCGAGAGTGCTCAACGGGCCGGTTCCGGTCCGCTTCATCTCCTTCACCGCCTCAACGGCATCCCCGGTCACCAGTTCGGAGTTCGGCCACGTCAGCGGCGCCTGCAAGGTGGACGAGAAGATTACCTTCGGCACCGCGGCAAGGCCGGTGAGGCTGGCCCCCTCTTCCTCGGAAAACGCCGAGCCTTCGGCCGCGGCCTCCTCAGACATGCCGGACATCAGCCGATAGGTGTTCGCCCCCATCAGCAGGGTGTAGTCCTTCTTCCCTTCCTGCTCGAGCCAAGCCAGGTATTCCGGCCCCTCCAGGCCCCACCAGCCCGGCCATCCCTCGGCCGAGGCGTAGCCGTCCAGCGAAATAATGAAATCAACCATCAGTTCTGATGGCGCCTCGGAAGGTGTCTCACCCATGACCGTCTCCTTTGATGGCAGGTGCCGGCAATGCTATCCCTGCCGCGATCAGGCCTTCAAGAGCCCTCCGACGTGTATGGGAAGGGACGGCCCGGTTCTCCCCGAAGGCAATCGAATCAACCTAACCGCCCTCGGGGGGCAAGAGTCCGCCTGGTCGAAGCCCACTCACTCGAAGGTCCGGCAGATCCTGCCTGCCGCCCGCTCAGGCACGGCAGACACAGCCCTTCCGGCCGCCGTCGAACGCCAATAGCATGGCCGTTATCGATCCGCGCTCAGAACGCCCCTGCCAAGCAGAAGGAAGCCATGAACAGCGTCACCTGCGATCTCACCGTATCCCTTGACGGCTTCCTCGCCGGCCCCCATCAAAGCCACTCCAACCCGTTGGGCGAGGGTGGCGAGGACCTGCACCGGTGGCAGTTCGAAGAAGCCGAGGCCAACGCCGCAGCGCTTCAGGGCATTCTCTCCGCAGGCGCCTACATCATGGGCCGCAACATGTTCGCCGGCCCCGGGGCCGGTCCGTGGGATCAGGACTGGCGCGGCTGGTGGGGTGAGGAGCCGCCGTACCACGCCCCCGTCTTTGTGCTGACGCACCATCCACGCCCTCCTGTGCAGATGCAGGGCGGCACTACGTTCCATTTTGTGGACAACGGAGTTGAGTCCGCACTGGCCCAGGCGCGGGAGGCTGCGGCCGGCAAAGACGTGGCCATCGCCGGTGGCGCCGAAACTGCCCGGCAGTTCCTCTCGGCCGGGCTGATCGACGAGCTGCGGCTCCACATCGCGCCGCTTATCCTGGGGGCGGGCGAGAGGCTGCTGGACGGCGTCGGAAACCTCAATCTTGAACCGACCGAAGTAAGCGGCACCCGCCTGGTAACGCATGTGCGTTACCGGCTGGTTCCCAGCACCTAGGCGGAAACCGCGGTGCCGCTGTGGCAGTGGTCCTCGCGCTCAAGAATTGCGGGCGGCAGCATCCCGGGTGGTGGTGCGGATCCGGTACAGACTCGTGGTTGCGGTGATGTAGAGGTCCTGGCCGTCCGGGCCTCCGAAGCACACGTTCGATACTTTTTCTGGCACTGGGATGACACCCAGGAGATCGAAGGACGGCGAATAGATTCGTACGGTGGGGCCGGCTGAGGTCCAGATCCTGCCTTGGACGTCCACCCTCAGCCCGTCAGCGGCATAACCTTCTTCAAGCTCGAGGAGGGTTTCATTGCTGTGGCAGATGCCATCGAGCACGTCGTAGGCAACGATTCTCAACGGCACTCCGTGAGCCGGACCGGCTGTGTCCGAAACGTATAGGACCGACTCGTCCGGTGAAAAAGCTAACCCGTTCGGATACACGAGGTCAGTGATCACTGCATTGAGAGTGCCCGAAGCAGGTTCGAACCGGAAAACGTAGCAGCCGCCGTACTCCTGCGCTCCCTCGTTCCCTTCCTTGGTGCCCGGAAGGATCCCGTACGGCGGGTCCGTGAACCAAATGCTCGAGTCGCCCGCGATGACGACGTCGTTGGGCGAGTTCAGCCGGCGCCCCTGGAAGGAATCAACCAGCCCCGACACCGTTCCCCCGCGGTCACGCTCAATTCGGCGGCGCCCGTGGCTGCACTGCACCACAGTTCCGTCAGCATCGAGGTTTCGCCCGTTGGTGAATTCGACCCCGAGTCCGTACTCACGGGTCTTCCCAGTAACGGAGTTGAACTCGAGAATGCGGTTGTTGGGGATATCGCTTCAGCGCACTGTCCGCGACGACGGCACCCACACGGGACCCTCCGCCCATACCGAGCCAGTGAACAGGCACTCCAACCCGCCACTCGTCAGCTCAGCACCCATCCGGCCCCCTTCGTAGGCAGTTTTCCTGGCGTTGCACTGCAGAACGTTCGCCAGTGACAACCCTCCCGGGCACGCGCATTACGGGAAACGATAGCGCGACGAGACCCGTTGGCCTACCACCATCGAGTGGCGCTGCTCAGCGCACCGAAGACAGGGACAAAAGCTGTTGTGGCGCCTTTGCTGAGGCTGGCGGTAGCTTTGGATTACTTTTCCTTTGAAGCAGCCGAGGTACCGGAGGTACCGCTGATGCAGGGCTTGTCCACGTCATTGGTTCTGATCGCTCTGCTGGCTGTTGTGGCGCCCCTTGCGGCCCGCTTCCTTGACCGGGCGGTCAAGGTGCCCATCGTGGTGTTCGAGATTGTCCTGGGGATCGTGCTCGGCCCCAGCCTGTTGGGTTGGATCCAACCAACCGAGTTCGTCGACACGTTGGCCCAGTTCGGGCTGGCCATGCTTTTCTTCGTTGCCGGCAATGAGGTCGATTTTGACGCCATCCGCGGCCGGCCCATCACCCGCGCCTCCGCTGGCTGGGTCATCTCCCTGGCGGCAGGCATTGGCGCTGGCTTTGTGCTGGGCCCGACGCCGGCTGCCGCGGTGATCATCGGCGTCGCTTTATGCTCCACAGCTTTGGGCGCGCTGTTGCCCATCCTTCGCGACGCCGGCACGTCGAAGTCGCCTATGGGTATCGCTGTTACAGCACTGGGTGCCGCCGGGGAGTTTGGACCCCTGGTGGCGATCTCGCTGTTCTTCAGCGGCAGGGAATTGGGACCTGCGACGGCTGTCCTGCTCGGGTTTATTCTCCTGACCGGGCTGGCGATCCATCTCGCCTCACGGGCACGCCACTCCCTTCTCCATGCACAGGTCACGAGGACCCTTCACACCAGCGGGCAGTTCGCCGTCCGGTCCATCATGTTCATCCTTACCGTGCTTGTTGTGCTCAGCATGGTTTTGGGCCTCGATATGCTGCTGGGCGCCTTCGCCGCCGGTGTCCTCTGGAAGGTCGCCATTGCACGCGCTCCGGAGCAGGACCGGCACGTCATCGAGGCGAAAGTCGACGCCATCGCGTTCGGATTCCTGGTGCCGGTCTTCTTTATCGATACCGGCATCGACTTCGACCTGAGTGCGCTTAGCGCCAGCCCGGCCGCGCTGGCGCTGGTCCCCCTGTTCCTGCTCCTCCTGCTCGTCATTCGCGGGCTACCGTCACTGCTCACCGCTCCGTCAAAGTCCAGCTGGGCCGATAAACGGGCCATCATTCTGTTTGGGGCCACGGGTTTGCCTATCATCGTGGCGGTGACAGCCATCGGCCGGAACGAAGGGCTCATCTCCAGCGCAATCTCGTCGGCACTTGTCGGAGCAGGAATGCTCTCGGTGCTCCTGTTTCCGCTGCTCGCACTCCGGCAGCTTCAACGGGAACCTTCAGGAACCGCCGTGCGGCACCAGGATGTTCCGTAGGGGAAATGGCAGCACCAAGAGGCGGAGGGGGCCCGGCAATGGCGCTGCGACTGCTTGATGTAGGGACGGTTGGCCGGTTATCGGCCTTTCAAAAATCGCCGGGGAAGAGGGCTCGCAGGTCTTCGTTGATGCTGTCGACGGTTTCGAAGGGAATGATAGCCACTTCTCCTGGTGTAGTCCGAAAAGAATCTTTTGATCAGTAATCCGTCTGCCGTTGCCAGGGCATTGCCCTGGATGGTTGTGTCCCACCAGACCTCGCCAGTCGCTGTCGACCATGACCTTCTCCATGCGGCAGCTTCCAGCCCCGGAACCCTTATCGATGAGGTACCTCAGATCCTGTGGCTAGGCAGCCCCAACGAAGACCACGTAAACGCCCGGCTGGAGCATCCAGCTGGGCGTTACTCATTGCGGTCTGGACTTCAGTTGGGACTTCCACCCAGAACGTCTACGTGTACATGGTCGAGGTGGCGCAGGATGTCGTTGCCCGGCTTTGGTGCATCGTAGTTCTGCCATCGCCCTCGGGAGCTGTAGACGCTCCAGAACCGGTCGTCGAAGATGACGTATTGGATGTTCAGGTCCTCGGCATGGGCGACGAGCCAGTGGGCCAGTATCCATCCCTGACGCCGATTTTCCTCGGTCACCGGGCGGTAGAAGATGTCAATCGCCCGGCCGTCGTAGTGCGTGGAGTCCGCTCCGTGTCCCTGCCCGATGCCACCCGGGGCGAATCCGCCCAGGCTTTGGTCGCCGAACACCTCTGTCATGGCGTCGCGCACCTGTTCGGCGCGCGGTGTCAGCCCGGTGGCAGTCAGTTGTTGTTCCTGCAGGTCCCTGGCGGCCGAGCCCCGGCAGCTCAGGGTAGGGCCGGCGTCGTCAGCTGGGCCGCCGGCGAGCCGCTGCAGTACCGCCTCATTGATGCTGGATGTGTCCGGTGCCTCCATCCCGCGCGCTTGGAGCGCGACGGCGGTGGTTGCCAGCTGCGCCTCCGCACGGTCGAGACCGACTTCTCCCTCGGAAGTTTCTACCGTGCATTCCGGGGGCAGCAGCACCGGGGTGATCTCGGTGCGTAAGCCACTGAACACGCCGGGCCCGAAGAGCACCAGTGTCGACGCAAGCACCCCGAGCAGCAGCAGGCCTAAGAGCAGCCGAAGCGGGCCGCGCCGGGTCCGATGCGCATGATTGTGGGTCAACACGAGAGCAAACGTGCAGACCGCACGGAGACCCCATGGAGGCCGGGAGCGGCCAGCTCACAGGCCCACGCCGACGCGAAGACTCCGGGGCCTATAACAGCAGTTTCGTTTCCGATGACGTGTCCCTCTCGTTACGTGGCAGTGATCCACTCATAGCACCTTGTCCTGCGACTTACGTCATCCTTGGAGCCTGCTCTTCACGCGGATGAAAAGGGCGGCCAGTGCAAATGCGAGGAAGGACCCCGTCAGGAGGGCCAGGACCGCCAGCGCCGGGTTCACACGCCCCCGTGACGTCGAGCCCCCGCCGACTGCAGCGCCTTGGAGGAAGACCACGACAGCAGGGAGCCGGCGGCGATGGTGCCGTCTGAGACCGCGTGCAGCTCCCGATCTCCATGGCTCCTTATGAGCCGCGTTGAAGTAGCAAGAAAAACCCATGAACGGGGAATTACTGGGCTCAGAAATAGGTGCGGGACGGGCTGGCTGCCTTGCTGATGGTCTCTCTGGCCCATGGACTATTGACCCCATCAGCATCGGCAAATGTTTGTACCACTGCTATCGGCTGCGCGCCGGAATCGCCTGGCCCCAAGTCGATGGGACCTATTTGCAGCCCCCGAGAAGACCGGCGATGGCGTCGTGCTCGGCTTGAGTGACCCAGAGGCTGTATTTGGCCTTGACTGCAGTTTGGCGGGCGACGTATTCGCATCGGAAAGCTTTGTTCGGCGGAAGCCATGTAGCTGCATCTTTGTCACCTTTGGCACCGTTGGTAGGGCCATCGGCGGCCATGAGATTCAGCGGGTCATTGGCGAGTTCCTTGCGTTGGTCAGCGTTGAGCTGCTGTGCGCCCTTTTGCCAAGCGTCGCTGAGGGGAACGATGTGGTCGATCTGGACGTCGGAGCTCGTGTCCTGGCCGCGAGTGAAGGTAATCGTGGTGCCGGTGTACTTATCGGCCAGGGTCCCTGTCAGGACCACGCAGTTGTTGGTGCCTTGCTTGAACGTTTCGCTCGTCAAGTCCCGGGCCAAGATGTCATTGCGGGTGTCACAACCGTTGCGGTCAACGTCCGCCCAGGCCGGTCCAAACTCATCCCGGGTATAGCCGGTCTTCGGGGCGCGCCCTTTCACCGGGATGCCCTCCAATTGGGCAAGGGCGTTGGCGGCCTCAATGGCAAAGGACGGGTCTGCCGGGGCTGGCGCATCGGCTGCATTGCGTGGGGCCGACCCGAGGACCTCAAGGGCGTTGGCGGCAGCGTCACAACCAACTAATGACCCAGCCAGCATCATCGCAGCGACACTGGTCAGGACTTTGGCGGAATAACAGGTGGTCTTCATGGTCCTTCTGGTTATATGGCGTCACCCCACGCTAGCTTCGACCACCACCTGTGGCAGGTAACCGAGTCCGTGGTGCCTGCCACACGTCCGCATCCTTAGTACTCTGCGGAGGTCCGCTTTCGAGGGCCAATGGTTGCCTCAGCTGTTCAAACCATGGACCCACGGTGTCGCAGGCGCTGATGACGTGACGTTCACCGCGGTTGCCGCGAACGCCTCCAACCATTAGGTGCTGGTCTTCCAGTCATCAGCCCGTTGCGGGCGGCGGCGCGGACGCTACGGCCACCGCGCAGCGGTTCATGCTTTGGATCGACACGGGCACAAACGTCCAAATTGTCCCGAATGGCAGCGACGTAACCATAGCGTGGGACGCGTTCCAATCACATCTTCAAGCTGTAGGGGAAAGATCACATGATTCGGAAAATGCGAAAGATCCTGTCCGCCCTGATCGGGGCGTTGCTGGTGGCCGTCTTCCTTGGCCCGGTCAGTCCGGCCCAAGCGGCCGGATATCGATGTATCGGCGCGCCGGCGGATGACCCGGGAGCCGCAGGCCTTGGTACAGGCATGTACCCTGAGCCGCGGACTTTCCTTGAAGCACAGTCGTGGTGGTCGGACCATGGGACTCACGCCCACCTGGGGGCATGCCTGCCTGCTGATCAGACCGTCAGGACTGGTGGCACGGTACTTACGGCCCACTGGCGGATCGACATGCACGGCATGAACGGTTACCTGCACCGGCTCACGCAAGAGGTCGCAACCGACAGCTGTTCTGCCTGCGGCGAGAAGGCCACCTTTTACAACGCCGACTCCACGAAGTTCAGGGGACCTGGCATCTTTTGGGTGACCACGTCCTTCGACGTTGGCACAGCCGATAAGACAGGGTGGCAGCAGGTGCAGAACCGGTTCGAGATAAAGGTTGCTGACGGGACGGTGCGCCCGGCCATCCGCTACATGGCTAATATCCAGCACGGCAAGACGGTGGACCACTATAACCGCCACGACACGAACGGCTACGGGTGGCACACCAACACCGCGTACGCTTACGCCCGGCTGAAGTCCAGCACGTCTTCCTACTCGCCAACGCTGCCTTACGCGCCGGTCAAGGGCAATTACTCCTTTATCGCCTCGCACGAGACGACCACCGATGGAGTGAGCAAGAACATCACCGGTTGGATGGTGTCAGTGGATCCGAAGCTTCACGCGGATCCGCCTTCCACTGGACTTGTCCTTGGCAGCGGCACCACGGCCTGCGCTCCTACCGTCAAAGGCACCTGCCATGGCCCCCGTAATGTCGTGTGGACCATCGATACGACGCAACTCACGGACGGCGTGCATTTCGTGACCATCTTCACGCACCAAAAGGACTCGTCCACCAAGGAGAACACTGGCGTGTTCAAGTACCCCATCATTGTGGACAATATCCCCGGCTAAACCTGACGTAGGGGTGCCAGCCGTGGCAGATGCTTTTTGGCCCGGCTGGCACCCCTGTGGTTCTTGGCGCGGCGATGAGTGCACACGAACTGCCTTCGGTAAACCTGTCCTTTAGACTGCGCGGATCGACATGAGCTCGTAGACAATAGCCGAGCTCATTGCCGGCCCGCGGCAGGTCAGTTGGCGCGGCGGGGCGTGGCGGGCCCGCAGTTCGACGTCGACGCGCGCCGGGTGAGGCGGGCTGCCGGTGATGCGGATTCGCCAGTAATCGCCGTCGCGGGAGGTCTCCACAACCGCATAATCGTTCCGGCCGGCCGGGCCGAAACGTCCGAGCGTGGCTGCGACAGCGGCCTGCTGTGCGGGGAAGAGGTCCGTGTAACCGCGCAAGTACTCCGCGTGGATGCGGGCGGCGAGGTGTTCTTCGATCGTGGCCACGGACGACTCAGCGCCCAGATTTCCGTAGTACACGCCGTCGGGCGCGACAACGACATTGCCTGCGAACCTGTCACCGCCTACATGCGAGCATTCCCACACCAGCTCCGGCCAGCGCTCAGTCAACGCACGTCCCACAGGCCGTCCCCACACGGCGCAGCACTGGTCACGTTGACTGTGGGTGCACACCAGGATGACGGGCGGATGGCCGAGTTTTCCGGGGCCGCTGAGAGCTGTGGCAATCTCCGCCAGATCCTCATGCCGGCTCCACGTCCCCCATTGCTGACGATAGGCCCCGGAGTTCTCACGGCGCAGCACGGCCCAATGGCTCTTACCTTCACGCCATCGGGGGCCGGGCCGCCTTACCAGCAGCACCCGCGCCCGCGCCGCCTTGGCGGCGGAGAGCACGCTGGCTTTGGTCCCTGGCTCAAGATCGAGCCCCTCGAAGCCATTGAGCGGCCACCCGCCCCGGTACTCAATGAGGACCCAGACGACACCGTGCGGCGCCGTGCCGGCAATCGGGTCGCCGCGCAAACGGGCGCCATCAGAACAGAAAAAGCGCTTGGCGGCCGCTGCGGCCTGGTTATTGGTTAGATTACTGTTCAACGGGAACGAGGACCCCCGCGCGCAGTAGTCTTCCAACGAGTTCGACGCCGAGATCACCCGCGGTGTGAGTCTCCCCGTCCAGGGCGCACATCACAGACGGCAGCTCGGCGTCCGGGAAGTCGAGCCAACCCACGCGCGTGGTCAGGCGCCGTCCCTCCAGCCGTGCGTCCAGAGCATCGCGAAGCCGCACCACGGACTCGGGGCTTAGGCCGTCGACGGCGGCGAGCTGGGCCAACGGTCCCAGCGGCGCGGGGCGTCCCTGGCCCCGCCGGGTGCGGTGGAACAGGGCAGCAGTATCAGCCTCGGCGAGGGCGGCCGCCAGTCGCCGACGGACGACGTCGATCTCCCCGTTTGGCCCGTCCACGCCCAAGGGCAACGTACGGCGCATCTCGGGATCGTCGCACAGCGCTGCAAGCGCGGCCTGCGCGAGCTGTTCGGCCAATGCGTAGCGGGTCCAGCTGTGGATTCCCAGCGTGAGGTGGATGGAGACCTCGCCCTGCGCCTGGGCAGCATGCAACCAGCCGCGCGGCAGGTAGAGGACATCCCCTGGCTCTAGCGCCGTGTCGATATACGCCGCGCCTTTCGCGGCCTCGGCCACGGCGGAGCGTCGGTCGGTCCAGGGTTGGTCACGCAGCGGATCCGTATGAACCGGCTCATGAATGATCCAGCGCTTTGTCCCCTCGATCTGCAGGACGAAGACGTCGTGCACGTCGTAGTGATCGTCGAAACCCCGGTTTTGAGGCGGCGTGATGTAGGCATTGGCCTGCACCGGATGTCCGAGCTCCGTGCTCAGCCTGCTGCTGAAGTTCGAGACAGGCTCCCAGGTCCGGTGCAGTGCCTGCAGCACGAGCGTGGCGCCATCCGCGAATTTGCGCCAAAGCGCTGTGTCGTCGAGTTGGTCAGAGATGGTGGCGCCGACGCCGGCGGGTGAGGTGAATGATGAGTCGGGAAATGTAGTGCCGTCCTTGGCGACGCGGAGAAAAGGTGTGCGCAGTCCACGGCGCGAGATCAGTTCGTCGACGGCCTCGGCAGAGAAGAGATCGGCGAAGTCGCTTGCCCCACGTGTGAGCAGCGCGGTGCGCCCCCAGACGTCGCCGGCGAACCTCTCACGGCCAATCTTGATCAGGCGTGTCTCCAGGACCCCGCCGCTTTCCAAGGCGTCGGGGTCCTGTTCCGTGCGGGTGGTGCTCAAAATTTAGATGCCCCGTTCTGCGGCTCCCCCGTCGGCACCGCCATCGGCACCGCTGTCAGCTCCTCCATCGGCACCACCGTCGGCACCGCCATCGGCACCGCCATCGGCACCACCGTCGGCACCGCCATCGGCTCCACCGTCAGCACCGCCATCGGCGCCTCCGTTTGCACCGCTGTCAGCTCCTCCGTCGGCACCCCCGTCATGCATGCCGGGGACACCAGCCGCGCCACCGTCCGCGGGGCCTTCCTGCTGGCTCGGATCCTGCTCTGGACTGGTCATGCTTCCTCCCGAGAATCGAATCGCTAGGATCAGCTCCGTCACCGGCACTGATCACCCAACCGGGCGATTCAACGGCACCGCCCGTGATCACCCTAACGGCACGGGCCAGTCCTGGGAACAACCTTCTTTTGATTCAGAACTGGGACAGTCCTATTGGCCGGCCGGCACGGCCATCCCGTCCCCTTTCGGAGATTGAATCCAGTGCGCATCGGCCTCCGGGAAACACTGCTGCCTGCAAGATTGAGCAGCTTCAGAGGCGTCATATCTGCTATGGGCTCGGCACCGCCGTCGGGTGCTCATCCGGCGAGTGTCAACTACGGCACGACCAGCAGTGGTGATCAGCTTCGGCGTGTCGGAAAGGTGCCCGCGTACGAACTTGCCCCTCGGAGAGTGTTCGGTGACCAAGCTTCAGGGCCTGCTTGTCAGATGTGCTCAAGCAGTCGGGCTTCGTTGTTCATCGGGCGTCCTCCGTCAGCGAAGGCGTCGAAGCAGTCAGGGACTACGATCCTGTCATCATCACTATGGACGTTGATCTGCTTGGCTTCGATGGTTTCGAAGCAGCCCGCAGGATTCGTACTTTCAGCGATGCGTATCTGATTAGGATTACGGGCTTGATCGCAGAATAGGACGTGCTGATGGGGCTTGCAGCCGGGGCTGACGATTACCTCGGCAAGCCTTTTCGAGCCCACGAACTCCGTGCCCGAATCGGAGCCATGCTGCGCCGGCCCCGCACCCAACTGGCCAAGATGCCTTCCATGGCCTGACGAGTCGACCGCTGACCGACGCATCAGAAGCCATACGAGATAGCGCTGCTGGTGTTTTCGGGTGAGGCGCCACTCCCTTGCAGCCGTAGCAGCGTCCTGATGAGCCAGCCAACGGCACGTTGGAGCGGTGAAAACGAGCCCAAGGCCCCACCTTCCAGGAATGGGGGCGGGGCCTTGGACTTGCATTGACGGTGCCGGGTGCCCCGGCGGGGCTGGACTTAGCGGCTGGTGCGGCCGTCGTTGTCGAGTTCGATGTTTTCCTTGCGGACTTCTTCGTTGACGGTGACGTTTTCGGTCACGGTGTCTTTGTCAAGGCGGACGCGTTCGACGGGGACGGTTTCCTTCTGCACTACGGGGCGTTCCTCGTGCAGGATCACTTCGTGCTCTTCCTCGCTGATCTTCGGGCCGCTCGTGGCTGCACCAACGTTGGCGTCGGTGATGGGTTCGCGCTCGAGGCGGACCTCTTCACGCTGGACCGGGACGGTCGTGGTGACGTTCTCGGTGACGACATATTTGCGCAGCCGCGCACGGCCGGTGGCTTGCTTTTCGGTGCCGACGTGAAGCTGCTCTTCCGAGCGGGTCATCGCATCATCAGTGGTGGGACCTGAAGTGTCATGACCGACGGCGCCGCGGGAGGTAGTTTCCCGATCGGTGGTGTCCCGTCCGGTGCCGGTGTAGGCGGCTCCGCCGGAGCGTTCGTAGTAGGTGTAGAGCCGGTCTTCTTCTTCCGGTTCGAGGTGCCCGTCAGGGGCGACGCGGGGCGCGTCCTTGACCTTGTCCTTGGTGTACGGCACGACGATGTCGTTGCCATCCTGGGTAGCTGAATCCAGCGGGACGAAGGACTCGTGGGTTCCGAAGAGCCCGGTCTTGACGGTAACCCAGGTCGGTTCCGAGGTGTCGTCGTCAGCGTAGATCTGGCCTATAGACCCGATTTTGCTTCCATCGGAGCCGATGACGTTGCCGCCGGCGGTGGTGAGTGCAGAAAGGTTTTCAGTGTTGAGCATGATGTTTTTCCTTTTCGTGCTGATGAACGGCTTTGGGGATCAGGTTGGGGCGTGTGTTGTCCCCCGGTTGGGTTAGCGGCGCGTGGAGCCTGCGGTGCGGGTGGTGTTGCGGGAGAGAAGGATGGCCAGGGCGATCATGGCGATGCCCAGGACGAAGTGGAGCCAGTTATCGGCAGTGTTGACCGGGACGAAGTTGGCCGGGGTGTCGTGGCCGATGATGAGTCCGTAAAGCCACAGGATGAGGTAGATGACCCCTCCGTAGAGCAGGTAGTTCCTGGACTGATCGTTGGTGCGGGACATCAGGATGCCTGCGACGCCGAAGAGCAGGTGGACGATGTTGTGCAGGATCGAGACCTGAAAGATCCCCAACAGGAGGGCTTCAGAGCCGTGGCCGGCAAAGGAGAGGGCTTCATAGTTGCTCGTGATGCCCGGGATGAAGCCAAGCACGCCGACCAGAAGGAAGACAGCGCCTACTGCCTGGGCTGCTTTTTGAAGGGTTGTTTTGGGTCCGGAAGTCCGGTTCGTAGCAGCCAAGTATCTGCTCCTTTTTCAGTGTGAAGCGCATGGTTTGGATCCTGCGTGTTGCGCGAACCTGAGGATGCTATTGCCCGCCCTTGGGAGGGTCCGTGCCGTACACCACGGCTCGGCTCGGCGTTCCTGAGGTGGCGGATATGTTGCTCCAGCTGATTGCGGAACGACTCCTCATCTGCCGCTTCAACTTCCGTCTCAGCGCGAATGAGGTTTTCAGCGGCGGAAAGGATGTCACGTCCCTGCTCGGTGAGGCAGATGTCGGCGCTCCTGCCATCCCTGGCCGGCTCCTTGGTCAGAAGCCCCAGGCTTTGGAGGCGCCGCACGACCCTGCCCAGGCTTTGCCTGCTAACGCAGAGAATGGCGGCGAGATCGGTGACAGTGGTGGGCTCCAGTTCCGCTGCTGTCTCCAACGCGTCCAGGGATCCAGTGGTCAGCCCGAGCCGGGCAAGCCGGCGGTTAAGCCGCCGCTCATTGAGCCGGGCCGCGACACTGACCAGCCGGTACGTAGCCCACTGGTCAGGAGCCGGGCCGGGACGGGACTTCATGTGCCGCGGGCCGCCGGCAACCGGTACCTGCTGGTCCGGGTCCGGTGGCCGCCCCGCCGGGTCGCGGGGCGGCTCCGAAACCCTGTCCGGGGCACTCACGTGCTTTGGACGGTGTCCTTGGCCTCTGCCGCACGGTCTTTGACGTCCGTAACGGCGCCTTGGCCTTCGGCCTTGACGTTCTGCACGCCGTCGGCGGCGGTCGCCTTGACGCTTTCCATGGCTTCTTGGGCTGGTTCCCTCAGATCCTGAACCATGTCCTTGGCCGCGTCAGTGACCTGGGTGGCGAGGGGCTCGGCAGCGGTTTTGAGCTGCTGGGCTGCTTCGCGTTCCTTTTGGCTGGCCGGGATCAGGGAGGATATGAGCATTCCGGCGCCGAACGCGATCAGGCCCGCGGCCATCGGGTTACCCTGGGCTTTGGCCTTCACCTGTGCCGGTGCGGCGGAGATCGCGGTCCCGGCGTCGGAGAGTTTGGCTGCAACGCTTTCCCCGGCACCGTGGAGGGAATCGCCCGTGCTGTGCAGGGCGTTCCCGGTGTGGCCGGCGCCTGAGGAGACCTTGTCCCCTACAGTGGACACCTTGTCACCAACAGCGGAGGTTGCGGAGTCGGCTGCTCCCATGACTTTGTCCTTCACTCCTGCGACGGCGTCCTTGACGCTGCTCCTGACCTTGTCGGTCTGGCGCTGGACGACGTTCGCCGGGGTGACTTTGTCGGCGAGGGCGTCCACGTTGGTGCCCAGGCGTGCGCGGGTTTCTTCAATGTCTTGGCGGATTGCGTCCGGGTTTTCGCTCATCGGTTTACCTCACCTGGTTTGAGAGTTTCGGGGATTTCGGAAAGTGTTTCGCCTGTTTGTGGCAGGCCTTTGATTTGTTTGAGTTCCTTGCGGCCGATCGAGGCCAGGACCGCGGCGATGATGCCCCAGATCACGGCGACGATCACGGCGGCCCAGCCCAGCGGCATCAGGGCGCCCAGGGCGAACATCAGTCCCAGGGACAGGAAGAGCAGGACGAAATGTCCGGCGACGCCGGCGCCGGCGAGCATGCCGCCGCCCTTGCCTGCCTTGGTGGCGGACTGCTTGGCCTCTGCCTTCGCGAGTTCAACTTCCTGGCGCATCAGGGTGGACAGGTCACGGGTCACATCACCGAGCAGGTCACCCAAGGAGGTGTTGTCTGCCTTCAGATGCGCTGCGCTTGGGGCAGGCTCCGGAATTTGGCTGCTCACAGGTGGCGTCCTTCCTTCGACGTGTAGGGGTCATCCTCGAGCCGGAGCGGCGTGTCTTCCGCCGTGCCGGAGGGCAGCGATGAAGTCGATACCGGAGCGCCTGCGCGGATGACGGGCTCATCATAGAAACCGGCCGGGCCGCCGGTGGCAAAAGTTGTGTTTTGCCCGACCGGAGCCGGACCGGAGCGCTGAGAAGCGAAGGACTGGGCGCCGCCCTGGGAGTCTGGAGCACCCGACTGGAGGCCGCGTCCGAACCGGCCAACGAGGATACCTGCCCCCGCTGCCAGCAGCAGGAAGGTGCCCGGCTTGCGGCGGGCGAAGGACTGGACATCCGCCAGAAGTGCTGCCGGGTCCTTGCCTTCAACCCAGGAAGCAACCGTAGAGGTGCGCTCGGCTGCCTGACGGATCAGGTCACTGGCAATGCCCTGCTGCTCCGGGGCCTCGGCCATGGTCTGCAACTGGTCCGAGAAGGTCCTGATGCCCTCTGCGGCCTTCTGCTGCTGGGTGCCGGCCTGGCTGGAAAGACCCGACTTGGCCTGGGACAGCAGGTCCTTTGCGCTGGACTTTGCCTCGGAAGCGACGTTCGCGACTTCTTCCTTCGCGGTCTGGGCAACGCCCTGCGCTGCAGAGGCTGCATGCCCGGCTACGTTTGAAGCCTCTTCCTTCGCGGCGTCCTTCTTCGAGACGGACCCGCCGTCAGAGGCCGGGCTTGTTCCGATGGTGGTGATGTCCGCATCCTGCGAGGAGGATCCGGGGACGTTGGTCCACTGATTTTCCGTCATCATGCTCTCTTTCCTTCATAGTCAGCTGCTGTAGACGAACCAGCACTCCCCGCAATAGTAAGCATGATTACTAAAAAATAGTAAGTAGCCTTTCTAATCAGGGAATGGTTTGTCCTGCAGCCCCGGGCGGTGCCGACGTCGGTAATTGCCACCGGCCGCCCGCAGCTGGCAACGTAGAAGGCGTCCGGAGCAGTAGGAGCGCCGCAGAGCGGCAACCCAATGGTGAAGGAGGTACCCGATGGAGGATCCACGAAGCGTGGCACGAGCATTGGCCCAAAAGGACCCGGGCTGGGTGAAGGATCTGTGGTTGAAGTACTGGGCCCACGGTGGATCTGCAGACATGTTCGAGTTCGATTCCTACCTGCGCGGCCTCACCGAACGGGACCCGTTCGAGCTGAGGATTCTTGCCTGGGCAATCGATGACTTATCCCACGATGCGCCTGCCCAAGACTGGGTCACATGAGGCCATTCCCTCACCTCTGGTTCTTTGCATGATTACCATCCCGTGTTGTCTCCGCCTGGCGGCCCCAAACCAGCACGACATTCGGCTGTAAGTTCGGCGGCTGAAGCATGAAGATTGGCCCGTGCGCGCAAATTCACGGGAAATGTGGCCACGCACTGGGGACCAGCACACCGGACCCGCCGGGACGGACAATTTAGGACACCCTGAACCTGCTACGCCCTGGTTCAGGACTGGTGGGTCGTTAGTTGGTTGCTGAGCCCCGAGAGCAGGATGCTAAGTCCTTGGTCGAGTTCTGCGGCGCCGTCATATTCGGCCAGGACCGGCCCCAATGCCCGCAGGTGGGGAAAGTCTTTGGCCGGCAGGCGGTGCAGGCCAAGACGCAGGATCGCTTCGCTTTCGTCCGGGTCCACAATATATTCCTGCAGTTCGTTCAGAATGTGCCCGTAGAGGAACCCGTAGTAGGCGCGGTAGACGTGAAGGGCTGTTGCCGGGGTGAAGCCGGCCTCGATCAGCAGCGCCAGGATCTGCTCCAGTGGCCGCAGTGTCCCCAACGGGCGCAACCCCAGTGGTGTGGAGAGTGGCCGGGTAACCAGCAACGGCACCACATTGGGGTGCCGCAGGGCCAGGAGCCGGAGATCATGGGCGATCTTGCGCAGCTGGGCCTGCCAGTCCGGGTCATCGGGAAAGATGGCCAGTTCGTCAAAAACCATTTCGGAGACCCCGTCCAGCAGGGCTGCCCGGTTGGCCGCGTAGCGGTAAAGGCTCATGGGATCGCATTGCAGCTCCTGGCCCAAGCGACGCATCGACAATGCTTCCAGGCCATCGTTGTCCACAAGCGTCAGAGCCGTGGAGAGCACGAGTTCCCTGCTCAGGCGCGCTTTCGGTGCACCTGCTGAACTCTTGGATTCTGCGGGGGAAGCCATGGCCGGGTCCGTCCTGTTGTTTGCGTCAGGCCCACCCATTTAGAGATACGTAAGCTTGCTTATTAAGCAGTCTACATGTAAAGTCTACATTGTAGAGAAGTTGTCGACATGGTTTCAGTAAAGGGATCAGGGTTTGCATGGCCGCCACGGCCGCTCACATCACCGTCTCAGGAGAACCATTGACTACGCACACCCAGAACGAGCACTCCACCACTGCTGTCCGCAATGCCAATGACATCAAGATTTCGACCCGGACCCTTGAGTTCGCGGTCTATGTTGCGGCGGTCATCGCCACGATCATCACCGCAACAGTTGTTGGGGACGACGCCAGCGAAAACGGTGTTGACGTGTTCAACGCCAACGACGCAATGCAGTACATCACTTTCCTCACGGTCGGCCTGATGGTGGCCCGCGGCCTCGCGAAGGCCGGCAACCGGGTCAGCAACAACCACGCCTAAACATGCGCTCTTCCGGCACCCGTGCCGGAACGAACTGATCCTGGCGCGGCACCGGAGGGTGTTGCGCCAGGACTGTCCTGTCTTACCTTTTTGTTTGGCCTGCCTGGGTTATAGAACCCGATACTTTCGGCAGTACCGCTTGGTGTCCCGTGCAAGGGCACCGGGTTTGAGGCCGCTGTAGCCGAACGGCGGAGAATTTGCACCGTGTTTGAAAAGAGCCGTTCATGGCGCATTCGCAATTTGACCAGTTCCTCCAGGAAGCCACCTACCGTGATCCGCAGTCCGATTCGACTCTTGACGGTGATTCCTTCTACGGCCTTTACACCAGCTGGTGCCACGTCTCCCGCCATTCCCCCCGGCCGGAGCACACCTTCTGGGCCGCGATGAAGCAACGCGTCCATTCCGGGCAGTGCCTGCGCATGAGGGGTCCGGCGGCAGCGGACTACATCCTGAACAGCTACCGGGCTGTCGTCTGACCCCCGATGACCACAACGACCAATACTTACGTCCCCCGTGGCGTGCACCAGGCGCGCGGTCAACATCCGTGGTGCCGGACGTGTGACACCGACCGGCACCTCCTGGTCGAGTCACCGGCTGTCAGAAGCGGACAGGCAGGCACCCTCGCGGTGGCCATCCGCTGCTCGAAATGCCACCGGTCACGTGTACTGGAAACCACCGCAGAACACGTCGCAGGCCTTGCCGCGGCAGCACCCGTTTCGGGCGGAACAGCGGCGCGAACCTCTCCCCAGCCCCCGCCCTACGGCGAAAGGTATAGCCAGATGACGAACAACAACAACACCACTGCGACCGACGCCACTCCCGCCAACGGGCCAGAGACCCCCGCCGTCGAGGACCTCGACCTCACCCCTGCAGGCCTCGCCGACGCACCCGCCCTACAGCAGGATCCCGACAGCCTCGTCCATACCGGAAACAGCTAGGCACCACACAGCCGAGGCCAAATCAGGACTGGACCAGGTGCCGGGGGCGCCACTCATCAATCAACCACAGCGCATAATGACCGCGGAGCGCATCATGACCACTGCACGGACCTTCGAATCAATCGTCATCATTTTCAACCCCAACAGCACCGGCGACGCACCTACACTCGCCGAGCAACTGCGGACAGAGCTCGGAGAGCTTCTCCCCTATGCCGCAGAGATCAGGCTTCAACCCACAGCCCATGCCGGCCATGCCGTCGAGTTGGCAAGGGACGCTGCCCAAACCGGCCGGGACGTACTGGTCGTCTCGGTCAGCGGCGACGGGGGCTATAACGAAGTCGTCAACGGCGTGATGCAATCCGGCAACCCGCACGCGGTATGCGCCGTTTTGGCTGCGGGCAACGCCAACGACCACAGCCGCATCATCGGCACCCAGCCCCTGGAGCACGCCATCGCCGCAGGTGCCGTGCGAAACATCGACCTCCTGCGCATCACCAAGGGCGCAACAGCAGACGCGCCCACAGAGTACGCCCACTCCTACATCGGCTTCGGCCTGACCCCGGTCATGGCAATCGACCTGGAAAAAGGCAGCAAAGGCGCTCTGAAGGAAATGTTCTCCGTCATGCGCACCTTCTCCAAATTCAAGCCTTTCGAAATCCGCCCGACAGAGGGCAAACGCCGGAAGTTCGACAGCCTTGTCTTCGCCAACATCGCCGAAATGGCCAAATACGCCACCCTCAGCGAAGCCGACGACCAGATCTCGGACGGCAAATTCGAAGTCGTGACCTTCCCTCATAGGTCAAAGTTCCGGATCCTGCTGACGGCACTGCGCGCTGCCACCCAAGGCCTGGGAGACCAGCCCAGCGTCAGCAACTACGCCTTCACCACCCTCAAACCCATCCCGTATCAAATCGACGGAGAAGTGAAATCCGTTGAAGCGCACACACGGGTCACCATCGAATCGGCCCCGGCTGCCCTCGCCACCTTGGGCTAACGAACCGATTGAACCGCCCCCTTAGGAATAGGACACCCGGTGCACACCGCAACCGACCAACAACCAGACACTGAATCAACGCGTTACCGTCTGCTCATGCCCGGGAAGGGCCCCCGCCTGACGCCCAGGATTGTTACCACAAGGTCCTTGACCTCACACGTGCACACCCTGACAGGTCCACCGGATTCACCGGGCCCGGTCTTTGTGCTGCTGCACGGCATCGGCATGTCCCACCGCTACTACCGGCGACTGCAGGCCCTTCTGGCCCGTCACGGGAACACCCACGCCATCGACCTGCCCGGGTTCGCCGGAACGCCCACACCGGCCCGGCAGCTCTCGATCGCCGACTACGCAGCCCACACCGCGGCGACACTGGAAAAAATGGGCGCCTCCCGCGTGGTGCTGATCGGGCACTCGATGGGCACCCAGTTCGCGACCGAACTCGCGGTCCAACGCCCCGATTTGGTCTCCCACCTCGTGCTCCTGGGCCCTGTGGTGGACCCGGCCCGGAGGACCGTCCTCCAGCAGAGCCTGTCCCTGGGTCTTGACTCGCTGCTCGAAAGCCCCGCCGGCAATGCCATCGTCTTCCGCGAGTATGCCCGGTCCGGCCTGCGCTGGTACCTCACCGAACTGCCCGTCATGATGACCTACGACCTGAACGCCCGGTTGGCCCTGGCAAACCAACCCACTCTGGTCATCCGCGGATCCCGGGATCCCGTAGCACCCCGGCTCTGGTGCCAAAAACTGGCCGCTACCGCCCCGGATGGGCACTTCCTTGAAGTACCGGGCCAACCCCACATCGTCCAGCACGGCGGTGCCGCCGCCACAGCCGCTGGCATCCTGGCCCTAACTTTCCAGCAGCAGTCCTAGCCTCTCCGTCACTCCAGCCCAGCGGGCAACATGCACCGCCGAGCCATACGAAAAGGCCGGTACCACCCAGACAAGAAGTTGCTTCAAACCACTCTGGAACCGGGACAAACTTCGGCGCGCACTCCCCCTCCCGCTCCTTGCGTCGTGAATAGTAAGTGCGCTTTAAAGTTGTCTCAGGGGAACCCAACGTTAAGGGAATTGGGTTTTTGGGCTCAGGCATCGGCACCCCTCAAGGCCGTTGACCAGATTCGGATCCCGCGCTATACCTGCATTAAGTCAAGCAGCAGGCTTCCCTCAGGCGGCTCAGAGGGGACTCGCCGTGACTTCTGCTGCTCCCAGCAACCCTTCCCAACCGCGGCATGGCTCCAATGACTTTGTGCTGCCGGTCCTATGCGTCTCGGACGCCGACACTGCCCACGAATTGCCCCGCCGATGGCCATCCGTGCCCACCCGTGAGCTCGTACGCATCCAGGTCGCGCTCCTGCAGATCCAGCACTCAGGGCGCCAGGGCAGACCCCTCCACCTCCCCGGGCCATCCCAAGCGCTGCTCGACCTCGTAACTGTTGAACTGAGCCGACGGCGCGAAACCGTCGCAACTCGTTCCCATTCGGACAACCACGAGGACACTCCGATGGCCGGCCGCTTTGCACCGGTCTCCGATCCGCCCGGCACCCCCCGCGCAGTCGATCAGTTCATTCAAGACCAGGACTAATCCGCGAGGGCGGCAAGAACAGTACGTCCACGATGAGGAGCGTGGGGGTGGACAAAATTCCAGCGATAGTCCTCGTCATCGGTGCGGCCATCGCCTGGCTGGGTTTGGCGGTTGCCATCATCCTCCGAATCCGGAGGCGAAGGAGCGGGTCGTCACTGGTGCGATCTGAAGCACCCGCTGAGGCGCTGGCCTACCGGCACGGCCGACCCCGGCGTATTGTCACCGGTCACACGCCAGCACGACACCGCAGATTGAGGGTCCGGAAGATGCCCGGCCCCTGACACCATTGGACGGACCTCCCCGCATGAGTTCGGTGGGGTTAACCTCTGTTGGTGGACACCTGAAGTAGCGGGATCCTGGAATTCTGCGGGAAGGTGTTCTTGTGAGCACGACACGACGTAAATCCACTCCTGAGTATCGGTGGGAGCCTGCGCGCCTTGTCATTGATACACCATCCAGGGGGTCCAGTCTGTCGTGGACAGAGCCCAGGACACAGGAGCAATGACGCTCGGCCGCACTTGGGATTTCAGCACTCGTGCCGAAGTGCGCTGCCCGTGGCGACGGGGTTGGCGCGATGTCTGTGGAGTGGGCGTCCCAGCGTCCAGTGTTGTACATGACCGGACGTTAACCCATTGTTTGTTTTTCAGTACAGCGTTCTCGTAATTCGCGGTCACTTGGCGGAGTTTCGATATAGGCGTTCTCGAAACCCCACCATCTTCCGCGAAGGAAATCATGCGTTATCCCACTTTGCCCGCTCTCGGCATGCTCAGTGTCGGGGCCCTTGTTGCTCTGACCGGTTGCGAGGCGCCGGCAGCTGAACAGGCCAGCGACACTTCTGCGCCGATCACCATTGCCACCATTCCCCTGGGCGAGGATCCCACCCAGGCTAACCCGATCGAGGCCTTTGCCGAACTGCTCGAGGCTGAAACCGGGCGCCAGGTTGAGGTCACGGATGTGCCTGATTACCTCAGTGTTGTGGAAGCCATCCGCGGTGACCACGTGGACATCGGCATCATGAGCGGGTTCCCCTCGGCCCTTGCGGTCAACACCGGCGAGGTTGACTCCCTGATGGCGTGGGCCGGCAGCGATGACCCCGTCTCCACCTGCGTGGTACTGGACGGTTCGCCGGTGAAGAAGCTGGAGGACCTGCGGGGCAAGACCGTCGCGTTCGCCGATCAGGCGTCCAGTTCCGGTTACTTCATGCCCGTCTACATGCTGCACGAGGCAGGCTTGAAGAAGGGTGAGGATTACGAGGCCATCTTCGCCGGCGGCCACGAAGGAAGCTTCGCCGCCTTAAAGCAGGGCCAGGTGGACGCCGCCTGCACGGCCGTGATGCTGACCGAGCTGGGCGCTCCGATGTTTCCCTTTGCCGACGGCGAGTGGAGGGGTATCGGCCAGAGCCCGGCCATGGATGTGATGGGCAGCGTCCTGTCCCGGCAGTCCCTGGATACCGATACCCGCGAGCTCCTGCAGGAGGCGCTGCCGAACGTTTTCTCCGAGAAGAACGCCGAAGCCCTCGGTGCTTTGGGCAAGGGCTTCATCGGCCTCGAGGAAATCATTGACCCGGAGCCGGCGATCTTCAATTCCTTCGCCGAGATCGCTTCCGTCGCCGACGTGAAGCTTGAGGACCTCGGCTGATGAGTGCACCTACTGCTGCCGCAGCCGGGGCCGCCTCGGAGGTGAAGCAGGTCCTCCCATTGGTTTCGGTGCGAAACCTGGCCGTCGCCTACGGCGACCAGCCGGTCCTGGACGGCGTGGACTTGGACGTCCGCCCGGGGGAAATGGTCGCCCTCCTGGGCGCCTCCGGCTCCGGCAAATCGACCCTGATGAAAAGCCTGACCGGCTTCGCGCCCATCACGGCGGGCACCGCCCGTGTGGCGGGCTACGACGTCACCAACCTTCGGCACGGCGACCTGCGGAAACTGCGCTCCGACGTCGGGCAGGTCTTCCAGCAGTTCAATCTCCTTCCCCGCCTAAGCGTCCTGACCAACGTCCTCACCGGCGCCCTGCACAACGCCGGACCGGTCAATCTCGTGGGCGGATTCAACAGCGGGCACCGCCGACTGGCGATGCACTACCTGGACCGTGTGGGCATCGCGCACAAGGCCAAGGAACCGGCACGCGCACTCAGCGGCGGCCAGCAGCAGCGCGTCGCCATCGCACGCGCCCTGATGCAGCAGCCCCGGGTGATCCTGGCCGACGAACCGGTAGCGTCCCTCGACCCCAAACTCGCCGACTCGGTACTGGAGCTGCTCCGCGGCATCGCCAAGGAAGACGGTATCCCCGTCCTCGTCAGCCTCCACGTCCTGCCCCTCGCACTCGCCCACAGCGACCGCATCCTGGGCCTGCGCAACGGCAACCTGATCCTCTCCGCCCCCACGGGAGAACTCGACGCCCGCAAGCTCTCGGTACTTTACGACGAGGAAGGAGCCTCCCATGACCACCACCTCTGAACGCGAGGCCCCAGCCCAAACGCCACCAACTACCTTGGACCCTGCAGAACGGTTGCGCCTGGAACGGGCGTTCTCCGTGCCCCGCGCACGGTTCCTCACGGGCATACCGATCGCCGTCGTCGTGCTCCTCTGGTCCTTCTGGGGCGCCGAGTTCAACTTTGCCAAACTGGGCGAAGGCACCCTGAACATGGGCGAGTTCCTGTCCCGGCTCTTCCCGCCCGACTTTTCCAAGCTCGCCACCATCACCACCCTGCTGATCGAAACCATCCAGATGGCAATCGTGGGCACCGTCCTCGGCGCGGTGCTCTCCCTGCTGGTGGCCTTCGCCGCGGCGTCCAACATCGCCCCGCGCTGGCTCTACTACCCGGCACGCTGGGTCATGAACATCATCCGCTCGGTGCCGGACCTGGTGTTCGCGCTGATGTTCGTCTCGGCAGTCGGGCTTGGACCGTTCGCAGGCATCCTCGCCATGACCCTTGGCTCCCTGGGCTCCATCGGAAAGATCTTCGCCGAGGCCATGGAATCGGTGGACCGCGGCCCCATCACCGCCATGCAGGCAGTCGGAGCATCAAAACGCCAAGTCGTCCAGTACGGCATCCTCCCCCAGGCCGCCCCGCTGCTCACCTCGTACAGCCTGCTGCTTTTCGAAGGCAACGTCCGCGGAGCGACGATCTTGGGGCTCGTGGGCGCCGGCGGCATCGGTCTGGAGCTCACCACGGCCATGCGGATGTACAACTACGGACACCTCAGCGCCATCATCATTTGCATCATCGTGCTCGTCACGGTCATCGACCAGGGCAGCGCACTCATCAGAAGGAAAATCACATGACAACACCCACCATCGGCATCGAACTCAGCGCACCGGTCAACCTCCGGGACCTCGGCGGTATCCCCATCGAAGGAGGCATCCTCCGCGACGGGCTGGCGCTCCGGGCCGACGACCTGTCCGTCATCACGGACGAGGACGCACAGGCACTTGTGGACGGCGGACTCGCCGCCGTCATTGACCTGCGCACCAACGATGAGGCGGCAGTGACCGGCCGCGGCCCGCTTGCGCGCTACCGAGTTGCCTACCACCACCTGCCCCTCATGGAGAGCATCAGCGCCGGAATGCCCGACGGCGACGCGCCCGTGATCGAGCACGTCGCCATGGGCGAGATGTACGCGAGGATGGTGGAAAGCGCCGCGCCGCAACTCGCCAGCGCCCTCGGGATCATCGCCCTCGCGCCGGGGGCGACAGCGTTCCATTGCGCCGCTGGCAGGGACCGGACCGGCGTTCTGGCCGCAGTCCTCCTGCTCGCCCTCGGCGCCACCGACGATGACATCGTCACAGACTACGCCCGCACCTCCCCCAACATGCCCGCCATCCTGGAACGCACCAAGCCAACCATAGGCGCGCTCATGGCCCGCCTCGGATTCGACCTCGACGCCATGGCGGCCGTGACCATCTCCGAGGAACCGATGGACATAGCCATGCACACCATGCTCGCCCGGCTGCGGGAACGCCACGGTGACGTGCTGGCACCCCTGCGCGCAGCCGGGCTCGGTGAAGGAACCATCGCCCGCATCCGCGAACGGGCCCTTGCATGAGCGCAGCATCCACCGTCCCGGCCCCGGCGCGAGATGCGCGCCGGGGCCCCGGCCGCCCGCGCAACGACGACATCGATGCTCAGGTCCTCGCTGCAGTCCTGGAACTGATCGACGACAAAGAGGAAGTGACGGCTGCCCGGGTGGTGGGACGCAGCGGGATCAGCCGTGCCGCGCTCTACCGTCGGTGGCCCTCGCTCACCACGCTCGTCGCAGCAGCCCTGGATGTCGGACGTGAAGTTCCCCCAACCATCCCCAACGACGCTGGCCTACGCGAGGCCATCTTCGGCATGCTTTTCGGGGCCACCACGGAAGCCGGCATAACGGACTACCCGGAGGAAAGATTCCGCCAGCGGATCAGGCTTGTCATGGCCGACCGGGACCTGCAGAAGGCCTACTGGTCCTCCCATGTATCCCGGCGGCGCGCACCGATCGAAGCCGCCCTGCGCACCGGAATCGACCAGGGCGTACTCCGGCCCGACCTTGATCCCGAAGCCTGCTTCGACCTCATCGCCGGCGTCTTCTACTACCAAATCGTCGTCCGGGGAGACCGCCTCGACGACGAGCCCACCCGTGCACGGTGCCGGGCGGCCCTCGACGTGGCCTGGCGGGGCATGCTCGTCACAGGCTAGCTTTTGAAGGTGAGCCGGCAGGAAACTTCGCCGGCTCATTGACTGGGGAGGTTGAGCTCAAGTGCTTTGCAGGACGAGAGGTCACGAAGGCTGTGCGGACCCACCACGGGTCCTGGGCGCGCACGGCGTACCTGCCCTCCACCAGTGCGGTCTCCTCAAGTTCCAGCAATCGCCGCAGCCGCTGTAGGGGTGGGCTGACTCCTGAAAGGGTTCCTGAGACCAGGAGTCAGCCCTGGCTGGTCAGTACTCCGATGGAGGATAGAAGGAACCTCCCCATCGAGGCAGCACACCGCCACTCAGATATTCCTTCACGCACCCACTTCACACAACAGTTCTTCGATGGCTATTGGATGAACGTAATGTACCTACCTGCCGGGAGTCGCCCTAGGCTCCCTCCGTTCTACGCGTGGAAGGTTATTAGGCAGGGGCGGGCCGCTTCTGCGCGTTGATTTGTCGGGGCTGAGATCAACTAGGGCCAAAACGCTCATTGATGACACTACACAGGAGCCGGGACGGCGGACGTCTTGCCCTTGACGGTCACTACGGTGCCGTCCACACTTTAGTGGATGAGTGATGACCCCAAGGAACCCCTCGTCCTGCGCCTGGTTGAACGGCTGGCTGCCAGCTATCCGGAAACGCCCCGGCACCACATTGAGGGAGTCGTCGCAGACGAGTACGACATCTTAAACCACCATGCGCGCATCCGCAATTACATACCGATTCTGGTCGAACGCAGCGCATGGAACCGGCTCCACCGCGAGAGAACCCAACGCAGCCCCGACCGCTAGTCCCGCCATCCCTGGGCTGCTGACACGCCGCGCCGGACCGTGCAGGATCCGAGGTGCTGGCCGGCGGTTCCTGGACCGACGGGTGGCCGCAGGGGCAGCTGCTGAGTCTCTATCCCTGATGACTCTTGACCTAGGGCTGCCCGATATGGACCGTCATGACGTCCCGCGGGCGCTGCAGGCGTCACCCCCGGCGCCGTTGTTGTTTCCCGTCAGCCTGGGAGAAGAAGACGACTTTCCCTTCAAGGTCGGGGCAGCAGAGCCGGGATGTCCTTTACGCCCAGTACCTGTCGAAGCGGTTCAGCGTTGCTGAGGCGGTTCCGTCCACTGCTGTCGTCCCGCTGGCCGAACTCCTCGTGGAGCTCGCGCAGACGCTGGAGGAAGAGGAGGCAGCCACCGGGCCCGCAGGGAGAGAACCCACCGGCTGGATCGTGGCCGTTTGGGTTGACGGAATCCTAGGTCCTGATCCGCCAATGTCGGGCAGACCCAAGTCCAGGGTGGTCAGGGACAAGGTTGAACCGGCTGCGGCTTTACCCTCGCTCCTGAGCCGACCGCCGGTACTTTTAACCCCCGCACGACTCAACACTGCGGTAATCAGTCCCATCCGGGTCATCTTCAATGAGGCAGACGTGCTGTTCTTCTCCCAAGCGCGTCCCGGCTCCCCTTGATCTGTAGATCAAAAATGGAAACTCTCCCCGTTATGGACTGTACAAGAAGCTCAGCATTCGCGGACAACGACCACCGGCCTGTCCTGTGCCTGGACGAGTTTGTCCGCCACCGTTCCCTCCATAATCCTGCTGAGTTTGGCGAGGAGACCTGGCCGTCCGTTCCCGACCATGAGCAAGCTGGCGCCAGTGCTCGCAGCAAGTCGCGCCAGTGCAGAGCTGACGTCGCCGTGCAGTTCCCGGAAGGACCACGCTGTTCCGTCAGGGCCCAAAAGACCGGTGATACGCGAACGCACCTCGTTGGCAGGGTAGAGCGCCTCTTCGTTGACAACAGGATCAAGCGAAAGCGCCGTACGGATCCGTTGAGGTTCCCATTCCGTAAGAACACTGGACGGGTCCACGAAGGCACAAACAAGGTGGATGTTAAGATCAGCGGCCAGCTCTGCACCTGCGTATACGAGCAACGGCGGCACCGACCATGGGACCCCCAGAATCAGCGACCCTGCGTAAGCCATGTCGGCGCCCAGACTGGCGGAGAAGTTTTTGTATGCATCCATGCTCCCTGACGGCACTCAGCATGCGTGCTCACGCACGCTGCCCTGACCGAATTCAAGCATGCCCCGGGGCGGCGGCGCGTCAAATGTGAACCTGCGGGTCAGTATTCACCGGATGTTCACCGCAGTGCTAGGTGGGCACAGCTGGGCCGCACGCCTGATGCCGGCGAACGGCGCCGCAAAGCTACGCATGAAGCGGTGGCCTTAACCGGCCCTTGACGCCTCCGACATCCGCAATTTGTCGGATGGACCAGGACCCACAGGAAACCCCTTGTGCTACGCGTCGGTGATCGAGTGGCTGCAAGTTATCCGGAGACCCCCAGGGAACATATCCAAGGTATTGTCGCTGCCGAATACGACACCTTGGGCCGTGCCCGCATCCGCAGCTACATACCGATCCTGGTGGAACGCAGCGCCTGGAACCGGCTCCACCGGGAGACCTTCCACCGGCCACCAAGCTAATGATCGGCTCCAGAGCCTTTCCCAGGCGAAAGTGAATGGCCGCGACGCTGTTCATCGTCCGTTCACTCCGGCGGAGTAACTTCGGCCGGTGAATGTTTCTGATCTGACTGAACCAGCAGGGAAGCAGGCAGTATCCGTAGTGAACACCGGCGGACAGGCTCCCGGACACAATGGGCGTGCGGGGGCGTACTTGCCGCAGCTGGCTGCCGCGGAGAAGGCTGCACCGCCGCGGACCCTTGTCCAGGTCTTTGAGGAAACGGCCCGGCAGTTCCCTGACGCTTCCGCCCTCGACGACGGAAGGGTCTCCCTAAGCTACGCAGACCTCCACGCCGCCGCGAAGGAGTATGCCCGGCGCCTGCACGGCAACGGGATCGGAGCCGGCGACAAAGTTGGAATCCGCATCCCGTCGGGCACCAACGAGCTGTATGTAGCCATCCTCGCCACACTGCTGGTGGGTGCCGCCTACGTGCCGGTTGACGCGGACGACCCTGAAGAGCGGGCTGCCCTCGTCTTCGAAGAAGCCGGGGTGGCGGCCATCCTCCGCGCCGGTGGCATCTTCAGCGCAGGCAGGGAGGCGCCCTTCCCGGCACCCCGGCAACCCGGGGTTGAGGATGACGCCTGGGTCATTTTCACGTCCGGTTCCACGGGCAAACCCAAGGGCGTGGCGGTGACACACCGGTCAGCTGCCGCCTTCGTCGACGCCGAAGCCAGGCTGTTCCTTCCGGACCATCCAATCAACTCCTCGGACCGCGTCCTGGCGGGACTGTCGGTCGCCTTCGATGCGTCCTGCGAGGAGATGTGGCTGGCTTGGCGGAACGGCGCCTGCCTGGTGCCTGCCCCGCGGTCTCTGGTGCGCACCGGGATGGATCTGGGCCCATGGCTGATCACCAACGGGATCACCGTCGTGTCCACCGTTCCCACCCTTGCTGGGCTGTGGCCGGCCGAATCGCTGGATGCAGTCAGGCTCCTGATTTTCGGGGGCGAGGCCTGCCCGCCCGAGCTGGCAGCGCGGCTTGCCGTGGACGAACGCGAGGTCTGGAACACCTACGGGCCCACCGAGGCCACCGTCGTGGCTTGCGCCGCACGGATGGACGGATCGGGTCCCGTTCGGATCGGACTTCCCCTGGACGGGTGGGATCTCGCCGTCGTCGACGCCGCCGGCGTTCCCGTGGACGAGGGGCAGACCGGAGAACTGATCATCGGCGGTGTTGGCCTTGCCCGCTACCTGGACCCGGCCAAGGACGCGGAAAAGTATGCGCCCATGCACACGCTGGGATGGGACCGCGCCTACCGCAGCGGAGACCTTGTACGGTACGAGACTGAAGGCCTGGTCTTTGTGGGCCGGGCCGATGAGCAAGTGAAACTCGGTGGGCGCCGGATCGAACTGGGCGAAATCGACGCCGCGCTGCAGTCCCTGCCCGGCATCCAGGGCGCGGCGGCCACGGTCCAAAGCACCGCTGCCGGAAACCAGATCCTCGTTGGGTACCTGGTGCCGGCGACGGACACTTCCCCCGACCTTGACCAATTACGGAACCGGCTGGCAGCCCGGCTTCCCGCGGCCCTCATCCCACTGCTGGCCGTCGTCGACAGCCTTCCGGTGAAGACCAGCGGCAAGGTGGACCGCAATGCGCTGCCATGGCCGCTGGCGCAGGCGTCCGCAGGTGAAGGCGTAGCGCCGGACCTGGACGGGCCATCAGCCTGGATCGCTGATCAGTGGGCGGCCGTCCTGGGGACGCCATCGGACAGCCTGGACGCTGATTTCTTCGCCTACGGGGGCAGCAGCCTGGCCGCCGCCCGGCTGGTCTCCGCCCTCCGGGTGCGCTACCCCACCATCACCGTGGCTGACGTGTACGCCCGCCCGCGGCTTGGAGCACTGATCGAACTTGCCCGGCTTTCATCGCCCGACGGCGGCATGGCGGCTTCCGAGCCGATGGAACGTTCAGTGCGGCCTACCGCCCGTAAATCGCAGGTCTTCCAGATCGTGGCCGGGTTGCCCCTGCACGTGCTCGTGGCCATGCGCTGGCTGACATATCTGATGGCCATCAACAACGTCCTCGCCGCGTGCGGTGTCCTGAGCGGGGCCCCGACAGTGTCCTGGTGGTGGGTGCTGGTGTCCTGGCTGGCGTTTGTGAATCCGCTGGGCCGGATGGCCATCTCCGTGGCGGCGGCGCGCCTGCTTCTCCGCGGCGTGCTTCCCGGCAGTTATCCGCGGTCCGGGAAGGTGCACCTGAGGCTGTGGCTGGCAGAACAGATCGCGGACCTGTCCGGGGCGGTCAGCCTGGCTGGCGCCCCCTGGGTTCCGTACTACGCCCGGGCATTGGGCGCCAAAGTGGGCAAGGATGTTGACCTGCATTCCGTCCCGCCCGTGACCGGCATGCTGAGCCTGGGATCGGGCTGTTCAATCGAACCCGAGGTGGATCTTTCGGGTTGGTGGATCGACGGCGACCTGGTCCATATCGGACACGTACGGGTCGGCCCGGGCGCGACTGTTGGCTCGCGGAGCACCCTCATGCCGGGCGCCCGCATCGGTGCCGGATCCGAAGTCGCCCCGGGCTCGGCCGTCTTGGGCAAGCTCAAGGCGAACCAGCGCTTTGCGGGCTCGCCTGCCCAGCGCCTCGGGAAGGCACAGCAGGCCTGGCCCGCCCGGCCGCCCTCGGGCCTGAAATCGGTGCTGTCCTTTGGCGCCTACGCGCTGGCAGCGGCAGCCCTGGCGCTCATCCCCTTCGTCTCGGCAGCCCTTGGCGCCCTTCCGGTGATCGCCGCCGTCCGGGGCCAGGAGTCCCTGTTCTCGTCGTGGCCGGAACTGTTGTGGACTGTGCCTGCTGCCGCCGTCGTCTGGTTCCTGTCCAACATGGTCCTGACGGCCGCCGTCGTCCGTTTGCTTGGCCTGGGACTCCGCGAAGGCCACTACCGCGTCCGCAGCTTCACCGGCTGGCGGGTGTGGGCCACCGAACGCGTTCTGGACATGGCCAGGGACCTGCTCTTTCCCCTCTATGCAAGCCTGTTTACGCCGGTCTGGCTGCGGCTGTTGGGGGCAAAAGTGGGCCGGAACGTTGAAGCATCCACAGTGCTCCTGTTGCCTTCCATGACTACGGTGGGCGACGGCGCTTTCCTGGCCGATGACACCATGATTGCCTCCTATGAGCTCGGCGGCGGGTGGATGAGGATCGCTCCGGCGAAGATCGGCAAGCGGGCGTTTCTGGGAAATTCGGGCATGACCGGGGCAGGACGCAGCGTGCCCAAGAACTCGCTGGTGGCTGTGCTGTCCGCGACGCCCGCGAAAGCGAAATCGGGGACGTCCTGGCTGGGCAGCCCGCCGGTGCGTCTCCGCCGCGCACGGATGGAGGTTGACCAGAGCCTGACCTATGACCCGCCGCTGAGGCTGAAGATCTACCGCTCCTGCTGGGAACTGTGCAGGGCTGTTCCCGTCATCCTCACCGCAGCCATCGCCGTCGCCATCCTTGCCGTCCTGGACTGGATCGCCGGAACCGCCGGATATGCCGCCGCCGCTGTGCTCGGGGCGCCCGTGCTGCTGGCAGCCGGGGCTGTGGCCGCGGCAAGCTCGGTAGCGGCCAAGTGGCTGCTCGTGGGGAAGATCGATGCACGGGAGCACCCCCTGTGGAGTTCATTCATCTGGCGCAACGAGGTGGTGGATACCTTCATCGAGATGGTCACGGCGCCGTGGTTCGCGCGCGCTGCCGCGGGCACCCCAGCCCTTGTGTGGTGGCTGCGTGGCCTTGGTGCCAAGATCGGCTCCGGCGCCTGGTGTGAAAGCTACTGGCTGCCCGAGGCGGATCTGGTCACGCTGGGTGAGAACTCCACGGTGAACCGCGGCTGCGTCATCCAGACCCACCTCTTCCACGACCGGGTGATGAGCATCGACACCGTTACGCTTGAAGCCGGGGCAACCATGGGCCCGCACGGAGTAATTTTGCCTGCAGCCCGAATTGGTGCCGGCGGCACAGTGGGTCCGGCATCGCTTGTGATGCGTGGCGAGACCGTTCCGGCGGCCAGCTACTGGATCGGGAATCCGGTCAGCCCATGGGCTTCCCCGGCCGCAGCCGTTCCCGCCCGAGAGGCCCAGCTACAGTGACCGCACACCAGGAGCACGTACCAGGCGGGCAGCGGACAGCCGTCCCCCGCAGTCCGCTGCCCGATCCCTACACGCCAGGTCACGGATCCGCAGATTACGGCGTCACCCGCTACGAGCTGTACCTCGACTACCGCGTGTCCACCAACAGGCTCTCCGGCCACGCCGCCATCACAGCCCGCTCCCACGTTGAGCTGGCCACCATCATGCTGAACCTGGCCGGGCTGCGGGTACTGAAGGTTCAACTGGACGGGCAGCGTGTGCAGAGATTCAGCCAGCGGGGGCACCAGCTCTTCATCGTCCCCGGCCGTCCCGTGCCCGCGGGCAGCGACTTCAGCCTTGATATCCGGTACGAGGGCTCCCCCGGTCCCCTGCGCGGCAACTGGGGCGAAGTGGGCTGGGAAGAGCTCACCGACGGGGTGCTTGTGGCCGGGCAGCCCACCGGCGCGCCGTCCTGGTTTCCCTGCAATGACCATCCCAGCCAGAAAGCCAGCTTCGGGTACACCATCACCACAGAGGCCAACTACAGGGTGGTCTGCAACGGTGTGCTGGTCTCGCGCCATGCCAAGGCCAGCCGCGAAACCTGGGTCTTTGAACAGCCTGAGCCCATGGCCACCTATCTGGCCACGGTGCAGATCGGCCGCTACGACCTTGGGCCCCTGGCCTTCCAGCCCCACCTTCCGGGCCACCGCCCGGGCACCGCGGACGACGGCGGCCAGCGTCAGGTCCCGCAATTCGTTGCGGCACCCCCGGCCCTCATGGCCACCGCCGCTGCTGCCCTCGGGCGGCAAGGCCAGATGATGGAGACTTTCGAGACCTGCTTCGGCCCGTACCCCTTCCCCGGTTACACCGTGGTGGTGGCGGACGACGATCTCGAAATCCCCCTGGAAGCGCAGTCGCTGTCTGTTTTCGGTCCGAACCATCTCAACCAGCAATGGGAGGCCCAGCGGCTCATTGCCCATGAACTTGCCCATCAGTGGTTCGGAAACTCCCTGACCGCCACCTCCTGGGCCGACATCTGGCTGCACGAGGGGTTCGCCTGCTACGCCGAGTGGATCTGGTCCGAAGCCTCCGGAAACACCACGGCACAGCAGAGGGCACAGTGCGCCTGGCAGGGACTCTCCTCCCAGGCGCAGGATTTGCTGGTGGGTGACCCCTCACCGGAGCTGATGTTCGATGACCGCGTCTACAAACGCGGCGCCCTTGCCCTCCATGCTTTGCGCCACGCCACTGGGGATGCGCTGTTCTTCGAAATCCTCAGAACGTGGACGCACCGTTACCGCTTTGGCAGCGTCACGACAGCTGATTTCATGGACACAGCCGATCAGGTTTGCATCGAACTCCCCGGATTCAACGCCCGCGCCGTTCTGAACCCTTGGCTCTATGAGCCAGCACTTCCCCCGCTCCCGTGACGCCGTTAGGTCAGAGGGTCTCGCTGGCGGCCGTTCGGTTGTCCGACGTCGACCTGGGCCTGGTGCATGTCCTGGATGAGGCGGAGCTGGCCAGGACTTCGACTTTCCGCTCCCCCGCCCTGCGGGACGCCTTCCTGGCCGGCCGCATAGCGTTGCGCCTCCACATCAGTGCGCTGACCGGGGACAGCCCAAAGTCCCTCAAGGCCGACTACTTCTGTCCAGCCTGTAGCAATCGAACCGACCCGGGACACGGGATCCCGCGGTATCAGTTCCCTTCCTCTGACGCCCGTCTTCGCGTCAGCCTCAGCCGGTCCGGGAACTGGTGCCTACTGGCCGCCAGCCTTGACGACGGTATCGCCGCTATCGGCGTGGACATCGAGAACGGGGCCGCAGCAGACTTTGACGGGTTCGCGTCGCTGGCGATGACAGCCAATGAGCGTGGCCTGCTGCAAGAAGTGCCCCCCGCGCTGACGGCCAAACTCCAAACCCGCCTCTGGGTCCGCAAGGAAGCCGTCCTGAAAGCACTAGGGACGGGCCTGGCAACGGCCCCTTCCCTGGTTGACGTGTCCACGCCGACCCCTGCAGGAGTGCGCGGGCCCGCGCTATGGAAGGTCGAAGATATCAGCCCCGCCAGTGTCGGTCTTCCGGAAGACTTTGTTGCCTCGATCGCTACCCGGCAACGGAGCGACGCCCAGTAACACTGGCCCGGGCCGGCGATCCCTGCTGCTGGCTCTGCGGGGCCCGTTTCTCCGGGGCGCCGGAGTCTTACTGCCTCCGCGACCAGTTTGAGGGCGAGGTCGGCGAGCTGTTCGGCACCGCCCCGTGTGCCGGTTATTCGACGGTGACGCTCTTGGCGAGGTTGCGGGGCTGGTCCACGTCGTAGCCCTTGGCTGCAGCGAGTTCCGCGGCGAAGATCTGCAGCGGGACGGTGGTCAGCAGCGGCATCAGCAGGGTGGGGGTTTCGGGGACGTAGAAGACGTGCTCGGCGTAGGCCTTGACCGCTTCGTCGCCTTCCTCGGCGATGACAAGGGTGCGGGCGCCGCGGGCGCGGACTTCCTGGATGTTGGACACGACCTTGGCGTGCAGCGAGTCGCGGCCGCGCGGGGACGGGACCACCACGAACACCGGCTGGCCTTCATCGATCAGGGCGATGGGGCCGTGCTTGAGCTCACCGGCGGCGAAGCCCTCGGCGTGGATGTACGCGATTTCCTTCAGCTTCAGCGCACCTTCAAGGGCCACCGGGTAGCCGACGTGCCGGCCCAGGAACAGCACCGACTTCTCGTCAGCCATGGACCGGGCCAGTTCCCGCAGCGGCCCTGCGTTGTCCAGGATCTTCTGGATCTTGGCCGGGATCTTGTTCAGGTCCGCGAGGACGTCCTTGATGTCACCTTCATCTACGTTGCCGTGCAGCTGTGCCAGGTACAGGCCCAGCAGGTACGCGGCGGTGATCTGCGCCAGGAACGCCTTGGTGGAGGCCACAGCGATTTCCGGGCCCGCGTGTGTGTACAGCACGGCGTCGGATTCACGCGGGATGGTGGAGCCATTGGTGTTGCAGATCGAGATGGTCTTCGCGCCCTGCTCGCGGGCGTACCGGACGGCCATCAGAGTGTCCATGGTCTCGCCTGACTGGCTGATCGAGACCACCAGGGTGTTCTCGTCCAGGATCGGATCGCGGTAGCGGAACTCGTGTGCGAGCTCCACCTCGGTGGGGATCCGGCACCAGTTCTCGATCGCGTACTTGGCCACGGTGCCGGCGTACGCGGCGGTACCGCAGGCCAGCACGATGATCTTATTGACCTGCTTCAGCCGTTCAACATCGATCCGCAGCTCATCAAGGGTCAGCTTGCCGTTGATGTCCGACCGGCCCAGCAGGGTCTGCGCCACGGCGTCGGGCTGGTCATGGATTTCCTTTTCCATGAACGAGCTGAAACCGCCCTTTTCCGCCGAGGCGGGGTCCCAGTCCACGTGGTATTCCTTGCCCTCGGCCGGCTTGCCGAAGAAGTCCGTGATCTCCACCGTGTCCGCCGTGATGGTGACGATCTGGTCCTGGCCCAGCTCCACGGCGCGGCGGGTGTAGTCGATGAACCCGGACACGTCCGAACCCAGGAAGTTTTCGCCCTCGCCCAGGCCCACCACCAGGGGCGAGTTGCGGCGGGCGGCAACCACGACGTCGGGCTGGTCCGCGTGGACCGCCAGCAAGGTGAAAGCGCCCTCCAGGCGCTGGCAGGCCAGCTCCATGGCCCGGGTCAGGCCGCCGTCGGAGGTGTCCCCGCCCAGCTTGTTCCGGAAGATATCCCCCAGCAGCGCCGCGGCCACCTCGGTGTCCGTCTCGGAAAGGAACGTTACGCCCTTGTCCAGCAGCTCAAGCTTCAGCTCGGCGAAGTTTTCGATGATGCCGTTGTGGATCACGGCGAGTTTGCCGTCATCTGCCAGGTGCGGGTGCGCGTTCCGGTCCATCGGACCACCATGGGTCGCCCAGCGGGTGTGGCCGATCCCGGTGACGGTTTCCGGCAGCGGACGGGCCTCCAGCTCGGCAATCAGGTTGCTCAGCTTCCCCGACTTCTTCCGCGACTCAATCAAACCCCGGGACACCACAGCGACCCCTGCGGAGTCATAGCCCCGGTACTCCAGGCGCCGCAGTCCCTCCAGGACAACATCGAGCGCACTGTGATTCCCGCCGTTACCAGAACGGCCCACATACCCCGTGATTCCACACATAAAAGGTCTCCTGAACTAGGATTTTGGCTAATTTCCTGTGCTCTGTAAGGCACTTCCAACAGCCGCCCCCGTCCGGGTTTGATTGTGGCAGGGAAGCGGTGGTTCGAGAGCAGGGCGGTCAATAGCCCCGTGCCGTCAGCCGCCCATGGCACGCTTCACCGCGTCGTATGCGGGGGTGGGCCGGCCGTTGTTGAACAGGTGGTCGTGGCCCTGCCGCAGGTTGCCGCCGTCGTCGATCCACCAGTCGTAGCGGTCATCCACTCCCCAGGTGGTGTAGGAGACGCAAGTGGGCGAGTGGAGGCAGGTGGCCAGCACGGTGGCGTACTGTTTCGCCTGGGCGTTCGTCCCCTGGCCGTCCGTAACGTCGTTTTCCGAGATGCGGACGTGCAGCCCGGCGTCGCCGAAGCGGTTGAGCGTGCGGGTGAGGTGTTTAGCGGAGATGGCGTCCGTCTCGAGGTCATAAACGTGGGCCTGTAGGCCTGCTCCGTAGATGTGCCCGCCCTTGGCGTTGGTGTCCCGGATGAGCTGGAGCAGGGCGTCCTGGCGCCGTCCCGGCACGTCGGCACCGTTTTCATTGATGTACTGCTTGACCTGCGGATCGGCGGCGTAAACCGCTTTGGAGATGATCGCCGGATAGTCCGGGCCGAAGACGCGGTACCAGGTGTTCTGCTGCATGCTGGTCCCCTGGTTCACGTCGAACGGCTCGTTGACGACGTCCAGGGATGCCAGCCGCCCCTTGAAGTGCATTGTTACGGTGGTGACGTAGTCCAGCAGCACGTCGGCGCTGGCCCGACGCTCCTGTTCGGAGTCTGCGGGGAGCTCCTGCATCCAGCGGGGCATGGCCTCGGTGAAGGCAATGGTATGGCCATGTACCACCATGCCTTTGGCTTGGGCCATTGCCAGGATCGCATCGGCTTCCTCGAACGTGTACACCCCCTGCTGCGGGGAAAGGAATTGCGGCTTCATGGCGTTCTCTGGGGTAAGGGCACCGAAGTTTTCGACGAACTCCCGCGCGTAGTCCCCGTCACCGGTGAGGGGGCCCAGGGCCACGGCCGCTCCGACCAGGAAGTCCGGTCGGATCCTGGCAGCCAGAGCCTGCAGTCCGTCGGCTGACCGCTGCACGCCCGAGGCGGCAGCACCGGAGGTGCGCAGGCCCGCGCTTACCGGTGCAACCGCCTTCAGAGAGGTGATTTGAAAGTCTCCGGAATCACTGGAGAAGCCAAGCCACAGGGACCCTGACGAGAACACCTTGCCGAAAGGCAGTGAGGAAAGCGCGTCGCTGCCGCTGCTGACCGTGAGCGTATCGCCCAAGCGGTGTACCGTGAGCGCGGCGCCCGGGTCCTTCACCGTTTGGTGCTCCTCGTGCACTGGCACCGGCTTGGTGACGTCCTTCTTCTGAGTTCCGTCAAACACTGCGATGTTCAGGTCAGTGCCTTGGAGCGTCAGCCGCAGGCCTGGCGGTTCGACGCGGAACTCGTCCGCGATGACGGGGGGCCGGTCATAGACAGCCCAGGACGCGTCCGCGGTTACATTCGCGAACGTTGCGCTGAGCGAAAACTCCCCGCCGACCACCAAGTGGGTGCCGGCCAGGTTGAGCGGCGGGTTCGGCTGGCCGCCCTCCCCGCTCTGCTCCACAATGCGTCTGGCGGTGGGAGTGATCTGAAGGCCGCCGCTGCCCGTCCGGATCCCGGGAACTTCCCGCCAGTCCCCGCGCAGCAGGTCAACCGTGTTTTCTGGCTTAGGAGGAGAGCTGCTGTACAGGATGCCCAGTATAAAAAGGACCACGAGAATGGCGGACGCCATTCCCAACACCAGTGCTTGCCGTCGTTCCGCCATCCCGCCTCCTCTTCCCCGTGCCAGGACGTGGTGCTGTTAGGACTTGGTCCAGCGGACGTCGTCGAAGTATGCCTGCAGCCCTGAATTGCCCTGGACGATGACCTGCACACTTGCCTTGGCCACGGAGCTGGTGCTCGGTGAATAGGTGAGATCGACGTTGGTCACGCCGGCAGCCGATACCCCGAGCTTCCACTGCCCGGAGATCCACTGCCCGGCGGCGTTGTACTCGTCAATGTAGAAGCCCATCTCGCCGCTGGTCCGGGCCGTAATGTTGAGGTAGCTGGCGATTTTGTAGGTCCCGGGTGTGACAGCGACCTGAGGGGAGAACAGGTGTCTGTTCGCCGTGGTAGCCGTCATTTTCACCGAATTCACTGGATTGGCAGGGCTTCCGCGGTTGGCGCCGTCTGCCTGGATGGTGGACGCCGAGTCAGTCCTCCAGCCTGAGCTGATGCCGGCATCGAACGCGCCGTTGGGCACGAGGTTGACGGATGCCGGCGGGGTCGACCCGGCGGCAAGCGCCAGCATCTGAACATTATCCAGATACGCTGTGATGCCTGTTCCTGTGACATAGACCTGCAGGCTCGCCGACGCCACGCTGGTGGAGCTCGGGGTGTAGCTGAAGTTCATGGACTGTACCCAGCGGGTGTTCTCCCGCTTGCGGAACTGCCCGGAAATCCATTGCCCGGCGGCGTTGTACTCGTCGATGTAGAACCCGACCTCACCGGAAGAGATTGCCGCGACGTTGACGAAGGACTTGAACAGATAGTTAGTCCCTGCCGTGACCGGCACCTTCGGCGAGAACAGGTGGCCAGCCGCTGAACCGGAGACTATCTTCACCGACCTGGCGGAGTCGGGGTAGTTCCCGTTATTTCCATTGTCAGCAGTAATGGTGGACGGGGCGTCGGTGCGCCAGCCGTCGGCAATCCCATTGTTGAACGTCGGATTGGCGAGCAAGTTGGGGCTGCCGTTCACAAGGCCTTTGCTGATATTGACGTTCCTGATTTGGCCGGCCGCCACTTTGCTCTGCACGTAGGCGGCCAGCTGGTCGAGTTCGGCCGTACCGTACTGGTAGTCGTCTGGGTTCTGGCTCGGCGAGGGCCGGATGTCGTGGAACGTGAACACAGCCCAGGTCTTGTTCGTAATTGCCTCGTCCACCTTTGCCTTCAGGGTGGCGACGGGTGTGGTTCGCTCCTGCACGGGAATGTTACGGATCAGGTAGTCACCGAGCGGCCAGGGGTTGTTGCCGGTATCGGCGAAGCCGCGCATGGAGCTGTAGTACTTGGCTATCTGGGCGAGTGCTGACATGTCGTAGTCACCGTAGGGCGGGGCGAACGCGGTGGCGTTGAAGCCGTGTGCCGCCAGTGTTGCCTTGCTGTTGGCCAGCTCGGCATCGACTTGGGCTGCCGTCAGCTTGGTGGCCTGGCAGTCATCGCCCACGCTGACAAGGCATAGGTGGTTCACGGTGTGGGAGCCGATTTCCCAGCCGTAGGTGTTCTGCAGCTGGGTGATCTGGTCCCATGTCATGTAGGGCACATCGGTGCTGGCGCGGCACGTATTGGGCACGGTGGTCATGCCGACGCAGTTGGTGTTGACGTAGCTGGTTCCGGTGAGCCCGTATTTCTTGAGGGTTGGGGCGGCCTGCGTCAGGGCATTCTGCATGCCGTCGTCGAAAGTGAAGGACACCAGCGGGGTTGGTGCGGGGTTGTCCACGGCTGCGTTGGCGGCCGTCGGAGTCAACAGTGCGGCAGCGACAGCCCACACCGCCACCCCGATGGTCAGGAGCCTGGCGCGATGCCACGCCAATCTTGCTCTGGTATTGATCATGACTTTTTCCTTTTCTTGGGGTGGCGAAGGCGCCGCGAAGCACCGCATGGTGGTCAGGGGCCCTGCAGCTGCTCGACTGCCTGGGCGACCGGTTGGACTTGGATGCCGCTGTCGTCGATGAGCTGCAGCTGGGTGGCGAGGACGTCGCTGGTGATGGTGCTCCTGTCCACCGCAATGGTGTTTTTCACTGTGCCCGACGAGTCCGGGGCAGCGACTTGGTGGTAAACGAGGATGAGCCAGCCGTTGGATCTGGAGGTCTCGGCGAGTGCCTCCTTCAACGTGTCCGGCGTCGTCTGGTCAGTGATGTAGAGGACCTTCAGGTCGCGCAGGTCAAGGTTTTGCCTGGTATTGATGCCATCGTCCGTTCCGCGCACAAGCCGGAAATACTTGTTCGCGTACCAGTCCACTTGGGCGTCGGAGCGCCCATATGGGGGTGCCAAGTCATCGGTAGGAAGGCCGGCGGCCGCCAGGGACTCCTCGCTCCTGCGCAACTCGTCGTCCAGCCGGTCCCTGCCGACAGAGGTGAGGTCGACGTGCTGGTAGCTGTGGGCGGCGATTTCGTGTCCGGCCTGGTGCATCTGCTGGACCTTTGCCGCGGTGATGAAGTTGGGCGTTTCGATCGAGCTGGGGTTGACGTACTGGGTGGACCGGAAGCCATGTTTGTCCAGCAAGGGCAGGGCGCGGTCGTACACGGACTGCCAGCCGTCGTCGAATGTGAGCGAGACTATGGGCTGGCTCCAGCGCAGCGGACCCGGTTTGGTGATGTCGGTGAGCGAATAGTCACGGACGCCTGTGGTGCCGTTTCCGTGTGAAATCAGGGTGACCATTGCGGTGGTCGCCCCGTCCGGAACCTGGAACGCTTCGGTGATGGTGGTCCATTCCCCCGCCGGCGGCACGGTCTCAAGGTTCCGGAACTCGCGCCCGCCGCCCGCGAGCTCAAATTCGGCCACGACATCAACCTCGCGGTCCGACTTGTAGGCCGCGCCGAACCTGAAGTAGCGGTCCGGAGCCGCCGGAACGGGCTGGTACTGCCACTTCGCTTCGCCGTTCTGGTAGTTCCCGATGCGGGTCCAGAGGAAGCTGCCGCGGCTGTCCTCACCGCGCCCGGACTCAACCGTTGCCGTCCCCGAAGAGTACGGCGACCAGAATGCCGGCTGGCCGGGCTGGATACCGGCGAAGCCGGGATTTGGGATCAGGTTGGGTCCCGCGGTTGCGGCTGGCGGCACGAGGACATCGTCCGCTGGCTCCAGGTATGTGCCCTCCACACTGATGGTGCCCGCGGAATAGAGGCGGAAGACGTACTCCACCGCGGTGACACTTTCGCCGCTGTTGAACGCGTCGCTCACCGTGAAGGCCGACGTGCCTGGCCGTTCCAGTGGGTTCCGCAGCTGCTCCAGCCTGGAGCTGCCGTCCTTAAGGTGCTTCCTTACGAGTAGCCTGAAATTCGCATTCGTGGTGGCGAACGCCTTGAAGAAATAGCTCTTGCCGGTAGCGACATCCACCCGCGGGCTGGTGAGCGTGACATCGCCCGTGGCGTACTGGGTGATATCAAGTTTCAGAGCCTGTCCGCCCATTTGCCCAGCCACCAGCCCTAAGGAAGTCTCCGCATCCCCGCTGTGCGCGGCAGTCCAGCCGCCGGAAGAAGCCAGCGACGATCCGGCCGACGGCGACGGGCCGGGTGTCGCCGGAGGTCCCACTATGGCGGGAAAGAGCGCGGGCAGCAGGTTGGCTCCGGGCCTCGCTTGGGCGAAGCTGCCCATTCTTCCGGTATACGCCATCCATCCGGCGCTCATCAGGAGGACCAGGACGGTGATGATGACGAGTGGATTCAGCAGAACTCGGCGGACTCCCCGGAGCTTAGCCATGGCTTATCACCGCCACGCTGCCTGCCCGCTGCGGAGACTTCCAGGTGTTGATCTCGGGTCGCCGGACCAGGCCTCGCGCCCGCATGATGCAGCGGACCGCAGCCACCAGCTGCACCAAGTCCATGATGTAGAACAAAAAGTAGGCTGTCGGCGCGTACATGCACAGCCTCGTTTGTTCCCGCGGTGAAAGGTTTTCATCCATCAGGATCGTCAGCAGCGTGTAGGCAGTGATGGTGGCATAGGCGCCGATGATCAGGGCAGGGGTGTAGGTGGCCAGCGACCAGTAGATGGCGTACGTCCAGGCCAGGGGCGAGATGAGCAGGGTGAACTCGCTCAGCAGGGCCATGGGCATCCGGTAATAGGTCAAGGTGCGGCTGTAGCGTCGGCTGGAGTTCAAGGTCAGGGCGCGGTACTTGATGAGGTTCTGGATGCTTCCGTACTTCCACCTGTAGCGCTGCTTGGCCAGCGCGCGAAACGTAAGCACGCCCTCTGTCTTGGCCACGACGTCGGCGCCGTAGACCAGGCGGAAGCGGCGGTTACCCAGGTTCGTGATCTTCGCGCTGAGGCCGATGTCCTCCGTCAGCGTGTCCGTGTCGTAAAAGTCGACCTTGCGCAGCACGCGCATCCGGTACGTGGACGCCACACCGCCCACTACAAACTCACAATTCAGCAGCGAGTACAGCTTTTTGGACCGGTAGCCGATCATGTGTTCAAAGCGCTGCAGGATGCCCAGGGCCGTAGTCTCCTCCATGATCTGCACGTTGGCTGCGACACCCGCGACGTACGGGTCCTCGAAGTAGCTGAGCGCATTCTTGATGGCGTCCCGCCTGATGATGGAATCCGCGTCGAGCGTCATGACGAACTGTCCGCGTGCATGCCGGCGAAGCGCTGCATTGAGCGCCGCACCTTTGCCAACATTCTTTTTCATCCTCACCATGCGCAGGTCCATTTCCGGATGACGCAGTTGGTAATCACGGACCAGCCGCCCAGTGAGGTCACCGGAGGCATCGTCAGCGACCAGGACCTCGAAGGAACGGTAGGTACTCCGCCGGATCGATTCGAGGGTCCGCACGATCACGGCCTCCTCGTTGTGAGCCGCGATCACCACGGTCACCAGCCCTGGCACCTCGGGGAACCCTTTGCGGGTCCAGGTGGCCGTCCCCGCACACTCAGGCTGGTACGTGGCGGGGAGCCGGACACCCTTGATGCCCTTTCGCCGCTGCTGCCAAACGTCGTAAAAGTTGGCCCCCGCCAGGTAGAGGCCAAAGTGCACGAGATAAAGGATGCTGACGCCCGCGAAGAGCCAAAAGACCAAGAGGGCGAAGTCCATAGTTATGCCCCCGTCGAGTTGCCGGCGAGCCCGCGCACCTGCCCGGCGGCCCGGTTCTCCAGGTCCACCTGGTGCATAGCAAAGCCTGACATTGCGGTACCCGCGACCTCGGTCTGCCGCTTGGTGGGCTCCAGGGCCTCACGGAGAGGGGAGTTCCTACCGGCGTCGGTCCTTGCTGTTGGGGACTGAATCTGAAGGGACCTGACCGCGGCGATCTTGGCTGGAGTTGCGCGCGTAGTGTCCCGATAAATCCGAATACCCACGAAGCGGACGATTATGGTGAGGACCACCAGAACCCAAAGCACCAAGCTGAGCTGAGCGATGAAGCCAACAAAGCTGTCGAACATCGCCCCGTCGCGGCCGAAGGTCGCCTGGGCAGACACAGTGATATTTTCGAGGTGCCTCACCGGAGAGGCCCCTTTGCTGAACAAACGGCACGGGACAGGTTCTGTTCTGCTGTCATTGACCATGCGGCACCTAGACGCGTGGTGCCGACGACGGGCAACGTGGAGTCCCACGATTGGTGTGGTGTGGTTGCCACGGCGCTGGAAGATCGGGGGCGGGCGGTTTGGTGATGTTTGGACATTAAAAGCTGGATCATCGCAGTCTCCCTGCCTAAAACGAATTTTTTGTTGTCGCGCTTTTTTTGGAAGCAGCTTCCGATTCAAGGGAACGTAGCCAATAACGGCGAAACGGCTTATGGGGTGGACGTGAAGTTTTGATGGTGAAGTTCAGGAACGTGAACGCCGGCGCCGGCGACAACCGCCCGAGCGGGTTGGCCGCTGACTTTGGTACTTCGTATGCAACACCAGCAATAGGGTCACGCGAGTCAGGCCACAAGAAGTGACTCAACGCTTCAAACATAAAAGGCGGCGGAACGAAAAACATGAGTAGTTTGTACTCAAAAAAGAAATTAGGGACTACCTGCTAATCAGCGTTTAATTCCCGCGCGAAACCGTCCCCTTTCCAAAAGTTTTCCCATTGTTCACAAAGAAATAGTTTGCCGCATCTGGCAAGGGAGGTATTCGCGGAAATGTGTTCTGCGGCCCGCCCGTCAAGCGAGAGGGCATGGCTTCGTTGCGCGAATATGTCCGCGATCAAAATAGGTCATGGTGGCAGTGTTATCGGGATCAAAGGCCAGAGCTACTAAAGAAACACCCAAGATGTCAGGCAAACATCACCCGTAGGACACGTGGAGGCCACCCTAGGCCTGCCAAATATTTAGGAAGGGGGATCCGTCGAAATCTGGAGGAAAAAATAAGGCCTGCGCTGACGGCATCGTCGTCTCCCGCCAGCCACGGACTCCCCAGGAGACGGAATTAGCGCGGTCTTTCAGGACACCTTAGGTCCAGGGGACCCGGGGACGGACACTGCGCCCGACCCTGGGCTGTTCTGGATCCTTGACACAGTGAAAGGAACGCGGCACCTTCTCGATATTTCCACACTCACGATCGCCCCATACCTACGGCGGTGCCGTGAAGTGGTCGCGGGAAGGCGCACCTACAAGTGCTGGATCAAGCTCAGTTTCTGCGAGCGTGTCCCTACTCCATCCCTACTGTGAAGCGGAAATAAGGAAGATGCGTACCAGAAATGATCTTACCGCTTTATGTGTTCATCATCTGCGCTTTTAATCCCAAGATGCCTGCAAATGGAAAAGCGAATCCCAGGGATCGTCGCATAATTGGCACTGCAACATCAAGCACCATCTATATGACGTCATATTTCTTCGGTCGGTCTGGTGATCGAAATCACACTGCATCACACAGCCGAAAATCTGCATTGTGCGCGACTCGACCACCAAGTCAACGATTAGCCGCCCTTCAGAATTCGTGTTTACCCTCTGCCGTTAGAGATGTTCTGCTGCTGCTGACGGCATTGCGCAGCAAGGACATGCTTTTCGTAGTTCCGTAGGAACGCGAATCCCCCACCGGCGCTATTGACCTGCTTTATCATGTGTTGCTGGCTTCGACTTTCGCCTTTGTCGCATCGGGGGCAATGGGGCCTTAAATCTCATTTTGACGGCGGCAATTAGTGCGCCAAGCCTCTTTATTTCCGCCGCGACCTTTTCCTTGCGGCGACCATGACGGGAAGATCGCTGTCCTGCCGGGCTTTTTGTGGACGGCCCAACCGGGGCGGTTCGGTCCATGATCAACGATCCGAGGAGGATAAGTTGAAGGCGGCACGCGGGCGCTTAGACCAGTGCCGGGTAGCTATTTAGGAAGTAGTCCGCCGCGGCTGGTCCCTTCATTCGCAGCCCGTTAGGGCCCGGCCTGAGCCGTTGACGCATCGCCTCCCAGAATGACGCTTCCGTGCAGGGCGGTTGGCAGGTGATGCTGCACCAACTGGTGTAGAGGCCGAAAAGGGGGTCGGGTTCAATAGTGGTGCCTGACGACGGGTCAAAAGCGGTTGCGTCCCGGAGGAACACATCAAACAGGTCAACTGCCACGAGAAGCTCGTTTCAATGGGTGCGTCCGCAATTGGGGCCTTCACGTCGGTTTGGGGAGAACGGGCGCTAATGACTTGGCAGCCCGACAAGGACTTCTCGATAGTGCGTGGGCAAGCGCACAATCTCGAGTTCGGAGGTGTCGAGAAGGCGGCGGCTTCCTGTCAAGGTGTCCAGGATCCATAATAAATCCTGGCCTGGGGCGATGTCGGTGATCGGTCCTCGATGGACCAGAACGCTTCTATGAAACGCTTCGATGGCGTCCCCCGGCTTAAGTTGGTCGTAGGAGCCAATGATGTCGCGATTGCTGACCATTCCAGGTCCTTTCCATTTCGGAGGGCTCCCCCTAGTTAGAGTCTGCCGTCCGAAGGTTGCGCTGAGATGTCTTTCGGGTGATCATCAGCTGACCCTTTCTGTCTCTTTCGGGACGGCTCCGGGGTTTGACGGAGGCCTGCCATGCCGACGGCCTATTTCCATATTTGGACCAGCTCGAGCCGGTTTCCCTACCAACGCCTGTCCATGAGCAGGAATTCATAGCTCGCTCTTGGGAAGACGCCGATTTGCAGTACACCTAAAACTGACAGCAGGGACTGCTCACGCAGCTGTAATAGGCTCATTTGCCGCGCGGCAGAACTGTGGAACGCGCACTTAGTCCAGTGTGGAGAGGCAGGCTGTCGGGCCCACGACCGGGACAATTCTCAGAGGCTATTCACCTCTACTGCTTCTAAGGAGCTACCTCAACGGCTTCCAATTCAGTGGAGGACTTGCCGGGCGACCTCGTGTAGGGGTCACTAATTCCAAAGCCGAGGGCTGCCAATCCGAGGTGTCAGGGTCGGTTCTGGCAAAGAATCCAGCAAGTGCTGGATGCCGTCCTAGTCGGTCAAGTCCGGGTCCTGCGCGCCAGTTAGCGCTGCGAAAACGACGTCAATTACCGCTGCGAAAACGACGTCAATTACCGCTGCGATTTACAGTCCAGGTGAAGCCAGAAAATTAGGGCCGTTCCTTATTCATAGAACTCGATCCGCGGCTCGCCCTGCATGCCGGCTTGCTGCATGGCGTCTTTCAGACCGGGATTGCTCAAATAGGCGCGGGCCGTCTCAAGCGAATCGAAGTAGTGGAGCACCAGAATGTTGTTAGGGTCATCGGCCATGCGATGCACTGAATGATCGATTACACCGCCGGCCTGCCGCAGCCCATCCGCCGAATCGTAGACACTCCGGAAGGTGTCGTAGTCGGCAAAGCGATGGAGGAGAGTAACGAGTGCCATGGAAAACTCCTTCAACTCGTCCCGAGATACGGGTGGTCAGTAACGTCAAACTAGACCCGGGACAAAAGACTGGTCAAGGAACTCCGGCATTCACGCTCCCGCAACCTCGGTGGTCATCTGCCAGGCGGACACCAAGCGCCGCCCTGCCGGAAAAGACCAAATGACTGGCCATGGTTCTGCACGGCGTACTGACGGGGAAAAACGGGTCATCAGTAGCGGCAGCCACGACTTCGTCCGGCTCTGACGCCCGGAGCGTGACCTGCGTCAGCGGTAAGGTGGGCCTGTGAGCACCACCGAAGTCGATCACCTCGTCGTCGCCGCGGCCAGCCTGGAACAAGGCGTGGCTTGGTGCGAGGGGACGCTCGGCATCACGCCAGGGCCGGGCGGCAAGCACCCGCTGATGGGCACGCATAACCGGGTGTTCAGCATCGCGTCGGCCCCGTTCCCGGGCGCATACTTCGAGATCATCGCCATCGATCCGGATGCTCCGCCGCCACCGCGCCGGCGCTGGTTCGGCCTCGACGACCCGGAACTGCAGCAACGTATCGCCCATTCGCCAGGCCTGGTGCACGTGGTGGCGCGCAGCGGCGCTCTGGACAAACACCGAGCGGGCATTCTCGACGCCGGAATCGACCCGGGCCTTCCGGTGGCCATGTCTCGCGACACGCTGCAGGGGTGGCTAGCGTGGAAGGTCTTGGTGCGCGACGACGGCAAACTGCAGCTAGGCGGCGCGCTGTTAACTCTGATCCAGTGGGACGGCACGCATCCCACAGAACACATGGCTACCAGCACCGTCGCGCTGCGGGAGCTGCAATTGGGCGGGCTGCCCCCAACGGTGCGCCAGCTGCTGGCGCTGCAGGGCGTGGCACATGCACCGAAACCGGCGCTGCGTGCCGTATTGTCCACGCCGCTGGGCGAGGTGATCCTCGAGACTCAATGACCACCGGTGCACCTCGACCGGGCCACGATTGATGACGCTGACAGATGTACTACCCGAGGCGCCAGGCCGTATCAGCAAAGGATCCTTTGTAGAGACAAGAGAACCAACCTGTCAGCCGTTTGGAATGTGACTTGTGGCGATAAATGGCGGTGTACTCGCAGCACTATTTGGCGCATGGGCAGCCCACAAGGGGATCCCTTACCGGGCGGCCGCGCTTGGGTCATTACGTGGGCCGCATTGCCTGTGTGGCTAGGGTTTCCGAGGCCGTAGAGCATACATCTGTGTTGGTTGGATGGAGAGTGGTATCTGCTGTGACCGGTGTAAGTTCGGCTCATGACTAACGAGGACGCGGCGCCGCCGCCTGGGTGTTACGTGATGGACTGGCCCTGGCCAGACCGTCCCCGCCCTTCTATGCCGCCCGGTTGGTCAGTTAAGGGCTTCGAGGATGACCTTTGCTGGCTTGGCGACGACGTCATTATCAATGCCGAAACGGATGTCCTCCCGCCGGGGTGCGAGGACAGTGTCTGGATCCTTCACAATCAGTACGTGTGCCCGCCAGGCATCAATCCTGGAGCGCTAGCCGAGGACAATCCGAATCCCTACCCGGTCGCCCCACCACCCGAGTTTGTACGGGTGAGGTGGAAGGAAGTAGCTGATATCAAGGGTGTTCCACTGCGTGGGGCATTCTGGGATGGGCGTGAAGTTCCTCCGTGCTTTCGTTGGGACGCCTTCCTAAGCTGGCGCGAAGCATCACTCGTTTTGCCGGATGCTGACTTCGTGTATCAGCCCGTGGATGCAACCATCGGCCAAGTGGAGCTGGAGGCGCTCCTGCCGCTGCTAAGGGCCGCGACAACAACGGATCGAATGGAAGCAATGTTCGCCGCGGCCGACCCATTCGAAGACGAGATCCTGGGCCGAGTCTTGGACGTTGACAGCGAAGTGCACTCACGAATTTTCGCCTTCAAGCTCGGAGACCTGCTGCCGACAATGCTGCGCCCGGGCCTGCCGGACGTGACACCTGAGTTCTGGTGGCCAGAGGACCGGACATGGGTAGTGTGGACTGATTGGGACCTGCTGGGATCAAAGGTCTTTGGAACCAAGAAATTGATCGAGGGACTTCGTCGCCACCCCGACCTTGAAACTCTTGACTGGTTCCCGGCTCGACTGCACCCGCCGTCACCCCTGGGCCTCCCGGCCGTTTCGAGGTCCGGATACAAGAGTTGCAAGAGAAACAGCGGAAGGCTGCAGAGGAGCGGCTGAAAAAATAGCGGATGCCCGATTGAGGATCCTTTAACGGGCACCCGATTGAATGCGCACCATTGAGTGGGGTGGCTGCAATCACGGGAGTACCCTGGCGTTTCTTACCGCGCTACTCTTCGAAGGTCGAGGAACTCTGCCGAGTCGGGGTCTGTGTAGTAGTAGCTCAGGTACTTCCGATCGCCGACGTCCTTGATGTTGATCCGATCTTGGTCACCCCTGCCTTCGATGTTGATGAGTACAAACGCCAGCTGGTTCCCTAAGTTCCATTCGGTCGTCCAGGTGCCCGCGATGCTATCCGAGTTACTCCAGTCCGGTGGCCCTCCATACTTTTCATCAAAAGTGGAGGGGTAGAAGACGCGGTCCGGAAGGTCCACGCCCTCAAAAGTGCCGTCGGCCTTCAAATCCAAGGTCCCGGTTCGCCCGCCCGGTCCTTTCGCTTCCCAGACACCGACAACTTGGGAAGATTCGACGGGCTCTGTCGGAGGGGCACAGGCTGATAGCAGGAGGGATGTGGCGAGCAGGAACGGCCATCCACGACGGAGTCCAATAGATCTGCGAGTGTTCCTCAAGTCGGGTGGCATGGGTCTCGTGGTCTCTCTGGAGTTCAGGCTGAGTAGCTAGGTGACCCTGAACGGGCGCTATGCAGTGGGCTAACTAATCCCTTTGGTTGACGTTGAATTCGTCCAGTTCGCGGATCGTGACTCGGGCAGGTTCTGGACCCAGCAACAGTTGCGCCCGACCGTAGCTACGCCAGCAGGAAACGCTGAGGATGCAGAAAGCGATAGCACCGACACCACCCAAGGCGATGGACAGATCGAGCAGGGAGTGCGCTTCGTCGTAGCCTGGATCGTCGAACCCGACTTCGCCAAGGGCGGACCATGCCTCGTAGGCCTGCACCCCGGAGACAACCTTGGTCACCGTCAGGACCAATATCCACAGGAGTACTGCCCCGGCCGCGAGGTAGGTCACTTTCATGATTCGCCTCTGCCGGTTCCAGTCCTTGAAGGTCTTCGGACGCAGCTCCGCCGGCATTGGCCCCAAGGCTGCCGCGGAGCGTTTCCACCAGCGGTGCAGCAGGACCCAGGAGAGGGCCAGTACCGCGGTCAGCACTCCAAAAGCTGCGACAAGCAGGTCTTTCGAACTCTGCAAATATTCGTAGGCCGGATGGCCGAATGCGACATCCCCTCGCAAAAGCGGCCCTGTAACGTTCAGGAGCCAGAAGCTGAGCAGGAAGAGACCGACAATCAAAGGCAGCTGGACGACGAAAACTGCGACGCCGTAGATCAGCGTCATGCGCCGACAGCGCCGCGACCACGTCGTTGTGCTTTCACATGTCTCAGCGTGCTGAAGATCTGTCATTGAGGTCCCCGTCCCCCCACCTAAATGGCTACGTGACTCCAGCTTAGCCGGGGGAAGGACACCCGCCGCCCCCGACGGGGCGCTGTCGAGGCATGTTCCGGCAAGAGACCTATACCGATTCGAAATGCCCTCCCCGTGGCTTCCAGCAATGAACATATCCGGGTAAAACTGCCGGAGGGTTTGACCCTGCCCGCCACATAGGAGGCTTGGCAAAGAAGATCGCCGAGAAGCAAGGCGAAGGCTTCGAGTTCGCCCCCATCGTCGACGGCACGTGCGAATGAGCGCGACGCCCTCAAGCGGATCCTCCACGGTGCACCTATTCGGATGATTGGCGGGTTATTAAGGATGCCAGGGCCGCGCCTGGCTCCACGTCGTAGCCCGTTGCCCGGTTTCCGGACCAGTTGAGCCCCACACGTAGCCCATCTCGTTCCAGGCCGGGCAGCCACTTTGATCGCCACTCACTGAGGGGGATCACGACTTTTTCGAAGCCGGCATAGTCGTGGACATTAGAGATGATGCGCTCTGCGCGTGAACTCAGAGACCAGAAGGGCATGCTACGAAGTCCATCGCTTCCGAGCGGGGCTGGAAAACCGTTAGTATCCCTGATCGTCCAGACTTGCTGTCCGCGGACGACTTCCTCGAAAAATGCAGTTGCGTGCGCGCCACTAATTGTCATTGCTGCATCGTCTCAGACTCTCCGAAAAGCCCATCCTTTACCGGGCGGGATCATTCTCGAAGCGGTTTACCTGGCACTGGTCGAGTAGATGCGCGAGAAAGCTGTATGCAGCCAGGCGCTCCATTGCTTGCTGCTCAGTGAGCTCATCTCTAGTGTGGGTAGTCACGTTTCGGACAGTCAGATTCAGCCCGGTAGCCAGGGCGTTCAAAGCTTTTGCGAGGGGTTCAAGGCCACCGCGCATGCTCTTGGCGGTTTTGTCATCGGCGGGACCAGGCCAAGCAAGCTTTGGTCGGCCGTCAGCTGCCTCACCGGCTGACAGGGTCTGTTGCCAGAACACTGTGTCGTCCACATCGTTGCGGCAAAGCTTCTGCTTCCAATGGACTGTCAGCCCTTCAGCAGCTTCGCGAACGGCGACTCGGAACTGGTGAGCCGTCCAGTGTGCAGCTGCACCCGACCAGATCACGGGGTGCAGCTGAGCGGGGGAAAAGCTTGGCAGACTAGAGTCCGAGTTGCTCTGCGCGTCGATGAGCATTGCCTCTAGCCGACCTTTGACGTTCGCAGTAGTCATTCGAATATCGCGCGGTGCAAGCGGAGCCTTGGGTGATGACATGAACGACCAGTTGGAAATCGGGTCGATAACACCTAGTCCTGTGACGGAAATGTATGCCCCAGTAACGGCGACTGCGCGTGCTGCCAGCCCGGCGGCCTCTGCGACATCGAGTTCGAGGCGGCGCACCAGTGCAGAGTCAACTCCGTCTTTTACCCAGACAGTTGGAAGAAGGCCTCGAGAAGAACGATGGTCAGATTCTTGTTGCGTTTCCATCCAGGCATTGAATGCGGCCTCGAAGCGGCCAACAGCGTCGAGTAGGCGCCGCAGATAGTCCTCACCATAATCGCTCAAATCATTCCCCCGTATTCAGAGCTTGTGTCAAATGTCCCAGGCTTCAGCTTATGCCGGGTCCCCAGCAGCAGCGTCCGTAAGCCGGTCGATCACCGCGCCCCGGAAGCCCGGCGCCACGTTCCGCGCCATTGCTGGCTGGGGCTCTGACCTTCGGCGGTAAAGGGCGGCTTTTTCGCGGCGCTATTTGTCGCATGCTGCTGCTGCCCACAGACCGGGACCCGGCCGCCTCGCCGCCGCTCCGAACGGGTCCGTTCTGGTGACCAACACGCTGATAAATCCGTGACAATCTTTTCGGCCAGGACTTACGCGTTTCAGGGCCGCAGGCCAGGCCCAAAGAGTATCCCCCGAGGCCAACGAAGCAGGTCCCACGGCGCAGGCCACCTTTGACAACAAGGGGAACAACCTCATGTCCAAACTTCCCGTAATCCTCAGAAGAGTGGCCGTCGCCATGTTGTAGGGGCCCCAGCATTGATCCTGGCTGGTAGAAGGCGTCAGCCTTTGAAAGCTGCCCAGGATGCAGCAACTTCGGATCCCCCGGCAGAGGATCCCGAACGATTTTAAGTCCTCTCGGATCACAGGCAAACCTGAGTCTCCCTGTCCGGCGGTCAAGTTCGTCGGGTTTTTGTCCACTCCGGATGCTGGTAGACCGGCTTGCGCCGGCGGCCTGAGAGGCTGTTGATTTCGAGAACGGGTCCGGCCATAAGGCCCCATGGATAAACGTCTGCACGACCCGAGCGATCATAAATGATCATCAAATCGGTGCCTTCGAGGTAAACGTACCCGGCGATAACACTGCCGTCGATTGAAGTCAGCGGAGGGCCGACGATGATCTCGACCCGTACGTCCGCGTCGATGAATTGCAGTAGGGCCTCACGGGCCTCCGGTTGCCAGGCATTCGGCCACGAAATTGACTGCATGGCACGATCTTTCCTTACGTCAGGCAACCCGCGGTATTTCGACACGTTAGGAACCATCCCGGGACCGGACCCATATTTCACCTACCAGTTGTGTCTTGAAAAACAAAAGCTTCTCAAGACACTGATCGGGATATTCGCAGCGCCCACCGTGTGACTTTCGGCGATAAATGGCGGCTTTTTGGCGGCGCTATTTGGCGCTAGGTGCAGCCGTAAGGGGATCCTTCACGGGGCATCTCGAGGTATCACCCACAACGTGAAGATGCTTGTCCTGTTAGGGTTACGGACCGCTGTGCTATTGGGTTAGTGATAGGAAGCGGCCCGCACGTCGGAAGTCACGGGCTGAACGACCGCATCCCCGGCCGGCACCGATTGATCACTGCCACCTTCTTCATGGATGGGCACTGGCCTAGCCGATGGGTGAGCGGCTGCGCCGGACGTATGCGCTGGAAGCCGGGAGCCACATCAACACGGCACCAGCAAGACTGAGGATCAGACCCATAACGACCAGGACATCAGTCAAGGCAACCAAACCGGCAAGGGAAAGGACAGCCACGCCAGTCAGGACATACCTGGCCCAGCGTTCGCTCCGCAGAAGGCTGAGCGCCGCCCAGCATTGCAGGGCTGTCAGAAGGACCAGCATTCCCATGCTGACCGCGAACGAGGATGAGTCCGGCGGCCGCAGGAACATCACAATGGCTGGAATGACACCGGACACCAACGCGCTTGCCAGCCAAAAGTACGCTGATGCGCGAAGGACGGCAGGTGCTGTGCCTGTCTTCCTGTCGTCGACACGGTGATTTATGATGAAGTCCCCAATCTTCAGCAAGCATGCGCCCATTTGGGCCGCGAAGTCCCAAGAATACAGGGATCCCCTCAACACGAAAGGACGGCACCCCGCGGTGCCCAGTGGAGGATCACTTACCGGACAGCGGCACCAATGGCGGCATGGGGTCGTGTGCCCGGGTCTTGGCGTGACTCCATCTCGAGCACGTCGAAACCTGCTTCATTCAGCAAGTACCCCATCTGATCGGTGGACCAGGAGTAGGCCGTTGTAACAGCCTGTGGAAAAGGCTTACCCGGCAAACCCTCGAAGAATCCGACGAGTAGTTGCCCGCCCTGGACAAGGGCACGGGCGAGTTCCCTGAGCACCACGGGCAACTCGTCTGGTGGCAGGTGAATGAGGGAGTACCAAGCAAGCACGCCCTGGAGTGATCCATCTGGTACGTCCAGCTCGCGGAAGGAAGCAACGCGAAAAGGCACATCGGGAAAGCGCGCGCGGGCGTTTTCGATGAATTCGGGTACGAGATCTATCCCTTGTATAGCCGAGCCGTGTTGATACAGGAAGTTGGTCCAATGGCCTGGCCCGCACCCGGCGTCTATCAGTTGGCCGTTAATACTCGTAGCCCAACGTCTGATCCGTTGCTGATCCAACTTGTGCATGTCCTCAACGGAACCAAGCATGCGTGTGTATTCGGCGGCACGTGCCCCGTAAGCGGCTCGGATAGTTTCATTCCCCATGCTGACGAGCGTAGCGCTGCCAACATCACGGGATGACACCCGGGTTGGCGCCCAGCATGCTCTTGCGGGGAAGAAAGGATGAATGCATTGGCGAAGAAACCATCAGACGACAGCACGACCAGTGGGCTCCACGTGGTTTTCTACGATCCCTTGGCGCAGCAGGAAACCGCGTCACGCGCTGCCCACACTCGACTCCCAAAGCTTGCCGTTGCACGGCGGCGGAAACAGGGCGAAAGGGCCAATTCAAGGTCAGTTCGAGCCGAGGCGGTCCATCAGGTCCTCGGTGACCTGGCTGTTCTGGCAGCAGCCCGATTGGCGGCCTCGTGCTCAGGGTAGCGGGCCGCTACCCTCGAACGGACGTTGCGGCACAGTTACGACGATCTCAGCGCCCCTCACATCGAGAACCCGAATTACCCTGAGCAGGTGGTGCTGATCTACGGAACAACCGGGATCGACCCACGTTCCAAGTCCGGTCCGCCGGCCCCAGCCGGGGACAATTCTCAGAGGTTATCCACCGCTACTGCTGCCAGGAGCTACCCCAACGGCTCCCAATTTCCAGCCGTGGATAACCGAATTGACCCCAGCCATGGACGGATCAGAGTCGCCACCAGTTCCGGCCGCGTCACCAGACAGAGGTTTGCCCGGTCGAGGCAGGTTGACGGAATATCCAACATCAGCCTTTCAAAACAGGTGGGGAAGTGCCTTAGAAGGAGCTGTTCCTGGCATCATTTCTGTCCACTTCCATCTAACTTGACGCAGAGTCGCTACATCTGACGCACTCTCGCCGATTGTTCACAACACCTGCGGCATCGCCAGGTCAGAGCAACGTAAACCCCTTCAAGTTTGCTTGGTCAAGGAAGCCGGGTTGGATGTCTTACGGACATCCGACAACCCCGAACAGGCGCGACGTTGACTAGGTACGTGACCTGCCCTGCGGAGGTCTTATGAGTCATCTAGAGATCTGGCCTCGTAG